>CAWGWZ010000026.1:0-162193 GCA_963826305.1 uncultured delta proteobacterium | reverse complement strand
AAAGATTGCATTCCCTGAAGTTTATATGGCCCTTGCACAGAATGTGGTGGACGCACAGGAGAATCCTATCGCTGTCATCTATCACAACAAATTCTATGAGGTTCAGAAGTATTTAGCCCTCACACAACATGTTTATAACTGCATGGTCCATGTGGTCAGCACAAAGACCTGGGCCAAACTAACACCAGAACAGCAGAAGATCTTCAGAGAAGAGAGCAAATCCGCAGGTGCCTATATGCGAAAAGCGATCGTTGCTGAAGAGGCAGATCAGATCTCCAAAATGGAGAAGGCCGGAGTGAATGTGACACGGCCTAATCTTGCACCTTTCCGTGCTGCCATGGGGCCGGCATATGAAAGGATCGGAAAGTATGCAGGTGAAGACAACGTAAAGAAATTCATGACCTATGTGGAGGCTGCGAGAAAGAAGTAAGAACAATATTTCATAGGGAACAATTTACAAATCCCCCCACCCCCCCTTTGCCAAAGGGGGGTGGGGGGATTAATCAATAAGATAACAATATGAGGTTTGGGAAGGGAAAGCCATGATGACTGCTGCCATCTTTGGAGTGTTGATATTGCTGATTATGATTGGGCTCCCAATCGCCTATGCCATGGGTTTGACAGCAGTGATCTTTTTTGTCGTGCTTGGGGAACCAAGCGTTTTGTGCATGATCCCTGCGAGGATGTACTCCAGCACAACAAGTTTTACCCTCCTCGCCATCCCCTTTTTCATCCTGACGGGCAACCTGATGAATGCCGGCGGCATCACGCAACGGTTGTTTCGATTTGCCCAGAACTTAGTAGGGCACTTAACGGGAGGCCTCGGCCATGTCGTCGTGGTCAGCGCAATGATCTTTGCGGGCATGACAGGGGCGGCCGTCGCCGAGGCGGCGGCCATCGGAACGGTCGGAACGGAAGGAATGACCAAGAAGGGCTTCGATCGAAGTTTCTGCGCCGCGATCATCGCCTCTGCCTCAACCATCGGGCCGGTCATCCCTCCCAGCATCCCTCTGGTCATCTACGGCAGCATCACCGGAACGTCGGTGGGCCGGCTTTTTCTGGGCGGCTTTTTCCCCGGCTTTCTGATGGGCGGCGTTCTGATGATCATTGTCTACATCTATGCCAAAATGAGAAACTACCCGAAAGAGAAGAAGGCCACCTTGATGGAACTTCTGAAAACCACCTGGGGGGCCTCAAGCGCCATACTGACGCCGGTCATCATTATCGGCGGGATGGTCAGCGGAATTTTCACGCCGACCGAGGCGTCGATCGGCGCCGCGGTCTATGCCCTCATCTTAACTATGTTTATATATAAAGAGGTCAAAGTAAAGGATCTTCCACGCATCTTGTGGGAAACGCTTGAGTCTTCGATCCGCGTCCTGTTCATTATCTCGGCGGCCGGCATCTTCGGATGGCTTCTCATTCACCAGAAGGTCCCCCAGGCGGTCATTCATGGGCTCCTGTCCCTAAGCAGTAAGACATGGGTGGTCTTGCTGGTTATCAACACCATTCTGCTCATACTGGGCTGTTTCATGGAAGGAATCGCCATCATCCTTCTGACGGTCCCGATCTTCATGCCGGTCGTAACCCAACTCGGCGTCGATCCCGTTCATTTCGGATTGATCATCACCCTTAACTCGATGATCGGCCTGTTGACCCCTCCTGTCGGCATGGTTTTATACACCATGGCGAGCATCGGAAAAATCCCCGTCATGGAACTGGCCTATGAACTCAGATGGCATATGGTGGCTCTGACGTTCGTATTGTTTCTGGTCACGTATGTACCCGTTATTACAACTTTTGTACCCAACCTGTTGATGGGCGTTGCAAGATGAACGAAGGATGGAGATGAAACAGAATTATTTCGGTAAGGTGGATGGGATAGTGGGAATCGCGTTGCGGTGGGGGAGTTCCTTTTGTATAGCAAGCCTATGGATCATCGTCACTGCCATCGTACTTTTCAGATTCCTCCCGATCTTTCCCATGGGATGGTCGGACGAGATCGTGGAACTGTTGTTCGCTTGGATGGTTTTCAGTGGCGCGGCGGAGTTATGCCGTCAAAGGAAGCATTTTGTCGTGGATCTCATCCCCAACATGATCGCCGGAACCCGGACGGGGCACGTCCTGGGCATCGTGATCCAGTTGCTTGCGTTGGCATTTCTCCTGATCTTCACCTATGAAGGAGCGCTACTGGCGATTCAGGCCACAGATCGATCCCCAATTTTCGAATATCCAAAAACGCTGTGGTACATGTCCATTCCGGTCTCCGGGGTTATTATGATCGGATATACGGTTCGAGACCTCTTGGGTTTTTTCCGTCGCCAGTCCCCTGAACAATGATTTAAAGAGAGTTCGGGGCATGGTATCATTGAAGAAAGGAAATCCAAATGGCGACAGTAAAAAGATCTGAACTAACGCCGGAAGTCATCGCACCAAGACGAACGCGATATCTTGCTTATACCGAAAAACTGATGATGGTGGTCATGGATTTTCAGGACGGGCCTACATCGGTTCCAGACCCACCCCATTCTCACCCCCATGAACAAGTGTCCTATGTGGTCTCAGGGGAAATCAATATTTTCCTGAACAACGAGCCGACACGGCTTGGACCAGGGGATCTATTCACGGTGCCACCTAACTTGCCACACTCTGTGCAGTTATTGAGTGAGCATGTACGATTAGTCGACACCTTCAGTCCCATCAGGCAGGATTTCTTGAAATAGCAATTCACGCCGTCCCCTTTTAAGGAGGCCGTTTTTTCATTGGATCATTGCCTATTGAAGGAAATTCGATCGGTGAGGAGGTTTCCCAATAGGGCCCTCTTTTGAGAATTGAGGCAGTAAGGAAGGTAGAAAGAAAAGGCCGGTGAAAAACTCACCGGCCTTTTAAGTCTTAAATGAGAGATAAATTTCTTCTTCTACCGTTTGATGAGCAGTTTACCGTCTTGCTCAGGACCTGCGTATCGAGCCGCAGGTCGAACAATGGGTTGCATGGGGAAACATCCATCTCATCGACCTCACCTCCTTCCGTTAAATTTATTTTAAATCCATATTCCTCTCCCTGTCAAGTAAGAAACAATCCCCAATCCAAAAAATCAAAAGAACGCATAAGGTAAAAGAACGCGTTTGCTCCTCCTCCTGGAAAAGTCACCTTTCATCCTGGGGACGGGAAACCTATTTAGACAAATCAAAGCGATTGATTAATAATTTTCTAAATTTTTTAATAAAGTTTTAAGCTTATCGGGAATAACATTTTCCTTGGGGTTACTTTCTCTCACATTCTCTTCGGCAATTTGGATTGGCATGACTAATCTATCCCCTTTAAGAACTTGAACCCGATAGCTTCCATGTTTGTAATCCATCACTTTACACTTAATACCCACATTTAAATGGATTACCGCCCAATCTAATATTTCTTGAGCCCCTTTTATCTTTTCATCCTGACCCATTTAAACCATCTCCTTTCTATAAATTTTCCGATTTTTACACATTTCCTCAAGTGTGAAAAATATAGCCCCACCCCTTCACGCCAATAAAAAAAAAGCCGCTACCCGAAATTTTATTTTCGGATAGCGGCCCGACTATCCAGCCTTTTAACCTCCAGAAATATCAAAATATTTCTGGACCCGGCAAATCTCTTTTTTTGAAAAAATTCTAATCAGTTATCTTTCGAATGTCAAGGATTTTTTATTACAGTTATAGAACACCATTACCTTTTACTTGGATAAAACGACGACGTGGGCCCTTCGGTTTTTAGCCCATGCTTCCTCATTATGACCAGGGTCTAAAGGCCTCTCTTTTCCATAACTAATGGCGGAGATGCGATCGGCAGCAATGCCGAGGGAGATGAGATGCTTCTTTGCACTATTCGCTCGCCTCTCTCCGAGGGCGAGGTTATATTCCACCGTTCCTCTTTCGTCACAATGGCCCTCAACCTGGACTTTGATATTGGGGTATCTTATCAACAGCGCTGCATTTTGCTTCAAGATTTCCGCATCTCCAGGACGAATGTCATATTTATCAAAATCGAAATGAATATCTTTCAGCAAGCTGCTTTCAAAGACCTCCCCCTCAATGCCAGGGGTTTTCTTAGCCACCAAACTCTTCTCGAATTCTTTCTCCTGCGCCTTCTTGGCCTCTTCCTCCTTAATCTTTGCCAATTCCTTTTCTTTCGCTTCCTTCGCTTCCTTTTCTGCTCGTTCGGCTTCCAGCCTTCTTGCCTCTTCAGACTTGGCGACAGATGGCTCTTCCTTAACTACTGTTTTCTTCGGACACCCCATCATGATGAGTCCAAGACAGAGGATAAGAATTAAAGGTAAAAGACGGATGCTTTTCTTAACCATGATGAACCTCCTTTGAAAATTGTTTTGGATATTTTTCTCTATTCAAATCGCCGTGATCCGGTTACGCTCGACCCACCTCCTTTCGATTGGGCTAATGGTTCTTGATAGAAGCCACTGGCATTGATCATGTCTATTCCCCTGATCTATTCTTCATCAAAAAAGAAAGTGACCTTGACGTTTTGGGCTTCCATGATTTCGACCAATTTTTGGACGGAGTCACAGATCAGATTCAGTTTTTCCCTTCTCAACCCTCTCAATCCATAGATCATCTTCCCCTGAACAGGATTGGGCGTCTTTCTCACTAACCTCTTTCCCTCTGCAGTCAGTTGGACCTTGATAACCCTCCTGTCCTCTTCACCTCGACCTCTTACCACATACCCTTTCTTCTCCAACCGATCCACAACCCCTGTGATCGTGCTGGGGTGTAAATACATCCTTTCACTTAACTCCCCCAGGGATAGCTCTCCACTCTGGGAGAGGGTTTTAAGGGCCCAAAGTTGTGGACCGGTGATCCCGAATTTGTTCGAAACCTCTTGAGAATAGTCTTGAATGGCCTTAATGATCCTTCGAAGAGACTGCATGATTTCCGAAATCACAATATCCTGATTGATTTGTTTAGACATCTGTCATGCTTCTATAAATTTGTATACAAAATATTGGTATCCATAATAATAAATCTTTTGAAATCTGTCAATAAAACATTTTTTCATGTAAGAAACGATCCCAGCCCCCGAAAAATCAAAAGAACTGGGATGGTTGAAATGGAGAACTTAATGGAATGCTGAAATTCCGGTGAGATCCTGCCCGATGATCAACGTGTGAATATTTTCCGTCCCCTCCAAGGTGCTGACGGCCTCGAGATCGCAGAGGTGTCGGATGACATGGTGATCAGCCAGGATCCCCCTGGCCCCAAGGATATCCCGGGCTATTCGGGCGATCTTCATGGCTTCCCGTACATTGTTCAGTTTGGCCATTGAGATCTGAGTATGTCTTGCCCTATTCTGATCCATTAATCTTCCAAGATGATAGGCGAGCAACTGTGCCTTCGTGATCTCCACGACCATTCGGACCAGCCTCTCCTGAACAAGCTGATAGGAGGCAATCGGTTTTTGAAAGACCTCCCTTTTCTGGGCAAAGGCCTTGGCCGATTGATAACACGCGATGGCAGACCCTAAAGCCCCACAAGCCACTCCGTAACGGGCATAGTTAAGACAGTTCAAAACCGACTTCAAGCCCTGCGCCCGCGGAAGGAGATTTTCCTCAGGAATCAGACAATCTCTGAAGATGAGGAGGGAAGTTGGGGAAGTTCGATAGGAAAATTTCCTCTGGATCAGTCTTGATCCGAAACCTGGGGTTCCGGCTTCCACCAAAAAGCCTCGAATCTCCCCATCGGTTTTGGCCCAAACCAATGCGACGTGTGCGATGGAGCCATTCGTGATCCACATCTTGGTTCCATTAAGAATGTAACCGTCCTTATGTTTCTCTGCACGGGTGATCATCCCAGAGGGGTCTGATCCAAAATCGGGTTCGGAGAGTCCAAAGCATCCAATCACCTCACCGCGAGCCATTTGCGGAAGCCATTTCTTTCTCTGCTCCTCGGAACCAAAGGTGGATATAGGATACATCACCAAAGAATTCTGAACAGAAAACATGGCTCGAAGACCAGTATCACACCTCCCCAGTTCCTGACAGATCAAACCATAAATTGTCTCGTTTGCTTTTGTACAACCATATCCTTCTACATGGAGGCCGAAGAGGCCCACTTCGGCCATCCGTGGAATGAGTTGCATGGGAAAGGTGCCTTTTTCGAAGTAATCTGCGATAAGAGGCATACACTCTTCATCTACAAATTTTCGAACTTTGTCTCTCAAAAACCTCTCCTCATCCGTCAGCAGTGCTTCCAACTGAAAATAGTCCGTCTTCTCTTTCACTTCCATCGGAAACTTCCCCCTTTATACCCTCGTACTTTCTTGATAGCTTTAGCACGGATCTTTAGCTGTTTTCCAGCCCCATCCTTCAGCCTTCTCGCCCCGTCCATTTCCCCTGTGGCTGCAGACAGGGGCAAAGGAGAAGGGTGAGTGGTAATAGGAAGGAAAAAGGAATCCATTAATAGAGACTGAAGGGAGGGAAAATCCGCCTTGACTTAATCCTTTCCTCTTCTCTTCAATAGGCCAAGGAGGTCGGATTCTTTAGAAAATTTCGCATTCGCCTTCTCCTTTTCGATCCCGACCTGCAGTTCCTCCCGCTTCCACTCTTTTTCTTTAATCATATGCTTCTCAATCCAGTGGTCGAGAGCCTTTACGTCGAAAAGGACGCGATCCCCGATCTTGAGGTAAGGAAGTTTTTTTAGCGAGGCCATCCGATAGATGGTATCGGTCGAAAGGCTTAAGTATTGGCCGGCTTCTTTAGCGGTGATTAATCTCCGGAGTTCGGGAATCTTCTTCATCCGCTCGCCCATCCGCTCAAAATACCTTTCGGTCAGCAGGTCTGCCAGCATATCTAAGAACTCTTTAATCGGGGGGTGGGATTCTTCTTGTGCCATTTCTCCCTCCAGAAAATGGATGGCCATCCTTTACCCCGTTAGAATGTCTCGGCGATGAGACGGGGTATTAAGATGATTTTTTAAATGACCGCCTAAGAGAAGAATGAAGCTCCCTCAACTTTTCTAACAGGGTTTATCGCTCTCTCTCCCTCGTTGCTTCCTGAATCTTTTTCAGAAGAGAAATGTTTTCCGTGTGGCCGGTCAGGTGGGCTGTCACCTTCCCTCGAACCGGACGATTGAGGAGATAAAAATCACCAATGAGGTCCAGAATCTTATGCCGGACAAATTCATCGGGGAATCGGAGCTCAGTGTTGACGACCTTCTCATCGTCAACCAAAATGAAGTTGTGGACTCGCGCACCCTCTCCCATTCCCATCCGTTCGAGCATCTCCACATCCTTGAGAAAACCAAATGTCCTCGCCGGAGCGATCTGGTCCCTGAAAGCCTCTTCACTCTCCAAGACGAAGTCCAGAGTCTGCTGGCCGATGGGGGACGGGTAATCCAAAAAGTAGCGAACAGAAAAGACCTCTGAGGGCTCCACAATCAAGGACTTATTCCGCTGGACCACTTCAAACCGCCGATCGATGATCAGCTCATCCACCCTCTCCTCCTGCTCCTCAATCCCCGCCTCCTCGACGATCTTGCAAAACTCCAGAGCGGACCCATCCATAATCGGAATTTCCTCAATCATCTTCACCATGAGATTGGTGATGTGATAAGCGTGAAGTACCGCCATGAAGTGCTCGACCGTCTTCGCAATCGCTCTCCCCTTCTTGAGGGAAGTGGCAAATTCCGTGGTTTGGACATAGTCGAGATGGGCAGGGACCACCTCATCCGATGAGATATTTCCAAAAAGAATTCCGCTGTGCGGAGGAAGGGGTTGAAGAAGGAGTCCGGTCTTCATTCCGGAATGAAGTCCTGTTCCGTAAAGGACCATGCTTCGCTTGAGAGTTCGTTGAGGCAATAAGGAGGTCTCTTTCCTTTTTGAAGTCCTTCTGGATCGGGGAAGGGTTTCCCGTACGGAATAAAGAGGAGGACTTATCAATTCCTTCAAAGGAATTGTATTCCCCATTAAGGGAGAATCTTCAGAAACAATGTCTTCCGATCGCTGAACCGCCAACAACTCTTTCTGACGTTCGAGAGCTCGGCGAATCGTCATGAGGAGGAGATCGAGGGAGAGGGGTTTTTCAATGAAATCGAAAGCGCCCAATTTCACCGCAGTCATGGCAGTCGAGATGGTCGCATGACCGGAGATCATAATCACCAGACAATCCGGGGCAATCCATTTGAGCCGTTTCAATACCTCGATGCCATCCATCCCCGGCATCCAGATATCGAGGAGGGTGACATCCGGTTCTTCCTGCTGAAAGGTTCCAATCGCCTCTTCCCCACTCCTTGCCGTGGCAACCCGGAGGCCCTCGTCCTCCAGAACCCCTGCAATCGATTGAACGACCCTTTCCTCATCATCCACAATGAGAACTTTTTTCTCCACGAGATCCCCTTCACAAACATCTGACTTAGGTTTCCATTATCACAACTCTAAAGAAGAATCAATAAAATAAAGGTCTCAAGTCTCCCCCGCCCCCCTCTTTACTAAGGAGGGAAAAGAAAATCCCCCTTAGAAAAAGGGAAGGTGTGAAAAAATCGAGCACATGGTTCAAACGGAAGGGCGGGTGGATTGGAGAAGCTTTAGAGCGCAACCTTTGGAAATTGAAGCACTGTGCCGTAAGCTCGCCTAAGCACAGATCTTTATTGCCGTGCCGGTGACCCTCAGCCTCAACGAGCGCATTCTAAAGTTTTGGAAATCCACTCGTCCTTTCGGGACAAAGGTTGACGAAAGCAATTTCTTCACCTTCAGGGAGGTAGAGGGAGATTGATACCATTACAATTAAAAATGACATCTACTTGTCAATCTGAGCCTTCTGAAGCTTGCCGCTGAAATCCCGATAAATCACCTTCCATCGACTGTAAGTGTCGAGGGCACCCCCTCGACCACCCGCCTCCTTCCTCCCGTAACCCGAATGTTTGATCCCACCAAAAGGTAAGTGAATCTCTGCTCCGATGGTGGAGGCATTGATGTAAACGATTCCTGTTTCGAGATCCCTCTCCGCAACGGCAGAAGAATTAACATCCTGAGTATAGATCGCAGAGGAAAGTCCATAAGGGGTTCGGTTGACGATTCGAATGGCCTCCTCAAGATCGTCTGCCTTGATCAGGGAGACCACTGGCCCAAAAATCTCCTCCTGGGCGATACGCATCTCAGGGGTCACTTCGCCAAAAATGGTGGGCTCAACGAAATATCCTTTGGAACAATTTCCCTTCTGATAGGCCATTCCTCCCAAAATGAGTTTTGCCCCCTCCTTCTTTCCAATATCGATATAGTTGAGGATCTTCTTGAACTGGGATTCATTGATCACAGGGCCCATATCGATCCCTCTTTTGAGCCCATCGCCCAGCCTGAGACGGGATGCAGCGGCCCTGAACTTCTCCGTGAAGATTCGGTAAATTTTTTTGTGGAGGATGATCCGGCTGGCGGCCGTGCATCGTTGCCCGGTTGTACCAAAACCACCCCAGATGGCCCCTTCGATCGCCAGATCGAGATTGGCATCCTCCATCACGATGATCGCATTCTTCCCCCCCATTTCGGTAACAATCATCCGATGGATTGCCCCACACATCCCCTCGAGACGCTTTCCCGTGTCGAAGGAACCTGTAAACGAGACGGCGTCCACTCCTGGATGGCCCACCAGATATTCTCCCACCTCCCCCCCTGGCCCATGAACAAGATTCAAGACCCCTTTGGGCAAACCCGCCTCTGCCAAGGCCTCCACAAATTTTGCCGCGCAGACAGAGGTATCACTGGCCGGTTTGAAAACCACGGTATTCCCGCAGATGAGGGCCGGAAAAATCTTCCAGGCAGGGATGGCAATCGGAAAATTCCACGGGGTGATCAGGCCGAAGACGCCAATTGGAACCCGAATCGACTTCATATCCTTGTCGGGGAGTTCAGATGGAACGGTCTCCCCAGAAAGCCTCCTTCCCTCTCCGGCCATATAGTAACCCATGTCAATGGCCTCCTGAACATCACCCAATCCTTCTGGGAGGATCTTACCCATCTCCCGGGTTTCCAACCTTCCCAGGGCCTCCTTACCCTTTAAGAGAACTTCTGCAGCCTTGAATAAGATTTCACCCCGCCGTGGGGCTGGCGTTAGCCGCCACCTCTCATAGGCTTCCCGTGCTGCTTTGACCGCCTCGTCCACATCCTCTCTATTTGATTTCGCAACAATACCGATTACCCTATCTTTATCGGCCGGATTGATCGATCGAAAGGTCTCTCCAGATTTAGAATCAACCCATTTTCCATTGATATAGTTCCTAATCTTTTCCATCTCCGCCCCTCCCCCACCCCTAATGTCGTGGAGGTAATTGGACTGTCAATTTGAAATTTCTTTCTTAGTAGTTCCCCACCCCGACCTTTTCTTTCAGAAGATGATAATCCTGCTCCGATGAAGCAAAAATGCCGGTGTTACCGAGTCTGACATTCCTCAGCCCCACAGCCTTTACCTCGAGGTAGGCAGCCACCATCTCAGAAACCTTCGGACTCTTATATCGCTTCATTTGATATTCGGGAAAAAAGGCCGAAATCGTAAAGGGAATTCCCGGATCCACATCAAAAATCAATTGGGCGATCTTCTTGAGCTGAGGTGTCTCCACCAGATTTGGAATATAGAGGGAAAGGACCTCCAAGACAAAACCCCTCTTGACGATCTCTTCAGGAAGCTTGATAATGTTTCGATTGAAACAGCCAGTCAGCCATTTGTGGTCTGTCCCATCATAGGCCTTGATATCAAGCCAGAAGGAATCAACTCCTGCCTCTTTCAATGCATCAAGGTTCTGGGGCGTGAGGCCGTAGCCATTGGTCTCGATCAGTACCCAGAGGTCTGTCTCCTCCTTGATGAGTCGCGCACATTGCATGTAGTACTCTGGGCAGCAGGTGAGATCCCCCCCCGTGAAGGCCACGATATTGCGAGCGGGCCCCCACCCCTGAGGGCTCAAGAGAATATCTTTCTTCTGGATCGCCTTGGGGCAGAGCAAAGATCGTTTTCCATTCATCACGCAGGCCCCACAACAACGACATGAATCATGGGCATGAAAGGCAGTGGCTTTGCTCCGAGGCTCTCGAAGGGTCACTCCCCTTTCATACTCTTTGCAAGCTTTCAACACGTCAACAGGCGACCACCAATCTCCCTTCGCAATCTTTGTGAAGGTCCAGGAGTGACATTTCCGGCACGAAAAGTTACAACCCGATTGATAGATGGAGAGATAGTTTTCGGGGCGGGAGAGGTGAACGGCAGAGATCAGCCTAAGGAGTCCGTCTTCTGTCTTTTTGAGGGTGGCTTCGCAGGCAAGAGACTTATCTCCTCCAACCTCTACAAAACAGTTGCCCTGTGGATATCCCTGTTTAATTAAATTACACCTCATGTTTAGAATTTTATCATATGCAATCTCTCCCTTGCAAGAGAGGTTGGGCATGTGATATACAAAATTCTGAATCCGAATGATGAAATTTTTTAAATTCCAAATTTCAAAATTCAAATGCCAAATGAATGTCAAATTTCAAAACCGAATTCTGACATTTGGACTTTGGATTTGATTTGGCTTTTGAACTGTGACATTTGACATTTTCGACTGCGATTTCCGAAGAGGGAGGATTAAATGAAGCAGCAACTCGAACAAATTGCCCAGTGGATCATGAATTCCAAGAGAGCGGTGGTCTTTACGGGTGCGGGTCTCAGCACAGAATCGGGAATTCCGGACTTTCGCAGTCCCGGAGGGGTGTGGGATCGATATAATCCGGAAGACTTCTACTTTCAGAACTTCCTTGCGAGTGAAGCTTCTCGGGAAAAATACTGGCAGATGGTGACAGAGATGTATGAGCCCATGAAAAAGGCCCAACCCAATTTGGCCCACCTTGCCATCGCGGAGATGGAGAGGCTTGGGAAACTTGACTGCGTGATCACTCAAAACATTGACGGCCTTCATTTCAAAGCTGGGAATTCAGAAGAAATGGTGATTCAGCTTCATGGGACAGCAACGTACGTTACCTGCTTGAGCTGTAAGAAAAGATATGACCGAGATGAGATCCAGGGACGGTTAAAAAAGGGAGTGAAGGCTCCTAACTGCGATGACTGTGGCGGGCCTCTCAAGCCCGCTACGATCTCCTTCGGCCAATCCATGCCGGAGAAGGAAACGGAAGAGGCCTATCATCGGTCCTCCCTCTGCGATCTCTTTATCGTCATCGGTTCGTCCTTAGTTGTACAACCTGCAGCCTCGATGCCCTTAGTGGCAAAACGAAACCGAGCAAAATTGGTGATCATCAACCGTGACCCGACTCCTTACGATGATATGGCGGATATCGTCATTCATGGACAGGCCGGTCCTGTCATGGACAACATTTTAAAAGAAGTAAAAAGGGGATTAAGGGTTGGGGGTTGGGGATTAAGGATTAATGAGTAATTATTTCGGATTGCGGATTGCAGATTTTGGATTGAAGATTAAACCTTTAGAACTATGAAAGACCTTCTGAAACAACTTCAAAATGACGCGATACAATTGGGAGCCACGGCGGCGAAAATAATTCCAATCTCTTCCGTTGTGATAGATGAAAGGGTCCGATTAAAATGTCTGATCCCCCTCTGCGACAAATATAATCAGAATTTGATGTGCCCTCCTCATCTTCCATCGGTAGAGGAGTTTCGTCAGGCCATTAAGAAATACTCTAAGGCATTATTCGTTCAGTTGGCCTATGAAAAGAGAGGAGACTTTTCGAGGGCAGAAGCTCGAAGGCAGGGACTCCGACTCCACAGAATCATCAATGAATTGGAGAAAAAGGCATTCGTTTCAGGCTTTCCATTAGCAGCCGGCTTGATTGGTGGATCGTGCAAACTCTGCCGAAAATGCGTTGGATCTCCCGGTCCTTGTCGGCATCCTTTGATGGCAAGACCTTCAATGGAGGGGATGGGGATCGATGTGATTCAAACAGCAAAAAAGATTGGATTGCCTTTCGACTTCTCCTCTGGCCATCGCCTTTTCTGGAATGCATTGGTGTTGATCGAATGAAATGAAATCTTAGATCCTTATTCACCCTCTCACTCTTTCTTGTCTCCCACGAACCCTTCTGATTGAATGTTGCCCGAATCGTCGAATTCCACATAGTATACGAAAGGGATCCGGATACCCGGAAGGAGAAATCTCACATCCATGAATTCAACCCGGTGTCTCCCATTGTTAGAATTCACAGACTTCACAACTGGAAAACGGGCAAACCAGTAGTAAAACTTCACCCCGTTGGTGGTCAATGCCTTGTCTACCCACGGAGAATTTTGAAGTTTTTGCCAGGATCGATATTTGATCCGTCCAAGGGGCCAATAGAGACCTTTCAATTTTCCAATGAAAGAGGTGGCCTTGGTAAGAAGCTCGGATGGTTCTTTCCTCAGAAAATCGACAAATCCCTGGTAGACTTTATCTTTGGTCTCTACATAGTTGGCCCAACGAAATGGGGAGAGAGGTTGAGGCATGGAGGCCACCTGGATGACCTCCTCATTTAAGCTTTGGGCAAAGGTTTTCGTTAGGTTGATCGCTTGATCGTGCTGGACCCAGCAAAAAAATATATAAATGGTAAGACCTATCAAAGATCCACGGCAGATCCATTGGGATTTCTTTTTCCAAAAAATGCTCGCTAACAATGGGAAAAAAATGACTCCGGAGAAGATCAGGTCGATGATGAAGATGAGGTCCCAGGAAAAGCGATGCTCGAAGAAAGGTGAAAGAATCATTGTCCCATAAGAGGTAAGAAGATCGAGGATGATATGGCTGACCAAAACGGGGAGACAGATCTTATAAAAACTCCAGAAGTGGCCACGCCTCGATATTTTTGCAAAGAGCCAACTGAAAAAAAGTGCATAAAGGGGAATCAACAAAAGGGAATGAGTAAAGTCGCGATGATATTCGAGATAAAATTGACGGTTGAAGAGGCCAAGGACAAAATCGGAGTCCGGAAAGAATCCCATGGCCAAACCGGAAATAGTCCCCCAATTCCCAATTTCTTCATCATCTATTGCCCTGGCGATGACTGCACCGGTGAGCGCATGGGTGATACTATCCATAGTTTTATAATAACTTGCGATAAGAGATGAAGGCAAATAGGTATTCCTTTTAGCAATGTTTAAGAAAAGACTTGACAGAATCCTGGTTCTGTAGTATTCGTAACTTATCTTTCCAAGAATTCGTCTCCTTTCGAGAGGTTAGGCCATGAGAGAAACCGTAGATGGGTTCAAATGGATATTGGTTTCTATCACTGTTGCTTCCTTAGTGATCGTATTCTGGGTTTGGCCTGCATGGAACAGTGGATCCCAGAATTGGTACTGGGGAAACAATCTGGCATCGATAAATACGATGTATAGAAACGCCCACCCTCCTTCAGGCCATAACGCGCCTTTTCAGTTCGAGGGTAATTTTTCCGCGTCTTTTATGGCCAACGAAGCCGCAAACCAGATGCTTAATTTCGGATCTAACCCTTGGCAATACCAGATCGAATGGTATCTCAATCCCATGATCATGCCGAGTGGGGATGAAATGGTCTCTTTTTCTCTGACCATTGGCAAGTGGAGTGGCATGGGCATGATGATGATGTATGCTCCCTACTTTTCTGCCATGGGCTCAGGAGCCGCAGGCTCTATGTCCAGTCCCTTCGTTGTGAAGGGCGAAGCATTGCCCATCATGATGAGCAACCTCGTCTTTATGTCAGGTGATATGCTGGGCGCCATGGCTATGTTTATGACCTCACCTGGTTCCTTCCCCATGATTATTTCCTTGGCGAATACCTGCTTGATTACTTCCCCTTTGTCCGATCCAGGATATCCCGGATTAAGCGGGGTGAGTGTCCCCACACTCTCTCAGTGGGGTACGCTGGTCTTGGCTATTCTTCTTCCGTTGCTCTACCCCTTCGTCATCAAGCGGCGAGTCAGGATAGGGTGAAGGGGTTACGCGATTGCATCTCTTCGAGCACATGAAAACCACGCCCTTTTGGGCGTGGCTTTTTATTTGTAAATACCTGAGAAATCTTCACCCAAGGTGATCCGACTTGATCCTGTCCCCATTTGTTTGACCGGAACTGATCTGACTTGCAGCCGTGCTAAATCGCCGGCAAACGCGCTGTCCTCCTGCAAGAATGGAGGTTTATAATGAGCACAGAGGGAACTGGAGGGAGGGTAATGATGACTTCTTCACGACTTCGATGGGCAGCGGTTCTGGGGATCCCTGCGGTTCTGATCGGGATTGGACTTGTTCTGTGGCTCCGCAGTCCGGTTCCGCGGACGCCAATCCATGTGACCTACCCGCTGGAGGGCACGCTTTTTCCCAATGACATTGTGCCGCCCACATTTCACTGGGAAGATCCGAGTGGCGCAAAACAATGGCACATCACCTTCGACTTTTCGGAGGGGGGAACCAGGATCACCGGGGATTCCGACAAACCCTCATGGCAACCCTCGAAAGACCTATGGGACTCCATAAAGAAACAGTCCCTGGATCATGATGCCAAGGTTGCCATCCACGGTGTGTCAGGGGAAGGCAGGGATAAAGTTCTGTCCCAGGGTAAGGTCTCCATCCGGACCTCGAAAGACCCGGTCGGGTCCCCGATCTTCTACCGGGACGTCCCACTGCCCTTCAAGGAAGCCCTGGAACACCTCGACGCCATACGTTGGCGCCTTGGTTCAGTGTCTTCTGTTGAGCCGCCACGCACGATCCTTGACAAGATGCCTGTATGCGGCAATTGTCACTCCTTTTCTGCCGATGGGAACATCTTGGCCATGGACGTAGACTACGGGGGTGACAAGGGCGCCTATATCATCACAAAAGTCATGCCTGAAACAGTCTTTGAGAGTGATAAGGTGATATCATGGAGCGACTTCAGACGCGAGGACGGCCAGCTCACCTTCGGACTCCTCTCCCAGATTTCACCGGATGGTCGTTATGTGATCAGCACGGTGAAGGACCGATCTGTATTTGTACCGCTGCCTGAGCTTTATTACTCTCAGTTTTTTTTCCCGGTCCAGGGCATCCTGGCGGTCTACGACCGGAGGACCAAGAAATTCAGCGCACTACCCGGGGCCGATGATCCTCGATATGTTCAAAGCAATCCTGCATGGAGCCCGGATGGAAAATGGATTGTCTTTACCCGGGCCGAGGCCCATGAGTTAAGGGATCTTAAGAACAAGGAGAATCCTGTGATCACGGTGGAAGAAGCGAAGGAATTTGTAAGCGGCGGGCAAAAGATGCGCTATGACCTCTATCGTATCCCGTTTAATGGGGGCAAGGGCGGCCGTGCAGAGCCGATCCCCGGGGCATCCGGGAACGGAAAAAGCAATTACTTCCCAAAATTCTCGCCGGATGGGAAATGGATAGTATTCTGTCAGGCTGATGCGTTTATGCTGCTTCGGCCGGATAGCTCCCTTTTCATCATGCCGGCCGACGGAGGAAACCCGAGGCGCCTTGTCTGTAACCGGGACCAAAAGATGAATTCATGGCACAGCTGGTCACCCAATAGCAAATGGTTAGTGTTCGCCTCGAAGGTCAACGGCCCCTATACGCAGCTCTGGCTGACGCACATTGACGAGAGCGGAAACGATAGCCCTGCCGTGTTGTTGGAGCATTTCACGGATGCGAACAGGGCTGCAAACATTCCGGAGTTTCGTGAATATCTCAACTGACGGATTGACCCGCATCCGGCAGCGCTTTGGCGATGAATTCGCCTTCGCCCTCCGCCAAGGGCAGATCCATGTGGGAACGGGGAATTACAGGAAGGCGGCTGAAGCATTGCGAAAGGCCCTGAAAATCGAACCGGACAATATTGAGGTCCTGGGGAGGTTGGGGAGTGTGCTTCTGAAATTAAGAGAGGTGGAAGAAGCCAAACAGCTCCTCGAAAAGGCGGCCGCACGGGATCCCAAAAATGCGGATATTCAGTATAAGTTGGGTATTGCAATGCTTGAGAAGGGAGAATACCCGGCTTCGATTGATTACTGCAAAAAGGCCTTGGCCCTCGACCCTAGATTATTCCCCGCGCGGATCATCCTGGGACACGCGCTCCAGGGGTCAGGCAGACTGGAGGAAGCCGTACAACGTTATAAAGAACTCGCGGGGGAAGGTGTCGAGGACTCAGGACTCTACAACCATTACGGCGAGGCCCTCCTAAAACTAAAACAATACGAAGAGGCAATTTCCCAATTCCAGAGGGCCCTGCAAATCGATCCATCCAATACCCAAGCGCGGGACAACCTGTCCAAGGCCCTGAAAATAAGCTCAGGAAAAACGGAGTAAGGGACTGCAACCTCCGGTGAGAGGTCCTAAGGAGGCGAGGACTGTCCGGCGCTATGCTCACCTGGAGTCTGGCCCATGAAGCGTTGAAGGGAGGTCAGGTTTTTTTTTGCATCCGCGTATTCCGGTCTGATCCGAAGGGCCTCCGAATAGTGATGCATCGCCTCCTGAAATCGGCCTTCTCCATATAGGGTCACCCCCAGGTTATTGTGAACTTCCGCATCCTCCGGATCGATCCTCAGGGCCTCGGAATAGTGCTTCTCTGCCTCCCGGAGTAAACCCTTGCGGGTCAGGGCCATGCCCCAGTTCGCATGGGCCTTCGCCGACTTTGGATCAATCCTTAGAGCTTCCGAGAAGTGCCTGATGGCTTCTTGGAATCTCCCCTGTTCATCAAGAACAAGGCCGAGGTTTACATGGGCCTCGGCATAGTCAGACTTGAGTCGGAGGGCTTCTGTCAGTTGATCTATGGCCTCGGAGTACTTCCCCTCACGGGCCAAGGCAAATCCCAGATAGTTCCGGGCGGCCGCGTTCTTGGGGCTCACCTTGACCGCATGGGAAAAGAGGGTGAGGCTATTCTGCCAGTGTCTCAATTGTGACCAGCTGATCAGCATCATGACTGAGAGCAGTAGCCCTGCCCCAAGAGAAAGGGGGATCCTTCCACGCCCCAGCCTCTGCACGACACTGGTGCAACCCCAGGCGACAATGATGATGATCCCGATCAGAGGAACGTACGCGAAACGGTCAGCCATTATCGGCCAACCTGGCACCTCACCGACTGCAATTACCGCGGTTAGTCTGGCAAGATACCAGAACCAGCCTGCCGCAAGATAAGGGAACCTTTGCAAAAGAACTACCAGCGCAGAGACGCCCACGACCAGGAGCCAGGATCCTGCTGCCATCCAAGCCGAAATGTCTTCAATAGGCTCATAAAGAACGGAGAGGGGATGGGGCAGCAGGATCTTCCAAAGGGAGACCACATAAGAGAAAGGAATCTTGACCAGAGAGACTTGAAATGGGAGATTTTCACCGTGCCGAAAGACAAATAAGGTCATTGCGGTTGAGAAGGCAGCCAGAGCAAGAAAGGGCACCTTTTCCAAAAGCAAATGACGCACCCCGGTATCTTCCCGCAGAACAGGGATGCCTGCTTTAGGTTTGAATCTCAACCGTCCCAGAGGCCAGTAGTCCAATATCAAAAGGAGCAGCGGAAGACTTATGGCGATGGGCCCCGCCATGAGGCCAAGAGCACAAAGAAAAAGGCACATGAAGTATCGGGAAGGACCGGGCTTCTCAGCGTAGAGGATATAGCTCCAAAGGTTTGTAAACAGGAAGAACGCGCCGAGCACTCCTTTTCTTTCCGAGACCCAAGCCACGGATTCAACGTTCAAGGGATGGACGGCAAAGGCCACGGCCACGAAGACACTGGGCCACAAGGCCCCTGTCGCCCTCCGAAGGAACAAGAACAACAGTATGGTGTTGACCGTGTGGAAGAAAAGGCTAGTCAAGTGATGTGAGCCTGGATTCAACCGGTAAAGGTCAAAGTCGAGCATATGGGAGAGCCACGCCAAGGGCCTCCAGCCGCCTCCCTCAACAATCCTGAAACACCATGCGACGCCTTCTGACGAAATGCCACCTCTCACGTGGGGATTGTCCACGAGGTTAGGAGCATCGAGGTAATTGAGAAACCCGTGACCGGTGACCTGCCAGTAAATCAGAAGATTAACCGTGAGGAGAAAGAGGGGCACAAAGGCTTCCAGCGTGTCGGAGAAGACCTTCTCTTTCTCGCCCTTGCCTTTGGGATTAGGATCTGGGCTTAACATTGGAGAACTTCCAGGAGAGTCACTCAACTCGGTTCTTTGGGCGGGAATTCTCTGATCCTCTGTACTCTTGAGGGGCTCTTCCCTGCCTTCACTTCTTCGTCTGAATCGGGAGATCCTTCGTGGCCTCTTTTCCGGAATTTTCTCAAAGCAAGTACGGCGAGTTTCTGAAGATCAGGCTGCCCTCAGTTCGCAAAAGAGTATTGCCGGTCCTATAGGATGGGGAAAATATATAAAAACCAGAGTAGTATGTCAAGAAAAATCGACCAGGAAAAGTGCTAAAGAAATTTCTGTTTATTCATTGACAAACAATCGTATTGTCGCTAGACTAACAAAATCAAAAATTAGTCAGGGAGGAAGTGAAATGACGAAGAGTATTCCTCTGCGACGATGACGCCCAACGGTAAGTATACAGCATTCGCGGTCAATGCCTTAGGCGTATTTAAAAATAAAACAACTGTTACCGAACCTTTTGAGTTATTCTATCATTCAGGAGAAATTTACGGTTACGATATTGAAAAAGATATGCTGACACCCCTCAAGGGCGCAAGCGATATTAATTTTGTTCAGGATATGCCTTTTTTCAGTCCCGATGGCAAATCCCTCATTTTCTCCAGATATCAATGCAATATTAGAGGTAGAAACCCCAGTATACGCTCCATGGATCTGTATAAAGTTCCCTTTAACGATGGCAAAGGCGGGGATCCAATTCCAATCGAGAATGCCTTCTCCAATAATAAGCATCAATACTTTCCTCGTTACGCCCCGAATGGAAAGTGGATCTCCTTTTGTAGAGGAGCTGCCACGAAAGGAGTCTATTCCAGAAAAACCAGTGATATTTATTTGCTTTCTGCGGACGAGAATACGATGACCAAGCTGAATTTAAATATGGATGACACGATGGATTCCTGGCATGATTGGTCCTCGGATTCCCACTGGTTGCTTTTTAGCTCCAACCACCAAAAAAAACGGTCTTAAAGCCCTCTACCTCGTCTATATCGACGATAATGGCAAGGATAATCCACCGGCTAAATTAGTTGACTATAAAAACATGAAAGTCAACACACCGCAGTTTGTCCCGAAAGATCTTAACCTTGAAGCTGTTAAGAATTTAAATGTAAGAAATTACATAGACAACATTTTTACACCGTCAAAGAAGTAATCAAACTTTTTTCGCCTGACTCTGATCCACTTCTGTTCTTCTTAAGTGTCTCTTCTTTTTAACGGTCTCTTCTTTTTAACTTGACATCAGATCTTTTGTGGTCTATTACTTTGTTGATTATTAAGAATTATCTGGGGCTATTTAAGAAGTTCAGGAAAGGAGGATTCTATGAAACGCTCATCGAGAAATTATTTGATAGGGGCTCTGATACTCACTTTGATCACTTTTATTTCAATTGGCTGTGCGACGAAAAAGGAAGCTACCCAACCAGATACAAAACCCGCTCCGACAGAAGGGAAAACAGAAGAGCCTGCGAAGTCAGCCCCAGCCCCTTCCGTAAAAACCCAAGAGGCAACTCCTCAACCTGTAAAGACCCAAGAGGTGGCACCACCTCCTTCATCCCCAGCAAAGACAACCACGTCCCCACCCCCCTCTCCACCTTCCAAAACTCCAGAACCGAGCCCGGCCCCTGCTCAACGGACAACGGAAATCGCATTGCCCTTCGTCAATGTTCGGCAGGGACCGAGCGCAGATTCGAAGATCATCACCGTCGTGAAAAAGGGAACCAAATTAACGGTCCTGGAGGACAAATTAGGTTGGCTGCGTGTCCGGCTCGAGGATGGAACGGAAGGATGGGTGGGTAAAAACATGACCGCTGAGGGAAAGCAGCCTTCGCCTGCGGCCCCTGCGAAGCCAAAGAGCCCGTAGTGTTATCCCGTGGATGGCCTGGGCTTTAAAGGCACATCCTAATCAAACAATAAAATTCCTTTGCATAGATCCCCTCTTTTCTGGCGCCCGAGGGAGAGGGTGAGTACTCCTGTTTTCCTCAGTGTTGAAATTCTTAGTGATTAAGTCTGGGAATTTTCTTCTGACATTGGACCTTAAGGAAGGTTTTTCTTCGATCCTTAACCTCAGCCTCAACCTTAACCTTGTGTTTTCAGCTTTTCATATTGACTTTTTCCTCACAATTCAGTAATTTCCTATCAAAACAGAGGCCATGCATTAGTACCCGTCAACCCTTTAACCATATTTAGGGTGGGCATATGGTCCAGAGTTGAATTGAGACCCCATTTCTAAAAAAGGAATGGGTTTTTTTGTCCTATTTGCCAATTCCCTCCGCTTCCTCCCGCGTCCTGGAGGGAGAGGGGCGGAGTGGGTGTGAAAAGATTTCGATGGGTTAAAGAAAGGATCAGATTTTCCAGAAGGAAGGAGGTAGAAAACCATAGGGAGGGATAAACGATATTGCCATCTATCCCTCAAATTTTAAGCCAAAGACGGCACTGCCGCTTTTGAACGAGTTGCCTTCAATGCCTAATTGCTGCGATATATCGAATAGGACAGATGAATTTTGCATGATGTTTTTAATGATACTTTTTTCTTGCAAAAAAGGACTGCGTAAGGGTATTTTAGGGTACATGGGAGTCTGTAAAGGCACCGAAAGGATTGTTCACCAAGAAAAAGATGGTGTCAACATGAAATGTAATGTTGGAAGCTGAGAGAAACATGATACAAGAGTCAAGAGGTTCCATTGGCCCGGTGTACGCCGTCATATACTTTTGCATAGATGGAAAGCGAGTTGGCTTCATCCCGATCTTCCTCCTAAAGAGGCTAATAGACTCAGATCGGCTCAGTTCTATACAGAGGGCCGACTGGTTCCACTTTACAGACACATCCACCATCCCGAACGAGGAGACGCAAGAGCGCTTCCTCAGGTATCTGAAAGAAACCTTCTCATGGGAAACTATCCGGAACTTGGTTCAAACCTGTGAGAGCGAGCGGGTCTTGCTTTCGTGGCCCTGGCAAAAAGAGATTCCATGCGAGTCTATAGGATACCAGTTTGACGTTCTGCCTACTCCACCAAGACTTTATCGCTACTGCCGATATGATGGAGGAACATTATCGATGCGGTCTCTGCGACAATTGTGTCAGTGAATTGAACTTTGTCACTGATTCAAGAATTCCGCCTAAAAAGATAGAGAAGATGGATGAACTTGAGCAAGCCTTAGAGAGGGCGTTTGAATCGCTAAAGTTCGACTATGATTATCTTTTTCCCCTCAAAGACGCATTCCGGGAGTATCCATCTTCAACGTACCGTAAGGCAAGAGCAATTCTGGAAGGTTCGCCGAAGAACTTAGTTGCATTGTATTTTACGCGAGAGTTCTCACCTGAAAACGAGAGAGAAGCAAATACTGTTCGTTTATTAGAAACCGCGAACAGAAGTTTGGATATGACGACAGTGGTCAGGCTTTACGAGTCTTCTCGCTCACAATTTAAACCTAAGCTGCTTCTCATCTTCAATGACGAATATGGGCAGTTTAATACTGAAGAGGGGATCGAGTGGCTCTATTCAAAGGCGAATGAGGAACTTAGCAAGGCCCATAACGAAGACCTGTATTTGATGCGAGGGTCTCTCCGCATATTTCCTTTGTGTAAGGAATTGACGGCTCGTTATCCTCACGGATTCAGACAAATAAAAAGAGAAATCGAAGAGGCGTATTATGGCTGAGATTACCACCTCAGATGGTGTCATCAAGAAGATTCAAGAATTCGACGAGTACCTCGACCAATCAATGGAGGTACTTAGATCACTCCGGGGCATAAAAGAAGACGTCGAAAAGCAGAGTCTTTCGTTTTCCAAAAAAAGCGGACAACTGAGCCAATACGAGAAGAACCTGTCTACACTATGGGAGAAAGCTCAAATTGTCTCTCAGGAGATCGATGAAATCCTCTCTCCCATACGTAAAGAAAAAGATGAACTCCAAAGGCTCGATAAGAAGATCACCGAAGGCTTGGCAGAACAAGACGCAACAATTCGCTCCACAATAGAACAAGGTCTAAATGTTCAAGCTGAGCTTATTAGGCAAGAGATGGTTAAGCTTAATCAGACACAGACAGAATTTCATCAACGAGCAGATGCCTTCTTTAAAAGTTTCCTGAAGTATGCCAACAAAGAACTTGAAAAACACCATGATGCTCAACAGGCATTTCAAACTAAGATGAGCGAAGGAATCGAAGCAACTCGCAAAGAAATGGAATCACGAATTGCAGACTTTCTTTATAAGCAAAATGCACTTGTTGCTAATTTATCTCAGCAGATCGACAGCTACCAACGCCTCACAGAATCTCTTAAGTCGGCTCTCGACATGCAGAGCCGACAGATTGCCCATTTGGAATCCCAGAACTTCGAGCATCGTCAAGCCATTGAAAACATCAAAAACGGATTGAAGCAGCAAGGAGAGGAATTCGACACTAAGTTGAAAGAATTGCGTGAGGACCACATTCTTAATCTTGAAAAAGAGAACGCTCAGATGAAGTCATTGCTCAATGACCTCAGTACAAAACTCAGCAATATAAAATTCAAAAAGCTTTTGGGTCTTTGATTAACAAAGGTATTAAAGCACTGCCATAATACCTGCACAGACGGAGGGTTCAAAACCTGACGGATCCGTCTGTGCCGCACACATCATCTGAAATTGGAATAGTTGGAGTCCCAAAATTAAGTTTATAGCGAGAATGATATGGTTGAAAAAGCAATGGTAGCCGTATGCGATATCTTAGGATTCAGAGAGCTTGTAAGACGCTCAACCTTTGAAGAATTGGTCAACCGCCATATTGCTAGCATTCTAAACGTGCAGAAGGGTATACCTAAACAAGAGACCTCGATACCGCCGACGCATGAACAGATTTTTAGGAAAGGCCTGGTTGGCCACGCATTCTTTTCTGACACCGTATTACTTTATTCACTATCAGAAAACAAATATGGATATGAAAATCTAATTGATGTTACCATGTACCTCATTGCGTATCCACTATTATGGCCAGAGTATCGGTTCAGGGCTGGCATATCTTATGGCGAGTTTTATCGAGATACAGAAAACAACGTCTATGCCGGCAAAGCACTTGTTGAAGCCTATGAACTTGAAAAAAGCCAGGATTGGTGTGGTGGTGCGTTAACAAAAACGGCAGAGAGCAAAATAAATGAAGCGAACGTTAATCCGTATAATGTCGTACAATACGATGTCCCTTTTAAGTTCTCCAATACAGAATCGCATCTTGTGGTTAACTGGACATTAGCAAAACACGCTCCTATTGATAAAGAGTTCGGTTGGCTTGAAAGAAGCTATGCTCCTCCTTTAACAGAACAAGAGAAGGCGGTCGAGCGTAAATTAATTAACACGGAAAAGTTTCATCTTGAAAAATGCGGACAGTGCAGGGAATATAGAAACTATTTGGCGAAAACAAAATGAGCATCTCGTTTTGCTTTGAGACCACTCCCCATAACTTCCGATAAAATCGGCTAAAAGATTGCCATCGAAATGCTATGGTACTTCTTTTAGCCTTGAACGTTATACAAAATTACAATCGTTATGGTATAATGAAAGAGAGGTGATAACCATGAAACTTGAAGAAGCAAAAACACTGTTTCAAGGAGAGTGGATTGCCTTTCGTAGCTCTGAGGAGAATGACAATCCAGAGGGAGAAGTAGTCCTACATAATAGGGACCGGCGAACATTTGACAGAGAACTCTTGAGAAAGGGATTGACTGATATCTATATCACTTTTGCAGGCCCACCAGTACCCGAAGGTTATGCAGTAATTTTTTGATTGGGGATTCTATGCGCCTCCCAGTTAATATTCCTTTAGTTGTGAAAAATGTTAAGATTATTGGCCCTATAGGCTTGGTAAGGATAGATATGATTCTTGATACTGGAGCTGCCTTTACAGCCCTTTCTTGGGCTGATCTCAAAGTACTCGGCTATGATCCAGCAGTTGTCTCTGAGCGCCAGGAAATTATTACAGCGAATGGTGTTATTGAGGTTCCTAAGTTACAGGTAGAACGTATAGCTGTTGGAGATTTAGAAGCCAGAGAGGTTGAAGTTATATGTCACGACATACCCGAATTGACTGGAATAAGGGGACTGCTTGGATTAAGTTTCCTGAAGCACTTTAGAACTGTTATCGATTATAAACAGGGTTATTTTGAATTCTCATCAGATTAGATTAATTTCTGCAATTTAGCCTTACATTCCTTAAAGATATTCGTTGAACCACTCCACGCTCAGATCCATGGCACGGTGACGATGTTTGGGATCGGTCAAACGATGGTCAGCGGCCTCGATGATGTGAATCTCTTTGGAAACACCCAGACTATGAAATATCTCCCAGGCCTGATCGACCGGAACGAGTTCGTCCTTCTCTCCATGAATGACCATGCAGTTTGAAACCTTTGGTAACAAAGGAAGGAGCCGATGCTTTGGAAGGTCCTTAAAAAAAGCATCTGCTGGAAGAGGGTGCCCCTCGGCACCTTTATTTGACTTGAGATCGTCTAAATGAAAGGGTGTGGCCCAAATCACAACAGCCCTGATCTCTCTGTCCATCGAAGCCTTGATCAAGGAAACATAACCTCCAAGGCTCGAACCGAGCAACCCAACACGATTTCCCAGATCGGCACGAGACTTGACAAAATCGATGGCCGAACCCAGGTCAGAAATTCTTCGGCTGACGGTGTCATCTTCGATTCTCCCTTCGCTCTCCCCTATTCCTCTGAAATCGAAGCGAAGCATGGCGATCCCTTCTTTCGAAATTCGTTCCCCGAAGGCGATATACTTTTCGCTATCCTTGCTCGAAAGAAGGCCATGGGAAGCAACTACACAAGGGGGATTCCCTTTTTCAGGAAGATGGAGAATACCCGAAATTCTATGACCCTCACTCAGAAAAAAAACCTTCTCTGTTCTCACATCGTTCCTCGCGATCCGAAAATCAAATCCTCCTTCCTGCCTACCCCAGGCAGGCATCCCCCTTTTCCAAAGGGGGAGAGAGAGGGATTACCCCCTTTACTAATGGGGAGGGAAGGTAATTCCCTTTTCACTCTTCACTCATAACTCTTCACTCATAACTTTCTTTAAGTTTTTATGCCTGCTTCGCTCATGGCATTCAGATACTCTTCTTTCAATCGCTCTTTTGTGATTCCGTGATCGATGAAGTCCCAGGGAAAGACCTCATCGAGATCTCTCTTTCGATAGACATAGAAGTCCGGGTTGATACTCATCTCTCGAAGCGCCTGTCCCCAATTTCCTTCCCAGCGGTGAACTGCCATCAATATCTTTCCCACGCGCCGATCCCCCCTCGAGAGCAGAGTCTGAATATAAGCCCACTTGGGAAGGTCATGGATCATCTCCATCCCCTTCTCCCCTTTGAGTCCTCTCTGAATCACCTTCAACTTCCTCTTCAATTCGCCTACCTCTTCCAACGGGACCCACTGGAAAGGGGTGGCTGGTTTCGGGATAAAGGGGTTGACGCTCAAAACGATCTTCCATTTCTCCCTCTGGCTCTTTCGGTTCGAGAGGATCTGATGGCGAATTTTTTTAGCAAGGAGGAGAATCGCCTTCACCTCCTCATCATTCTCAGAGGGAAGACCTATTAAAAAATAGCATTTGATTTGGGAGAGACCGTTCTCAACCAAGTGATCGATAGCCTTCAAAACCTCTTCTTCGGTATAACCTTTTCTCAATACTCTTCGAAGCCTTTCCGAACCAGCCTCCGGTGCGATCGCCACTGTTCTGTCCCCACCCTCTCTCAGACACTGGACGAGGGGGGGAGTGATACCATCCACTCTTAAGGAGGCCAGCGAGATTCCGCCCCGCTGAGAGAGGATGCCCTCGCACAACGGGAGGAGATCGGGGTAGTCAGAGACCGCTGTGCCGGTGAGGCCAATCCGGTGTTCCTCCGTAAGGCCCTCCTTTGACAAAGATTCAAGCAAGGAGAGGCTTCGGTTTCGAAAGGGATGGTAGACGAAGCAGGCTGCACAGAAGCGACACCCTCTGGGGCAACCTCGGTTCACTTCCACCAAGGCCATCTCTTTGAACTCCGTGTCCGAGGTAAAGAGGGTAGATCGGGTCGGGAACCGATCGATCTCGCGGATCCATCTCCTTTTGACTCTTCTTGGAAATCCCTGCTTGGGCTCCATCGCTTCGATCTTTCCCTCATCGGTGTAGGTCACATCATAGAACTTTGGGACATAGATTCCCTCCACCCCGCCAACCTTTTTCAAGAAATCGTCCTTCTCATTCTCCCCCCCCCTTGAAAGAGCGCTGCGGTAGACTTCCAAGAACTCCCCGACCACCTCCTCTGCCTCACCAAGGATAAAGAGGTCGAAAAATTCACCGAGAGGTTCCGGGTTCAAAAAGATCGCCACCCCTCCGGCAATGACCAAGGGATAGCTTTTTTCGCGAAGGCGACTCTCCGATGGAATGCGGGCTAAGCCCAGCAAGCTGAGAATATTCAGAAAATCGTTCTCAAAGGAAACGGAGAAGGCTAAGATATCGAAATCGCAAAGGGGCTTCTGAGATTCTAATGAGAAGAGGGGTGTCTGAGTATTGTAATATTCTTGAAGATCTTCCGGATCAGGAAGGAAGGCTCTTTCACAGACAACATCGTCCTCCGAGTTCAGACATTGATAAACGGTCTGAAATCCCAGGTTGGACATTGCCACATGGTAGGAGTTGGGATAGATGAGACATATGGTAATTTTGCCGCCCCATGGTTTATGGACAGTCCCTCTCTCTTTTTCAAGAACGCCTTTGGCCTTCTGAATGAGCTTCCAGGAAATCATCTCTTGGGATGAGCGATTAGGGTTTCGGGATTCGTATTAGATCATGCCAACTATAACAGAAAAATGGCTAATTCCCAACCATAATTCTCTAATCCTGCATTCCGCAGGCAGTCCTAAAACCTAATCCCCAATACCTAACCCCCAATACCCAATCCCTGCATCAGTCGGCCTGCTTTCTTAAAAAGGTAGGGATATCAAAACGATCATCATCCTCCGCGGAAAAATCGGGTGGTTCCACCAATTTCACTTCATCGAACCGCTCGCTGACCTTGGCCCTTCTCAAGAATGCAGGAATTTCTCTGTTCTCTCTGACACTGATGGAAATGGGAGCAACTTTTTTAAACCGGGACGCAGTTTTCACCTCTGCTTTTCCGAAACCGGTGGCAATGACCGTCACACGGATCTCTTCTCTCATTGCTTGGTCGATCACCATTCCCCAGATGATATTGGCCTCCTCGTGGGCTTCCTTCTGGACGAGGGTGGTGGCTTCATTGATTTCATTGAGGGTCATATTCTCGCCACCGGTGACGTTGATGAGAAGCCCCCGGGCCCCTTCGATGGAGATATCTTCTAAAAGAGGGCTCGAGATCGCTTTTTGGGCTGCCTCCACTGACCGATTCTCCCCAGAGGAGATCCCCGTCCCCATCAATGCCATTCCTGTTTCAGACATGATGGTTCGGACATCGGCAAAATCCAGATTGATGATCCCCTGACCCACAATAATGTCGGAAATCCCTTTGGCGGCATGGTAGAGAATTTCGTCCGCCTTTTTGAAGGCCTCGATCAGGGTCATATTCTTTCCACTGATGCTGAGCAGTCGTTGATTCGGAATGGTGATCAAGGCATCCGCCGTCATTCTCAGATTGGCCAGCCCTTCCTCAGCCTGTTTCATCCTCTTCTTTCCTTCAAAGTGGAAGGGTTTGGTCACGATCGCCACAGTGAGGGCCCCCACCTCCCGGGCCGCCTCAGCAATCACGGGTGCCCCTCCTGTGCCTGTCCCTCCACCCAATCCGGCTGTGATGAAGACCATATCTGCCCCTTTCAGGGCTTCACGGATCTTCTCCACATCCTCTAAAGCAGCTTTCCGTCCGATCTCAGGATTGGCTCCAGCTCCCAAACCTTTGGTCAAATTGGAGCCCAATTGCAGTTTGACGGGTGCCATGTTTGCTGCCAGGGCCTGAGCATCCGTATTGGCTGCGATGAACTCAACACCCGAGAGTTCATAAGAGATCATGGTATTCAGGGCATTGTTTCCTCCCCCGCCAATCCCGATGACCTTCACCTTGGCACCCAAATTCCTGTTCTCGTCGAATTCGATCATGTCTTCTCTCCTCCTCTAAAAAGATTGAATTCCATGAATAGAGCAAAAGCGGCTTTGACCGTTGTGTCCTTTTAGATCGTTCATTTCGTCAAACGATCAAAACCTTCTAAACGGTCATAGCAGACGAACGTTCTTAGAAGAATTCCCCGATCCATTCTCTCATCCGGTGGGTGACTTTACTGAAGATATTCCCCTCACCTACCTTAAACCGACTCTTCGCCTTGTTCTGACTCCCGTAGAGGACAAGGCCCACTCCAGTCGCGTAGATCGGACTGTTGACCAGATCGACCAGGCCTCCGATTCCGATGGGCATCCCCCTCCGAACGGGTAAATTAAAAATCTGCTCAGCCAGCTCAGGTATACCTTCTAAGATGGCACTTCCGCCTGTGAGGATGACACCGGAGGCGATCAGATTTGCATAGCCCATCTTCACCACTTCATTGTGAACCAAGGCAAGGATCTCCTCGACTCTGGGTTCGATGATCTCTGTCAGGGTCTGTCTCGAAAGGATCCGAGGTTTCCTTCCCCCAACACTCGGGACCTCGACCGTCTCGTCCTTCCGGACCAAAGAAGACAGAGCGCACCCATACCGCTTCTTGATCTTCTCCGCTTCCTCCAGCGGTGTCCGAAGCCCCATCGAGATATCACTCGTGACGTGGCTCCCGGCTAACGAAAAGACAGCCGTATGCTTGATCGAACCATTGGAAAAAATGACGAGATCTGTCGTCCCCCCTCCGATGTCGATAATGGCCACGCCTAATTCCTTCTCTTCAGGCGTCAGGACTGCTTCGCTCGAGCCCAACTGCTCCAACACAATGTCATCTACATCGAGGCCAGCCCGGTTGGCACATTTAATGATATTCTGGGCCGAGGTAATGGCGCCTGTGACGATGTGAACCCTTCCCTCCAATCTCACCCCCGACATGCCGGTCGGGTCCCTGATCCCATCCTGATCGTCCACGATGAACTCCTGAGGAATGATGTGAATCACCTCCCGGTCCATGGGGATCGCCACAGCGCTCGCAGCATCGATCACCCGTTTCACATCGTTTTGACCGATCTCTCTGTTTTTCACCGCGATCACACCATGGCTGTTAATCCCTTTGATGTGCCCCCCTGCGATCCCCGCAAAGACAGAGGTGATGTGGCACCCGGCCATTAACTCCGCCTCTTCGACCGCCTTTTTGATCGATTGGACTGTACTCTCAATGTTGATGACCACACCCTTCCGCAATCCCTTCGAGGGAAAGGTTCCAAGACCAATGATGTTGCATTGACCATCCACCACCTCTCCGACCACGGTGCATATTTTCGTGGTCCCTATATCCAATCCGACCACCAACGGGTCCTTCTTACTCACCTTGTGATCACCTCCTCCCTAATTCGTCTCCCTTGGGAATCTTTTTGACCACCATCCTTTTCAAATCACTGCAGTCGATCGAGGCCACTGAAAATCCTCTTCTCTGGAGATCTGACAAGATGAGGGACAACCTCTTCAACTTCTCTCCAAATTGTTCCCAACCCAATCTCACCTTGAGCCCTTCGGCCCGGGTGAAGAAATGGATTCCAAAGGTCTTCTCCATCAGTATCTCAGAAATCTCCTCACGGGGAGAAATCTTCTCATGACTGACGGTATTCAAAAGTTCCAAGGCTTTCATAATGAGACGCTGTGCCTCTGCCGGGTCTTTTTCCAGAAACTGACGGGTCAATCCGGTGAGAAACGGATAGTTATACTCATCGCTATCCCCCACTGGAGAAAAGATCACTCCTTTCGTATCGATATAATAAAGTTCTTCCAATTGAACGATAGCAATGGGCCTTCTCTCTTGTATCTGAATCCATATCTTATTGGGAAAAATCTTCCTTACTCTGACCTCCTCAATCCAGGGGTGGGACTCCAATCGTTGGGCCACATCTTTCAATTTGACGGTGAAGAGGTTAGGCATTCCTTCCAAGGCGATGAATGAGAAGAGGGTTTCCTTTTCAATCTTTCGACATCCCTCCACTTCTACCTCTCTCACTCGAAAAAATGGATCTTCTAAGAGATGGGTATACATCCAATGGCCGCCAAAGAGGAAAAAAGAAAGGAGGAGGAGTTGAAAAGCCACTCGAATGGCCTTCTTCAAAATCTCCTGAAATCCTTCCCCTCCCACCTCTTCCCTCCTTTTTTTAGGCCGGAAGAACTTTTCCTGCTGTATCGTGACCGTCTCTGCCATCTCTTCTTTTCCCCAATCCCCCCACCCCCCTTTCGCAAAGGGGGGAGAGGGGGGATTATCGATCACAACTTCAAAGAGGCCCCCAGCAGAATCCGCTCGACTAACTCTCCAAATGCAATCCCTGCATAACTGGCAGCCTGGGGCAAAAGACTCGTCTCGGTCATCCCCGGCATGGTGTTGATATCGATCACGAATGGATTCCCATCCTCATCGGTCATCAAATCCACTCTTGCACAACCGGAACAACCCAGCACTCGGAAGGCCTTCAGGCTAATTTCTTGGGCATGGAGATACTTTTCTCTTGAAATCCGAGCAGGGATAATATACTGAGTCTCCCCCTTTGTATACTTAGAGTGGTAGTCGTAAAACCCGCTCTTGGGGACGATCTCAATGATGGGCAGCGGAATGTCCTCGAGAATGCCCACGGTAATCTCCTTGCCTTTCATAAATTCTTCTACGAATATCTCCTCATCATATTTTGCCGCCTCTTTTAAACCAAGGATCAATTCTTCCTCGGTTCTGACAATAGAGACTCCGATCGTGGACCCTTCCCTTGCCGGTTTGACGACGAGCGGCAGCGGGAGGGAAATGGTTCCCGGCAGCCCCTTTTCGATCTCTCCCCTGTGAACGACTTCAAAAGGAGGGGACGGAATCTTTTCGCAAAGAAAGAATTTTTTGGCCATGATCTTATGAAGAGCCAAGGCGCTGGCCAGGACTCCTGAACCGGTATAAGGAATTCTCATCAACTCGAGCATGCCCTGGATTGTCCCGTCCTCTCCAAACCTTCCGTGGAGTGCCAGAAATGCACATTCAATCTTGTCTTTGATCAATGTTTCCGCAATGTCCTGGCCCACATCGATAGGGTGAGCGGTGTATCCTTTTTCAATAAGGGCCTTTAGAATGGCCTTTCCGGTCTTCAGGGAAATCTCCCTCTCTCGAGAGAGACCACCCATCATCACGCCAACCCTCTTTTTCTTGAGTGATTGATTCTTCATCTACTTACCACCAAAACTCCACAGGCCTGATTCCGCAATCCGCATTATGGCTCACCCACCACCCTCACCTCCCTCTCAAGGGAGATGCCCTTCTCCTCATAGATCTTCTTCTCTACCCAATCCATCAAACCGATCACCTCGTCGGCTGTGGCCTTTCCCAAATTGATGATGAAATTGGCATGGCGGTCTGAAACCATCGCTTGTCCCATCTTGAACCCCTTCAGTCCGGCTTCTTCGATCCATTTTCCCGCAGGGCCTTCTGCAGGATTTTTGAAAATGGAGCCGGCACTGGGATAATCCAACGGTTGAGTTCTCTTCCTTGTCTTCGAATAAGACCGCACCCGCCCAAGGATCTCCTCTTTCCTCCCCTTCTTTAGCTGAAACCGTCCTTTGAGAATGACCCAAGAAGGTGGAAGGTCCAATCTTCGATAAGAAAATTTCAGCTTTGACCGAGATCTTTCCATTAATTCTCCATCCTCCTTCATCAAGGTGATGGACCGGACGACGTCCTTCAATTCGGCACCCCACGCACCGGCATTCATCGCCAGCCCGCCCCCCACTGTTCCCGGAATGCCGAAAAAGGGTTCAAGTCCTGTGAGTTTCTTCTGAATAGAGAACTGAACCAGCCGCTGAAGGGAAAGACCGGCTTCAGCCTCTATCACTTCCTCTTCAGCCCTAACCTTTTTCATCCCTCGGGTCAGGCTGATCACCCATCCCCGTATCCCCTTGTCCTTTACGACCAGGTTTGTACCTTTTCCCAAAATCAGATAGGGAATGTTTTTCCTCACAGCATATCGAACGATCTTCCTCAACTCATCCACGTCCTTTGGAAAGAAAAGGCTATCCGCTGGCCCTCCCACTTTGATCGAGGTGAAATGCCTCATGGGAGCATCGAAAAGGACTTTTCCCTCGATCAAACCCACCGCCCCTTTCTTATAGTCACCCATCTTTCAATTGCCGATTTGTGATTTGCGACTTGCGATTTTTGAAAAGAAATCTTTTTCAAAAATTGGCATTCGCAAATCGAAAATTGAAAATGTTTGTCATTCCAGTTTTTTCACTAACTCGTCTGCAACCTGCCAGATATCTCCTGCTCCCAAGGTGATCACCAAATCTCCTGGAGTGATCACACGAAGAAGATGTTCCACGATCTCCTTCTTGTCTGCAAAATAGGTAACGTTCTTATGCCCATATTCCCGGATACCTTCAAGGAGGGCTTTGGCTTCTACCCCTTCGATCCGATCCTCTCCTGCTGGGTAGATATCCGTGAGGATGAGGACATCGGCGTCGTTAAAAGCCGTCAAAAAATCATGGAACAGGGCTTGGGTTCGGGTATATCGATGGGGTTGAAACACTGTGACAATCCTTCTGTTCCAGCCTCTTCTTGCGGCCCTCAGCGTGGCAATGATCTCTACAGGATGATGCCCATAGTCATCGACGATCAGGACCCCGTTCTTTTCCCCCTTGATTTGGAACCGTCTCTGAATCCCGCTAAAATCGTGAAGGGTTTCCCGAACGGTTTGAAATGAAATCCCAAGTTCAAAGGCTGTGGCCAAGGTGGCTAAGGCATTGTAGACATTGTGCAGCCCTGGCATCTGAAGCTTCAACCGGCCTATCTCTCGGCGCTGGTGGATGACATCAAAGCTTGTGGAAAGTCCTTCGAATACGATCTCTTTCGCCTGAAAGTCCGCCTGGGTGGTCAATCCGTAAGTGGTGAAACGCTTCTTCAACCTCGGAATCAGGCTCTGAATGTTGGGGTGGTCGAGGCAGAGTACAGCCAGTCCGAAAAAAGGGATTTTATTCAAGAAGCTGAGGAACGTATCTTTGATTTCTTCTATCCCCTTATAGTAATCGAGATGCTCTGGATCAATGTTGGTCACCACCGCAATGGTGGGCATCAGCTTGAGGAAAGAGCCGTCACTCTCGTCGGCCTCGGCCACCAAGAACTCCCCCTGGCCCAGCCTGGCACTGCTTCCAATGCTATTGAGCCTCCCTCCAATCACGACGGTGGGGTCAAGTCCACCAGCGGCCAAAACAGTCGCGATGAGCGAGGTGGTCGTCGTCTTTCCATGGGTTCCTGCGATGGCAATCCCGACTTTCATCCGCATCAACTCCGCCAGCATTTCCGCCCGGGGAATGACAGGGATGAGTCTCTCCTCAGCCACCTCGACTTCAGGATTGCCTTGACGGATCGCAGAGGATACCACGACGACATCTGCCTCCTTCACGTTCTCCTTCCGATGGCCGTAGGATATCTCGCATCCTAAGGCCTGGAGCCTTCGGGTCACTTCTGTCTCTTTGATATCCGAACCGCTGATCTGATAGCCCAGATTAAGGAGCACCTCGGCAATCCCGCTCATGCCGATCCCGCCGATGCCTACAAAATGAATTCGTTGGATCCTTCCTCTTCGATACATCGCAAACTCTCTTCCCCCTCACCCTACCCCTCTCCCGCCAGGGGAGAGGGAAATTTATTAGGAGCATAAACTTAAAAGTCCCCTCCCCCTTGATGGGGAGGGCGAGGTCGCCGACGCGCCATAGCGGCTTTGGCGACGGCGCGGTGGGGGTGAAACTAATTTCCAACCAATGCATAACAATGATCCACGATCTCTTGCGCTGCCCTCGGTCTGGCGACCCGGCCCATTTCCTCCTCCATCTTCCTCCGTTCCTCCGGATGGCTGTAAAGGTGGAGAATGGTCCGGGCCAGTGACGCTCCATTCAATGTCTCATCCCTAATCATCCTTGCGGCACCAAGATCCACCACTTTCTGTGCGTTGAGGAATTGGTGATTGTGGGCCGCATAGGGATAAGGGACGAAGATGACCGCCTTTCCACAAACCGCCAATTCAGCAATGGTGCTCGCTCCTGACCTGGAGATGACGAGATCGGAGACCTGATAACAGGTCGTCATGTCCTCGAAGAAAGGCCTGACCAATGCCTCAAACTTTTTCTCCTGATAACCTCTCGATACCAAATCGACGTCCGCACTCCCCGTCTGATGAATCAGTTTCAGAGAACCCTTTATCTGTTGGAGTTGATCCAAAGCCTCCATCATCGCCTCATTGATCCGATGGGCACCTGCACTCCCCCCAAAGATAAAAAGAGTGAACCGATCCTCTTTCTTCCTCTCTCCCCCCTTACAAATCTCCTTCCTGATCGGGTTACCGGTAACAAAGGTTTTGTTCCCTGGGAAATATTTCTTCGTCTCATCGAAGGAGACGAATATCCGCTGACTGAACCACCTTAGAATGCGATTGGTCATCCCCGGCACCAAATTCTGTTCGTGGATCGCCCTCTTTATCCTGAGAAGAAATGCAGCCAGGAGAGCGGGGCCAGAGGCATACCCTCCTACACCTAATACAATCTGAGGACGATAATCCTTCAAGATCGATATCGCTTCTGAGATCGCCTTGGGGATTCTCCAAATGGCTTCTGCCTTCCCAAGAAGGGATCTTCCTTTGAGGGGTTTCGCCTGGATCGTTCTCAAAGGAAATTTCCCTCCGGCCAACACTCTGGCTTCAATTCCTCTCTCTGTGCCGATAAACAAGACCTCGTTCCCCATCTCCCTTTCAACGAATGCCTCAGCAATCGCCATGCCCGGGAAAAGATGACCTCCCGTACCCCCCCCCGCAATCACGCACCTCATCTCCGTTCCATATGGGTCGAAAGATGAAGAAGCATCCCCACCCCGACCAAATTGGTGACCAACGAAGTCCCTCCATAACTGACCAGGGGAAGGGTCAACCCCTTTGTCGGAAGCAGTCCCAAAACAACCCCCATATTGATCACCACCTGGAGAGAGATCATCAAAGTGATCCCCAATGCCAGATAAGCACCAAAACGATCTTCAAGGGAGAGCCCGATGTGGATTCCCCTCAAGGTCAAGATGAAGAAGAGGAGCACTACGACCATCGCACCCACCAATCCCAGTTCCTCTCCGATGACGGAAAAGATGAAGTCGGTATGAGGAGCAGGAAGAAAGAAGAGTTTCTGTCTTCCCTCCCCTAATCCCAATCCAAAGAGACCTCCTGAACCAAAGGAGAGGAAGGATTGAATGATCTGGAAACTGGTGCCGGTGGCGTCCTCCCAAGGTCGGATAAAACTCATCAGCCTTCTGTATCGGTACCCGACATTCATCAAGAAATAATAGACCACCGGGGCAGCAAGCAAACAGGCACCGACGATGTAGATCACTCTGACGCCACTGATGAAGAGAAGAATGAAGACCATCACCGTTAAAAAGAGGGCCGCCCCAAAATCGGGCTCCCTGACAACCAGGGCAATGACGAGACCAGAGAAAAGGACCGTGGGAAGAAATCCAAAAGAGAAACTGCGAATCTTCTCCTCTTTTTTAGTTAAAAAGTAAGCCAAAAAGATGATCAATCCAAGCTTGGCAAATTCCGAAGGTTGAAACGAGAAGAACTGAATCTTCAACCAACGCATCGATCCGCCTGCCCGATGCCCGATACCTGGGATCAGCACACCGATCAGGGAAAGGATGGAAAGGATGAGGATGGGATAAGCAAACCGTTTCAGAATCTCGTATGGGAAAAAAATCATGAGGATCATCAGGACGAAACCGATTCCTGCATAAAGGGCTTGCCTCTTCAAAAAGTAGTAAGGATCTCCGAAACGATCGCCCGCAATGATCGCGCTGGTGCTGTATACCATCACAATCCCGATCCCTACTAAGGCGAGGGTGACGATCAAAAGAATAAAGTCGAACCTGCTTTTTCCTCTCACCCTTTTTACCTAACCCCTCGGCTGAAGAATCTTTCCAAATCCCAAATTTGTCTCAGTCACTAAGTCACTCTATCATTCAGTGATTCAATGACGAATGACTGATTGACCTCATGACACAATAACTTTGTCATTTGGTGCTTAGCCCTCTGACTGCCTCTTTGAAAACTCTTCCCCTCTCTTTATAGTCTTTGAACATATCAAAACTCGAACAGGCCGGTGAGAGGAGAACCACCTCTCCCTTCTCGGCCGCCTGATAAGCGAGAAACACTGCTTCTGCCAAGGTTTGTGCCGCAGTCGTATCCGTCAACCCTCCGAACTCCCGGACCATTCTCTCTCTGGCCTCTCCGATGAGGATGAGCCGCTTGACTCGACTCTGAATCAATCCTCGGAGAGGACTGAGGTCCCCTTTTTTATCCTTCCCTCCCGCGATCAGGATCACGGGTTCTGAAAAACTCTGGAGTGATTTGACCACTGAACCCACATTCGTCCCTTTGGAGTCATTGTAAAAACGGACCCCCCCGATCTCGCGAACAAATTCAACCCGATGCTCAAGCCCCTCAAACCGATCCAGTACGGTCTCAATCGCTTTTTTTGAACAACCAAAAAGCCTCGCCGTAGTCAGGGCAGCCATCATATTTTCCACATTGTGAATTCCCTTGAGGGGAACTTTTGCCAAAGAATAGTCCTCTTCTTTCCCGTCAAGACTGAGGATAACGTTTCGCCCATCTGAAAAGGCACCCTCATCAAGTCTCTCCTTTAGGCTGAAAAAGAGCTTCTTCGCCTTCACCCTTTCCTGAAGCTCCATGACGACCGGATCATCCTTGTTGAGAACAGCCCTATCCCCAGAATTCTGATTCGCAAAAACCCTGGCCTTTGCCCAAATATAGTCTGCATATTGAGGATAGCGATCGAGATGGTCCTCGGTGATATTGAGGAGAACGGAAAGGCGGGGCCGAAAGTCTTCGATCCCCTCCAGCTGAAAACTGGAGATCTCAACGACCAGCATCTCCCAACGATTTCCGCCCTCTGCAAATAGGATCAAGGGATCCCCTACATTGCCTCCCACTCCCACCCTCCTCCCATCCTCTTTTAGCATTTCACCAATCAGCAGGGTTGTCGTCGTCTTTCCGTTCGTCCCGGTCACCGCGATGATGGGAATGTGAATAAAATGGTAAGCCAGTTCAATCTCGCTGATGACGTGAATCCCTTTCTCCACCGCCTTCCGAATGGGTTCGATGCTTGGGTCAACCCCCGGGCTCAATACGACAAGGTCCTGTTTAAGAAAGGTCTCTGTCCGATGGCCACCCCATTCCATTGGGATTTCCATCCCCTCCAGCGCTTGGATCGCTTCCTTCATCTCTTCCTTCGGCTTCGCCTCCGTGGTCATTACAATCGAACCTTTGGCCTTAAGAAACTTTGTTGTGGCCAATCCTGTCCGGGCCAGGCCGATCACCAAAACCTTTCTCCCTTCGAGATCGATTCCTTTTGCCATTTGCAAGAATATCCCACTGGGATTAGAGATTAGGGTTTAGGGATTTGCTAATCCCCAACCCCCAACCCCTAACACCACAATATGGACTTCTCAAACCAAAGACAATTTTCAATGCACCCGAGCGATATATTCAAGATGAATTACCTCAATTTGAGCGTGCTGATCGCAACCAATCCGAGAATGATCCCGATAATCCAGAATCGAACGATGATCTTGGGTTCGGCCCAACCTTTCAATTCAAAATGGTGATGGATGGGCGCCATTCGGAAGACCCGTTTCTTCCGCAATTGATAAGAAAATACCTGGATGATGACGGATAGGGCCTCAATGACAAAGATCCCACCTACGATCACCAGGAGGATTTCCTGCTTGGTAATGACTGCGATCGTTCCCAGTGCCGCGCCCAATGCCAGAGAACCGACATCGCCCATAAAGACCTGCGCCGGATAGGTGTTGAACCAGAGAAAGCCCAGGCCAGCGCCGACCAGCGCCCCACATGAAATCGTCAACTCTCCGCTGCCCTTAACAAAGGGAATCTGAAGATAGCTGGCGAAGCGGTAGTTGCCTGCAAGATAGCAAAAAAGCATAAAGGTCCCGCTGGCGATGAGCACAGGCCCGATGGCCAATCCATCCAGTCCGTCGGTGAGATTGACCGCATTGGCTGCACCGACGATCACGAGCATGGCGAAGAGGATATACCAATTCCCCAAGTCGGGCATCACCTTCTTAAAAAAAGGAAAGATCAGCCTCGAATCGTGGTCAAAGGCATAAAAGAGGACCAAACTGGTCACAAGGCCCATAGCGATCTGAACGGGGAATTTGTACCGAGCCTTGATACCGATGCCGTTCTTATCCCGGATCTTTTTAAAGTCATCCAAAAACCCCAGAACTCCAAATCCCGATGTGGTCAATAGAACAATCCAGATATACCGATTGGTCAGGTCGGACCAGCAAAGGGTTGGAATGAGAATTGCGGCAAGGATGAGGCTCCCGCCCATGGTGGGGGTTCCGTTCTTAGCCAAGTGTCGGGAAGGGACGTCTTCCCTCACCACCTGTCGAATCTGAAAGGCCTTTAACTTTTTGATCAGCCAGGGACCGAGGACAAAACTGATGAGGAGGGCGGTCAAAATCGCATAGATCGTCCTGAAGGTGATATATCGGAAGACATTGAAAAAGGAGAAAAACTCATGAAGAGGATAGAGGAGATGATAAAGCATCCCTTCAAGCCCTCCTCTCGGTCAAACCCCCAACGATCTTCTCCATCCCTATCCTCCTTGAACCCTTTACCAATATCCAATCTCCCTCCTGAATCAACTTTCTTAAAACGGAGAGGGCTTCTGAATGACTCTCCACAACTCTTGTCCTCTCCGGTGGCAACCCATGACGAATCGCAGATTCCACAACCACGGGTGCCCATTCTCCCAACGTGACAAGGAGGTCGATCGAAAGCTCCCTCACCTTCTTGCCCATTTGCTGATGGGCCTCCTCACTAAAATCCCCCAATTCCAACATGTCGCCCAGCACAGCGATGGCCCTGCCCTTTCCCCTTACCTCTGAAAGCGTTTCAAGAGCGAGTTCCATCGACTTGGGATTGGCATTGTAGGCATCATTGATCAGGGTCTTTCCCCCTTCGAGGCGGACGATCTCCATCCTCATGGGAAAGGGTTGAAAATGCTCAAGGGCCTCCTTGATCTCCATCATCTCGACCCCGAAGAGGCTCGCTGCAGCGACGGCAGATAGGGCATTCAGGACAAAATGCCTTCCCAATAACGGGAGGACGATCTCCGTCAAATCCCCTTCCAAGATCAGGGTAAAAGAGGTTCCCTGGGCTCCCCTGAGCTGAATCTCCTTGGCCATGACATCCGCAGGGTTCTTGATCCCAAAGGTGATCTTGTGACCAGGAAACTCTCTCGCCAGATCGATCACCCGTGGATCGTCCTGATTCACCAGAATTGTCCCATCCTTCCTCATCCCCCGGAAGAGTTCTCCCTTCTCTTCCTTCAACCTTTCTATACTTCCCATCCCTTCGAGATGAACCTTTTCAATGTTGGTAATCAATCCTACATCGGGTTCGGCAATCTCCGTCAGCCTTCGGATCTCACCCGGGACATTCATCCCCATTTCGAGGACCACCACTCTCTCCTTCTCCGCCAGGTTGAGAAGGGTGAGGGGAAGTCCGATGAGGTTGTTCAAATTTCCCACGCTCTTGAGAATGGGAAAGGTCGTCTCGAGGCAGGCGGAGATCATCTCCTTCGTTGTCGTCTTCCCATTGCTCCCGGTCAAGGCCAGGACCGGGGTCCCATATTTCCGTCTCCTGTCATGAGCAAGGTCTCCCAAGGCGCGGAGCGTATTCCTTACTGCGATCACTGCCTTGGGCCGGTAACCGTTCCAACGAATATCTCCGACCTGATCCTCCTCGACCACCACGCCTCCTGCCTTCTTCTCCAGAGCCTCTCGGGCAAAGTGGTGACCATCGAAGTGGACCCCTTTCAGGGCGATGAAAAGTTCTCCTTCCACCACCCTTCTTGAATCCGTGGAAATCCCATGAAAGAAGGTCTCTTTCTCCCCTTGGATGAGTTTTCCTCCTGTTGCTCTCAAAACCTCTTCGATATAAAGGATCACTTATCCTCCAAGGCCTTCTTCGCCTCGACGCGATCGTCGAAAGGGAATCTCCTTCTTCCAATGATCTGATAGTCTTCATGGCCCTTACCCGCGATGAGAACGGTATCCAGCGGTTGGGCCAGTCGGATTGCTGTCCGGATTGCTTCCCTCCGATCCGGAACTTTCAGATATCCCTTCCTCGACCTCCATGAGTTGATTTCATTCTGATGCCACTCTTCTAAGGAAAAGGACTTGAAGCCCGTCTCCACCTCATCCATGATGACAAGAGGATCTTCTGTCCTTGGGTTGTCCGATGTGAGAATGGTAAGGTCGCTGTTCCGACCCACCACTTCTCCCATCAAAGGTCGCTTCGTTCGATCCCGATCTCCGCCGCACCCGAAGACAGTGATCATCTTTCCATTGCTCTGAGGTGTTCTGCCCAGGATGTCCTTCAATCCCAAAAGGACCCGTTCCAAGGCATCGTGGGTATGAGCGTAATCTACAATGACCTGAATCCCCTTCTGATTCTCCACCTTTTCAAATCTCCCTGAAACCCCCTCCAACGATTCGATCCCGTCCTTCAGGGCTTCCAGAGGGATATCCATGGCCACCCCCGCCGCCACAGCGGCCAGGATGTTGTAGAGATTGAACCCGCCCATCAACTTCGAACGGACGAAGAACCGATCCTTTGGGGTTCTGATTCGGCACGAGAGCCCTTCGAAGCTAAACGTCACCTGATCGGCAGAGATATCACAGAAAGAGTTGAATCCATAGCGTATGACAGGGAGGCCAATCCCCTCAACGATATCCTCCCCTTTCGGGTCGTCATGGTTCGTCACGGCAAAACGTCTGTTCTTAAGACTCTTCATCAAGGAGTCCGAGAAGAGTTTCCTTTTGCTCTCGAAATACTGTCTTAAGCTTTTATGATAATCGAGATGGTCAGAGGTGAAATTGGTGAAGATGACACCATCAAACTGGCATCCAAAAACCCGGTCGAGATCGAGCCCGTGGGAGGAGACCTCCATGATCACATGGGAAACCCCCTCCCTCACCATTTCCCACAAGATTCTTTGGAGATCTAAGGATTCCGGGGTGGTGTTCGGTGCGGGCGTTATCTTTTGGTCAAACCGATAATTGATCGTTCCGATGACGCCTACCGCATATCCTGCATTTCTAAAAATCGACTCCAAGAGGTACGTAGTCGTTGTTTTCCCATTGGTCCCGGTGATCCCGATCAACTTAACTTGAGAGGAGGGGTTCCCGTAAAAATTGGACGAAATTTTTGCCAGGGCCTGGCGGCTATTGGGTACGAAGACCATGGTTCGATTTGCGATCTCCTGTCCTTCCTCCAGCAGGACGGCCTCTGCGCCCCTCTGGATCGCTTCCCCAATAAATTGGTGCCCATCCACCTCCATTCCTCGAATGGCCGCAAAGAGGAACCCTTTCCCCACCCGATGGGAATGGTAAGCGATCCCCTCAATCTCCCTCAGAGTCTCTCCCGTGATCTTTCTGATCTCAACTCCTTCCAATAACTTTTTTAGCTCCATCTGGCTATGTGGTCCCAAATTCCCCCTACCCCCCTTTGGTAAAGGGGGGAGGAAGAAGGGATTACGACGGGGATTGAAATTTCAAGTAACAGATATCCCCTTTCTCAATCACCATCCCCGGCCGTGGGGTTTGTTCCACTACCTTTCCATTTCCAGAGGCCTTGATGATCAGTCCCTTTCCTTCAATACGACTCAACGCATTACGCATCGACAATCCAGTGAGGTCGGGCATCACGACCCTCTCTAATCCCTTTCCCATCATGACAGTCTCCATCAAGGGTTCGGATCCCGAGGCTTCTTTTATAGAGGCTGAATCCGTCTCGTTCTTCACAACCAGAGTTCCCTTTGGAAGCACATGGAGGTAAGGAAGTACCTTCTCCATGATCGCTTTAAATACAGGTGCCGCCACAACTCCTCCGTAGTCGGCTCCTTGTGGCTCATCGATCACGACTAAGAGAACGATCTTGGGATCATCCGCAGGTGCAAACCCCATAAATCCGCTCGTAAAGCGGCCCTCAGAGTACCCACCCCATAAAGTATCCACTTTCTGTGCTGTCCCCGTTTTTCCTGCCACTTCATATCCTATCGGCACAGCCCCTTCCCCTGTTCCACCTTTTTCTGTCGTCGATCTCAGCAGGACCGCCACTTTTCTTGCCGTTTCCTCTGAAATCACTCTTCTGACCGTCTCCGGCTGAAAGGACTGGACAATCTCATTTTTCTGATCAGTAATCCTTTCTATGACATAAGGCTTCATCAGGAATCCGCCATTGGCGACGGCGGATAGGGCAACCACTAACTGAATCCCGGTGACGGAGATCCCTTGGCCAAAGGAGATCGTGTCCAGAGCAACCGGAGGCCAATATCTTGGATGGTGGACGATTCCTCTTGCCTCTCCGGGAAGGCCGACTTGCGTTTTCTCCCCAAACCCGAATGCGCCAATATACCGGTAGAAGTTCTCCTTCCCCATCTTCTCGCCCACTTTCGCCGCCCCAATGTTACTTGAGAATTTCACGATCTGCTGAAAGGTAAGCCACCCATGCTTGGAGTGATCGTGGATTGTCCGGTCATAAACGTTATAGACCCCGTTTTCGCAAAAGAAAGAATCGGAGGGGCGGACCACTTTTTCCTCCAAGACGGCAGCTGCAAGAAAGGCTTTAAAAAGGGAACCCGGTTCAAAGGTATCGCAGATGGCTCGGTTCCTCCAGCACCTGGACCGGTATTGAATAAACTGGTTTGGGTTGAAAAAGGGATACGACGCCATGGCGAGAATCTTTCCGGTGAAGGGATCCATGGCGATGACCATCCCACCCTTTGCTCCCCACTTTTCGACGGACTGGCTCAACTCCGTCTCGGCCACATGTTGGATATGTTTGTCCAGGGTAAGAAAGATATTCCGGTAATGATCTTCTTTCTCAAAAGGAGCTTCACCGATCACAATCTCCCGACCATACGCATCTCTCCCCATCGTCAATACATGGTTCTGTCCATTGAGCAAGGCATCGTATTGAAATTCCACTCCCTCCAAACCTTTGGAATCAAGGCCGACGAAACCAATGACGTGGGCAGCCAGTTGGGAATTGGGATAGAACCGTTGATTCTCCTTTACGAAGTTGATGCCGGGAAGGCCAATGGTCTTGAGCTGCTCCGCCTCCTTCAGGGAAACTCTTCTTTGAATCCACTCGAAGGACCGGTGGTTCTTTAACCTTTTTTTCAATTCCTCCCGATCGATCTTAAGGATGGAGGCAAGCCCGTTGGCCGTTCTTTCTATCTCCACGACTTTTCGAGCATCTGCATAAACCGAATCGACCTCGATGCTGACCGCCAATTCATTTTCTTTCGAATCGTAAACGGTCCCCCGTTTCGCACCGAAGGGTATCTGAATGTACTGCTGCTGGGCAGCCAGTTTATAGAGCTGCTCCTTCTTCAGCACCTGGAGCTGAAACATCCTCCCCACGATGGTGACGAAGCAAAAGAAGAGAAGACACGAAATGAAGATGATCCTGACCTTAAACCAATTTATCGATTTCCGTTTCATCGGATCACGATCACCTGATCGGGTTTGGGTTTAGTCATTCCTAATTCCTCTGCCGCTATTTTCTCAATGCGTGCGTACGATTTGAGCGTAGCGATCTCCAACCGCAACTTTTTATTGGCTTCGGTAGCCGCCCTCTCCTTCTTCAGGGCATCCGACATCTCGTATCCCAACTGGATGACTTGAATCCTTGACCAAACATAAAAGAGGGAACCCCCTATGAATAAAAGCATGAGGAGAGTGGAAAAAAAAAGAAGATTGAATTTCATGGCCACCGGTTTGGCCTTTGAGCCTTCCTCGGTCCAGTGGATTCGGTCTCCATTGCGATCCATCGACTTTGCCATCTCAAATCCTCACATCCTCTCCGCACACCTCAGTTTGGCACTACGAGATCGCGGGTTCCTCCCTTGCTCCTCCTGAGAAGGGGTCACAGGCTTTTTTGTAATGACACGCAACACCGCTCCCAGGCTTGGACCCTCATCCCCTTCCCTCTCGAACCTTCGGAAGGTCTCTTTGACTATCCGATCTTCGAGGGAGTGAAAAGAGATAACGCAAATACGGCCTCCCTTTCTTAAGAACTTCCACCCGGTGTCCAATATTTCTTTCAAATTTTCCAATTCTCTATTCACCTTGATACGAAGGGCTTGAAAGGTTCTGGTCGCAGGGTCGATCCTCCGGGAATGAAATCGTCTCGGAATGGCATGATGGGTGATCGTTCTCAATCTTTGAGTCGTCTCGATAGAATTTCGTTCTCTCTCTCGAACGATGGCCTTCGCAATCCGCTTCGCCCATCTCTCCTCTCCATATTTATAGAGAATATCTTTCAGCTCATCCGCAGAGAGATGGTTGACTAGGTAGCTTGCTGTTTGGTCCAGCCGTTGATCCATCCTCATATCTAATGGGCCCTCCTCTCGAAAGCTGAATCCCCTCCCCACCTTCTCCAATTGAAAGGAGGAGAGGCCTAAATCGAGCAATACTCCATCGACTTGTTCTACCTTCATCTCCTTTAATAATTCAGGGAGATGAATAAAATTTTCGCGAAATATCTTTACCCGTTCGCCAAACGGCATTAATGCCGTTTTCGCCTCGGAGATAGCATCTTCATCCCATTCAACACCAACGACAATTCCATCGGGAGCGGTCCGCTTCAGAATCTCTAAGGCATGTCCACCCCCTCCCAGGGTGGCATCTACAAAAGTCTGACCGGGCTCACATCTCAATAGCGTCATCACCTCTTCCACTAAAACAGGGATATGTCCAAATCCCATCGCCCTCTATTTTGTTTTCCAAAAACCGAAATTGGTTAGGGTCTCGCTGACCCGATCAAAACTCTCCTGAGACTTACGAAACTCCTCTTCCCAGCGCTCCTTGTTCCACATCTCGATCATCTTTCCCCCACCCACTAATACAACGTCCTTTTGAAGATTGGCATAATCCCTTAAGGATTGGGGAATGAGAAGTCTCCCCTGTCTGTCGATGGTGCAATCAATGCCGCTTGAATAAAAAAATCTGAAGAATACTCTTGTATCCTTGCTCAGGGGAGGAAGGTTCTTTATTTCCTCTTCCATCAAAGACCATTCCTGATAAGGGAAGGCGACCAGACAGTGGTCATAGTTGGTAATGACCAAATGGTCGTCGTATTGCTGGGTGAGGATCTCTCTGAATTTTGAAGGAATGCTGAGGCGACCCTTGGAATCTATGGTATACTCATACCTACCCCTGAACATCGTTTCATCCCCCTATTTCGCCAATCCATACCACCTTTTCCCACTTTTTTCCACTTAGGCAATAAGGAATATCCGAAAAAATCCAATTTGTCAAGTAAAATTTTATAGTTAATCTATTTTTCTTTTCTGTTCTTCTGCCCCCAATATCTATTGAAAATCCGGTCCCCTTACACAATATTTAGACAAAGGGCAGAAATACCGTTGCTTGGAACCCGTCAAACCTTCGGCGGGATGATCTCTTCCATTCATTTCCGCCCAATCCTCCCCCGTTCAAAGGGGGTGAAAAGTCTTAGGTATTCAGTTTGACAAGGCCCTCTATCCTGTCTAAAATGGTCCTCATGGCATCGGAAGCGATAAAAAAGCGGATAGATAAGCTCCGAGAAGAGATTGAGTATCATAACTATCGCTATTATATCCTCGATCAGCCGGAAATCTCCGATGCCCAATATGACCGCCTGATGGGGGAGTTGGAGAAGTTGGAAGAACAGTACCCTGACCTTCGCTCTCCCAATTCCCCCACTCAGCGGGTCGGCGCATCTCCCTTAGAAGAATTCGAGATCGTCAGGCACACCATCCCAATGCTCAGCTTAGCAAATGCCTTCGATGAATCCGAGGCAAGGGATTTTGATAAACGGGTGAAAAAGTTTTTGGGATCCTCCGCAGACGTTGAGTATGTGGCAGAACCTAAGTTCGATGGTCTCGCCATCGAACTCGTTTACCAACGGGGCCAGTTCGTAGTAGGCTCCACTCGTGGAGACGGGGTCAACGGCGAAAACATCACCCAGAATCTTCGGACGATCAAGACGATCCCCCTTCAGCTGATTCGAAAGGAAGTCACGGTCCCAGAACGATTGGAGGTTCGTGGTGAGGTGATCATCCAGATCAGTAAGTTTAAGGAACTCAACCGTAACCGTGAACAGGCGGGCGAACCCCTTTTCGCCAACCCGCGAAATGCAGCTGCCGGTTCAGTTCGGCAGCTGGATCCAAAGATCACTGCAGAACGGCCTCTCGAAATCTATTTCTATGCCCTTGGCGAAGTGAGAGGTTGGACATTTAAAACACAGTGGGAGGTTCTCAAGACCCTTCCCAAATGGGGTCTCAGGACGAATCCTCATGTTCAGAAATGTAAGAACATCGAAGAAGTCCTTGATTACTACCATGAGATGAATGAGAAGAGAGAAACTCTTCCCTACGAGATTGATGGAACAGTGATCAAGGTCAATCGTTACGATCTTCAGGCCAGGCTGGGCGAAATCTCCCGAAGCCCACGCTGGGCATTGGCCTTTAAATTTCAACCCAAACAAGAGACAACAAAGATTATAGACATTAAACCCCAGGTGGGAAGGACCGGAGCCCTCACGCCCGTGGCATTGATGGAGCCGGTGAGAATCGGCGGGGTGGAAGTGAGCCGGGCCACGCTTCACAATCAGGATGAGATTGACAGGCTGGATGTGAGGATCGGGGACACGGTGGTCATACAGAGGGCAGGAGATGTAATTCCAGAAGTGGTTCAAGTGGTCACATCGAAGCGAACCGGGAAAGAAAAGAAGTTTGAAATGCCGTCCAAATGCCCTGTCTGCGATGCAGACGTAATCAAGGAAGAGGCCACTCACCGGTGCATCGGTCTGGACTGCCCAGCTCAATTGAAAGGTCGGATCAAGCACTTTGCCTCCAAACGGGCAATGGATATCGAAGGTCTTGGCGTGAAACTGATTGATCAATTGGTGGACAAAGGTCTGGTCAAGGATGTGGCAGATATTTACTATATCAAGAAAGAAGCACTCATCGAATTGGAGCGGATGGCAGACAAATCAGCCCAAAATATCATCGATGCCATTGAGAAGAGCAAGACGAAGCCTCTGTCAAAGTTTCTCTATGCCCTTGGCATCCGTCACGTCGGTGAAACCACTGCAGAAGATCTATCTCGTCATTTCCCGCGGCTCGACGATTTCTTTCACCTCTCGGAAGAAGACCTCATGGAAGTAGAAGGGATAGGCCCAGAAGTAGCTGCCAGTGTTCATCAATTCTTTAGAGATAAGAAAAATAAAGAATCCATCGAATTGCTGAAGAAGGCCGGAGTGAAGGTGATCGAACCTAAAGTGAAAGAAAAGGGGAAGTTGGCCGGCAAGACTTTCGTCTTCACTGGAGCCCTCAAAACCTTTGGAAGAGACGAGGCCCGAAGCCTTGTGGAATCCCTGGGAGGGATGACCGTCTCCAGTGCTTCGAAGAAGGTTGACTTTGTGGTGGCGGGCGAGGATCCGGGTTCCAAATTCGATAAGGCCAAGGAATTGGGGATTAAGATTCTGACCGAAGAAGAATTCAAAAAGATGGTAAGCTAAAATCAAAGTGGTGAAATATACCCTTTAACAAACTACTCCAAATCCACCTATGGAAGAGATGAGTGCCTCATTAAGAATTTGTTCTTTAATCAAACCTCACCACTGAAAAACCCATTGCCTGAGCGCCAGCGATCATGATCCGGTCCGCCGTGGCAAGGATCTCTGCCTCAATTTCCTTTGCCATCATGAGGTGTAACGCATCGAGCGTCCTGAGGGGAACCTCAGAATGAACCGATAGTAGATTCACAGCACCTGTTACAAGACCTTCCGGCAAGGGATGGAAGATGAGGAACTTCTGCCGAATATCTTCTTCAAAGGTCGCAAATACCCTTGTCTCAGTCTTTGCATCGATGTGCCTCTCTCTGCGCCGTCTGGCAAGAAGCGATCGCATCTCCACTACGGTTAGTTCGCTAATATCAACGGGACCGTGCTGTTGGATATATTTCTCAACATCATCCGATCTCGCTTCATTCAGATACCATTTGGCCAAGGCGCTCGTATCAAAATAGATAATCTCTCTCATCTTGTATCCCTATCTTCACGAACCATTTTCTCGCTTCCTTTGCGCAGTCGAGGCATCCTCACGCGGAGGTCTCTGTGAGAAGGGATGGCCCTGGTCTTAGCGATCTGCACCACGCGAGCAATCGCCTTTCCACGGCGGGTAATCATCACTTCTCCTTCAACCGCTAACAAACGGTCCAGGTGGGATAGAGATTGACGCGCTTCACGAATGTTAAGTTTCTTCATGTCGTCACTTCCTCTTCCAGAGAATCGATCGTCCTGAAATTAAATTGTCAAATGTGTCACATTCTCCTATAAATGTAGCACATTCCTGATGACTTTACAACCTATCTACAGAAATGGGGCCAGTTCTTTCTCAGCTTTCTGTGTCCAGCCATCAGTGCCGCATTCTCTGAAGGTCTCTGTGGCTTTGCCGAGATTCCCTTGGAAAAGGAAACAGGTTACTTTTTAAGCTCACGGTTTCCAATTTTCGTTAATCCTAACAAAAATAACTCCCACGCCAAATCCTCCAACATTTGAAACTAGCGTGTTCCTTTTTTCGGGAATCGTCTTGCTTTCGGGAAGGGTTCCCAATTGCGAAAGAAACGTCTCAAAATCTCGAATCAAGAGGTAGGATTGTAGTTAAGTTACTTAAGTAATTTGGCCTTCTATCTGATTTTGACAATAATAGATCATGCCATGGCGGCAGCTTCGAACCACCAACCTCATTGAGAGGGCTTCTACTAAATATTTGCAATTCAGACAGTGGACTTCAGACTTTAGACACCAGACTTTTCTATATAGGAAATTAACCCTTGATAACCCCAAATCTCAGTCTTTGAAAATTCTTTCGTCGCCTCCTATATAATGAGTGTCAACGAATCTGCTACCTGCCATGCCTTTATCTTTGTGTAATCTCCGGCCATTTCCCCTTCAGTCTAATGTCTGAAGTCTATAGCCTATTGTCTGAATCACAGTACTAAATATCTTGACGCCTCTATCCTTTTTTGATAATGTTCTATCATCCCAGGAACACGGAGGTTGCATGCCCCGGAGAGCCTGGACCATATAATTCTTTTTTACCTCCTTCAGATATCCGCCGGGCTCTTTCGAGGAATGACGGATATCCAAGGTTTTTACCATAGAAACCTTTTTTATTTTAACAGGTTAGGCAAGATTCAAGCATATAATAATAGACGGAATTATCATATCATAATATAATTTTTTGGTCTACTATCCGTTGGACCTGCCATGAAATAGGTACTCGTAAATGAAAACATGGGCCTTTAATCCCCACACGGGTGGAGTGAAGATAGGTTTTGCCAAGCAGTCAGAAGTTCGCCAGCGCATCGAACGTTATGCAGCTTTAAATTATGCAGGTAGATACATTCGGCTTGAGATCAGATTCCGGGGCGCTCTCTGTTACATTGATGCTTTCACCGAGCCGCAGCCTCCCAGTAATTCCCTGCTCAAGATTACTGGGGAGACAAAGGGACAGTACATCGAACGATTCCGCTCCTCTCCAACTCACTTAGGTCGCCTACGATATTTTGGCGGTGATCGCTGGAGTTATGCTTTTTACACGTACAGTAATGAGCGATATGAACCCACCGTTTTTCATTCAGGTGATTGGTTTGGAACGCCAGAAGAGGCCTTTGATATTGGTGCTTCGTACCTAAGCTCTGAGTAAAATGAACCGGTCCAATCGGGTAAAGGACGGTAATTAGCCGTCCCTCCCCACACCACCCATCATGCGGGTCCGCAATGTTCAAAACGCAGGGGACGTTGATGAAAATAATCACTTTACATCCCTTGGTAATTGTGGTAGAAGGTTTTTATGCCTCGGCAAGCGAGATTAGACGCACCTGGGATACTTCACCATGTGATGGTACGAGGAATTGAAGGGTGCCCGATATTCCTTGACGACCAGGACCGGCAAGATTTTGTCTCTCGTATCAGTGAACTGGTGGAGGTGAGTGGAACGAAAGTACTGGCTTGGACTCTGATGGATAATCACCTCCACCTCTTGATATTCAGTGGTTCCCAGGGAATTTCTAGATTTATGCGGCGTCTTTTGACGGGTTATGCCGTCCGATATAATTTGAAATACCACAGGAGTGGCCATCTGTTTCAGAATCGTTACAAATCGATTGTCTGTGAGGAGGACCCCTATCTACTGGAACTGGTCCGTTATATTCATTTGAATCCCTTAAGGGCAGGGATAGTGAAGGGTATGGAAGAGTTGGACCGGTACCCCTGGTGCGGTCATGGCGTACTGACAGGAAGGAGGAAGAACGATTGGCAAGAGACGGAATATGTTCTCAAGCAGTTCAGCGAAGAGAGGGGGAAGGCGATCCGGGGTTACCGGAGGTTTACGGAGGAGGGGAAACAACAAGGGAGACGGTTGGATCTGGTTGGGGGAGGACTCATTCGGAGTCTCGGGGGTTGGTCGCAGGTACTTTCATTGCGAGATTCAAAGAGGGATCTCAAGCACGATGCGCGCATTTTGGGGGGAGGAGATTTCGTCCAGGATATTTTGAGGGACGCGGATAGAAGTCTGCGGCGGCAGCTGAAACTTGGGGAGAGGAGAAGATCGATTGACTAGGTGATCAAGAGGATGTGCGAGGGAGAAGGGATAAGAGAGGAGGAACTTCGGAATGGGGGGCAGAGGAGGGAAGTGTCGCGATTGAGGGCAAAGATATCTTCGCATTTAAGTCATGAATTAGGAATACCGATGGCAGAAATAGCGAGACACGTGGGGGTATGTGGATCAGCGGTCATTAAGGCAATTCAAAAGATGGAGTCAGCGGATCAAGATTCATAGATTTCATCAACGTCCCCCGCATTCGCTGCTGGTGGGAGGTAATAGTTTAGTCCTTTTGGAACTTTTTTAATCACGCGCCCACAATTTTGTTGACTTGTGGGCTTTTTTGTGATTTAATAATATGAGTATAAATACTCATATAAGGAGGGGATTTAAATGAGCCGAACAGACATCCTGAAGAAGCGCCAGGCCCGGCTGAGGGAGGACATTGCGTCCATGCTGGATAGTTTTCTTATCGGGACGGTCGCAAAGTCCCCTTCCATGACCGGCCATAGCCTGACGACGAAGGTGGAGGGAAAGACCGTAACGCTCTATGTCCGAAAGGACATTGTCCCGAAGGCTTTGGAGATGGGCAGGCGGTACAACAGACTCTGGACATTGATCCAAGCGCTCTCGAAAGTCAACTGGGAGATCCTGAACCTGGAGAACAGCTAGGCGTGCCGCGCTACCCCTATCCGCCTCATGATTTTGAATGCTTATACAGGCACAGCTGCCCCTATCTGGGCGGATTATCCACCCGGTGGGTCCTGGGGGAGTACCGACGGGCCGCCGATGTGTACCAGGAACATCTGCGGATCATCGATGGCTTTGATGGCGACTTAAAAATCAGGGATGAGCGGATACGCGTTCTGGAACGGGAGAATGCGGAACTGAAGGCGAAGCTTCAAGCATTGCATCAACGGCAATTTAGGCCGAATAAGAAGAAACACGCGGAGACTGGGGGAGAGGGGGCCTCATCGCGCAACGAAGGGAAAAAGAAGAAACGCGGGGCGCCGCTGGGACATCCGGGATGGGTGCGGCCCAAGCCGGACCATATTGACCGGACCGTCCACGTGCCCGCTCCCACGATCTGCCCCCATTGCCAATCGGACGAGTTGAGGCCGATGGAGGAAAGGACGGAGCACTTTCAGGAGGATATCCTCATCCGGCCTCGGACCACGGTTACCCGCTATCTGCATGGGCAGGCGTTTTGCACACGGTGCCATCATCCGGTGGTTCAGGCAGGCGAGGACGAGCTTTTGAACACCCCCATCGGGCCAGTCGCAAAATCCGTGGCGCTGTACTTACGCTATCGGATAGGAATCCCCTATAGAAAAACAGCGGAGTTGTTCCGGGAGCTCTTCGGCCTGAACTTTGTTCCTGCCTCAGCCCTTCTGTTCGATCGCAAAGCGGCGGCACGGGGAAGGCCGATCTATGAGGATTTGCGAGACAAGATCAGGGCCTCCGACGTGGTCCATGCCGATGAAACCTCATGGCGCAGTGACGGCGTGGGGCATTTTGTATGGTTCGCAGGCAATGAAAACCTCGCCTTCTTTCATATCGACCGGCATCGCTCTGCAGGGTGGCAAAAACCATCTTCGGAGAAAACTTTGGCGGTACCCTGGTGCGCGACCGCTATGCGGCCTATAACGGTATCGGAGTGGACTGGCAGATCTGTATCGCCCATATCCTCACAAGGGCCAAGGAAATCAGCGGGGAACATGCGCTCCTGCCCCAGACCCAGAAGGACACTGCTACGGGCCCCTTCTGCGATCGCCTCATGGATCTATGCTCACGACTCTGCGACGCGGGGCAGAAGCTCACATCCGGCGATATCCCCTGGAAAACAGCGCCCAAGATAGAAAAACGCTTCCTCAAGGAACTCAACAAGATCAGCAAACAGAGGCTTCGTTTCAAACCCGCCGAGACCCTCCGGGCCTATCTCGTAGGACCCGAGCAGAAATTTCTCTTTACCTTCCTCCGGCGCCCCGGCGTACCACCCACCAACAATCACGCAGAACAGTCTCTTAGACCTCTGGTGATCTTCCGCAAGATCTGCTTCGGAACGAGATCGGAAAGCGGACTGAAAACCCACAGCATCCTTCCCAGTCTGGTGCAAACCGCCAGAAGACAGGGCGTTCATCCAAGGGAATTCCTGCAGACCCTCTTCACTGCAGATACGGCAACGGCTCAAGCTGCGCTGTATAATAATTCAAGTTGATGTCTCAATGGCCGGCAGGAAAGATAGGGACTAAACTATTACGGTGGGAGAGGGAAAGGGTGAAGAGGAGGAGAAGTTGTTTTCATCGTTCGCGGGTGACAAACCCGTTATGGCTGATTACAGAGATAACACAGATTGATTTAAAAACCATGTCATCCCTCCCTTAGTAGGCTCCCCCATCTTGTTTGCCTGGTAAATAGTAGCTTGGACAGATATAACGAAACATACCAGCGATTTTCTTTGCACGACCGGCATGTTCTTCGCTCTTTGCATGCATTGCAGAAAGTTGTTTACCGAAAACCTCTGAGAAATATTCCTCCGCCGCTTTCTTCCTTTCGTCTTCGGATGCGAATTCAGTCCGAATCTGACCCAATTCACCCATGTCCAGCCAGTAGCCCCCGCAGCCTGGGCATTCGTCTACTACAACCCGCTTCTTCACACTGGAAAAATGGCGCATCATGGCGATGCCTTCACATTTTGGACACTTCAGCTTTTTACGATGGTCAAGACGGATCCCCTCATTTTTCTCAATATTCAGGAGAATTTCCCCTGCAGATTCTTTTGGCTCATCAACCTTCTGCAGCTCAAAATGATCAAACCAGATTCCCCCACACCCTCCTTTGCAGACATCTACTGTGATTTCTCCGGCGACCATCTGACTTAACTCGTTACCACAGGCTGGACATTTCATGTTCTTTACTCCTTTCTCTGAGCTTTATCATTGCCCATAAACAAAACACCACATTTTTCATTGCACGCTTCCCCGCTCTTCTTTATCAGGTGAGCATGTCACATTAATTTAATGCGGAAAGAATTTTGGGTCAAGGAGATTTTGGAGATATTTTATTTTGGCGGTATTGGTGATAGGCATCTTTCAAGGCAATGTAAGGATCAAGGGCACTTTCTTTGAGGGATTCATACTCTCCAATGGTCAGGGAGGTCTCATTGACCTGGGCATAAGACTTGATTCCAAGATTGATCGGGATGGAGCTAATCAGGTAGTTGAGAGGATCGAGAAAAAGGTCACCGACATAACCGATTGTGTCTCGCAGACTGGAGGGGCCAAGTATCGGCCAGTTGATATAGAAAGCCGGCCCAATTCCCCAGATCCCCAAGGTCTGGCCAAGATCCTTCTCCTGTTTTTCGACATTAAATTCTGTTTTGGCCGGATCAAGGAAGCCTGCGAGACCAAAGGTACTATTTAAAAGGAACCGAAATGTCTCCGTGCCCACACACTTGAAGTTGACTTGCAACAGACAATTGACCAGACGAACAGGGGTGGCCAAATTGGAAAAGAAATTACGCACACCTACTCGGGCGTCCTCGGGAACGACTGTATTGTAACCCGTGGCTGCAGGTTTTAGAAGCCAGAAGTAAAACTTATCGTTAAACTGGAAAAAAACCCGATTGACGGGTTGGAGTGGGTCAGCGATGGTACCCCCGGATTCTTCAAGCTTTGAAGGCTCTTGTGGAGGTGGAATATTTGCGATGGCCACTTGAATGGGACTGTCATCCTGAGAAATTGAACCGGAAGTCACGGTTTTGGAAAAAGATGCCGGTGGCTCCAGAGCGGCTTCGATGGTTTCTGTTGGCTCTTCTGGTGTAGAGGGTGGTACAGGTGGTCTCATTGCGAGGGCCACCAGAATAGCCTCGTCTGAGGCGGAAACGCATACGGGAGCTTCGGGTGAAGGAATCGATGTCAAAGGTCCGGCAAGACACAGTCCAGAAAATGTAAGATGACAGAAAATCAAGAGGATCAGGATCCTGTCGATCACCTTCATGGTCTCATTCCTTTTTGTCTCAGCACTTCAGTACTTAAAACTGAGATCATAGAGCCGAATAGTGCGCCGATAACGAAATCCATTTGACACGTCCATGAGGTGAAGCATCAACCTTCACCCTTATGAAAGGAAAGACTCACTTCTGTGCTAACTTCTCCTTTATTTTCTTGACCAGATTCTCATAAGAGGATTCCAAAATAATGCTGTTGAACTGAGTCCGATAATTGTTGACCAGACTCACGCCTTCAACGGAGACGTCATAGACAAACCAGTCATTTCTATCCTTCTTGAGCCGGTATTCGACAGGAATGTCTTTATTCTTTTTAGTTGCGATGTTGACTTTGACCGCGGCATATTCCCCGTCAATCGCTTCTCCTTCATATCGGACCTTTTCTCCGGAATATTCCTCAATTTTACTCATATAGGCTCGTTCCAGCAAGTCTGAAAAGAGACGAAGAAACTCTTTCTTTTCCTCGGGAGTTCTTTTGGCCCAATGGGTTGCAAGGGATCGACGAACCATCTCTTCCCAGTCAAATCGTTCATCGATCGCACTACGAATGAGTTTCCTTCTCTCCTTGGCCCTGGAGGGATCTCTTAGCGCCGGATTTCCCAGGATGGAGAGTATCTTATCCGTGGTTTGTCTGATCTTTTCTGTTGGTTCTCCCGCTACTGCGGGGACGGTCACTCCAATAAACAAAAGGATGGGCACGATGCTTCGATAGAAATAGGATAGACTCATGGGAACCTCTTCTATAAAATGCATTAAATCTTACCAAAAACAAACTTAGAAATCAACTCTTCCAGATCTACAGCCGGTTGGGTTTCTCGAATTCTACCTCCATGCTCAATGATCTTTTCCGATCCTCCCGGTGTGATTTCGATATACTTCTCCCCGATCAATCCCTTGGTCCTAACCGAGGCAATGGCATCTTCCTGAATCTTCAGGCCTTCCGGAAGGTTCAGGACAACATGAGCTTGGTAATCATCCAGGATAATACTTTTGACACGCCCCACATCTACCCCTGCAATGACGATGGATGAGCCGGTCTTAAGCCCTCCGACATTGGAAAATATGGCATAGACTTCATATCCCCTCCCTCCCAAAACCTCCATTTTACCCAGTTTGATGGAGAGGTAACCCAAACAGATGATCCCTGCGATGATGAATAATCCCACGGCAAGCTCAAGATCAAATCTTTTCATCATTACCCCCTAACTCCATGGCGGCGAAGATCTTCTTAAAACTCTCTGTTCGACCCAATCTCCCCGGACCGAGACTCTGACTCCCTATTCTCCCTGACAAGATGAATCACCTCGGCAATGAAGCTGTCGCTTCGAAAGATTACACCCTCCGAAGGGTGACTTGAAAACTTCACGCCTTCCTTACACTCCTCCCATATAGATACAGTCAGCGGAACTGAATTGGACCCTCGATACTTCCCGTAACGAACTGATGGACGACAGGATCCCTTGACGATAACATCTCCTCAGGGGATTCGACCGTCAGAATTCTCCCTTCATGCAGCATGGCTACCTTCTGAACAATCTGAAATACCCTCGTTAATTCATGACTGACAATAATTCCTGTAAATCCGAGGCCTTTGTGAATCGATTTGATGAGGTCGAGAATGGTGTGGGCAATCACTGGGTCCAGCCCTGTGGTCGGCTCGTCAAAGAGCATGATCTCAGGATTCCTCACCAAGGAACGCGCAAGGGCCGTGCGCTTGATCATCCCTCCGCTGATCTGTGCTGGATACCTGTCCTCCGCCCCTCTCAGGCCTACCTGGTCCAGAACAGTGAGCACCTTATCTTTGACTTGATCCTCGCTCCATTTGGTCTTTTCCCTCAGGGGGAAGGCAACATTATCAAAAACCGTTAAGGAGGAGAACAACGCGCCGCTTTGAAAAAGAAAACCGAAGCGGCTCCTCAACTGTTCCAGATCATCACCACGAAGTCTGAATATGTCCATTCCGTCAATATAGACGCGTCCCCGTTCGGGTTTGATCAACCCCGCCACGTGTTTCAGAATGACACTTTTTCCATGTCCACTTCCCCCGATCAGGGCGAGAATCTCTCCCTTTGCTACTTCAAATGATGCACCCCTCAGCACTTCGAGACCATCAAATGACTTATGGAGGTCTTCAATCTTGATCATTTCAAGCCTCAAAAAAGGGCAGAGGTCATAATATAATCCCAGAATAGGATCAGCACCGACGAAAGTACAACAGCCTGGGTTGTCGCCTTGCTGACTCCCTCCGCCCCGAATCCGGCATAGTACCCTTTATAAGAGCAAATCCAGCTGATCAGCACTCCGAAGCTGAGAGATTTATAAATCCCTCCCAGAATGTCTTTCATGTCTACATAATTGGCCATCTCTCCGAAGTAGGTGCCTTGGCCGATCCCAAGAAGCTTTCCACCCACCAGATAGCCTCCGAAAATACCAACGACATCGAAGATGGCTGTGAGGAGGGGTAAGGCAATGACCCCCGCGAGGAGTCTCGGGACGATGAGATACCGAAACGGATTGATGCCCATCAACTCGATGGCATCGATCTGTTCGCTGATCCTCATGATTCCTATCTCAGCAGTCATTGCCGAACCAGCTCTTCCTGTGACCATCAGAGCAGAGAGGACAGGCCCCAGTTCTCTAATGAGTGACAGGGCTACCATTGGCCCCAGCAGAGCAGCAGAACCAAATCGGTTCAGAGTATAATACCCCTGCAGGCCCAATACCATTCCCGAAAAAGCGCCTGTAAGGAGAATGACAAGGGTGGATTGTAATCCGATAAAGTGGAGTTGTCTAAGGATCTGTGAAAATTTCATCGGAGGGGTTGAAGCGTAGACAAAGGTCTTTACAAGAAAAAGACCCATCCGGCCTATTCTTCGCAAACCAAGTATCGATACCGCTCCCAACTTTCTGACGAGGACCATAGAAAATATTATATCAATTCCAAGACGAAATGCTACACCTTTTATCGTTAGCGCTTAAAAAATCTGGAAAAAACTTTTTCCAAATTATGCTATACTTCCACGTGGTGGGACAAGTCGAAGGATACAAATATGCGATCCGGTCTCCTCTCCGATCGCCCCTACCATATTTATTTCCTCCGAGTACGGAAAAAATCGAGGGGTCGAAGGGAAAGGTTCGATGCAAGGTGATACCCGAGCAGAGGAGGTGAAGATATGGTGAAGACCGTGATGATCGATTGTGATGTAGGAGTGGATGATGCCTTTGCCTTAATCCTTGCATTTCATTCACCTGAACTAAGAGTCAAGGCCGTCACCGGCGTGAATGGAAATGTCTCACTTGACCAAGTCTTCGAAAACATCCAGAAGGTCCTCTCCTTGATTCGTCCTCAAGATAAGCCCCTCATTGCGAGGGGTGCAGATCAACCCCTAAAGGGTGAATCCACTCATGCCCATTCCTTTTACGGCAAAGACGGGTTGGGCGGAGCGAGAATAGAGCGAAGAGAGGGGGAAGAGTGGTGGCAGACCTACCCTGGCGGTGCAGATGAACTCATCACAAAGATGGCCCGCCAGTATCCAAATGAATTGACTTTGATTGCCACAGCCCCCCTCACCAATTTGGCTTTAGGACTTCAAAATGATTTGGAAGGGATGAGAAAGCTGAAAGAAGTGGTCATCATGGGAGGAGCAGTTAGAACAAAGGGGAACGTTACCCCTCATGCTGAATTTAACGTGTTTGTTGACCCTCTGGCGGCCAAAGTGGTCTTCCAATCAGGTTTGCCGATCACCCTGGTCCCTCTCGATGTCACCCACCGAGTTTCCCTTACTCCCCAGGTAATCGAAAAGAGGGTGAAACCCATCCAAAACTCCTTTTCTCAATTTGTCATCGAAGCGACTGGCTATGATCTCACGGCGCATCGGTTCCTCAGAGGATCTGAACTGTTCTATCTCCACGATCCTCTGGCAGTAGGTGTGGTCATCAACCCCGATCTGGCCAGAAAGGAGAAATTGTCCATTGATGTGGAGACTCAAGAAGGGCCACATTTTGGCCGGCTATCGGAGACCTCGGGCCTTTCGAAAATAGAAGTGTGTTTGGAGGTCGACGCAAAAGGATTTTTAGAACTATTCTTGGCCAGGTTAAGGTAACACCATGCCAAAAAAAATTGTTGTTCTCGGTAGTTCCAATATCGATCTCATCCTTAGGATCCCCCGATTCCATCATCCCGGGGAGACGATCCTTGCAGAGAATGTCGTAACTGTTTTTGGAGGAAAAGGGGCCAATCAGGCCATTGCATCAAAGCGTTTGGGCGGTAAGGTGATCTTCATTACAAAGTTGGGTAATGATAACTACGGTCAATCCTATCACCAGTATTTGATCAAGAATGGCATCGATAAAAAATGTCTCCTCAAGGATAAAAAACGGCCAACAGGAATCGCTCTCATCGAATTGACTCAAAAAGGGGAGAACCGGATCATTGTGGCCCCAGGAGCTAATCGTTCCCTTGGGGAAAAAGATCTGAAAGGGTTTATTCAGGTCTGGAGTGAGGTTCGCGTTTTTGTGACCCAATTAGAGATCCCTCTCGCAACCGTCAAGATGGGGTTAGAAATGGCGAAGCATCATGGTGCCATCACCCTCCTCAATCCATCACCACCCATTCACCTTCCATCCGACATTCTCTCCCTGGTCGATTTTACTGTGCCCAATGAATGGGAGGGTCGGTTCCTGACCGGGTTAAAATTGAATGGAGGCCAGGATATCCCTAAAATTGCGAGAAGATTACTGGAGATGGGGACAAAAAATGTAGTGATGACCCTGGGCCCAAAAGGTCTCCTTTTCAAAAACAGGAACGAAGAAATTCGGATGAAGGCCTTCAAGGTGGACGTGGTAGATACGACGGCAGCAGGCGATGCTTTTATGGGAGCCCTTGCCTGTGGCCTTTCTGAAAATCGTCCTATTCGAGAGGTCTTAAGGTTTGCAAACGGGGCCGGTGCTCTTGCGACAACAAAATTGGGTGCTCAGCCCTCCCTCCCCTTTAGGAAAGACCTCCAACGATTTCTATCCAGAACAGCTCTGTAGAGGGTTGGGGCTCATTAATATGTTTAGAACGTTAGGACTGTTTAGAACGTTTTGGTCGTTTGACGAAATGAGCGGTCAAAACGAACTGAAGGATCGAAACGATATGATTCATTATGATGATTGACTTATCCTTACAACTCCAGTATCTTAATGACGATGATCATATTGAGGAGGGATAGCCAATGAACGATGTACTTAACACCATTAAGAATCGAAGGACGATTCGAAAATTCAAACCCGATCCCATTGATGAAGAAAAACTCCAGATGATCCTCGAAGCAGGAAGATGGGCCCCCTCTTTCAGCAATCTTCAACCCTGGAGATTTATTGTCATCAAAGACCAAGATTTAAGAAATGCAATGGACAAAACAGCAAAAGAGAGTGTCCTCCATCTGGGTATCAATGAGGCACCTGTGGTGATCCTCGTCTGCGTGGATCAACGGATTGATCCCCTTCATGCGATCGAAGCCGGGGCCGCTGCCACACAGAATATGGCCTTAGCCGGACATAGCTTAGGTTTGGGGGCAGGTTGGATCAGCGTTTGTGGAACGGAGGCCGAAACGGCCATCCAAAAACTCTTTCAACTCCCTAAGACGACTCGAGTGGTCTCCCTCCTCCCCATCGGGAATCCTGCTGAGTCCCCACAAGGACACCGCAAGCCTCTCGAGCAGTTCATCCAGTTTCGATAAATTAGTTTCGTCCGTTCGAAGCAACGATGCAAAAGAGTTCCAACGAAAACGAGACCAAACAACACGTACGCATCCGCCCAATCGAACGACGTGATCGATCCCGAATCGAAGAGATCATCGTCTCCTCTGGAAAATTCAACCAGGAAGAAATAGCCACCGCGGTGGAGCTGGTTGATGAGGCCTTAGAAAAAGGGGAGAAAAGCGGCTATATTATTGTCATACTTGACACCGGAAAAGAGCATCCGGCAGTACAAGGATATGCTTGCTATGGTCCCACGCCACTCACCCAGGGAGTGTACGATCTGTATTGGATTGTTACCGACCCGGCAGCCCAGGGGAGGGGATTTGGACGGCGTCTACTTGAGTATGTTGAGCGAGATATCGTAAAGCGCGGAGGACGTATGCTCCTGATCGAGACCTCATCCCAGGAGGCTTACGGTGCTACGATCCACTTCTATAAGAGAACTGGGTACGAATTAGTGGCGCGGATTAAAAATTTTTACCGAATCGGTGATGATAAGCTCGTGTTCTCGAAAGAACTGACCTGAATGGCGCATTGAACCAGCAATGAGGTGTGTCTCCAAGGCTCTACCAAGCCCCACTTTCGGCGGGATTGAGAATACCCCTTAAACCCTTTAAGAGCGACTGGACCGATAACATGACCTTTATAGACTGGAAAGCTCTCGTAGAAACCTGCTCGTTCAGAGGCCAAGGACAATACCCGATTGCGGCCTATTCCGAGTTCATGCCGCCGGTCCGTTTAGGGTACAGGCCCTATGGCGGAAAATCGGATGGTTTTTTCTGTGAAGAGGATCCCTTAGGGTTCCCGGTAACGGAGTTTGAAGAGGCTTTCCAACTCCGCCCGGGCTTGGAGAATATTGCTCACCAAGTACTGGGCGCATTGCTCCATCTGGTCCACGGGGAGCCCGCCGAGCGCCTTGCGAAAAACAAACTGGCTGACAACCCCTACTGGCCCTCTGAACTGGCCAGACAGGTGGGAACATTAAGCCGTGAACGTTTCGTCGTGATCCTGCCTCTTGCTCTGTCAATCACCCAGGACGACAAGGGCAGGAAGCGCTGGACCTTTTTCGGCGGAAGTGAACAAGGACCTTCTCGCCCGTTCTGGAAGAGTTTCTTCACATCTCCCGGCAAAGCGATCCCAACAGAAAGAGCCTTAAGTTTCATACGGACTCTCCTGAGCGCAGCTTATGGCGAACCTTCCGAGAAATTGGTTGATCTCCATCGAGTTGGCTTTCGCATTTTCGCTGAGGATGGAGATCCACACAAAACTCTCCGGCCGGCCTGGACATCGTCCCTCATCTGGACTCGAGGGATGTCTCTGCAAGGCGTAAAATACCTCCTGAACTTTGAGCCCTTCGGAAATCTTCCAGAAACGGTGAAAAAAGCTTACTTGGTCGAAGAACTCCACTTGGTGCCGTTCCCGGGGAGCCTGCTTTTTTGGGGTGTCCCGGGTTACCTGCAAATGCAGGCCGAATTATCGATGGCCAACCAGATTCCCCTATTACATCTTGTGGAACGTCATGAGGCTCCTTATGGTCTCCGAGTGCCTCAATCCGGCTGGATCCACGTGCCACGGCCCGACTACCCTTCGCCCCATGAAGACTTCGGTCCGATAAGAAACACCTTTCGGCGAACCCATCGGTGGGCCAGAGTACAACGTTATGAAGATGAACTTGCGATCGCCGGCCGTCTCGATCACGTGGCCCACGTGCTTTTCAGCACGGCTCCAAACGACCTGGACCTGTATGGAAAACCCATGGCCCGCAACAGCCAGATCTGGACTCAAGATCACCACCTACTGCTCGATGGCCCCAACGCCAGCCGAAAGGAAATTGAGGCTGCTATGGGGTCAATCAAACCAGGGGGCTTGTTCGGATACCGCTTCCAAAACCCTCCAATGTGTATAGGAACATTCGAGATTTACTGGCACCGTCCCCTCGTAGCATACCTTTCACTAGGTACGGAAAAACCTGTTGTCTTACCGGATGCCCCCCTCGGGTACCTCACTGCCTACGATGCAAAACATCCTGATCTCGCTCGTCCTATCGAACTTTGGCCCCGGCTTTGCCACCGAAGTATGCGTCTGGCAGTCATAGAACTTTTCGGAGATAAACCACACGAGCATAAGACGATTACCAGGGCCCTGAATCTGCTGGCCGCTCAAGAACTTCTCAGCAAGGGGAAGCTTTCTCGTTCTTTCGCGCGACAGATCTTGATGCTACCGGAGAGCAGGACTCTCGATGAATGGCTGGAATCCTTGTCTGAATCTGCGAGTCATAACGAACGGGGTCAGTGGTTTGTCGGTCAATTGCGGAATCTCATTGACGAAAAAGAGCAAGCACCCCTGCCCTCCAAGGGGAAGCGGTCGCCGGCCTCATTGACCTTTGGCCGGAGTGCCCTTCGCTCCTTTGAGGTCCGATACTGGAAGGATATTGTCTACCTCTCGGCTGGAAGATATGTAAACAAAGTAAATTCTGACTGTATCCTTGACTCTGTGACTCAACGGAGGCTTAAGCATCATCATCGGGATTTGGAGGCGCTTGGTGATTATCTCCTTGCCTACTATAGAAAGGTTATAGCTGGCCGCGGTATGGGCGGAAAGGCACTTGTCGGTGATCTCCCATTTCGGTGGAAAACCGATTTCGACTTTGACTGGTGGGAAGGCTGGGTAAAAAACCAGAAAGGGCTCACCGAAGAGCGCAATCTCATAGTGGTGATTCCGGGACGCGATCGACATCGAGCAGTGATTATGGCGGACCACTACGACACGGCTTACATGGAGGACATCTATTACAAGGATCAAGGTGGTTCCGGTGCCCGTCTCGCCGCATCAGGAGCTGATGACAACCACTCGGCAACTGCTGCGTTGATGCGGGCTGCACCTATTTTTTGTGACCTCAGCCGCGAGGGGAGGCTCGGTTGTGATATCTGGCTGATCCATTTGACAGGTGAAGAATTTCCCTCCGATTGCCTTGGAGCCCGCCATCTCTGCCAACAGCTCGTCGAAGGAACATTGAAACTACGCCTATCAGAGGGTCGGGAATGCGATCTATGGAGAGTTCAGATTCAAGGCGCATTTGTGCTCGACATGGTTGCGCACAACAATGACGCCGACCAGGATAAATTTCAGATATCGCCGGGGACCGGGGCTGAAGCGATAGGGTTAGCCTATCAGGCCCATCTCGCCAATGAAATATGGAATGCCTCCACGCATTTTTGGAACCAGCATCCTTCCCGTCGGGGTCGAGGCCGTGGGAACCGGAGCCCCGTTAAGACAGTTATTCCTGAAATCGCACTCCATCCAGTTCTCGATGGTCAGGTTCGTTTGTCCCGCGATCCCAGAAGCACGCTCTATAACACCGACGGTCAGATCTTCTCGGATGCAGGCATTCCTGTTGTACTATTTATGGAAAACTACGACATCAATCGAAAGGGATATCACGACAGCCATGATACGATGGCAAACATTGACCTTGATTATGCGGCTGGCGTCGTAGCAATTGCCATCGAGGCTGTGGCCCGAGCAGCCACTGAGAAGCCTCTGAGCATATAAAGCCTCCGGACTTCACTTCTTAAACAACCTCCACAGGGCCTTTGCCTCCCCTCCCGGAACGTTCGGCAGATATTTATCTATTGACTTGTAAGAAAAATAGTCAGAAAATAAATAAAAAAGGGGAGTTTGGTAAGTCTTTTTACGGCAAATCTGATCAGAGGCATATCATCATTAATATAGTTTGGAACGTGATATGGAGAGAAGGCCCTCTCAAACTTTTTTGATTGTCATCATCTCTCTTTTTATCTCAATCTTTTCAGCCTATGCTCATTACTGTAATTTGGCAGAGGCAAATCTTTTCTCTGCCGACCTAAGTTTTGAGAACCCCGATCAAGAAGATCTTTTAGTTGATCACCACAAAGAATCGAAGGCGTTTGTGTCGAGTGTCTTTTCCGTTATACTCCTTCCAAGAGTCCATCTCTTCGAGCAGCTCCCTCGCTTCTTCTCGACACCTTCTTTCGATGAAGAAAACTTCATTCTTCGTTGTTGATCCTTAGAAAGAAAACCGTAGTCTGTGCCTCTCGAGAATTTCCACCATGGGGAGACCGTACCCTCCGCAGGAGCCTCGGGGTCTATGGGAGACAAAAGAAGTCGGAAAACCAGAAGATGGGAAGCTAAAAGAGAGAAAGAAAAGAAGATCTTTCAATGGATGAGATTCCGCTTAAGGAGTAAACCCCGTTAGAAGGTTTTCAACCTTCCAAGGGGAGGGCTCACACGGGGATTTAAACCCCGTGTTCGCTCTAAAAAAAATTTTATCTTCATCCCCGCTGCAAGCAGCGGGGTTTTCTAACGGAGTAAACATGGGAACACATAGAAAAAGGCTGGGGCTGTTCAGCGGAAATGCTATCCTCATTGCAATATTACTTAGCGGATCTGTCGGATCTGCAGATTTGAAGATCGGGTCCGTCGATATCCAGAAAGCAGTCAATGAGTGTAGCGCGGGGAAAGAGGCGAAAAAGGCGCTCACAAAAGAGGTGGAACAATTTCAGCGTCTCATCGCTGAAAAACAGAAGGAACTTCAAGATATGAAAGAATCTCTGGAGAAGCAGGGTCCGATGTTGAACGCTGGAACCAGGGCAGCAAAAGAAAACGATTTACAGAGCAGACTTCGAGATTTCCAGAGATGGGGGGAGGACGCGCAGAATGAGATCAATCAGAAACGGATGGAGATGGAAAGGAACATCTCCATCGGCCTCCAGTCAGTGATCCAAAAGGTGGGGGAGGATGAGGGCTACACCCTCATCCTGGAAAAGAACGAGAACATAGCGCTTTTCACTTCCAACTCCATTGACATCACCGATCGGGTGATTAAAGCCTACGACGTCCAGAAGAAATAGCCCAGACATCGTCGGCCCCCTGACCACTTTGTTTCGACTGCTGGAGTTGACAATGTAAATATCCTCAACTATATATAATAGCAAGAATACCAAGACCCAGCTCAAGGGAGGCTTGGTTTATAATGACTCATCATCGTTGTGCAGGAGGTGTTTAATGGAGAAAAGAAATTCTGGTTTTAGAAAGAGTTTGATTGGATTGATTGCTGTGATGGTTGTTCTGCTTTTGAACTCCTCAGGAAATGCGGATTGGACGCCTGTTATCCCTCCGGATCTGGGCACAAGGTGGGGGCTCCAGGGCGTCCATTTCCTCTCCACCCTGAATGGATGGGCTGTGGGAATCGATTATACAAATAAGAGAGGGGTTACCCTTCAGTTTTATAACCATGTCTGGGAGTCCGTCGCGGTCCCGGAGGTGAGTTCAGATTGGGAGCTTCATAGCGTCTTTTTCACCTCTCCGGGGCAGGGATGGGCTGTTGGGGTTGATCGTGCCGAGGAAAGAGGGGTTTTGCTTAAGTTCACCAATACATCCACGGATGTTACCGCTGGGTCTTGGACTGAAGTCATCCCTCCGGATGTCAGTCCAAACTGGGCACTTTACGGGGTCCATTTCACCTCTGCCACTGAGGGCTGGGCTGTCGGTGTCGATTATTCAAATCAAAGAGGGGTTTTGCTCCATTACCTAAACGGTTTGTGGACAAACGTCATCCCTCCGGATGTCAGTCCAAGCTGGGGACTTTACGGGGTTCATTTCACCTCCGCCACCCAGGGTTGGGCTGTCGGTGTCGATCTTACCAATACAAGAGGGGCATTGCTTCAACTTACCAAGGAAAAGAAGACGAAGGACCTTACTTGGAGTGTCGTGACCCCTCCCCCGGTGGATTCGGATTGGGAACTTAGCAACGTTCATTCTCTTTCCTCCACCGACGGTTGGGCTGTTGGCGTTGATTCTATAAATAGGAGCGGCATTTCACTCCATTGGGATGGTAGTACGTGGACTTCCATCACTCCTCCCGAGGTGAGCTCGGATTGGGAGCTGACGGGTGTTCAATTCACCTCCTTAAATAATGGTTGGGCTGTCGGCATCGATTACGCAAATGGGACAGGAGTCCTACTCCAGGTTGAGAAAGGTTCTTGGACCGTCGTCGCCCCCCCTGAGGTGAGCTCGAATTGGGAGCTTAACGGAGTTCGTTTCATTGGTGCGAACGATGGGTGGGCTGTGGGATTTGACCGGGCCAATCAAAGAGGCGTCCTGCTCAGGTACTCTACTCCTACGGAAAAGGAAACTGTTTCTGCCCCGGGCCTTCCAGATGGGCCGACCAATGGCGCTCCTGGGATTGCATACAGTTACACGGCAGGAGGCTCTTTTTCCAGTCTGGACCACTCCATCCAGTATTTTCTTGATTGGGGAGATGGAACCAACTCCGGATGGCTCCCGGTCGGCACCGTCAGTGCATCAAAGAGTTGGGCTTCCCCTGGCAATTACGCCGTAAAGGCCCAAGCTCGGTGTGCCACGCATAACTCTGTGATATCGAAGTCGTCTTCAGGACTGAGTGTCAACATTTCCAGTTCGCCGGTTACCCTCCTCCTCCGTTCCCCTGGAGATGGTACCCACTTCAATTCCTGCTCTCTCTATTCCCTTCCCACCTTCGTCTGGGACGTAACAGAATCCTTCAGCAGTTATGAAATACAGTTCTCCAAGACAGAAAATTTCACTTCGGTCGCCGTTAAGGGCAGCACATCCTCCACAACATTCCTCCCCCCATCAAATATATGGAGCAAGGTATTGCTGATCCCGGGAATGACTGGTGGGCCTGTCTATTGGAGGGTCGTTGGAACGCGGGCCAATAAGACCACAGCAACGAGCGGGGTCTTCTCTATCACCGTCGACCCTGCCGAGGCGGTAGGAAATCCTGCTATCGTCAATACGAACAAAAGCTCCTTGCCGACTCTGTCCTGGGGGAATAACTGCAACATAAAATTTAGGGTTTGGTTTGGAAGAGATGGCAATTTTTCCAAGAAGGTTGCTTTAGCTTTTAATATTAAGAATCCGATTGCTAATGGAGGGTTGTTTACAAAGAAACTCACATCGGATCAATGGAAATCTGTCAGGGCTGTGGTGGGGGATGTGAGTGGTTCAACGATTTACTGGTATGTTGAAGCGTGGGATGGAGTCAATAGGAGGATGAAGACAGAACCGATGAGTTTTATTCTTGAGTAGCCAGAGTTACATCTATCCATAAAAAGGTTTATTGAATTGATTGAATACCGTCCAGCTTTGCTATGTCGACGAAAACTGATTCGCCAAAGGCAGCCGGTGAAATAAATCGATGGTTGTAACAAAAATGAAATGGCAGAGCGAATCCATTGTGATTATTGTGGAGTTAAATTAAGAGATTACCCATTTTTCTATAAGTTAGGGCGGTTTATAGGAGAGGATTTTATATGTCTTGTTTGTTTCAACGAATATTTCAAAGGTAATTTAGGGAAGGATAAGGCTCGAAAATATGATTCTGAAACGATGAAGAAGATAGAGGGTTGAGAAGGCTAAGTTCCTTTGAGGGAATTCAATCAACGTGAAGAGGAGGCCAGGGAGAATAAGAAGGGACGATGGGCAAAATAAAAGAGATTTATCCTAAGTGCTCCTTTAGTTGGGAAAAATTAAAGGAAATGAAAGATAACAAGATTGAATTTTGGGCCGCGGATGGCCTTAACCTATTGCGAATCGTTGAGATTGATGAAAAGCGAAGAAGTTTGTATGTGATCAACCAAATGGGGAAAATAACTTGGCCCTTAAAATATCAGAAATTAGAGGAAGTGCACAACAAGGTTCACGGTGGAAAAGTGGCATTTCTTCCGTATGAAATTGATAAGATGGTTCCAACATGGGGTACCTATATCACGGGTCTATTAAAACACCTTGGCTGCGACAAAGCTTTACCTTAACCACGGTTGGCTTTGAATGGCAATCATTCTTTGGCCCTAAACAGACCATCACCCTTGAACAATTCTTTATGTCCGAGGCTGAACTGAGGGAAGCGATTACCGGGTTGCCTGCAAAATGATCCGCCAAAAGTCCTTAGAAGTGGATGGATGACTCAAGAAATCTTGGCAAATCTATACAAAATCGAGATTCCTCTTCCGAAGAGCCCCCTCAAAGCCCTCAACTCCTATGTGGTAAAGGACACGGACCGAAATTTGATGGTTGATACGGGGTGGAATCAAGAAGAGTGCATGAACGCGATGCAGAGTGGCTTGAGGCAACTGGGGGTCGATCTAAGAAAAACCGACTTTTTTATTACTCATTTACATGCAGATCATTTTGGCCTCATCTCGAACCTCATCACAGATACCTCGACGATATACTTCAGCCGGCCAGATGCGGATCGGTTTAGGTCTGGTTTCCTCCGGGATGATTTTGTTAACTTTGCTCGTTTGAACGGTTTCCCTGAAGATGAACTTCAAGCGGCCCTTCGTAGCCATCCGGGTTTTAAATTCAGATCAAAAGATAACTTGGTTTTTCATATCTTGAAGGAAGGCGATGCAATTGCCATCGGGAACTACAAATTCAACTGTATTGAAACACCTGGCCATACCAGGGGCCATATGTGTCTTTACGAACCCAGCCAGAAGATCTTTGTGGCTGGAGATCATATTCTTAACGACATTACTCCCAATATTCAATTATGGTCTGATGAGTGGAATCCCTTAAAAGAATATCTGGCAAGCTTGGACAAAGTCTATAAACTTGACATCGAACTCGTATTGCCTGGCCATAGGACTATTTTCAAGACCTGTAAAGAGAGAATTCACGAATTGAAACATCATCACCAACAGAGGCTTGACGAGATGATATCTATTTTAGAAAAAGGGAGTAAGAATGCTTTTCAGATAGGATCGCTGATGAGCTGGGATATCCTCTGTGACTCTTGGGACTTGTTTCCTGTTTCGCAAAAATGGTTTGCCATTGGAGAGGCGATTGCCCACCTCAAATACCTTGAGGAGAAAGGAATCATACGGAGGAAAATGGGGGGGCGGGAAAGAATGTTTTCATTGAACTTGAATCATACTATGTTAAGTCTTAATCAGTAAGAAATGAAGGGGGTAAGAACCAAAGAAAGCGAGGAAGGCGATGGCAATTCTGACAAGTGGGAGAATTGAGAGAGAGGCGGTCGAAATGGGGGCTTCGATGATGGCAGTCAGTGCAAGGACAGCACCCAAGACAAGGGGGGTTGATTCGGTAAAGACCGCCGTTCTAACGGGAAAGGATTTGGAGAAATTGGCCGCAGCAATGGAGAGGAAGGTGAAACAGAAATCAACGGAACTTCCTGGCTTCAAGAGAGATGCTGAAAATGTGAGAAGTTCCGCAGCCCTATTACTCGTTGGAGTTTCAAGAAATCCCAAAAGGATTGAACTCCCACTGAACTGTGGGGCATGTGGTTACAAGAACTGCAAAGACCTTCTTGCTTCGGGGAGGCGGGAAGGAGAGGACTTTACAGGGCCTTTTTGTATATTCCAAGCTATCGATTTGGGAATTGCTCTGGGCTCAGCCGCCAAATTGGCGGGAGAATTGAACATTGATAACCGGATGATGTACACTGTTGGAGCGGCAGCAAAAAAGCTCAATCTTTTGGATTCCGATCTTATTATCGGAATCCCTCTGTCGGTAACGGGGAAAAATCCATATTTTGATCGCCCTTAAAAATAGGAAGGTGTTAATTGATCAGAGGCCTGACAGGGAGACGTCTCTCAAAAGACCGGACTTCCGAGGCTATCAACCCACTTGCATTAGAAGTCCGTCTCTTTCATTTTTGTTGAGGTGGGCGAAACGAGTTTGCATGGGAGCAAGAAAAGTCTTCGAGCAAACGTCCATCAATTCATAAATTTCTCCCTTCCAGGCGATCCTCTTCTCATCGGTTTTTTAAATGTGAGCTGGAGCACTGGCCTCCTTGGGCTGGAAAGCGACTGTAAACGTCGTTCCACCGGATGCAGCACACTCCTTTGCATTCCTCACATGGGGGCACTTGGAAATATCTCCCGGACATTGATCCTGATCAGTAGGGATGTGAACACACCGATTGCTTGTCATGGAGAGGTCAAAGCCAAACCGCTGTCCATATACCTTCATACGAAGGAGATCCAGCCCCTTGCCTCCCGCCCCAAAGTCATAGGGCTTTTTTGAAGCGTAGAGTTCGGTCTCTTTTGTGTGGAAGAGTCCGTCGAAGATATAGGCCTGATTCTCTTCTGTAATGCCAACCCCATAATCTCTGATATGGAGTATGATCTTTCCAAGCTTTTGTTCGACCACTAAGCGAATCGTCCCTTCATCCGGTGTATTTTCTACTGCATTCCTGAGGAGGCCCTCCACAACATTTTGCAGAATGAGGGGGTCGATGAAGACGAAGAGATCATCTTTGCCCTCCACCTGAAACCGAATATTTCTGTGGCTCGATGACTGTTTGACTCGTTCCAGCATATCCAGAACAAAAGGGAAAAGGTTGATGGACTGGAATGACTCCGTGCTCCCGGATAGATATTGGCTGAGCCACGCCTTGAGCCCATCGAAGTGAAACCGGACATCCGGTGGCATCTCTGAAAGATCCTCAATCCTTTGCCAGAGGCTACCAAGGTTGTCCAGAAGGACACCCGCCTCGAGTTCCTGTGAGATTCTGAATATCTCATCTGTTTCTACCGAAATATCGGAAAGCCTCTTCAGATTTCGTTCCAACCTCTCCACGGTGTTCTGAAGATTTGCATCGGTGGGCAAACGCTTCAACTTCCGTTTCAGGAGTCGGATGTTTCCTTGGATCACGGCGAGGGGCGTCCTGAGTTCGTGGGAAATGAGATTCACGGCCTTTGTCTTTGCCCTGTTGAGCTGCTCGAGTTCCTGGTGGGATTTTACCAGTGCCTCATGTGCTTGAATGCGTTCAGTAATGTCCTCCAGGGTTACAATGTATTCCCCCGTGGCCAGTCTGACAGGGATAAAATGAATGGTTTTTTGGGTTCCATCCTTACAGGTGGCGGAAAGCGTTCTGGGAGCTTTCTCCCCTGGCCTCGTACTTCTGAGGTAATCGATCCAGGTAGAGATCACTTCTTTCCGCGACTTCGGGTCAGGAAAGGCTTTTCTAAACCACTCCAAGCTATTTGGCACCTCATCCAGATCATAGCCAAACAGCTCCTTAAATTTTGGGTTGATATATTCAAAGCCCCCTTCCTTGTCGATCATGATAATGCCGAAGGGTGCATTTTCAGAGAGGGTTCGAAATCTGTTTCGCTCGTTCTGCAACACTTCTTCGACTACTTTCCGTTCGGTCACGTCCCTTAAATAAACGAGATAGACAGGTGTCCCCCGATAGACAATGCTTGCGGCGGAGACTTCGATATAGATGACCATTCCGTCCTTCTTGATGCCTTTAAACTCGTATCGAGAAGGGACGGGTTCTCCGTTCTGTCTCCGCTGATTGATCGTAATCACCTTTTCTCGATCGTCGGGATGGACCACCAGTAAGACGGATTTGCCGATAACGTCCTCCGGCTTTTCGTAACCAAATATCTCCACAAATTTTCTATTGACGTACTCAATCCTGTCACCATGGCTGATGGCGATAGGATCGTTGGAGTGTTCGATGGCCGTCCTGTAACGTTCTTCGCTTTCGGCGAGGGCTCCCTCAGCCATTTTCCGGGTTGTGATGTCCATCATGGTGCCCTCGTAGTAGAGGGTTTTGCCACGGACATCCCTTACAAGCCTCACATTTGTTGAGATCCACTGCAGGCTCCCATCCTTGCGGTACATTTTCGCTTCGTAGTTCTGAACTGCGCCTTGCTTGAAGAGAAGATTGATTAAGCGGTGGTGATCCTCAGGGTTGACATAGATGCTGGGTATGGTTCTTACGGTCTTCATCAGCTCTTCAGGCGAATCATACCCATGGATATGGGCAAGAGATGGGTTCGCGCTTATAAAATGACCATCAGGGCCTATCTGGAAAATCCCTTCCATGGCGTTTTCATAGATATTCCTGTACCTTTCCTCGGTCTGTTTTAAGATTGCCTGAAGCCGCTTCTTTTCCGTAATGTCCCGGACGTAGAGGGCGATCCCCCGGACCTCCGATCCATCATTTAGGACGGGGTAGAGGCTATTTTCGAATACCTTCTCCTCGAGCTTCCCTTCGAACCGTACCGGCTCTCGTGTCTCCAGGACTGTTTTTACCTTTTCCTTACCGCTCTTGACTCGATCGCCGGGGATAAGGTCATAGATCGATGTGCCGGGGAGCCTTTCCATAGGTACACCGTAAAGACGGGCCGCGTTCTTGTTTGCAACGAGTATGATCCCCTCCAGATCCATCAGTAATACGACTTCCTCTGTGGCATTAAAGAGATCGAGGAAGATCTCCTCGGTTCGTTTCCGTTCTTCCTCGCGACGCTCGAGTTCCGCAACTCCCTGGCGGAGTGATTCGATTTCTTTGATTTGAGATTTCTCTTTCTCGTCCCTGTCAGTCATCACGAAGTCCTGCTGGAGGATACATATTTATTATAAGGTTTCTTAAGAACTTTGGAAGAGGGAATTATTACTTGAAGCACATTATCGTTTACATCGGTCCCCAGTGCGTCATTGCGAGGAGCCTATAGCGACGAAGCAATCCCAATCAGACAATGAGATTGCCACGCCTGCGTGCCGTAACGCCGTCCTCCACAAACCCTGTTAGGTGAAAGGGTACTTCGGCGTGCAGGCACGCCCTTCGGGCCCGCAATGACAATTTCCATGGGATTGGAGTGCAAGCGATCTCATACTCCACTTAATAATTTAAAAAAAAGAGACCCCAGTAGAAAAAACTGGGGTCTCTTTTTTCCTTTAGATTAACAAGTTTCGTTTTTAGCTCACCACGACAACGTTGGTTGCCTGTGGACCCTTCGGACCTTCGGTAACCTCGAACTCTACCTCATCGCCCTCATAGAGGGATTTAAATCCATCTCTCTTAATGGCGGAGAAGTGAACGAAGACATCATTTCCGTTATCCCTGGAAATGAATCCAAAGCCCTTCTTCTCATTAAACCATTTTACACGACCTTTGGCCACTACAACTCACCTCCTTTCTCCTTTAAACTTTAGTAAGTTGTAATAGCCTTTGGTCCTTAAAAAAAAATCACAAAAGTCTTCAGAAGCACTTTTGCGACCTTTTGTGATCCAAACAAATACTTCTTACAACCTACAGAGTCAATATGGCATTTTATTTATTGAATGTCAAGGGTTTTTTACGAACTATTGCAGATTGTTTCTAAGTATGTGAGAATAAAGATTAATTGGTTTGAGATACCCGTCCATTGATTGGAGGACGGTGAAGTGGAGATGAGTGGGAGATCGCTTTGGATACGCGCTTACCCCTGTCCTCCCAACCGTTCCCAATCGATCTCCCTTTGAGACGACCTGGCCAACCGCGACGAAGATCCTACCTAAATGGGCATAGTAAAAATATCGACTTTTAATCGGCTCGTAAATCCAAACGTAGTTTCCACCTCGTATCGGACTTGAAGGCTCCCAATTTAGATTGACCGAGACAACAATTCCTGAAGAGGCAGATATGACCTCTACCGGTTTCCCTGTCAGATCATCCAGTCCATCTTGATTCCTGTCCCGGATGAAGATGTCGTGACCCGGATGGCCTCGATGGTCATTACCATCAAAAAAATCATACCCCTGAGTCTGATACCCACTTCCTCCTTTTCCTCCGATGGCATTTGGAGTATACCCTGCCAGTGGGAAAACAAGGTGATCATCTTTTTTGTCATCGGAGTTCTTTAGATAAAAATCCTTCAGCATCGTCTCCAATTCCTTCAATTTGGCTCTGGCCTCGGCCTTGGAGATAAGTCTATCCCTAATCTTATGGTAAAGCAGGTGCCATTCGAATGCGGGGTCCACTTGAGATGAAAGCCTCGACGGACAGTTTATGGTGAGAGCAACAATGAGCAACGCCGTTAGTAAGGGTTCAAGGATTCGAGGGTTCATGGGTTCGAGTGTTTAGGTTCAATTCATAACTCATAACTCCGAACTCTGAACGGGCGATTCATGAATCGCCCCTACTCCGAACTTTTCAGAAGCGTGTGTGTTTGAGTGTTCCCTCGATATTCTCCATTTCAAAGGTGACGGCATGGAGTTTGGAAGAGGCTCTACTTGTCGAGGTAAACTGTCCTGGATTGATGGAAAGTGTCTCTCCAATCCGGTCGAAGTAAGCGCCTGAGAGTTCCGGGGATTCATGAATATGGCCATGAAGGGTTAGGAGGGGCTGATTCTCTTCAATAAACGCTTTGATCGATCGGCTTCCCGCTGATTTTCCCCCTTGGATGAAGTCCAATCGGGTTCCAAAGGGAGGGGAATGCATGACATAGATCGCCCTCTTGTGATCAATCGGCTTTGGGAGTCGATTCAAATCTTCCCGAATGGTTTCTCGCTGCCTCAGATAGAGATAGGGATCAACGGAAATGAGTTGGTCAGTTTGATCAGATGACATGATATAGGATGGATTCTTCTGCGGAGGCCAGGCCGCTTCTTCGTCATCCATCTTTTCATACTCTTTTGGCCTGAATGGCGTCGGGGGAACGAAAGGGTAGCCGATCAGTTCGTATCCGTTCTGTATTCGGTAACTCCTCTGATTGAGATCGATGATTCCTTCCATTGGCTTCCTAAAAAGATAAGAATAACCCAGATCCCAGTTTCCGGGAATGACGAAGATCTGTCGAACAGATCCAGTTTTTGTCATCTTTTTAAACAAAGGAGAAAGGAATTGGTCGATGAAAGTCTTTTGGTTTGGAAGCATATCTTCATATCGCTTGGAAGGGGGAAACGAAGGGAGGAGGTCTCCGCCTAAGGCGATGATCTCTGGGGAAGAGGAAGTGGCCAGTGCCACGAGTTCCTGATAAAGGCTGGTCTCGCCGTGGAGATCGGAGGTATAAAGCAGTTTCATTTCAATCACCGTTCATGGGGCTTAAGTTTGCCGGACTAAGGCATTCAAGTTCGGGAAGCTTCGTGCGAAATGAAACAATAACCAGATCGCAAGCACCAATACCCAAATAATGCCCAATTGACCAACGACCAAGTTTAACTGACTTAGATAAATTATAAAAAGTTTGGGTCATTCCAACATTTGGTAATTCGAATCTGTTTGGATCTTGGGATTTGGATATTGGAATTTAACTTTATGGATCTATTCCTCAAAATCCTCCACAAGGATCCATTTATCTTTCTTCCTCAAGATCTTGAAGGTTACGTTACAATAAGAACACAGAACCAGATCCCCCGACTTCTCGTCGCCGTCCAAAGGGATGTCGGCCTCACAGATAGGGCATTCTAATAACGTATCCATGGAACGCCTCCTTGGGTTCTCTCAGAACCTCGATATTCGAATCTTAACAAAAATCAAAGAATTTTTCTTAATTTTTTGTAATGCCTCAGAAGCCGTGAAAAAATAGCCTTAAGTGAACAGGTTGGCCGGGGATATTGAAAAAGTTTTACAGCGGTACATTTTTATAATGTCCAGCAGCAGCGACCGAAAGTCTTTACAGGATCAATGGCTTACGGCGTTTCGTTACCCATATCTTCTCAAATGATCCGCAATCGTAGAACTTTGAAGATATCCTTGCCCAACCTGCTCCCGAAGATCTTGACAGCATCTGGGGCATTACAATTTTTTGAATTTTTTTCTTGCATCACGTTCGAATATCTTATAAAAAGAGTTTAGAATTGAGAATTGAGAGTTAAGAGGTTAAGTTTTATAATTCATAATTCATAACTCATAACTGGTGACTGATAACTGATAACTTTTAACTCTTAATTTAGGAGGTTAGAGGATGTTCGGTCTGGGTTTGCCGGAAATTCTGGTCATCTTGGTGATCTTTCTTTTCCTATTTGGGGCAAAAAAACTTCCCCAGATTGGTGAGGGTTTGGGAAAGACGGTCAGGGAATTGGGAAAGATCCGGGACGAAAGGAAAGCAGGGAGGGAAAAAGAAAAAGGGACTCAAAAGGGAAATCTCGTTTCAGATTTAAAGAAAGAGGTTGAAGAAATTCCAGGCCTGAAGGAAGTTAAGAAGATTAAAGAGACTGCTGATCAGGTGAAGAATATTACAAAAATCTTGAAGTAACCCCCCTTTCCTTCATAGAAATAGTAGTCTCAATGCAAATCATATTCCCTCGCTCTCAAAAAACTGATTCCTCCTGTTGGAATTCTTAAGTGCCGTTGTGAAAGCCGAGTCTTTTATGGAAAAGCAATTGGTGATGGGGGTCGATATCGGAACTTCGGCGTGCAAGACGCTCCTCATCGATGACCGGGGACGAGTGATAGCGAGGGCAGTCAAAGAGCACCCTCTCTCCATCCCGAAACCAGGTTGGTCTGAACAGAACCCTGAGGATTGGTGGAAGGCGGCTAAGTTCACGATCAAAAGGCTATTGAAGGAAGTTCGTTCCATCGGTGATATCAAGGCCGTCGGTTTGAGCGGTCAGATGCATGGACTGGTAGCCCTTGACAAAGATTCCCGAGTGCTCCGCCCCTCTATCCTGTGGAACGATCAGAGGACTGAAAAGCAGTGTCAAGAAATACATGATCGAGTTGGAGGAATTGAAGCTCTTCTCCAGCTCACCAACAATCGGATGCTTCCGGGATATACGGGAGGAAAGATCCTTTGGGTTCGGGAAAATGAGCCCCGGCATTATGAAAGGATCAGATGGATACTCAATCCAAAAGATTACATACGATTCCGGCTGACTGGAGAACATGCGACCGAGGTTTCTGACGCCTCAGGAACCGGCCTCTTTAATGTATGGGAGAGGCGCTGGTCCCATCGGCTTTTGGAGATCTTGGACATTCCAAAAGAGTGGCTTCCGCGATGCTGCGAATCTTCTGAAGTAAGCGGGAAGGTGACGCCAAGGATTGCAAAAGAGCTCGGACTTCCGCCCGGTCTTCCTGTGGCAGGTGGTGGAGGCGATGCCGTGGTCCAGACCACGGGGACAGGAATTGTTGAACCGGGGATTCTTGGAACAACGATTGGAACGGCAGGAAATGTCACCATGGCTTTGGATCACTGCTATAAGAATCCTGGCGGAAGGCTACAGGTCTTTTGTAACAATATGCCGAATAAGTGGCATGCCATGGGGGTGACCTTGGCTGCTGGAGGGTCTCTCCAATGGTTCAGGGATACCCTCGGAGAGTCTGAGAAGGAGATATCCAAGCGGACTGGAAAAGATGTTTATGATCTCTTGAGTCGAGAAGCCTCCAGAGTGAAACTCGGATCCGAAGGGCTTCTCTTCCTGCCCTATCTCATGGGGGAACGCTGTCCCCATGCCGATCCTCTGGCCAGAGGGGCTTTCATCGGTCTCACGCTTCGCCATACAAAGAATCATTTGATCCGAGGCATCTTGGAAGGCGTCATCTTCAGTCTGAGAGATGTTACGGAAGTGATCAGAGAGATGGGTGTTCCCATCACTCAGATAAGGACCTCAGGTGGAGGCGCTCTCAGCAAACTCTGGCGACAGATTCATGCCGATGTTTTCAACAGCGAAGTCCTCACCGTAAGTGGAAGTGGCGAGGGGGGGGCCTATGGCGCTGCTCTCATGGCTGGAGTAGGGGTTGGGATCTGGCCCACGGTTGAGGAGGCGGTGAAGGGTCTTCGGGTGGAGACGAAAACATCTCCGATTCCGAGGAACGTTGAGATTTACGCGAGATTATTCAAAGTCTATCAAAATCTCTACAGCACCCTCAAAGATACCTTTGATCACATTTCAGAAGTCTATTAAAGTGTGACAGTCGATATCCAATCCAACTAACACTGCCAAATCCGTTGAATAGTTTTTCCTTGTAATATTGAGTTTACATTTTTTGTCTCACCATGCAGCATTACAAATAGAAATAAATAGAATATCTTTATAGGTTTTGGATCAAACCCTGTTTCTTCAATGTTATCTTTCATCTTCCTCTTCGGACTCCTTCAGATTTTTCCCGCCTTGTAGACAGGGATGGCTTTCGCCCTTAGCCCAGCAGATGGTCTTGTGGGTTAACCTCAAGGTTCTGACCAGCACAATAGCAAATACCAAGGATTCGCCCATCACAAGAAAAAATCGAAGATAAGGGCGAGAAAGTTGCTAACTGTTTTAGGAAGAAAACGATTTAAGGAGAATAGGAATGCAGAAAGGAAAAGAGAATTATGCCATTATTGATATCCTATGGCTGAATAAGCCCTAGTGTAATTTGAAGCGGTATTCTCACTATATCCTTCCATACGGTTTCGCCCTCCGGCAGGAATTGTACGCAGAATTGATAGACTCCTGGTCCGCGAAATGATAACCCTGCAATCTTAGCTATTGTTCGAGCTCGTGTGTGAATAGAAACGTCTGCCATATACTCAATTTCTATCCCCAAACTGTTACCAGAAGGGTCTATTAGACGTAAATGAACTTGTCCCCTATTTGGCTGAGTCTCATTCGCCCTATTCCAAAGGCTCACTACCTCAAGGTTCAACGGAATTAGACCTACTTGCCCTTCGGGCACCGGAGGTCCTGTTATAACCAACTGTTCCATTACATTAAACAGACTAATATTATTCGTGTCTTTGTCTACAACACTTTGGGAACATAATACTGTCCAAATATGTTCTATCATGCTGCCTGTTTGGTAACCTCACTTTCGGGATTTCCGCTAACAACTTCATAAGGAGATACTCCGGGTAATCTACGCTGAACTGAAGTAACACTGGTTTGCCAGCTTAGTCCTGGGGGGGGTATACGAAACTCATATGATGCCAAGTTATTTGTATCAGACAAAAAGCTAACTGACAATTGAGTTTCTCCACTATCCGTTTTTTCGTTTACTAAGAATTTCTCAAAATTATGTTCGTGCTTCTGAACGTCGGCATCGCTATGGAGTAGTTTCCCTAATATTATATGCCGAGAAATCTTTGCGGCCCACCAGCACTGCGGAGCCTCAATAACTGCGTCTGCGGCTATTCTTGCAAGAGCAAAATCTTTTCTACTAATAAGCCATACATAAACTGCAAGTGCTGTATCCCATTGATTCTCATACCTGAGATCCACCTTATATCGAGACAGTTTCCATGCTCTCGATAAAATCCTTACCTTTACTTCATAAGAATCTAATTTCTGTTCAAGATCAAGGACTGCCTTTTGTCCTTGTGCCAATTGGAAAAAAGTCCTAGAATCGCTGGCCACATTTAAGCGAGCAGCCAGTTCGTGACTTTCTATTTCAGCCATTGCCTCTTGCAGAGTCATTGTTTTGGCCTCCGTTCAGTCCAGTATGAGCTGGGTTCTCCATAGATCTCTGGTACGTCTTCCAGAAGATGAATATATTCTCCATCTGCACCCCACTTACTCATAACTTTAATCTCCCAAGAAGCCGTGCCAACTTTGGGCGCTATTTCCGCTATTATTGCGACGTGACAAGGATCGCTCTCACCCTTACGCTGATAAACCACAACATCTCCAATTTGGATTTCGGACAGTTTGGTCACTCGGTAATATTCGTCATCTGCAAAAATAGTGTCCAAATACGTTGGATCTACCCAAGTCCGTCGAGATGCAAACACTAATCCCGTACAATTATATACGCTCGTTGAAGATCTGAGCTTAGCATCTGGACGTTCCCTTTTCCACAAATCAGCCGCAGCTCTCAATCTCGCAGGAGGAAACTCGGGACGTCTTTCGTTAGGGATAAATCTACCCGCACGAGTGGAAAGTGGAATCGCAGCGCGATCTTTGGATCCTCCGGCACCTATTATCAAAGGCATCGTTTAACTCTAATTAAATACTTAAAATCAAAGCTACTCCAAGAATTATAGACACATTCAATCCATTTTGGCAAGCTTAAATGTTTGACCGAATATATAAGGTTTATGAGAAAATCAACATCCAATTTTCAAAAAGCCCAAACAGAGCCGGAAGCGGCCCTTTTTTGTCCAAAATCTTCCTCTTGCACATGTTTTCTATCCGTAATCGTGGATATTCAGAATTGGCTTGGAGTGAGGACTTGTAGGTGAAAGTGCGCCACGAAGGTGCATGAAAGATGAGGGTAGGCCCCTCGGAGCCGGTTTACAGGAACAGGCTTCAAACCGCCTTAAGCTGCATTGGTAAAGAGCCATTGTGGTGAGCGTTAAGGAAAAGGCAGGGCGAGACCCTGTCAGGTATGAATCAAGGAGACGAATAAAAGTGAACCGCTGATCACGTGTCGAAAACAAATAGACGATGTCAAAACCGAGGGGTTACACTGTCTCGGGATAAGTTCAGATGGTACCTGTTTACAGGCTGAATGGCATCCGGTATGGAGGCGGCGTGAACTTGATTCAGGCTTTTATGCGCAACGTGGGAACCTGTCGTTCCGATGTTAAGGGAGAAATTCAAGTGGAGGACCCACGAGAATGAGAGTACCGATGCGGGGCACAGGGGCGGACCACTCCGCAGTAGCGATGAAGGACGGTAATGCGTCTGGAGCGAAGGGGGTGGATTATCCAGCCGGATTCAAAGGTCAACCATTTTATGGGAGGAACCTCTGAGGAAGGCAAAGTCGTTTGAAATTTCCAAAGGAGTGGTTGTTGAGGCGTGGAAACGAGTAAAGGCGAACCAGGGAGCAGCAGGTGTAGACAACGAATCGATAACGGATTTTGAGAGGGATCTGAAAGGTAATCTTTACAAGATCTGGAATCGGATGTCGTCGGGGAGTTACGTTCCTCCACCGGTCAGGACGGTAGCGATACCGAAGAAGGCAGGTGGTGAAAGGATGCTGGGGATTCCTACCGTGGCTGATAGAGTAGCACAGATGGTTGTAAAGCTGTACTTTGAGCCAATGGTAGAGCCACACTTTCATGAAGACTCGTACGGGTACAGGCCGAATAAATCGGCAATTCAGGCAGTTGGGGTAACGCGGAAGCGTTGCTGGCGATATGACTGGGTGCTTGAATACGACATTAAAGGTTTATTTGATAACATTGACCATGAACTTCTGATGCGGGCGGTAAGAAAACACACGGAAAGCAAATGGATACTTCTATACATCGAGAGATGGCTGAAGGCATCGTTTCAGAAAGGGGATGGCACACAGAATGAGAGAATGAAAGGAACGCCGCAGGGTGGTGTGATAAGCCCTGTGCTATCCAATCTTTTTCTTCACTATGTGTCTGATGTCTGGATGAAGCGGAATTATCCTGAGCTTCCATTTTGCCGCTATGCGGATGATGGCATTGTCCATTGCCGGACGAAATCAGAAGCACTGGCATTGAAGGAAACACTGGAGGCCAGGTTCAGGGAATGTAAGTTAGAGCTTCACCCGGAAAAGACGCGTATTGTCTATTGTAAGGACAGTAGTCGTAGAGAAGAAAACCCTTCAACAAGCTTTGATTTTCTGGGCTTCACTTTTCGCCCAAGGCTGTCAAAGACACGAGAAGGAAAATACTTCGTCAACTTTTCCCCTGCCGTAAGCAATAAGGCAGGAAAGGAGATGAGACAAAAGAGTCGACGTTGGAACCTACAGTTGAGAAGTGATAAATCCCTGGAAGATTTGTCAAGGATATTCAGCCCAATAATCAGGGGATGGATAAACTACTACGGAAGCTTTTACAAATCTGCGCTGTATCCAACCTTGCGTCATCTGAACACAATATTAATCAGATGGGCAATGAGGAAATTGAAAAGGTTGAGATGCCATCGAACGAATGCGGTTTTTTGGTTGGGAAGAATTGCCAAAAGGCAGCCCGTGTTATTTCCGCATTGGCAGTTGGGCATAAGACCGACGGCTGGATAATGGGAGCCGGATGAGCCGAGAGGTTCACGTCCGTATCTGAGAGAGCGCAGGGGGGAGGTTCCCTTGCGCCACTCACCGCGTCATTCAAAATTTAACCTTAAGGTGTATGTTACTCCGAATCTTACCCTTTAAAGTTAAAAATAACCGGTCTGGGATTTATCTTTTTAATCCGAAGAGCCGGATAATATTACCTCCCATCACCAATTCTTTTTCTTCTGGGGTGACTTCCCCATCCAGCAAAGCTTGATATTTGGCCACCTCCACATGCATTAACTCGAAAGGGGTGTCGCTTCCAAAACAGACCCGCGAAGCTCCAAGAGTTTTGATCGCCTTTAAAATAGGAACGGATCGGATGGCACTGCCGATGAGGGTCAGATTGGCATGTTCCTGAGCAATTTCTATGGCTGCATTGCTTAAATCGGCAAAGGCGGCACCACCCATGTGCACCATTAAGATTTGCAGCCGAGGAAATCGTTTGGCGACTTTGGCCACCCTGAAAGGGTGGGTTCGCTCGTAAGCATCGGCACCTACATGGAATGCCAGGATCTTTCCGGCTTTTGCAATCTGTTCGATGAGAGGGATGGAGAGAACAGGGTCGTCAATGTAATACTCATTTTGTGCGCCGTTTAATTTCACTCCAAAGAAGCCGTAGTCATCGATACATTTTTTTACTGCCCCTTTGGCCTTTTCAACGCCCAGGTTCGGATCAGCCCAGCCAAATCCGAGAATCCGATCCGGATGTTGTCGGACAGCCCTGTAAACATATTCATTGGCTCGATCGACTTCCCGCACATAAGGTGGCTGAAGCCAGGTCACTGCCTTATCCACATGGGATCTGTCCATCCTCCTTATCAGTTCATCGATGGTAATGCTATTCCCACCTTCCAAGGTTGGGGAAATATGGCAATCTGCATCAATCATCATGAAAGCCCTCCTTTCTCATCCGTTTTCATCTTTTTTCCATCAGCCCTTTACGCTGCCAGCGACCAGCCCTCCGACGATTCTCCTGTAGATGAAGGCATAGAAGATCATCACCGGGATGGCACCGACGGTTCCGGCGGCCATGATCTGTCCCCAGGCGAAGATATCTGCCTGTCTCAATGAAGCGATGCCCACGGTGAGCACGGTCCTGGTTTGGGTCTGCACCAAGGCAAGAGGATACATGAATTCATTCCACGCCGTGGAAAAGGAATAAATGCCCGTGGCTACAATCCCGGGAGCCGCCAAGGGCAGGACAACCCGGACCAATACGCCGATCCGGCTACAGCCGTCAATCAGAGCAGCCTCATCCAACTCCTTAGGAATGGTTTGGAAAAAGCTGATCAGGAGCCATATGGTAAAGGGAAGGGTGAAACTCAAGTAGGCCAATGTCAGACCAAGTAGATTGTCCAGGAGGTGCAAGGTGTGAAGCAGACTATAAAGAGGAACGACGAAGACAGCCCGTGGGATGAGATAAGTCAACAAAGTCATTTGGACAATGGCGATAGAAAGCTTGGACGGCATTCTGCTGAGGCCATAAGCAGCAAGGGACCCGAAACCAAGGGCGATCACCGTCGCCCCTGTGGAAACCAAAGCACTATTTAGAAACCAATGACCAAATGGAGTGAGGTTGAATAAGCCAATGTAGTTCCCCCAGGTTGGGTGGAAGACCCAAAGAGGAAATTCAATGGAAAAGAGTTCATTGGTGGTCTTCAGGGAAGTGACAACCATCCAATAGAAAGGGAGGAGAGCACTGATTGAGAAAAGGGTGATGATCGAGAGGGTAGTGCCGTCTGCAATCCCTGCTTTCCATCTCCACCTGCTCATTAAATAGCGCCTCCTGCCCATTGGGTGATCATCCGGCGTGTTACGATCATGACCCAGGGAGCGAACAGGGGAAAGGCAAACAACGGTATGGCAACCCCGAGACCCATTTGTCCGGTCTCAAAAGCGGTCATGAAGGACTTCACTGAAAGAACCTCCGTCGCCCCCGCAGGACCTCCCCGCGTCAGGATGTAGATCAGAGCGAAGTCATAGGCGGTTTGCACGAAGACGAGTGTGGAGTAGACAAAAAGAACCCCTTTTAACGCAGGCAGGGTGACGTGAACAAACGCCTGCATGGCATTTGCGCCATCGATTTGGGAGGCCTCAAAGAGTTGATGAGGAATCTGTTTTATCCCGGCGAGGGTGATGACTCCGAAATAGGGGATATTCCGCCAAGCGCTGACGATGATCACCGAAACCATTGCCAGTCTGGGTAAACCCAGCCACGGGATAGGCTGGTCAATCAATCCCAACGTGGTGAAGATATAATTCAGAACCCCGGCAAAGGGGTTGTACATCCAGAGCCAGACCAAGGTGCTGATGACCGTTGGGACGATCCAGGGAAGAAGGATGGTCGCTCCGATCAGGTCCCGCATTCTCTTCACCCGATTGAGGGCAAGTCCCAGAACGAGTCCTAATACCAGACTGAGAAAAAGTGTGCCCGAGGCAAAGATCATCGTATTGAAAAAGGTCTGCCAGAAATCGGACCGTTGAATGCATGTGAAATAGTTTCGTAATCCAATAAAATGAGGAGGTGGGCCAGCTACCGTTTTGTTGGTAAAGCCTATCCAGATCGCTGTGATAAATGGATAGGCGATGATTACTAAGACGAGGAGAGCGGCCGGGAGCACAAAAATCGTACTGGAGCTGTAGATCTGCTTCCATCCCGCCGATTTTTTCCCATGACTCTTGGGATCCATTCCCGGCCTCTTCCCATCACCTTATTTTTTGCCGAAGTATATCTCCTCCATTCTCTTCGCTGCCTTTTCGACCGCTTGCTCCTCCGTCATGCCACGGACCAGGACGTCGCCGATCATATCGACGATCACGTAGCTATTGTTGACTTCAGCAGTGGCTGCAGAGGGTGGTGCGAAAAGACGGGCCGTAGGGATGGCGTCCAGGTTAGCCCTCCAATCTGGCTTCTTTGCCCAGAACGGCAGGTTGGCAAAACCCTTGAGCGAGGTCCCGGTAGCACCAGCGGTGGACTCGAGGACATATTGGTAGTTCTTTGCCTCAAACAAGTAGGCAAGGAGTTTCTTCGCCAATTCAGGTTGATTACTGTTTTTGCGTATGCCATAGCTCAGTGTAAAGGGGAAAGAGAATCGTCCCTTGGGGCCTGCAGGATAGACGGCTGCCCCGATTTTCGGGTCGAGCTTCGGGAAGTCTTTTTCAGATGCCATCTTGATCGAGAAACTGTTGAAGGTGAAGGCGATCCGTTCGGATAACATGGCCTGGTTATTGGTGCTGTCATCCCATCCAGGCACTGTAGAATCTACCAGTCCTTGTCTGTAGAGCCCGATCACATATTTCAGGCCTTTCACAGCCTCTGGAGAATTGAATACAACTTTTTTCCCATCCCCGGATAAGACTTCACCACCGTTCGAAAGGATCACACTGATCAGGAACTGCTGCCCATCGAAAGAGCGTGCATAAGCCACCCCAAAGGGCTGAATTTTTAACTTTGCGTCCTTGATCTTCTTGAGGACAGTCCTGAATTCATCCCAGGTTTGAGGCACTTTAGCACGAACCGCTTCCACAATGTCTTTCCGGTAGATCATCTCGTGCATATAGATGTAGATCGGCAAGGCCTTCCATTGCCCTTCAGCAGTTCCAATTTCTTTGGCAATGGGATACCAGCCACCGTTCTGCCCCCCAATCTTATCGGCGAGATCCGAGAGGTCAAGTAAACCCCTCGAAAAGAGATTGGGTTCGAAGTCGGCGAGCATGATGATATCGGGACCGGTCCCGCCTTCAAGGGCTGTCGTGGCGATGGTCAAACGGTTTGCATGGCCTCCCATCGTGATATCCGTCTGCACATTGTTTTCCTTAGCCCATCGGTTCACCAACTCCGTGGTTGGGGTTTGTTGATTGGGGTTATCCTTGTATACTTCGATCCCGAGTCTGGGCTGCTGTGCCAAGGAAACAGACAACAGTCCCAAGCCAGCTACGATCCCGATCGCCATTAAGAGAATCGCGACCTTCTTCATCTTACACCCTCCTTTCCATAAATGTGGATGGAACCTGGCCACCCCACCTCCATGATCTATTTTCTATATAAACTCCTTTTCCATCCCTCATAACTTTTCAGAATGGCTTTTCGGAGCTTCGCCTCCTCCTTCTTGCAAAACGCTTCAAAGATTCTCCTATGATCCCGCAGGGCAATTTCAGGGATGTTCTTCATGGAGATACTGATGGAGGATCTGAAGAGCTGGAAGATCGTCTCGCCGATCCTGATGACAAGGGGATTCCTGGTTGTATGGAGGATCGCGAGATGGAAGGCGATGTCATCATCTGCGACCTGTTCTCCAGCCTTGATGGCGGCCTCGAATTTCTTCAGCGTTTTTCCTATCCTTCTTATATCCTCTTTGGTCGCCCGTTCCATGGCCATCACCGAAAAGGCCGGTTCAAACATGAGGCGCAATTCAACCAGATCTTCCGGATAGCCGTTATCAAGCATGAGTTGGAAGATCATAGGGCTGATAGAGTCTTCACTCGGGCGGTCTCGGATGATCGTCCCCTGTCCCCTTCTGACCTCCACCACCCCCAGGGCCTGAAGCATCTTAATGGCTTCTCTCACACTCGATTTGCTCACGCCAAGGTTTTTGGTAAGTTCCGCCTCCGATGGAAGATAATCACCCGATTTCAATTCCTTATTGAGGATAGCCTCTTTGATCCTCTCCATCACCAGGCCGACCACAGACCCTTTTTTCAACGGGGTGGCTAATAGATGAGTCATCTTCTGACCGCTCATCATGGCAAAATCTGAGGCAACCATTTCCTCCGCACAGGGGGACCCGATATCAGACATCTGATGTCTTACGATCTCATATCGGCCATTCCATGTCAACTCAAAAATTGTTCCGGAATCCTTCGTCAAGAAAAAGGCTCTAAGTTGGATTGAAGAGACGGCGGGGCAGGCCCACAGGGAGGCTTCCCTATCAAAGATGCGGCGACTCATCCACAATGAGATTCGGGGATATGGAAGCTCGGGTCTTTCCCATTACTTCTCGATTGACTACAGACTTTGGCCGTCTCCCCGACAGAACAGCTGAAACGCTCTCCGCTGTCCTCCGCTTCAATTCACTGATCGACTCGACAGAATAGAAACTCACATGAGGCGTCAAGACCACATTCTCCATCTTCAGCAATGGACTGAGAGGATCGGGAGGTTCTTTCTCCAGGACGTCCAGACCTGCGCCGGAGATAAACCCTTCTTTCAAAGCCTGAATGAGTGCCTTTTCATCGACGATCGGTCCCCTTGAGGTATTGATGAGGAGAGGCCTCTTCTCCATTTTTCTAAATTCCTTCTCTCCAATTAAATGCCGCGTAGATTCATTCAACGGACAGTGGATGGAGACGAGATCGGATTCCTTTAGGACGGAATCGAAGTCTTTCAGTTCAATTCCCTGAGGAACCTTCTCAAGATAAGGGTCGAAGGCGATCACCTTCACCCCAAAGCCTGAGATTCTTTTTGCCACTTCAAGGCCGATCTTTCCGCAACCGATGAGGCCCAATGTCTTTTCCCTGGTTCGATAAATGGGAATCCCCTGGCGGAAATCCCACTGGCCCGACTTCACCTTCTCAGCGAAAAAAGTCGTCTTTCTTATCAATGTGAGGATCATCGAGAGGGTTTGGTCAGCCACCTCATCCATACAGTAGTCCGGCACATTGGCAACGATGATCCCCAAATCCGTGGCTGCCCCGAGATCAACGGAGTCCACTCCAACTCCATATCGTGCAACGACTTTACATTCAGGAAGATTCTCGAGGACCTTCCTGGTCAACAGCGCATATTGGTTGATGAGCCCATCGGCCTCTCTGCAGGACCGAATCAAATCTTTTTCTTCCTTCACCTGAGCAAGGATCAGGTCAGCTCCAATTCGACCAAGCTCCTCCTTTTCCTCTTCGATGGAACCATGGTCACAATCGGTGATGACTACCCGATACGGGTGTCGTTCCATTTTAGCCTCCCATGTCTTTACGGAATCAAGATCACTTTGGCGGCCTGAAGGTTTTCTAATAGGTGAAAGGCCTCCTCCCATTTTTCGAGAGGGAGTTGATGGGTGATCAATTTTCCAACCGGTAAAAGTCCTCTTGAGATGAGCCCGATTGTTCTCTCCCAGGCAGTCCAGCTGCTGGAGAAACAGAAATCGTAGCGGAGGGCCTTAAAGATTCCCCGGTCGTAAGGGATCGAGACTTCTTGCTTTCCCGAAATTCCAATCGCACAGATCCTCCCCATTCTTCTCACCATCTCAAAGGCCTGGTAGATCGCCCTTCCACTTCCTGAGGTCTCAATCAGGATATCCGCGCCAAGACCACCGGTCAAGTCCAAGACCTTTTGGATAGGATTCTCTTTATCAACATTGATCGTGAAATCTGCTCCCAACTCTTTGGCCTTTTGAAATCTCATCCCCTCGTCCGAACTCGTTCCAGTCACCGCTATCATCTTCACTCCGGCCGCCTTTGCGATCGCAAGGGAGATGAGGCCGATGGGACCCGGTCCTGTGATGACAGCCGATTCTCCAGCCTGAAGCTGGGATCGTTCAAGGATGGAGGTGACACAGACTGCTGTCGGTTCTATCACCGCTCCCACCTCGAAAGGGATGTTAGCCGGGAGACGATGGAGGAGGCGAGAGGGGCCTGCCACATATTTTGTATAGGCACCGTTGATGCCGATGCCATAGGGCCTCTTCTGTTCGCACACCTGTGGAAACCCGCTCTGACAGGTATAGCAGATGCCACAGGAGCCAGTGCGGGTCTCGGTAACGATCCGGTCGCCGACCTTCCAACCTTTTACCTCTTTCCCGACATCGGCAATCACTCCGGAGAACTCGTGTCCGAGAACGACCGGAGGCCAATAGGGATGGCTGTCATGGTAGATATGAAGATCGCTTCCGCAAACCGAGACAGCTTTCACCTCGATGAGGACTTCGTCCTCTTTCATCTTCGGTTCGGGGACATCCCGGATTTCAACCAACCCTTTTCCCTTTCCGTATTTCACAACCGCTTTCATTTTTCATCCTTTCACTTGTCAATATCGCAACCTGAAGGTTGCGACTCCTTTCAGGTTTAACCTGAAATTTCCGATAAAGGCACCCAACCCTCCAAAATGGCAGGACAAGAATGTCCCGCCTATCCGATAGACGGGGTTTTTTAACCTCGTCCGCAAGGGCTTCAACTATTTTTCTCTGATTACGGGCAGAATTTCGCCTCCCCTTTGGAGGATGGCTATTTTTGCATCGCGTCCTAATAAGGAGAAGGCAATATCCAATGCCTCCCGAGGATTTCCGGCGTGAAGGAGCCCCAGCCTCTCTTTTTCCGCCTTCGAAATTCCGGGACAGACCATAATCCCTTTTGCCCTCTCTTTGATCACCCTGCCGACATGGACAAGATGGGCAGCTGCTGTCATTTTCTTAATCTTCCCCTGGCGAACCCATTGATCAACCCTTTCGAAGGTCTGATATCCAAATTCAAGTACTTCTGGATGACTTGGAGAGACTCCCTCCGGACAGGGAGAGACCAGGATTGTCACGCCACCCTGTCTGACTGCCAGTTCTGAAGCATAGATTCCCTTTGCAGCCAGCCAGAGCTCTGAGTCATAAGGATGAGAGTCAACCATCACAATGTCAGCCTCTTGAGGGAGTTCAGATTGATAAACCTGGTGGGACCGGATGGCACCGGTTCGATAAGCCTGAATTGGATCTCCTGCCACCACCTCGATCAGTCTGCCGGAGCCATCCTGGATGGTATTGACAATCCATTCCAATCCCGCTTTCTGGGCAACTCGTTCAATCTCTTGCTTGACTGGATTTTCAATTTTGCCTAAAATCTCCCGGCCTCTGAATTGGGCACTGAGCCAGTGGGTTCTTCCTGTGGTCTCCTCGCCACATATCCCAGGTTGGATGATATTCCCCCCCCACTGAATCCAGAGACCCGATGGGGAACGATCTGACCGATGCCAATGATGAAATCACTTTCTTCAACCAATCGATTGACGAAGATGGGAGTTCCTCCTTCCGTTTCCCCTAAATAGGCCAGTTGGGACAAATCCCACCAATGGTGATTGAGAATCGAGTATCTTTTGGGAATGTCTTCCCCCAACTTTTTCCGTATCTCATCCCGGGTCATCGACCGATGAGTTCCAAGGGCGACCAGGATTTTAATCCCATCGGGTTGAATCCCACAGATCTCCAATTCCTTCAGCAATCTCGGAAGGACCTTTTGGACGGGTGTGGTCCGGGTGTAATCGTCAATGACAATCAGGATATTGTCACACCCTTCCAACATTTCAGGTAAAGGAGGGGATCCGATAGGGTGGGAGAAAGCCTTCTCGACAATCTCCTCTTCGCTCTCTTCTATCTGGATTGTAGAAGGTGAGAAGATGCCAAGGAGGTTCTGGTCCGGGACATCCAAAGGATTTATCTCAGGGTATGGAAAGGTAATATACATCTAAGAACTCCATTAGCAATTAGCAATCTTCAATGACCAATTATTAATTCATAATTCGAAATTCATAATTCTTAGGTTCCTCGCGCCTCTCGAATCGCCTTGAGAAAAGCACGGGCGTTTTCTGTAATGACATCAAACTTTTTCTCCTTGATCGCCTTCTTATCCACCAGTTCGCCTCCCACCCCGAGGGCCGCGGCGCCAGCCTTAATAAAGGCACCTGCATTCTGGAGGTTCACTCCTCCAGTGGGTACAAGAAGAATTTGTGGTAACGGTCCTCTGATCGCTTTGATGTATTCCGGCCCTCCAAGTTGGGCAGCGGGAAAGACCTTCACCATATCTGCCCCTGCATTCCAAGCGGCTAAGATCTCTGTGGGGGTCATGGTCCCCGGAATGACCACCGCACTGTACCGGTGTGCGAGATGGATGAGATCGAGATTAAGTGTGGGGCTCACGATAAATTGTGCTCCTGCAAGGAGGGCTGCCCTCCCGGTTTCCGGATCCAGAACGGTTCCTGCACCCAGGACGATCTCATCCTTGTATTTCTGGTTCAGCTCTTTGATCACATCGATGGCACCTTGAACACTCATGGTGATCTCGATCAGGGTAACACCCCCTTCTTTGATCGCATCGGCCACATCAATGGCTTCAGAAGCAGCGGTCACCCGGATCACCGGGATCAATCCTTCAGAAACCATCCGATTAAAAACTTCCCTCTTTTCCATTTCTGTTCCTCCTGGTTATGCCGAAGTATTGCCGTCTTTCATTTTCGATTTTCGATTGCCAATTTACGATTTAAAAAACGCAAATTGCAAATCATCAGAACACCACAGAAGACTTTGGCTCTCACCTTGAAATCCTTAAACCCGCACCTTTGAGTTGATTTTCCACCTCTTCCTTAGTGCTCCAGTTAAAATCTCCTGGGACAGTGTGTTTGAGTGCGGCAAAGGCGTTTCCATACTGGACGCCTTTTTGAACATCCTTTTCCTTCAACCAGCCATGGAGAAATCCAGCAGTGAAGGAGTCTCCTGCTCCCACCCTGTCTACAATCTCCACTTCATACTTTCTATCTCTGAAAATCTTTCCGTCCTGATAGGCGATGGCTGTCCAGTTATTCCTCCATACGGAGAGATCTTCTCTCAGTGTGATCGCGACAATTTTGAATTTGAAGGTCTGAGCCAGCTTCTCTGCGACGGACTCATAATCTTTCTCCTTAATACCAAAGACAACATTCGTGTCCTCCTCGGTGGTGATGAGGATATCCACATCTGCCATGATGGGTTCTTGAATTCTTTTTGCATCCGCCGGAGTCCAGAGCTTCTTCCGATAATTGAGATCGTAAGAGATGGTGCATTCTGCCTTCTTTGCTGCTTTCAGGGCTTCGACTGTTGCTTCGGAAGCAGATGCGCTCAGGGCGGGTGTAATACCGCTCATATGGAAATGTTTTGATCCGGTAAAAATTTTAGCCCAGTCAACCTCGCCGGGCTGAATCATACTGATGGCTGAGTTTGCGCGGTCATAGAGAACGCTTGAAGCCCGGGGAGATGCCCCAAACTCTACAAAATAGAGCCCCGCCCTTCCCTTATCCGACCAGACGATATAAGAACAGTCGACTCCAAATTCCTGGGCACGATTGCGGATCAGATAGCCGAGTCCATTCTTTGGAAGTTTGGATACCCATGCGCTCTTCATTCCGAATCGGGTCACTCCGACGGCTACATTTAATTCAGCCCCACCAACATTGACATCGAGACTCTGGGTCTGCTCCAACCTCTGGAAGTTAGGTGGTGAAAGCCTTAACATCGCCTCCCCAAACGTTACGACGTTGTACATATATCTTCTCCTTTCTCTTTAGGCGGATTACCTTTTGAGCTCAATTCGCATTCCTTTTTCCGCTGAGGCGTAGGCTGCGTAGATCGCCTCAACGACATCATTGGCTAAATCGATTCCAGAGATCGGTTCTCTATCAAATAAGATGGCATCTACGAAATCCTCCAACTCTTGAGGATATCCTCTCACCCAGTCCTCATCAGGGCTCGGGAAATTCCATCCTGCTTTAGTTTCCAGTTTTTCAGCAATATATTCGTCTCCAAAGATATGAGGTTCTGGGGCATAAACCTCCAGGACATTATGAGGATTGATGTTCACATTGACGACAGCATTCGAAAGGTAGACATTCAGGGTGTTTCTGACCCCTCCCAGAACGGTGTCCGAGGCAAAAACGGTAGCCTTCGAATGATCCTCAAAATTGATGACCATCACTCCCCAATCCTCTACATCTTCCCATTCGGAAACGACATATTTCTTTTTTTCTTTAACAAAGGAGGCTATTTTTGTATGTTGCCCTACCTCCGCCGTCACGGATTTAGCCCGGATGGGCTTCCCATACTTCAACATTCCTTCGTACTGCTTTAGATGGAGGACCCCACCTACAGGATGGGCACCCAATCTCATCAGTGCTCCTCCACCAGATGTCTTCCACTTCCTTGAGTACTTTGCATGGGAACCAGAATGGCTTTCCTCGGCTCGGATGTCCAGGATGGTTCCTCCACTGACCTTGATTAACCTCTTGAGTTTGGTGAAGGGGGGGGCGTAGATCCAATTTTCCGCATACATGAATTTCACGTTATTTTTTCTCACCGCTTTAACGACTCGGTCACACCCTTTCAACGCTTCTTCCAGCATCAACTCTTTACTCACCGCCGATCCAACATTTTCTTCCTTTTTTTCCTTTCCAAAATATCCTGTCAGCGGCTTTTCACAGATGATATGTTTCCCAGCTGCTGCAGCTTCAACAGCAAATTCTTCATGTAAGTCTGTTGGAATGCATAGATCGATTACATCGATGTCCTTTCGTTCAAGGATGCGGCGATAGTCATCATAATAATCCTTGATATCGAACTTTTTTGCAAAACTGGCAGCATGTTCTTTACTTTCGGAGGCAACTGCGATGATGTCCACCTTGGCGCCTCTTAGTTTTGAATAGTTATTGAGGTGGAGGTCTGCTGCAAACTGCGAACCGATCATCCCAAACCTCACTCTATCCATATCCATTCAACTCCTTTCTATTTTTGGGCGATCATCTCATAGACCTGAACAGTGCTGTTCGTGTAAAGAGACTTGATCTTAGGCGAAAGGGCCTTGTGATCTCCTGAGTCCCTCCATGCAGCAGCAGTCTCAAGAGTTTGAAATCGAATCACCATCTGGTAAACGGCCTCCTTTTCATGCTCCTTGAGGAGAGTAACCGAAACAAAACCCGGTTGCTTTGACATCGCCGCACCGTAAGCCTCTCTGAACAGCATTTCAAAATCTTTTTCCTTGCCAGGAATCACATTAAACGTAACATGCCTCTCGATCATAATCAAAACCTCCCTCTACAAATTCTCATTTCAGATTGCAGATTTTCGATTTTCAACTTTCAACTTTAAACTTTAGACTTTTAACTCCTAACTCATAATTCACAACTCTTAACTCTTTTTTTTCTCCAAGATGGCCGGTCGGATAAAAGAGATGTTTCCCACTTCCAATGAGAGAGTAGGGTAGAGAATTGGAGGTGTGATCATCTCCGGTCCTTTTGAGGTAGCGAGGATCGTATCCTCGGATTTCGTTCCGGTGATCGATGGGTTCCAGGTGAAGCCCTGGTTCTCCTGGATGAGATCGGGCGTTTTAAAGTTGACCCTGTAATCCCTCCCGGTGTAACCGATGGAACCTCCTTGGTGGTGAAGTTTCCATTCCTCTGGATAGCGCTTTTCCCTGTAGGCATCGATCCCTTTTTGGAGGACCTCTCTTGCAAAGACTCCCGGTCGAGTATGAGCCATCATGGTGCAGTCAATAAAGACATTGGCCTCGTATTTTTCTCTTAGATCCTGAGGCATCTTTCCAAAACAGACAAAACGCGTGAGCGAGACGATGAGTCCCCATTTTCTGGCATTGACAGAGATCATTAGGTATTTTTCAATCCTTCTCTCCGTTGGGATAGGATGACGGAATTTGAAAATCCGATCATCTGCTGCAGCCATCAAGGTGATAGGGTCGATTCGATCCTTCCAAAGTTCGTTGCATAACCTTCCCACAACCTCTGATTCCTTCTCTCCCCTTTTCGTATCGATCATTGTCTTCTCCAATGCGAGAGAAACCTTTTCTCCAAGCCATCGATACCGATCCACTTCCGCAGCAGTCAATGAATAACGGAGTCTCGCAATCTCTTCTGCTAACATTACTGTATTTGGAAAAGGAACATCACATCCCACAGGTCCGTCTTTTGTCAGCTCCTTTACGATGGATAACTCTTGATCTTCATGCCATGGAAAGATCTTGGGAATAAATCCCTGTTTCTCAAGGCCTTCCTCTTCGATCATGCGAGGTGCTTCAATATTGTTGGAGATGACAAATTTTGAATTCTCTGTGATGAGAAGGGAGGTGGCCCCCATCTCTGTGGTAATTCCTACAAGATTGAGACCACCACCTGTCATCCAGGAGAAATTGGCCTGTCGCTTTAGTAGTAAGGCCTTAAGCTTTTTTGATCGAAGAAACTCTCTCACCCTTTTTTCTTTCTCTTTAATTTCATCAGAAATCGGCATGATATCTCCTTCAAGACTTTTGAAAAATCGTGTTTATGTCACCCTGAACTCGTTTCAGGGTCTTGTTTATTCCTTGAGCATTAATAGATGCTGAACCAAGTTCAGCATGACACTAAGAGTTGCTTGTGTTTTTTGTCATCCCGAACCAGGTCCTGAAGCGAGTTCAGGATCTATCGACTTCGGGATCTCGGTTTTGGTTCTTGCTTTGAAAGAATACCTGCCTGATCGTATAGAGCCTAATGATTATTGACCCAGCACTTCTGCCCAGGTTGTGACCGACCATTGGGTCTTGAACAGCTCCTCGATGGCCGGCCTGGCCTTCGCCCGGAAGAAACCGGCGTCCGGGATCACGACCTGCATGCCCTTGCGCTGGAGCTCGAGAACGTACGCGCTCTCAGCGGACTTCATCTTGGCATTGGCCCATTCGCAAGCTTCCTTCGCCGCCAGGGCAACCAGGGTCTGGTCGGCCTTCGACAGGCTGTCGAAGAAAGGCTTGTAGATGAGCATCCCACCAGTCTGGGCCATGTGGTTGGTCATGATCAGGTGCGTCTGCACCTCGTCGAGCCTGAAGGAAGTGATTTGCGACACATCGCCCTCGGATGCATCGGCTTTCCCCGACTTCAATCCAGGGTAGAGCTCCGGAAGCGTCAGCGGGACCGGGTCTGCACCAATGGCCTTCCAGATGGCAATCCAGGTGGGAAGGACAGGCAGCCGGAGCTTCAAGTTGTACACGTCGGCCGGCGTGTAGAGCGGTTTCTTCGCCGTCGTCTGCCGCATCCCGCGGTAGACCGTTCCCAGGTACTTCATGTTGCCGTTCCGCTCCATCTGGGCCTGCGCCTGCTGGCCGAGCTTACTGTCCCAGGCGCGCATGTAGTGATCGAAGTCCTTCATGACGTAAGGATTGGTGAAGAAGTAGTACGGGGGCGCATAGACCTGCAGGAACATCGTTCCGTTGGACTGCATTTCGAGCGTGCCGTCGCTGTTCATCTTAATGATTTCCTCTTCCGACTTGGTGCCAATTTCGAACTTCACCTCGATTCTCCCACCACTCCCCCCTTCGATCAGTTCCTTAAATTTCTCAGCCGCATCAATGAGGATGTGACCCGATTTAAACGGGCTTCCGATACGAATCGTCTTTTCTGCTGCGATAGCCTTGCCTGCGCCCATAAAAAGGAAACACAGGATTGCCATCATCGAAAGAATGAAACCCATTCTCTGAGCTTTCATGTTCTTATCCCCCTTTCTGGTTCGCATCACTTCTTAATCTCCTTGACCAGTTTGCTATAGAACTCATCGTCATAAGCCATCAGTTTTCCAAAAGCCTCTGGGCCAAGGTATGAGAGGTTTACAACCATGTCCTTTGCATTCTTTATGAACACCGCATCATCCATTCCCTGCTTGAAGGCATCATGAAGTTTTTTTATCACATCAGGTGGAGTGCCCTTGGGTGCGGCTAATCCCCGCCATTGCCCCATGACAAAATCGACACCCTGCTCCTTCACGGTTGGGACATCAGGGAAAAGCTCAAATCGCTTTTCGGCGAAGAGGGCGATGATCTTCAACTTCCCTGCCTTAACATGCTCGATCCCTTCAGGTGGGGAGACTGAGACAGCATTGATATGGCCTCCAAGAAGGGCGGTTACGGATGGACCTCCGCCTGCAAAAGGAATATGGTTGAATTTCACGGCGGCTGCTTTTTCAAACGCAAGGGCAATCAGGTGAACTCCTCCGCCCGCACCTGAGTTCCCCACTGTGATCATGTCAGGGTTCTTTTTAGCATAATCTAAAAACTCCTTGAGACTCTTCCATGGGGCATCCGATCTCAGCAAAAACATGCCGGGGTCGCTCACCACATTGATGATGGGTTCAAAATTTTTGTAGGTGTAAGCTGTGGTTACCTGATGGGGAAGGATCGTGAGAGGAGTGATCGCAGAAACAAGCGTGTAACCATCTGGTTTTGCCTGCATGCATTCTGTGTATCCTACAGCTCCCGCACCGCCTGGTCGGTTGACAACGACTACAGCCTTTCCGAGGTACTTTCCAGTCGTTGCAGCCAAGACCCGAAAGATCAGATCTGTTGCCCCTCCCGCTGCCCAGGGGATGATAATCTGTATCTCCTTCGTTGGAAACTCCGCCGCCTGAAGCGGCATCGCCATAATGAGAGACAAAATGAATAAGATACCAAAAATTCTTTTTAACATAATAACCTCCCTTCCTTTCCGCTCTAAGCTCAAAGGTCAAAGCTCAAAGCCCAAAATTCCCTATTCAACATTTTTGACTTTTTACTTTTCACTCCTAATTCTTAAGGGTTCCTCTAAAAATTAGCGATTTTTGCTACCAATATAACTACCGGTGTGTTAAGGTCTGACATCGAAATCAACCCAGAGGGATAAGAGATGATGCAGACCGGACTTTTGGATTGGCAAATTCGTTTTCGGCAACTGGATGCGGGCGGAGATCCGTTGCCGAAACTCAAGAAACTGGTAGACTGGGAGCGTTTTCGACCGGAACTGGAAGCCGTACGGGACAAAGCGCGCAAATCCAATGCCGGGAGAAAACCCTTTGACGTTGTACTGATGTTCAAGGTGCTTGTTCTTCAATCGCTGTACAACCTTTCGGATGAGAAGATTGAATTTCAGATTCGGGACCGGTTGTCCTTTATGAGGTTTCTGGGCCTCTCCCTGGGAGATGCGGTACCGGATGAGAAGACCATTTGGTTGTTCCGGGAGCAGTTGACGGAGGTCGGGGTGATCAAACGGTTGTTTGAGGAATTTGAGGGATTTCTGGAAGAAAAAGGATTTTCTGCCAGAAGAGGCCAAATTATCGACGCCAGTATTGTTGCTGCTCCCCGACAGCGCAATAGCCGGGATGAAAACCGGCAAATCAAGGCGGGGGAGACCCCAGAAGGTTGGAGTGAACAGAAGAAGCGCCAGAAGGATACCGATGCCCGATGGACTCGGAAGAATGGTCAGAATCAGTATGGATACAAAAATCACATTGATATCGATGTGGAGCACAAGTTGATTCGAGACTATGAAGTAACGCCTGCGTCGGTTCATGACAGTCAGGTCTTTGAGTTGCTTTTGGATGAAGATAACAGCAGTCGAGACGTGTGGGCGGATTCGGCGTATCGTTCGGAGGAGAAGCTGGAAGCGTTGGGGGGGCGTCGATTTCGGGAGCATCTTCAGCGGAAGGGGTGTAAGCATAAGAAGTTGACGGAGCGAGAGAAGAAAGGGAATCGGACGCGATCCCGGATTCGGAGTCGGGTGGAACATGTTTTTGGGGTGCAGGCGATGCGGGCGGGGAACCTGATCATCCGAACGATTGGGTTGATCCGGGCGAAGGCGAAGATTGGGTTGAGGAATTTGGTCTACAATTTGGATCGATTCTGTGTGCTGCAGGGGGTTTAATCTCCTGGTGTACGCCCAATGGGCAAGAATGCCCGATAGAGCCGCCCTAAAACTCTTAAAACGGTACTTTTGACAGGCGGGGTAAGTTGAATTTTGCGTTTTTCTACTTAACATTTTTCGGATTTACAACTTAACGTAATTCTGAGTCTCGAAATTTAAATTATTAGAGGTTCCCTTAACTCCGAACTCTTAACTCTGAACTGTGGCATCCCCTCCTTTCTTTGTTTTTTTAAAAAAGATCCTGAATATTGGAAGCAATAAGAAGACGATTGTTGCCAGCAGAAAGACGATTGAAACAGGCCGATTGATAAAGACTCCAAAATCGCCATGGGAGATCATCAACGATTGACGAAAAGCCACCTCTAATTTTGGCCCGAGTACTAATGCTAAAAGAAGTGGTGCACCTTCATAAGCCCACTTTCTCATCAGAAATCCCATGGCACCAAAGAGAAGCATCATCCAGATATCGAAAACCGAATTATTCACGGTGTACTGTCCTGTGATGCAAAAAATGATGATGAGGGGTAAAAGGATCCTTTTGGGAATTCTGAGTATGTTGGCGAAGAGAGGGACGAGGGGAAGGTTGAGGATGAGAAGCATAAAGTTACCGATATACATGCTGGCGATGACTCCCCAAAAGAGTCCTGGGTGCTGACTGATCATTAATGGTCCTGGATTGACCCCATGGATGAGAAGAGCACCAAGAAGAATAGCCGTTGGAGGAGCAAAAGGGATTCCAAGAACAAATAGGGGAATAAAGGCTGCTTGACAGGCGGAGTTATTGGCAGATTCGGGTCCAGCCACTCCTTCAATCGCTCCCTTACCAAACTCCTCAGGGTGTTTGGAGACTTTCCTCTCGATCATGTAAGAGGCATAGGTCGCAATGACCGGTGCTGGTCCTGGGACCAAACCTATACCAAATCCAGACACCGTCCCTCTTAGAATTGGCCCAATCGAGTCCTTTAGATCCTGCAGAGAAGGGTAGAGTTCTCGTAGGCCTGGCATGATAACTCCTTGGTCCAGCAGCTCCGAAGGTTGATTGACATTGACCAGGACCTCTCCGATTCCGAAGACCCCGATAGCGACAGCAACAAATTCAATTCCACTGAGCAGTGGGACTGAGCCAAAGGTAAAACGGGCATCTCCAGAAACAGGATCGATTCCGATCGTTCCGATGATCAGTCCAACGAGTGCCATCATGAGAGATTTGAGGAATGATTTTCCTGTCACATTGCTTAGAACGATGAATCCAAAGACCATCAAGGAAAAATATTCAGGAGGGCCAAAGGCCAATGCTGCCTCTGCCAATGGCGGGGCCAGAAAGACCATTCCAAAAATTGCGAGGGTCCCTGCAATGAAAGATCCAATGGCAACGATGGCCAGAGCTGGTCCTGCCCTCCCTTTTTGTGCCATCTGATAGCCATCAATGCAGGTGATAACAGAAGCAGTTTCCCCAGGCACATTGAGAAGGATGGAGGTGGTAGAGCCTCCATACATTGCACCGTAGTAGATTCCTGCGAGCATAATGATGGCAGAAGTGGGATTAAGGCCAAATGTGGCAGGAATAAGAAGGGCGATCCCAGCGATCGGTCCGATTCCGGGGAGCACACCGATGATGGTTCCCACGATGCAACCTATCAGACAATAAAGAAGGTTTTGACCCGTTGCAGCAATGCCAAAGCCGTTGATTAAATGTTGAAGTGATTCAAACATCTCTTACCCTATTAGTAATCTTTCCCTTAACCTTAACCTTAGCCTTAACCTCAACCTTGTTTTTTATAATCCTATCCATCCCTTTGGCATAGGAATGTCAAGCCATTTAACAAATAGAAAATAGGAACCAACCGCCGTCACCACAGATATCAGAACGTTTAAGCCCCACCGTTTTATACCCAGGATTCTTAAGAGAGCCACCATTAAAAGAAAGGAGGTGAGCGGGTATCCCAATCGATTGAAAAATAGGGTAGCTAAAGCCATTGTTCCCAGAAAAAGGATCAATTGTATTGGAGACTCTGAAGATTCAATGGGGGCTTCTTTTTTTACCTGTCCTTTCTGACCCTGAAAGAAAATTTTTAAAATGAAGGCGGCTGATAAGATCATGAGGAGTATTCCAAGAAATAGAGGAAACATCCCTGTTCCCGCTATTCGGAAGGTTCCAATGGGCATTCTGAGAGAGAGAACGGCAGTGACCGCCCCGAAGAGGAAGATGACAATTCCGACGACTATCTCATCCCTGTTCAACATTTCCCCCTTCTAACAACGAACGATGAACAATGAACAAAAAATGCTAACTGTTCAAAAAAATACTATCAATGCGTCGTTCTTTATATTCATGGTTCATGGTTCATGGTCCATGGTCCATAGTTCATTGTTTTTCAATCAGTCCATCAAGGCTCCCCCATTCACATCCAAGATCTCACCGGTGATGAAGGAGGCCTCGTCAGAGGCAAGAAATAAAGCTGCTTCTGCCACATCCTCTGGTTTTCCGAGACGGCCCAAAGGGATGGAGGCGATGATCTCTTTTCGCCTCTCCTCTGACCATTGGGCACTCATCTCGGTCTCAATGGCATGGGGGGATACGGCGTTGACATTGATGCCATAGGGGGCCAATTGCCTTGCCAAAGTTTTTGTGAGAGCATCTATCCCTGCCTTTGATGGTCCGTACCCCGGTGCAGAGGCGATATCCCCTATCTTTCCTGCGATCGAGGAGATATTCACAATCTTTCCGTGCCCTTGTTGTTTCATGATTTCAACGACGGCCTTGCAACAGTTAAATGTCCCCTTAAGATTGACCTCGATGACACGATCCCAATCCTCTTCGGTAACAGTATCAATCGTTCCCCTTCTTATAATTCCGGCATTATTGACAAGGATGTCGATCCGGCTGAATGTTCGATAGGTTCGATTCAGCATTTCTCTCACTTCAGCGCTTTTTGTAATGTCACAAGAAAGGGCTATCGCCTCCCCTTTTTTATTTACGATCTCATTTCTTACGGTCTCGAGTTTTTCCTGGTCAATATCCACGAGGGCGAGCTTCGCACCTTCCCTGACGAAGGTTAGAGCAAGGGCCTTTCCAATTCCTCTTGCCGCCCCCGTGACAATCGCTACCCGGTCCTCTAACCTCATTCCATTAACTCCTCGTCTCTATTGCCTCTCTACCATGAACGATGAACCCGAAACTCATCACTCCGACCTATCCAATCTCTGTTGCTCCTCGTACATCGTCTTTCGTATAGGGCTCATCGTCCGTCGTTACTCTTTGACTGCTCCAGCCGTCAATCCTTGCACCAACAACCTCTGCAGCAAGAGATAGAGGATGATGGCCGGCATTCCTCCCATCAATGCCCCTGACATGAGCATGGGCCAGATGATCCGAAATTCCCCCACTGTTCTCGCGATTCCCAGTGTCACAGTGACCATCGATTCTGTGCTCGTAAGGCAGATGACCCAGAGCAGGTCTCCCCAAGCCAAGAGAAAGGCAAAGATGATGGTTGCGACCATGCCCGGTGCAGAGATCGGGAGGATCACTCTGAAGAAGACCCCCAATCTCGAACATCCATCGACCAAAGCGGCCTGATCCAGTGCATCAGGGACTCGATCAATAAAACCCTTCATCATCCAGGTGGAGAAGGGGAGGCAGATGGTGAGGAAGGCAATGATGAGTCCGGTGCGTGTATCATAAAGTCCAAATTTACTTAATAGTTTGAAATAAGGTCCAACCAGTAAGACCCCTGGAAGCATCTGGGTGGCAAGGAAGAAGCCGATCAGGAACTTTCTTCCTTTAAACATGAATCGAGAGAATCCATATCCGGCTAAGGCGCCAAAAAATGTGGAGAGGATGGCAGTGGCTAAAGAGATAATCGTGCTGTTCAGGAAATAAATGCCGAAGTTCTTCTTGGTCCACATATAGATATAAGCATGGAGCGTGGGTTTGATGGGAATCCAGGTTGGGGGAACGCGAAAGGCCTCGGCCTCAGTTTTAAAAGAGGTGGAGAGCATCCAGATGAACGGGAAGATGCAGTATAGAGATACCAGGATGAGAAAACCGTAGCTTTGAATATCGAGAAGAAACTGCCTTTTCGAGCTCCGACCCACTTTCTATTCCTCCTGACTAATCATCCAGATATAGGGGAGGCTGACCATCAACAGGGCAGCGGTCATGACGACTGCCACAGCTGAGGCATATTCGAATCGAAAGAATTGAAAGTATTGTTTGTAGATATAGGTTGAAAGAACTTCCGTAATATTACCCGGTCCTCCCTGAGTCATGGTCTGAATGAGGCCGAAACGTCTTACCTCCCAGACAATATCGAGGGCCAGAGCGACGACGAGCATCTTCTTCAGGCCGGGGAGAGTAATTCGGGAGAAGAGTTGCCAACGGGATGCCCCATCAATCGCAGCTGCCTCATAGAGGACTGTGGGAATCGATTGGAGTCCAGCTAAAAGGATGAGCATCACAAATGGGAACCCCCTCCAGAGGTTGACGAATATGACGCTGAGGAGGGCTAATTGGGGCCTGGAAAGCCATTGGACATGAGTCGATATCAAACCGATCCTCAATAAAAGATCATTGAATGCCCCATAAACAGGATCGTACATCCACCTCCAAATGATCCCTACCACAACATCAGGAACGACCCAAGGCAGAAGGGCGATCAAACGGAAAAGGGGTTTCGCAAAGATCTCCTTATTGAGGATCAGGGCAACCCCCAGTCCTAATAACAGATGGCTTGCCACACTCAGAATAACGAAGAGAACAGTATTGCCAAATACTTGACGAAAGACTGAGTCATTAATAAGAATCGAAAAGTTATTTAAGGTATAAGAGGAGCCTCCACCTTCGGGATAGATACTATAGAGAATGCTCTGAAAGGCTGGAAGACCCAAGACCAAAACGAGAAGAATTGTCCCGGGGAGAACAAAGAAAGTCCACATATGACGGTCTTTGATTTTGAAGAGCTTCATGCTTATTTCCCCCTCCCCTCCATCCCCTCCCACCAGGGGAGGGGATGAATTTGGACGGGTTATTTCTTTCTTGCAAGGATCCCATTGATTCGGTCATGGGCATCGGCCAAAGCCTTCTCAGGAGTCTTCATCTCTGTAAAAGCCTCCTGAACTGCTGTGGTAAAGGCATCCATAATCTCAGGCCATTGAGGAATCTGAGGAACAACCTTTCCGTAAGGCAGTTGAGAAGCGATGACGCTGGCGAACTTGTCGTTCAGGATCTCAGGAGCCTTCTCACTCACATCCTTTCTCGAAGAGGTGACACGATTTTTAACGAACCAGTTAAGTTCCATCTCCTTTGAAGTGATGAATTTGAGGAGTTCCCATGCCTCTTTTGGATGTTTGGTATTCGGATTCATTACCCACGAAGACAACCAGATAGTGGTCACCTTCTTCTTTTTTGAAGGAAGGGGAGCAGCCGCCAACACATCGAAAGCCTTCAGTTCAGGGTTAATGGAGTTCACAATCGGAGCTGTCCAACCTGATCCGATCTCCCAGGCAATCTTTCGGTGGGCCAGTTGTGTCCTCACATCTTGAGCATTCATGGTGGGCACACCCGGGGGCATCACTTTATATTTGGTGAAGAGTTCAATGAAATATTTGAAAGCCTCCTTGGCCTCAGGGGTATTCAGGGCAGACTTTTTATTATCCGAGGTGAGGTAATCCCCGCCGAATGACCAGAGGAATGGACTGAAGCGTAATTCAAATCCAGGATCCTTCGCCCCAAGAACAGCAACTCCCCACCGTTCAGGTGGTTTGGTCAACTTGATATTGTATTCGAGAAATTCTTCCCATGTCTTGGGTGGTTTTTTTGGATCGAGCCCAGCCTCTTTGAATAACTCTGTGTTGAAAACCAAGACCATTGACATATAGTCGCCTGGCATGGCATGGATTTTCCCTTTATATTTCATCATATTAATACAAAGGGGATACCAGGGTTCAAGAAATTTTGCCCCTCCTTCCTTTTCTATGAAAGGAGTTAGGTCCTTAGCAAATCCTTTGTCAAAGAACATTGGGAGTGAAAAAGCATGGAGATGGAAGATATCCGGGCCCTTTCCTGCAGCCGTCTCCACGGTATACTTGGTCTCTTTATCCTTATAGGAAACGGGTTCCAATGCTACCTTAATGTTGGGATTGCGTTGTTCGAACAGGGCCATGGCGTCCGCAAGAGTTTTGTCCCAGGGAGCCTCCGTCAAGTGCCAGTCCGAAAAACGGAGGGTCACTTTTTCCTGGGCGTTCACAAAGGTTGAAAATCCGATTAAGACCACCAAACCTAAGACCACTAAAATACTCGTTTTGAAGAATCTCATCTTTCATTCCCCCCTTTCTTTTAATTGCGGACTGCGGAATTCGGAATGAAGGCGAATGATTAGTAACTCCGAACTCTAAACTCTGAACTCTGAACTTAGAATCACCTCCTTTCTCGAAAACCCAATTTTTGAGAGATCTTAAGAGCCGTCTCCATCACCTCCTCCTTCAATGTTTCCTGAATGACCTTTTTCGTGATCTGGAAGGCTGGGCCAGAAATGCTGACCGCTGCCACAGCCCTTCCCACTTCATTATAAATGGGGGCTGCCACACATCGAATCCCTTTCTCGTTCTCTTCGTCGTCGATCGCATATCCTTGCGCCCTTACGATATTCAGATGCTGTCTCAATTGGGCGGGATGGGTGATCGTATTCTCGGTTCTTTTGGGAAGGCCGTTCTCTTTGATAAAGTTGTCCAACGCCTCCTCCGAGAGATCAGCCAGCAAAACCTTTCCTACTGCACAACTGTGGGCTGGATTCCGAAGGCCGACCCTGGAGGCCATCCTCAGACCACTCGTATTTTGATCCGTTTCCACTTTGTCGATATAGACGATCTCATTCCGGTCAAGGACGACCATGTGAACCGTCTCTTTTGTCCTCTCCGCAAGGTCCCTCAAAAAAGGTTCCGCCTCCTTTCGGAGATCGAGTTGACTGAGAAGGAGGTTGCCCAGGTCTACTAATTTAAAACCCAAGAAGTAGTTCCTTGTCTTCGAATCCTGTCGGACATAGCCAAAATAGGATAGAGAGGAGAGGAGGCGATGGGTTGTTCCCTTGGGGAGTTTGACCTTAACGGATAAATCCTTGATGCTCACGCCTTGGGGATTCTGTCCCAAGATTTCAAGGATAGAAGAGATCCTTTCAATCGTCTGAACAAGGTTATTTGGCTTTGAACCTTGATTGGCGACCATCTTATCATTCCATAATACGGAACAGTGTTTCTCATTATAAACCAAATGAAAATTCTGTCAAGAATTTTCTTTCCCCCTTTTTTACGCGACAAAGAGCTTGCCAAAAGAAGACCCAGGAAGATAAAGTATTTTCAGAAATGAAACTTTGGGTAGAGATTTATGAAACCGACTGGCCTTTCAGCCTGCCGGGGAGCGGGTAAAACGGCAGAGCTTCAATAATTTGCCAACGTCCTCCAAGGATTCTAACTCATGAATCATCTCAACGAGTTGATCCATTCTTTTTTTCGGTAACAGAGGCTGTACGAGATCTCTAAATTTCTCCTTGATTTCATCAAAGCTCAGCGGATTTCTCGGGTCTCCTTTCGGAAAAGAGACGTCACGGGAAAATTCCGTCCCATTTTTCAACCTCACCTTTACATTTGCCTCCGTCTCTTTCAGGGACGGATTGGCCCTGGCTTTGATCTTTCCCATCAAATCCTTGACCAAAGGATCTTGAACTCCTTCATCGGTGAAAAGGCTATTCTTCCCCTGTCCATGGAGCATCGCTATGGCTGCGCAAAAGTAGAGGCTGAATTTTCCCTCTAAGGCATCCTTTGGGAATGGATTATCTGTGACGCTTAGACAAAGAGGAGCGACTTCAAGATACACCTCTTCGATCAGGTGTGGATGAATTTGATATTGATTTTTGATCCAGATCAATCCATCCATCACAGGATGGGTAAGGAGACAGGCAGCATAAGGCTTAAAAGAATCCTTCAAAACCTGCCAATCCTTCCCGAGTCCTTCGACCGTTTGAATGGACTCCCCCTGACGGGAAAACATATCGGGAAAGCTTGGTTTTCCATCCAAGACATCTTCCGGTGCTGTAAAACCCCTTTGGCTTAGAAATGCAGAAAGGACCCCGTCCATGGCCGCCTTACCTGCATGGAAAGGCTTCCCCATGGTTCCGAAAACCCTCCTCAGCCCCCCTGCCTGAGTCGCTGCCAGCCCGAAGGCTGTGGCGAGTTGTCTTTCATCCAAACGCAACAATTTCCCTGCGCCAGCGGCAGCCCCGAAGCGTCCCAAGATAGATGTGGCATGCCACCCCGATTCATAATAAGATTTTCCGAGAATCAGTCCGATTCGAGTGCTCACCTCGAAACCGGCAATAAAGGCAGTGATGAACTCGGACCCACTCTGCCTTCTCCATTCCGCAACGGATAATAGGGCGGGGATAAGGGGAGCGCTCGGGTGGCTTCGGCTGCCACTGTGGGCGTCATCATAATCCAAGACATGAGACATCGTCCCATTGATCAGAGCCGCATTCAAAACATTCGTCTTCATCCCATAACCCAAGACGGACGCCTGCCTTTTTCCTCCCATTTCTTTAATCAAATCGATCATGATTTTAACAGAAGGATCTTTCATCCCTCCGAAGGCAACACCCATCCAATCGAGAAGACACTTTTTGCCTGCTTCGATTACCTCCGCGGGGAAATCCTCCATCCGGGAATCCGCCACGAATTGAGCAAGGCTTTCTGTGATGTTTTTATTCTCCATCGTGCTCCCTTTCCTCCAAAGCCTCTCCCGCATGACCTCAGGGGCTTACGTCTGACTCTTCTGAGTGTACGACATCTCTACCTGACAAAAACAAGGGAGAGGGAGGGAACATAAGTAATGATAAAAAGCATAACGATCAGAATAATGGTGAAAGGAATGATGCTTCTGAAAATCTCATGTGTCGGCGCTTCAGCAATTCCGCTGATGATGAATAGATTGATTCCAACGGGAGGAGTGCAGATGGCGATCTGCATGTTGATCATGAAAATGATCCCAAAGTGAACTTTGTCGATCCCTAAGGTTCCCAAAATGGGAGCAATTAAGGGGACGATCATAAAAATAAGTGGAGGGGGTTCTATCGGAATGCCCAAAAGTAGCAATATGATATTGATCGCAAGCAAGAAGAGCCAAGGAGATAGGTTTTGTGAAATAATGTATTGAGTAAGCTTCTGCGGAGTTTGATCATACGTTAAGAAAAAACTCATCACAAGAGACCCCGCAATGATGAGAAAGATCATGCCCGAGAATCTTACCGTCTTTAGAACAATTTCTTTAAAAAGCATCCAATTAAGACTCTTATAGATGAAAACACTAATCAGCAGTGCATAGACGGATGCAATGCCCGCCGTTTCGGTTGGGGTCGTGATGCCAGAATAGATCGTCCCCATGACGATGACAAGGACCCCCAAAATGGGCGATGCTGTGACAAAGCTTCTGGTTCGTTCTCCCCAGGTTGCCTTAGCTTTACGGCCGTACCCCTTCTTTTTACAATACCAAACCGAATAAATGACCAAGGCAAATGCAATCATCACGGAAGGGAGTAAGCCTCCAATGAAGAGCTTTCCAACCGATTCCTCTGCCAGAAATCCATACAGGATTAATGGAATGCTGGGAGGAACAATAAGTCCTATGGTGGCTCCAGCTGCCAAAAGGGCTGTCACAAATTTTCTTTCATACCCCGCCTCCATCATGGGTTTAATTAATAGAAGACCGATGGCTGACGCATCCGCGGCGCTCGATCCTGTGATCCCTGCAAAGAAGACAGCGGCCAAAATCGCCGCAATGGCTAAACCGCCCGTCAAATGCCCAATCAGGCTATCTAAAAACCGAACAAGATATTTTGCCATACCCGTCTGAGAGCAAAGGTTCCCCGTAAAAATAAAAAGGGGAATCGAAATCAGGCTGAAGTTCTGAACATTCTGGATGAATATGTTGGCGATGGTCATCGGTTCAGGGAGAGTGAAGAAGATAGCCACTACAGCCGGCAAGAACATAAAGAGATATACAGGACTTCCAGAGACCAGGAGAAAAACAAAAAGAAAAACCATGAAGAGGAGCATAGGATTCCTATCTCTCTTTGATCAAAGAAAGAAATTTTAAGAAACTCTTAACAGACATCATTGCCATTCCTACGGGTAGGATACTCTGCACCCAAAACAAAGGAACTCGAAGGGGAGTGGGCGATAAGACATGAAAGCCATAGGACCGAAGCGAGAGTCTGACCCCGTAATAGGTCAGGGTGATGCTCAGCAAAACGATGCAGAAGTAGTTGAAGATCTCGACATAATTCTTGATCGCTCCGGGCAGAAGGTTAATAAAAAAATCAACTCGGATATGGTCACCATATTTCTCTGCATAGCTCGCGGCCAGACACACCAGGTAAACTAATGCGTATTCAGTAAACTCCATGGTCCATATCGTGGGATGACCTGAATACCTCGCCAAGGACTCGTAGAAAGTCATAAATATCATGAAACAAAGGAGGCATCCCCCCAGCAGTCCAAATCCGTCAACAATGCGATTGATGATGCGATCGATGGATCGAAACATCCGTGTCCCTCACCTTTTGATCCTCTGCGGAATCCTATTTCCCCTTGCGGTGGACGTGAACTTCAACCCTGGAGCTATTTGTTCGCCCTGATCCATTGCAGGATCTCATCCCCTTCCTTACCATACCGCTTGGCAAAATCTTCCCAAACAGGTTTGACAGCATCGAGGAAGAGAGCCCTCTCCTCATTGCTAAGATAATGGACCATCATCCCTTTTTCTTTACACTTATTAATATAGTCCACCTCCTGCTCCTCGCTCAATTTCTCGATCTTTCCCTCTGCTTCCTTCCCGACTTCTTGGATGACCCCTTTGATCTCGTCAGGAAGAGACTGCCAAAACTTCATGTTCATGATGGTCGGGAAGAGGGAAAAGAAGAGATTAAGTTTTGCAGCATATTTGGCGATTTCATAATACTTGCGGGAATAGACACTGTTGAACCCAGTAATCAAACCATCCGTCGCTCCCTTGGAAAGAGCCATATAGACTTCCGTTGCGGTGATGAAAACTGGAGAAGCCCCCAGCGCCTTAAACGTCTCCGTCGTCATCTTTCCGCCCACAATTCTTATCTTCAATCCCTTAAGATCCTCTGGCTTTCTCACCAATTTTTTTGTCGTAAACAAATCAACCATGCCATAGTCGCCCCACCACATATGTTTAATTCCAATTTGACTCATCTTTTCCATCAGCAATTTTCCGGGTCTTCCATATTTGATCTTCTTCATACTTTCCTGCGTCGGAGACAGAAATGGCAGGCTGATCAGTTCTGCTATGGGGATATAAGACTCCACCATATTAATAGGACAAAACCCCATTTGGATCGCTCCATCTCTCACGGCCGGAATGACCTCTGTATCCTTATAGAGCATCGATGCGGGATAGACATCTACTCTCACCCGGCCCTTGGTCCTCTCTGCCAGTTGTTTGGCAAAATAGTCAGCTCCTATAGACACGTGGTCCGTAATGGGCAGTTGGTGAGCAAATTTGATAATAATGGGGGCCTCAGCTCCGAAGGTAGGCTGGATGTTGAAACAGAATACTACGGCAATAACGAAGATAAGAAATCTTACTGTCTTTTTCATCCTCTTCTCCTTTCTCTTAAGTGAGTGCTTTCAATGCGCCGCAGGACCATTGTCGCTTTTTTATCCAAATTCTTAACGGTATTTCTTAGGCTTGGCCTCAATTTCCTCCAGGCTGATCACGGGTCATCCGTTGCCCTCTTTGTCCCTGATCATTACTTCAATCGGTTGTTCACCAACGGGGCAAACGCGTGCGCACACCTCGCACTTGTGACGGTATTTGGCTCTGATATTGAGCCGTTCTCGTTCGGACTGCTGATAGCGCCCGCAGGCCTGTTGGTCGTGGTGATCCTCGTATAGGGTCCTGCCCGGACAGGCCTCTGCGCATCTGCCGCAGTGAGTACAGACAGGGACATCCACCCCGTCCTGGTGAACAACCTCGGCGTCAGTGAGCAGAACCCGGAGGTGAACCCAAGGCCCCCATTCTCGATGGAGGAACAGGAACGAATCCCCGAGTTCGCCAAGATTTGTCCCGGCAGCCAATCGTTTGAAGGAGATTCCGCAGGCATCCGGATATGGAAGGATCGCTATTTTTTTCTTGTGAGACTCCAAGATGCGACCAACGGACTCAATCATGGATCTGGCATGAAGATCGGCTGCGCAAGTGTTGCCACCGCGCTCGGCGGGAAATGGGAACCACGCCCACTCCAGCGAAGCCTGAACGTGATGGCCCAGGACGACAATCGTTTTCACATCAGGCATAAATGGGATAATCATCTCCCGCGCTTCATGTGGATAGATTCCCACTGGAACCGTGCTGATTTCGCAACAGGGCGGCAATGTGCGCTTCAATTCGTCTATTCTCATTGATCGTTCTTTATCCGCACGCAGAAGACCACGCCTGCGTACAAAAACGCACGACGGCGTGGAGACACGGGGTTTGCCCGTGGGGCTCCATGACCCAACCTTCATTCTTGTATCATTATCGTTGCTTAACAAGTATAGAGGAAACTGGGAGGCTTCTGTCAAGCAAATAATTGCCGATTTTTCTCACCCTCTTTTTAGGTGATGCAGGGCTTGCTAAAATAAGACTCAAGAAGATATAGTATTTTAAAAAAAGAAACTTTGGGCTGAGATCTATGAAACCGAAGGAGGAAGAATATCATGCCTAAGGAAAGAGCAAAAGGAAGGACCAAAGAGTTTGATTTCCTTGTAGAAGGAGCGAAAAGGCTCGGTGCCCTGGAAGCAAAGGTTGCTACCTCGGATAAGATTGTCGTCGAAGATCGCGTCCTGCTCAAATGTAAAACTGGGTGTGACTCGTACGGGCATAAATTTGTCTGTCCTCCATTCACACCTACTCCTGACGAATTCAGAAAGATGTTGAAGGAGTACAGAAAAGTTCTGATTGTTAAATTTCCGACTGAAGCCGAAGCCGGGGAGGATGTTGGCAGAAGCCTTCAAAAGAATCGATGTTCACCTCAAATCCCTGCTGGTCTTAGAGAACGGACGAATAAATTCCTGGAGATGTGGAGTGGCGATAAGAGACGCATCCTTTTGGCCATGCTCGAATTGGAAAAAGATGCATTCAACCGAGGTTACACGCTGGCCTTATCATTGACAGCAGGATCGTGTACCCTTTGTGCAAAATGCAATATGGAAGCCACTTGCGCCCATCCCACCTTGGCACGATATCCTGAGCACGCCTTGGGAGTGAATGTGAAGAAGACCCTTAAAAATGCGGGGATGTCAATCAAATTCCCTTTTGTGAGGCATCCGGAAGGCATTGGAATGTTACTCATTGATTAGTCTGTATGGATTTTAATTAGGTTTCCTGACTACTATTCGGCTTGAAAGGCGCTGTCGGATAAAACCCTGACTGACGAGTACACCTATAAGTCCTCAGCCCAATCTAACGTTGAAGGTTGACGATGAGGGGTAGAAACATGCATGATGTTTGTAAGGTTACAGAAGTCGCCAGAGATGATAAAGAGGGATAGCAACCATACCTTTTCACGCTTCGTCGTGATAGCAAGACATGTGTGTCATTTAGGTATAATCCGTTCTCCTATCGGGAAACCTTTCCCCTTAGTCCTGCCGAAAAGATCGATATAAAGAACTTTGGGAAGCCCCGTCAATCTCCCTTTGGATTCTATGTAGACTTTTTCGAGAATACTCTGTTTGCCATCGATAAAGACCACAGCTCTAAAAGAACCATTTATCTTTTCAACAATGATCTCACGCTCTTTGAGGACGGCCATAAGGATCCTGAACTTGTTCTGCTCAAGTTTCTCTTGCAAATCAATTCCATAAGCATACTTTCTCTCAATCAGGGTAAGTTCCTCCTGTCCGCCATTTGCCAAAACCCAATAAGCGATAACAGGATTCGAAGCAGGAAGATCATTGTTTTTCGTTAGACGGACATCATACTGGACGTAGTTCTTGTTTTTGTTTCGTTCTATAAAGAAAAGAGGATCGGATTTGTTCCAAGAAACAGCAAAAGCTGACCATGAAACCAAGCTGAGGATTACCGCCAACAAAATGATTATAAGTATTTTCACAGAAACCTCTCCTTATTTAAATATAGCAACCCTTAGAATCAAAAAAGTAATGACTGGGAAAAACATTCATGCCAATCAGTCGTCACAAATGAGAACGAAGCAATGTGACCCATAGAGTCATCCACGGAATATTGAGAATGTCTCCTACTTTAACTCACAATTCTGAGGCAATTTTGGCTTCCAAAAGGATTTTCAGCCCTTTCATGGGCATTTGGGTCATCATGCCAGACTCCATCAACTCTGAAACGGTATTCATACCTTCCTGGTGGTAGAGTGAAGATAGCCTCCCAGGTTCCTTTCTTATCCCTCTTCATCAGGAGGTTATCGACATCCCAATTGTTGAAATCTCCTGCCAAAAACACCCTCTCAGCTTCAGGGGCATACAAATTGAATCGAACCTTCTTAGTTTTAGGCTTGGCTTCCTTAGATAATTTCTTTTCCATCCTTCTCCTCCTTATCTCTGTATGACTTATCTGGTTTAAGATCTTATTCAATCGTCTCTCGACTTCTTTTATAGGCCCAGAATATGTCTCTTTTTCCTAATGTGACACGTTCTGTTGAATCCATTGTAGGCCTGATGATATCTTAAAGTTCAATATAAAATTTAAAAGAGACCCCAAAAGAAAAAACTGAGGTCTCTTTCCTCTTGAACTTAACGTGTTTCTATTTCACCCCAAAATGACAACTTCCGTCGCCTGTAGACCCTTTGGCCCTTTGGAAACCTCAAACTCCACCGCGTCGCCTTCGTTAAGGGTTTTAAATCCATCCCTCTTAATACCGGAGAAGTGAACGAATACATCGTTTCCATCGTCTCTTGAAATAAATCCGAAGCCCTTACTTTCGTTAAACCATTTTACACGACCCTTGGCCATCACAACTCACCTCCTTTCATTTCTGATCTTGAGTAAGTTGTAACAGCCTTTGATCCTAAATAAAAAAGGCCACAGAAGTTTCGGAAGCACTTTTGTGACCTTTTACGATCCAAACAATTACTTCTTACAACCTACGTGCTTACAATATCACTCTTTATTTTAGTAAAGTCAAGTGTTCAGACTAAAATGGTTTAATTGTATCGATATAACCAATAGATGTTAAAATGTTGTATGGTGTCAGAAAGATGTAAAAACAACATTTCAAGGAAGGAAGAGGTAAAAAAATAGACTGCAACTTCCACCTACAAATGCTTACCCAATATTATTCTGAAGGTCAACGATTACTGATAGAAATGCACAAGATAAAATAATGTAGGATTCTGTTGCGATCCCTCACTTCAGCCCTGCCTTGCGCAAGGCATTAACGAATTTATCTGTTTCCGATTGATCCTTATTTGGAAGTACCTTTGCCCAGTAATCCAGTGAGAACTTGGGATTTATCCTGAGAACTTCTGCGGCCTCAGCACGGGCTTCCGTATCTCGGCCCAACATAACGTAGGTAGCCGCTAGGCCAATATGGGCATAAATTTCATCGGGCACAAGCTGAATTGCTTTCTTAAATGCCGAAACTGACTCCTCAAATCGCCCCGTAGTCCGGAGTGCCGCACCAAATTCCCGATATAAATAGGATGGACCAAAGGGGTTGAGTCGAATTACTTTTTGGTATATCGGAATGGCCTCCTCTGGCCTGCCTCCATATCTTAGACTAGCGGCATAATTGACAAGGGAACCCGTCGCACCGGGGGCGAGGGCCACAGCCCGTTCCCCCTCAGCAATCGCCTTGTCATACTCCCTTTTCAGGAGATAGAACCCAGACAATAAGCCGTGGCCACTGGCTATGGAATCATCCATGGCAAGGGCTTTTTGGGCCAGTTCGATACCTTTCTCCAGAGTCTCCCGAGGGGACTTCGTGTTGCCTAACATAATATCATAATTGTAGACCCAGCCGAGCTCAATATAACCCATTGGATTCTCTGGACACATCGCAATAGTCTCCTCTACCATCCGCCGGGCCATGTTGTTATCCGCGATATTCGAACGTAGCCTGTAACCATTCGCTTCCATTAACTTTAAATAGCAATCAAGACCTTGCTTTCCCTTGTAATATTTTTCGGCATATTTTTCGGACCTTAAACTTTCTCCCCCCGCCAACTTCACTTGCACGCCGTTCAAGATCTTTATGGTGATTTCATCCTGCAGGGCAAATATGTCTTTCAGTTCACGATCGTAACGCTCTGCCCAGAGGTGATTCCCTGTCAGAGCGTCGATCAACTGGGCTGTGATCCGAACACGGTCGCCAGACCTCTGCAAGCTCCCCTCCAGCACATACCGGACACCCAGTTCTTCGCTTACCTGCTTGACCTTCACCGGCTTTCCCTTGTAAGTGAAGGTCGAATTTCGGGCGATCACAAACAGCCTTGGCACCTTGGAAAGGGAAGTGATGATTCCCTCCGTCATCCCGTCGGAGAGGAATTCCTGCTTTGGATCCTCGCTCATGTTTGCAAAGGGCAAAACAGCAATAGAAGGCACGTCCGGCAAGGGGAAAGCCATCTTCTCTTTGGAGGCAACCTCTCTGGGAGGGGAAGTGGGCCGTAAGTATAAACGCCAGACCGCAACAGCAGCGACTGCCACAATTGCAGCGACAACCAAACCTATTCCAGCGCTCTGCCATTTTCTTGGTTTAGCCTTTTTCTCTCCAATCACCCTGCCTGCTACATCAAGCTCCATCAGGACTCGATACACACGCACTGGCTCCAAAATGTTCTTAACAGTTTGCTCCCCAAGATACTTATATCCCAGATTTAGCTTGTTCCTAACCTCATCATAGGCTTTTCCAGATATGCATATGCCTCCTGCCTCTGATAAGCTCTCTATCCGGGCCGCAATGTTGACTCCATCCCCGTAGATCCGCCCTCCCTCCTCGATCACATCTCCAAGGTTGATTCCGATCCGAAACTCCATCCTGCGGTTTTCTGGAAACTCAGCGTTTCTGGTTTTCAGTTCCTTCTGAATTTCCACTGCACACTGAACCGCATCCACCACACTGGCAAACTCAGCCATTAGATTATCCCCTGGAGCATCCACCACCCGACCATGGTGATGCTGAATCAGGCCAGTCATCACCTCTTTGTACATATTCAGGGTGCGGACAGTCGCCTTCTCATCCTCACCCATGAGGCGACTATAACCCTTAACATCCGCACTCAGGATGGCAGTGAGTTTGCGTTTAACTTCTTGTGTGGTCATGGGATCCCCCAGGGGTTGTCGGGAGGTTGGTTTAAAACACTATGTTTGATAAAAGTCTACCAACTCTGAACGGAAACTTCAACAAGAATTATTGACTATATGCAATTCAGACACTATAGAGGTCCGCATTCGTGTAAGGAGGCCGGTTTGGGGTTAGAAGGTTCTCAATGGTGGGTCAACAAGTCAAAGGCACGACGCTGGGGATTTTAGGAAGGGCGTTTCAAAGTCGGCAGACAGTTTTAATGGAGGCAACGAGAAGAATCGACGATGGCAGAGCGATTATTCCCTCTATCTTTTACGAGGTAAACGTTGAGCGGTGATCACTGTTGGCGGTAGAGGTAAAACCTCTATGGGGGTCGAGGATTCTGCATCAGTCCGTTCAACTCACGACCGATACGTCGGCATTTGTCTGCGATCTTTTTGCGTGCTTCCTCATGAAGCATCACCACAAATCCGATAAGTTCGAACGGTCTGAATAGACCGTAGTAGGTCTGGTAGTAGACAATGATGTGGTTATCGGAAGGCAGAAGCTGTTGACGGATACGAGGGAGCGTCTTTTGGTTCAGCTCCTTGCGTCCTCGCTTCAGCAGGTAAAGTTGAAGAAGATTATAGGCCAGCATAATAAAGACGACTTGATTGATGACCACGGAGAAGGCACGAGAGGTGAAATGGGTCAAGTCGCTAAAACACTTGAGCTGACGATACCGCTCTTCCGTCGAGGGACGCAGATGGTACTCCTGCTGGGTCTGGCTTGGATCCCGCACCTCTTTGGTGTCGATTAAGAACCAGATCTCCTGATGACCATCGGCATAGTGTTCCCGGTTGGCCACCACGGTGAGAGGTACGGTGCAGGAGGACCAACTCCGAAACTCGCCAATGGCAGCCGCCTCTTTTTTGATCAAGACCTCTTCGGGCGGTGGGGGCGGCTGTTGTTGTTTTAACTGACGGAGTTTCTCCTGCCGCTTTTTTTCTCGTTTGCGGATGGCCTTGGGCCTGAGGTGAATCGATTCCTTGACCTCCTCTCTCGGCGGTTTGCACTCCACCCACGCAACGTCCGGCTCTTGGAACAGAGCCATCGCATCGACATAGAGATCCATGTTTTGACGAATCGGGATGAGAATATCAATGTCGTATTTCTTCTTGCAGACGGAGATCGCCTTCCCATCCAAGAAACCCCGATCCAGGATGAGTCTCTTCATGACCCCTTTACCCACCGTCTCCACAAACCGTTTCACCAAAGCATAAAGCACAGGAGATTCGTGGTCCTTGCCCGAAACCACCTTCACCGCCACAAAGAGGAAGAAGTCCAACGCCCGGTTCGTGTGCAGCAACGTCACCATCTTATAGCACCGCCGCCACTGGCAGCGGATCTTCTGTCCATCGGTCATCTTGTGGTATTGCCCCTCGGAAACGGGATGATCGTGTTCGTCAAACAGAAGCTTCACGGAGCCTTCATAGCGGGGGTTGTCCGGAACAAACAAGTAGGAGGCATCCCCGATGAAAAGGCCTCCTGGATCAAAGGCACGTTGGCGCTGAAACACCCGAACCCCATCCTGCCCAAACCATCTCATCAAGGCTTGGCCTTCGGTGTCCTTGGCGACCTTGCGCAAATAATCCGGATCACAGGGGGTCTCCCGGTCGTAGTGATTCTTCTGGTTAAACCCCTCACAGAAGATCGTCGTCTCCCCTGTCTTAGGATGAACCACCTTGCGGCCCGCCTTGGGCCCAAAGGCCTGAAGCATCCCTCCAGAACGAACCACCAGGGGAAACGCATCAAAAGCGTGCACCCCGTGAAGCCGCATGGACAGATTGCTGGCTACATAAAACCAGAAGGGCACATCCTCTTTCTTCCGCGGCGTAGGATAACTCTCTGCCAGTTGATCGAGTATCGCTCGGGCTTTGATGAAACGGAAAAAATCGGCCTCGAACACTTCGCTGGCCGCTTCCATATAGTCAAACTCTCCATTCCCCAGCGCCTCCAAAACGAAGGGCTTGTTCTCCTCAAAAATCACGAGGTCCATCCCGCTTCACCCTTCCCGGACGCTTGTTGCTCGATGAAGACCATTCCTCCCGACGCATCCCCTCCATCTGATCCATCACCTGCAGCATCTTCCGATAAATCTCTCCCAGTCGGGCCCGAACCCGCCGAAGCTCCTGATAACGTCCTACCTTCACTTGAACCTCAACAAGAAATCCATGGGGGATCACCTGTAATCTCGTCTTCCCTCCCTCGCTGGCACTGACCACCATGCGCGCATGAAGCTCCCCACGAGCGCATTTACACCCCGACTTTCCACATCGGCGCTTCAGTTCATAGACCGTCCCTTTGATCACTGGCCGGTCAGAAAAAAAAGGTTCGACAAGTCCCTTGATCGCGTCGGTCAGGTGAAGAAGGGACTGTCGAAGTCGACTCAACTTCTCTCGGTCTATTTTACTCTGTATGCCCATATATTAATAACATACAGATTTTAAAACAAAAGTCAAGAAAAAAGTGAAGCTCCCCAAAAATTTCTTTCAAGGGAAACGGAGGCAAATCTCCTAGCCCCCCCAAATAGCGATTTATAGCGGGGTCACGTGGGGCCGGAGGAATCCGCCTGGTTGGAATTCCCTACTGTCTGAATTGCAGATTGACTATTGCTTGAAATGTTGTATGTTGGGACAAAATTGAAAATCACTCTTTCAGGAAGAAGTTTGCACAAGGTCTCTTGTAAGAAGAGAGCACACCCATACCATTTACGTTATTGTTCTACTAAATCAGATTTCCTTTTCTTATTTATGGACATGACCTCCTTTCTGAGCCATTGCCGATTCTCTAAAATCACTTCGTCCACAATCTCTCCACAATAAATGCATCTCCATCCACAAAAATGCTCATGGGGGCCGTAGAATCTTTCGTAAGTCATCACACCACCGCAGCGATTGCAATTCATTAATGATGCCTTCTTGGTCATAGTCTCTTAAGCGACCGGATCCTTTCCGGCACAGCAAAGAACAGTGAAGCGTCCCTTGCAAAAAATATCGTCCTTCCTTAAACCGCTTCTCTGTAGAATCCATTGATATCAAAAACCTATCTATTGTCAACCCCTAAATGAGATTGTGAAAATTATCTTTTTATTTGCCTATCTGGCCGGTCAACAAAAAAGATAGGCTCAAGATCCATCCCGGTTACAAGAGCAATCATTCGCAAAACCTCGTCTTCCATTATAATAAAAATTACAATTAAAATTAGGAGAAGGCAGTATTGATTGAAAAAGGAGGCGCTTTTCAATGCAAAAAATATTTAAATGAAGAGATATTGGAAATATTTGCAAAGATGAAGCCCCACGGGCAAGCCCGTGGTCCCAAAAAACATACCCACCTACGCCGAGGCTTCGGTGGGTCATCCGCCGCCGTGCGAAATCCGCCGAAGCATAGCAGATTCATCGTTGCGATCGTTAACTCAAGAGTCACGCATTCCTCCACGGCCAAGGCCGTGGTCTCCTGCGTAGGCGGATGAAGTTTCTGGTAGCTCAGAAGAGGAAGTTCTTCAAAAAGTTAGCGAACACGCCAAAACAGCACACAAAATGGATGAAATATCAAGAGAACTTGCAGATCAGGTACGTGCGGCGATTTACACTTGGTTTTGAGCTGCCCGATATCGTTCTCAAGGTGGTTCGCTGATTGTGTATCACGTAATCTGTAAGACCAAATCCTGACCTTCACAAATTAGGTGAGCCAGTCAAGGTCCAGCTCGGCAAGTTTTCCCCTCTTCGGAACCCCGGTCTCAGAATCCCAGCCCATCATCTCGTAGTAGGTTTCTAACGCCTTGGAAAATTGTTCCCTATCGATCTTCTTTCCTTTCAAAGTTCCTCCTTCCATAGGTTGGAAGAATCGATCCGGAAGCGTATCATCCCGGGCTGTAAATCCCTCCCGGAGATTGAATATCCTGGCCATGTTGGCATGCCTTTCACCCACTTTGAGAAGATCAAAGAGACTTGTTTCCCACCCTGTTACCGCTTTGACATAATCCACAATCCCGTTGAGGGTTTGAGGCCCAAAAGGCTTGGCAGTAAACATACAGACTCCGAGAGAATTGAGGAGATTCCAGTACTGCTGGAGATAGACGAAAATCCTAATTTTTTGAGGCCCTAAGTCAAAAACATCGACGGGCTCGAAGATTCCCAAAGGTCTGAGCAGGGAAATGCCCGCTTCGGTTGCCCAAAAAGGGTCATGGGGATATTCCATATGGTCAGGTCCTGTTGCAGAGACAGCATAGCCCATGCCAACCCCTGCTTTTCCCCTCGGCTCATGGAAAGGAACAGGCATGCCCTTCACATGAATGGCAAAACGTTCTGCGCCTTTTCCGAATTTCTCCGCCGCCGGACAGATTCCCTCTGCAAGAATATCTCCAAGGCCCTCGCGTTTTCCAATCATCTCCACCATTCTCATCATCCCTTCCACATTGCCAAACCGGAGATCGAGACCAGCCGTATCCCCTTTCGTTAGAATACCCTTCTCGTAACATTCCATGGCAAAGGAGATGAGGCCCCCTGTTGAGATCGTATCCAGGCCATAGGCATTGGAGAGCTGATTGGCCTTTGAGATCGCTTTTAAATCCCCGATACCACACATCGAACCGAAGGCAGCCACGGTTTCATACTCCGGTCCTCCATAGACTGGGTCCACAAAGTATGGCTCCCCTACTTGAACCTCCCGTTTACACCGAACGAAACATCCATAACATGTCCCCCGCTTGACCAAAATGGTCTTTGCCATGGTCTCGCCACTGATGGCCTCGGCTTCAGCAAAGGAACCTTCCCGGAAATTGAGGGTTGGCAGGATCCCTTGTTCGCTCAACATGGTGGTGACGCGAGAGGTCCCCAAATTACCGATGCTGAAATAGGGTTCCTCATATGTGTCCCTGAGCCACTTGGTCAGCCTCTTGACCGACTCCGCATCGGCCACCTCCATCCTCTTCCTTCCCCTCACGGCAATGGCCTTGAGGTTCTTGGATCCCATGACCGCGCCCAGTCCGTTCCTGCCATTGACATGTTTGAGCTCGTTGAGAATACAGGAAACCCTCACTAACTTTTCTCCAGCCGGTCCGATCAATGCAATTCGAATACGGTCATCCCCGAGTTCTTTTCGAATCTCTTCTTGGGCCTCTTTGGAAAATTTCCCCCAGAATTGGCTGGCATCACGGAGTTCAGCCTCGCCATCATGAATCCAGAGATAGACAGGCCTCTGTGCCCTTCCTTTGATAACAATGGCATCGAATCCAGCAAATTTTAATTCCGGGATCCACCAGCCCCCTGCCTCTGCTTCTCCAAAACCGCCGGTTAAAGGGGATTTCGCTGCCACAGAAAAGCGGCTCAATCCGGTAGCGGGTGTTCCGGAAATCACCGATCCCGAGAAAACGAGGATATTTTCAGGCCCCAATGGATCCGTTTTGGGTTTCAATTCTTTCAAGAGATAAGATAAGGCCAGAGTTCCTCCCCCGAGGAAGCGGCAGTACAAAAATTCTTGAGGTTCCTCGACACGGATGGACTCTTTTTCTAAATCGACCCTTAATATCTTTCCATTGTACCCGTACGGCATAACTTTCCTCCTTTTCTTGTTTGAAGATTTGATTATATTTTAAACTGATCTTCTACAGTTAGAAAAATAATTTTCTGTGATTACAATTAGATAGAGGTGCCCCAAAGGTTCTTGGCACCACAGATGGCTCTTTGACAAATTCATATTGCATTATATTTCCCGAATCGTGGGAGGGATGGCTACCCCTACAGATTGAAAGACCCTACCGCAGGTCCCTTTACATTCACTTCTGACAACGAGGGACTTGCCGTGTTCTTCTATGACAATCTCTTGAAGCGATTTCAAATCTTGTTTGATGTCTCCCCATTCAAAACATCGCCCCGCCTGATCAAAACGTCGATCCAATTCTTTCCTCAGGACAAGGGCAAGAAAGCTGCAGAACACATGGCCTCGGATGGTCTCGTCACACTTGTGGAAGACGGGGCGTGTTTCCAGAACCGACTTGACCTCTCTGAAGACCTGTTCCACTTGCCAGAGTTCTTTGTACTTGAGGGCCACCTGCTCTGGAGATAAAGAGGTATTCGTCCTCAGAACCCATTTCCCGTCGAATCTCTCTTCCCCATCAATCTTGTCCTGATCGAGACGGAGATGATCACGATCCAGTTTCAGATACTTCCGATAGCCTCTGTTACCGATCAGAGCTTTGGGGTTCTTTTTAAGCTGCTTCTTTAAGGTATCCACAATCACCTGCCGATCCAACGCTTCCTTTCTGGCTTGCTTCACATTTAAGCAAAGGATATATCGATGGTTATCCACCCGGACGTCCTTGACCTTGAGCGGGGCTGGATCTTTCGATGATCGTCCCTCCGAATGGACCTCCGTATATCGTCCCGCTCGGGACAGAACCTCATCTCGGATCTCTTTGACCTTCCTCATCCGTGCCCCCAGAATATAGGGTATCTTCCTCTGATCCAATTCGTTCATCGTTTCTTCGCTGATCATCCCCCGATCCGCTACCATGCAGAACCGCCCAATATGGAAACGGCTTCTGATCCGATCGACCACAGGAATCAAGGTCTTGACATCTGCCGTGTTGCCCGGCCACATCTCGCAACAGATGGGGTTGCCATCCTCATCCAGGACGGCACCTACCACCATCTGGTTCAAATCCGAACGATGATCCTTACTGTGCCCCTTTTCACCTAAGCTCTCTCCTCCTTCTCCCTCGAAGTAGATCGAGGTCGTATCAAAGAAGACGAGGTCAAGACCCGTGAACAGATCCCAACGTCCATGAAACATCTCTTCTTCAATTAGATCCTTGGTACATCGGGGGGCAAAGGGCGTCTTGTCCTTCTGGTCTTCGATCTCATCCCCCAGAAACGCCATGGCCCGATAAAGATGATGCAGGGACAAATCCTCCCCTCCGTCAATCCGATAATCCTGGTGCCACTTGTCGCAGGAACGGTCAGAACCGGATGCAAAGAGCCGATGCAGGACGGTCAGAAAGATGGCTCTCTCCACATCGAACTCGAACTTCCTGCCTTCCAGAAGCCCCTTGATGATCTTTCCGATCCCCAACTCTTCCCAGAGTCTCTCGAAGATCAGGGAGGGACCGATCTTTTTCGCAAAGGCATGGATCTCACTCTTACCGGACAAAATCAAAAGGACCTTTTCGGAGAACCGGGAGAGGGATCGGATAACATTTTCAATATCCCCTTTGGCCTGTAATTGATCCATTCGGCCGATCGTAGAGATGACACGCTGGACGGTCTTTGAACCTTCTCGGTGGTTCTCCACGATTTGGAGGTACTGATGCTGACCGGATTTTTTGATTCTTGCAAACATGGGGCCTCCCATTAAGGACACCCCAATAATACTTAAAATCTACGTCTCTGTCAATATAATTTAGCACATTCTGTGGCACCACATTTTTGATCATTTATGGAATTTTCAAAGAACACTTTTAGTGTTTACAGGTACTTACAAAATACTGCCCCACAGCAACTGTAGAAAAAAAGTTAAACTCATCAACCCAGTGCTTCAAATCCCAGTTTGGCCGCACCCTGCAAGGCTGTCTCTCCCAGTTGGACGATTTGGAAGCCTTTGAACCATCTCTGTTTATATTGGGTATATGCCTCGCTCGCCCCACCCCCCACATGGTAAATAACCGTGTCCAATTGAACTTTTTTCTGCCACTCTCGAAGCGCCTCTGCTTGAAAGGATACAATTCCATGGGCCAACGCCAGCAGAAGGTCCTCCCTCGTCGTATTTAAGGAGAGCTGGGTGAAGGAGCCTGTTTTCTCTCTGATCCGATGGCGGTCCCCCGTAAGGAAAGGGTGGAAACGAACATGGAGCATATTCGGGGCGGATAATACAGTGGCTAGGTAATCGTTATAAAAGGAGTCCCGAGACATCTCCCGGCAGAAATTCTTTCTGAACCATTCCAAAGTGGCCCCGCTTGCACCTACGATCCTCATGGCGAGCCAGTGATTCGGGTAGGCATGGGTCCTCAGTAGATGATCCTTACTGGTCAAGGGTCGATTAAGGCATAGAACCAGGCATTCCGTCGTTCCAGTGGTGATCATCAGTTTTCCATGTTCAATGACTCCAGCCCCAACAGAGGCGCAAGTGGTGTCATTTGCTCCAATGACCACTGGAACCCCTCCGGTAAGTCCTGTCAAAGCGGCTACCCCTTGTTCGAGCCCACCTACAACAGTAGTAGAAAGAACAACCTTTGGAAGTTTCTCTTTATCGATTTCTAAATCCTTTAACAATCCATCATCCCAATCTCCATACCCCACTGTATCATATAAACCCGTAAATGAGGCGTTGGATGGATCTATCACAAATTGCCCTGTCAGGCGTTTCATAAAAAATGTCACGGCATGTCCAAAAATCACACCTTTTCTATGATAAACGGATGGTTCGCTCTCCTTAATCCAGAGGAGGCTTGTGAGAGAAATCCCTCCTGGGATGGGAAGGTTCCCTGCGATTCGGAGGAATTTATCTTCGCCCACACGGTTCAATGCCCAAAAGGCCTGTCGATGGCTTCTCCGGTCCATATGGAGAATCATTGGTGGAAGAGGGTTTCCGTCCGTATCCATTGGCAGAAGGGAGGGGCAGAGGGTAGAAAAGGAAATCGCTTCTACTTCCTTAATCGTCTTCAACTGATGACAGGCATCGATGAATGCCTTCCAGAGGATCTCTGCATCGATCTCCACCCAGTTTTTCATTTTCAATTGGGGAGAATAGAAGATCTGTTTTCTCTCCAGCGTTGCAAAATTCCTGTCCATAATGCAAGCTCTGAGTGATTGTGTTCCAACATCCACAGCCAGGATTCGATTCACCATCTTTTCCTCCTCTTTCGAACGGATGGGAACCTAATTGAGATTTTCCAATTCGGCGAAGAAGTCATTTCTCTCTGTCTAATCATTTACCACAAACTTTGGAGGAGAGCCAATAGGATTTGAATAATTTCTTTGATTTTTAATAACAATCTGTGTTAGCGATATAAAATAGAAATCTTGATAGGATCTTAAGGAGGAGAGAGATGGCTCAGTCCCTTAGTCTGAAGGAGTTAGAGGAGATATCCCGTTGGTCGACATGTTCCATATCTAATGCCGTCGAGCTCTTCAATATTCGGCCAAGGAATGAAGGATTTATGCTTCCAGATATTAAATGTGTATTTCCGGAATGGGGGTCGATGATTGGTTATGCTGTGACTGCCGTCATTAGCGCCGATTCTCCTGAAGGTCGTCGGGTCCAGCCGCCAGACTGGTGGGAAGAGATCTTGAAGGTACCAGAACCCCGAGTGGTGGTCATCCATGATATAGACCGTCCGGTCGTTGGCTCCTTCTGGGGAGAGGTGAATGCTAATATCCATCGGGCCTTGGGATGTGTGGGGGGAGTAACAGACGGTTCTGTTCGGGATTTAGATGAAGTGAAAGGTATAGGGTTCCATCTCTTCTCCAGCTGTGTGAGCGTTTCCCATGCTTATGTCCACTTGGTTGAGATGAGCATCCCAATAAAGATTGGCGGGTTGACGGTAAAACCCGGTGATCTGATCTTTGGAGATAAACATGGAGTCCTCTCCATTCCCTTAGAGATTTCGAGGGATGTCCCAAAGGCTGCGCAGCTCGTTGAGGATTGGGAGCGGTTGGTTATCAATTCCTGTAAATCCAAACCCTTTTCCATGGAGGAATTGAAAAAGCGATATCTTTCCCCCAGGCCAACATGGCCACCTCGGGATCAGTAAAAGGGGATGGAGGAGACAAAGATGGTCAAAAGAATTCTTGTTCCCTGGGCAATGCCTGAAATCGGAAAAGAAGTTCTGAAGAGGTCAAAAACGGAGGTTATCTTTCTCCATGGCCCAAGAGGTGAACTACCTCCTCTTAAGAAACTGACGGAAACCACACAGAAGGCCGATGTCTTGATTCCGAGGGGAACCCAGCTTGTTCCGAGAAAGGTGATAATGGCCAATCCAAATCTTCGAGGGATCGCCAACTATGGAGTCGGATATGACAATATCGATGTGACGTTGGCCACACAACTCGGCATCCCAGTGACCAACACCCCTGGTGTTCTCACAGAGACCACAGCAGACTGCGCTAACTACCAGATCATGAGATAAAGGAGAAGGGTAAAATGGGTGACACTCCTGAGAGGGAGAAAGGAGTGAACCCATGGAAGATGTAGAAGAAGTTAAGAAGAAGAGTAAAGGGAAAGAGAGTCGGTATGGGAAGCGGTATGGGTTGGAGTTCAAGCTTCGTTGTGTGAAGTTGCGATTGGAAGAAGGGATTCCAATTTCTTTGTTGTCGAAGGAAGTGGGAGCCAGTAAAGATGTCATTCGACGTTGGGCGAAGGCGTATGAGGAACGGGGAGAAGCGGGGTTACGGAATGGGGTTGTCCCGGCGGGGAGTCGACGGAGGCTTCCCGGACCAGTACGCGAGAAGATCGTCGAGATCAAGAAGCGAGAGCCCTTCTTTGGTGTCAAGCGGATTTCCCATCTATTAAAGCGTGCGTTCTTCCTCAGCGCCAGCCCGGAGACGGTGCGGCGGACGCTGCGGGCAGAATCGTTGATTGTTCCCTCCAAAAAGAAACGCCAGCACAACATCACCCGGCCTCGGTTTTTTGAGCGGTCGACACCGAATCAATTGTGGCAGTCGGACATCTTTACGTTTCGTCTGGGGGGCCGGTATGCCTATTTGATTGGGTTTATTGACGATTACTCGCGGCATATGGTGGGATTGGAGCTATACCGGAGTCAGACGGCGGAGCAGGTACTGGAGGTGTATCGTCGGGCGGTTGGGGAGTATGGGGTCCCGAAGGAGATGCTGACGGACCGTGGGCGGCAATATACGAACTGGCGGGGATCGACCCGGTTTGAGCGGGAGTTGGGAAAGGACCGGGTCAGACACATTAAATCGCAGGCGCACCATCCGATGACGTTGGGGAAGATTGAGCGGTTTTGGAAGACGATCTATGAGGAGTTTTTGGTACGGGCGCAGTTTGGGAGTTTTGAGGAAGCGAGAGAGAGGATTCGGCAGTGGGTGCAGTATTACAACCACAAGCGGCCTCACCAGGGGATTGGGGGGTTATGTCCTGCGGATCGGTATTTTGAGATCCAGGCGGAGTTGCGAAAGACGATGGAGCAAGGGATTGCAGACAATGTGTTGGAGATGGCGTTGCGGGGCAAACCGCGGGAGCCCTTTTACATGGTGGGTCGGATGGAGGGGCAGTCGGTGGTCTTACGGGCGGAGAAGGGAAAATTGCGTTTGATGGTCGATGATGAGGAAGGCGGAGGAAAGCAGGAGATGGTCTACGAAGTGACCGCCAAAGAAAACGAAAGGGAGGAGAGAGATGGAAAAAGGAGAGAAGCCGAAGGTGGAGAGGCTGGGGATGGAAGAGAAGAAAGGGCGGAAGGTTTCGGGGCATACGGCGGAGGAGAAGTGCCGGGCGGTGTTGTCGGTATGGACAGAGAGACGCAAGCCGGGGGAGGTTTGCCGGGAGTTGGGAGTCGCGTGGAGCTTATTGAACCAATGGCAGGACCGGGCGATGGAGGGGATGCTCTTGGCGCTGCAGTCTCGGGTCCCAATGGAGAGAGGGGTGGCGTTGAACCCGCGTCTTGCGGTATTGTTGGAGCGCAAGACCAAGGGAGGGGCGATCAAGGGGTTGGAACGGCGTTTGGCCCGACTACAGGGGAGCCCGGTAGCCAAATCAGGGGAGTTGCGGGAGATGGTAGCAGAGAAGAAGATCTGACGATCCTCAAGGAGATTCCGTATGGAGGAAAGGCGGCACAAGAGGGGTTTGATGGAGCAGAACAAAAAGCTTGCGCGAGAGCGGGCGATGGTGATTCTCCAGGTGCGCAGTGGAGTGTTAACTGCAAAGGAGGGGGCGAAGCTGTTGGGGGTGTCGCGCAAGACGTATTACGAGTGGGAGGAGAAGTCGCTAAAAGCCATGGCCCTGGCGTTGGAGAATCATCCTGCGGGGAGGCCGCCTGCACCTGTGGACGAAGAGAAGGAGACGCTTCGGGAGCGGGTCCGAGAGTTGGAGAAGAAGCTGGATCTGGCTGAGAAGACCATCGAGGTCAAAGAGCTGCTGGCGGCCTATGAGGGGTTTCGCGGTAGCGGCGCTAAAAAAAACCGATAGATCGGCAAGAGGCGATCAGAAGGGTTATGGAGATCATAGAAAGTATGAAGGAACGAACGGGGATGCCTTATGCGGTGATCTGCAAGACGCTTCAGCTCCCATTGGCAAGTTTTAACCGATGGCGCTGCAGGATTCAGGAGAGCGTTGTTTTAATCAAGCGTCCGGGTCCGAAGAAGGTGGAGCCCTTTGATCCATCGGTTCTTGACACGGAGATTCGATTATTAGATCATGGAGTGAAGCGAAGCGCGGGAACAACAGACTTATACCGACGGTACCGTTTCAGTCTGTCACGGCGAGAGCTGGGACAGATGCTGGAACGGGTACGGCAGGACCTGGAGGCGGATCGGCGAGAGCAGATGCGGCGGATCGAATGGCTGATGCCGGGGGTGGTGTGGGCCATGGACTTCACGGAATATGACCTGGGCATGGCTGGTAAAATCTATTTGCACAACACGCAGGATCTGGGCTCGCGGTACAAGTTTTTGCCGATGGCCGGAGGCTATCCGGTAGGAGAAGAGGTAGCCGGGTATCTGAGCGAGAAGTTTGATCACTATGGTGCCCCTCTGGTGTTGAAACGGGATAACGAAGGGAATATGAACCATAGCGCCATCAACGATGTATTAGCTGAATCATTTGTTCTGCCCTTAAACAATCCTGGGTATTACGCGCCGTATAATGGGGCGATCGAGGAGTCGCAGCGGGAGGTAAAGAGTTGCTTGAGAGAGAAGCTTGCGTTGGGTTCGCCTGACTGTCAGAACCATGTAACAGCGTATGCGGAAGCTGCGGTCAATGATCTGAACCATCGGACTCGGCCTTGCCTAAATGGGAAGACATCCTGTCAGGTGTTTTTTGCATCCACCGATAAACCGGTTTTTGCGAAGCGGAAAAGGAGGGAAATTTATGATTGGGTGATGGAAAGGGTGGAAAGGATTTCATCGGCAATGAAGCAATCCGGACAGGCTGTCAGAGAATCGGCCTGGAGGATTGCGCTGGAGTCTTGGCTTCGATCTAAGGGATATATCAAGGTCCACATCAACCAAAAGTGTCACCCAATTTTACCCCCTTTTTTAGCTCATGAATAGGTAGCATGAACAACATGGAATCCTTTGGCAACATGCCGTAGGTACCGACCCCGGAAGCAATCCCATATTCTCGCCAATTAACGAATATGACATTTCCGTCTTCCCCATAGAGAGATAAGGTCGACTGCTTCACAACACGATCGATTTCGGGGCTAATTGTCCTCTTCATCTTTCGATTCCGGCCTATCACCTCCCTGTCTACGCTTCGCGATGTTTGTTACCGCACACCACGCAAGACTCGGTGCTTGACTGCTGGCTAAGCTTTGTCAAGGCGGTCATCGCAGACCACAGTCTTCCATGCGCTTCAAGGCGCAACCCTCGCAGAACCGGACGTGGTGCGTTACACCATCCGGCTCCCAGCTTGAGTCCTCCACGAAGGTTGAACCTTCTGTGTCAAACGGGTCAGTCGTGTTGTCATGGTTTCTCCCGCTCTGTGTCGGCCCATGTCTCCCTGACCTGTTCTCTCAAGCCGGCACCCCTTTGCTCCATCTGCATTACCAGACCTCATCGCTCTTATGGGTGCCTCCGACTTCCGACAGCCTCCGCCCTCTTCCTCGCTTCTTACACTTGTCCGAGGGTGCGCTTCCTTCTGCGCCGACTGTCGGATCTCCCTGGTTACCACGTAGTCTCCATGTAAAGCTCGACACGGCCTAAGACCCCGGGGCGGCCCCTTGCACTCGCCTCTCACGTACAAAGGACTGTTGCCTGCTGGCCCATAAACGCCATCGGCCTCTCCCATGACTGTCTTATCGGGGCTCAACACCTTCACGGTCAGCATGACCTGTTACCATTGCACCTCGCTTTCTCTCCTGCCTACGCATCAAGCATCCTGTTACCAGAACACCTGCAAGGCTGGATTCCAGGCCCGTGGCTAACGGCTACCTGGGTAGGCTTCCCACCTACAAGACTACGCGGCCTTGCCAGGCCGCATCTTATGGGACAGGATATAGGACCAGGAGGCTCAAATAGGGCAAAGGTTTTGGGCGTCATCGGTTTTGGCAGAATCGGCCAGGCGGTCATGCGAAGAAGTCGAGGGTTTAGAATGAAAGTGATTGCCTATGATCCTTTAATGAAGGAGCACATTGAAAAGATGAGGGGAGTGGAATATAGGGGACTTGAAGATCTCCTAAAAGAGAGTGATTTTGTGACCCTTCATTGCCCTCTAACCAAGGAGACGCACCATCTCATCGGAAGAAAGGAACTTGAAATAATGAAACCAACTGCCATCCTCGTCAATACCTCCCGGGGTCCGGTGGTGGATGAGATGGCATTGGTGTCAGTCATCAAAGAAGGAAAGATCGGTGGAGCAGGGCTGGATGTCTACGAGAAGGAGCCAAAACTGAGCCCCGGCCTTTCGAAGCTGAAGAATGTGGTTCTCCTGCCTCATATCGGGAGTGCCACAGAGGATACAAGAGGGCAGATGGCAGTCGTAGCGGCAAAGAATGCCATTGCTATGTTCAGGGGAAAGAGGCCCCCCCATATCGTTAACCCCGAGGTGTTTGAATCCCCCGAATATTTTCTGAGGGTAGGGGCTTAAAACTTCATTGCGGGACAGCCCCGCCTGGGGGCGAAGCTACATCAAAGAATAATTACCTTAACCCGCAAGCTCCGCTCTGTCGAGTAGAGATCTTCAAGATTCTGTTTTGATCCGAAGGTTTGGTGGGTTATTTTCAAAGAGATGCATCTTATTAAGATCGAGGGCCAGCTCGATCTCCTGATGCATCCGAACAATGGTCTGCGTATCCACCAAAGCTACAAAATTATGTTTCCCTGACGTCACATTGAGATGGATCTCTGAACCCAGCGGCTCAATCACATCGACGACTGCACGAATGGCATTTCCTTTGAGGTGTTCCGGAGCATAAAGGCGATCGTAGATATCATTGGGCCTGATTCCAAAAATGGCTTCTGATCCAGCCAGCGACTGATAATAGGAAGCCTTCTTCTCCGGAATGGGAAGCTCAAAGGTCTCTGCATCAATCAAGAGACGCCCATCCTTCAGAATGATGCGACAGGGAATGAAGTTCATCACCGGACTTCCAATAAAACCCGCCACAAATTGATTGACCGGGAAGTTATAGACCCCCAAGGGGGAACCGATCTGATGAATCAGACCGTCCTTCATCACTACGATCTTGGTCCCCATGGTCATCGCCTCCACTTGATCATGGGTGACATAGATGATGGTGGTCTGAAGACGGTCGTGAAGCTTGGAGAGTTCTGCCCGCATCTGGACTCTGAGCTTGGCATCGAGATTCGAGAGGGGTTCGTCGAAGAGAAAGACGGCTGGTTTTCGAACGATCGCCCTCCCCACGGCCACCCTCTGACGCTGTCCCCCAGAGAGCTGCTTCGGCTTCCGCTCCAGAAGCTCCCCAATCCCTAGGATCTCGGAGGCCTCCCTCACCCTCTGAGTGATCTCATTTCGGGGGAACTTTCTCAGCTTGAGGCCAAAGGCCATATTCTTGTAGACGGACATGTGGGGATAGAGGGCATACTCCTGGAAGACCATGGCGATATCCCGGTCTTTTGGAGGAAGGTCATTGACGGCACGATCCCCGATGAAGATGGTTCCAGTGGTGGGCTCTTCTAAGCCAGCAACCATCCGGAGGGCGGTTGATTTTCCACACCCAGAGGGCCCGACTAAGATGGCAAATTCTTTATCCTCGACCGTGAGGTCAAACTCTTTCACTGCCTGCACAGTACCAAACGTCTTTGAGACACCTTCGAGAACGACCTTTGCCAAGATTCTCACCTCCCCTGTGATGGTGTTGAGTCATTATGCTTAAATTCTCTCTTCCTGTCAACTCATTTTCTCCTCTCATTTTCTCCTCTCTCCTACCCCCATGACGGCTCCATACCGGTTCTTCCATTCACATGTTTCAATTCGTTCAAAATGCAGGCAAACTTGACCCGTTTCTCTCCTCCAGGTCAGAAGGAGAAATCATTTGAGACTAAACCCTCCATCGACGAGGAGGAGTTGTCCTGTAATAAAATTGGCATCCTCAGAGGCAAGAAAGAGGATAGCCTTGGCAATATCCTCAGGTTGGGCCATCCTCTTAAGGTAAGATCCTTCAATCATCGTTCTCTTGACTTCCTCTGGAAGAGGTTGAGTCATTTCGGTTAAGGTATGGCCTGGTGCTACCGTGTTAACGTTGATATGGGGAGCCAATTCCTTCGCCATCGTCTTGGTCAAATTGATGACTGCTCCCTTGGAAGCGCTATAATCCATGATCCCTTCACGGCCGCAGTGATCGATGCCTCGGATCGAGGAGATGTTAATAATCTTTCCCGACTTTTGTGCTAACATATATTTGGCTGCCACTTGGGAGCAGAGAAAGACGCCGATAAGATTGACCTCTAATGTCCTGATCCAATCCTCAACCGTCTTCTCCATGAAGGGTCTGGGAATGGAGATCCCTGCATTGTTCACCAGGATGTCAATCCGGCCGGATTCCTTTACGAATAACTCCATAAAGCGCTCTACCTGATCTTTCTTGGAGACATCTCCGACCAATGTCTTCAGTGAGTAACCCCGGGATTTCGCCGTCTCCAACATCTTCTTCATACCGGTTTCGTTCAGATCAACGATCCCCACCTTCGCCCCCTCAGCGAGCATCATCAAGGCCGTGGTGGCACCAATTCCCCTTCCTCCCCCTGTAATGAGGGCTGCTTTGTCTTTGAACCTCATCATAATATTCTCCTTTTTTGAAGATCAATGAAAAATAGACATTGAAAAGTTAGCAATTGACAATGAATTGATAAAGAACAGTCGGAAAAAATGCGTTGTTAATTTTGCATTTTGCAATTAGCCTTTGACAGCGCCGGCGCCCCAACCGCGGATCAGATACCGTTGTATGGTGACGAAAAAGAGCAGTGCCGGGATCGTGATCATCATCCCAGCGGACATAATCAGTCCCCAGTCAATCAGCGCCGAGTTAAAGAGGTCCTGCACCCCTACTGGTAGAGTCTTCAGCTCGTCGGAGGTGATGAGGATACGTGTGAAGATGTAGTCGTTCCAGGCCAGGATGAATGTGAAGATGGATGTGGCGATGATCCCCGGCAGGGCCAGGGGCAGGACCACGTAGATTAGTGCGCGCACCCTGCCGGCGCCGTCGATCAATGCGGCCTCTTCCAGCTGCAGGGGGATGGTCTTGAAGAAAGCCCGCATCAACCAGAGGGTGAACGGGAGACAGAACGAAGTGAAGGCGAGGATCAGAGCAAAGTGAGTGTTCTCAATCCCCACTTTCTTCGCCAGGATGAAGAAGGGGATGACAACCATGATGGGAGCGAACATATAAGTACACAAGATGAGTCCTGCAATCTTCTCTCTACCTACATATTTATACCTGGTGAGACTGTAGGCTCCTGCCGCACTGACCACCATTGTCAGCAAAACAGCCAGACCCGAGACGATAACACTGTTTCGGAAGTAGGTAAGGAAGCGGGTGGTGGTGAAGAGGCGATGGAAGTTGTCCCAGGTTGGATCCACGGGAATGAATGTCGGGGGTTGGGCGAAGACCTCTACAGGTGGTTTGAATGAAGTCGAGACCATCCAGAGGAAGGGGAAGGCAGCCATGAGGGCCAGTAGTGTCGCCCCCACATACAAAAAACTACGGTTCGAGAAGTGTTTAAATCGCCAGCGATTCATCCGATGTCCGCCTCCTCGCGGAATAGACCAAAGTAGATGACCGTGCAAACCACGAGGATGACGAACATGATCACGGCCAGGGCTGCACCGAGGCCCGCCTGGTAGTACGTCAGGGTCCGCATGTAGGCATACACCGGAAGCGTCCGAATGAAGCGTCCGGCCCCCGCCCCCTCGCCCATCAGCCAGACAGTATCGAACTTGGTGAACATCCAGATGCTGCGAAGCAGGATCACAACGAACAGGATGCCTCGGATCTGCGGTAGAGTGATATGGACAAAGCGACGGAAAGCCGAGGCTCCATCCACCTTGGCGGCTTCGTATAGTTCCTGGGGGATGGTCTGGAGCCGGGCCAGGATGCTCAGAAGGACGAAGGGGAAGAACTGCCAGACGCTCATGATAATCGTGGAGAGCATGATGTGGTCGGTACCCAGCCAACTGATCGGGTCGCGGACAATGCCCAGGGCCAGCAGCCAGTAGTTCACGATGCCGTACATGTCGTTGAGCAGCCACTTCCACAGGATCACAGCGACGATGGTGGGGATCATGTAAGGGAATAGGACAATTCCCCGAACCAAACCCCGTCCCACGAAGGTCTCGTTCAGAATGAGGGCCGCTGCCACTCCCAGGACCACCTGGAAAAAGATTGTCCATATGGAATAGACTGTCCCCAACCAAAGGCTGGACCAAAACTCCGGATCTTTCCATAGGTAGAAGTAATTCTCGAGACCGACAAAGCGTTCCTGGGGGAAGAACGAGTGTTTCTCCAAAAGGCTGAGCCAGATGGAATAGGCAACCGGGTAAAGCGTGAGGGCCAGGATCAGAAGAAGAGCCGGGGCAATGGTCAGGAGCCCCGTCAGTTGCTCGCGACGCTTTGGCCTTGTTTTGGGGATCCAGTCTGCCCGCCGGGCGACACCGGGCTCAGCGGTGATGACGCCGGATCGGGGTCGCCCCCCGGAAGATGCCACAGGTTGGAATTCTTCACCATACCCACCCTTCATTATCTTTAGTCCTTACCTCAGGTCCAGTAATGATCAGGCCGGGCACACACCCGCTTCGCAAAATCGATTGAGGCATATACCCGGCCTGGGATACATAGAACAGATTCGTTACCAACGCTTATAACCAAGCTTTGTAATCAACTCCTCAGCCCGGGCCTGGGCTTTGGCCGCGGCTTCCTTCGACGTCATCCCCCGGACGGCATCCGTCACCATGTCGGTAAGGATGTTTGACCCGAGGATCTCGAGCAAGAAGGGGAGCTTCAGGTCAGCCCAGTCCACGACCAGGGTCGGTTTCGCCAGGTCCCTCTCGAAGTAGTAGTAATCCATGTCGACCCATTCCTTCCAGCGCTGATACATCTCGTTGGCTTGGTAAGCCGGACTGTTCCGGGTGGACTTGAACGTCGGCAGAAGGTGGACCGGTACCGTATGCAGGTACTTGATGTACTCTTCCTCCTTGAAGAAGAACTTGATAAACTCGGCGGCCTCCTCCGGGTACTTCGCGTTCTTGAAGATCATCCAGGGCTCGGCATCGACCTGGGCCGCCGTCACCTTGCCGGATGGCCCGTGCGGCTTCCGCATTACCCCGAAGTGCTCTGGATCGCCCGTCCCCTTGGGCGCGTACTTCTCGATGTAGCCGGTGCCACGGCCATAGCCCTGATAGAGCATGGCGACCTTGCCTGTGGCCAGGTTGGCGAAGGTGTCCAGATAGCCGTGGCCAAGCCAGCCGGGTGGCAGGACCGTGTCGTTGAGTTTCTTATAGAAATCGAGTACCTCGACAACCTGCTTCTCGGTGAAGGTGGGCCGGTGGGTCTTGAGGTTAAATAGCCTACCGCCGTTGGCCTTGGTCAGTTCCCCCACCAGAATGTTTACGAAAAGCCCCGTACCCGGCAGGGAAAGGCCATAACGGGTCACTCGACCATCTTTGTCCCGCTCCATCATGGCCTGAGCCATCTTAATGAAATCGTCCCAGGTCTCCGGCGGCTTCAATCCCTTCGCCTTGAAAATGTCCTTGCGGTAGATCAGCAGTGACACATTGGGCGAGTGAGGGATCCCGTAGTACTTGCCTTCGAATCGGCATTCGTTCCTCACGGCCTCAAAGATGTTATCCCGCCCGACCACATTGGCAATATCTTCCTGATCCCGCAGAAGTCCCTTCGCGTAAAACGATGCGCAGGTGATTGCCTGTCCGTGGGCTGCATCGGGCGGCGATCCTGCTGCCAGAGAGGCCGTCAGCTTGGCCTCCAAATCACCCCAGGCCAACCCCTCCTGCATTACCGTGATGTCCGGGTGCAATTTCTCGAAGTCGTTGATGATCTCCTGAAACGCTGCGATCGTCTGGGGCTCGGTCTCTGTATGCCAAACCCGGACCACCTTCTTCTCGGCGGGAAAAACCATCATGGGAATAAAGAAAATTCCAATAAGGATGAATAAGCCTATTGCCAATAATCTTCTTTTTGGTAACATTGCTGCCCCTCCTTTCTTTTTGAGTTATTTAAGATCGAGGCCGTTGAAAAACTCATGAACAATGGAGAAAAATGTCATGCTGAACTCGTTTCAGCATCTCGATCTAACAGATCGTCAATTCATAAACCCTGATCCTGAACCAAGTTCAGGATGACATCAATTGTTGCAGGGAGACACATTTCATTCTCTCTCTGACCCATCACCTCCTTCTGCTAAATTTTGAGGGCGAGCTCTTCTCCCTCAAGCAATGCTTCCATCACCTCCCTTGGTTTTGAGGCGTCACCCACGACATAGACCTCAGAAACCTTCTCCTTGACCGAACTCACCAATTCATCATTGGGGATCGATCCCATAGCAATCACAATGTTGTCAAAACCTTCAAGCTTTTTCGTCCCTTGGGAGTCCTCTACCCACACAGCCCTTTTCTCGAATCGAATGGCCTTCGTAGAGGTCAAGATCTGGACACCCTTAGCCTTGAGCCTTGTATTTAAGAAGTGCTGAAGGTGGCCCACCAGATCCAGAGCGATCCCTTCTCTCATCTCAATGAGTGTGACTTCCTTTCCATCTTCAGAAAGATGGTCCGCCAACTCCGCTCCGATTCCTCCGCCCCCCACGATGAGGATTTTATCGCCGAGATGGATAGGCTCTGATAATGCCTCATCCACTGAGATGACCTGGGCATCCTCAATCCCGTCGATGGGCGGGAAGAATGGTTTGGCTCCAGTGGCGATGATGATTGTGTCAGGGTTTCCGCTTTTCAACTGGGTGGGATCAAACGATTTGCCCAAAACAATCTTCAATGGAAGCTTCCCTATTCGGTTGGCGAGATAATCGACAAACTCTTTGAGAACCTGTTTTTTCGGGGGGATGGCGGCGAGAAGAAATCGTCCCCCTAATCTCTCCTGCGCTTCGTAGAGGGTAACATCATGACCACGGAGGGCTGCAATCTCTGCCGCCTTCATCCCGGCCGGGCCTCCACCGATAATCCAAACCTTCTTTGGATGATCTGTCTTTTGGAGTTTGAATATTCCCTCCCGACCGGTTTCGGGATTGACAGCACACTGGAGAGCACCCTTTCGAATGCTCAAAATACAGCGATTGCAGGAGATGCAGGGAATGATTTCATCCGTTTTTCCTTCAAATGCCTTCACAGGAAGATTTGGGTCAGCAATCAAGGCCCTTCCCATGGCGATGAGGTCGGCTTTGTTTTCTTCCAATATTCGGTTGGCCAATTCTGGGGTACGGATTCGACCAACAATGATGACAGGGACGCCAACAACGGATTTGATTCCCTGAGCAAGGTGAACAAAGACACCCTCTTCTGCATAGTAAGGAGGATGGTTCAAATATCCTGATGCGGTCACGCAGGCAGAGATATGAAGGGCATCCGCCCCATTCCTTTCCAGAGCCTTAGCGATTTCCTTCGAGTCATCGATCCTCAACCCGCCCTCGACATACTCATCAGCACTGAGACGGCAGAGAACTGTAAAATCGGCACCTACCTTATTTCGAACCGTTCTTAATACTTCGAGGGCCATTTTCATCCGCCGATCCGCATCCCCACCATATTCATCCTCTCTCTTGTTCGAAAAAGGGGAGAGGAATTGATTGATCAAATATCCATGGGCCATGTGGATTTCCACACCGTCAGCCCCTGCCTCTTTGACACGAAGCGCAGCCGCTCCAAAGGCTTCGATGATCTTTTGGATCTCTTCCAAAGAGAGCTCTTGGGGCATCTCCTTTCTGACAGGGCAGGCAATAGCAGAGGGAGCGACAATGGGAAAGCCGGTGATCGAGGGAGAGGTGTTACGGCCAGCATGATTGATCTGAATCACGATCTTTCCGCCTTCTGTATGGACAGCCTCCACTAACTTTTTAAAGGGACCGATGTGATGATCTGAGTCAATCAGTGCCATATTGGGAAAGGCCCTGCCCTGTTTCAGAACCCCCGTGTGTTCAAAGGTAATATACCCCACCCCGCCTTGAATCCGTTTTACGTAGTAGGCGATATGCCGATCATTGACGAATCCGTCTTCGGCGGCAAAGTTGGTGGCCATGGGTGGCATCACAATCCGATTTTTTAATTCCAAATTTCCGATTTGAAAAGGACTGAAAAGATTTCTAAATTGAGTCATCGAAGAGCCCCCAGAAGAAGATGAAAAGAGTTGACAGAATGATTTCAAAAATGGTATACAATATTGTATTAAAATTTTACATATTTTAGAAAAAGATACATCATATGTCAAGTGTTAATTCAATCCGGGTGACCAAGGAAATCGAAGAGGCCATTCTTTCGGGCCAATTTAAGCCGAGGGAACGTCTGATCGAAATGGATCTCATTTTGAAGTTTGGAGTCAGCCGAACGGTCATCCGTGAAGCCTTGAAGAAATTGGAATCGAAGGGACTCGTCAGGGCCATCCCTTACCGGGGAGTCGTGGTCGCTGACCTCACCGTCGAGGAGATCGAAGAGATCTATTTTATTCGGGCCGAACTGGAAAAAATAGCAGCGCGACTGGTATTAAAGCATATCACCCAGAAAGAGATCCAAGACTTGAAAATACTGTCCAAGGAAGTGGAGAGATATCTCCGTGAGAAGACCCATCAGATGATTGAGATGGATTCCGAATTTCATCGAACGATCTTCAGGGCCTGCCGAAATAGTTACCTTTACGACATGATTGATTTCCTCCGTACAAAAGCCCATATTGTCCGATTTAATGCTTGGTCCCTTCCTCACCGAATTGAGCAATCCATCGTTGAGCATCGAGAAATGATCAAAGCTATTGAAAATAGAAATCTGCCCCAATTGGAGAAACTCATTGTCAATCATCTCACCTTTTCTAAAAATAGTTACATGTCCCAATTGAAAGGAGTCGTTGCGACGTGATGGGGAGAATAACGTAAATATGAAGAGGTTCAGGGTTCTACTCTATGAGGATATGCACGAGGTGGGGAAGGCACTTCTCAGGGAAAAGGCAGAGATCTTATTCGCCACCTCTCTTGAGGAGACCTCGTTGATTAAAGAGGTGAGGGAGGTGGATGGAATCATCATCCGGGCCAATGGGAAGGCGGACCGGAAGTTGATGGATTCCGCTCCCAAGCTGAAGGCCATTGGGAGACATGGGGTCGGAGTGGAGAATATCGATCTGGAAGCGGCCACAGAGAAAGGGATATGGGTGGTGAACACCCCTGATGCGAACGATATCTCTGTCGCCGAACACTTCTTTGGGTTGGCTCTCATCCTATCAAAGATGCTCAAGAAAGGAGATTTTGCCCTGCGCGAAGGACGATGGGAGGCACGTTATCAATACATTGGTAGAGAACTTCATGGAAAAACCCTGGGAATTCTCGGTTTTGGCCGCATCGGCAGGGCAGTGGGTCGAATCGGTTATAAAGGGTTTGATATGAAGGTTCTTTACTATGATGCCGTGCGGTATCAGGAGATGGAGGAGGAGATAAAAGCTGAGAAGGTTAGTCTGGAAGATCTTTTGACTCAATCGGATTATGTCTCCATTAATCTCCCGATGTTGCCTGCAACCAAAGGTCTACTTAAAGGGAGAGAATTTGAATTGATGAAACCTTCGGCCTACATCATTAATCTCGCCCGAGGTCCGATCTGGGATGAAAAAGCCCTTTATGCAGTCCTCAAAGAGGGTAAGATAGCTGGGGCTGGCTCCGATGTATATGAGGTGGAACCAGCTATGAAAGATCACCCCTTGCTTCAACTGGAAAATTTCATCGGAACACCTCACATGGCGGCTCATACAGATGAGGCTCTGAGAAGAATGAGTTTGGTGGCAGAAGATATCATTCGAGTTCTGAAAGGAGAGATTCCACTCCACCCGGTGAACCCTGTTGTTGTACCGAAATCGGGTTGATTTAAGGCTTATCCCTCGATTGGCGAATGATTGTTGAAGTTGAGGACAGCATCTAATTCAACGACAGGGTGAATCAACCCAGATTGAGAGGATGAAAGGAGAAGAGAGTTGTGTAACTTAAGGATTTACCACGAGCTATGCAAGGGAGTCGACGAATGCGGCATATGCCTCTATGTCTGCCAGAAAGAGGTCTTCAAGCCCTCCGAAACATTGAATCAGAAGGGCTACAGGCCACCTGTGGTGATGAAAGATGATCAATGCACCGCGTGTGAAAACTGCATGATCTTCTGTCCCGATTTGGCGATCGTCGTATCGGGAGAAAAGTCACGGAGGAGAGCGAAAAAATGAATGGGAAGCGGGTGCAAACAGGAAGATATTTTATGATGGGAAACGTGGCTTGCGCTGAGGGGGCCATTGCCGCTGGATGCGAGTTCACGGCAGGCTATCCGATCACTCCAGCCACTGAAGTGGCCAACCGATTAGCAGAACGGTTGCCGCAGGTGGGAGGTGCTTTTTTTCAAATGGAGGATGAGATCAGTGCGATTGCAGCAGTCATCGGAGCCTCCTGGGCTGGCAGGAAATCGATGACCGTCACCTCCGGCCCAGGGATCAGTTTGATGCTTGAAAATATTGGCTTTGCCATCGGTGTGGAGACACCCTGTGTCATCGTGAATGTGCAGAGGGGGGCTCCCACCACAGGGATGCCCACTGTCGGAGTTCAAGGAGATATGGTTCAGGCAAAAAGAGGTTCTCATGGAGATTATGAGATTATCGCCCTCTGCCCTTCTTCCCCTCAGGAGATGTTCGATCATACGGTTATTGCCTTCAATTATGCGGAGAGATATCGGACCCCGGTCTTCATTCTCTCCGATGCTTTTGTGGGGCATATGAGGGAGGAAGTGGTCATTCCCGGGCCTGAAAAGATCAAGACCGAATACCGAAAGATCCCTGAACCTGGAACGGACCCTCAAAAGGTCAAGGGTTTCCTCGATGAAGATGTGGCTCCCATGCCGATCTTTGGGAGAGGATTTAAAGCCCATGTGACGAGCTCATGCCATGATGAGTATGGAAAGCGAAACCTGATCGATATTTCCGCGTTGGATAATTTCATTCGGAAACTGAGCAATAAGATCCTCAAACACAAGGAAGAAATCATTCTCGTTGAACCCGACTATGAACGTGCAGAGATCGTCTTGGTCTCCTATGGAGCAGTGGCCAGGGCAGCGGCTATGGCTGCTGCTCAGGCAAGAAAGGATGGAATTCCTGTCGGGACGCTAAGACTGATCACGGTGTGGCCTTTCCCGGGAGAGGAGATCGAGAAGATGGCCAGACAGGCAAAACATGTGATCGTCCTGGAAAACAATCTTGGCCAAATTTATCCCTATATCAAGGCAGAGGCGGCCCATTATGCCGATGTCTCGTTTCTGCCTCCAAGACTTATCGGCGAGATTCAGGATCCAGAGGACATCTTAAGAAAAATTCGGGAGGTTTCGAAATGAGCGAACTTGTTCATCCTTTACATCGGTTTATCAGACCTTCGGTGAAGTCCTCGACTTTCTGCCCGGGCTGTGGAGATGGAACCGTCACACAAGCGATCCTTCGTGCCATCGATGGACTCGGCATGGAGTTGGACGATTTTGTCTTTGTCTCTGGAATTGGATGTGCGGCATGGATTCCCAGTCCCTTCTTCAATGCGGATGTGCTTCACACCACCCACGGCAGGCCGATCGCTTTTGCCTTCGGGATCAAAATGGGCCTTCCTGAGAAGAAGGTGATGGTCGTCAGCGGAGATGGGGATTTAGCGGCCATTGGCGGGAATCACCTGATACAAAATGCACGGAGAAATATTGAGATGGTCGTCCTCTGCATTAATAACGGGATTTATGGAATGACCGGAGGCCAAGCCGCTCCGACGACACCCATGGGTATCAAGACAACGACGACCCCCTACGGCACGGTTGAAAATGTGTTTAACATCTCGAAGCTGGTCATGGCTGCAGGTGCCTCCTTTGTGGCTTGCTGGACAACGGCCCATCCGAAGCAGTTGGCCAGCTCGATCAAGAAGGCAATTCAGAAGAAGGGATTTGCCTTCATTGAAATTTTCTCCCAATGTCCGATCCAATTTGGAAGAAAGACAGGGGTGGGAAGTGCGGTTCAGATGCTGGAGGATTATAAGAAGAGGTCCGTCACACCGAAAGAAGCAGCCAAACTCTCAGACGAGGAGTTGAAGGATAAGATCGTGGTCGGGGAGTTGGTCGACATAGAGAAGCCAGAGATGTTGGAAGAAGTTAAGAAGATGATGAGTAAAGCCCGAGGAGGAGTTGAATGAGTCGTAAAGAGATACTCATTGGAGGAGTGGGTGGTCAGGGCGTTGTCTTATCAGGGATTCTGCTGGGGACGGCGGCTACATTGTTTGAAGGGAAGAGGGCGGTTCAAACCCAATCCTATAGCTCAGAGCTGAGAGGTGGCTCTGCGAGGGCAGAGGTGATCATCTCTGAAGAACCCATTTCCGACCCCCAGGTCAGAAGGCCCGATGTCCTGATTGCCTTAGCCGAAGAAGCAATACCGCGATATGTTGATCGAATAAGATCTAAAGGGTTACTGGTGATCGATTCCGATCTCGTGAAGGGTGCAAAACCCGGTGATTATGAAATTCTTCCCATCCCCGCTACGAGTCTTGCGGACAAGGAGATGGGTAATATCGTTGTGGCAAATCTGATCATCTTGGGAGCCCTCATCAAAAAGACGGGCCTTCTCTCTGTAGAAGCGCTGGAGAAGGCCATTGAGGTCAGCGTCCCGAAGAAGGCGACGGCGCTGAATCTCAAAGCCTTTCGAAGAGGCCTGGAACTGGCCAATGGCTGATAGCTGACGGTAGATGGCGAATTGAAAGATCGAAGCCCCAAATCCCCCCAACCCCCCTTTGCTAAAGGGGGGTTGGGGGGATTAAGATTGAATAGATCAAAAAGTAGGAGGAAAACCATGGCTGTTAAGACCTTTGAACAATATCTATCCAGTTTAAGAAAGTTGGAACCGACGGCCTACATGTTCGGGGAGAGGATGGAGAATGTCATTGATAATCCCCGTATTCGCGCAGGGATCAATGCCACGGGTGCAACCTATGAACTGGCCAACCATCCAAAGTATAGAGAGATGCTGACCACCCTTTCTCCTTTCACGGGGGAGCCTATTAACCGATTTACTCTGCCACCGCAATCGGTCGAAGATCTTGTCATGAGGGTGAAGATCAACCGCACCCTGGGAGGTTATGTGGGGACATGCCACCAGCGATGCACAGGATTGGACTGCCTCTGTACTCTTTCGATTGTGACCTATGACATCGACAAAAAATATGGAACCCATTACTACGACCGTTTCGTGGACTTTCTGAAATACATCCAGAAGAACGATCTGACAGGAAATGCCAGCGTGACCGACGTCAAGGGAGATCGGAATCTCAGCCCTCATGAACAGCCCGATAAGGATATGTACCTCCGCGTCGTCGACCAAACGAAAGAAGGGATTGTCGTGAGGGGAGCCAAGGTTCACCAGACAGGATCTCTCAGTTGTCATGAGGTGATTGTGCTCCCGACCCGAGCGATGGGAAAAGGGGATGAGGATTATGCCCTGGCCTTCGCCATTCCTTCGGATACGAAAGACCTCATCCACGTCGTTGGAAGAAATTCGATGGATACCCGTGAGATCGAGGGAGTGGATTGCGGCAATATTCGTTACAGCAAATACTGTCCCACGCTCATCTTTGATGAGGTACTGGTGCCATGGAACCGGGTTTTCATGTTCAGGGAAGTTGAATTTGCGGCTGAGATGGTGAGCCGTTTCTCCGCATATCATCGCCAATCCCACGGCGGCTGCAAATCGGGAAAGATCGATGCCATGACGGGCGCAGCCTTGATGATGATGGAGTATAACGGGACTTCAAAAGTGAGCCACCACAAAGAAAAAGTTATCGATATGATTCATATGGCGGAAACCCTTTACGGCTGCAGTTTGGCCGCCTCCTATGAGGGAAAGAAAGAGCCTTCGGGGACCTATTTTATCGATCCGGTCTTGGCCAACGCCTCGAAGATCCACGAAGGAAAGGAGATGGCAGAGGCTGTACGTCTGATGGTCGATATCTCGGGCGGCTTTGTAGCAGACCTTCCTTCGGACAGGGATTTTGATAACCCAGACATCGGCGAGTTGCTCAAGAAATATTTGAAGGGAGCCACTGGGGTACCCGTGGAAAAAAGGATCAAGATGTTGCGATTGGTTGAGAAGATGGCGATGGAGAGTGCGGATACGATCTCCGATATTCATGGAGGAGGTTCCCCCGCAGCCCATCGGCTCACGATTTTCAGGGAATCGGATATCCCCCATAAAAAGAATTGCGCCATACGATTGGCAGGAATTGAGGAATAGGAAGAAGTTGAACATCAAGATCGCCAAGAACCGTTTCGTTGTTGGCCTGGCGGGGAAAATACACGGAATAACCCGAAGAGGTGATCTATTTCAGGAGGGATGATTAGATGGGGAGGAATATTGCCCAACGCATATCCTTTGATGATTTGAAACTTTTCTGTAAACAGGCGTATCTGAGAGTGGGGGTTCCGTATGACGAGGCGGAAATTGTGGCAGGCCTTTTGGCGAGGTCTGAACTTCGGGGTATCGAAACCCATGGGGTGATGAGACTTCCCATCTATATTCAGAGGCTTCAAAAAGGTTATGTCCGGACCGTATGTAAAATGACCATCATCAAGGATAAAGGGGCGACGACCCTTATTGAAGCCCATGGGTCTATGGGCCATGTCGTATCCTATAAAGCGATGGAGATCGCCATCAAAAAGGCGATGGAATTCGGAATTGGCTGGGTTTCTGTAAGAGACAGCGGTCATTTCGGCGTGGCAGGTCTTTTCCCCATGATGGCCGTTGAAAGGGATCTTATAGGGTACGTCGTAACCAATACTGCACCCATGATGGCTCCCCATGGAGGACGGGAGCGGATCATAGGAAACAACCCCCTCTCCTTTGCTTTTCCTGCCGATAAGTATCTGCCGATTGTTCTGGATCTTTCTTGTAGTGTGGTCTCTTCAGGTAAATTAATATTATGCCGTAAGAAAGGTGAGAAGATACCTCTGGGTTGGGCTTTTGATAAGGATGGTCTTCCTACAGAAGATCCTTATGAAGGATATGAAGGAGGAGGTTCTTTAGCCCCCATTGGAGGATATAAAGGATATGGAATGATTTTGGTCCATGAAATGCTGACATCCGTTTTAACGGGTGGCAAATGGACTCGATACATTAAAAGCCTGTACGAAGAGGACCCAGGCGGCATCCAGGGCACCTGCCATTCCTTCATGGCCGTCGACCCAGAATGTTTCACTGGAAGAGAAAACTTTAAGAAGGAAATGGACCGCTATATCAAAAGCATTAAAGAAAGTGCGAAGGCGCAGAACGCCACAGAGATTTTGATGCCTGGAGAACCGGAATATCGAACGGAGGCCGAGCGCCTCAAAGAAGGCATCCCGCTGGCCCCTGCCACCGCAAAAGAATTGGTTGCCCTGGCTGAATCACTCGGAATTTCCCTTCCATTAATGTGATGGACCTTGCCCTCCTCCCCCCGGTCCAGACCAGAATTGGAGTTCCTTTTCATCCTGGAGCCCTCAAGTACTTTAGAAAAATCGGAGCACTTTAAACCATTGGTCTTCATTGCTTTTACCTGGAGGCCAAATAAGCGACAACTCTGGAGAGACTCCAAATTTGTTGTTGACTGAGTTTTTGAAAAGTTATACAAAAAGTATTGAATTTTTTTATAAAAACAAGTTTTATGTTAGATCACTCTTGTACAAAGTTTTCTATTGAAAAAATTTAAGATCAAAAACGAGGAGGTAAAAACAAGATGAAACATAATTCCAAGATCATTTTAACTCTGGCGATCCTCGCAGTGTGCCTGCTGCTTGCACCCACAGCCGGTCAAACCACCGGTTTCCCCGATGCTCCTATTACCCTGGTTATGCCCTGGGGGGCGGGAGGGGCTACGGACATCACCTTTCGTGCCTTATGTGAGGCAGTCAAGAAATTTCTCGGCCAGCCAATAATCGTGGAGAATCGGGTTGGTGGGGGAAGCGCGGTCGGGGTGGGAAGTATCATCGGGAAGAAGCCTGACGGCTACACGCTGGTAGAAGCGACAGAAAGCCTGCATCGCAATTCTTACCTCAATAAATTGCCCTTTGATACGGTCAAGGATGTAACCCCGATTATTCTGGTGGGCGGGCACCAAATTGGAATTGTGGTCCGGTCAGATTCTCCATTCAAAGCCCTGAATGAGGTGATTGATTACGCTCGGGCCAATCCGGGGAAGCTGACCTACATGGCCTCCGGGGTCGGCTCAGCCGGGCATATTGCCTGGGAAGAAACGGCCTATAATGCAGGGGGCCTCAAGCTTCAGCATATCCCCTCCAAAGGGGACCAGGAATCTTCTACCGCCCTGCTGGGAGGACATGTGGACATGATTGTTACCACCGCCGGCTGGATCCCGCTGGTTGAGGCCGCGAAGTTGAGACTCCTGGCTACCTATGGAGAAAAAAGGTCGAAAGTTTTTCCGAAGGTCCCAACGGTCAAAGAACTCGGATACAAGGTTGTTCACAATAACCTCATGGTCATCCTCGGACCGAAGGGAATGGATCCTGAGGTGGTCAAAATTCTTCAAGACGCTTTCCACAAAGCTCAGGACGATCCCCTTTTCATCGAGGCCATGGGCAAGTATGACATGCCGATCATGTACATGGGCGCCAAGGAGTGTACAAAATACTGGGCTGATGCTTACATCAAAGCTGGAGAGCACGTAAAAAAATTTATACTCAACAAGTAATTCATCTGAGGGCTCTCGGGGGTGAAAAGAACTTACATCATCGTTAATATATTCTGGCTCGTTCTTTCGACTGCTGTCTGTGTGGAGTCGTGGAGCCTTAAGGTAGGGGGGCTTCATAACCCCGGGCCCGGATTCCTGCCATTTTACACGGCGATTCTGCTTGGGTTACTGGCCCTGATTTCTTTACTGCAAACCCTGAAAAAATCCGGAGGTCCCGCATCTGAAATCTGGGGGGGAATCCAATTCGGGAAGCTGGCCATATTAATGGGGACACTTTTTCTCTATGTTTTCCTCCTCGACCGGCTGGGCTTCTTGCTGGGGACTTTTCTTCTCCTCTTGGTTCTTTTCCGAATTGTAGAACCTTATAGTTGGAAGATCGTCCTGTTTTCATCGCTGCTGACAACAGCCGCAACATATTTTTTCTTTGTGATCCTCTTGGAGAGCCGATTACCGAGAGGGCTTTGGGGATTTTAATTTAAACGGGGTGGCCGGGCTAGACCCTTTCCCACCGCAATTACTTAGGAATTCGTTCGATGCAGTATGGACACTTTTAGCCAGCTCCTGTTAGGTTTTTCGGTTGCCCTGCAGCCGATCAACCTTTTCTACTGTTTTATGGGCTGCCTGATCGGCACCCTGGTGGGTGTTCTCCCGGGCCTCGGACCGACTGCGGCCATGTCTCTTCTCTTGCCAGCTACTCTTCACATCACGCCGGTAGCAGCCATCATCATGCTCGCCGGGATCTACTACGGAGCCATGTACGGAGGGTCCACGACCTCCATCTTGGTGAACATCCCGGGGGAAGCTGCTTCTGCTGTCACCTGCCTGGATGGCTACCAGATGGCCCGCCAGGGGAAAGCCGGGCGCGCCCTGGGAATTTCGGCCTTCGGCTCGTTCATTGCCGGGACCATCGGTATCGTCGGCCTGACCTTAGTGGCCGTTCCGTTGGCTGATCTTGCCCTCCGTTTTGGACCTCCCGAATATTTTGCCCTCATGTGTCTCGGCATGGTGGTCCTGACGTTCCTCTCCTCCACATCCATGATCCAGGCCCTCATGATGGCCTGCTTCGGTATTCTTATAGGAACCGTCGGTACTGACACTGTCTCCGGAACGGCCCGCTTTTCCTTCGGAATCATAGAACTGATGGACGGAGTCGGGCTCGTGCCGGTGGTGATGGGTCTGTTTGGCATTTCGGAAATGCTTCTCAATATCGAGACAAAAATCGACCGCGAGATCTTCAAGACCCGTGTGAAGGGATTGTTTCCGACCGTGCGGGATTGGATTCAATCTGCTGGGGCAATTATCAGAGGAACCGTAATTGGTTTTTTCCTGGGCATCCTTCCCGGCGGCGGGGCTGTGCTCTCCTCCTTCGTCGCCTATGCCGTGGAAAAAAAGGTTTCCAAGACTCCAGAAAAATTCGGCACCGGGTTGATCGAAGGTGTGGCCGCACCCGAATCCGCTAACAATTCCGCAGCACAGGGTGCTTTTATCCCCCTCCTCACCCTGGGCATCCCTTCCAACGTTGTCATGGCTATGCTCCTGGGCGCGCTCATCATCCACGGGGTGACGCCCGGTCCACTGCTCCTGACCAATCATCCGGAGGTCTTCTGGGGAGTGGTGGGAAGCATGTACATCGGCAATGTCATGCTTCTCATCCTGAACCTTCCCCTGATCGGCCTCTGGGTCCAGCTCCTCAAAGTCCCCTACGCGATCCTCATGCCCCTGATCATTGTTTTTTGTATAATCGGATCCTACACGATCGCCAACAGCATTATGGATGTCTTTTTCATGCTCATCTTCGGCGTGATAGGGTATTTAATGAAGAAGCTGAGATACGAAGCTCCTCCGTTGATTCTGGCCTATGTCCTCGGGCCCATGCTGGAGTATTCTCTAAAACAATCCCTTATGGTATCCAAGGGCAGTTTCAAGATCTTTTTCTCCCGCCCGATCTCAGCCACCTGTCTCGTTATAGCCTTGATCCTGGTGGTCCTTCCTATAATCCCGAAGCTTCGTAAAAAACGCCCCGGGGCAGTCCTCCCAGATGAAGGCTGAAAGCAGAGCCGTTGCCATCGGCTCTCATCTATTACTCTTAGTTTTCCTCAAATAGAAGTTCTGGCATCGTTCATAACAGGATACAATAACAATTTTTGCAGAAGTGACCCTAAATTTCGAGGAGATTGCGGAGAAATTTTTGAATTGATGGAGGAGGAACCTTTACTCTTCCCAGCCTAATAGGTTTAGCCCAGGCCATGGAAGTCGTTGCGTTTGACAGACCGATTGCGTCTGAGCAAGCGCTGGCCTGGGGTTAGCGCCGAAGGTTGTTTGTAGCCATTAACTATTTTTGGATGTATTTCCTTACATGTTCTCCCGCTTCGACATAAGAAGCCGCCCAGTATTTTGTAAAGTCTTCTGTGTTTTGGGTAGTGACTCATTTTGCCCATTCTAAATTTTAATTTTAGCTTGACACCGAAAGCGATCCGTGGGATCATGGATGCATGAGGCGGTCAAGTAAACCACTTCCGAGAGACCCCAATAAGTTAGCCTACGAAATAATGCGAATCTCCACCGAAGAGTCAGAAGAAAAATCCCCTATCTCTCAATACTTATCTGAAATTGGGAAGAAAGGCGGCTTAAAGGGTGGACCTGCCAGGGCAAGAAAACTATCTGCTCGCAAAAGAAAAGAAATAGCTCAGAAAGCGGCAAAGGCCCGGTGGTCAAAAAACTCTATGTGATAAAAAAGTTTAAGATTGTTCCCTATTTTTTTCGATCATATAGGCCAAGCTTTAAGAGCTAACTTCGCCAGTCCTTTTTGTCTTTCACAAATTTTTTCTACATTCCAATCTTTGACGGTCGCAACCTGTGCAGTTAATTCATAAGGAGATTCCTTGTAAACGGCACATTTTGTCGGAAAATCCGCACTCTTCAGGTCGGAGTTGGCTTTATGGCGTAACAGAACCATATTGCCAAGGCGCTTCCAATAAATATCGGCTTGTTCTTCGGTAAATTGGGGATAGTTTCCTTCCGGCTTCTGTGGCAATATATGTTCAAGAGTTATAGCTTCCTTATCCTCATTTATTGTATACCATGGATCGGGTTCTTGTCTATGTACCCCCTCTAATGTCCGTAAGTAATAGCGTGGGAATGGTCCTTTTGAAAACGTAGCATTCTCGAACGCTTGCCTGAATAGTTCATCAGTAGGAATAATTGCACTAATTTCCTTTTTTAGATCTTGTGTCGTTGATATTTGACCTGTAAAAATTTTGTTGGCAGCAATAGCAAGAGTTTCTTCAATGATACCGCTCCGGGTACTTGAAGCGATTATTAATCGAACACCCAACGAAATAAACATTTGAAATGCTTCAAGTGTTTCTTTGGGGGAGAACTTCGCGGCTACGGACAATAATGCCGGTCGGAAAGGATGAATATGAAAGAAATTTACTGTTTGGATAGCACGCCGCATCGCATCTGGATGTGAATTCCACTTTTCATGGTCTCGATAAAACGTTGCCACATAAACACCAGCAAGATTTTCGATCTTTTTGAGGAGTGCGATTGAAGCCTGAGAACCTTTTCCGTTTTGTTGTACCACTTCATATACCTTATCTTTTCTCAGAAATCCTTGAACTACTATTAGTGCGTGCCGCAAGAAAGTTACAGTGATATCTTCGTTTTCTTCTTCTTGAAGAGATTCGAGAGCCCCACGCATGGATGACCAAGAATCTTGCATCTCATTCAGGCGGTCTTTTGCCTGACTGAAAAGGTAGTTCTTTACAAGATCGGCTTGTGATGTCTTGAGCCCCCGATCATTTAAAGTCTCAAACATTTTGTAGAGATTAGCCCCCGTAGGAACTTGGAGCAAAATCACTGTGGCACCAAACTCGATAAAATCTATCCACTTGTTCAGTATATCCCCATGAGCCTTAGTATCATACCCAGCAACAATTTTTCTTACATATTTATGTGCATTATCAAATGCATCACAAATCAATTTATGTGATTTACGCATAGGAATAGGAGGAGAATTGACAGAATCGTCAGAGAGCATTGTGCGAAAAAAGTCATTATCAACAAGATTCAATCTGAGTTTCGGGAAGGTTGCTCTTTGAGGCCGATCAACATAAACCAAGAAATTCTTCAAATCCCCTGATATTACAGGGTCCTTGTCTGCAAGATAACGGCCGATCTCCGCCAATAGGATGGTAATTGTAGCAAGACGTTGTTGACCGTCTACCACTTCGAGAAAACCTAAATCTGGAATAGTGGAGATAGTTCCTAAAAAGTATTCAATTTCATTATCTGCAATCGCTTTGGCCAAGTCTTGAAAGAGAGTGGTTACTTCTAAGTCTGTCCAAGAGTAATCTCTTTGATTGGGTGGAACCTTCAGCTGGAACTGTTTTAATATCTCTCCTATTCCTTTTTGAGTTACGATAATCTGCGATTTATGGTTGCTCATCTGGACCTCCAAGAGGAATATGGGATATGAATGCTATTCGCCTACCAGCACTCTCTAATTCTCGTATCGCTGCCAACCTGAGTCTTTCTCGAACCCATGTTGAGATTGGAATTCCAGCTAATTGGGCAGCTTCCCTAAAAGCTTGTTTCTCTAAATTATTTATTCTGATATCCAAATAATCATTCTTTGGTTCAGTCGTTTTTGGCCTACCCTTTGTTTTCATAAAAAATAATATAACATAAGTTGAATTATTGTACAATAAAAAAAAGTACAAATTGCACTTTTTTTACATTGACGTACCGTTATTGTCGGTATATAATTCAACAATTTGACAGAGGATTAAGTTTTTCTTTTCACAAGCTAAAATAATGCTTGACTCGCTCAAGCATTTGTGCTTATAATGAAGTCATGAATACACTTGATAAAACAAAACGGACTCAGTTGATTTCGGTTCTCGTAGAAGGAAATAGCCTTCGCGCCACAGCAAGGATTTGCGATGTGGCCTTTAATACCGTCCTGAAGTTCGTGCCAGAGATCGGGCAAGCCTGCGCTGAATATCAGGATAAGGCTTTCCATAACCTGAAATGTAAGCGTATCCAGTGCGATGAGATTTGGTCATTCTGCTATGCAAAGCAAAAGAATGTTCCCAAAGATAAGCAGGGAATCTTTGGCTATGGGGACGTATGGACTTGGGTTGCGATGGATGCTGAAACAAAACTTGTTCCTTCTTTCATGGTGGGAAGGAGGGACGCTCAGAGTGCTAAGATGTTTATTGACGATCTTGCCAGCCGCCTTGCTAACCGGGTTCAGCTTACTACCGATGGGAATAAAGTTTATCTTGAAGCGGTCGAGGGGGCCTTTGGGTGTGAAGTCGATTATGCGATGCTCGTCAAGATGTATGAGTCAAGCCAAGATGAAACACGTTACAGTCCAGCAAGGTGTACCGGATGCAAAGGAACGCCGATTACCGGGAATCCTGAGTTTAAATATATTTCAACCAGCTACATCGAACGACAGAATTTGACAATGCGAATGGGGATGAGGCGGTTTACCAGACTGACGAATGCCTTTAGCAAGAAGATTGAGAATCACGCCTTTCATTTGGCACTTCATTACATGTATTATAATTTTGTTCGGATTCATAAAACCCTGCGAATGACACCGGCTATGAAGGCAGGAGTGACGGATCATCTTTGGTCGGTTGAAGAGATTGCCGACCTTCTTGGGGCAAAATGAGTCACTACCGGAAAAAGAGATGGATTGACGGGAAAACTCCCTGATGGACCGTCTTTGAGTGATCACTTCCCAAAGGGTCTTTCCACGCGTTTGATCAGAAAGCCGAAGGGGAAAATGCTTTAATACATAAGGAAACTCCTTATAGGGAAAGGGTTGATGTGCCCAATCGAGGCCCCCCCGTGGCATCGCCTCCCGTCGATACTTCGTTTCCTGATGATACAGGTCTCCAATCCCTTCTCTTCTTCGATCCATATATAGCACCTCCATCATTTCAACTTAATGGAAACTGGATGAAAAAACAATCACTATCTGCACCCACAGACCCTGGTTTGACTCGAATAAAGTAGAATGATATTCTTAATCCGTTAAAGATAGCCACCCATTCGCGCTTGCGGTGAACGGCGAAAATGAATCCCTCACCTTCCCTTTCACGGAGAGGTCCGTCCCCTCTCCCGATCAAATCGGGACGACGGGGGATAGAGGGGGCCAGGGGCGGGGGAGTTATATGAAAAGCATGGATAGCAACGGTGAAATCGGATCAGAAACGTTGGGATAAGAGATTCACGGGAAAGGAGTTCGCTCTGGGTAAAGAGGCGAACACCTTTCTGAGAAGGCATATCGGTCTCCTTCAAAAGGGGAAAGCACTTGATATCGCAACAGGCGAAGGGAGAAATGCGATCTTCCTTGCCCAGCATGGGTTCGATGTAGATGCTGTGGATATATCAGAGACGGGCCTGAGGAAAGCCACGAAATTGGCCAAAGAGATAGGAATCAAAATTCACACCTTCCAAGCTGACCTCGACAACTTTCAAATCGAAACAGGCCAATACGACCTCATCGCCGACTTCTATTTTCTCAATCGTCGTCTCATTCCAAAGATCAAAAAGGGACTGAGAAAAGGGGGTAAGGTGATTTTTGAAACGTATCACCTCGAGCAGAGGACTCTCAGTACAAGGGGTCCCAAAAATCCCAAATACTTCTTGAAACCCAACGAACTTCTTAAACTGTTCAAAGGATTCCGAACCCTTCTATACCGGGAGGGAATCTTCAAAGTGGATGGAAAAAGGAAAGCGATTGCCAGCCTGATCGCTGAAAAAATTTAAAGAGGGTGTTACGATGACAAAATATAGAGGAGTGTTAACATCTGTTATTGAGGCGATTGGTGAGACACCGATTGTTGAGTTAAGCCGCTTTACAAAGGGTGCCGAAGGCCGTATTCTTGCAAAACTAGAATACCTCAATCCCGGCTTCTCAAAGAAGGACCGAATTGCTAGGCAAATCATCCAGGATGCCGAAGCCCAAGGCATCCTGAAGCCAGGTCAAACAGTGGTGGAGCTCACAAGTGGCAATACGGGAACCGGATTGGCCATCGTGTGTGGAATCAAAGGATACCCGTTTGTGGCTGTGATGTCGAAGGGAAACTCGATGGAGAGAGCTCACATGATGTCGGCACTCGGCGCCGAGGTTGTCCTTGTCGATCAGTTGCCGGATTCTAAGCATGGTCAGGTGTCGGGTGGGGATCTTGAACTTGTGGAGCAAGAAACGCAGAGAATTGTTAGGGAACGAAATGGGTTTCGGGCAGACCAGTTTCGCCTTGAGGGTAATGCACGAGCTCACTATTTGCATACAGGTCCAGAGATCCTCGGTCAAACGGGTGGCATGATCAATGCCTTCTGCGATTTCGTTGGTACAGGAGGGTCCTTTGCAGGGTGCGCAGCTGCATTCAAGGAGTACGACGCAAAGATCTTATGCTATGTCGTTGAGCCAGAAGGTGCAGCCGTGTTGTCAGGTGAACCTGTGAAAAACCCCAATCACCAAATCCAGGGTGGTGGATATTCGATGAAACATCTTTCTATGCTCAAGCCCGAGCACATTGATGGTTACATTAAGGTAAGAGATGAGGAGGCTATTGAGGCAACGAGGAGATTGGCGAGGGAAGAGGGAATCTTTGCAGGTTTCTCATCGGGGGCGAATGCTGCTGCAGCAATGAAGTTACTCGGAGGTACACTCAAGGGTAATACAATAGTGGTATTACTCAACGATTCGGGGTTAAAGTACCTTAGCACTCCTTTGTGGGATTAGATCAACTGTTTTTAGTAGTTCCCTTTTTTTCTGCCCCATGGATCAAAGGATATTTAAAAATTGTCTTGACCAGTATTTGACTCGACAGATTATGTCAGACACCCCCCGCACAGCGGGCGGCTTGATGAGTGGGGCTCCCTCAGAGGCAGTATCACAAACAAATTAGCGTAACTGCGAGCCTAAAAATGTTCATCAAGAATATTCGACTCATCTCGTTCAGTTGGCGGATAACCGCAATAGTACTCTTTTTTTGTTGAACTCAATCCCGCATGCGGCAAAAAACGTTGGAGATTTTCGATGTATACCTGTCTTAATATCTCCTTGAATGGCTCGATCTCTCTCTAAGCAACCGCCAAAGGATCTTTCGCCGGAACGGTCAAACCTCTTCAAGCGTCACTGGTCGAACCAGTAGCTTAACTAAGAACAAAAGAGCTCTTTGGTTCGATTAAAGTAACCGAATTGAAGGAACGGAAATTCCTGTTTGAGGAGATCGATCATCTTAGAAATTCCCATCCCCTCTCCTCGTCCCATTAATTTGAGATAGAGATCGGGATCGATATTGAGGTTTCGCATCTGGATGAGATCAAGGCGCGTCCTCTTGATCAACTCAATCAACCCTTTCACCTCTTCCTCCTTATCGGTGAACCCTGGGAGAACGAGAAGGTTGATAGAGGTGTAGATTCCCTTTCCCTTCGCCAGAATCAGGGAATCCACGACATCCCGAAACGAATATGCTTGGGGTCTGTGATAGCGACGGTAGTATCTTGAATGGGGGCTGTTGAGGGTCACGCGAATGCTGTCGAGCCCTGCCTCAACTAACTTCTCCACCCGTTTTGGAAGGCTTCCGTTCGTGTTAAGGTTGATCGTTCCTCGATTGGTCTTCTCCCGCATTTGCCGAATCGATCTCTCTAAGAGTCGCCACTGAACCAGGGGTTCTCCTTCACATCCCTGACCAAAACTGACAATGGCATCTTCTGCCTCCTCCAGATGAGGTAAAGCAACGCCCAAGACTTCATCTGAGCTCGGGACGAAACGGATTCTCTCCTGAGAAGCAGGACAGCATTCAGAGGGCTGCAGGGAGATACAGCCTATACATTCTGCATTGCAGATCGGGGAGGTAGGTAATGGACATTCCCACCTTCGGAAGAAAACATTCTTAGCTGCAAAACAATGATATTCTAAAGCACACTTGGCGAGTTGGTGGAAAAGGCGATTCTTCGGGTTTTCTTTAAGAACGGTATGGACCTTTCTTTCTAAAAGACGGTCATTCTTAAAATATTTCGGATTCCAATGGGGATCGGGGTCGATGAGTAAACCGGTGGCCCAAAACCTTCCCTCTCTCCAACCCACGGAACTATAAGCCCACAGGGGAAGGGTGAGGGCGCTCGGCCTCAGTTGGGTGGCTGGAAGGAGTGTGCGGATATATCCCGGCGGAAGGAAAGCGGCCACGGCTGTACAGTCAACTTCCTTCCGACCGATCCTCATCTTTTCTGACAATACGAAGGATTCTCTCCCGTCGTCCCATCCAATCGGAATCCTCCCGGGCAGAGTGAAGAGCTGACTTCCCATGGGGAGGGGAATTAGTTCAGAGGGATGAGGGAGAACCAGGCGATCTCCAGATCGACCTGCTAATTTCAGATCAGGGTGATTAAAGACCTTTCCTTCTGGATTTGATAAGATGAGACTGGGAAATTCAAAACCCATACCGTGTTCAGGAAGGATACTTTTTCTCACCTTTGGACTTTCTCAGACAACTTCTGACATTTTTTCTCTTCAAGGCCGCCTTCAATCGATTGGTCTTGCTTCGCCTCTTCATGTCTACCTCCGCAACTATAGACTGATGGAAGGCTGGAATAATGGAATGTTGGGTGATAATTTATACTTCAAAGAATGTATTTTGTTGTTATTCAATATTCGACCCATTATTCCAACATTCCAATCACCCATTTATTTAACTAGCCAGATTCCAGAAACGATCAGTGCAGTCCCAATCACCCTCGGAAGGGTGATTCCTTCTTTGAGAATCAACACGCTCAGGAGGGCAGTGACTAGTGGATAGCAGGCTGCAATTGGAACGATCTTGGAGGTGGCTTCTATCCTTAGGGCCATATAATAGGTCCACATTCCAAGAAGACCTGCCATCACGCCACTGGCCCCAAAAATGAGGATACTCTTCCCGTCCAATTCAGTCAGTGACCTGCCTTTGCCTAATAGAAAGATGAGCATCAGAAGGCCTACCGTAACGATTGTGCTTCGTATGGTAACGCCAATGAGAGGGTCGACTTTTGCCAACCCGATCTTTTCGATAATGGGTGTCGCTCCCCACAATAGAGCAGTGATGATCAACAAAAGGATAACCACCTTTACCTCCTTGATTGCAAAGGCCGGCTTCGGGCTGCTTTGAGATCCTCCACTATGGAATAAGAAAGTCTCATCTCTCCCCGGCCCACCCCGATGTCCAAACCGTTTTTCTCGATCCCATGGTAATCCGTTCCCCCCGTCATCAGGAGACCGTGTCTCTCGGCCAGGATTCTATACTGGGCCACCTCCAAAGCGGAGTGCTCTGGATAATAGACCTCCAGCCCCTTGAGGCCTTCCTCCACAAGTTGGAGGAGCAGATTCTCCAACTCTGCATATCCCTTCAGGCCAAGTGTATTGGGATGGGCGAGGACTGCCACTCCTTTTGCTTCGTTGATAAAATGGAGAGCCTCCTTCGCCGTAAATCTGAATTTGTCCACATAGGCGGGAGCTCCCTTCTTGAGAAACCGATCGAAGGCTTCCTGAAAACTTCTCACATATCCTTTTTTCAAAAGCACCTGAGCAAAGTGGGGTCGCCCAACCTGGCCTCCTCCCGAGACCTTCACCACCTCTTCATAGGTGACATCAATTCCAAGCCGGTTCAGTTTCTCCGCAATCTTTGGATTTCGTTCTGCCCTCGCCCTCTGGAGATATTCCAATCTCTCATTGAGGAGAGAATGATAGATGTCAAGAAAAAATCCTAAGAGATGCATGGATCCAGGCGAATGTACCGCACTAATTTCGATCCCAGGGATCACTTCAAAACCGATCCTCTCCCCCTCTGACAACCCCTCCTCCAACCCTTCAATGGTATCGTGATCGGTAATGGCAATAGCTTGAAGTCCTTTCACTTTTGCGTATCTCACGATCTCCGATGGGCTCATTACCCCATCAGAAGCGGTCGTGTGGAGGTGGAGATCGACATGTCCCATGGCCATTCCTTCCTAATCCTCCTCGTCTAAGGTAGGAAAAGAACCTTATTCATTTAGGTTTATATAAAAGAAGGCACCCTCAAAGTCAATCTAAAACCCATCTGTGGCTTCCTCAATTCTTATCTCAACTAAGATCTTTCTCCCTCTCTCAAAGCTCCCCAAATTGGTCAACATTCATTTCAAACTTTAACCGCTCCGTGGTGAAGAATCGACCAGAAGGTTACACCCTGTGAGGCAAAATAGGAGGGACATCCCACATAGATAGATGGTATGACGGAAGATCGTCAGGGAGCTTCATATGAATTTTTTTGGATATATAACAAATCCTATATGAATTTGGGTAAATGCATCAATAATCGTATAACATATTGACACTAAAAAATAATTTTAAATATAAATAAAGCTTGACAAAAGTGATTGATTTGAATATATTAGAATTAGAAAAGGAATAAGACACTTGACCTGAGTGTGAGCACATAAAGACCCATTCGACCGGATAGGGTTGCAGTATTCGAGGAGCGAAACAAAATCCGCCCTTTCCATGGCTCTTGGATGGAAGGGGTTTTTTGTTCCAGAAAGAAAGGGGCTGACATCTGTGAAACAGAATAAAGCATCAGCAAAAAAAAGAGAGGATCTGGATCTTGAACCATTGCCATTGCCATCCTCATCTCTTTTTGGCGAAGGATCAACCTCAATTCCTCCAATTCAATCCAAATCTATCAATGAGGGTGAATCGGAAGAGACATTGGAGGAATTTGAGCTCCAGGCAGAGGAGGGTGAGTTAGGGGCCGAAGAGAGGGAGGAGCTGCAGGCGGAACAGACTTCCCGAGAAGAGACTCTTTTTCATCCTCAGGATATTACATTGGAATATCTAAAAGGCCTTGAGAAGATCTCCCTTCTTACGCCAGAGAAAGAGGTCGAGTTGGCTAAGAGGATTAAGGAAGGTGAGCGTCAGGTAAAGTTTCTTGAGACAAAGACCAATCGACTAAAGGCCCAGCTATTCCCTACTCCAAGCCCAAAAAATGGGGGCAAGAGGCCATATAACAATAACCGGCAAGGCTATAAACTCAAGGGGAAAAACGGAAAGAAGTTAAAATCGACTTCTTCCGAATTGAAGGAGAGAACCCTTCTCTACAAAAAAACACTTAACCGATACCAACAGGCCCTCATTGATATCCAGGAGGCAAAGCATGAACTGATTCAAGCCAATCTGCGGCTGGTCGTCAGCATTGCAAAGAGGTATGCCAATCGAGGCCTCTCTTTCTTAGACCTGATCCAAGAAGGAAACCTCGGTCTCATGCAGGCAATGGTTAAATTCGATTATACAAAAGGCTATAAATTCAGCACCTACGCTTCCTGGTGGATTAGGGCAGCCATCTTGAGGGCTTTCGCAGAGAAATCAAGGACCATTCGTATTCCAAACTATCTATTTGAAATCAAAGGCAAATTAATGAAATCGTTTAAAGATCTGGTGAAGAGATTGGGTCGGGAACCTACCTCCCAGGAGCTATCAAAGGATAGTGGAATTCCTTTACATGATGTGGAGAAGATCCTGAACCTTATCGAAGAACCAATTTCTCTTGATATGCCCATTGGAGAAGAGGATAGCACGCTGGAAGACTTGATCCCTGATGAAAAAAGCCTTTCTCCGAGCGATTCCTTGCTCGAAAAGGATTTAATCGAGCAAATCCGTAAATTGTTGTCTGGCCTTTCACCGAGAGAAGAAAAGATTCTACGACTCCGTTTTGGAATTGGAGAAGATGGAGAGTGTACTCTTGAGGAGATCGGGAGACAGTTCGGTCTCAGTCGAGAGAGGATTCGCCAAATTGAAGCAAAAGCACTGGAACGATTGCGAGATCCAAACCGCTATAAAGAGATCAGGGAATATTTTGAGTAATTTGTTTAGAAAAGATGAGTGAGGGGCAGCCCGTGATCGATCCGGAACGCCCCTTTTTTATTTTTGCTGAAGATATTTATTCTTCAATCTGGATCGCCTCCACCGGACAATTTTCAGCCGCCTCGCGGCAGGCCTTGGCGACATCCTCTGGAATCTCATCGACCTTGACGCGGGCCTTGTCATCATTCATTTCAAAAACCTCTGGGCAAGTCTCTTCGCAAAGGCCACATCCAATACAGGTTTCTTCATCCACCACTACCTTCATCGTCCATCCTCCTTCCAATCTTCCTTAATTCATTATTCACAATCGTCTTCTCTAAATCAAGTCAACCCCGCTGTTGAAGAAAATGATTGGGGATAGCAAATTCGCCCTCATCCCTGCAATGCCCTGAAATCGATGCAGCCCGTATTTCAATAAAAAAGCGGGGACGACCTCCTATTCCTCCGGCAGGAAAAGGGGTGAACATCCTGATACTTGATCAGCTCGGAGGAAAATTCCGTCAAGAAAATTCTTCGTTCTGTAAAGGTTACGCGACCGATGAAGAGATTGCGAGGCAGGCTTGATTTGCCTTAGGATGTCGAATTTATTATACCAGCAATGAAGAGTCAATTTTTTTCGCGATTCTAACCCGCTTCAGTCCTGCCTTTTTTCTATCTAATGCGTGAAACAAATAATATTTTTTCGCAATGAGCATTTTTTTGTTGACATTATTTGGAAAGTATATATACTTATAAATATGCCACGTCATCTGATGACCAATGAACGGGGAATGATAGCTCTGGAGCGCCTCAGAAAGATAAAGCCCTTTGTCCAAGCCTCCCTGAGTATTACAAAAAAACGGTGCGGCAATCCTCGATGTCGGTGTGCTCAAGAAGGTCCCCTTCATGAAGTGGCTCTTCTTACGTGGAAGGAGGAGAAACGCACCCGTACCTTGTATATCCCAATACAACTTCGTCAGGAGGTTGAGAGATGGGTCCAAGAAGGGAAGCTTCTCAAGCGCCTCGTGGCAGAGGTGTCCCAGGC
>CAWGWZ010000025.1:0-135211 GCA_963826305.1 uncultured delta proteobacterium | reverse complement strand
GGAAGTCAACATATTCATTTCCATCAACGTCGATTAATCTGCTGCCCTTGCCAGATTCAAGAAAGATCGGATATTCCCCTTCGATAAAATCGCTGGGTTTTCTGGCACCCAGGACTCCGCCGGGAACTAATTTTTTTGCCTCTTCAAAAAGTTCCAGACTTCTTGCAATGTTTAGTTTTTCGACGTTTTTCATAGAGAGTCTCCTTTTAACATGTCTGGTCCAGGCTAAAGTGCAAGCATAGACTTTATCGTCTCCGTTTGATGTATTTTAGCGCCTCTTTGTAGTAATGCTGCAAGGAATTTTTCCGGATCGATGCAGCCTTCCGGGGCGACCACTCCCTTCACCGTAACATCGCCAGCATCCAGCATCAGGGCTGCGATAGAGGCGGGAAGTCCTGTCCCGGGTGCCATCCTGCCCACAATGTCGGCAGTGTAGGTCACCTGTTTTCCTTTTCTCTCCCCCTTTACGATCACTTTCAAGCCGGAAGCGAAGGGTCCCTTATCTCTATGATTGGGAATGGCACCCCAAAGCCGCAAAGTCAGATCATACGGTGCTACTTTAGCCCCCTTGACCTCTACCGGCTCCTCACTGAGAAAGCCAGTCTCTCTCTGCTCTTTAATGAGCTCGTCTACCCACGATGGTATTAATGCACCTTTGATAACCACCCTTTTTACCCCTTTTAGATAGCGCGGTATTGTGAGTGGCTGAGGATGACCCACATAGCGAACTCGACAGGTGCCAAGGGGTTCAAGGAATTCGGCCGTCTCCTCGCCGGTACCACCTTCTACATATTCCAGCTTACCGTCCAGATACTGGGGGATTTTACCTATCGTCATATGGAGGCCATGATCCCAAGCCGCACCCGCGAGCTCGGCGATACTGACGACCCAGAATAAGTCGATCTCGTCAACACGATCCAGTTGATTTGCGTACCATTTGACGATGACGTTGTTTGTTCCCGGATCCGATCCCATTCCTGTCAAGACGGTTATTCCTGCTTCTTTGGCAGCCTGATCAATCTCAGAAGCAAAAAGAATGTCAGTCGCCTCATAGTCATCGCAAATATCGATATAATTAACCTTGGCTTCGACAGCTGCCCTGGCCACTGCCACAGCCGTCTTGTAGAATGGCCCTGCGCAGTTGATGACCACGTCGGAATTCCTGATTGCGCTGACCAAGCCCCCGTGATCGTTTACATCTATTTTACTAAGCGATACCTTTCCACTGGCGCGCAACTTATCTTGCACTCTACTCGGGTCTGTATTGATATCACCTAAAATGACTTTCTTAATCTGCTCCTGCTTAATGAGGTCCCGGGCCACTCCCTGACCCATACCCCCCGTTCCGCCTAATACTAACGCCTCCATTCCCATTCCCTCCTTATAGGTTATCATTTTTTTGGATAAGAACTCGCTCGAGAAGCTTCATGCTCTCGTCCCGTGCTGCTCAACCGTATACCGTATACAGCCAGCGAGGGCAAGTCAAATATACGAGAGATGGAGTTGTATGTCAAGAAGAAGTCAAGATTTCCTCATTCCGTAATCCGTAATCAAATTCGGACTTTCCCGAGTTTTCTATCCAAAGTAAACCCCGTTAGAAATTCCAGCGGGGCACTCGCCGCGCTGTCGCGCGGGCGCAGCGGGTTAAACCCCGCCGGAATTATTCTAAGATCTGACCCCGCTGCAGAGCAGCGGGGCATTATTTCTAACGGGGTAAAAGGATATGAGAAGGGGGCCACGGGATTTGACAGAAAGAGAAGTCAAGGATTTTACCTGGGAATGTAATATCAGAGAAGAGCCTCCAATGTCACTTATTATAAAAAAGTCCTGCGGACTCTCATTTGATAGACTTCTTCTCCTCCAACATGTGCAGCACCACTTCGGGTGTGACAGGAAGCTCCTTGGGCATAACGCCGATGGCATTCTGCACGGCATTGGCCACAGCTCCGATCATGGCCACGGCGATGGACAAACCTCCCTCTTTGGCGCCAAACGGCCCAAAGGGATCGTTGGAGGTCACGACGATAGGATCGATGTTGGGCACATCCGTGGAGAGCGGGAACCAGTAGTCGGCGAAGTTGGCATTAAGGTTCTGCCCTCTGCTGGTCCATAGATGTTTCTCCATGAGCACACCCTGCGGACCCGCCTCCATTGCGGAGCGTTGGATCTGTTGCTCAACAGCCAGAGGGTTGATGGGCTGGCCGCAGTCATGAGCCGCAACCATGTTGAGCAGCCTCACTTTGCCTGTTTCGGGATCCACCTCCACCTCGGCCACTGCCGTGCCAAAGGAGTATGCGGAGGCTACTTGCCCACGGGGGTTTTTGATCCACTCCCGCTTGGGATCGGCGTCGGGCCAACGGTCGCCGCGTCCTAAGATCGCACGATTCTGCGCCAGGGCGGTTCTCGCCACTTTAGCGATCTCGACAGATCTCTCCGGTGCTCCCTTGATGAAAATGCGGCCATCACGGCCTATTAGGTCATCCTTGTTAGCCTCCAGCATTTGGGCGGCGACCTCTAAGAGCTGTTCCTTGGCGTCGGCGGCCGCGGCTTTGACTGCGCCGCCGGAAATGACTGTAGAAGCCTGGGAGTAAGCTCCTTGATCAGACGGAGTCACACTGGTATCACCCGTAATGACTTTGATTCGGTCCAGTGGGATTCCCAGCTCCTCGGCAGCGATCTGAGAAATCATGCTGTCATTGCCTTGTCCGTTATCCATCACTCCGGAAATCACTGTGGCGTCGCCGTCTTCATTGAACCGCACGAAGGCGGCGGACCCTCCGCGGATGCCCATTGGAAATCCGCTGATCACCGAGCCGCATCCCATGCCTATGCCACGATAAGGGGGTAAATGGCCTCGTTTCTCTTTCCAGCCGGCCTTCTCCGCGGCCAAGCGCATGGTTTCGACCTCGGCACAGGAGGTGATCACAGACCGGGTAGGAGTAATGTAGCCCTCGTGGACGGCGTTCTTCATCCTGAATTCGAAGGGATCCATTCCAAGCTTCTCGGCAAGTGCATCGAACTGCAGCTCCAATCCAGCATAGGCCGTGCGGGGGTGATGCGGGTACATTCCGCGAGGGGGTTTATTGGTATAGGCCCGGATGGCCTCATAGCGCAGATGGGCGAACTTGTAGGCCTCTTCAATCATAATGTAGGCGACCGAGGAAGCGATCGGGCCGGTGCTGGCATAAGCTCCACCGTCCATGATGACCTTCATATCAACGGCGGTAATTCTTCCCTCCCTGTCGACCCCCACCTTGGAGTGCGTCATACTGCTGTGCACCTGCCGTACGCAGTTGAAGTTCTCCTCGCGGGTGTAGACCAATTTAACGGGACGGCGGGCTTTCCTCGAGAGAAGCGCAGCCATAAAATCCGCAGGTGAAATCTCGGACCTGCCGCCGAAATGTCCACCGACGGCGATCTTGCGGACACGCACGTCTGAGGTCGCTATGCCCAGGGCGTTGCTGAGTGGTCTCGCCTTCATATGGGGGCCTGCGTTGGGACACCATATGTCCAGCCCGGTGCTGTCAAAGCTGGCCACGGCGGCGTAATTCTCTAACTGGCAATAGCTTTCTTCTGGAGATGAGAAGCGGCCCTCCTGCACGAGATAAGACTCGGCAAGAGCCCGGTCAACACTCCCTTCGTTCACAAAAATGCGCACGCTGACGTTGCCGGGTTTGTCATCATGAAGCTGAGGAGCGCCCTCAAGCAATGCCTGTTCAGGATCGAGAACATGCGGTAGGATCTCCCACTCCACCTTGATCAGATCCACGGCCTCTTGCGCAGTCTCTTCGTTGATCGCAGCAACAGCAGCAACCTCCTGGCCGAAGAAGCGGGCCTTGTCCGCAGGAAGGAACTGCATATCCCGGGTGTAGGCAAAAACGCCCCATCGGTAGGGTATGGCGTCCTTGCCGGTGATGATCGCCCTCACTCCAGGGAGCTTCTCGGCTCGACTTGTGTCGATGTTCAGTATCTTGGCGTGGGCGTAAGGGCTGCGGACCACTTTAGCATAAAGCATGCCCGGCAAATACAGATCGGCGGAGAACTTGGCTTCACCCTTAGTTTTGGAGACAGAGTCGGTTCGAGACGTTCGCTTGCCTATTACGGAATAGTCTGAAATGACCCCTTCCTTTTGCAAGGATGGGGCTCGCTGACCGGAGAGGGCCATCACGGATTCGACGATCTTGGTATAGCCGGTGCACCGGCACAGATTGCCAGAGATCGCCTGCCGAATTTCCCTTTCCGTGGGAGAAGGATTCTTGTCCAATAGCGCCTTGGCCGAAAGTATCATGCCCGGGGTGCAGAACCCGCATTGAGTACCACCGTACTTGACGAATGCCTCCTGTACCGGGTGCAGCTTCTCTCCGTCGGACAATCCTTCTATGGTAATAATCTCTTGCCCCTGAACTTCCGCTGCGAGAAGCAAGCAGGAACGCACGGGTGCCCCATTCAGCAAGATCGTGCATGCACCGCAAGTTCCATCCTCGCACCCGCACTTAGTCCCAGTAAGTTGTAGATCATCCCGGATGACCTCCAAAAGGGTCCTGTGAGGAGGAATTTCAAGTCTTTCAGCTCGCCCATTTATATTTAGTGAAACTGGAATCCTTCCCATGGTTCTCCTTTATGCTGGATATGATGTCGACTCCAATGTTTAAAGATTCATTGAGACCTGACCTCAGACGCCATCGCCAGTGCTCGGCGTAGCGCCCGCTTTACAAGCACTCCCACCATCTTCCTACGATAGCTGGCATCCATAGCCAGGTTTCCTGCCGGCCGCGCGCTATCCACCACTTCTTGGGACACACGCTGAAGCAGATCTTCTGTAGGCTTGTGGCCTTCCAGAAGTCCCGCGGCCTTGGACACTTCTATCGGGGAAGGCCCTACCGCTCCCAGCACCAACCTGGCCTGTTCGATGGCGCCGCTCCGGTTCCTCTTCACCATGACGGCTACTCCGGCCATAGGAAAATCCATGCCTTCGCGCACACGGAGTTTCTCGTAGGCCCCGGCAGCCCCTTGGCCAGAAGGTGGGATCCGGACTTCTACCAGTATTTCGTCGGGCTTCAGAACGTTGGGCTTCTCTCCTCTCCCGGTGAAGAACTCGGCTAAGGGAATGATCTTTTCACCGTTCGCCGAGGCGATTTTCACCCCGGCTCCCAGCGCTATCAGAACTGGACCAAGATCACCCTGGTAAACCGCCTGGCAACGTTTGCCCTTCTCTACTGCGTAGCAGATGTCTCCTCCCCGTTTGAAGCAAGCCCTTTGCGGGCTTCTCCAGAACTCGGACTGATTGTGGTAGATGCACCGGGTGTCAAGACAGAGGTTTCCTCCGATGGTGGCCCCATGGCGGATAGGGGGAATGGCCACAAGTTGGATGGCCTGAGCCAGGAGGGCGGACTCCTTTAAGACCAAGGGCGATTTCTCCAGGGTCTCCAAGGTGACCATAGAACCGATCGAAAGTCCGCCGCTCTCGTTTCGGGCCACGTAATCCAGCGCGGTCAATCCCTTCAGGCCGATCACAACGGCGGGCGTGCTGAGTCTGTAACGAAGGCCAACCATGAGGGCAGTGCCTCCGGCCAAGAGGGCTGCCTTCCTATCATGCTCTCGAAGGATGGAGCAAGCCTCTTGCAGCGAGTGCGGTTGGATAAACTCGAACTTAGGCAGTTCCATTTGATTCCTCCCGTTCTACTTCTCCCCCAAGACATCTGCCTGGGTCTTTCGTCACTCTATAGCGACGATCAGTTAATATATTTATATAGAAGAACAAGCCTTTTTTGTCAAGATAACATTCTTTGCCATAATCCGTAATCAAAGACTGAAGTATCAGTATTCATTAGACCCTGAAACAAGTTCAGGGTGACACTGAGTTCGCCTCCATTGTCATGCTGAACTTGGTTCAGCATCTCGTGATTATGGATTATGGCTCTCGGGTTTCCATCTTCACCCTGGTTATATGAAGTAACAGCCTATCTGCGAGATCAGATACTCGCCATCTGGAAATTGCCATAAAATCAAATTTTTGGTATAAATAGTTCAATTGCCAGGTGTGATTGAAACAAACCGCCTTCTGCTATTGGGTTACAAGTTCTAAGATAGTACAGGAGAGAGATTTTGCCGACTATCAGTACCTTTTACGGGATTTTGATTCAGATGTTCTGGCAAGAACACGCGCCGCCCCATTTTCACGCACTTTATGGGGAATTCGAGGCCCTTATCGACATCCGGACATTCGAAGTAATCCGTGGCTATCTTCCTCGAAGGGCGTTATCCTTGGTAAAGGAGTGGGCAACCTCACACGAAAACGAACTGATGGAGGATTGGAGACTATGCGAGACCAGGCAGAGTCCAAACAGAATTCCGCCCCTGGAGTAATTCTACATGCATCTTGGCGGGTGACCGAAGTCCATGCGTTGCCAGGCTACCGTCTCATGGTAAGGTTCGTCGACGGTACGACGGGCGAAGTTGATCTTTCCCGGCTTGTTATGAGCGACAAGGCGGGCATATTTGCTACACTGCGCGACCCGGGGCTATTTGCCAGGGCCTACGTGGAATATGGGGCGGTCATGTGGCCCGGCGAAATTGACCTGGCTCCGGACGCAATGTACGACGAGATAAAGAAACAGGGCCGGTGGGTTTTGGAATAAGCGCTATGTAAGGTTTTGCATCGAATTTTTGGTATAAATAGGTCAACTTCTGGGGGGAATTCACATTATTCCAAATTCTTTGGGGTGCATTTTAAGCATGGCGCCGGATTGGATGGAAGAACATCTGCAAACTATGGCTGGAAGAAATGAGATTGGGAGTGGGGGATTCAGCCGTTGCGATGGCCATAGCGAGAAAGAACTCCTGAGGTAGTCGATAATTGTGACAATTGTGAGCTACGTCCCTATTTTTACCAGTCACGCTTTTGATGCGAGACACTCGAGGACAATTGAAAAGATGGAACTACAGAGGCTTTTAGTGTATGATATGAAAAATTAAAGTGAGGTGATAAAGATGAAGCCGGCAAGAAAGGTAATTGATCCTGAGGATTATATCCTTTCTGTACTTTCTCCCGAGGATAGGCTCGATGCCGCCCTTAAGATTGCCAGAGAAGCATTTAAGGGGACAAAATTAACAATGAAGGATATTGATAATGCTGTTAAGTCAGTAAGGAGAAAGGCCTACGGAAAAAAGAGCAGGGTTGTCATTTAGGAGTATAAGATGACCAAGGAAGATATAAAAAAAGTTTTAATAAGGAATAAGAGAATTCTGAAGAAATACAAAGTGAACAAAATTGGAATTTTTGGCTCATTTGCGACAGGGAAGACGAAGAAAAAGAGCGATGTTGATTTGCTTGTCGAATTTGAAGATATGATTGATCTTTTCGACTTCGTCCATTTGAATGATGAGATCCAACAGATTTTGAAGAATAGGGTAGACCTGGTGACACCAGATACAATAAAGCCCTATATCAAGCCAAAAATCCTGAAAGAGGTTGAGTGGATTGAGGGACTATAAACTCTATCTGCATGACATAAAAGAAGCGGTAGAAAAGATAGAAGCCTTTACCAAAGGATTCACTTTTGAAGAATTTGTTAAAGATAGCAAAACTGTGGATGCTGTTATCAGGAACTTAGAAATAATTGGGGAGGCCGCAAAACATATACCTAAGAGAGTGAAAGAAAAACATCACGATATTGATTGGAAGGCAATGGCCGGGATGAGGAATATCTTAGCCCATGAGTATTTTGGTGTGAGAATGGGGATCATCTGGAAAACCATCGGGGAAAGGTTACCTGAATTAAGGCATAAAATAGAAGAAATCTTAAGAGAAAGCAAAAATTAAAATTAGCCAAAATTTCCAACCCGGTGCCAAAAGGGAAGGAGATGATAAGAATCATTGGATCACTTCGAAGCCTATTCTCAAAAAGAATGGGCCTTTTGTTTTTTTGAGTAGGTGGGGACGATGTTCAACTTGTTTAACAGTATGCGCTATGTGAGGTTCTGTACGCCTTGCGCTTCACGCCTAACGGTAAGAAAGGTGAGAGTGGATGAGATTTCTGAAAGGAAAAATAAGTGATAGAATTCAACAACGTCCCCCGGGGGGGTCGATCTGCGTCTATTTTTTCCCAAGAAAGTGTTTTTCGTAATAAGCAATCACTTCCTTATACCGTGGATGATCTTTGGGCAAGGTTTCTGTAACCAGCTTATAGCACTCCTCTTTATCTTCCTGTGCACACCATGCGATGATCTCATTGACAAGCTTATCCCTGTATTGGCTTTGGGGATATTGATCAAAGAACTTTTTTGCCTTCTCCATGGACATCGTCTTAACAACTTCTTCATACGCTTTCTCGTCAGAAGGCCTGCTGCAACTTGAGATAGCAGATGTGATTGCCGTTATTAGCAATAATATTGCAAGAAATCTGATCACATTGCCCCCTATAACTCCATACCGGGAATTTGCACTTTTTCTCTATGGAATCGGTCCATAACCAACCTGGTTGTTAGTCTCATCCTCTTCCTGAACAGGGCTATCTGCATCAATCCCAACAAGGTCTGCTTTGGATGAGTTGAAACATAATCTTACTTATGTTACTCGCCCGTTGGCCACTTTCTTTCCCATCCCTCAAAATATCTGAATTCGAAGACATAATAATTTTAAACATTTCCCCTTAGTTTTAGCGAAATACAGGGGTAAATGGTCTCAGGATAGAAGACTTTTTGATATTCTTTCTTCTTTCTAACGGTTCTACCGAGGATAATCCAACACTTGAACGTGTTAGATTAAGTGTTAGGCTATTATATTCTTCAATTTCACAATCTTCTGACTCGACGGTACCATGCATTTTGTTCCCATCGACTGTCAAACTGCCTTGATCCGTGCCATAGCAAATAACTTCACAGGTGTCACAATCCACTGTAGGATCATCATGTATAATAAGAGAAAAAACATTTTCACTTACAGTACCGGTGATCGTGCCCATAGACATACCACATTGTCCGGGGCAAGATTCTGGACTCCCAATTGTCCCTGTAACGTTGCAGTTATCTTGAGACAAATCCAATGCAATCCGGTAGCCACTTTCAGCAACTCTCCCGGTCCATTTCCCGCTTATATTCGAACAACACTCCTCGATTTCAAAACTCCACTCAATAGAATCGCTTGAACCGTCATTGACGGAAGCCTTCACGTAAACAAAATGGTTTTTTAGCTCCAGATCATCCGGGGGAGTGTAGGAAACTTCAACCCTTGACGGGGATTGTTGGGAAATAATGTGTTGCACTACTTTTCCATCCAGCTTCATTTGGATGGAAGAGATATTAATTGTGTGGAAGTTACAAGGGGATTCAATGATTACTGAGATTCTTGGGCGGCAATACCTAATTTTGCCAGAGGGAGTCTCGTTAAGAAAGATAATTGAGTATAATGTTTTAAATTTGTCTTCATCATATGGTGATAAAGACCGTCTCTTTATACCAAGTCCCATGGTACCCTTTAATACGTTGCCATATTTATCATCAGAGGGAAGTCTAAGGAAATGACTTAGTTCGTGAGCAACTACACTATACAAATCAACCTTATCACCCGGTACGTGGTCATCCGAAAAAAGATAGAATGGAAAGGTGTAATTCATAACTATTGTAGTTGGAGGCTGGCCCAGCACATCTATGACGGTTTCACCATTCGCAAAAGGGTCTTCGGTAGGACCCCATTTAATAATAAGGTCTGCTTCAGTTTCGTCAGTGGTTTCTTCAAAGATCACTCCAATACAGTCTGTCAGCGGTTTCCACGGCCCATCTGTTATTACCTTCCGTATAGTATCCTTTCCAGCAGATATGGAATCGGGATCATAAGGGTTAACACCTATATAAATCTTATACGTCCTGTTTGGTTCCCTTTTGGGGAAAAGAGAGGCGTCAAAATTACTCAGATGTGACATCTGAAATACCATTTTATTTGAGATTGTGTCAACATTATAGCCCTCATAGTGAGTCCAATGTGTTTGTCCTTCCTGGGCTGAAAAGACAGCTAAAAACTCTTCTTTATCTTCAGATTTATATGGAATTGTAACAGTAGCGGGGACTTGAAATATGGTGCCAGATGGGCCTATGTTAACAGCAACTCCTTGGCTTCCGTCTCCTGTCGGAAACGCAGGAGGATTTATTGCCTTGCTAATTACCATAGTAGTATTCTGAGAGAGGGCATTAGGTGGAACCTCTACCTTCACCCCATACAGAGGACTTCCTGGATCTGTTACTTCAATTGTTCCACCTTCTGGGCCTATCACCTTGGAAACCCCACAGGAGTCTCCTAAACAGGTATCCTCAATGTTATTGTTTTCGTTTGACTCGTTGACGATGTCCCCGGGGTCAATTACTGCGATGAGATACTTCCCTGTTGGATCTGTAGTTAACTTGTATTTGAGGTTTTTAAACTTTGAGCTGCCGGCATTAATAGTACCAATGCTAACCACACCTAAAAGGGTGTCCCCCGAATCATATATGGTGTCATCAGACAGATAAACATTTGCCTTCACATTAACTGCCTTTCCTTCGCTTGCATAAACCGTTAGCTTAGCTGAAAGGTTATAGTTCGACTTGCTTTGCTGGATAGAAACATCCGACCATTCTCCGTAAAGGTCGGGTAAGGCAAATGTTGCCGTTACTGCCAAGTCAGCATTCGGAGTTACCTTACAAGTTGGGTTTGTCCCTGAACATCCTCCACCCCATTCTTTAAATGTTGAACCAGGGTCGGCTTTTGCTTTCAACGTCACTGTTTTCCCTTCATTAAACGTTCCTGAACAAGCGGGGCCACAGTTGATCCCCGTGGGTGAACTTGTTACAGTTCCACTGCCTGTTCCTGACTTTGTTACTGTAATGGTGTGCTGCTGAGCAAGTCCTTTCCCAGTTCCCCAAAAAATCAAGCATGAAAGCATAACGGTTAGGGCTAGACAAGTCTTATTATTCATAGACAATCCCCTTCTTTTTTAGAAGCAAAAACCTTAATCATCGGTATAATCTGCCTTATGAGGGACTAAATTAAAAAAGCCTCCCCCACCCCGAAGACTACTTCATGAGTGGGGTTTTCTCATCATTGTTTAAGAATATCGCTGAAGGACTTTACAGGACTTCTGTACAATGATCCATTCCCCTTATGGAATAGGGCCATATAGAATACTGTTATTCGTCTCATCAGCCTCCGCAACAGTATTATCCGCATGGACCACAGCTATAATTTATTTACCAGAGGCTGTCTCCCCCAGTGAAAAACAGCAACTCAATGTGATATCCTTACTCCCTCCTCTCTTAAGCTTCCCCGTCTCTTCATTTAATATCCTTAAACTACCTTTGGGGTTTTGTGACATTAAGATCCTTAATTGTATTAAAGATCTGTTTTATAATAACATCAACAGGGGTACTTAAAGGTAGTGCAGAATCACCTTCCTGGAGCGATGATACCTCTCCCATTCGTGTTCCGGTAAAGGAGCCAGAAACCTTCACCTTTCCATCTGTATCAAGATCGTAAAAATAAATGCTCATATTAAAGGCCAATGGTCCCTTTAACGTACCATTTTTTTGTAATGTCCCTGTTAGGGTAGCTTTTGTTGCGTCTACAGACACGTCTAAACCATATTCTCCAAGGTAATCTTCAAAATAGAGTGCTACATCCTCTAAACCTAAATTTACAGTAACTTTATTTTTGGTCTGACTCCAGGTACCGCTAAAATCGATCATTTCGAAATTCCCATTTGGATAGAAAGTGAATTCATCTTGAAAATTAACCACTTCTGTTTGCGATCCATAACCCCGAATACTAACGGTTACCCTCATTGTTCCAGTAGCCTGCCAAGTTCCAACAACCGTATTGTCTGTCGAAGGTGTATGGATGGAGAAGCTGCTATTGCTTGTGTCTGTATACGAACTATTCGAAGTGCTGGTAACCCTAATTTCATAGTCATTCCCCGAGGCTTGATTCGAAGGTATCTTCCAGTTATAAGAGCCACTTCCATTTTTACCAATCGATGCACTGGACTTGATGACCCGATTTACTACTCCTCCTTTAAGTAGTTCTATTCTTACCTTCAATCCGGGGCTCCCTGTGTAAATCCATTGTATTGTCTGTGTCGTTCCTGTATTCCAAGTTTCCCCACCATTAGGCGAAGTAATAGTGATACCCAATAGCTCCGCCTGTGTCACCGCGAAGGTCTGCCCTGCAATCGTCATCGGCCCACTCCGGGAATTGGTGCTTATGTTAGCAGAAACCGAGTAGTTCACAGTCCCGTTTCCACTACCGCTGCTACCCGAGGTGATCGTGACCCAGGCCGCATTACTGGTTGCACTCCAGGCACACCCACTCTGAGTCGTCACATTGACACTTCCTGCCCCTCCATTGGAATCAAAGGACTGATTAGGAGAAGAAATGGAGTAAGTACAGGTTGTCCCCGATTGATTCACTGTGAACGTCTGCCCCGCAATCGTCATCGTCCCACTCCGGGAATTGGTGCTCGCATTGGCAGAAACCGAGTAGTTTACAGTCCCGTTTCCACTACCGCTGCTACCCGAGGTGATCGTGACCCAGGCCGCATTACTGGTTGCACTCCAGGCACACCCACTCTGAGTCGTCACATTGACACTTCCTGCCCCTCCATTGGAATCAAAGGACTGATTAGGAGAAGAAATGGAGTAAGTACAGGTTGTCCCCGATTGATTCACAGTAAACGTCTGCCCTGCAATCGTCATCGTCCCGCTCCGGGAATTGGTGCTCGCATTGGCAGAAACCGAGTAGTTCACAGTTCCGTTTCCGCTCCCACTGCTACCCGAGGTGATCGTGACCCACCCCACATTGCTCACCGCACTCCAAGCACACCCACTCTGAGTTGTCACATTGACACTTCCTGCCCCTCCACCGGCACCAAAGGATTCATTCGCAGGAAAAACCGAATAGCTGCAAGGAGGGGGACATGTTAGGCATATTAGACTGAGATTGTAGTTTCCTGTTAAGGTTCCATTGAACGAATCATAAACAAGGATGGTGTAGCTTCCAGTAGTGGGCAGGGTAAAACTTGGGATTTCGGCAGTAGGAGTATCACCAGCCTCGGTAAGTTTCGCTCCATCAGGCCCATATAGCCTAATCCCAGGCCATAGACTGCCTGAAGTCCTTGACGCTCTCACTAAAACCCTGTCATTGGCTGAGGCAGAGAAAGTGTATGTATCTGCTTCTCCGGGCGCACTAACAGAACATTGAATGGTTTGTCCAAAATTGATGGTGGAAGGACAGGTGGGATTATCTGATGGGGTCGTTCCTCCAGGAGCCCATAACTGCTTTAGGGTAAAATAACCTGCTCTGGGTTCCATAATATCTACATCGGAGCCATTTTTGTTAACCCTCATAATCCCAAACCATTCGTAATTAACGAATCCGTCAGGGTCTGAGCTTGATGGATGGCCGCATGGACCGTGAAATGCAGGATCTAAGTCCGGGCAACCCCCAAGGGTGTTCCCGAATTTTCCCAACCACCACTCGTCAGAGTAGGCCCTTATTATTCCACCCAAACAGCCCCCCGAATTAGCCGAAATCTCTTTCCAGAGCGATTCTGCATAAGCGGCCTGATAAGGTATCCCAATATTTTCATACTCAGCTTCTGCATTTTCATCGTAAGCGTCGATGCCAAACCCCAAGATAATAAGAGGTTTTGCACTAATCGCTTTGAAATCACTGAAAAATGTGCCAAAGGAAGACCCTCTGTAGATATTGGCTCCCCAGATATCTAAGTCGGGCATTAAAGGCTCGTAGGTAACGATTGTATTAATGAGGTCAATATCTGCAAGGGGAGTCGTAACAGGGTGATAATACGCACCTTCCTCTTTATGCGCTTCATGAGCCATTTCATTGATCAGGCTAAGTAAATCACCAAGTTTATCTCCATACATCTTTGGACTATTGAGTTCATCTCCTATAGACCACATTAGTATTGCTGGATGGGTCTTGTAAGCCGTCACGAGGGCCCTGAAATCGGCCTTAATCTTTTCCCTTGCATCGGGTGAGCTGATATCGGGATATAGAACGGGATCCATCCAGAAGGTTATGATGACATAGAGCGGCTTGATACCATCGTTATAAGCCTTGTTAAGGAAATCCCTGTGGCCATTGCCATTGTTCCAAAAAAGAAGTCGAATGGTATTGGCCCCCATCTCCCTTATTAAGGGAAGGTCGCGTTCATAGATGGCGCTATAATTTGAGGTAAAATAATCACCATAGGGTGGGGTGGTTTCGGGGTCTACACCTATTGGAACAGGGCTATAACCAACACCTTTTACGGCAAAGGGTTTTCCATCCAGCAAGATCTGCCTTCCGCTCATTCTGACGTTGGTCGCGTAAGTGTTGCCCGCTAATCCAAAAAAGAAAAATACTATGGATGAAATCACAAAAAATATTGAAGGTTTTTCTTTTTCTAATCTCATAATCTATCTCCTTCTTGCCTTAAAAAAATAAATTTACAACTGGCATATCAGTTGTTAGATTCTTACACGATAAAGTCTGAGAATTTATCTCTAACATTTCTCAAAAATCTAAAGTAAGAAGCTCCCCTCCCCACCGCGGGAGGGGAAAAAGGGGAGGGGGGACCAAATCCGGACCAAATCGCTTTTGTCCACCCCCACCCTCACCCTCCCCCGTCGGGAGGGGGAGGGGATTATTGGGAAAATTTCAAATATCTTTGTTTAAATTAAAGGTTCTTTAATTATGTTCACCCACCTAAAAATAAAAGCCTGGCTTCGCCAACTTGGTTCGAATGCCAGGCTTCTTCCGCGATCCATATCACCTCTCCCACCCTCAGCAGTGATTGAATCAATCGAATATCAGATTTTTCGTTATAGCCACGTATATTGTATTCGTTTCAATACACAAATTCGAAGGGTTTGTCAATAGTTTTTTGAGCTTCTGTTTTTTGAGATTTTTATTAATGTTTTTAATGACTTAGGATGGACAGTTAAAAGTAGGGTTGGATTTATTGTTTCTGCAAACTATTGACTACCAGTCTCCTCCGCCGCCTCCACCGAAGCCGCCTCCGGAAGAACCACCATTCCCGCCACCACCTCCATCTCCTCCGATGCCGCTTCCCCTCGGTGCGGAGAACATCGCTGAGGAAAGGCTCGAAGTGACGGCATTCATGGAATGGGAAAACCCGTAGGGAGTGAAGGTTCTGGATTCTCCATAGGATGAATACCAATCGGGTCGTTCCTGGTAAATCCCTTCGAATGCCTTGGCCCAATTGTCTGCCACATTAAGAGCGATGGCATAGGGTAAGAATTTAGAAAAGAGATCCTTCTCGCCCATTCTTTCGAGCCTGTCTTTTTCTGCCCGGTTCATAAATTCCCGAAAACCTAAAATATCCATGTAGGCAGATGCCCCGCTCCTCGTCTTCGCGGGCATAAACCTTGCGAAGGCAAAGACCGGGAGTCCTGTGAGCAGACCTGCAAAAAGACTTTTCCCTACGGAATCGCGTGCTAAGAAAACCAATACAACGGCGCCAAAAACCATGACGAGTATCCCTCTTGCAAAATAGGAATTTCTCACCTTTTCAGGGTTACTGACGAAATACTTTTTTCTTACAAGTTCTCCATAGAGGGTCTTTTTTAATATATCTAAGTTCGTATAGAATTTATTTTTCAAACCGGAGACAAGTACAAGGGTGCCGGGTAAAGACCCCGGGAACAGGCTTTTCATCAATTCGATCTCAAAGGGGCTGAGATCCGGGTCAGGCTCTTTCACCTTTCTGAGATAGTAATCCGTCTTATCAACAATCCACCCTTCCTTTTTGCTCTCTTCGATCTTGATATATCCCTTGACTGCAAGGCCGACAATCGTTGAGGTGATATCTCTTGGATCAAGTTTTTCATCGATGAGGGTCCCTACCTCTGCAGGGGTGAGGGGTCGGTTATCAAACTTGGGAGGTTCATACATTACGGTAACAGATTCTCTAACTCTTGGATCTCTTCCTTTTCGGGTACCAAAGGCTGACCATAAAGACGAGGGAGAAGAAGGGAAGAAAAAATACCCAATTCTCCCTGAGATGGATGGCCCATAAAAACCGCTTCCAAGAGGATGGGGTGAAAACGAGTCCCTTTTCCCATCCAAAGACGACGGTCAGACCTTCGCCCACAAGGAGGTTTCTCTTTGCAAAAAAATTACCGCTATTATCATAGGTTTCATAGCCACATTCTTCCTTGGAGCCGTAACGCCCCACATAGCCTGCTGCCCACAAATCCTTACTCTTGCCCTTCACAGACAGAGTCACACCTGCCGATGCCTCTCGAATAGGGACCTTCCACTCATTGCCCGTGACATTCCAGTAGAGTTCTTCATGGTCGTCCAAGAAGAGGATTGCATTTTCAACTTGATAAGTGATCACATACGTCTGGTTGCCGCCCACAAACTTGTTCGCATCACCAATTCTTACGTTGATCACATGGCCCATCCTATCCACTTTATATTTCCAGGATTTTCCCGACCCATCTGTAACCGACAGCACCTTTAGGGGCGTCTCGATCGTTTTGCCAAGATCGTCTCTGTATTTAAATGGAATTTCCCGATAAATCCCATGCCTTGGCGAATGGAATTTCACATCGATGGTCTCCTTTACAATAAAAGATGAGTCTTCATGGATGGTGATATCGGAGTGGAACTTATCGATGGTAAAATTCTGTGCATAGGTGACAGAAGAAAATAGGATAAGGATAAGGTTGAGGTTAAGGACGAGGAATAAGACTAACCTAAATAATTTGGAACGGATTTTCATCGGTATCCTCTAATGTTTCAATTCCGCATTCCGCAATCCCTGCCCTTCGGAGCCTTGGCGCCGGAGGGTGCATTCCGCATTCTATGAAAAGCTCACTTTCACAGGTTTTCTTTCCACCTCGGGTGCTTCAAGCTGGAATAACTCTTCATGCTTGAAACCGAATTGTGACGCGATCAGATTTGAGGGAAATGACTCGATCAAGATGTTATAGTCACGAACCACCGCATTATAATACCGCCTTGCGGATTCGAGGTTATTTTCAAGCTCCTGAAGTTGCGATTGAAGTTCGAGGAAATTGGCATTGGCTTTCAACTCGGGGTATGCCTCTGCAACAGCAAACAGGCTCTTCAAGGTATCTCTCAACATATTCTCCGCCTTTGCCATCTCCGCAGGAGAGGATGCCTGCATGGCCATCGACCTTGCCTGGGTGACCTTTTCGAAAACCGCCTTTTCATGTGAAGCATAACCCTTCACCGTCTCCACCAGATTGGGCACGAGATCGTATCGTTTCTTGCATTGGACATCGATATCAGACCATGAGGACTTCACCGTATTTCTGAGTCGAACCAGTTTGTTGTAGATGGCGATGACACTCAATACAACGAATGCAATGATAATGAGAATAATGAGTAAGGTCATTGTCTTCCTCCTCGTTTGAGATTGTCTTGTAGGTTACAGAATTTGGGGAGTTTTTGCAAGCATTCTTTGATCGATATGGGTTCTGTTTGAATTGAAGGGCTGGGAGCAACTGACTCTAAAACACTAAATCAGACAGAATAAATTCTCTTGAGCAGCTATAAAATGCCTTACAACTTGCCTCAGTATTCATGATTCTGTTTTCTTAATTCTCCTTCAGGATACGGTGGAGGTAACTTGAGATGCTCGGTCGATGTTTCAGATAGGCAAGGGTCGAAGCGACCTCCTGGCCATAGTCTCCTTCGACCTCCTGGATGGCAAGATGAATAAAGTTAACCAAAACATCGGAGGGTACATCCACTTCTCTACCCGTAGCGGACTTGATATATCCTTCAATCAGGGTAGCCCCTTGATCCGCCAGATCTTGAATGGCCTCTGACTCCTCTTGGGTGAATATCTCCCCATAAAGAATCATCATCTGCTGAAATTCTGCTTCAGCTTCCCTGATGATTTGACTTGCCTCGTCATAAGATAAATTTTGATGCCTTGCCAATCCCTTCGCATAGGCCGAAACCAGCAAGTCAGGAACAGAGGCGGGACGATCTTGAGCTGAATGGAACAGCTCGAGACCGATGGAGGGATCTTCATTTCGCTTGATCAAGAGATCGACAGCCGTCTCTATCAGAGGGTGAGCTAATTCAGGGGCAAAGAGCTCGGCGACAAAAGAAGCATATTGAACCCCTGCATTTTCGAGAATGTCTCGCAAGGGGGATACTAACTTTGGGGCCAATCCACTCCTTTTCGTAATGACATAGCCTCTCTTTGTCGTGCGACCTCTGTGGTGGGCCGTATAATCTGCACCCCAGCGGTCATTGTGGCTGACAAATCCAAAGGCAAAGGTATCCAGTCCCATTTTCCGTGCTTTCGTCTTTACGCTTGTTTCGTGGCGGTGCGTTTGATCCACTATATAATCATAATAAGGTAAGTCGAGCTTCAGGTTGAACAGGTCTGGCGCGGTGGCGCCATAGATCTCCTCAGAATTCAATTCGCCTTGGCCCAATTCTTTTGCAAAATAGGCGTGAGTGGCTTGTCCCCATGCAAACACAGCGGTAGGAAGCAATAAAAATAAAAGGAAACACCAGAACAAACTGACTGCTTTCCTCATTTGTCCTTTCTCTTGCCCTTCTCCAAAATAGATCACCCCGCCCTTACAGGCGGGGCATTCAAAAAAATCTTTCACAGGCTCTATGTGTCACCCTGAACCCGTTTCAGGGTTTATTGTCGAGAAACTCTGAGCTAATACTAAAACAAGTTTTGGACAAGGTTCAGAATGACAGAATACGTTCTCTCTTCATCATGTTTTTCGTGCCTTCGGCACGAGGGCTTCTACCCTCACCCTTACACATTGGCCATTTCGCCCTATTTCACAAAAGCCTTTTTTTTTCCTGCCACTTCCCTGAATCACTTGACAGGTGTAGCTCCTTTAAGAGGAATTGAGGTAAGGGCGTCTGAAATCAACTTTTTGATGTTTAACGGAACCGATACCTTCTTACTCTTAGGCGATGAGAGGATTAACGCCTCCTCCTGCGGTGTCCCTGTGAATTTCAACGTTAGACTAAGTGTTCCATCAATGGTCACGGGTTCCGAGTCCAGTTCCCCCTCGATGGTGATATCCCAACCTAAGTTAATATTTCCACTTATATTCCCATTGGATGCGACCTTCCCTGAAAAGGAAGGATCTTTAGTCGGTTCCGAAGAGATTGAAAATCCACTGATATCTAACTCACTTAGCATCGCTTCAATTGAATCCGACAAAGGTGTTAAATCAACGAGAAAAGTACTTCCATCCTGTTCCCATGTGGGGACGTCAACGGAATCACTAAATCCAAGAAGTGCCGTTATCAGCGCATCTTCGAACGTCCCATCGCCGTAAAAATAAAATACCTCTCCAAAATTATAAACCTGAGGCAATGTGGCGGTGAGACTAATAAGATCTGGGAAGTTGATCTTTAGCGTCAACTTTCCTTTGATATCGTATGTAGTATCACTAAGATCGGGAGCTGGAGAAGCTGCCCAGGAACGGTTGGAGATGGCCATCATTGAAAGCAAAACAATCGAGACGATAAGCATTCTTTTTAGCATGTTTTTCCCCTCCTTGTGGCTTGTTCTAATAAGTCAAACATGGTTGTTTTGTGAAAGTCTGATAGAGATTAAGAATCTAAAATCAATTTATATCGATCACCCCCTTTTAACCTCATAGAATTAGATGAAATAAACTCACCCACCACTTTGTTTTCTACAACATTGTCAATTATTTTTCAACATATTTTTGAATAAAGATTCAAAGCAAATATTGTGCCGTTCATTAAGGGTTTTTAACATATCGACATTCAAAAGATTTTAAAGGCATCTCCTTCGTATCAATATGGTTCCGTCCATAAATTGTTACCTGAAGTATGAAATCTTTTCTTCCTTTTTATCTTCAAGGGCAGGATATTGAATCTCCCATTAAAAGTCAACTTTGAAGTTTACAGATTAGCAGGGTACTGAAAAAGTCACTTTTTCAGGCTGATCAAAAATGCCCAGATGCAAGGCGCCCGAAATCCTGAGGAGTGAGGTGTACTTGGAGTACGCCGCAATGACGAAGGATGAGGGGTGGCGTCGCGACGAATAAGGAGCGACTTCTTGCCACGCCGCCAAGACGGTGAGGCGGCCGGATAACGCCGCAGATGGGCGTTTTTCAGCAGCCTGTTAGGGTTCAAGAAGACAAATATGGAGAGATGCAGAATGACCCTGAATTACGCCAGGGCGGGGTACAGCATGATAAACAAAAAGGGAAATTGTCATCCCAAATCTTTTCCTGAACTTGATTCAGGATTGGTTCAATATCTCGACGTTAAAAGACAAAATGATGAAGCGAGCCCGACCTCCGTCAGTTCAAGGTTCATAACATTTTGTGATTTTTCAGGATTTTTTGAAATACCTCTCAGCTTTTCTGACGGCAGGCCAGAGGCCCAGGTTCATGGGGCCGAAGATGAGAAGGCTCCTTTGGAGATGGAGGGGGTTGAAGATTCTTTTGAGGATAGAAGGAATGGAATAGAAAGACCGGTTCACCTTCCAGAAACCTTCTTGAAGTTCTTCTACGGTCATCCGTTTCGGCTGAAAGACCACTGTGGCCATATCATATTTTGACCAATCTTCGGTCAGAATTCTCCCTTCCTCTTTTAATCTTTGATAGATCCGGGTTCCTGGGAAAGGAGTAAGGATGGGGAGGAAGGCCCCGTCGATGCTGTTTCGTTCAGCAAATTCCAAAAACTCATCAAAGACCGATGGATCATCATAGTCATAGCCAAAGACAAAGGAGGCATAGACTCCAATCCCCGCATCATGGAGTCTTTGAATCCCCCTTTCATAGGTTTCAATTCGATTGATCCGTTTTCCCATGAGGTGAAGGTTCTCCTCACGGAGGCTCTCAAATCCGATGAAGAGTCCGTGGCATCCTGCCTTGGCCATTAAGGAGACCAACTCCTCATCCTCGGCAATATGGATCGGCCCTTGACTCACCCATCGCAATCGATAATGGGAGAGCATGGTGAGGAGTCCTCTGGCATGGGCGAGGTTTCCGACAAGATTATCATCGACAAAGAAGATATAGGCTTTTGATCGATCCAGGGATTGAATCTCTTTTTCAACGTCAAGGATCGGCCTCATCCGGTATGACCTTCCATGAAGAGCAGTCACGGAACAGAACTCACAGTCATAAGGGCATCCCCTCGTAGTCTGAATCAAGTTATGAAAGAGATACCCTTTTTGAGGAAGAAGGTTCCTCCTCGGGATGGGAAGATGATGGAGATCCGTCCTCTCCTTTTGGAGGTAAAAGGGCTTCAACCCCCCCTTCTCTGCATCCTCTAAAATCTCAACCCAGATCTCATCTGCCTCGCCGACGACGACGCTATCCGAATGGCCTTTGGCCTCTTCAGGGAGCCAGGACGCGTGGATGCCTCCGATCATTACCTTCTTCCCCCTCTGTCGAAATTGATCTGCAATCTCATATCCCCTCGGTGCCAGGGGTGTGATGGCGGTGATGGCGACAAGATCCACCTCTTGATTGAAGTCGATCTCCGAGAGACTTTCGTCGATGATTTTTATTTCATGTTGGGATGGCGTGAGCCCTGCGAGAAGGGAGGTTGAAAGAAGGGGAAATTTAAATGCAATCACATCCCAGAAACTGTCCTTCGGCCATCTGGGGATGATAAAGGCGACCCTCATCTCGGCTTTTTCCCCCTCAAGAGCTTATCCAGAGGTCTGACCTCCACCCCCTCTGGAACTGCCCACTGGAAGGAGTCTTCGGGCAAAGAGGAATTGACAGAGATTTCTTTCAGGCGGAGTTCGATATGGATCTCCTTCTTTACCACATCAATCCGAATCCGGTTTGGAACTTCGCTCCCTTCACTCTTCTCCGAGGACACCTGAATGTCACCTGTCTTCTCCATCAGATCCTCAAATTCCAAAACCTCTCCGGTATAGGCCTTTTTCTGAATGGGGATGAGGAAGAAGAATTCTCCATTTCGATAAAGGGCATCGAACACACCCATTCCAAAGGGGAGATAACCAAGGAGTCGAAGCTTGTCCGGTCTTTGATAGAGGAGGAATCCATTAAGAAGATAATTCATCCCTTCGCCCATTCTCGCCGTTTCAATTCGAATCGAAGCCTTTGCCTGAAGAGATTCTACAGATGAGAAGGTATCAAGGAGTTTATTCACTGGATTCTCAAAAGGTGGCCTTTCGATAAGAGCTGGTGGAGGAACTTTCTTGGGACACCCTGAAAGAAAAAGGCCTAAAAGGAAAAAACCAATGATAAGACAACGATGTTTTCGAATCATTTCATTATTCTCCTTTTCAGTTTCACTTGACCCATTGAATCCTCGCCCTCCTTGAACCTTCTTACATGAACCACTCTAATTTATCGGTAATTCTCCTCTTTCAAACTTCTTCAAAATAGCCGCTGCCGTCAACTCACCCGATGCGACCACGCCTGAAATTCCTCCCCCAGGGGATGTCCAATGGCCGGTGAGGTAAAGGTTCGGAATAGGAGTAGCCTGTTGAAGACGATAGATTCCGGATTGGCTCGGTATCTGTGCCCATCCATATGCTGCTCCCCATCGATTCCTGGTCCATTGCTCAATCGTTTTTGGGGTGGTTTCCACTCTAACCAGGATCCGTCTCTCCAGATCAGGAATGAACGCCGATGCCTTAGTGATGAGGCGCGCGGAGAGTTGATCCTTAACCTTCTGATCCCAACCCAGACCGAGATGATAGGGCGCCTTCACACTTAGGCAAAGAGTGCTCCTCCCCTTCGGTGCATGGGATGGATTGACCTTCGATGGAGCAAGGAGGTAAAAGGGTGCCTCATCAGGAATTTCATTTTCATACAGAGTCTGGTATTCTTTTTCGAGGTCGTCATTGAAGAAGACCTCATTATTTGAAACAGAAAGTCCATCCAACTCCCCTTCGATTCCCAAGTAGAGAATGAAATAGGAAAGGGAGGGTCTCATTCCTTTCAATTTTGATCGAAAGCCGCTCGGAACGTGGTCCTCTCCGATGAGATCCAAGAAAGTGGTGTGGGCATCGATATTGGAGATAATCACCTTTCCTGTCATTTCCTGACCGTTCTTCAATCTCACGCCGATCGATCTTTTTCGCTCGAGAAGGATCTGATCAACTTCTTGGCCAATGAAGATCTCGCCCCCCATCTTTTGGAAGGTCTCTCCCAATTTGAGTGGAAGTTCCTCCACCCTACCCTCAATGCAGGAGACTCCGTAGTTGAAATAGGACATCTCAATCCCAGCCATCCCTATCACCGAGATCTCCTCAGGGGGAAGCAGCCCGTAAGAACTTCGAATCGAAAGGAGAGTCTTCAAGGAAGGATGGATGATCAATCCGTTGAGGAGTTCTCCATAGGTCTTATCCCTGTATTGTGAGAGGACAGGATATTGTGAAGAAAACGAGGAAGGCTCAAACCAGTCGAGAGAGGAAGGAATTTGTGAAAATTCTTCAAAGATTTTTTTCAGGATAGAATAAACCTGTTCAATTCCCTTCCTCTCATCTGGAAAAAGAGCAGAAAGGTTTTCAATGTGGGTTTCAAGTTGGGAGGATTGGCTCACCTTCCGTTCCGGGAAATGGTATTCCCTCGCAGGTTCAAGGGGGATGAAGCGAATTTGATCCAAGAGGTCCAGTTTCTTTAGGAGGTTCCAAACCCTTCCGCCTCTTTGGCATTCACCCACCGATTGAACGGAAAGGTCGAACGAAAACCCATCCTTTTGGAAGGAGGTGCAGCAACCTCCCACCTTTTGATTCTTCTCGATCATCAGGACCCTCAGGCCCTCATTGGCGAGCAGACAACCGCAGGTGAGGCCTGCCATTCCCGCTCCGATGATGATCACATCTGTATCAAACATAACGTGGAAAGTATAACACAGCATTTTACCTTTAGTCGAATCCGAGAAGTAGCTGAAAACGCTCAATCATTTTACAATAAGACATCGACCAATACCGCACATACCAAGTTATACAAAAGCCAAACAATATGGAGATGAAAAAAAGGTTTATTTCGAGCATTGAGCCTCCAACAGACCGGTCGGAGCCCGCATGGTGGTTTGCTTTCCAGGGGAATAAGCTTCTCGTCTATCAGGAGCCCTCTTCTGTCCGCATTCCATACCTCGTTGACTTTGCTGAGCTCGGATTGACAGCATTGCATCAACACTATCTGGGTCGCCTCGATAACCGTCACTGTTATGCCGTCGGACTTTCTGAGGGGACTGTTCCGTCGACAGGAATGGGCTTTGAGGGTTTACGCCAGGTGTACGGTCGGTTAGATGAAGAACTCTTCTGGATAGCTGCTCGGGCGGTCCAGATTGTCGACTGGGATAGGACACACCAGTTTTGCGGTCAATGTGGCGCCTCGTTGAAAACAAGGACGACTGAACGGGCCAAGGAATGCCCCCAATGCGGTCTGCTCCATTTTCCGCGGCTCTCCCCGGCAATCATTGTCCTCGTCGAGCGAGGGCATGAACTGCTGATGGCCCGATCTCGCCACTTTTTGCCCGGCATCTACAGCGTCCTCGCCGGTTTTGTAGAACCAGGCGAAACCCTGGAGGAGGCCGTGGTGCGCGAGGTGAATGAAGAGGTGGGGATCACCGTCAAGGACATCCGATATTTTGGCAATCAGCCCTGGCCTTTTCCCCACTCGCTCATGATCGGGTTTACTGCCACTTATGCCGACGGCGAAATCTCTCTTGATGATACGGAGATCGAAGATGCAGGCTGGTTTACGGTGGACACCTTGCCACCCCTTCCCGGAAAAATAAGTATCGCCCGCAAATTAATCGACTGGTTTGTTGAGAAGCAAGCGAAGTCTCCACCTAAGTGACATGTTAAAGCGAGTTCTTATCAAACAAAATTATGATCGGAAAGCGCCCGTCATTCCCTCTTCGGACGATCCGGAGCGCTGCGAAGAGAGTTTAGTGGAGATTCTTCCTGACAGTACCAAGAAAGTGCACGATCCGCGTCGAGTGATCTCCCTGAATGTGGACCGCGGGGAGTTCTTTGGGGTCAAGGGTGGCTTTTCCCGAAACATGATTATCGGGTTTGCAAGGATGAATGGAAAATCGGTGGGGATTGTGGCCAACAACCCGCTCTTCCTGGCTTCGGCCATGGATTGCGATGCTACGGATATGGGCGCCCGTTTCATCCGGACTTGCGACTGCTTCAACATCCCCCTGATTTCTCTTGTGGATGTTCCCGGGTATCTCCCCAGGGTAAAGGAAGAATATAAATATAAGGGAATCATCCACGACGGCGCCAAGATGCTTTATGCCTGAAAAGAAGCTGCTGTCCCCAAGGTCACCTGCATTATTCGTAAGGCCTACGGCGATGCCTTCGCGGCCATGGGCAATAAAGAGATGGGGGCTCATCTTGTTCTGGCGTGGCCCATTACGGAGATTGCCATCATGGGCGCGGAGGGAGCGGTACGGATCCTCTACCACAAGAAAATCGAGGCGGCTAAGGATAAGAATCGCGTGTGTGGGAAAAAGATCCAGGAATTCCCCAAAAAGTTTATGACTCCCTATTACGCCGCCGCCAGAAGACAGTTGGATGTCCTGATCCGTCCGCAGGAGACTCGACCGCACATCATCAGGGCCTTGGAGATGCTGGAAAATAAGAAGGTAATCCGGAAAAAAAGAAGGCATGGGAATATTCCCCTATGAAATAGAGAAATTCGAAATCCGAAGCACGAAACCCGGCAATAACATTGGATTCAGAGGAACGCAGATTTTGAGGATCTTCAAAATCTTTCTTTCCTGCATTTATCTGGAAGAATCTGCGGCCCTTAAGTTTCCGGGAAATCCATGAAAGACAGCAAAGGAGAGGCAAAATGAAAACGAACATTCCCGAAAAATGGGACCTGGAATATGACGTGGTTGTGGTGGGCTGGGGCGCTGCTGGAACCGCGGCGGCAGTCACTGCCCATGACCAGGGAGCAAAAGTTCTGATTTTGGAGAAGATGCCCCAGGGAGGCGGAAACTCGAGTGTCTGCGGCGGTAATATCATCATCCCCAAGGGGAAGGAGTTCATCGAATACCTGGACACTCTTTCTTTCAAGACCACGGAGCGGGAGATTATAGAGACTTTTGTTGAATACGCCCTGAAAAACGCTGACTGGATCCGTAAAATGGGTGGGGATGTCCAGGTCTTCAGGCCTCTGGAAGTAGCCTATCCGACAATGATCGCCGGGGCAGGCTTTCCCAAGGTCCTCGGGGCAGACACAGTGGTCAAATACAATATCAAAGGAACCCCGGAAGAAGGCAAGCCTTCGCAGCGCCTCTGGAAATTCCTCTCCGGCCTGGTCGCCAAGAGGGGGATCCAGGTCTTTACCAAAACCCCGGCCAAGGAATTGATTCCCAATGCTCAGTGCGAGATCATCGGGGTGATGGCGGAAAAGGAAGGAAAGAAGATTTCCATTAAGGCACGGAAAGGCGTGATCCTGACCTGCGGCGGCTACGAGAACGACCCGAGGATGAAATGGGACTACATGCCGGTTAAACCCCTCATGTTCCTGGGGACGCCGGGGAACTCTGGAGACGGGATTCGCATGGTTCAGAAGGTCGGGGGAGACCTGTGGCATATGACCCGGCTGTGCTGCCTGATCGCTTTCAAGGCGCCGGAGTTTGAAGCGGCTTTCTGGGTTTCTTTCCTCAGTGAAGGCTTCTTCTTCGTGGACAAGTACGGCCACAGGTTCGTCAATGAGGCCGGGATTGAGGTCCATGAATATTACCGGGAACTCTCCCATTTTGACGTGGAGAAGATGGAGTTTCCCCGGGTACCTCTCTGGGCGATTTTCGACGAGCCAACCCGGCGCCGGGGCGCCCTGAGCCGGGGAACGGCCGGATACAACCGCGACCACTATTCCTGGAGCCTGGACAACTCGCTAGAAATCTCCAAGGGCTGGATCCTCCAGGGGAAGACGGCGGCGGAATTGGCCGGCAAAATATCGGTGGAACCGAAAGTGCTGGAAGAAACTCTTTTCCGGTACAACCAGGGTTGTAAGGCCGGAAAGGATGAATTCGGGCGAGCCAAAGAAGACCTCCGGGCCCTGGAGCCTCCGTTTTACGCCATTCAGCTCTGGCCGGCCCTGATCAACACCCAGGGGGGGCCCCGTAGGGATAAGGAAGCGCGAGTCCTCGACCCCGACGGCAAGCCCATCCCCCGGCTTTATGCCGCGGGCGAGCTCGGCTCCATTTGGGGCTACCTCTACCAGGGGGCCTGCAACATAGGGGAGGCCCTGGTATTCGGTCAGATCGCTGGAAAGAATGTCGCCGAAGAAAAGGTCTGGGGGTAGAACGGGACATGGACAGCATGCTTCTTGACGAGCGGAATTTTGAAGTTCCGGCTTCCCAGGAAAGGGTTTGGCGGTTGATCGGAAAGGTCATCTTCAGCAGCCTGCCGGGCTTGGAGAGAATGGAAATTCTGGACGAGAACAATTTTCGGGGCCTCTTGAGGATCCGGGTTCTGGGATTCCAGGTCACCCTGAAATTGAAAGGCGAAATGTTGGACGTGGAGCCGCCCGACTCATTTTCGGCAAAGCTTTTTCTGGAAGGTCCAGGTGGGATGTTCGAGGCGGGCCAGAAAGTGGCCTTTACCATGACCCCTATTGAGGCGGAAAAAACCAGGGTGGTCTGCAAGGCGGTGATTGAGGAGATAGGGTTTTTGCCCGGCCTGTTGCTCAAGGGGCAAGCCCGACGCTTTGCCCGTTCCACCTTTGAGGCGATAGAAAAACGGCTGAAGGAATTGGCCTAACCATTTCGGATTGCAGATTGCGGATTAGGGATTAGAAGAATTAAAAGATGATTTCCAAGCCCGACCGTTGTTGCCGTTTACTTCGAACAGTGGAGTACGGGAGGACGCATGAGGATGCAAAGGGCAATTTTATTTTTAATCTGAAATCCGCAACCCACAATTAGGAGGATAAACATGGGGGCGACGCAGGTTTTGGCTGATTATGCGGCGAAGACCTCTTTCTCCGCATTACCCAGAGAAGTGGTCCTGAAAGCCAAGGCTGTCATCCTGGACACCTTGGGTTGCGGAATTGCGGGGTACACGCTGGCCAATCACGAGTTTCATTGGGTCTATGACCTGGTGAAGGAGATGGGGGGAAATCCTGAATCCACTATCTTCCTGGAAGGGGTGAAGACCTCAACCCCCCAGGCGGCCCTGGTGAACGGCGCCTTAATCCACACCATTGACTTTGATGACACCCATTTGGGCTCCATCGCCCACCTGGGTGCTTCCGTGGTCTCCTCCACTTTGGCCATGGGGGAAAAGGTCAGGGCAGACGGTCCTTCGATGATCACGGCCTCGGTCTTGGCTTACGAAGTGGCAGGCCGGATCGGTAAAGCCATTATGCCCACCCATTATAAATACTGGCATCCGACCGGAACGCTAGGAACCATTGCCTCATCGGTGGTTGCCTCCAAGCTTCTCGGCCTCAAGGCGGATCAAATGGAACAAGCCATCGGCCTGGCAGCGGACGGAGCATCCGGAATGCGCTATTGCATTGATTTCGGAGATTTCTCCAAGAGCCTCCATCCCGGCATGGCTGCCTGGAGTGGAATTATGGCTGCTCAAATCATCCGGAGGGGTGCCTCAGGGCCTAAAGGGCTTCTGGAGTACAAATCCGGGTTCTGTGAAGCTTACTCCGATGAACCCAACCTGAAGTTCCTGACCGAGAACCTGGGAACCTCCTATGAAATCATATCCGACAGTCTCAAGGCCTTCCCCACGATTCTTTGCAGCCATACTCCCATCCAGGGAACGATAAAGCTGATGAAGGCCAGAAAGCTTCGGCTCGAGGACGTGGAATCCATTCATTTTCGGGTGACGCCCACGGCGCCCGGACAGGGGATGAATTATTCCCCCGATTCGCCGCTCGCAGCCCGTCTGAGTATCCCCTACTGTGTCGGCAGGGCTGCTGCCGATGGGCATATATCCATGGACCAGTTTCAGGAGGATAAAATCATGGACCCCCGGGTCCGGGATTTCATGAAAAGGGTAACCCTGGAATCGGACCCGGAATTGAATAATAAGTATCCAGGGACCCTGGCCGCCCACGTGGAAATCCAGACCAAGGACGGGAGCAAGTTCAAAGATGAAAGCATCTACCCTAAGGGGCATCCGGAAAATCCCATGATTGATGAGGAGATCAAGGAAAAATTCCGCCGCCTGGCCATGCTGACGCTGGACCGGACGCAAACCGAACAGATCATTGAACGAGTTTATAACCTGGAAAATATAAAATCCGCTAAGGAATTGGTAGCGGTATTAATCAAATGATACCAGCCCCTCACCCTGAAGGGGTTATCAACAAATTCATCGAGGAAAGGCGGGAGGGCATACAGCACATCGCCCACCAGGTGGACAATATCGAAAAGGCCCTGGAAGACGTAAAGACCAAAGAAATAGTCTTCATAGATGAGATGTCGACCCTGATTACCCGATGGATTCATATGTGAGTTGAGCGGGTCTTGCTCGCGGGGATATGGCAAGGGATTGGTTTGCCTCTAACAAGGGGTAAAGGTCCGAATTGAACGGTCATGGGGAAAGGAAGACCTATCTTGGGTTGCCCTTATCCCACTGCAGTGCCAAGAATCAACTAATTTTGTTACGTATAGCAATTCGTAATCTTCACTTTTTGAATATCAGTTCCAGTGATTACTCGTAGGGGTACTCTTCAGCGCTGACTCCTTCTGGCCACCCATGAATTTTCTCTTGCACATTTTTGAAAATCTCCACGAGACTACTGTGCTCTGAATTGATGATGTAATCGGGGCCACATCATACCTGAGAAATCGGACACCTTTGAGATGGGAATGTCCAAATTCATATGTTTTCGCAGGCGTTTTAGAAACCGGGGGCCTGTTTCCGTTGACTTTTCGCACCAGATGATTTAAGTCCTTCCAATGAGAATCGATCTACACTGCCACAGTCAATACTCCTCGGACAACTTTCTTGAGCCCGAGGAATTGATAGAACAGGCCATCAAGATGAATCTTGACGGTGTTTGCCTTACCGAACATCACTCAATTATGCCTTTCTGGGTTTTGGAAAGAATCAAGATTCCTAAAGGCTTTCATGTATTCAGGGGCCTCGAAATTTCAACCGATCGGGGGCATCTGCTGGTATATGGATTAGAAGATGCGTCCTGGAATATATGGGGCAGCCATAATTATCTGAATGCCATCGAAGTGATGGAAAATGCTCACCGTCTCGGCGGGATCTGCGCACCAGCCCATCCCTTCAGGGGTTGGGATTCCTTTGGTGAAGATGTTCTCACGATCGATGGCTTTGATGCCATTGAAACCCACAATGGTCTCAACATCGAAGATATGAACCAAAAAGCGATCCATGCTGCCAGAGCAAGAAATCTTTCTTCAATAGGCGGGAGCGATTGTCACAAAAAAGAGCAGGTGGGCAGGGCTTTCACCGAGTTTGAAAATCCGGTTCACACGATCGATGAGTTGATTGAAGAAATAAAGAAGGGAAATTGTAAAGGAATGATCTTATAAAATCCCTTATCAATGTTTTTGCTCAATTCAAATGGGCCTCTAATCCTCGATTAACCCGAACCCTATTTCTCGCAACAAACCCTGCAGGGTTTGGGGACGTCACAAAAGTCAGCACCTTCAGTACGTTCATCGCCTGTTCGTTATTTCTTGTTGACCCCTTTATCCCAATTTATTAAACTTTAAGGAAACAAAGAATCTCCGCCAAATGCCAGGTCCACTTGTACCGAAGAGAAAAGTTTGGGTGGAAATTGTTCTTAGAATAGACGATTTCTGATGGGGTGAATTAAAAACAAGAAAAGAGGTAGGGAAATGGGAATTAAGTTTTACACAGAGCCTAAGCTTCAGAAGCCGATTATGTTTGTTGGCTGGCCAGGGATTGGAAACATAGGGATCATCGCGGTGGATACGTTAAAGGGTATCTTAAAGGCAGAAGGATTTGGAGAAATAGAGAGTTGGGATTTCTTCTATCCCAGGAAGGTTTCAATCAGAGAAGGTTTGTTGGAAGATCTGGAGTTTCCGGGGAACAAATTCTACTATCAGCGACTCGATAAGAAAGATCTGATATTTTTCATCGGAGACGAGCAGCCAACCGAGGGCGGAAGAATGTATGCCAGTGGGGAGAAGGCTTACGAGATGGCTAACCTCGTCTTGGATGTAGGTTTAAAATTTGGTTGCGAGAGAGTTTACACTTCTGGGGCTTGTGTTTCGTTGATTCATCACCAGATGAAACCGAGGGTTTGTGCAGTCATCAGTTCTGAGAATTTGATAACGGAGGTAAAACAGTATCCAAATACGATATTGATGAGTGAGATAGGAGGGAGAGGAGAAGGTGAAGGCACAATCACTGGTTTGAACGGCCTTTTGTTAGGACTCGCCAAAAAAAGGGGGTTGGAAGGTATTTGTCTAATGGGAGAAATACCAGATTGGCTTTCCGGGGCTGTTCTTCCCTATCCGAAGGCTTCGAGATCGGTCCTTGAGGTCTTTGCTGAAATCTTAGGAATTAGAATTGATTTGGGTGTTCTCGATCAGATGGAAGGGCAAGTCGAAAAGATGATTGAAAGTTTTTACGCAAAATTCCCGCCAGAAATGAAAGAGGAGTATGATCAAAGAAAACAGATCGCACAGCCTCAACCGGGAACAATAACGATCCAGGCTCAGATATATATTGATGAACGTTTCAAAAAAGGAGGCGACGAGGGTGGAGAAAGACCCATTTGAGATCTATAAAACTCCCCTGTTCCAAAGTCCATCTCTGATTGTCGGTTGGCAAACCCAGGATATCGGGAAATTGGGATCTCAGGTCATTCATTTTCTGATCGAAAAACTGGGGGGGCAAGAAATTGCTGAGATTAAGCCTTTAGGCTTTTTCCCATTTGGAGGAGTAAGATTTAAAGATGATTTGGTCCAGGTTCCGGAAAGTAAATTCTGGGCCTCTGGGGAATCTAATCTCTTGATCCTAAAAAGTGATGAACCTGTATTTGAGCACTATCAATTCCTCAACTCGGTTCTGGATTTCGCTGAACATCACTGCCATGCTAAAGAATTGTATACCATTAATGGGGCTGTTTCTTATACCGCCCACACCAACCCTCGTAGAATATTCACGGTTTTCAATCATCCAGAACTTAAGAACAGACTGGAAAGCGATGGCCTGCGAGATATGACCTGGGGAGGACCGCCAGCGATAAGCAGCTATCTCTTGTGGGTAGCAAGGAGAAGAGGAATCTCAGGAGCGAGTCTTTGGACGGAAATACCATTCTATTTGGCCACCCGAGAAGATCCCCAGGCAATAAAACTAACCCTTTCTTTTCTAAACAGAAGATTTGACTTAGGCCTGGATTTAGGAAAGTTTGATTTAGAGATTAAGTATCAGAATGAGAAGATAGCCGAACTAAGGAAGGAAAATTCTGAAATCAATAAATATATCAGTATGTTAGAAAACGGACGGGGGTTGGATGAAGAAGAACAGTTGAAATTGGCAAGAGAGGTTTATGAACTCTTCGAAAAAAAAGGCTAAACTTAAATTCAGCCTCCCGTGAGACTGAAAAGGGGAAAGAGGTCATAAACAAGGCACTATCCCTCTTGCCTCAATTGAGTGTTTCTTGACGTATTAGCCCGACCGTATTTTTTGCTTGATAAGTCCAACTTTCTTTGGTAATGATAATGGAGCACATATCCTTATTGACCAAACAAAGCAAAACTGTTTGTAAGGACGGAACAGAAGGTAGCGGCTTTAGGAATAATATTGGGGGGATAAATGGGGACTGAGCAGAGAAAGACTATTCGATTCTTATTGCAGGACAACGTCATCGTTGCTCTCCGGGGGAAATTCACCAAGGTTGGGAGAGTCAAGGATATAAGCATGGGAGGGTTGGCTTTCGAGCATATCGGTGAAGAAAACCAGAACTCGGAAACTTCGAGAAGAGATATCCTCCTGTGGGTCAACGGATTCTCTTTGTCCAAATTATCCGGTAGGATAGTCTATGATGTTCCGCTCGCCACACCTAATGAATATCAGGAACTCTTCATTCATCTCATTACCAGACGCTGTGGGGTCCAATTCGAGAAACTTTCAGAAGATCAGGCGTTGCAATTAGATTTGTTTCTTAAAACGTACACCAGGGGGAGAGCACCTTAGCCGATGACGTATTAGGTGTGGAAAGTGAACGCCTGTCACCCCATTCACCCGCCTGTAATGCTTCGCCTCCAAAATGAGATTCTTACGCGAAGAAGTACCTCTTCCTAATCTATGAAAGCAAGAATGACCTTCAATCGAAATTCCATCAAGTATTGGCTTCCCGTAATTCTATGGATGTGCCTTATCTTTTGGATGTCTACCGAAACATTTTCGTCGCAGAATACATCTTTCTTGGTCGAGGCAGTTCTACGCTTCCTAACTCCTGAAATCTCATCTGAGGGAATAGGCTTGGCACATGCATTGATTAGAAAGTTCGGGCATGTCATCGAGTATTTTATCCTCGGCCTTTTACTATTTCGGGCCTTCCGTGGTGGCTCTACCGCATCGTGGAACTGGCGATGGTCTATTCTTGCTGCAACGGTGGTTCTGTTCTGTGCTGCCACGGATGAGTTTCACCAATCCTTTGTTCCAACACGGACGGCTTCTGCTGTGGATGTGGGCATAGATACAGTAGGCGGGATGCTTGCACAGTGTGCGTGTGTCTTATACCATCATCATAGGAAGAAATAGAGGTCATCGCTGACTTGGTGTAACAAAGTATCAAATTCTTCCTCGCATCATCCTTTTTGAATCTCCCTGCATACCACGACATCTCAAGTTTAAATCATTCATACGATTCTTTAACAATCCTAAAATTGAGTCAGGCAACTCATTCTTAATAAGAATAGAAAGATTTTGTTAAACTTTTCACACTCGTTGATTTTTAAAAGAAAAATAGACATTCCTAATATAGGAAATAATGTAAGAAAGGGGGAAATAATGATGAGTCAACAAGAAAAAAAGGAACTCGAACTTCGATGCAGAAAATTTGGTTTAGATTGCGACTATCTCATGCGGGCTAAGACAGAGAATGTCCTCAGCCATTTTCTTGCCTTTAGAGCACACAAGACCATTCACAGCCTGGCCACGAAGAGGTAGTCGGCTCCCCTGGAATGTTTCCCACTTGTGCGTGGGAAGAGGCATGGTGATTAACATCGTCTAAACCAGAGAGAAATATTTGAGCCGCCGTTTGCGCAACCGTTAAGCAAAGCAGACCTTATCTTCTTTTTTTTCGGCTGACCGAGAGTTACATTCAGATCGCACTGTGGGTCGAGATGCTCTATCCCAATCGTGGGAGGAATCACACCATGAAAAAGAGTCAATGCAACTCCGCAGGCTCTGGTTCCTCCTGAGCCATCGAACTCTCCAATCATCGATTTGAGGCTGCTGACTGAAATCTCTTTTGTCCTTTCTCCAAAAACCTTTTTGACCGCAAGGGTCTCTGCCCGATCAAGATCAGGAGTGGAATTGGCTGCCGCGCAGATATAATCGACTGTGGAAGGCTCCTTAGCCGCGACAGACATCGCTTTGGCAATCGAGTCTCCTTTGAGGTCATAGCGAAGGAGGCCGTCGGTACTCCCAGCCATGCCCACACCAGACATTTCCGCGTACATTTTTGCTCTCCTCTTCTCTGCATGCTCCAATGTCTCCAGAACCAGGATCCCACTTCCCTCTCCCAGAACAACCCCATTCCGGTCCTGATCAAAGGGCCTCATGCCTTCAGGACCTTTCCCTCTTCCTGGGGATAGGGCCCCCAGCATCGAATAGACATGGTAAAGAGGCTCGCTCAATTCATCGCCTCCCCCTGCGAGGATGACATCTGCCCTTCCCTCCTTCAATAGACGGTAGGCAAAGGCCATGGCCATCTCTGTTGAAGTCTCTTTATGGGAGAACGTGAGGTTGACCCCCTTGATTCCGTATTCGATGGAACAATGGCTTGCGATGGCGTTGGGCACAGCGGTTTGAAAGAGTAGAGGAGCGGCTCCAGTTGGCCCGTCTTTTAGGAGGGAACGAAAGAATTGGTCAACCGTATCCGAACTTCCAAGGCCCGTGCCAATCGACATCCCCATTCGATTTGGATCTTCTTTTTTTACGTCAATTCCGGAATCGTCGAGGGCCAATCGAACTGCCGAAACCACAATCCTCCCAATCCGATCCATTCTCCTGAGATTCGCGGGCTTGATGAAGGCTTTGAAATCGACTTCAGGGAGCTGGGCTCCCAATCGGGAACGATAGGAGCTTACGTCGAATCCTCGAATCGGCCCGATTCCTGAGTTTCCCTGAAGACAGTTCTTCCAGAGCTCCTCCTTACCAACTCCGATGGAGGAGACGATTCCAAGACCGGTAATAACAACACGATGACCTTCCGAATTTTGGAATTTGGAATTCGAAATTCGAAATTCTGGGCATTCGGAACGCATATTCCGCAATCCGCATTCTGCATTCCGCATTTCAATCTCCATCGTATTTTCCAAACACCAGGCAGACGTTGTTTCCCCCGAAGGCGAAAGAGTTCGACAGAGCAACCTGAACATCTCTTTTAATGGATTGATTCGGCGTATAGTTGAGATCACAAAGAGGATCCGGAACCTCATAATGAATCGTAGGTGGGATGATTCCGTTCTCCAATGTCAGGACGGTTGCTACTGCTTCGATGCCGCCTGCGGAGCCGAGGCAGTGTCCCACCATCGATTTGATTCCGCTGATGGGGATCTCTCTTGCCCTTTCTCCGAATACCTTCTTTATCCCCCTTGTCTCTGCAATATCGTTAAACGGGGTGGCTGTGCCATGGGCATTGATCGCATCCACCTCCTCCGGGGTCATCCCAGCATGGTTCAAGGCGATCCGCATCACCCTCTCCACGCCCTCTCCATTCGGTTCTGGAGCTGTGAGATGATAAGCATCCGCGCAGATGCCGTATCCCAGAAACTCCGAACGAATCGGGGCATTCCTCTTCAGGGCATGTTCCAATTCCTCGAGGATGAGGATACCCGCTCCCTCACCGATGACCAAACCCTGTCTCCTCTTATCGAAGGGTTTACAACTTTCAGGATCGATTAACTTCAGGCTGCTGAATCCACTGTAAGAGACCTCGCAAAGAGAATCACTCCCACCGGTGACCATCACATCGGCCAGATCCATTTGGATCATTTCACAGGCCACGCCCATGGAGGCAGAGCTTGAGGAACAAACCGTGGCTGTCGTGGTCCGGGGCCCTTTCAGACCTGACTCAATGGCGATGAGGTCTGTGGTGGTAGCGAGAGAGTAAGAGATGAGGAGGGAAGGAGAAGGCTTCTTCAATCCTTGGTAGAAATCCCTAAAATATTTTTCGACAGAGAGGATGCCACCGGAACCCGCTCCCAAGACGATCCCCACCTTTTCCTTATCAATGGGATCTCGATCGAGTCGAGCAGATCTCCAAGCTTCTCTGAATGCGACGATTCCAAACTGGTCGCATCGGGAGAGGCGTCGAATCTCTTTTCTTAAGAAATGATCCTCAGCATAGAAATCGGAGACCTCGGCAGCAATCTTGGTCCGATAGAGGGAGGGATCGAAAGCCGTAATCTCCTTGGTTCCGTCTTTCCCCTCGATGAGGGAATTCCAGAATTCGAGGATGCTATTTCCCACGGCACTGACCACTCCCAGACCTGTGATGACAACCCTTTTCTTCATTTGACGGCCATGATTTTCACATCTTTTGGAAGATGGGTCTTTGTTTTCTCCGGGATTCATTTTGGGGTGACCGACCACTTCCCCGATGTCTATTATCTTTGCTACAAAATAAGATTAATTTCCCCTCCCCCTTCCGGGGGAAGATCAAGAGGTCTCTCCGATTAAAGGGGAAGAAGATCACACCAATTCTTGTCACTTGGATGTAAAGTCTCCATCATTACTAATACCAACGTAATAAATAGTTTGTAGTGAAGGGCCCTGTGCCCGTCTTTTTACGCCCATAAAGGGCTGCACTACGTGAACCGGATTAATGCGCTTGTACTAATTCTTTTTGAACGCCACGATCGTTTTACTCACCCCTGGAAAAAGGAACTTTTTCAGGCTGAGGTAGAAAAGGATCTGGGAGAGATTTCCGAAAATAGAGGCTGCCGCTCGTTTCCCGAAACCATCTGGAAGGGTATGTCCCCCCATCATGTGTTGGCATCGTTCAAATCCGACCGTTCCCAAACATTTTCGGATGATCTCTGGTGAGAAGTCAGAAAGGTGGGCTGGAAGGTCGTAGAGCCGATTCTGAATACCAAAAAGATGGAGGAGGTTCTTAATGGGCGTAGTATGAGGGTATCTCAAAAGGAGGAGCCCTCCCGGTTTGAGAATTCGGTGGCATTCCTTCAAAAAGGCCATGGGATTGGCAAGGTGTTCAATGATGTAGAACCCAGTGACAGCATCGAAATGGTTTTCAGGAAAACCAATCTTCTCCAATGGTCCGGGATGGACAGTCAGCCCTAAGACCTTCTTTGCATAGTCCATTCCCTTCCGAGATATCTCCACACCCATGACCTCCCAGCCTCTACCTTTCATCTCTGCAAGAAAAAAACCAAAACCAGCTCCGACATCCAATAGTCTTCCTGTTCCGATACGATGCTGTATGAGATGGGCGGCCCTTTGGAAGACCGGTTGCATCATCCTCTGCCAAGATTCAATCGATGATCCCTCCTCGGGAAGATAATGTTGATAGAAACGGAATAAGGATTCATTCGTTGGCCTTGGATTGAGGTAGATGAATTGACATGCAGTACATCTCACCATCTGAAAGGAATCCTCCCGATGCAGAGGGTTCTTTCCTGGCTTTTCACAGATGGGACAGGGAATTTCTTCCATTTCAATATCTGTTCTCATTCCCACAACCATGACAAAATGGGGATAAAAAACCTATCCCCATTTCCTTTCCCTCCCATCTATCCTTTTGGGTTAATACTGGATGACCTTGCCACCTCCGAGGGCAGTCTCTACATCTGCCATCAGTTGCACCGCTGCTTCCTTGAAAGCCTTTCCTGCTTCGACCGCGCAATAAGCATATCTATTCTTAAACTGGCTCACCTGAATTTTCGTCCTTCCGGCATAATTCTTTTTAAAAAGAGTCTTATCTGCACTTCGCGAAATGAGTCGCGCTGAAAACTCACAATTGCCGTATATGTCATTAAGAGGTTTTAAGGAACGGGGCACGGCAGCCCATCGACCGTGAAAAGAGTTGAGTTCGATGGCGAGGACGTAACTCGATTGTTCATTCTTCCGGTCGGCAGATTTGACCATCCCTGATTCACTGAATTCTTTCTCCAACACCTTTTCTAACATATCACCTACCAGTTCTGCCCATAAGGCATCATACGAGTAAGGATGCTCCTCCTCCTTTTTTATTTTCTCGTGGTCAGGCCGATTATCTTTTACAACTTTTATCTGAAGGGTTACTGGAAATGTCTTCTTGGCCTTATAATTGGAGTATTGATAGATCCTTGCATCCATCACCATATTATAGGAGGCTTTAACAGCTGTCGCAAAAAAGATCCCCATCATCCCTGCAACGAAAAAGGACCAAATTCTTATCTTTCTCATCATCGCTTCCTCCCTTTCTCCGGTTTTGTGGATTCGATCCACATCTCGATGGTACGAGTATAAAGTTTCCAATGTCTCAGTCCCGATTGTTCTAAGAAGTCACGACATTCCTCTACCGTGTAAGAAGAGCGAACCGATTCTAAGAACCCTTTCTTCGCTTTAGGATGCCTTCCAAACAAAATCCTCCAAAAAAGACCAAACATCCTCACGAGCACCATCGAGGTATCCCGATGAAAATCAACTATAACAAACCCCCCTTCCCCCTTCAAGGCTCTGGCCACCTCATTGAAGAAGTCGATAGGATGGTCTAAATGGTGAAGGGTGTTAATACATAGTACGAGATCGAGCGAATAATCCTCACAGGGGAGGGAGTAAGCCGAGCCTACCTTGAATGCAATCTTGTCTCCCAATCCTTCCTCGATCGCATTCTCCTTGGCAAGGTCGATCATCACCGGAGAAAGGTCAATCCCCTTGAATCGAATCTCTGGAAGCGCTTTTGATAGAAAAATTGGGAAAATTCCAGGACCGGTTCCAATATCAAGAGCTGTCCCTTTCTCAATCCCCTTTGCCATGATACGCTTGAGAACTCTCTTGCAGGGAATCTTCATATAGCGTTTGGCCATGAGACTATAATATTCCGCCAACTCTCGATCCTCGATGACACCGGTCTCTGAAATTCGATCCTTCATACAAACTATTTTCGATTTGCGATTTTCAATTTTTGATTTGGAAATACTTTACCAACCGAAAATCGGAAATCTAAAATTGTAAATGCGGGGGGCTCTTCGCCAAAATAAGCATCCCCTCGGCAACCCTCTCTCCTCCCACGCTGGCTAAGACCTTCACCTTTGCCAGATGAGAGAAGACATGTATCACCTCTGCCTCTAACACAATTTGATCTCCGGGGATCACCTTTTTCTTCAGTCGAAATTCATCAATCCCTGCCAAAAATGGTATCCCCTCCTCCATCCCAAGAGAAGACTGAAAGGCCAACCCTCCGGTCTGGGCCAGGGCTTCCAGGATCAGAACCCCTGGCATAATCGGTTCGTCCAGAAAATGGCCCGAAAAGTAGGGCTCATCGATGCTTACATTTTTGATGGCAGCCGCCTTCTTCCCCGGCTCGATTTCGAGGATCCGATCGACCATCCGAAAAGGAAAAGAATGAGGTAATTTCTGTAAGATATCTTCCTGCTCCATCATCTCAATCCAGCCTGGAAGAATTAAAATAGCATCGGAATTTTAAATTCCAAATTACAAATTCCAAATCTCAAACAAATCTCAAATTCCAATATCCAAATGACAAAATAATTTTATTCGCTGTTTCGAATTTGATCATTGGAAATTATTTGATATTTGGTGCTTGGGATTTGGTGCTTCTATCAGAGACACGGTAATAATAATTTCCTATCTCAAGTGACGAAGAGCCCAAAAAGCTTAAATATCCCTTTCGCGATACCCAGGATGATGAAAATGCCCAAGAAAGAGCCGGTCATCAGGAGAATCGTCCCCTTGACTCTCCCCTTTTTAAGGAAGAAGCTGACAATGCTTGCAGAAAGAATCCCAAACCCCCGGATGGGCAGCGCGGAGAGGAGGATCAGTCCCAAATCCCCCAGGGACATTATCTTCTTTAACAGGGGTCTCTCATTCAGGCTGCTTAGGACCCGATCGGTTCTTTGGGTAAGCCATTGAATGGCGAAAAACTTTCTACTCGAATGCTCCAAGATCATCCCATAGACCGGGATCTGCACGTAGTCATAGGCGAGTGCCAGGGGGAAATAGAAAAAAACAGGAATTTGGTTGAAGATCGCAAAGAGCACTGAAAAGGACCGGCCCAACGTGAAATGGATCAAGGTGAAAAGGAGGATGAGATTTCCCTGGCTGGTTATTGGCTCCATTCGCCCCCCAAGAAGATCGATGAAAAGCAGTCGTCGGGCGAAATCCCTAAATGCAAGATCGTCCGGATTTCTTGATCTAACCTCTGATTGACGACATAACGGAGATCGCAACCGGGATCCGGAATGAGATAATTCATGGTCGGCGGGATAAAGCCATATTCCATGGACAGGACGTTAGCCACCATTCTCATCCCACCGAAAGCAATCCCCTCTCCCACCATCGATTTGATGGAACTCACAGGAATTTTAGGAGATCGATCTGGTAAGGCTTCCTTCACCCCTTGGACTTCCAAGGCATCCAATACCTTAGACGAATTCCCTGCCCCACTGATATAGTCGATGGAAGTATCTTCTCTTCTTCCGAGTGCCATCTTGACGGAACGTTTTATGTCCTCTGCCCCATCGCCTTTGGACGATCTCCCCAATAGACTGTAACCCAAAACATAACCATAAATCCTTACCCCCCTTGATCGGACCCGTTCCTCAGTTTCGATGGCAAAAATCCCAGCCCCTTCTCCCAATACCAATCCATTTCTCATCTTGTCATAAGGACAGGATCTCTCCCCATTTCCCTGATCCGTTGCTAAGAAATCAAGTTCAGAAAACCCGCGGAATAGGAACTCACTCAGTTCATCCACCCCACCTGTGAGGATGAGATCAACCTTTCTTTTTCGAAGTTGATCGCAGGCAAAGAGAATGGCAGCCTCCGCAGTGCAAAAGGATTGAACCATTGTGCAATTGACCCCCTTGATTCCAAGTTCGATGGAGACATGGCTGGAAGCAGCATTGGGTACGGTGTTAGGAAAGAGCATGGGGTTTAGGTCCAAAAACCCTTTCAGGACCTGCCCTCTGTGAAACTCCTCTGAACTGGATAGGCCACAGAAACCGGAGCCAAGCACAATCCCGATCCTCGAGCCATTCTCCTGTGTAACAGAAAATTTTGCATCGGCTAAAGCCAATTTTGAGGCCGCGATGGCGAATTGACTGGCCCGATCGAGGCGCCGGATCTTTGCTGCCGGTATAAAGTCTTTGGGATGGAAAGATCGGACCATTCCTGCCTTTTTAGACCGAGAAAAATGGGTATCGAATGTTTTGATTTCCTCTATGCCCGATCGACCATCCCTTAAGGAGGAAAGGAATTCCTCCTTTCCGATCCCAATGGAGGAGACGACCCCAATTCCAGTGATGCAAATACGATCATTCATAGATCTTCTCTTCTTCTCCTTCGAGGTCTCCTGCGTCCCTCTCCACATCCCGGGCATCACTTTCTCTTTCCAAAACCTCCTTATAGAATTCATGCTGAATGAGAAGATCCATGATTTCGTTCGTTCCAGTCCAGATCATCTGCAATCGGGCGTCACGGAAGAAACGTTCAATGGGATAAACGTTGGTGTATCCGATCCCGCCCATCACCTGCATCGAATTGTTGACGATCTCCCAGAGCATCTCCGTCGAGGTTTTCTTCGCCTCGGAGACCATCCTTCTCGAATCGAGACCCTCATCCACATGCCTTGCCGTCACGTAGACAAGACTCCGAGCTGCATCGAGTTTTGCGATGGAGTCGGCCACCTTAAAACTGACTGCCTCAAACCTCCGAATGATTTCTCCAAAGGCTTTCCTTCGGTCGCTATACCGTGTGGCAATCTCCAAACAGCACCGGGCCATGCCGAGGGCCCCTGCTGCAGTGGTCAGCCGTTCCGGGATCATCATTCGATTGAAGACCAAGGCGCCTCCATTCTCCGGACCCACAAGGTTTTTTGCTGGCACTTTGGTGTCGTGGAAGTAGAGGCGGCCTGTCCCTCCTCCTCGGGACCCCAGGAGTCCGTAGACATGCTTGACCTCCACACCCATCTCCCGCTCGACGATGAAGCACGAGATCGATTGGTGGGGTTGGGCCTCTGGTGCTGTCTTCGCATAGACCAAAAAATAATCAGCACCCTCAGCGCCCACCACAAATCGCTTCTGCCCATTGAGGTAATAAGAGTCCCCATCCTTTTTTGCGATGGTGGTTGCCCCGAAAAAATCGGACCCCCCCCGGGGTTCGGTGAGTGCCTCAGCACAACAAAGTTTCCCCGCAAGGGTTGGCTTCAGATATTTCGCCTTCTGATCCGGAGTGCCAAACCGATGGATCGCCTCACCCACGATGCTCACCAGTGAGTAGAGGCATGTCATCCCGGATCCGAGGACACCGATCTCCTCCATGGCTGCCACCTCCCCCGTCCACTTCATTCCCCTGCCTCCCCATTCTTTGGAAAAGCGAAGGCCCAGGAGATTCTGCGCCGCCAAACTCTCCATATACTCTTTCGGATATTTCACCTGATCGGCATCCATCGCTCGAATCAATGAACTCGGAACTCGCTCCCGGACAAACCTCTTCACCTCTTGTTTCAGCCTCTTCTCCTCCTCCGTCAAAAGAAAATCAAACATCGTCTCCTCCTCTCGCTCAGGGCGACCGTCTTCTTTTTTTCATCATCCCATCCTGATGAATTCTTTACTAAAAATCAGAAAGAATCAAGAGGATTCTTCAATTGGGCCATTCATTCGGGGTTGCTGTATGAACGACTTTGGCTGCCCTTAACAGGCAAGCTGGGGCTTCCCATACCCAATCGTTTTCTAGCAGGGTGCTGAAAAAGTCACTTTTTCAGGCTGATCAAAAATGCCCAGATGCAAGGCGCCCGAAATCCTGAGGAGTGAGGCGTACTTGGAGTACGCCGCAACGATGAAGGATGAGGGGAACGCCGCAGATGGGCGTTTTTCAGCAGCCTGCTAGTGTAGTGTTACAATAATATCTTTACAATATGCCAAATGTGTGCTACAGTTGGTTTCATGTGGAAGCCAGCCGAAAGATTGCAGATGACGAACGAGCAGCGCGTGACGTTGGAAGCCTGGGCTCGGGCAAAGACCAGCCCCCAAAGGACTGTGCTGCGTGCGCGCATTTGCCTGTTGGCAGCCCAGGGTCTGCCCAATAGGGTCATTGCCAATACACTGAAGACCAGTCGTCCGACGGTTGTGCAGTGGCGACAGCGGTTCGAGGAACGAGGTTCCGATGGACTGGCGGAAGATGCGCCCCACGGGCTCAGTTCGCGCGCCCTTCCCGCCGAAAAGGTCAAGGCGATCGTTGAGGCGACCCTGCACACGGTGCCCAAGGATGCGACTCACTGGTCCACGCGGACAATGGCCAAGGCCACGGGAGTCAGCAACGCCACGATATCCCGGATTTGGGACGCGCACGGATTGCAGCCGCACCGCGTGGAAGGATTCAAGCTCTCGAAGGACAAGCGCTTTGTCGAGAAGTTGACGGACGTGGTGGGGGTGTACCTGAACCCGCCTGACAAGGCAGTGGTGCTGTGCGTGGACGAGAAGTCGCAGGTGCAGGCGCTGGATAGGACGCAGCCTGGGTTGCCGATGAAAAAAGGACGATGCGGGACGATGACCCACGACTACAAGCGCAACGGAACCACCTGTCTGTTCGCGGCGTTGAACGTGCTGGAAGGCAAGGTCATCGGCACCTGTTTTCCGAGACACCGGAACGTAGAGTTCCGGCATTTCCTTCGGCAGATCGACCGAGAAACCCCCAAGGGGCTGGCTATCCATATGATTCTCGACAACTACGGAACGCACAAACATCCCAAGGTCAAAGCTTGGTTGGAAAAGCATCCCCGCTTCCATCTTCACTTTACGCCGACAAGTTCGTCTTGGCTGAACTTGGTGGAGAGATGGTTCGGAGAGATCACACGCAAGCGTATCCGTCGAGGCGTTTTCCGCAGCGTGCCGGACTTGGTGGCCGCCATCGAGGAGTATATTCGGCTGAACAACGAAAATCCAAAGCCTTTTGTCTGGACCAAAAACGTCGATTCGATCTTGGAGAAGGTGTCTCATTGTAAAGCCGTTATTGTAACATTACACTAGAGATTTCTGTCTGCCGCAGGCAAGGGGGGTTGAGTTCTGGACTTAGTATGCGTTAAATATGGCATATGAAGATCCTTCTGATTTCACCGGAGCGGGAGAGGAAGAAGGAGGAGGCCTTCCTCTTCAGGCTGAGTTTCTTAAACCTTCCCTATGTCGCCGCGGTCACACCTCCTGATGTGGAGGTGAAGATCGTCGACGAAGCCCTTGGGAAAGTCAATGTTGAAGAGGAGGTGGACTTGGTGGGACTCACCGCCCAGACCCCGGTCGCACCCCGGGCTTACCAGATCGCAGAAGAATTTAAGAAAAGAGGTGTCCCTGTGGTGATGGGAGGTGTTCATGCGAGCATGCTTCCTGAGGAGGCACTCCAGCATGTCGATGCCGTGGTAATCGGAGAGGCAGAGGAAATCTGGCCCGATCTGATTGGTGATCTGAGAAAAGGACAGTTGAAACGAATTTATCAAGGAAACGGATTTGTCAATCCCTCCAACCTTCCCTTGCCCAGAAGAGAACTCCTCTATGAAAAATCTTACCTTCCGTTGAAATTACTTGAAACGACCCGGGGATGCCCTCATCGCTGCGACTTCTGCGGTGTCTCGAAATTCTTCGGATTTCGATACCGCAGTCGACCGATCAGCGAAATCGATCGAGAACTGAAAACCCTTTTCCAAAAAGGTCCGGTGATGAATCCTCTCATGAAAAATGTCCTTTCTTTATTTAGCAAGGACCTCCCCTACTTCCTCAAACGGAGACTCCTCTACATCATCGATTCCAATGTGGCTGGTGACAGAAAGTTCTGCCTCAACCTCGTCTCCCTTCTTAAGGGATTCGACCTTCTCTGGTATGGCCACGCTCCGGTCTCCGTTGCCTTCGATCAAAACCTGATGAAAGGATTTTCCGAAAGTGGGTGCATCGCTTTAAATATCGGTTTTGAGTCCTTCTCAACAAAAAATCTTCAGGCCATGGGAAAAGGATTCAATCACCCCTCTCGGTATGTTGAGGCAGTCAGGAGGATTCACGATCGGGGGATAGGAATTATGGGAACCTTCATTGTGGGTCTCGATGACGATGATCCTGGGGTCTTCCAGCGAATGATCGATTTCTGCATCGAAAACAAAATGGATTGGGCCCTCACCTTCATCATGGCCCCTTATCCTGGAACCGATTCCTTTCGCCGATTAGAAGAAGAGGAAAGGATCTTTTGCCGGGACTGGGAGAAATACGATTCCCTCAGCGCAGTTTATCAGCCTCTTCTAATGTCGGTTGAAGAATTGGAAAAAGGGATGAGGAGGGTATGGAAAGAAGTCTTCTCTCTTTCCTCCATCTATAAGAGGATCGTCAAGCGGCCCTGGATTCATCCCCTCTTCTACCTGATGATGAATTGGCAATTTCATCGATTGACAAAAAAATGGTAGTATCCGTGGAGCCATTTTCTACTGCCGATTGTCTCCTGAAAACCAAGAGGTCTCTGCGATCCTCCGGTCCTTGAAGGGCAAAAAGAAACTTGGACTGATTTCAAACACCAATTCTCTCCACTTTGACTACATCCTTTCAAAGTTCCCCATCATTCGGGCTTTTGATAAATGGATTTTATCCCATGAGGTGGGTTTTAAAAAACCCGCCCTCGAGATCTTTCAAAGAGCAATCGAGTGGGCTTCCGTCAAACCAGAGAAGATTCTTCTCATCGATGATACCAAGGGCCATGTCGAGGTGGCTGTTTCATTAGGTATGCAGGGCCTTCACTTCATTTCAGCCAATCAATTGAGAAAAGAATTATCCATGAAACTCAGTTCCGCAAGAGAAATCAACGCCCCTTAGACATACTGTAGATAACCAAACCCCACAAATTGAAATTTTTCCATCTCTGAAAAGTAAACACTTGCAATCGCACCCCTGAAGGCGCACCTCTTCCCGTAGTTGACAACCTGACTCTTTAGCGAAGTATGCTCAATTTCAATTGGCAATGGATAGAAGGGATCTGCCTCTCTATTTCAATGGATGAACGAAACCGCTTCGCGGTAGTTTAAACAATTGGTTCTTTGACAACTGAATAGGTTTTGGCGAAGGACCGTTTTTTCAGGAATACCCTCCTTCTCCTTGATGGGTTTCAGCAGTTCCAGCCTGCCCTCTTTTCTGGTAAAACGTGGAGGTTACTAAATCCGCGTTGATAGAAAGGAGAGCGGTCATGGGAAGATTACACGATCAGATGAGGAGGGATTTGGAGTTAAGGAATTTTAGTCCCCACACAAGGTCCACTTATTTAGCCTGTGTCAGGAGGTTTGCCCTTTACTTTCATCGATCCCCTGAGCAATTGGGGGACCCGCAGATTCGAGAGTACCTCCATTATCTCATCAAGGAGCGAAACGTGTCTCAGGGAGCCGTCACTCAAGCCTATGGGGCGTTGAAGTTTTTCTATGAAACGACGCTGAAGAGGGATTGGGAGGGGTTCCGAATTCCCAAGGGGAAGATGGGAAGGAGACTTCCGACCGTTCTCTCTCAACGGGAGGTTGAGGCTCTTTTTGGAGCCATCAAGAATCTCAAACATCGGGCGATCCTGATGACAATCTATTCGGCGGGTCTGCAGATCAGCGAAGTCCTTCACTTGAAGCTTTCGGATATCGACAGTCAGCGGATGACGATTCGGGTTGAACATGGGAAAAGGAACAAAGATCGGTATACGTTATTGGGCAAGCGTAATTTGGATATTCTACGGGAGTACTGGAAAAAGTACCGCCCCCAGGACTGGCTGTTCTGTAACCCCTCTCGCAAGAAACCTCTTTCAACAACGGCTGTCAGGAAGGTCTTTGCCCAAGCCCTCCATCGAGCGGGGATTAAGAAACCCGCTATCGTGCATACCTTACGGCACAGTTTTGCGACCCATCTGCTGGAGGCAGGGACCGATCTTTATCCTATTCAGCATCTGTTGGGGCATACCAATCCTAAGACGACGGCTGTTTATCTTCATCTGAGCCGAAAGGAATTGGGAAAAGTTACCAGTCCCTTAGATCTTTTGGAGGAACCGGGGAAGCTGACCTGATCGAAAGGTTAGTTTCCCATGAAACAGTCTTTAGAAGTGGCCGATCTCTTTCGGACCTATGGATCGGTTTATCGAGAGGTTCACGGTCATGAAATGCCCCTTCGTCACTTCCGTGTCATGCGGGCCATCGAGATTTGCCGTACCGCAGAACTGGGGGGTCATCTGGATCAATGTGATCAGTGTGGAACGGTGAGGATTTCTTATCATTCCTGCCGGAACAGGCACTGTCCCAAGTGTCAATCTCTGGAGAAGGAACGGTGGCTTGAAGCAAGAGAAAAGGAGATGCTACTCACTTCCTACTTCCACATCGTTTTTACCCTCCCTGAAGGACTTAGACCCTTGGTCCTGAGGAATCAAAAGGTCGTTTACAACCTTCTCTTCAAGTCCGTCTCCGAAACGCTCACAGAGTTGGCTCGGGATTCAAAACATCTGGGAGCAGAGATCGGATTTATGGCGATCTTGCATACCTGGTCCCAAACCCTGATCGACCATCCTCATCTGCACTGCCTGGTGACCGGGGGGGTTATCTCCGGATGGAGAGCGATGGGTCTGCTCGAAGAAGGACTTCTTCATCCGGGTCCATGTGCTTTCATCATTGTTTCGAGGCAAATTCTTGGATGGGTTGAAAAAGGAGTATGGGGCTGGGAAATTGAGGTTTCCTGGACAGATCGCAGAGTGGAAGGAAGCGTCTGCCTTTAAAAGATTCCTCACGAATCTTTATCATCAAGAGTGGGTGGTTTACTGTAGGCCTCCATGGAAAAATCCTGAAAAGGTGATGGATTATCTGGGCCGTTACACCCATCGGGTAGCCCTTTCTAATGATCGGTTGGTCAAAATGGAGGGCAACCGGGTAACCTTTCGCTGGAAGGATTCGGGGGACAATAATAAGATCAAATTGATAACCCTGGAGGTCTTTGAGTTCATTCGCCTTTTTCTGCTTCAGGTGTTACCGGAGCAGTTTGTCAAGATCAGGTATTATGGGATCTTGAGTCATCGGAGCCGAAAAGGAAAGCTTTTACGCTGCAAGAGGCTTCTGGGTGTAGTGACGAGTGAGGAGCCGGAGCAGGTTCCAAAAGAAACGTGGCAAGACCTTTTGACTCGAATTACCGGAATTGATCCCACAATCTGTCCCCACTGTGGGAAGGGGAAAATGATCCAGAGAGAGATCCTCTTACCCCAGGAAAACGGACGGCCCCCATGAAGAGGATTCACGAAGGAATGAATAAATCTGCAATCATTAAGCTCCATTGGGGGTGACGGAGAGCCTTGCCTTCAAGCTGTAGAAACATGCTTCCTCTTTTCCCAGGATGTTAACTTCCCGACTCCGCCAGATCAGGACTAACCTACGTCCACCAGAATCCTATTCAGTTCTCAAAGAGCCATCATTCATGGAGAATAAAGAGAATCGACAAAACAACCCGCTGCTCAATTGAATCTCCATAGCTAATGGCCCGCGGCTTCGCTCATCTTGATTGTATCCGGAATTCCGCTTTGCTTCACTCTGGATACAATCTTAACCGCTGTATTCAATTTTTGGGGTTGTCCCCAAGTTACGTGATAAGCCTCCTAAAAGGGGTAAGGAAAATTCTTGACATTTGAGAATAAATCAATGCATAATTCAACTAATTGAATAAGGCTAAAGGGGTCCAGAAATATATTTAATATTTCTGGAGGTTAAAAGGCTGGATAGTCGGGCCGCTATCTCAAAGGAATATTTCTTCGGGGTCGCGGCCTTTTTTTATTGGAAGGAATACAAGAAAAATTCCATTGCCCTTAGTCAATGGATTTTATTGAATTATTTCTGTGTAAGGCAATCTATTGTGGTGTTCTGGAAAGCATGAGCAAGAAAGCCATCATCCGGGCCAGGATTAAGCCAAAGTTGAAGGAACGTCCAGAGAGGATTTTATAGTATCGATAAAGGGTGAATGAGCACAGGCAAGAAAGGCCAGTTGTTGAATATGGATTTTAATGTGTTAAAGGATCAACCTCCAATCGTTGTTGTTGGGACAGGGGGCTCCGGAACGCGGGTCGTAAACGAAGTGTTGATGAAATGCGGCTGCTACATCGGAAGAAATCTCAATCTTGCCCTCGACAACATGGATTTTGCCTTTACGTTTCCGGCACGAATCACATGGTTAAGAAAAACCTTTCCGTTTGAGACTATAGATCAGAGAAAATCTGCTGGGGAAGCTTTGTCTTTGTTTTTGAAGTTAAACTTCAAACAGCGATTGACATTGCAGGACAGGATTTCTTACCTGAAAATATTCTGTGAATACTTTCAGCGAGATAATTTTAGGCTCCTGAGGAGAAAATCGTTACACGAAAGAATTGAGAATTTTCTTACGCATCACCGAAGTAAGCCTTCGGCAGTTTCGATTAGTACGGTAAATCATGTCAAATGGGGTTTTAAGCTCCCTGGTGCGACATTTTGTCTGAATTTCCTCATTGATTCCTTTCCAGGAATCAAGATTGTACACGTGGTTCGCGATGGTAGAGACATGGCCTTCGGTGGGAACCAAAACCTTCTCTTATTCTATGCCGGTTTTTTTGGGTTGCCCAAGGAGTACTCTCCGCGAAATTCTTTTGTATTTTGGTCTCGAGTCAACCATTGGGCTTATGATCTATGTACAAAACGTTTGGGTCGAGATCAATATCACATTGTTCGATTTGAAGATATTTGTCTGCAACCAAAAAGAGAAATCGACAAGTTGCTTGCTTTTGTTGATTTGCAGAGTCGGGATAATAACTTTGAGCTTTATAACATTCCACAAAAGATTCCTTCAATTGGACGCTGGAGAAAAAATGCCAGCGTTTTGAAAGACGTTGACGAGTCAACACTTCGGTTATTCGGGTTTGTCTTAAAATAATCAGTCCAGCTGGGTACGTCATTCAATCAGTGTCTTAACATGAGACAGGGAGATGGATTGAAGAGGTCTGCTCATCCAGCCATCCCTGTATCCCCTTTATGGCTCCACTCCCAGCAGGTCCTTTTATCACAAAATACATCCCCATTTCCCCCCGACATAATGTAGCAAAAAATTTTTCTAAACTCTGTCCTTAATCGCCTCGTCGTACCCTTGTCGGATTCATTTTTAAATCCTCTTAATCGAATTTTGAAGGTTTGCCCTTCCGTCTCTTTCTCAGCCGGAATTGACTTGATCCTTGCCTTTTTCCAATAAAAAGGCAACCTCGCCTCCCAGCAGGAGGATGGCTGAAGAGTAGTAGATCCAGGAGAAGAAGATGGCCAAGGTACTTAAAGAACCATAAACCATCGAAAACCTTCCCAGGTGGAGGACATACCATCCGAACAATTGCTTTGCCACCTCCCAGAACAGGCTGGTAAAGCAGGCGGCCTGAAGGGCTGTCTTAAAATGGATTTTTTTACCCGGAATGATTTTGTAAATCAGAAAACACACCGAATAAGTGAGGAAGAAGGGAATAAGATATTTTAGAACAAATCGAAGGGCCGGCTTCATATCCAGGAAAAAGCTGAAACGATAACTTTGAAGGAAGGTGATCGCAGAGCTGAGCATCATACTCATGAGGAGAAAGATTCCTGCCAGAAGGATCATCAAGAGATCGATCGTCTTCCCTCGAAGTATTCCTCGCCCCTTTTCAACCTGGAAAATGATATTGAAGGCAGTCCTCAATGAACTGAACACCCAACTGGAGGTCCAGATCAGTCCTCCGATGCCCAATATCCCGACGATCTTGCGATGCCGAATGATTCTCAAAATGTTCGTCATAATCCTTGGATCTAAGGAAGGAAAAACATTCTCAAAATAACGACGGATATAATTTAGCACCTCTCGATCACTGTAAAGGTAGGTGGCGAGCAATGCCAACAGCAATAAAATGAGCGGAACCAAACAGATGAGAAGGTTGAAAGTAATTCCGGAGGAGAGAAAAAATCCGTGGTCATCATCGAACTTTTTCAAGACAGCCAAAGCAAGATGGACTTTCTCCCTAACCCACTTTTTCCAATCGATCGATGCCACGGATACCTTTTCAATACCTATTTTTTTATTCTGCCAGATCTGTCTTGATCTCAAGAAGATTAAGGATGTCCCTTCGAGTGATCATCCCTACCGGTTTTCCATCCTTGACCACAGGAAGACGTCCCTCCCTCGTACGTATCATTTTTTGTAAGGCATCCACTGCCTCTCCTTCCGGATCGAGAATAATTTCCTCCCGGATGGGCATCATCACCTCTCTCACCGTCTTTTCCGCCCATTGATCCCGTGGAGCTTCTTTCACCTGTTTCAACGTTATGATTCCGATGACCTTCTCACCCTCTGTCACGGGATAGGTGATGTGTTTGTGCGTGAGGTAGAAGTCCTCCACCAACCGATCAATGCGAAGGGAGGGCTGAACCGAGATCAGAGTCCGGCTCATCAGTTCCTTCACCTTCACCCCTTCGAGGGCGCCTCTCATCACCACCTGCTGAAAACTTCCCTCCGCCGCAGAACGCAAAAAGATCCCAATGATGACAAACCAGAATCCACCAATCAGATTCCCCAGCAATATGAAAAGGAGTCCCAAAAGAATGATGCCCACTCCCACCCACTTTCCAGTGTCCGCGGCAATCCTGGTTGCCTTCCTCAGGCTGCCCGTCCTTCTCCACAAAATAGCTCGGAAAACCCTTCCCCCATCCAATGGAAAACCAGGGATCAGATTGAAAATCGCCAAAGATAAATTGATAAAGGCCAGATAGCCTAAGAGACCGGTGAAGAGGATGAGGTTTGGAGCCTGAGAAGTTGCTTTGGATAGGACCCAGAAAATCAATGAGAGGACAAGACTGGAAATGGGTCCACCCATCGCCACCTTCAACTCCTTCTGTGGGTCCTCTGGCTCTTTGGTCAGTTGTGAGACCCCACCAAAGATGAAGAGTGTAATCTCCCTCACCTCGATCCCCTCCCTCTTTGCGATGTAAGAATGGGTGACTTCATGGGCCAGGACACTGAGGAAAAGAAAGACAGCTCCCAGAAATCCCATGGTCCAATGGGCGGATCGGCTCAACCCGGGATAGTGGTAAGGGAAATAACCGCTGGCCAAACTCCAGGCAATCAAACCAAAGACGATGAACCAGGTGTAGTTCAAAGAAATCTGTATCCCCAATACTCGAAAGAGTTTAACCCCTTTCATGATCTCTTCTCCCACATGCAGGTGTTTTTCCCAAATCTCAGAACCATCATACTTCAACCCCTTTACTCTGTCTATCAGAATCCGTCTGAGAGGTAAAAATCTGCAATGCCTATTATACATGGAGTCGAAAACTCTTCCAAAAGGATAAGGGCGGGGACGACTTTGGTCGCCCTAGAGCAGGCTATCCTTTGGCGGGACTCCTTCACCCGAAGGCTTAAATGCCCTATGATTCGTGTCTCTTTGTATAAAAGGCAATCGTTAAGTCAAAGAGGTCTCTTGCGGTAGCTTTCTCTTCCGTAAGGAGCCCCGGATGGCTCTGGGGATCCAGAAGAGGAGGGTGATCAGGATTCCCAAACCGATCGATCCTAAGATGGTATAGACGAGAGAGGTGTCAAATTTCCATAGGAGAAATTTGATCGTGACAAGAGGGGCATTCGAATTCTGCACCGCAAAGATAGCGATGCCAATTACGATTAAAAAGATTACCCAGAAAAAGGCTTGCATGGTTTTTCCTCCCGTTTGCTATTGATACCTTCAATAGGGATTAGAAAAGAATGAATCGAAAATATCAGTCAGAATTTGATTCATTGTTTCTTCCATCCTCTCCGGCGTCAATCTGTTAACCGTCATCTCCTTTTCGACGTCCACATTCCTTGTAAAAACCTTGCCCTCCTTCTTCACCCCTAAGTGGACGACGAACTGGACTGAGGCTTTCGCATTGGCTCTGAACGGAGCGGACTTTCCCTCTATCCAGAACCTCTCAATCTCGATCATTAAGACCGAATCGGTCTCCATATCTTTTAAGGACTCCGGCCTTCCGTCCCAATTCGAAATAGGGACCGTCTTCACCCCGTAGCGGGAAAGGGGACTGGATAGAGACTCTGTGATCGCTTTTTCCAATGGAAAGGGATCGCTCTTGAAATGGCTTGAAATCCCCCGAAGGGGAATAAAAATGCCAACATATAACGTCTCCTGGCGTTCATCTTTGAAAGGGGCAATGCCAAGTGTAGAACCGATCTTTTGCTGAAGAGATGGAAACTCTTTCATGGGTTGATATCGAAGAAAGAGAGGGTATGTTCCTCCCTTTGCACAACTGAAGATGGAAAAACTTAGAAAAAGCATCAAGAGCCAACGCAAATTTTTCATGGACCACCTTCCCGATTCAAGTTTTTTTTATCTTATCATATTTTTAGAATAAGTAAATGCTCAGGAAAAAGAGAGCAGATGATAGGGCGTGTTTTTACGGAAGGGCCCGTGATAACCTCCGACACCGAAGACGATGACCGACCGTACGGCGGAGAATCCGCTGATGGAGTGATTTCAAATGCCCGCAGTCATTGCCATAACCTACGACTCTATAGCCACGTGACTTACCTGAATCCTGTACCAAAGTAAAAAGTCCCAGCCTCCGCCTAAGGAATCTTCGATTTCGATTCTAACATCATCATTCTTAACGGCAGACAGGAAATGGAGCGACATAACCTTTTCTCACTGGGTCAATAGTCTTCTCAGGTCGTTGTCACCCACACGAAACCTTAGAGATGTTTGTGAGTACGCTGCAGAAAAGAATTGAGAAACTGAAGATCTAATTCTAATTCCTGCGCGAGATTCAGATTATTTATAGACAATTGGCTTGAAATATAGTAAAAATATATGATAATTCCCTATTATTATAAGCATCTTAAAGTATCCTCTTCGCTATGGAAGGGGAGATAAGAAAGGAGGACGAATGAAGTTTCCCCAATATAGGGCAAGAAGATTGCGAAAGGATGAGATCTTTCGGAGAATGATTCGAGAAACTCATCTCAGGCCGGATGACCTGATTCTCCCCCTTTTTGTCCGTCCTGGAAAAAGGGAAAAACAAGCCATCTCCTCCATGCCCGGGCATTCACAGCTTTCCATCGATCTCCTGATCAAAGAGGTGAAGGAGGCCAAATCTTTGGGAATTTTGGGTGTGATCCTTTTCGGTATTCCAGAGAAAAAGGATGAAATGGGATCGGAAGCTTATGCAGAGGATGGAATTGTCCAGAGAGCGGTAAGGGCAATCAAGGAGAAGGTGGAGGGAATCCTTGTGATCACCGATGTCTGCCTTTGTGAATATACCAGCCACGGGCATTGCGGTATGGTGAAAGATGGGAAAATTTTGAACGATGAAACCCTCGATCTTCTTGCCCGGCAGGCCCTCTCTCACGCCATGGCAGGGGCAGACATTGTTGCGCCTTCCGATATGATGGATGGAAGGGTGGGAGCGATTCGAAAGATGCTCGATGAAAATCAATTTGAGGATGTTCCCATCCTCTCTTACGCGGCAAAATATGCTTCCAGTTTTTACGGGCCATTCCGGGTTGCAGCCGAATCGAAACCTCAATTCGGCGACCGCAAATCGTACCAGATGGACCCGGCCAACGGAGATGAGGCCCTGAGAGAGGTTCGGCTCGATATCGAAGAGGGCGCGGATATGGTCATGGTGAAACCCGCCCTTCCCTACTTAGACATCATCTACCGGGTCAAGCAAACCTTCAATATACCCGTAGCGGCTTATAATGTCAGCGGCGAATTTGCTTTGGTGAAGGCCGCCTCACAGCTGGGCTGGGTGGATGGGAGCCAGGTGATGATGGAATCCTTAATCGCCATAAAAAGAGCGGGAGCCGATCTTATCTTGACTTACTTTGCCAAAGACGCCGTACGAAAACTGGAAAGTGGAAAGCAGTGATGAATGATGAATGATGACTGATGAGTTAAAAGTAAATAATCAAAAACTAAAAACTCCGAACTCCGAACTCCGAACTGATAAATGTCAGTTGAGGATGGTGGCGTGGGAATTGACTCGAAGCTGCAATCTCGCCTGCAGTCATTGCCGCGCCTCTTCGGAACGGGGGCCCTATTTCGGTGAGTTAACGACGGATGAGTGTAGGAGGGTGATGGATGAGATCGCTTCCATGAGTAAACCCGTCATCATCATGACGGGAGGAGAACCTCTGCTCCGACACGATATCTTCGATCTCGCCCGGTATGGGTCCGGCAAGGGATTCCGAATGGTGATGGCGACGAACGGGACATTGATGACCGAAGAAACCGTTCATCAAATGAAGGTCTCTGGAATTCAACGCATCAGTGTGAGCCTCGATGGTCCGAATGCCGAGACACACGATGCCTTTCGGAGGGTGAAGGGCGCCTTCGAGGGATCCCTCCGTGGAATCGACATGGCCAAAAAAGGAGGCCTCGAATTCCAAATTAATACGACCATCACACAGGCCAACGTCCATCTCATCGCCGAGATCCTCCGCCTTGCTGTGGATCTGGGTGCAGTGGCCCATCACATCTTCCTTCTCGTCCCCACCGGGAGGGGAAAGGAACTGGTCAATCAGGAAATATCTGGTTTGGATTATGAAAAGACCCTTCACTGGTTTTATGAGCAGAGAGATAAAGTTCCTCTCCAGCTCAAGGCCACCTGTGCTCCCCACTACTACCGCATCCTCCGGCAAAGGGCTAAGAAGGAGGGAAAAAAGATCACTCCGAAAGCGTACGGATTGGATGCCATGACCCGGGGATGCCTTGGGGGGATCTCCTTTTGCTTCATCTCCCATGTCGGTCAGGTTCAACCCTGTGGCTATCTGGAGGTGAATTGTGGAAACGTAAGAGAAAAACCCTTCCATGAAATCTGGAGGACATCCGAAGTCTTTCAAAATCTTCGGAATACCAACGGCTACGACGGAAAATGTGGAAGGTGTGAATTCAAGAAAGTCTGCGGAGGCTGCCGGGCCAGGGCCTATGAAACCTTTGGAGACTATATGGCAGAGGAGCCCTACTGCGTCTATGAGCCGATTTAATTCCTTTTTTCAATTTCGGATCAGGCTGACCTTTAAATTTATCTTGGCCATGATCTTCCTGGTCTCAATTACCTCAGCGGCCTTTGCATATTTTTTTCTCGAAAGGGAAATGGCCCTTTTCCGAAGCCAGTTGCAGACTTATGGAAAATCGATCGCCAATGCATTTTCCCCTCTCATTGAATATGGAATCAACGTGCCGGATCGGTCCTTTTTACAACGGCAGGCGGAAATCATTGTCGAGGATGAAAATATCAGTCAATGCTCCATCCTCGACCCGGATGGAGAAAATTTGGCCCATGCAGTGAAGAGGGGGGAACTCATGCATCCCGGTCATCTTTATCACTTCAGTCAACCCATCCGGTCGGGAGAAGGCCGGAGCATCGGAACTCTTGAAATCGAACTCCCTTTCCAAAAATTGGAAGCCCGAATGTATGAATTGAAAAGAGATATTTTTCTTGTGACCTTGGGAGTGATCAGTGCAGGAATCTTGCTCACCCTCTTCTTTACACGGATTTTTCTGCTCCCCATTGGAAAATTGGTGACCGCTACCGAGAGGGTGGCAAGAGGACAATTGGCTCAGACGGTCGATATCCGATCGAGAGATGAGATCGGGGACTTAGCCAGGGCCTTCAATCAGATGACCCTTCAGCTGAAAGAGTCAAGAGGTGATCTTGAAAAAAAGGTGGAGGAGCGAACTCGACAGTTGGGTGAGAACATTGAGGAACTGAACCGGGCAAGGATGGCCACGATGAAGATGCTGGGGGATCTCCAGTCCGCCAAGAGGGAGCTCGAGATGGCCAATCGCGCCTTGAAGGAGATGGATGAGATCAAGATGAAATTTATCGGCATCGCCTCCCATCAGTTGAAGACCCCTCTGACAGCCCTCAAAGCCAATATCGACTTCATCCTCTCCGAGAAGGAGGGGAAGATCCCCGAACACCTGAAACCCTACCTCCTCACCATCCAGAGGAATACCAACCGCATCCAGGGGACGATGGATCATATGATGGATCTCACCCGGATCAAATCGGGCAGCCTCACCCTTCAGCCAAAGCCTATCCTTCTCTCGGAGGTGATTGGAGGCTATATCAACGAGGTCAAACCGGTGGATAAAATCCTCTCCATCAAAGTTGATATTCCCAAAGACCTCTTCGTTTATGCTGACCGCGGCTGGCTCCACGACATCTTCATCAACCTCCTCTTCAACGCGTTTAAATTCACTTCGGAAGGAGGTCGGGTCTCGATCGTTGCCAACCGAAAGGGTAATCATGTCCTTCACGAAATTCGAGATACAGGGATTGGCATTCCAGAGGATAAGCTCGACAAGATCTTTGAAGAATTTTACCAGGTCGAGGGCGGCAAACACGGTGGGACAGGCCTGGGGCTTGCCATCACCAAAAGGTTAGTCGAAGAACACGGCGGAAAGATCTGGGTGGAGTCCCAGTTGGGAAAGGGTTCCACTTTCTATTTTACCCTTCCCTTCTCAGTGGAGTATGAAGATGGAAGACCTCTCCATACATAGAGTCGTTAAGGGAAAGATCCTGATCGTTGATGATGCACCGGATACCTTGGACATCATCCAGAAGCTTCTCAACTTCGAGGGATACGAAGTCATCACCGCCCCGACGGGTGAAGAAGGGGTGAAGAGGGCAGAAGAGGAAAAGCCCGACGTTGTTTTGATGGATATTAACCTTCCGGGAATCGACGGGACGGAAGCCTTGAGGAGGATCCGAAAGATCAATCCCTTCCAATGCGTTGTCATGCTCACCGCCTTTGCGACGGTGGAAAATGCGATCCAGGCCCTTAAAGAGGGCGCCTCTGATTTCATCAAGAAGCCCTTCGAGAACGAGCATTTGATCCATATCGTAAACCAATGCCTGGAGAAGTACCGTACCTCTATCGAAAAACAGATACTGGAGGAAGAGGTTCGACGACTTTCCATCACCGATGATTTGACCGGCCTTTATAACCACCGTTATTTCTTCAAGACCTTGGAATCAGAGTTGGTTCGCCTGAGCCGTCAAAAAACGTCCCTCTCCCTACTGATGTTCGATCTCGACAATTTCAAAAGATACAATGATCTCTATGGTCATATAGAAGGAGACAAGGTTTTGAGAAAGATCGGCCAGATCGTAAGGCAGTCGGTCCGGAGCAACGTGGATTCCGGCTATCGCTACGGAGGGGATGAATTCGCCGCCCTCCTGATCGGAGCCTCCCTCGATCAAGCCTTGACCATTGCTGAACGGGTCCGCTCCCTGATTGAGCAGGCTGGATTCCAGAACATTACGGTGAGCATCGGTCTCGCCGAATTCAAAAACCACTTCGATCTTGAAGAGTTTGTCAAATCCGCTGACGATGCCATGTATGTGGCCAAGCATTCCGGTGGAAATCGGGTGTACACGAACCTCACATGAACCCCTAACCGTTGATTCTGTCCAGGGACCAAATAGGTTTTGCCCAAATGGCCTATTCCAAATCCCAAATTCCAAATCCCAAATTCCAAATAAATTCTAAACACCAATATTCAACGACCAAAACGATTTTGTTTGATTCTTTAAAATTGGCTCATTGGAATTACGCCGAGAATAGCCTTCAAATCCCCCCCGCCCCCCTTTACTAAAGGGGGGCGAGGGGGGATTAACGATTTTCATTGTTTGTGAGTCGCCAGTTGGCCATGACTAATTTTTTTGTCACCTGGAATTTGTGATTGGGTGCTTATCATGCATATGTCTGATCGCCCTCGACTTTTTCTGATCGACGGTTCCTCTTATGTCTTCCGTGCCTTTTATGCCATCGGTCATCTCTCCAATTCCAAGGGCCTCCCGACCAATGCCATCTTTGGGTTCACCCAGATGCTCCTCAAAGTGATCAAAGACCACAGGCCGGACTACTTGGTGGTAACGCTCGATTCGAAAGCACCTACCTTTCGAACTGAGGCCTATAAAGAATACAAGGCCAACCGGCCTCCGATGCCAGAGGGGCTGACCCCCCAAATTCCTTATATTAAGAGGATCATTGAGGGTTATCGGATTGCCAGCCTTGAGATAGAGGGATACGAGGCAGATGATCTCATCGGGACCGTCGCCAAGGGATTAGAGTCAAAGGTCGATGTCGTGATCATCACGGGCGACAAGGATATCCTTCAACTGGTCAGTGACCGGATCGAAGTCTACGATACGATGAAGGAGAGAAGGTTCGGGGTGGAGGAGGTGATCCAGCGTTTCGGCGTTCATCCGGAGCAAGTGGTGGAGGTGATGGGCTTAGCCGGAGACGCGGTTGATAACATTCCGGGTGTCCCTGGAATTGGGGAGAAGACGGCCATCCAATTGATTAAGACCTTTGGATCCATCGAGAACCTTCTGGACCATTTGGACCAGATTCACCAAAAGAAATTGAAAGAGAATTTGAAGACCTACGGAGAACTGGCTCGGCTCAGTCGGCAGCTGGCTACGATCCACACCGAGGTTCCCATCAACTTCCAGTTGAATGACTTTGCCGTCCCTCCTCCAGATGTGAAAAGCCTCAGGGAAATCTTCAAAGAATTGGAGTTCAACAAACTTCTCAAAGATCTCCCTGAAGAAAAGGGGCCTAACGAGACCGATTATCGTTTGATCACAGACCAACATGCATTCCTCTCCTTACTGGAAGAGTTGGGGAAGGCTAAATTCTTCGCTATTGATCTCGAGACCACATCACCCTTTCCGATGTGGGCAGATTTGGTTGGGATCAGCCTCTCCTGCGCCCCATATCAAGCCTTCTATATTCCCGTTGGCCATCGTCATCGAGAGACAACCGTCCAACTCCCTCTTCCTTGGGTATTGGAACATCTAAAGCCCATCCTGGAGGATGGGGAAGTGAAGAAAGTGGGGCAGAACATTAAATATGAATGGATCGTTCTGAAACGTTATGACATCCACCTCGAAGGAATTCACTGTGATACCATGATCGCATCCTACCTCCTCAATCCGACCAAGCATAACCACAACCTCGGGGAGATCGCCCGAGAATATTTGGATCGCAACGTCACCGACTATAAAGAGGTCGTGGGAACCGGAGGCAAGGAGGTAACCTTCGACAAGATCGAGCTGGAACGGGCGAGGGACTATAGTTGTGAAGATGCGGATGTTTCACTCCAGCTCTCTCAAATCCTCCTCCCGAAACTGGAGGAAGGAGGATTGAAAGACCTCTTGGACCAGGTGGAGATCCCTCTCGCCAATGTCCTGGCAAAAATGGAGATGAACGGCGTGAAGATCGATGGGGATCTTCTCAAAGAATTCTCTAAAGAGGTGGAAGTTCAACTTCACCAGAAGAGGGATCGAATTTACGCGCTGGCCGGGGAGGTCTTCAACATCAACTCTTCCCAGCAACTGGGCAAGATTCTCTTTGATAAGCTGAAACTTCCTGTGATCAAGAAGACCAAGACGGGGTACTCCACGGATGTGGAGGTTCTGACGAAACTCTCTGTCCAACATGACCTTCCCTTGGAGCTCCTCGGTTTCCGTAACCTGAGCAAACTCAAATCGACTTACATCGATGCCCTCCCCGAATTGATCCATCCGAAAACGGGGCGCATCCATACCTCCTACAATCAAACCGTGACCGCAACGGGACGACTCTCCTCCAGTGACCCTAACCTTCAGAACGTACCCATCCGTGCGGAGGAGGGAAGCCGGATTCGTCAGGCCTTCATTCCGGAGAAAGGGTGGGCCATCGTCTCTGCAGATTACTCCCAGATTGAATTGAGGATTCTCGCCCACCTCTCGCAGGATGAAACCTTAATGGAGGCTTTCCAGAAGGATGAAGACATTCATGCGCGAACCGCCTCCGAAATTTTCAGAGTTCCAATGGATGAGGTGACGCCTTCAATGAGGAGAGAGGCCAAGGTGATCAACTTCGGCATCATCTACGGGATGAGTGCCTATGGTCTCTCACAGCAACTGGGATCAGATCCTAAGATTGCCCAGGCTTATATCGATCAATATTTTAGGAAATATACCGGGGTCCAAACCTACATCGAGAAGGGCCTGGGGGAGGCCAGACAGAAGGGGTATGTGACCACCCTTCTCCATCGGCGCCGATATCTGCCGGAAATTCACTTCTCCACTGCAGCGATTCGACAGGCCGCGGAGAGGATGGCGATCAATACTCCTCTCCAGGGGACGGCAGCGGATATCATCAAGGTGGCGATGATTCACATCCAGAACCGGATAGAAGAACGGGGTCTCTCCACAAAAATGATCATGCAGGTTCACGATGAGTTGGTCTTTGAGGTCCCTGAAGAGGAACTTCAAGAAGCTCTTCCCTTGATCCAGAATGAAATGGAGACCGTCATGGATCTCTCTGTCCCACTCAAAGTCTCGATCCATTCGGGGAAGAACTGGGCAGAGGTCCATTAATACCGCAGTTCGGAGTTAGGCGTTCGGAGTTATAAATCAAAATTTTTCTTGTTTTAAGTCTTTACTCCGAACTAATACCAACGCATTAAATTGCCAGTACGTAGTGTAGCCCTTTATGGGCTTTCAATGACGGGCGCAAGGCCCTCCACTACAAAATATTTATTGCGTCGGTATTCATTACTCCGAACGATGATGAACGGGGGGGATCAAAATGAAAAGAACAGGTCTTATGATTATAGCAGGGCTATTGTTCTCTTCTGTGCTGGCGTTTGGGCAGGAGGTTTATCGATGGGAGGATGAGAAAGGGACGGTTCACTTTGCAGACGATTTGGCCTCAGTCCCAGAAAGGTATCGAGACCAGGTTCAAAAGAAAGTAGCTCCTCAAGAACCCTCTCCCTCTCGTCCCCCATCCGCTCCGCCACCCGAGAAAAGAGGATCTGAAGGGAAGCCCGAATCAGTCCCAGTGCAGAAAGATATTTTGGGCCGGGGAGAGGACTGGTGGAGGGCGAGGGTGAAAGAGTGGAATGAAAAACTCTCAAACGCTCAGAAAAACTATGAAACCGCCTTTAATGCCTGGAAGGCCAAGGAGAAGGAATTGGAGGAGTCCAAATTCAAACCTGACAGTTTGAAGAGAAGGTTGAAGGCAGACATCAAGGTGCTCGAAGATAAAGCGAAGGAGTGGGAGAAACAGGTGGAGGAGGCAAGAAACATGTTGGACAGAGTTCTGCCCAAGGAAGCCGAAGACTATCGCGCCGATCCCCGTTGGCTCAAAACTGAAAAATAATGGGTTGGGAGATATAAAAAGTGGCAATCCCCTCTTCATCCTGGAGAAACTCTTCCCGGAATTCGCAGAGGCAGCAAGAAGGGATGTCGATCTCCCGGTCTCTATTCGGTGATCCCTTCATGCGGTAGGCACGACCCTCTCTTCGCTACGATACGCCAAAGACAACCATAATACTGAAGGCTCGCCAGAAAGAGGGCGCCACCGATCGTTGTGTACAGAATGGCCAGGTAGGTTTTTGGGATAGGCAGATTTCGTAAGGCGATCCCGACGGTGATCATCAGACCAATCAGAAAATAGCTGCTCCACCTTTGAAAGGCGAAGATGCAAGTTTTCTCCGTTAACAGGGAAAGCCTCGCGATGTTCTTCTGGGCAATTCTCGAAAAGAAGAATTGATGGGCCATCAGCGCAAGGACGATACCCATCAGTTCCAGGGGCGCAACCCACCTCCCCTGGATGACAGCCAGCCAATGGTAAGCTAATCGGCATAGCATCGAGCCGACAACACTCCACATCAGCCCTGCCAGCACAATAAGCCAAGTTTTCGATACAGCCGGTTTGAAGCTTTTCAACGTGATCACTTACCCGCTTCTCACCTTTCTCTTACGGGTATTCGGTTAAAGAATTCTTGCAAATCAATGGAAGAAAGTACCGTATGATCTTGATTCATGCTTTCATTTCTTCCTTTTTCCTGTAAAATAATCTTAGAGTATCAACCTCTGTTAAGATCTGTTTTCCCCCATTTTGTGATTCGAGCGTAGCCATATTTTTGGCAACCTTTTTAATTATATAATCCTCCCCATCTAAGATGCTCTTCAGTATGTCGCCGTTTTTTGGTTTCATGTGACCCTCCCCATTTCCTTTGGTGGTCTCACGGTGGTGCAAGATTTATACCTTAAACAACCGGTAAATTATCAAGTTTCAAGAAGATCGCAACTACCTATTCTCTAAAAGGAATTTTAGGTTCTCGACATCGAAAGGCTGGAAATTGCCTTAGGGAATTTGAAATTTCCCTCAGATGGATGAGGAATTTTACTCACTCATCATTAAATCAAATTCTTTGCCCAGCGAAGCCAATGAGAATCATGAGGATATGGAACTTTATCTTATCGATGAATCGCCGAAATGTGGCATTGTGGGACGAGATTGAAAAATCACTCTTCCAGGGAGTATTCCAAACCAAATTTGAAATTGTCTGGCTTGGGAAGCATCAACTTCTTCGACTCAGTTTTGTTTATTAGAAATGGTCCACTTACCTTTTAACAAGTGAAGGGGAAATTGACTGATGTAAGGGACAAAGGCTAAGCTCACTTCCCCGCGGTTCAAAATCCCCGTCAAAATTTCTTCAACCTCCTTCTTTGGAATGACCTCATAGTTCTTCCAATCGAGGATCTGAACCTTCATCATCACCTTGGAAGGGTCTCCGACCGATTTGACCGTTTTCTCCGCCACTTCCGCCATCAGGTCCACGGCCTTCTTCTCTTCCATATTCAGTTCTTTCATCGTCTGGCGATGGTATGCCATCACGGCGTAGTAGTCAAAATCCTTTCCCAAAGCCTCTGAAAGAGTCTGTGAAAACCAAGCCACTCCGTTGGAGTGATTGAGGACGGCCTCATAGTAAAGGTTGATCCCAAATTGCAGGTTGGGATTCGATTCTTTGGCAGCCTCCATCAGTCGTTTAGCCAAATTCATTAGCCAGCGGCTCTTCCAGTTCGCCCAAGACCAGAATCGCTCGGTGTAGGCCTTGACATAATATTTTCCGGACTGGGACGGATAGGGCTCAACATAAAACAGATCCGGATGAGGCGAGTATCCAAATTCCTTCAGGAAGGCTTTGTTCGCCTCGCTGCTGAAATCTTCATTATGTTTCAGAATCAGATCGTCCTGGAACAAGATCCCGTCAATGGGGTAGCGACCGAGGTCACGGAAAAGACCTTCAAGGCGTTTCAGGACATCTGGGTGGAAAAGGTTGAAACCCCTGGCTACTTCCATTTTTTTGGTTTCGAAATTATAACTCTTGCATCGATATTCAGGAGGCCCCTCTAACCCGTAGTTAGCGTAACGCGTGGTGATCCATGCGAAGATATCAAGTCCATTCCGATGGACGATCTCTGCCACCTTCCCCAGGATATCGTCGACGACCGGGGCATAATCCGTGTTGAAGTAAACCCCCTCCTCATGATGGGGTGTCACAAATTTATAGATTCGATCCCCTTTGTTCTGAAAGACCCTGAGGATCAGTGTATTCACACCCACCTTTTTCAACTCCTTGACCCTCTTCTCCACTTCCTCAAGGCTCTTGCCATCAAAATCGAAGACCTGAACGCAGATCCGTCTCCTCACCCTCTTGACCTCAGGTGGGGATTTGACGCCCACCTTCTTCGGTCCCTCTTGCATGGTCTTCATTTCCTTCTTTGTTGGAGTGGCGGACTGACGGGATGGAGGAGGGGGCTTCTCTTTCAACTTCTCCTTTGAAATTTGGATCCCCTTTTCTGCTTCTCTCACGCGGTCTCCATCGGGATAGATCTTCAGATAGAGTTCGAATTCTTGCAAAGCCTCCTCATATTTTTCCATTTTGAGATAGCATTGACCGATCATATATTGAGAATAGGGAACCAATTTACTCCCTGGAAAGGATTGGATCAATTTGGAAAACCCCTCGACCGCTTCATCGTATCTGCCCTTCGAAAAAAGTTCCATGGTGGAATCATAAAGCTCTCCTGACCTGAGAGACCTCTCCTGTCCCTGACTGGAGAAAACGGGCAGACAAATGAAGAGGACCAAAATAGATCCGAGAATCCAATTTTTCATAAGGGCCCCCTCTTATATTCGTTAATGTCAAATTTCAAAGCTCAAAGTTCAAAGTTTGAAATAAAGGTTAAGGCTGAGGTTGAGGTTAAGGTTAAAAAACTACAATTCTAAACCTTAGCCTAAACCTTAACCTGGATTTTGGCATTCATTTGGCATTTGAACTTTGACATTTTGTTAGAAGAGCACCTTCATCGCATCCTGAACCGTTACGGCCCCGATCAATTCGATGCCTTTCACACCTCTTATCTTTTCTTGATTCTGCTTCGGCAAGAGGCACCGCTTGAACCCCAATCTCGCTGCCTCTTTCACCCTCACCTCTGACTGGCTGATTCCCCTCACCTCTCCTCCGAGACCCACCTCTCCAAAGACCACCATCTCCGGCTCAATCACTTGATCCTTAACACTCGATGCGATCGAGGCGATCACCCCTAAGTCAGCACCGGGTTCTTCTACCTTCATACCGCCCGCGATGTTGAGAAAGATGTCATGACTGAGGAGGTGGAATCCCAATCTTTTCTCCATCACCGCAACGAGAAGAGAAACGCGGTTTACATCGATCCCTTGGGCTGTCCTCCTTGGAACGCCAAAGTGTGTAGGGACGACCAATGCCTGAAGTTCAACCAGAATGGGCCTTGAACCCTCCATACTGGGCATGACCACCGAACCGGAGGTGGATTGAACCCGTTCGGAAAGAAAGAACTCTGAAGGACTGAGCACCTCCACCAATCCTGAATCCTTCATCTCAAAGACTCCGATCTCATTGGTGGAGCCGAAGCGGTTTTTAACCGCCCTCAGAATGCGGAAGGAGTGATTCGCTTCTCCCTCGATGTAAAGGACAGTATCCACCATATGCTCCAGGACCTTTGGCCCTGCGATGAAACCCTCCTTCGTCACGTGGCCGACAAGAAAGATCGGAATGGAGAGATGCTTCGCCAGATAGAGCAACCGACTCGAAGCCTCCCTGACCTGGGTAATTGATCCGGGCGTAGAAGGCAAGTCAGAGGCATAGATGGTTTGAATTGAATCGACCACGACGGTCGAAGGCCTGAGGGCTTGGATATCTTGAAGGATTTTCTCCAGGGATGTCTCCGAGACCACAAAGAGTTGATTCGAGGAAATCCCCAACCGATCCGCCCTCATCCTCGTCTGCTGAAGAGACTCCTCACCGGAGATGTAAAGAACTTTTTTGTCTTTTGACGCCAGCCGGTCCATCACCTGGAGGAGAAGGGTTGATTTGCCGATCCCCGGATCGCCTCCAACCAAAATCACCGATCCAAAAACGATCCCTCCTCCCAGCACCCGATCGAACTCCCCGATCCCGATCTGGAGCCTGCCTCTCTCCTCGCCGACAATATCGGTGATCGGTATTGGCACGGCCTCGGCCTCAAACCCAAGGAGGTCTCGTTCAGGAACCTTCTCCTCGATCACGCGCTCCTCAACAAAAGTATTCCACTCCTGGCACCCTGGACACTTGCCCAGCCATTTTGGAGCCTGATATCCACAGGACTGACATACGAAATGGGTCTTTGCTTTGGCCATGAGATAATCCCCTTACCCTCTCTCATGACGGGAGAGGGAAGGCTCTGAACCATAAAGCCTCAGCAATATCATGTACCCCATCCAGAACTGCTTAGAGTCCGGGTTATTCATGAACTCTACGCGGTTCATGGTGTGGTACATCGGGTGAGGGCGGTTCGAATCAAAGAATTGAATTTTGAGGCATTTTAACAGAAAGGACCGCTGAGGTCAAAAAAGAAAGAGACTTTCCCTAACGGTCACAATTGCTTTTTCGTCATCCGCCTTTCAATGGATTTGTCATGGCTGCTTCGCCAAATTCGGGCTATGAAATTGATCATCCCTCCTCACCCACTTTAGTAAACCCATTTAATTTTAAAATAAAAACATCATGACTTACGTCTAAAAATTCAAGGGAATAAGGGGAATAAGAAATAAGAGATGTCAAAGGACCAGTACGCATGGGTATACGCAAGTCCAACCATCCGCCCCTGCCTCAGGCAAGGGTAGGGTTTGTATAAGAATTCTATCCTTTTGAAATTGTGGTATAATGATGCTGAAGATGATGGTTAACGGCAAATCGAAAAAAGGAGGACCCATCGATGAAAAATTTTAAATTTATATTCCTAATTTCCATACTTCTTCTTTTTCCAGCCTATTCTTACCCCGCAGCTCTGGGATTCTTGCGAATTAGCCTGATTGACGGCGATGTCCAGATAAAGACCGAAGATACAGAGGAATGGGTTCCTGCCTCCATCAACATGCCACTGAAAGATGGGGATCGGATATGGGTTCCTGAAGGAGGCAGGACCGAACTTCAGATAGGAGACGGAACCTCCTTGAGACTTGATCAAAAATCCGCTCTCGACATACTCACTATCGAGAAGGACTCGTTTCAGTTTTATTTAACCGAAGGCTATGTTTATGCGAATTTCAGAGGACTAAGGGACAGCCTCCTCCAGATTGACACCCCGCTTTCTTCCGTAAGGAGTTATGACCGGTCCGTTTTTAGAATAGATATTTCCGAGGATGGCTACACCAATACCTCCGTCTATCGGGGTTCCGTTTATGCAGAAAATAGAGATGGTAAAACAACGATAGACGAAGGTAATACGTTGTCTCTTAGAGAAGGGACCTATGCTGAACTTGCTCCCTTAGGGCCCCCTGACGAATGGGAGCAATGGAATAGTGAAAGGGATCGGAAACTCGCCGAGCGGAGACCCGCTTCCCGGTATCTGCCTGATGAACTGCAGCCCTATTCCGCTGACTTTGAAGGGAACGGAAGGTGGGTAAATATAAGAGAGTATGGTTACGTCTGGACACCCACCGTGGCTGTTTCTGCCGGATGGGCTCCTTACAGGACGGGCAGGTGGGTATGGATGGGTGGCGACTATGTCTGGGTCTCCTATGAACCCTGGGGCTGGGTCCCCTACCACTACGGGAGATGGGCCTTTGTTGATTCTGTCGGATGGTGCTGGGTTCCTCCTGTAAGAGGGGCTGTCTATTGGGGGCCTGGCTTTGTGGGCTGGGTTCAAACCCCTACCTATGTATCGTGGGTCCCATTGGCTCCCGGAGAAATATACTACGGCCATGGTTATTATGGTCCGCACAGTGTCAATATCACCAACATCAACATAACCCATATCGATGTCACAAGAGTTGTTTACAGAAATGTTCATGTCCGAAATGGCGTCACCATTGTTCACCACGACACCTTCGTCACCGGGAAACATGTGGATGTAAAGGTCAGGGAGAATCCATTTCTCAGAGAGAAAATCAGTATCGGCCGGCCGAACATTAAACCCGAGAGAGCCACGTTCATCCCTGTCTTAAAGGAAATCCCTCTAACAAAACGACCACCGGAACTGATCAGGGAGATCAAGGTTAGAGAAATAAAGGAGAAACGTCCTTTGGTGAAAACAAAAGAGGCTTCTGTTCTGAGGCCCGGGTCACCACCAAAGGAAATGACCTTAAAAACCAAGGAAGGGAAGCCCGTAGAGAGGAAACTCGAGAGGGAGAAAGTGCTCAGGCCAACCGAGAGGAAAGTGGAAAGACTCAAGGAACCCAAGCCCCTTGAAAAAGAGGTCGAAAAACCAAAGGAGCTTAAACCGGTTGAAAGAGGATTGGAGAAGCCTAAGGAATACAGACCAACAGAAAAGGGAGTAGAAAGACCGCGAGAATTCAAGCCAGTGGAAAAGGGTGTGGAGAAACCTAAAGAATTCAAAGCAACAGAAAAGGGAGTGGAAAGACCCCGTGAGCTCAGCCTTCCAGAGAAGGGGGTAGAAAAACCAAAAGAATTCAAACCGAGGGAGATAGAAAAACCTAAAGAAAAACCAGTAGAGAGAGGATTAGAGAAAGCAAGGGAACGAAAACCAGTGGAGAAAGAAACAGAAAAAGTGAAAGAACGAAGAAAAATCGAGAAGGAGGTAGAAAAAACTAAAGAACATAAACCAGCAGAGAAGGAATGAGGAAAAAGATATCCGTAAACTAAACCCTCCCTCGCCTGAAAGGCGAGGGGGTCCCCAAAAGGGGCGACTTCAAGTCGACCTTAGTTTTGGTTTTTGTTTCGCTGTCATTCCTGCGCCTGCCTGCGGTAGACAGGGAAGCAGGAATCCAGAAACAGAATGAGAAAGAATAAAATCCTGGATGCCCACACAGCATCGATTTTTCTTTACCGTCCTTGTGTCCATTTATTCAGCAATTGTCAGAGCCTAAAAACTTTAACCCCTTTCTTCTTGAACCCTTCAAGATGAGAATCGGTTGTATAAATCGTGTTTACATTTAGCACCGAGAACCCTGCAAGAATCAATGCATCCACTGCTGGCATCCCGAGGCCATGTGAAAGGCTATCAAGGCCTATCATGCTCCTCCCTGCCTTTTTCTAACTGTCTTAAAGCATCACCGGATATCTTTGCCTTGCCAGCAAGTGCCAATACCTTTAAATCAAGTTCCCTTCTCCTCTTTTCTCTGATGTAGTATTCAGCAGCTTCCGCAATAAACGATGAGACCGATTTCTTCTCTTTTTCAGCGGCTCTCCTTGTGTCGTTGTTCACACTTTCCGGGATATGGACTGTAACCCTCATCGTGCCTCCATTCCTTCCCCTTATTCTTTAGCTAATTGAAGCGCTGCCCTGAGCAATTCAGAATCTATCCTAAAACCAATCTGGATCAATTGGTTTAAAAGAGGTTTGGCCTTTGCCAATCGCCCGTCTTTCTTTGCCAGCAAGATAACACCTACTGTTCCCCGGACCCGGATCTTCAAGGACAGAGCACATTTCCTCGCGGCACGATCATCCAGAATAGCCTCAAAACCCGGATTCTTATAGGCCCAAGAAACAACTTGACTTTCGCCCAATCCAAGGTCCCAGCCAGCCACCACAGGATCTACCTGTCGCAAATCTCTGATCAATGGGCTCCCTTTCTCACTTAGCCAAATTCTTGTAGTGTCATTCGCAGGGCCGGTTAGAATTTCCTTCGCAACGCCACTTGGAATAACCAGTTCACTGCACAGTTCTTGAAGGAGGGAGATATGTGAAACCTTATTTAGAAGGATAAGCGGAGAGGCATTGACCACCCATTTTCTACTCACGAGCTAATTCCTCGGCAAGTTCCGCACGGGTTACTTGGAATGGGGAAACCTTAAAACGAGAAAGGGCATCCAAAAATTCCTGTCGGCTTACGCCTGCCAACTCAGAAGCTTTGGATTGAGAAACCAGTCCTATTTCATACCATTTGACCGCAGCAGCCAGACGCATTTCTTTAACAAAAACTTCAGGACTGCTTCTCAACGCTGAAAAAGCCTCTTCCGGCAATTCTATTATTATCTGAACCGGCATAATACTTATCACCTCCTACTCCATTATACCAAAAACCTTTCTCTAAAAACAATTATCCAGTTTCGTGCTCCTGCCAATAAGCCACAACATCAGTAACACTCAGAACCGGTAATTCCCAACCTCGGCACTTAGTTGCAAGCTTACCATCTTCCGTTAAAACTGGCTGCCTTATTTGGCGAGAAAGATGGAGAAGCGCCGTATCTGTCGGACCCAAAGAAGATAATGTATCGCCATCCATTTGGATCAGTTCAACCAGTTTTTCACTCAAGCCCAATTCGATGAGTTCTTTTTGTGCAAACCTCCAGAAATCCCCGAGGCGTGATCCCCGCAATATCCCCTCTGCGTGACGATGCACCTCGGCAATAACCTCAGGGCATGTTGTGATAGGCTTGGCGACTGTGAAGTACCATTGAATGGATTTCTTATAAGTACGAGTTCTGAGGTATCTGAGCCCAGATAAAAGTGTGAGTATTTCAAAAGATTCAGAAAACCGCCACAACAAGAAATCAAAGAGTGGACCAGTATCAACTATGGGATTTCGCGGAATTAATTGCACAATCATCCGAAGCGGCTAAATTATCTTCCTTGCCCCGCCAAGTCATAGTAGTAAACCGGAGCAGCTGGAACGTCATACTCCTCACACAGAGTAGACCTAAGATCCTCAAGTGACTTCAAGAGACGTTCATCTTCATTCTTAAGTTGCATACCGGATGCATCAAGCTTCTTAAACACATCGCCGGTTCGAAATTGGAGGAACTCATCTGCAAATCTTGCCCAAAACTTTGAGGTAGCATAATGACTCGGTAGCTCTTTAATCCAGTTAACAATATACTGAGCAATAACCTTATCAAAATCCTTTTCGGGAACAGCTCCCCCCGGATATTCCTCAGATGGGTTTTCTTTTCCATATATGGAAAGGGACGATTGAATTTTATCTTGAAAAGCTTCTAACAGTACGAGGTGATTGAAAGCGATTCCGCAATTTTCAGACAACGCCGCTCTGAGGTCGTTATGCTTTTTCATCTTCCGTTCTATTTGAGGATTGGCCTTTAGAAAGTCATTGAAATTTGGTAGGGAAGCTGTATCAACATACTTTTCAAGAGGCAGTATAAATTCCAAATTTCTTATCTGAAAACGCCAGGTCCAATTTCTATCCTTTAAGAAAGACTTCTCAACCTTGAGAGCCTCAATCAGTGGATTGATGACTGTATAGACCCAAGCCTCAACGCGCCTCGCCCCTTTTTTAACAGCATTCTTATTTTGAAGTTTCCTTTTCATACTCGCTCCTCACAACCATTAAAAATTGTACGGTGCATGGACAACGTTGTCAACTCTGGCCAGCACAAGTTGCAGACTTTACTACGATTCTTATACCTTCAATTTGCCTTGGCACTTTCTTCTTTACTAAAGGAACAGAGCTTCTTATAGAATAAATTTTGACGACTTTTCTTGGGACAGGCGAGACTTCTCCAACAATATCCACTATTCCAGAAAGATTGCCAAAACGTTTTCTGAGCGAAGTGACCGCTTCGGCTAAAGCGTTAAAACAGGCCATGGTCTTTGGCTCACACGAAACACCGAACGGTAGCATAGCTATTAGATAATGCCACATTAAACGTCGTATAACATCTTGATTAAAGTAATAAATGACCTTTTGGCAATTTGTTTCTGCAACAAAAAAACATCCGGTAAGATTCAGTGCATTTTCCCTTTTGCTCAGTCTCCATCCATAATATATCTTATCGGGCCGGAGAGACCATATTGCCTTCGGATAATAAAACTTCATTCTATCGGCAAATTTTTGGTCATCTACAATTAGTTCCTTGCGCTTTATTCTACTACCCGCTACCAATGCATCTTCATCTGGCATTTCGCTGATTGCCCTAACACCGGCCTTCGCTAAGGTTTCAGGATCGGGTATCAGAGTTTGTTTTAAAAGCCAGATGCTGATCGCCATCATTCTTTTTTCAAAGGTCGCATATTTCTCTTTGGGTAGACTCAAGTCTACCTCGAAAAAGTCTTTACGTGGACCTTTGTGATATGGCTGTTTGGTAATGTGGACATTAAATTTTGAGCCTTTCATCTCAAAGGTGATGTGCTTTTGTTTCCCAGGAAAAAATAGAACCGTCCTTTTGCCAAAGGAGATCCCAAGAAGGTTGGTGAATCGAATCTTCTTGATGCCGAGCGTTTGAATATCCATTGGTTTTGCATCCATCAGTGACGATATCTATTCATTTTTTAAAGAAGCCCATTTCTCACACTGGTCTCAATTAGTTTCTTCTCCTCATCGCTTATCCCAGGAGAACCTTTGATTTTGAGTGAATAATCTACGCGCCCACGGGAGATTTTTTCTTCCAATCCAACTTCATTCCGATCTTGGGTATTCCATCCCAACGCCTGAAGCAAAGGTTCAATGAAGCCAGTTTTGGTCTCGGATTCATTATACTGATTAATCACACCAGCGGCCTGTTCACGCTGGAATTTTTGAACGAGTTGCTCAATCTTCTCTCGTGGTTTGATTGGGTCTTTGTTCATTGGGAACCTAACAACTGGAAAATATACACCAATCGTATCAATTCTAAAAAACTAAATCAATGCTGAATTTTCGACCTCTTGCCACTGGAATTCCTTGCTTGCAGCAGGCTAACCTCTTTTAAAAGATTCATCTTTATGATATGAGTTTCAGCATGGAGACGGAAAATAAAAACCTCCTCGTTGAAGGAGCAAAGGCATTCCATATTCACTTGGATACAAAGGCTGTTGAGGCCTTCGATCTATACCTCAAGGAGCTCATTAAATGGAACAAAAAGATCAACCTAACCGCCATCCGAACGGAGAAGGGGATCGTTCTAAAACACTTCCTCGATTCTCTCTCCATCTGCCCTCATCTTCCAAAAATGACTGCCGCCTTAGACATTGGATCAGGGGCGGGCTTTCCTGGAATTCCCCTGAAAATAGTGGAGCCCTCCCTTGAGATCACTTTGATCGACTCTGTTCGTAAGAAGGTCGACTTCCAAAGGCATATCATCCGGATGCTCGGGTTAAAAAGGATTGAGGCGATCCACGGTCGCGTCCAAGAAAAAAAGATCCTCTTAACGATGCGGGAACGATTCGATCTCGTCATCTCAAGAGCCTTCACCGATCTCCAGAGTCTTCTCATCCTGAGTTTCCCATTCCTAAAAAAAAGTGGAGTCGTATTTGCGATGAAGGGCCGTTTGGAAGGTGAAGAGATCCCGCTCCTCCCTAAAGCAGAAAAGTCCCGATACAGGTTGCAAAAGACCGTCCATTTATCCTTACCTTTTAGTGATTTCAAAAGAACAATACTTTTGTTTGAAAAACAATAATCCTACGTAACCCCTCCGTCTCGGGTGCGATTGGATCGGGGTGGTCTCCCCTCCGAAACCTTGAAAAGCGGATCTTTAGAGGGAGGGCAACCGGCGGGTAGTGCTAAAGGAACCATTTTAAGGGTATCTACCCCTTGACTCACCGCTCAAATGTGCCGCTTCAAGTTTTCTCTGGAGAGACCACCTCGATCCTGGCATAGAATGTCCGACCGTAACTGAGGCATTATAATCCTCCCCTTTTTTTTGCATTTCCATCCCCTCTTTTTTGTGCTATAAACATTTTTAGTAAAGGTCAGAGGAGCGTTCTCCTTCGGAGAACTTGAGGCAGGAGGCTGAAGGCGAAAACATTTACTCTCAAACGAAGTGCTCCTCAAGCGCAGCGTTCCTCACTCTGTTTTTCGTCATGGCAAGAGTGATTTGTATTGCCAATCAAAAAGGGGGGGTGGGAAAGACAACGACGGCCGTTAATCTTTCCGCCTCCATTGCTGTTGCGGAGAGGAAGGTTCTCCTCATCGATATCGATCCCCAGGGAAACTCAACGAGCGGTGTGGGTTTAAGCAAAGAGAGTCCCAATGGGACCATCTACCATGTCCTGCTTCGGGGTTCAGGGCTGAAGGAGATCATCCAGAAGACGTCCCTCCCTTATTTAGATGTGATCATTTCAAATACCGACCTGATCGGTGCAGAAGTGGAACTGATCCAGGAAAAGGATCGCGAGAGGAAATTGGAGCGATTGATCAAAGAGGTGGAGGGGGGCTACGACTACATCTTTATCGACTGCCCTCCTTCCCTGGGCTTGCTGACCATCAACTCCTTGACGGCAGCCCACTCCGTGATCATCCCTCTCCAATGTGAATACTATGCCCTGGAAGGACTGGGCCAGCTTCTCAAGACGATCCGCCTGATTAAACAGGCCCTCAATCCAAGACTGGAGATCGAAGGAATTCTCCTCACCATGTTCGACAGCCGGAACAATCTTTCCCACCAGGTAGCCGATGAGGTGAAAGCTCACTTCAAGGATAAGGTTTTCAAGACGATTATCCCACGCAACATCCGGTTGAGCGAAGCCCCCAGCCACGGAAAACCCATCCTTCTGTACGATATTCGTTCGAAGGGGGCAGAAAGTTATTTGAATCTGGCCAGAGAAATTATGGCCGATGGAAAGATCGATGGTGCCTAAGAGAGTGGCTTTAGGAAAGGGTCTGGGAGCACTCATCCCGGAATTTGGAAAAGAGGAATCCAGAACACTCCTTTACTGCGGGATTGAAGAGATCGCCCCCAATCGATCTCAGCCTCGAAAGCATTTTGATGAATCGAAACTCCAAGAATTGGCAGAGTCCATCAAGGAAAAGGGAATCCTGGAGCCCCTGATCGTCAGAAGGGCCAATGAGGGTTATGAACTGATTGTTGGAGAACGTCGCTGGCGAGCAGCTCAGAGGGCGGGTCTGAAGGAAGTTCCTATCCTGGTGAGAGAGGTCGAGGGACGAGAGGTCTTGGAGCTCTCGCTGATCGAAAATCTACAGAGAGAGGATCTCAATCCGATTGAGGAGGCCGAAGCCTTTAAGCGTCTGATCGAAGAGTTCAATATCAGCCAAGAGGCTTTGGCCACACGGATCGGAAAGGATCGAACCACTATCACCAACACCCTCCGTCTTCTGAAACTCCCTTCCGAAGTGAGAAACCAACTCTTACAAAATCGCATCACCTCTGGACATGCCAGGGCCATCCTCAGCCTCGAGAACAAAGAGAAGCAGAAGGAACTCTGTGCCTTGATCATCAAGAAGGGACTCTCGGTGAGAGAGGCCGAAGCCCTGGCAAAACAGTGGTCAGAGAAACCGAAAAGACTGGTCACTCCGGCCAAGAAAAAGAGTGACTGGGAGAGCCAGTTGAACAGCCTTCAAGACTCCCTGAGGCGACATCTGGGAACAAAGGTTCACATTACACAAAAAGGAAAAAGAGGGAAGATTGAAATCGAATATTACTCATTTGACGATCTGGAAAGGATTATCGAGACCATCCTAAAAAACGCATAGGGCACGGCGTATGAAGCTCAAAGTTCAAAGCTCAAAGCGTGCCTGCTGCAGCTACGGGATTAGCTTTCAGCTTTGAGCCTTCAGCCTTAAGTTTTTGGTACTCTGCTCCATGCTCCATGCGATGGAAGAAAGGAGCGACCTATGTCAGGAGGAAAATCGCTATTTACGAAAGGTAGCCCAAAACCGTCCCCTGCCCCAGAAGAGATCAGCGGCTATTTGGGGAAGGAAACTGTCTTTGAAGGCAAGATGACCTTCGAAGGCGTATTTCGCCTCGATGGGAAGTTTGAGGGGCAAATATTCGAGGGCGGGACGCTCATTGTTGGTGAAACGGCAGTCGTCAAGGGGAAGATTGGGGTCAATTCGATCATCATCAATGGTCTTGTAGAAGGAGATGTTTATTCGAAGGGAAGGTCGGAAATCCATTCCACAGGTAAGTTTTATGGAAGTATCGTCACCCCGATTCTGACCATCAATGAAGGTGGAATTCTTGAGGGGCACTGCAAAATGGAAGGGATAGTGGACAAAGAAGAAGATCTCCAGATTCTCTCCCATAACGTGGATCATCCTTTATCTGCTTGATATTGCTTTCGAAGTCAATTTTTCAAATCCCTGAATTCCTCTCTTACCCCACCCTGCTCCCTCGGGAAGAGGGATAGGGTGAGGGAAAAGAAAAAATGATTGACAAGTTTTTTGAGGTATGTTAAAGATTTCACCTGCACCGGGCAATCACAGTGGAAGGCCATGTGAGAGAGTGGGTAAGACCATTACAGTTCTTACTTACGGTGGGTTGGTATGTGGCTTTAAGCTTGATCATCCCAGTAGGCATTGGGTATTGGCTCGATCGTCCGGAGATGTTAAATAAGCGCCCTTTGTTTACCCTTATTGGTCTCGGGGTCGGGACGGTCGTTGCCTTCTTTGGCCTATTTCGCATGCTCATGCAATATCAGGCTGAGCAGGAAAAACTGAAAAAAGATAATAAAAAATGAAAATGGGTAGTGGCCGCTTCAAGATTTTAGTTTTCTTTTTTATCCCCGTTTTAGTCCTCTTTGGCATTGGTCTGGTTTTCGGTCCTCTCGGCTCCAGTTTTTTGGGTATGAAACCCCCGGGCATCTTCCAGGTCCCTCAACCAACTATTGAGCTTCCTGCGGAACCGGTCTTTCATGTCGGCCACTTCTCTATTACGAACACTCTCCTTGCTTCCTGGCTTACGATCATCGTGCTGGTCGTCTTATCCCTTGTCCTTACTCGTAAGATGAAACTTATTCCTGGCAAACGGCAAGCTATGGCAGAAGCAATCGTCGAGGGATTGTTGAACTTTGTCGAAAGCGTAGCCGGTAAAAAACATGCCAGGATGCTCTTTCCCGGAATTGCTACGATCTTCATCTATGTCATCTCTAACGCCTATTTAGCTCTCTTCCCCTTTTTTGGCTCCATCGGGGTGATTGAGCACGATGGCAAATTTGCACCATTATTCCGTGCAGCGAACACGGACGTGAACGTACCCCTTTCCATCGCGATCATGTCTTTCATCTTTGTTGAATCCTGGGGAATGAGGGCAGTAGGGGTTCTTCATTACCTCAGCGAGTTCATCAATGTCCGCCAGATGGTAGAAGGGCTTAAAGAACTATTGAAAGGTAAGATTGGCCAGGGAGTGATGAACATTGTTTTCGGGTTCATCAATTTATTCGTCGGTGTATTAGAGATATTCAGCCATCTCATCCGCATGCTCAGCTTCACCTTTCGTCTCTTCGGCAATATGACAGCTGGTGAGATATTGATTTTGGTCTCCTGTTTTCTTATCCCTCTCGCATTCACCATCCCCTTTTATGGGTTGGAATTACTCATTGGTCTGATCCAAGCTCTTATCTTTTCTGGTTTAACCCTTGTATTTGCCACGATTGCTGTATCTCCGCATGAAGAGACAGAATAAAAAAAGGAAAGGAGGGCTATAAATGACACCAGAAGTAGTAAAAATGTTAGTGATCGGGTTGGCGGCGGGTTTGGGTTTTTTTGGCCCAGCCTTAGCGTTGGGACTCATCGGCTTTTCAGCGATGCAATCCCTGGGACGAAACCCTGAAGCCAGAGGGGCAATTCTCACCAATATGATTTTGATTGGTGCTCTTGCCGAGGCAATAGGAATTTACGTCCTGATCGTGTGTATCATCTTAGCGATGGTCGTCAAGTAAGGAGGTATAACCATGGGAGAGGGAGGATTACCTGCGAGTTTAGCAGCAATTATTATTGCCATCATCATCGCAGTGTTTTCTATCGCTGGATTAGCGATGTTTTTGGTCCTGCGGGCTTAACATTCCAGGCAAGATATCATCTGTGTGAATGAATCATTCGAGGGGGTAAAATGGGAGGCTTCGCCAGTTTAGGTGTGAATTTACCACTGTTGGTCGTTTTTGTTGTCAATTTTATTATCCTATTTGTCCTATTACGCCTCTTTTTGTACAAACCGGTGATGAAGATGCTTGACGAGAGGACGAAAAGGACAAAGGAAGGAATGGAACTGGCTGAGGCCACAAAGAAAGAATATGAGCAGGCTAAGGGAGAAGTACAAAAACAGATTGAGAAGGGCCGTCAGGAAGCACAGGCCATCATCGCCCAAGCGATGCAAGTCGGAGAAAGACTGAAAGAAGAATCAAGACAGGAGGCAACAAAGCAGGCACAGGTGATCGTTGACCGAACGCGAGCTGAATTAGAGACAGAGCGCGATAAAATCGTTGGAGATTTGCGCCGGGAATTTGTGGACATTGCCATATCGGCCGCTGAAAAAGTGATCAAAGAGACCCTGGACAAGGAAAAACATCGTAAGCTGATTGAGGAAACACTTAAAGAAAGTGCTTTCTCAAGGAAAAATTAGCGAGAGAGATGCCTAAAATAACTTCTGGTAAACGTTATACCCGGGCTGCTTTCGAGCTGGCTCTGGAGAAGAATGAGTTGGAGGTCTGGCAAGAAGGCTTGAAGAAAATGGCCGATTTAACGGCCAATGAAGAGCTCATGGCCTTGCTCCAAAACCCTCGGCTTCCTTTTGATGCCAAGAAGAGTCTCTTACAGAAGGGGTTGGGTGAGATCCATCCCTTGGCCTTTAACTTGGCTGTCCTCCTGGTGAGCAAAGGGATTCTTTCCCGTAGTGGCGACATCGTCCAACAATATAATAATTTGTTGGATGCTCATCGGGGGGTTGAACGTGCTAGGGTGACGACGGCCTTGCCTTTGGGTACCGAGGAAAAAGAAGTGGTCTCCCGGCGTCTGGGAGAGATCGTTGGTCGCAAAGTGGTGATGGATGGCCAATTGGACTCTTCTATCATTGGGGGATTCATTGCCCGGATTGGTGATACGCTGATTGACGGCAGCATCCGGCAAAAATTAGAAACCTTGAAGAAAAATTTGGTTGAAGCCGGAAAGTAAAAGGGAAGAGGATTGGCCCCGAAGAAGGGCCTTTAGGAACGTCCCTTCGGGACTTGAGGAGCGGCCTTTGGCCTTGAGGGTAGAGCTAACAAAAAGTTTATTGCCTTAGGTGAAACGCTCCTCGAGCGCAGCCCTGACACCCTATGAGGCTCAGGGCGTAGAGCTCCTTAAACAATTCACAAAGGAGAGGGGTTAATATGGCAACCCGTGAACAAGATATTGTTGCTGTCATCAAAGAGCAGATTGAACGGTTTGGCGCTGGTGTCACAGTCACCAATGTAGGTACCGTGATCGAGGTGGGTGACGGGATCGCCCGCATCTATGGGCTGGGGCAGGCGGCCTACAATGAATTACTTCAATTTCCTCACGACATCACCGGTCTGGCCTTGAACTTAGAGGAGGACAATGTCGGAGCGGTGATTCTTGGCGAATGCAGCAAGATCAAAGAGGGAGATGAGGTCAAGGCGACAGGAAGAGTCATAGAGGTTCCCGTGGGAGACGCTCTTATAGGAAGAGTGGTTGACCCCCTGGGGCGTCCGCTTGATGGCAAAGGACCTATTAAGGCAGAGAAGACTCGTCCAGTAGAGAGAGTCGCGCCAGACGTAACAAAGAGAAGCCCCGTGGATACACCCGTGTTGACTGGCATTAAGGCAATAGATAGTATGATTCCTATTGGCCGGGGGCAACGCGAGCTGATTATTGGTGACCGTTTTACCGGCAAGTCAGCCATCGTCCTGGATAGTATCATTGCCCAGAAGGGCCAAAATCTGATTTGCATCTATGTCGCCATAGGCCAGAAAACATCCAAGGTAGCTCAAGCTATAGCAACGCTGGAGAAGTTCGGAGCGATGGAATATACGATTGTGGTAGCAGCAGATTCCTCTGACCCGGCTCCACTCCAATATATCGCCCCCTATGCAGGCTGTGCGATGGGTGAAGAGTTTATGGAGAAGGGGAAAGATGCTCTGATCCTCTACGATGACCTTTATAAACATGCCTGGGCTTATCGCCAACTTTCTCTGTTGTTACGCCGTCCGCCGGGAAGGGAGGCTTATCCCGGAGATATTTTTTACCTCCATAGCCGCCTTCTGGAGAGAGCTGCCAAGCTGTCTAAAGAACAAGGCGGCGGCTCCCTGACGGCTTTGCCTATCATTGAGACTCAACTTGGAGATATCTCAGCTTACATCCCTACCAATGTCATTTCCATCACAGATGGGCAGATTTATCTTGAGCCCGATTTATTCAATGCTGGAATTCGTCCGGCGATCAATGTGGGGCTATCCGTCTCCCGGGTAGGTGGTTCGGCTCAAAGGAAAGCCATGAGACAAGTAGCCGGAAGGCTAAGATTGGAGTTGGCTCAGTTTCGTGAATTAGAAGCCTTTGCCAAGTTTGGTAGTGAAGAATTGGATAAGGCGACCAGGGATCAACTGGAGCGTGGCCGCCGCATTACCGAAATATTGAAGCAGCCCGTCAATACCCCCATGTCCCTTGGAAAGCAGTCCAGCATTCTTTATGCCGTCACCAATGGTTATCTCGATGATGTTCCGGTGGAGAAGGTGATTTCATGGGAAGAAAACTTCCACCGTTTTATGGAGGCGAATCACCCTGATATCGAGAAGCAGATCATTACCGATAATGAAATAAAACCAGAGACAGAAAACCGTTTGAAAGCAGCGATCACAGAATACAAGAAGCAGGCTGTCTGAGAGCTCGATCATGGCAAGCATCCAAGTCTTACGCCGCCGCATCCGTAGTATCCAGGGTACCACAAAGATCGTCCGCGCTATGGAGATGGTGGCCACCGCTAAAATGAGGAGAACGCAGCAACAGGCACTGGCGGGACGACCTTATACTGAAAAAATACGCCAGGTGATTGCTAACATCGCCATCGAACCCGGCATCAAGGGAAGAATTCTTCCCCTCCTCGAGAAACGAGAAGTGAAAAAAATTGCCATCATCCACATTGGTACCGACCGAGGATTATGTGGTGGATTGAATACGAACTTGAATCGACTTATGGCTGAGTTTATCCTGCAACAAAAAGTTCCTGTGAAAGTGATTACCGTAGGCCGTAAGGCCAGAGCCTTCGCTCGTATTGCCAAACTTGATGTACGTGCTGAATTCACTGGCATCAGCGACCGGGCCACCATGCAGGAAACCATGCCGATCTCAAGAGTTGTGATGGATGACTATAGTAATGGTGAGGCTGATCTGGTCTATCTTGCCTATCCTCGTTTTATCAGTACCGTGGTACAGAAACCGACCATAGAAGTTTTGCTTCCTATTGAGCCAGCAACGCTTCCTCCAGGGCAGGTGGCGGAATATATTTATGAGCCTGATCCTTTCACTGTTTTAAATGAATTGCTACCAAGATTTGTTGAGATGGAAGTGTACCATGCTGTTCTTGAGCTGATTGCCAGTGAGCAATCCGCACGGATGGTCGCCATGCGCAATGCGGGTGACAATGCGGAAGACCTGATCAAAGATTTAAGCTTATCTTTGAATAAAGCGAGACAAGAGATGATCACAAAGGAGATCTGTGATATCAGCGGAGGGGCTGAGGCTTTAACGACATAAGCTAATAATCCCCCCCCCCCTTAGAAAGGGGGGATGGGAGGATTTGAAAGACTATTTAGAGAGGAGTCAAGGGAGATGGCAAAAGGTAAAGTCGTACAAGTCATAGGGACCGTGGTGGACATGGAATTTCCTCAGGGTGAGTTGCCGGCCATCTATAATGGCATCGTCATTCCCATGAATGGCACGAAAGTGATCGTGGAGGCACAAGCTCATATTGGCAACAATTGGGTACGTGGTGTCTCTTTGACCCCCACCGATGGTTTGGCAAGGGGAGCCGAAGCCATTGATATGGGAACTCCCATCTCAGTACCTGTAGGACGAGCTACGTTAGGGAGGTTATTTAATGTCTTTGGCGAAGCGATCGATGGATTGGGTGAGGTAAAAACAGACGAGAAATGGCCGATTCACCGTCCGCCTCCCCCCCTTACGGAGCAAGAGACTGTTCCTCAAATACTCGAGACAGGATTGAAAGTGATGGATCTCGTCACTCCCTTTACAAGAGGTGGCAAGATCGGTGCTTATGGTGGGGCCGGAGTCGGTAAGACCGTCATCATTATGGAACTCATTCGCAATATTGCTGCTGAGCACGGAGGATTTTCCGTCTTTGCGGGGTGGGTGAAAGATCCCGAGAAGGCAATGACCTATGGTTAGAGATGAAACGTTCCGGTGTCATGGATAAGACCGTTATGGTCTTCGGTCAGATGAATGAAACCCCAGGTGTCCGCTCCCGTGTCGCTCTTACCGGAGTCACCGTAGCAGAATATTTCCGTGATATTGAAGGCCAAGATGTGCTTCTGTTCATCGATAATATCTACCGCTATGTTCTGGCGAATATGGAGCTATCCGCCCTTCTCGGACGCATGCCTTCAGCCGTGGGTTACCAGCCGACATTGGGTACAGACGTTGGAGAGTTAGAAGAAAGGATTACCACCACGAAGAAAGGCTCCATCACCTCTTTCCAGGCGATCTATGTTCCTGCTGATGATTACAGCGATCCAGGCATTGTAGCGACTTACGGTCATCTTGACGCCGTGGTGGCTTTAGAGCGTTCCATCGCTGAGCTGGGAATTTACCCGGCTGTCGATCCCTTAACTTCCACCTCCCGCATCCTTGATCCTGCCATTGTCGGTGAAGACCACTATCGAGTCGCTCGAGGGGTGCAGTCAACCTTGCAGAGATATAAAGAATTGCAGGATATCATCGCTATTTTGGGTATAGAGGAATTGAGCCAAGAAGATAAGCTCACCGTGGCCAGAGCCAGGAAGATTCAGAGGTTCTGCTCCCAGCCATTTCATGTCGCTGAACAATTTACCGGGACCCCGGGCAGGTACGTCCCCATCAAGGAGACCGTGAGAGGTTATAAGGAAATCTTAGAAGGAAAACACGATGACCTTCCTGAGGGCGCTTTTTATCTTGTTGGCACGATTGACGAGGCCGTAGAAAAGGCTAAAAAGATAAGAGGATAATAAACAATAAAAAAGTTTTGGGTTAAGGTGAGGAAGCCCGTATCGTCTATGGTCAAAGGGTTACGGTAAAAAGGATTTAAAGACGAACAACATAACCCTTTATCGAAACGGGCATCATAACTTTTACCATTCGACCATTAATTTTTATTTTCTGGAAAAGATATGGCAACCTTCAGATTAGAAATTGTCACTGCAGAGAGAATGATCTTCTCTGACGATGTCAGCGCGGTCATTGCCTGGGGAGTGGAGGGGCAATTGGGCATTCTTCCTCATCATGCCCCTTTGATGACCATGCTCCAGCCCGGGGATCTAATGATCCGAAAAGATAAGGAAGAAGAATATCTTGCCATCAGTGGCGGCTTTCTTGAAGTCCGTCCTGATAAAGTGATTATCCTGGCCGATGCCTGTGAACAGGTCGATGAAATTGATATCGCCCGTGCCGAAGAAGCAAGGAAACGTGCTCAAGAAACGATGAAAGCAGCGCCTCTGACCGTAGAAGCAGCTTCCGCAGAGGCAGCCCTGCGCCGCTCCTTAGCCAGACTGAAGGTGGCTGAGAGAAAGCGCCGCCGACCGCTCGGACCGGTCTAACTTCAATATTTCTAATTAGCTACTTATACCCAAGACCTCCCCATTTATTGTAACCGTTGCGTTCCGGTGAACACTGGCACGCTTTTTTATTCCCACCCAAATGAATAAATTCTAAAAGATTTCAAAACGACAATGAATAATATCGCCTTCTTCTTCCTACTATCAACGTTTGACATGTTTTTCAAAAAGGTGTAAATTGCATTCTGAAATAAACAAAGCTACAGGTAATACTTATGAAATGTCCTCGGTGCAATTTTGTGCAATCGGATCAAAACACGAAATGTTCAAAGTGCGGCATTATTTTTGAAAAATATCAAAAACACCAGACTTCTACTTTAAGAAAAGGGGCAGTCACTCCAAAAGAAAAAGGAAATGCTACTAAAGAGGGTACCTTCCCCCAAAGATTTGTCTTTTTTGTTGAGCCAGAAGTTAATCCCTTTTACTTTGGTGGTAGGATCATCATTCTTCTAATAATTTTTATATGGGGATGGAAATTTATTCTCACCCCAATGGCGACGAATTATGCAGGCAACAGTTTTCTTCACTTCGTCAACCTTCCTTTCCACGAGGCGGGTCATATTTTCTTCCAACTTTTTGGACGATGGATGACCTCTCTCGGGGGGACTCTTGGTCAATTGCTGATACCCATAATGTGTCTTCTCGTTTTTCTCCTTAAAGCGAAAAATCCGTTTGGCGCTTCAGTGTCTTTGTGGTGGTTTGGGGAAAATTTTATGGATATTGCCCCGTACATTAATGACGCCAGAAACCAGGATTTGGTGCTTTTAGGCGGTATCACAGGAAAGGAAGCAGATTATGGTTACCATGACTGGGAATTTATCCTCAATGAGATAGGGTTGCTTCGTTACGACCATACCCTGGCTCATATTGCCCACAGTTTTGGAGTTGTTTTGATGTTGATCTCCTTTGTATGGGCTGGATATTTGCTTTTTAAACAATATAGAAATCTTGATTTGACCTAATCTCTATGGGTTAGAGGAATAAGCCTCTCTTTAACACTCCCTCCCTGAAGTCATGATTTCAAAAAATCGTCCTTCCGCACAACTTTTCAAGTCATAATCCTCAAAAGATAGTTTTCACAATCTCATTTTTAGTATTTACAGGTCACGATGAAAGATGTAGACTCCTTCCTGAAGTCGTGATTTTTGAATTTTGGCATCCAATACAACATTAGAAATAGTAATCAATAATTATTATTGACTTCTCTTCCCAAAATTGGTAGCCTTTTATCAAACCAAAGGAGCTAAATCAACCTCCCTACCCAACCCTTAACCTTTTGGAGTAGGTTATGAAATGGATTCTCCAGAAGTATCCAATATGAAGCCTCCAGGGGATTCCCTGTCCCTTTGGAGGCTTTCTTAAATTCGCCTTTTAAAATCATCAGAAAGGAGGAAACGATCATGGCTACAAAAAAGTCGATATGGGTCATTATCGGGATTTTAGTGATCTCGGCCTGGGTTCTTGGATCTTTCATTCAGGCGGGGGCAGAAACTTTAAAGTACAAATTTTCTGCTTACAATGCACAAATTGAGTTTTTTCAAGTCGGAGACATGGAAGCGCATATTATAAGAATAAGCTTAGCAAGAGGTCTTGCATTCTTTGAAAATGGTGATGTTGCAACTTACACGAACTGGGCAACGGGTGATTTTATAAAAGGCAAAGGCCCTATTGACGGATATGCAATACTTACTTTTGAGGATGGTTCTACCATCGTACAAAAGTTCAAAAGTATATGGGAGCCAGGTCCCAGAGGTTTCTCGGTAGGAAAGGGGACGGGAGAATTCACCAAGGGCACTGGAAGGTATGAAGGCATCAAGGGAAGCACGACATTTAGTGGCAAGAGTTACACTCTTTATTCTAAAGAAAAGGGAACTTTTGGAGATTTTGCAATGGAGGTTACAGCCACCTATACCTTACCCCAGAAATGATTTTTGAACCATGGGGAGTAGAAGGAGAAGGTCCAAGTTTTGGGCCTGGGCTTTCTCCTTGAAGCAATCGAAAAAATTTGGGTTTCTGTTATATCTGTTCTTTTTTCAGACCGTCGAAAAATGTTTTGATATAGTTCTTATCTACTGAATTGCCATGCGTGATTTCTAACCGTAATCGTTAACTACCAGAGCTAACTCAGACTGAAGATAAGTAGGTGAAGCTGGTAACCAAGGATCGACTCTGGCCACCCACCAGTGCTTATATGACAGGCCTTGACCGGTAATGACCTTGGTTAAGCTAAGGTTCTACTTTTACAAAGGTTCTTCCTTGACTCCCCAAGATGCCACAACAGATGATGACAAGAAAAACCTCCCTTTCCATAATACCTTTTCCTCCATCATTTTTTCTCTATGGGAAAGCGCATCCTCCTACTCAATCCCAAGAGAAATCTTCGCTCTGATATCCTGGTAAATGGGCCAAAAGGCTCATACACCAGATAAGAGATTGTGAGGATTGCTGATCGAAAGCTGTATCTATAGGACTCCGGCCTTGAAATCGAAATTGGATGGGGATCTGGAGAAGGGTGGGCTATTCCGATGCTTTCATCCCGAAACATGCACTTGGGCAATCCTATGCCAATGGTGCAGATTCCTCTTGCAAATCTTCGCCAATATGATAAATAGTTTATGTTACTCTGAAGAAACCCTTCTCCGATGGGGGGAGGGCGAAGGGAGGTCAAAATGCCGAGAAAAGGATCCAAGCAGCTTTATAAGCCAAGAGTAGAATATAAATATACGGTAAAGGACATTGCGCACCTTGCTGGGATGACGAGAAATGCTTTGGGCGTAGTAAAGGCTCGAGGGAAGATAAATTATGGGGATTTCAAGAGTGTCGTAAGCTTCCTGACCAGAAGAATTATAGACAATCGTCTTACAGGGGACCTCTTTACCCCTGCACGGCGGACGGCAAAGAGGATGAAGGGAAGCAAGAGCAGAGCCTATGTCTCGGGGAAGAAGTCCAAAAAGAGAGCTCGCGGCGAATAGAGACTCCTTCCTGTGGAGGTAGATCCATGAAGACGATTGGCATCAATGGAAGCCCCCGAAAGAAATGGAACACAGCTATTTTGCTCGAAAACGCCCTTAAAGGTGCTGGAGCAGAGGGGGCAAAGACAGAGTTGCTTCATCTTTACGACTATAACTATAAAGGTTGTATAAGCTGCTTCACTTGTAAGAAAAAAACAGGCAAAAGCTATGGCAAATGTGCAGTAAAGGATGGGTTGACGCCAGTCCTGAAGAAAGTTAGTGAAGCAGATGTTATCATCCTGGGATCCCCGATCTATTTTGGATCAGTCACCGGAGAGATGAGATCATTCCTGGAGCGCCTGTTCTTTCCCTTGATGACGTATACTGATCCTCCAGGGTCTCTCTTGTCCCGAAAGGTCCAGGCAGCTTTCATCTATACACTGGGGGCCACTAAGGAAATGGCGAGAGAGCGCGGCTTTGACAAACATATCGCTGCAAATGAAATGCTGATGAAGATGATCCTGGGAGCCTCGGAAACACTCTGCAGTTACGATACCTATCAGTTTGAGGATTATTCGAAAGTATACGCACCTCGTTTTGATCCCGAGAAGAAGGCAAAGGTGCGGTCGGAAGTCTTTCCAATCGATTGCGAGAAAGCCTTTGAAATGGGAGCCAGACTTGTTAGGGAGTTGAGGTAGAAGGGGCGTTCAGGACAATCCTCAAACATTTAAGCACATATTTCACAGAGAAAAAAGCACCTTCAACATGTTGGGACTTTGCTTATTTGCTCCTTCCTGAACTCCTCAAAAGCGTATAAACCTTATCCGTGCAATGTTTCAGGTGGAAATCCTCAACCTCGAATTCTTGTTGACAAAAAGTAGTTGAACGGGTAGGATTCTTACAAATTGCAGCTTAATAATTGTTAGCTGGAACAAATTATGAAGTAGCACAAGGAGGAGAAAAATGATGAAAAGACTCGGTTGCATCTTGCTCAGCATTATCCTTGTTTCTTCATTGACTGTGGCCGTTGCTCTCGCCCAAACAGATGTCCAAGGAAGCAAGGATCACCCATTGGTAACCCGCATGCCCGACTACTACATCAGCAAGTATGATGTATCTGAGTTTGCCGGATTCGATCCTACGGTGGTTGGGGGCAAGGATGTTCACTGGGAAGGGAAAGTATACTCCTACGGGTACTCGCGGAAGGAAAAAGGCCGGCCCATCAGTATGCTGCAGATCGTGCGAAACTACGAAACGGCAATTAAACAGGCCGGCGGAAAGATCCTCGGCGGCGATGAAAGGCGGGTAGCAGCCGAGATCAGAAAGGGAGGCGCCTTGACCGGGGTCTATGTGGAAGCGTTCAACGACGGCCGTGATTACAATTTGACGATCGTTGAGTCGCAGACGATGCACCAGGAGGTCGTTGCAGACGCCAAGGTGATGCGGAATGAGCTTGCCGACACAGGCAAGACGATAGTTCCTGGCATCTACTTCGACACTGCCTCGGCCACAATCAAGCCTGAGTCGGAACCGGCCCTGGCCGAGATGGTAAAGCTGCTCAACGGCTCCCCTGCGCTCAAAGTCTACGTCGTCGGTCATACGGACAGTGTCGGCAGCCTCGAATCGAACCTCAAACTCTCTTCTGACCGCGCCACTTCCGTTGTCAAGGCGATCGCCGCGCGAGGCATAGCGGCGTCACGGCTGAAGTCTGCCGGGGTCGGTCCATACTCTCCTATAGCCTCAAATGACACAGATGGAGGCAGAGCGAAGAACCGTCGGGTGGAGCTCGTCAAACAATAGGCCATTGATTTTGCGGCAGAGGGTGGGGCTTCTAATGGAACCAGCTAACAGGTCGCTGAAGAGAGACGCGGCAAAAGAAAGCCGCGCCCCTTAGCTTCCCCTTATCCTCGCTTTCAATCCGTAATCCTCAATTGTTGGACATGGCTCCCGATATTGACTTGTAGGTGAAAGCGTTACATTTGGCATGGAGGGCGAATTTCCCCTGAGAAAGCAGGACTTCTTCCTGAACTCTTCGACCAATCATTCTAACGAAACATACTTGATTTGAAACGGTAATCACCGATGATGGTATTTATTTCTTGACACGCAACTCAGAGGACAGCTCAAAAAAGAACAAAAACAGCCTGTTTTAACAAGAGCAGAGGTCCATTTTGAGCATCGACCTCTATTCTCTTCTGTATTTCCCCCCCGGATCCAGGAGGGGGATTTTTTTCTATTATTTTCAATTATTTTATGGTATACACTCTATATTAGAGTCTGATAAACAAGCTACCAGATAAGAAAATAAGGGAGTTTATGATGGATGAAACGAATGAGAAAACGCAACAATCTGTGCAGAAATACCGACTATTAGTAAACATGATTTGTATTATGGAAAACCGTCTCATCCGTTCTGAAATGGTATATTTGATTATCAATATTTTTATTTTCTTTACCTCGACGATCTGTCTCAATCTGGTGAAATTTTTCGGCTCATCCTATTTTTACTTAAGCTTCCATTATATCCTGTTTTGGCTTGCTATCGGTATGTTTGTGTGCGTATTCTGGATTACATCCGCCATGAGGTTACAACTTAAGTTGAAGCTCCGTTATTTTCAAGCCAGATATCTTGAGCGAAAGATGGATTCAGCGGGTGAGAGCTTTTGTTCTGATGAGGGTATCTTTTTCAATCCTGAAACACGGAAAATAGAGAGCCCTGATAAGAAGGAAGTCCTGCAATATCCAGTGAAGGGTCTTGCCCGGATGGATGGATTTTTAGGCGCTGCTAAACCACGTCTTCGAACCTGGATTTTGCCGAGTATTTTTTTCATACTCTATGTGCTGACTTTCATAAATACCCTGGTTGACATTATCTCAGCTCTGCCGCATCGTTAACCCACACTAAATGAAATACTGTCCCCAATACCTTTGGGATTTACAGCCATCAGTGTATGAACTCCTCGCGTTATAGAAAGCAACATAAGTAATGCAACAAACGGCCACCACAAAAAGGCCACAAACACAGGCTAGAACGCTGGGGTCCCGTTGCATTACTTTTGCGGTCCTCTATAAGTTCCAGTAAATCGTAAAGGGGGGGGACCTGTACGGGCATATAAAATCCCATCAAGAAACCGTGTTACTTCTGGAGTTTTGTTCTTCAGCAGAGCTTGAAATGCCATCGATTGGTCAGGCATGGTGCTGTCGAGAATGAAACTAAGGCTCTTCCTTTTACCAGTCTATTCTCACTCGCAAACTCTTGGACTTTTGCTTAAGCGATCTAAGATATTGGCAATGAAGAGGAAGTCTATAAAAAGACCTCTTTTACTCACTTTCAATTGGAAATCATCTGTTCTCTTACTAACGCAAGTATGAGGATTAGTAGGTGCAATCTTCAGACGGGGCGGGATCCTTTGATGCTCTTCCGCAGGATTGAACTGGTTAACACATTCTTTGATTCTCAAGTAAAAACGGGGAGTTACAATCAGGTTACCTTATGCCCAACCTCAAAATGAAACGGATAAATGCCCTGGTCCTTCAATGAAAGAATCCTACGATTTTCAGGGGTGGTTTTGTCGATTACGGTCCGAAGTCAATTGGGGGTCTGAACGGCCCTCCTCTTGGGATAATCAGATCGGAAGTATGTTCTCATTGATTATGAAGAGAAATCTTCAATTGTTTTGATATGTTCCATCGCCTGTTGGGGCAATCAACCATCTTTCTGGAAGACATTGGAGGGTGTCTGGCCGAAGAGTTCTTCCGAGACTGTCGAAAAACCCTGGAACTAGCCATTTTGTCGTCCTTTTCGGTTTGTAAGTTCTTGATTTTTAACGATTCGTAAATTGGCAAAATCGCCATTTTTACTTTTTCGACAGTCTCTCCTGTAGTCAGCAACTCAGTTTTTTATCAAAGTATACACGATTTGAGTCGGTAATCATCGGCGCTCTTTTTCTTGACAAACAACTCCCTTTTTCTTATATTCAACTCATCCCAAACCGAGTTCTTATCATTTTTATTAGAGAGATTATGTCCAAGGTTTTGTTTCTGGAGGACAGGCAAAAGGTAAGAGGCCAGGAATACGGAACGTTGCCTGCAAGGCTTGGCCAAAAATACGGAATAACATTCGTGAACAGCCTGACTGACATGCTCGGGGAATTGAACAGGGAGCAGATGCAAATAGGAATACTTGAAGAGCCTGACGCTCCTGAATATGATTTGCTTATATGCGACACAGGAGCGCTTTACAAGATGCTGGAATCAGAGCCTCGAGAAAGGGCCCAGCAGTTTAAAGATAAAGTCCTCCCTTATTTTATTGGGGATTTGCCGATTCCAGTGATAGTGCTGGCTGATAAGGAGCTTGCGGATTACATAAGGGGCGCCGTCAGGGATTCCAGGGTCGTGCAGTTTGACAAGCCGTTTGATCCGGAAAAGGTTCTCAAGGAAGTGGACTCTCTTATCTTTGAATATCTGATGAAACGATTCTAAGAAGCCGATTACTCTCTCTTCCAATCGTAAATCATCACCTTTTAACACAACCCAGTCCTCACGCTTTGTAGGTGAAATCTGTAATTTGAATCCATAAATCAAACTTCTTTGCTAAATATCATTATTAGAATTCCGCCTCAAGCCTTCACCTCATGCGCTTGGTCCTCCGCCCATAGCGTTTCTTACTAATCTGCAATTATTTATTTTTCCTTTTTGTGCTGAATCTTTCCTGTAAGCCTTCCAATCCAATCCTTAAGACTATCGATGACAGTTTTCCCTTTCACGGTTAGCTTCGTCTCTGCGGTTTGTTTTGAAATCATGCTCTCCACTTTTGCTGTATAAACGCCTTTTGGAATGGGGGGCTGACTGATCACGACGATATTCTGAAATTTTTCATTAAACGTTACATCTGCTCTCAAAAACTCCATGATCTTTGTTAAGGCTGGTACCACTGCCTTGAAAGTTCCATCCTGTTGAATCGGGGCTTCCGCTGCGATCACCTTGGTCTCATTCGGTCCTGCGAGAGTAATTAAGACAGAATCCCCGGGTTTAAACCCCGATCCTTCAAAGACAATATTCGTGTCCCTCATTTTTACAACTCCAAGACGAATGGTTTCTGGATTTACAATAACTTGAGGACCTGAAACGGAAGGATCAAGTTTTTTGGGAGGACTCGAACAGCTCCAAAGCATAATAAAACAGGCCAATGTTATTAATCCTAAGCAGCGAAAACTTTTTTGGATAGACATTCCAATCCTCCTCCTTTCCCCAAGAAATCGCAAAGCGCATGGAGCAGAGTACCAAAAACTTAAGGCTGAAGGCTCAAAGCTGAAAGCTGATCCCGTAGCTGCAGCAGGCACGCTTTGAGCTTTGAACTTTGAGCTTCATACGCCATGCCCTATGCGTTTTTCCAGATGATTGCCTCTAACAATCCTTCAACCAAAGTTCGAGCCTCCTCTTCAGGCAAACAGTATTTCATTTGTGTAAATTTTTTTCTGAATTGAGAGACCTCTTTGGCCACTGGTCGATCGTGCAAGATCACCTGACTCATATATTCTGCCAGTTGACCAAAATCACCCTCCTTCATTCCGAACCGGGTCATCTCCTGAACCCCCATCCTCAAACAACTGGCAGTCGTGAAGGCCTCATCATCCGGTGCCCCCTGATAATTGACGATGATATTGTTTTCCTCCAATCGCTCGGCCATCAGAGGTCCTTTACCATAGCCGACCCTGACAATGACCTGATGGGTCTCTGTATATCCAATTCTTGGATCTCCTTCTACCGTCAACCCTCGATCTTTTAATGAGCGAGCGAATGCCTTAGCGTTCGCTATAACCACCTTCTGATAATCCAATTTATAGGCGTTCATCTCATAGGCAGCCAGAAGAAGACCTACCAGTGTTCCTAAGTGATGATTGCTGACGCTTCCGGGAAAGACTCGACGAACAATCGCTTCCCAGAGTTCATCGCACTCCGTCCCCTCAGACATATTACTCGCAATCACCCCCCTCTGGGGTCCGAAAAAGGTTTTATGGGTGGAGCCCGTGACGATATCCGCTCCTTCTTTAAAGGGTTCTTGAAAATAGGGCCCGATCAATCCCAGAACATGAGCCATATCATAAAGTAGGACCGGCTTTGGATTCATGTCTGCAATCATTCCAGCAATCTCTCTCAAAGGCTCTCGATAAATCACCATGCTCTTGCCCAGAACGATTAACTCGGGTTTATGTTCTTCTAAAAGCTCCTTTGTTTTTATGAGGTCAATCCGGTAAGGATCTTCTTTCAAAACGGGGAAAGGAATCGCAGCGGGCCTCTCCGTAAGCGGATCATGGGCAATAAAATCCTTCAACGCACCCATGGGCTGTGCGCTGAGATGCCCCCCTCTTCCGAGGTGATGATTCATCATCTTCCTGATTCTCCGGGGCTCACTTCTCCGGTCGAGCCGATTCAAGTAATCCACCAACCCACTGAAGACAGCAGCATTGGCCATCTGACCACTGATCACTCTCATCTCAACTTCCGAACATCCCAAGAAGCGTCGAAGTTCCTCTGCCACAAGAACCTCAACCTCTCCGATTAACTTTGTGCCTTGGTAATAGAAGACATCGCTTTCCCTGAACGCCTTCATCAGCCGGTGTTCGGCGTATCGACAAGAGGGATCGCTGATGGTAAGAAGCCTCACAAGAAGAGAAGGAGTTGTTTCCGAAGGGATGAGATTGAATGTCTCTCTCTGTCTCCAATGGGTATTCTCAGCGACACGATTCACCAGATTTTCAGTCAAATCCTTTAGGCTTCCTGCCACGATAGGTTTTTTCTTCGGTTCCTCAATCAGGATAGGATGAGCATAGGGTGGAGCTTCACCGGATAGATGCCTTTCGACGATCACCCCATCAAATTTCTTTCCTCGGTGAAGAATCTCTATCCCCTGCCCCTCTTTCAAATCCGAATCGATATAAGCCAGCCCAATAGGCCTCATCTTTTTTTCGTCTGTAGGTTCTGAAAGGATTCCACGATCAGAAAAAACCCAATAGGGAACCATCGTCCCGCTCGTCACATGACCTGCCGGTTCTCCGTTTACCAAAACCTCATAACCCTGCCTCGCAATTCCCTGACCAGTTATGGTGACAGAGAAAATCTTTTTAGGAACCAGCTGCCTCTCCTTAGGAGGCAAGGGCCTTCCTCCCTCTCTCGCCGTCACCTCTTCAAATTGCCTTTTCAGGATATCCTTTCCAATGAATTCTCCTTTTAGTGGGGAGAAGCTCATTGCCAATCTTGCTGCCGAGGCAACGGCATAAATGGGTATCTCCTTCCCCTGGGGGTCAAACCCCAATTCATGGCCATAAAGGGGAAGTCCTGCTTCGAGTCTCAGGGTATCCCTCGCTCCCAAACCCACTGGAACAATCCTCTCATCCTCTCCAACGGCAAGAATTTTCTCCCATATCAGCGCCACCTTCTCTCCCGGCAGGAATAGCTCGAAACAGATGGGTTCACCTGTATAACCTGTTCTTGAGATCGTTATATGGACGTGCTCTCCCTCTAACTCACAAACCCTTAAACGGTTTCTCCAGGGATCAGGAAGTTTACTGTAATCCTCTAAGAGAATTTTTTCTAAAACCCTCTTGGCGTGAGGACCTTGCAGAGCGATCATCCCAACCTCATCGGTTTTATCTTCGACGATGAGACCTTTGAATTGTTTCTTATGATCCAGAAACCAAGCCCAAACTGTCTCTTTATTTGCTGCGTTCACAACGAGAAGGTAATTTGGCTCCAGGGATGGATCCACTTCTTCCAACCGATAGAGGTAGGCATCGTCAATGGCACCACCTCTCTCATCCTGGACCAAAGTATATTGGGCTGTGCCGGGCTCAAGAGCCATCGCATTGTTCGTTAGGACGTGCTGCATAAAAGGGATAGCATCCTTCCCCCGAATCAAAAAACGTCCCATATGGGAGATATCGAATAGACCTCCATACTTCCTTGTCCCGAGGTGTTCTTCAAGGATGCCTCTTTGATAAGCGACGGGCATCTCCCACCCTGCAAACTCCACCATCTGGCCACCATGTTCTTTATGCCACGCATAGAGCGGTGTCCTCTTTAAATCCTTTGGCATTCTTGAACTCCTTTCATTTCCATAAAATCCTACTATAGCGAATTATCGCATCTTTTTAACATATTCCATATAATTTTTCATGACGAATGCGTCCCCCCTGCCCATAACAGGGAGGAATGGCTTAACCACTCCGTAAAATTGGCGTCTTTACCCTAATCATTAAACCCAAGACTTCTAAAAAGGCTGATCCTATGGAATGGGAACAGGCATCGCTCACGGTACGCATCGAATAAAATTTTTAATGATTGCAGATACTAAAGGATCTGGAGGGATTGGAATATTAACTTTTTACGAAAAGTTAAGATTAACTTTGTGGTCAAAAATTTAAAATCTTGTAAGGACTGTAAATAACACCTACTACTGTTTACTTCAATACAGTACAGGAAGTTGAAGATTACTGCTTGAAAGAACCCTGTTTGGATTTAGACATAAAATGCACAGCCCCTTTAACTATTTGCTGCAATAATCGTGACATTCTTAAACCCTCATGCCGTAAAACATCTGCATAGTGATTGCAAATATCATTCAATGCCGAGTCAAGGGAGAGTTTATTAGCTTGCTCTTCATCTTTAAGTGGAAGTCCAAAGTTGGGAATCACATTTGACAAGAATAGCTTAAAATGTTTTTCCCCCTTCCAGGTGGGGGACCCATCATGAACGAACTTATTCCGCATTTCAAAGGTCTCTTCAAAACATTTATGAAATGCTTCTCGTATTTTTCCTACTTCCTCCTTCTTTACAACTCCGCGACGCTGAAGCGCCTTTATCACTATGTTCATGATTTCCCGGAACCTTTGAAACTCGTAAAAAAATGTTCTCACAAGTAGATAGAATCTGTCCTTAGGCGACCCGGCTAAAGAGGCGTAGTTTCGGGGGAGAATTCTCAAGTCTGCAAGGACCAAATTCAGGTTTCCGATTATTTCATTTAATTCCACAATCCAATAGAAAAAGAATAGGGGCAAGCATAAAGATTTGTCCGCTCCCTGCAACTTTACTGTTCCAGAGTTTATAAATTCAGAGAGGCCAGTTCGCTCGATACTTTCGATCAGCGAGGGGGCTAGTCCCTTAAGTGCGTCTAGATATTCGGTTGGGTAGGGTATCTCTTCAATCTCGTTTAGTTTGTAAAGGGGTTTATCCATGCAGTCCTCACTAAATAAGCCGAAAGGAAATGCGGATGAGTTGAATAATAGCTTCCTTTGGACCACGCACCTCGCCACTCAAAAGAATGTCATCAGGATTTTTGCCCCTTTCATCTGGTATTCCAAAATAGGACACATGAGGGGCTCGCTTAATGACCTGTTCGCGGGTTTCAGCTCTCGGCAGATTAACGACAAGCCATCCCTCCTTTGGCTCAGCAAACAACATACTAGGTTCTACCCAGCCACTAATCTTCGGAATCCAGTTCGTATCCGGACTAAGTGTCACCTCAAATCCGTATGGAGAGATTTCGTCTAGAGCACTGAGCTGCAAATGAAATACCCCTAAGGGGTGCCGCAAAGCGTTGTCAGTCGATCGAAGGAAATACCAAACAAATTCCAGAAAAATAAGTAGCTCCTCAACCGTCGGAGGCGAAGTATCCTCGTGCTCTACTGCATTCCTTATTTCAATGAGGCGCTGAAGCATCATTGGCCTTATAAGGCCAATATATTTGAGTAACTCCAAAGTACCGATGGGCTTGTCAGGTATCGGTATGCCCTTAAGGTTGTGGAGAGCATTCAGTTGTCGCACTCTTCGGTCTACGGCTCTTTTGAGGGTAGTTAACGCATCTACGCGTTTGAAGTCCGAAGAATCTCCTTCAAGCAGTGATTCTGCATGCGACCATATTTCATATGGCCGCCTCCACTGAGCTTCTTCATGACGGTCAGCTGCTGGTTCGGCGTTCCAACTGAGGATCGTCGGATCGAGCCACAGACATTTAAGTAGATTTTTGTCCCTTATTAACATTTACTTTGTTGGTTGAGTCTACAAATAAGTGCAGAAGGAAATCTATATTGTTTGGAAAGACATGTCAATTGTAGATTTCAAGAAGAAAGTCGCACAACAGACTATCTCCACAATCCCCTTCTGTTCCCCCTTGCTTCCCTATAAGTCTTCAAAAACCATGATTTCCTCCCTTTTGGTTTAGTTACATTTTGAATACTCTTTCAGCAGATTCAACTCTATATTCCACGCCATCACCAACCCAACTTATCTTAAAAACCCAGTTATATCCGATGAAAGCTGTTTTGGCTGCACTTCTGCAATACATCCAAATCTTTCTTGGAGGTATCAGTTGAACAGTGGCAATTTGTGGGGCACCAATAAGGTTAATCACTTCTAATCGTGTCATTCCAGGTTTGATCCAGCCCTCCTCGTAAGCTTTCCAGTAAATAGCCATTCGTTCTTCGGTGGTCTCAAACGTCTTGGCCTCCGTGTATCCTTCTTCTTTCATACAGGTCTCTGCAAGTTCCTTACATATCGGATTGCTTGGGCACGTACGAAACTGCCTCTCAAGGGTATTTGGGTAAGCCTCTTTCAGCCCCTGCTTTATACAGGGCCAGGAACCGGAAAAACCAGCTCGCTTACCATCCTTATCAAAATAACCATTCTGCATCTTTGAAGTCCAATTCATTGTGGCACAACCCACCAACATCACCATAGTCAACAAAATCATTAACTTTTTCATATTTCTCCCTCTTTTTTAAGGGTGTTACCTTTTACATAACCACGGGGCAACCCCGATACCACCCATCCTTCTTACTAAAACGGTACATCATCTTCTTCTGAGGTTCCCTTTGCGTACTTGTATTTGATCAAAATTAGCCTGATACAATTGTAATAAGCATAGAAAAGGTATTCCCTAAAATCATTGTCGGTAATTGGGATCTTGCCAACTTCAGTATGCCTAATCATAAATTCGTTGGCGATCCTCCACATGGAATTCAAATCACATCCCAATGCTTCCTTGATCCTTGCATCTCCACCGGATGCTTTTTCGAGGATTTTGTCTATGCTCTTCTTCTTGTCTTTATCCTCCCATGAGCTAATCCTTTGGTAAACGTCAACCAGCTTCTCTAACGCTATTTTTTTATCTTCAGGGTTTCGGCTGTAGAACTTATCGACGGCCAAATTAAGCATAGCCTGAGTTTCGCCGTCCGGTATTTCGAAAGAGTCATTCAGGACAATCTTGTCGATAGTCTTTGAATGAAGATCCTTGATTGCTCCTTTCTTAAGTTCATAGGCAAGATTAAAATTATCGAACAATCGATTGATGCCGATAGTGTATTCATATTTGGCTTTTGGCGAATTAAACGTATTATTTTTGGACGGCATAGAGACATAATTAAAGAGAAATTCAATTAGATCAAAAATGATCTCCTCGATAGGTCTTCTCAACGGGTTTAATGGAAACAACTCATGTCCTATTTCTTGGAGCATTTTGTTATTTATATGCTGGTCCACCAATATCCACTCACCATGGTATTCGCTCCAAAAACCAAAATGCTCACGCAGCCAATCTTTCTCCGAGATTTCCTTAATGTAGGCACAAAACGCTCTCCAAAAATCGTTGGAAATGTCTTTCATAAGTGGCCTATTTCGCTTAGAATAATATTTAGGCATCTATTTCTGACACCTCCCCCCCCGTTCCTCTTAACTGGACATCAAACTCCATCTTTACTGCATCCCTGGGCCTTACAAGGCCCTTTACATAATTGGTCGCTTCCTTTCCCATTGCGGTAATGGTTTTTAAATCCTCTCCGCTTCTCTGGGCATCGTTTTTGGCTTTCTTGTTGGGCCTACTCTCCGGGGCATCTATCCCGATAAGCATTATACTCTCCTCCTTTCCCTTATAATTAGCCTCGAGGGTGTCGCCGTCAACAACCCTTAAAACTGTTACCCTATCTTGAGCCTGGAGAGGAAAGGCAAATGCCAGGAGAATGAAAAAGGCCAACAGCCCTTTTAAGCGGATAAAGTAGTTTCTCATTTCCAACCCACTTTTTCCCCTTGAGGTTTTTAAGCTCCAGCTATTTCATTTGGTCTAATATGTCACCTTTGAGATATTTTAGATATTCATCCCGAATGGGGTTGGACGTTAATTTCATAACGATGTATTGTGATGTCCCATACCTACTGACATCTTTATATGTGTCAATTTTTATTTCAATGTCCTTATGAAGTTGCTTGATCGGGGTCTCAAACTTTTCTTTCAGGGCAAGGGATAAGGCTACACCCTTCTCATTCCCTTCCAAAGGATAGTAAGCCTCGATGTAGAATAGGCGATTTTTATGATCAAAACCAAAAAACAGTTTACTCATATAATGCCCTGGGTTTTCTGCTTGGTGGAGTCCATATTCACTCGTTATTTTAAAGAACCCGTTAACTTCCGTCTTCTCCATCCCCAATGTAATCCCATAAAAATAGAAATCCGCAGCTTTTAGAAAACCAGGAACTAAAAGCAAAAAGAATATAAAAATCAGAATAGTTTTTTTCATAATTTCCTCCTTTCTACTCAGTGATCAGATTTATCGTTTTTTTACAGTTTACTTTCAATTTGGGCGGGGGCAACCAGCCCAAAACCTCCCATATCTCAATCAAGATTTTACATTTCTCAAGTTTACTGACGACACGCCCTTCCAATGGTGTGTCGGTCACCATAATATACCTTTACGCAAATAACCCCTCCAACCTTAGCCCTATACCAATCTGCTATCATTTCAGCTAATTCCTGTGCCCTTTCCTTAAAATCCGAAGTCCCGGCAACCTTACCCAACAAAGTAGTAGCTTCCCTATGGGCAACAATAATACCAGGTGCTTTACTTAGTTCATTCATAAAATCATCAAAATTATTTCCAAAAAACAGGCTCGAAATTAATAATATCCAAACCGCCCAAGAGAGACCGACCACTTTTTTCTTCAACGTTTCCCTCCCCACCCTAATTTTAATTCGCCCCTTTTTTAGGGGTTTCCTTTTACATAACCACGGAATCAATCCCAATACCGCTCTCCCTTACGTCGATCAAAATGCTTCTTAAGTAAGATTTCGTCTTAAACCACTTTCCATCCTGTTTTATCCGGTATTCTCAGGGACTTTAAACGTTTCCTCTGTTCAGTTAGTACAACCATTCAATACCAATTCACACCAAAAAAGTTAACGGAAATCTACAAAAACCATTCTTTCAATGGAAAACTTCTACAAGGGTTTATTGCACCCTGTCTTTTCCACCTTTGGAAAAGTGGGTAACGGCTTTTCCATAAGAGGATACCGTAGATCAATTACGGGTTTTTTGTTTTTCCAAAGCTGTTAATTTAGGGGTTACGTTCGTCTTGGAATAGGCTGGGGGTTGCGGCGGCCACCACCCATCTCAGAGAGAGGGGGAGATAGGCCTGTCCTTAGAGAGAGATGTGAAAAAAAAGGGGACGGCCGGCATCGCTTCGATCTATTCCCCGATGATCTTGACAAGAACCCTCTTTCTCCGCTTGCCGTCAAACTCCCCATAAAAAATCTGCTCCCAAGGGCCGAAATCGAGTCTTCCTTTGGTGACCGCCACCACCACCTCTCTCCCCATCACCGTCCGCTTCAAATGGGCATCGGCATTATCCTTGCGGACACGGGTATTCGTGGTTAAGTTCCTGTCCTTTTGGCCTCGCGGGCAGGACCATCTTTCGGCAGCACGAACCAGAACGTGCTCCCCTTGCCGACTTCGCTCTCCACGCCAATGGAGCCACCATGGGCCTCCACGGCCAACTTGCAGAATGTGAGCCCGAGCCCCGTCGAGTGCTTCTGTCGATTGGCGCGTGCTTCAACCTGTCCGAACTTCTCAAAAATCCGCTCCTGGTATTCCACCGGGATCCCGGGGCCGTTGTCCCACACCCTCACGCATACATGTTTGTCATCCGCCTCAATACCCAACCGGATCCCCCCATCAGAGGGGGTGAACTTCAGCGCGTTCCCCAGAAGGTTCTGGATCACACGGAGAATGAGATCCTTATCGGCAACCACGGTCACGGGTGCAGGAGGGGCATCCAGAATCATCTCTCGTCCTTCTTTGAGTGACTGCATGCCAGACATGAGGTCGGAGGCAATACGGACCAGATCACACTCTGCAAGATGGAGTTTCATTTCCCCTGCCTCCATCTTGCTCACATCCAGCACAGCGCTGACCATGTCAATCACGGCTTTTGTTGAGCGCTTCGCTGTTTGGAGATAATCGAGGCCATCTTCCGTGAGTGTTTCCTTTTCGAACGCTAACGCCAAGTCGAGAAAACCGGAGATCCCTGTCAGCGGACTGCGCAGATCATGCACGATCATATGCACCAGGTTGTCCCGCAGCTCTTCAAGCCTGCGCAGTTGCTCATAGTTCTCCTTCAATTCGCGCCTCTGACGCTGGAGTTCGAGATGGGTACTGACCCGGGCGGCCACCTCTTCGAACTGGAACGGCTTGGTCACGTAGTCCACGCCGCCAACGCCGAAGGCCCTGACCTTGTCCATCGTCTCGTTCAGAGCGCTAATGAAAATGACCGGGATCTCTCTCAGTTTTTCGTCAGCCTTCAGCCGCTCGCATACCTCATAGCCATCCATTTCCGGCATCATGATATCGAGAAGGATCAGGTCGGGCGGCTCGTTTTTCGCCGCCTGAAGGGCGAGTTTTCCGCTCGGCACCGGCCGGACCTTATATCCCCGTTCCTTAAGCATCCCGGTCAGCAATTGGAGATTCGCCGGTGTGTCATCGACGACGATAACATTCGGTATGTCCTCACGACTCATTCGCTGTTCCATTAGCCGTCCCTCCGGTTGGTAGTAGGTCGAGCAGTTTCTGGTATTCGAATCGCTCTGCCAGGCTCCGCAGCCCATTGGCAGCGCGAGCATCGTGAGTCGCGGCCTGCTGAATCAACTCCAGCATGCGATCCAAGTCTGCATTGGTGGTAGCTTCGCGAATCTGACGGACTAGTTCACCAGGGAGACCGGTCAATGACTCCGACGTTAGTGCTTCCAATGCCTCCGGCTTGGCGGCCACTGATACAGACTCCTCCGCATAAACGTACTTCACGCCCAGCAACCGCCCGATTTTCTCGAGCAACTCGGTCTCCCGGAACGGTTTCGAGACGAAATTGTCGGCGCCGGTGGCAAGCACCTCCTGCCGCGTATCCTCAAAGGCGCTGGCGGTCACAGCAATGATCCTGGCATCCTTGCCGCCGACACTGGCGCGGATACGCCGGATGGCCTCGTAGCCGTCCACCACAGGCATACGCAAATCCATGAGGATCAGGCTGGGATTCCACATTTCGAACTCTTTAACCGCCTCTTCCCCATCGGCCACTTGCCGAATCTGGAACCCAACAGGGCCAAGCATCTGGGAAAGGAGCTCGCGGTTGTCTTCTTTGTCGTCGGCAACCAGCACCCGGTACTGCGGCTGCCCGGGCTGGAGCCCTGTCACGCAGCGTGGTTCCGCCTTCACGACCACGGCCGCCGGGTCCGCTTCTTTCAACGCGATATTGAACCCGAAAAGGCTGCCCCTGCCCACCTCACTGCTGACAGTGATGTCCCCGCCCATCAGCCGTACAAACTCGCGACTGATCGCCAGACCTAACCCCGTGCCGGTTCCCGCATCGCGCCCGGCCTGCATCTGCTCGAAGTGATGGAACAACCGACCTATGTCTTCTGCTGCTATACCCGGGCCGGTGTCCTCGACTTCGGCCAGCAGACGAAGTTCTTTCGTCTCCTCATGCAGGGCACGAACGCGCAAAATGATCCCACCTTTCTTGGTGAACTTTACGGCATTCCCGAGGAGGTTGATGAGCACCTCTCGCAGTTTGCCCTCATCGGACATAACAAAGCGTGGCACCTCGCCTATGCGCTCCACTGAGAACTGGAGATTCTTCGCATCGGTGCGCAGCCGGAACATCATCTCCAGATCGTTGAGCAGTGCGTGGAGATCGAAGGCAGTCGGGTTCAGGGTCACTCGACCAGCTTCGATCTTCGATATCTCCAAAATGTCGTTGATCAGCGACAGAAGGTGCTCTCCGCTCCGGTTGATCGTGTCAAGCTGCTGTCGCTGCCGAGGCGTGACTGTCGGGTCGCGCTGCATCAATTGCGAGAAGCCCAGGATAGCATTCATCGGAGTGCGGATTTCGTGTGACATGTTGGCAAGGAAGGTACTCTTAGCGCGGTTGGCGCGCTCGGCTTCCTCTTTAGCCTTGTGCAGGGCGGCCTCCAACTCCTTCTGTTCAGTGATATCGAGTGAGACGTTGGCCAGAAAAAGCGGCGCTCCAGTAACCGCGTCTTTGATCATGAAGCTCATCGAGTGCACGTCGGTCAACTGCCCGGTCTTGAGGTTTAGGTATTGCAGATCACCCTCCCATGTACCATTGTTCATCAGTGCTGGCAGGAGTTCATTCTGCACCTTCTCCTTTAGGTGATCAGGTATAATCTGCATGATATTGGTTTGTTCAATCTCTGCGGGAGATATCCCCAGCATCTTGGCGCCGGCCTCGTTGAGGAAGACCATTTTCCCGTCGGGGGTGGTCAGGTTGATGAGTTCGCTGGAGTACCGAACCACCGCTGCCAGTTTTTGCAGTTCCTCCTCCGCGCGCTTGCGTTCAGTGATGTCTCTTAACGAGCCCTCAATACCGATTGGCTTTCCAGACGAATCAAAAAGGATGTGTGCATTGGCAGAAGCATAGATCAGACGATTGTCTTTCGATTTCAGCCGAAGTTCATAATCAATCGACCTCTCCTTTTTCTCGGATTGCTTTTAAAAGTCCTATTCTATCTTCCGGATTAAAATAGACCTCTTCAACAGGTTTGCCAATCAACTCTCCGCGAGGATATCCTGAATATCTTTCTATGGATGGACTGATGTCAATAATGTTCCCCTCATTATCAGTTTGATAGAATATATCTTGAACATTTTCGAATATTTTCCTATATTTGTTTTCGCTCTCCCTCAAGGCCTCTTCAGCCCGCTTGCGTTCGGTGATATCTTGAGCCACATACACTATTCCTCGAATTACCTTGTTGGCGTCATACATGACCGAGGCTGAAAGCAGAACGGGTATTTCCTGACCATTTTTTGTCAGGTATGTTTCTTCAATATTACTGACGTGGTTATCTGTCAACATGGTCTTCATCCATGGATCTTTGCTTGACCCGCTCCCTCCGAAAATCGTTTCAACCGGCCGTCCGACAAGTTCCTTCTCTTCGTAGCCCAGAAGCATACAGGTAGCCGTGTTTGTTCTTATGATTTTATTTTCCGGCGAAACAACGATTAACGAGTTAATCATGCTCTTAATGATGTTATCCACGTAATCTTTTGAAACGGTCGTCTTGTCCAGGTCTTCAGCCATCTGGTTAAAACCTTCAAGCAACATCTGAACCTCTCCCGTAGCCTTAACGGCAATCCTGGTCGAGAGGTCGCCTTTAGCAAGCCGGGCTATGGCACGGGCAAGCTCAGTAATCGGGTCAAATATTATCTGTCTTGAGACAATAAACACTACTGCAGCAAGCACAATCGCTACCATTATATTCAGAACAAGTACAAACAGTACAGTTTTCACAATTTGTTGATGAATATTGTACCGCGACATGCAAATAGTAACTTTGCCGATGGTATAGGTGCCCGTGAGAATTGGAATAGAAAGTTCTGTAATAGACTCTTTATTCCTGATGGCTGCTATAATATCTTCAACCTCACTCTCTTTTGACAGCCCTGCAAGGATAACCTTTAGTCTCGGTGACTGATAGTTAATACTGGCATATTGAGAGGTCACAAGGTTTCCCTGTGCATCATGGATAACGATATACATAATGTCTTCATCTTTATTCGCTTCGCTCACAATTGAATCCAGCTGAATGCTGTCCTTCATGATCAAAGGCTCTTGACTGAGCATAGCGATATAAGATGCAAAGCTTTTCCCCTTGGTCGCCAAGGAACGCCTGAGCATCTTTCCTTCATTGATTGCAATGACCGTGCTTAACACAATGGTACTGACAAAAAGGATAAGGAAGATCTCTTTCAGAAACTTATATCGGATGCTTTTTTTATAAGGCTTTCTGAACATTTATCATTGCTCCATTCCGGCCATCGCTAAATTTCGTAGCAGCTATTCTATTGTCCTTGTTACCGTCTTCATAAGATTGGGCGGGATCTGAAACTGGCCTTTTTTGGCTGTCTTCATGTTCAGAATCACATCGGATTTTTTTGCAGATTCTATGGGAATAGACGACGGCTTCACACCTTTTAGAATCTTTACTGCCTTCTCCCCGGCAAGCTGGCCCATAGAATAGGAATCTGCGCACACGCCCAGAAGTACCCCTTTCTCTACCAGGTCCTCGAGGTGGGTTATTGTGATCACTTTAGCCTTGGTCGCCATATCCGCGATTACCGCTACCTGACTGTCGACGAGATTGCTGCCGGTAACATAAACAGCGTCTGTGGTACGCAAGACTTCTGGAAGCAGTTGATTAACCTCTTCGATCTTGGTCAAACGAACCGGGATAACCTTAATCTTATAATTTGCCTGAATTTTCTGCAGATCCTTCAGTACTAACTCGGAGTTTTTTTCACCCGGTGTATAGAGCACTGCCAGCCTCTTTACCTGCGTAAAGTTTTTCAGGCTTTCCATAAGCCTCGGCATGGGGATTTTAGAACTGGCGCCAGTAGTGTTGTTTCCCGAACTCTTCCAATCCTTAGCTATTCCAGCCTCCACCGGATCATAAACCACGCTGAAGACTATCGGCACGTCCTTAATCTCCCGGCTAACGGCTACGGTTGCAGAAGTACCCAACGTGATAATCAAATCCAGTTTTTCTGCGGCAAATTTCTGTACCAGTTCCGCTGCCCTTGCCTTGTTTCCACCCGCCTGTTCTACAATAAAAGTTGTTTTCGGCTCTCCAAAGCCCCCTTCTCTGAGCTTATCTTTAATGCCTTTTTCGGCCTCGATGTAGCGGGCCTCTTCACTAAACATCAGGACCCCGATTTTTCTCTGTGCCTGCGCCTCTATGGAAAACAGAGCTAAGGTCAGAAAGACCACAGCACTAACCAAAAATTTTTTCATTGTCTGCATTACTTTCTACCTCCTTTATATCCTCATATTTATTAGATCTCTTTCGTTCTCTCCTTTTGTTAAAACCATAAAATAGGCCTGAATTCAGCCTTATTCCCTTTCTCCTACCTTTAAGAACCGATACAATTCAGATTGGTGTACCCTCCACCCGCTTCCCGCTTTGACGGCCTTGATCCTTCCAAGGCGGATATACCTCAGGTAGGTGGGTTTGGAAATCTTCAGATATTGGATAGCCTCTTTAGTAGTTAAGACCACGTCTTTATCCATTAAGGACATTATTTTGACCCCTTTTTTCTGTGTTTTCATCGATTTTACAGCATAATATGTGCCAAAGACTAAATTTGGAGATTTTAATTGAATAAGTGTTGAATTCTTAATATAAATTTAGATTTAAATAAGGGTCCGTAATTTGAAAATTTCTATTGTCAGGAGTGCAGTTTTGTCAAAACTGGTAAAATTTTTGTAGATATCTGGCTTTATAAGCAAGTTGTATGGATGATCGTCGTTCACACCTCAAAGGTAGGTATGAATTTAGAGAAAGGATGAGAAGGCGCAATATTTTTAATTGTGGATCAAGTCCCAACTGAGTGGGTAAATGTAAACTGTTTTTCAATTAAAAATCAGGCAACATACAAGTTAAGACCTTGAGGCGCAGGTATTCCTCGTCTCTGAGGCCATAGGACCGGCGCTGTATTACACGAATCTTGTTATTCAGACCTTCCACGAAGCCGAGGGACACTTTGTTCTCGGACTTGCAGAAGGTGGCGATCCCGTCCCAGTGGCGCTCGATCATCTCGGCAAACTTTTCATACGGTTTGAGGCGTTGCCATTTTAACGAGGCCCTCCAGTTGTCGAAGAACTTTCTGGCCCAGGCCTCTGACTGATAGTCCCACAATTGACCGAACTGCTCTTTGAGCACGTAGGCCGTGTTAAGCCGTTTGTTGGCCGCCAAGAGTGTTTTTAAGGCTTTTCTCCCATCCGTCGAAAGGTTCTCACGGTGGGAGAGAAGGGTGTATTTCTGGCCCTTGATGAATTTACGATCCTCACCGCTGAGCCGGTAATATTCACTCTTGCGAATCTTGTCCATGGCTTCGTTTAAGTGCCTCAGGACATGAAACTTATCGTAAAGGATAGCAGCCTGCGGGGCATGCTCACGCGTAGTGTTTTCAAAGGGTTTCCACATGTCCATGACCGCAAGCCGTAACCCTTTGATTTTCGCGGGTCCGAGCCATTCATAGAAGAGCTTCAGGCTCTCCTCCGAACGGTCGGTCCCCCCGAACCAGATGGGCCGTCTCCTCTCCAGATCGCTGACGACGATCCGGTAGCTGTGGCCCTTACGGATGGAGATCTCGTCAATGCCGATAGCCTTGGGCCTGGGATTGCCGGCACGGCGGAGTTTCTCCCGCATGTAATGCTTTTCCAGAGCGTTGACCGTCTTGCGGTCCAGATGCAACTCCCGGGCGACATCTTTGACCGTGGAGGTACTGCAACGCTTGCCCACGTAAAAGGCAAACCGCTTGGTGTAGAACGGATTGTTGGCCAGGAAGGCAAATTTCTCCTGCTTCACCTTGCCGCACCTTCGGCACAGAACACGCCGGATCTCCAGTTCGAGGTAGATGCGCGTGTCGCCGCAAGGGAGGTCTCGGACCAGGCGGAACTTGCGGTCGTAGAAGGTCCCGTGTGCCGTACAGCAAGATCCGCAGACTGTTTTTTTTGCCGCCGGGTGAATCGGATGACCCGGGCTCTGGGATCACCAAAGATACCCGATACCCTCTGCTCGGGGGTAAACGGAGGAAAGTGATAGGCATCGGTAAGTCGCCGTTTTTTTTGCATGCTCGATTCATATCACATCTCCCGATGCCGTTACAAGCAGAATACCCTTTACCAGAGCGGCTTCAATAAGTTTAATAGCTCAATTTTACCCACTCAGTTGGGACTTGATCCTTAATTGTAAACTGTTGTTCTATTTATTAATTTTTCAACGTCATTCCATTGTCAGGAATTGGATGAATAGAGTAGCAGCAGCTTCTTTTAGCTCATTCGCCAATGATCTTGACAAGAACCCTCTTTCTCCGCCTGCCGTCAAACTCGCCGTAAAAAATTTGTTCCCATGGACCAAAATCGAGTCTTCCTTCGGTGATGGCCACCACCACTTCTCTCCCCATCAACGTGCGCTTTAGATGGGCATCAGCATTATCCTCGCCCACATTGTGTCGATACTGAGAAACCGGCTGATGAGGAGCGAGCTTCTCCAACCAGACATCGAAGTCATGGTGAAGCCCGAATTCATCGTCGTTAATAAAGACAGAAGCGGTGATGTGCATCGCATTAACAAGCACGAGCCCCTCTTGGATGCCACTCTCTCCGAGGCATTCTTCAACCTCTGGAGTAATATTGATAAAGGCTCGACGGGTTGGAACCTCAAACCACAATTCTTTTCGATAGCTCTTCATAACCCCCTCCAATGGATATACAGTCGAAGCGCATCGTCTACCTGTTTGATTTGCCAATCAGCGACGTTCTTTTGTGATCTTAAATGATTTAAGAACTTCTTAAATTACGTTCGAGATCTTCATTTCTGTTCGATAAAACCAAGCATTTACTTACCCGCGAGCACAAAAAGAAACATTCTTTTCAGGGACAAGACTACGGGAAACCAGATAGGTTGGGAACTCAGGTAATATTCTGTCCTTCACCAAAAACTCCAGATCTGACAGAATTTCAATATTATACGAAATTCGTATTGTCCGCCATTGTATTAAAAATACGAAATAGAATCAATAAATTCATAGACAGCAAGGCCAAAAAGTGGTAAAAAAGCAAATTAAAAAAGGGCAATTCTAAATAAATCGGAATTTCGCCTATTGATCGTTATGCATCCAATTGAATCAGCGAGGATCACCTATGAAACGTTGTGAATGGGCCAATAGGAACGAGCTCGAGCAGTCCTATCATGATAAGGAATGGGGCGTAGCAACTCATGACGACAGAAGCCTATTCGAGTTTCTTGTTTTGGAAGGTGCGCAGGCAGGACTGAGCTGGTCCACCATCCTTAGAAAGCGAGAAGGTTATAGAAAAGCGTTTGACAATTTTGACGTTCCGGAAAATCTCCCGATACTCCGAGAATGACGTTTCCCGGTTACTTGCTAATCCTGAGGTCATAAGAAACAGGCTCAAGATTAACGCGACCATCACTAACGCTAAGGCGTTTCTGCAGGTACAAGAACAATTTGGAAGTTTTGACCATTACATCTGGCAATTCGTTAATGGCAGACCTATCCAGAATTCATGGAAAAAGATGACGGATATTCCCTCCAGCACTCCTGAGTCTGACGCCATGAGGAAAGATTTGCAGAAAAGAGGGTTCAAGTTCGTTGGGACAACAATTTGTTACGCATTTATGCAAGCAGTGGGCATGGTAAACGATCATGTCGTAGGTTGTTTCAGATACAAGGAACTGAAGAATAAAGGCGAGCATAACAGGGCAGTGCACCGGATCGCCGATAGATCCGGCTCCCGGTGAGCCTTAGCGTTGCGCAGCTTCTAACCCACGCGGGAAGCAGATTAAGATTTCGGAGTAGGTGATGGCTGATTCGCACACGGCGTTTATCGGATCCATTCCTCAATATTACGACCAATATCTCGGCCCGCTCATCTTTGAGGAGTATGGCGCCGACCTTGCCCGGCGCGTCTCTGCACCGCCTGGCGGCACGGTGCTGGAAACCGCAGCCGGAACAGGGATTGGCACCCGTCATCTCCGAAACGCACTGCCAAAGGATGTGCAAATTGTGGTGACGGACCTCAATGAACCAATGCTCGAGTTTGCCAAACGCAAGTTCGGCCCTCACGACAACATGGAATTTCAGCCAGCCGATGCAACCAGGTTGTCGTTTTCAAACGCCTCGTTTGACGCCGTGGTGTGCCTGTTCAGCCTCATGTTCTTTGACGACAAGCCAGCCGCTATTCAGGAAGTAGCCCGGGTCTTAAAACCCGGCGGTACATTCGTCTTCAGCCTTTGGGATTCTTACGCACATAATCATCTCATTCGAACCATCGACGACACGCTCTCCAGCCTATTCCCCAAGAGTCGCCCCCCTTTCTTTGACACACCGTATGGATACCATCGGATAGATGAAGTCAAAGTGTTGTTGGACGAGACAGGCTTCGGTGATATCGAGATTTCCGTTCTTCCCAGAGTCAGCAGGTGCCAAACGGCCAGAGAGGTAGCCTTGGCTTATATCTTGGGAACGCCGGTGTGTATACAGATTGCGGAGCGCGGAGAACCTACAGTGGAGGAAGTTGTGAAGATTGTGGAGCGCGTTATTCGCGAGTCATATGGGCCATCCTCCATCTGCGCAAAAATGCAAGCTATCGTATTCAAGGCTTATTGGGGTGTTGACATGTGATAACACTGCCCAAGTTGCTCCACCCGACCGTTTCGGCTCACTGCGCTCGCCTTGCGGCGGGTGAGGCTCCGCCGTTAGGGACATAAGTGGAGGTGAGACATGGCGAAGAAAGAAACATGGCGCGAAAAACTGTCTGATGATAAAGGACTGCCTAAAGTTGTGAAAATCACGGAAAAGATGAGTAAGAGATGGGGAACTGGCACAGTCGCTATTCCTGCACCGAAAGAGGTTGATGAAATAATGAAAAAAGTTCCGAGAGGTAAAGTTATTACGATAAATCAAATACGCCACTTAATTGCTAAAAGACATAAAGCAACAATTGGTTGCCCGATAACAACAGGGATATTTGCGTGGATTACTGCCCATGCTGCCATTGAAGAAGCTGCAGGAGGCAAGACGAATGTAACTCCTTTTTGGCGGACTTTGAAAACAGGTGGAGAATTAAACCCAAAATATCCAGGAGGTATCGAAGGACAGAAGAAGCATTTAGAATCCGAGGGCCATAAAGTAATTCAAGAAGGAAAGAAATATACAGTAGAAAACTACGGGAAATATTTAACAGAAATATAAAAGTTTCCAACAACTGACTCCAGCGGACGGTTGATAGCCGCCGCTAATTTTAGACGTTCCGGGACAAAGAGACCCAGTTTTCTCAGCCCCGTCTCCTGTAAAGATATAGCCCCAAAGCGCTTCATTCGGAGCGTTTCACTCCAATCTCCCTTCCTGACGAAGCTTCGTGACGATTTGCATGATTTGAGGCAACGCTTCTAAGGCGGCCCTTTCACCCTCAAGGATCGCCTCGTGCCTTTTTGAAAAATCACTCGATGCAATATACCCCACCTTCGGCTTGATGACCACGTCCGCGTTGCAAAGTTGGATGGATGCCAGTTTCGAATACATGACATTGAGAGATTGCAGAATCGTCTCGATCGTATTTTCAGGCAGGGCGCGCTCCGTTCCTGTGGAAATATCCACTGCAATGACGATATCCGCACCAAATCGTTTTGCAGCATCCACTGCCACAGGGCTGACGACCCCTCCATCAACATAAATTTTGTCAGCAATTCTTACGGGTCTGAATATACCCGGTATGGAGCAGCTCGCCCTCACCGCCTGTCCTGTATTTCCCTTTCCAAAAACCACCTCCTGTCCATCCTTAATCTCTGTGGCAACAGCATAGAAAGGAATCTTCAATTTCTCCATCGGTGTGTTCTTCACTGTCTTGTTGATGAACTCTTCAAGCTTCTCACCTTTGATGAATCCGTTGTCTGGAACGGTGAGGTCAACAATATCTCCTTTCTCTATTGAAAAAGACATCTTCTGAAGTTGGAAGGCATTATAACCATAGGCGTAAAGGCTTCCGACAGCACTGCCCACACTGGTTCCAACAATCATATGAATCGGGATTTTGTTAGACTCAAGAATCTTGAGCACCCCGATGTGGGCAAACCCTTTTGATGAGCCCGCACCCAGGACCAGAGCAATCTTAGCTGGCTTGGGTGGAGGCTGGACGGCAGGAGGAGGTTCGGCAGGCGGTAGAGTTTGAACAGGCCGAACCTCCTTAAGCGTGCAGGAGGTCATCACCAGCGCAAGAATCATGGCAATGTTCAATGATCGAGTCAAAGACATCCGATCTCTCTTCATCTCTTCTTCACTCACCTTTCTTGTTTCTAAACGGCAATTCTGAACCAGCACATTTTAGCCGAGGCGGACTCCCTTACTTTTCCGTACCCGACTTTAACGTTGTCTTCTTTGGATTGGACTGCCAGGGCCAGAGAGCAGCGTAGGAAACCGCATCTCCATCTCGTTTGTAGAAGAAGGTTTGTTCATTCCGCAAACCTCCCAGATCATCAACGAGTCGTTGGATTTCCTCCGGGAATGTTGCATCCTCCCCAGGCTCTTTAGGTGCTTTCCCGAGATGTCTTGTCAGTATAATGAGAAGCGACTCGATGTCCTCTTTGTCGACGACTGCTTCGAGATACTCTGTGCCCTTCGAATTCGGTCTGATCTCCATCTTTAGATTTTCCCTTATCTCTTGAATCATGTTCATCGTGACATCCTCCGCCTCTTTTTTCCCATCTCCATTAAAGAGACCCACTTGATCAGCAGGCCGCTGAAAGACGCCCATCTGCGATCAAGTCTTCTAACTTCCTCTCTTCCCACTCCTTTTGAAAAACCTCTTTAAAGTGAAAAGAGATTCTCTCGACCAAACTTTCCCTGCTAACCTTTTCTCCGAGGACCTTTGCCATGGTGGTCATCTTCTTCCCGACGAGACCGCAGGGGTTGATCAGGTCAAAGTATTTCAGGTCTGTTTCGTAGTTCAATGAAAACCCATGGAACGAAACCCAGCGTTTGACCGCCACCCCGACCGACGCGATCTTGTCTCCGTTGACCCAGACTCCCCGGTTGGAAGGATCTCTCCTCCCCTCGATACCGAAATCTTTTAGGACTCGGAGGATGACCTCTTCAAGCTGATCAACGTATCGGATGAAACGATACCCGTAATCCTTCAAGTCGAGCATAGGGTAACCCACCATCTGCCCTGGGCCATGGTAGGTGACGTCTCCTCCCCTCTCCACATGGAAGATGGGAATATTCATTGCTTCCAAAATTTCCGGAGAGACGATGAGATGCGAGCGGTTGCCACGCCTTCCCAAGGTGATCACATGGGGATGTTCGAGGAGGAGAAGAAGGTTGGGCACCTGGCCCTCCACCCGCTTCTGCCAGAGATGATGCTGAAGGTCCCAGGCCTTGTCATAATTCATCAGACCCAAATCGATGATATATCCTTTGCGCTCCATCAGCTTTGTATAAAAAATGTCAAATCAAATCCAAAGTTCAAATTAGATGCCGAAACAAGTTCGGCATGACAAGAATGTCATTCTGAACCCGTTTCAGAATCCCATTTTGAAATTTGACATTCATTTGGCATTTGTAATTTTGAATTTGGATTTTATCTCTCCTGTGTCCATTTCAATTTTGGTTTTCTTGCAGCCAAGACTTCATCAAGCCTCCTCACCTTGACCTTCTGCGGGGCCTGCCGAAGAAGGTCCGGGTTCTCCTCTGCCTCTTTCGCGATCTTGATCATTGTTTCGATAAATCGATCAAGACTCTCCTTGTTTTCCGTCTCCGTCGGCTCCATCATCAGCGCTCCCTTAACCACCAAAGGGAAGTAGATCGTGGGTGGATGAAAACCATGATCAATCAACCTCTTTGCGATGTCGAGGGTGGAAACATGATGCTTCTCCTGAAATCGGTCTGTAAAGACGCACTCGTGCATGCAGGGACGATCGTAGGGAAGGTGATAATGGCCTTTCAACCTCCTCATCAAGTAGTTGGCATTGAGCACTGCCATCTCGCTGGCCATCCGGAGCCCCTCTGCACCCATCGAGAGGATGTAGGCATAGGCCTTGAGGAGAACGCCGAAGTTCCCGTAGAAGGCCTTCATCTTTCCAACGCTGTGCGGCCGATCATGATTAAGCTTGTAAGCCTCACCAACCTTTTCAATGATAGGTATGGGAAGAAAAGAGGCAAGTTCTTTTTTGATGGCGACGGGACCCGCTCCAGGTCCCCCACCCCCGTGAGGGGTTGAAAAGGTTTTATGGAGATTGATGTGGACCACATCCACTCCCAAATCGCCCAGTTTTACGATTCCCATCAGGGCGTTGAGATTGGCTCCGTCACAGTAGACAAAACCTCCTCTGCGATGGACGATCTCAGCAATCTCGCTCAGATGTTCTTCAAAGAGACCCAACGTGTTTGGATTGGTCACCATGATGGCTGCGACCTCTTCGTCCATCTGTTCAGCCACTTGCTCCGGGCCGATCACTCCTCTCTCGTTCGATCTGATTCCGACCATCTGGTAAGAGGCAATCGCCGAAGTGGAGCAGTTTGTTCCGTGGGCGGTGTCCGGAACCAACACCTTTCTTCTCTTCTCTCCACGGGCATGAAGACAGGCCTTGATCATCATCATCCCCGTCAATTCACCATGCGCCCCGGCTGCCGGCTGAAGGGTGACATGATCCATCCCTGTGATTTCGGCAAGAAAGCCCTCCAATTGATACATCAATTTCAGAATCCCTTGAGAGAGATCCTGAGGATAGTAGGGATGGATGTTGGCAAACCCATTCATCCTTGCGATTTCCTCATTTACCTTGGGATTGTACTTCATCGTGCAGGAGCCCAAAGGGTAAAGTCCGCTATCCACGCCATAGTTCCATTGAGAAAGCCGGGTAAAGTGGCGAACCACATCGACCTCGCTCAGTTGGGGGAACCCTTCCAAATCTTTCCGCAAAAGGTCGGGAGGGACGAGGTGGTTGGCCTCAACCTCTTCGACATCCCATTGGGGTAAGGAATATCCTCTCCTTCCCCTGCCCCCCTGTTCAAAGATGAGGGGTTCGTCCTGGATCAATCCACGATCTTCTACGCGTTTCATCGAATTGTTCCGCTCATTCGGCAAAATCACTTTTCCCCGTCAAGCGTGAGGCGTAAATCGATAACCCCTTAAACCTAACGCTTTACGCTTTAACTGCGCGTTGCAGTGCTTCAGCCCAACGATCGATCTCTTCCCTTTTCATCATCTCGGTTACTGTGATGAGGAGGTGATGATGGAGTTCAGGATAAAATTTTCCCAAGGGAAGGCCACCGATAATCCTCTCCCTCTCTAACCTCTCCAAAACCTTCTCAGGGTCTCCGTCCATCTTCAAGACAAACTCGTTGAAAGTGGGAGAGACGAAGGCCAGATTGCAGCCATGAATCTGGGAAGCGGCCCTCTTTGTGTACTCCGTTTTGCTCAGATTCATCATTGCCAGTTCTTTCAATCCCTCCTTTCCAAGGCAGGAGAGGAAGACCGTCACCATCAAAGCACAAAGCCCTTCATTGGTGCAGATATTGGAGGTGGCCCGCTCCCTCCGAATGTGCTGCTCCCGCGTGGCTAAAGTGAGGACAAATCCTCTCTTCCCTTCTAAATCAACAGTCTCGCCAACCAGGCGACCGGGCATGTTTCGAACAAACTTCTCGCGTGTTGCAAAGATCCCCAGATAGGGCCCCCCGTAAGAAACCGGGATACCCAGGCTCTGACCTTCCCCAGCAACGATATCGGCCCCAATCGCTCCAGGGGATTTCAAAATCCCATAGGCAATCGCTTCACTGAAACCGACGATCAATAATGCCCCTGCTTCATGAACCCTTTCTCCAATGGGAGGGAGATCCTCAATGGCCCCGAAAAAGTTAGGACTTTGAACTACCACTGCGCCAACCCCTTCATCAAGAAGATCGAACAGTGCCTTCTCATCTGTTCGGCCCTCCTCCTTCTTATAAGGAATCAGAACGAGTTCGTGTTGATCAGGGTCGATGTAGGTCTGGATGACCTTTCGATATTCGGGATGGATGGCCTGGGAAAGAAGGACCCTCCTCCTTTTGGTGATCCGTTGGGCCATCAAAACAGCCTCTGCTAAGCTGGAGGCCCCGTCATACAGGGAGGCGTTCGAAACCTCCGTTCCCGTCAATTGACAGATCAATGTCTGATATTCGAAGATCGCTTGAAGGGTCCCCTGACTGATCTCAGGCTGATAAGGAGTGTACGCCGTGTAAAACTCGGAACGGGAAGTCAGGGCAGAAACGACAGCAGGAATGAAATGATGATAAGCCCCCCCACCAATAAAACTGCTCAAAATAGGGGATTGAAGCCCTTGAAGATGCCGGATCAGATCTGGCTCAGATAGAGGATTGGGCAGGTTGAGAGATTTCGAAAGCCTGTATTCATTAGGAATGATCTCAAAGAGATCCTCCACCTTCTTTACGCCAACGGTTTCGAGCATCTCGCGACAATCGTCTTCCGTGTGGGGGATATAGCGGACATAGTCTTTCATGGATCAATCCTCTGGCAAGCTGCCCTGATAGGCTCTCGATGACAAAAGCCCCTTTATCTCTTCTCTATCCTTCAACTCCATCTTAACGACCCATCCCTTGCCATAGGGATCTGTATTGATGAACTCAGGATGCTCCTTGAGAACCGAATTCTTTTCCATGACCTTGCCCGTAACTGGAGAAAAGATATCGGCTACGGTCTTCACTGATTCAACCACTCCGATGCTCTCCCCTTTATGAAACTCGGATCCAACCTCCGGCAGGTCCACATAGACGATATCTTTCAATTGGCTCTGGGCATAGTCCGTCAGGCCAATCGTCGCCCGGCCTCCTTCGTCTCGTAGAGTCGAGTCTCCGACTTTCACCCATTCATGGCTCTCTGTATAGAGCAAATCTTCGGGAAATTCCATCATTCACCCCCCCTTCCCCCCCCTTCCCCCCTCCCTTCCCTCCCCTTCAAGGGGGGAGGGTGAGCGTGGGGATAAGTAACCCTCTATTTCAATTTTTCCAATGGCACATTAATGACTGTTTCGAGAATAGAGATGTGCTTCAACTCGCCCTCGATCAAAATCATATGTCTTGAAGTCTTAGGGGGCATCCTCCTCCCCATCAAGGCCGTTTCAATAACCATTTCTTTTGTAATCGTTTCTCCTTCTCTGTGAGGAAGTACCTTTATTTCGGGTGACTGGTAGTCAAAAAGAATAACAGGAATCCTTTTACACCCTATCTTTCTTAAAGCATGTAATCGATGGTGTCCATCTAAAATGATGTATGTTTTTTTATCCACAGCGATAGGCATTTTAAGAATGCCATCTGATAGGATTTCATTTTTCAATTCCTCCAAATATTCGGGCCGAATTTCTTCGTGTTCCTTCAATTCTTCCATTTCGACCAAACAAATGTCGTGCAAGATTTGCGGACTTGGTTCTGGTCGCTGCTTAGATTGATGAATCTTGCTGGGGAGTTTCCTTTTCTTCTTCATACTATCCGACCCTTTTTAGATTTTCCCCAAAAATAAAAGGAGGAAGGACGATTTAAGTTTGGTCGCCTTCCTCCTGTCTTTTGACCTGAGAGATTATCCCTCAAAAGGTACGGATTTTTCCCCTTCGGTGTCCAAGTCAACCCTTCGGCTTTGCTCAGGGTTGGCCCAGGATCTTTCCAGGATTCTAATAAGTTGCAGTCCTTTTGCCTGAGAGTTTCATCCCAACTCTTGGGGATTTGCCCCTTCGGCGCCCTTATGGTTTAGGGTCTCTCCTGCAACTAATTGAAAATTCTGTACTAATTATATGGCGATGTCAAGAAAAATTTGACAGTTTGTTCAAAGACACCTTTTTAAAGCACCCCCTCGTTCACTAAGTTTGGAGGACGTTTCCCTTTGAGCCCTGCCACCAGGTTTTCTGCCGCCATCATCGCCATACGAAGGCGGGTCTCCCGAGAAGCACTGGCAATATGAGGCGCCAAAACAACATTCTTCATCTGGAGGAGGGCAGGTTCGACTTCAGGCTCTCTTTCGTAAACATCCAGCCCTGCTCCAGCAATCCTTCCCTCCTTCAATGCCTGCACTAAAGCCTTCTCATCCACCACAGGCCCCCGAGAGGCATTGACCAGAATGGCAGTAGGTTTCATGACTGCGAATTCAGCCATCGAGACATAATGAGTCGTTTGGGCTCCCAATGGTACATGAAGTGTGATAAAATCCGACTCGGATAATAAGGTCTTCTTATCCACAAAGAGTCCTCCCACCTCTTCTTCGATGGATGAAACGGCGCGAACCACATCGGTATAGTATATCTTCATATCAAACCCTTTGGCCCGCCGAGCAACCCGTTGCCCAATCCGTCCCAGACCACAGATGCCGAGAATCTTGTGGTGAATATCGTATCCCAGGCATTCCATAAGTTTCCATCCTTTCCATTGGGAGGAACGGAGATATTGATCTGCTTCAACCAACCGCCTGGCAGTGGCAAGCAGTAAGGTCCAGGTAAAATCGGCCGTGGTGTCGTCCAAGACTCCTGGGGTATTGGTCACCATGATTCTGCGGCGATTACAAGCTTCCACATCAATGTTATTGTACCCCACGGCCACGATAGAGATAATCTTCAGTTTGGGACAATGAGATAGGACGTCATCGTCGATTCGATCTGTAAGCAGGATGATCGCACCCGCCTTGTCCTGGAGCCTTTGCTTGAGTAAATGTGATGGAAAAGGAGCTTCATTTTGGTCTGCTTCAACCGCAAAATGTTGTTTGACCATATTGATCGCCTCATCGAAGATCTTCTGGGATATAAGAACCTTTGGCCTCATGGTATTCTTTCCTCCAATGATGAAGGTGGGGTCCTCAAAGTTAAAAACATCCCTTGAGATTCAACTGGGACACAGTGGTGAATAGGGGTAATTCCCCTTTTTACTGACATTTGCTCATTCTCAACTCTAACATTTCACCCAATTCTGAGATACTGTCAAGAAGAATTTCCAGGACTGTAAGTTAACTTGACAACCCTCTTATAATGGAGTATTAAACCATTTACCTCCTAAATAAACGGGAAAAATAAAGAGGAAGGGCTGAGGCTAAGATGAAAGATCTACCGAATGTGGCGGTTTGTGGATGTGGAAGTGCGGGTACAGCGATCGCGGCAGATGTGTCCCTTATGGGATGCAAAGTCAACCTCTTTGAACTACCCCAATTTGAGCAAAATATTGTCCCCATTCGGGAACGCAAGGGGATCGAATTAACAGGGACGACTTCCTCTGGGAAGACGGGGTTTGCCAGGCTAAATAGAGTCACCACAGACCCAGAAGAAGCCATTGAAGGTGCGGAACTGATCATGATTACCGTGCCGGCCCCTGTACATGGGGCATTCTTCGAAGCCCTCTCCCCCTATCTCGTGAAAGGCCAAACCATCTTAGTGAACACAGGGTATTGGGCCAGCTTGAGAATGAAGGGTTTGTTGAAGAGGGAAGGGGTTTGGGAAAAGGTCACCGTGGCGGAAGAGCATATCATGCCCTATCTCAGCCGTACCGTCGGACCCGCTCATGCACATATCTATAATTTCAAAAGAGATCTAAGGGTTTCAGCCTGGCCAGCAACAAAAAATGAGGCGGTTTACAAATTGGTGAAGAAGGTCTATCCTCAATTCAGCCTGTCAAAGAACGTGATTGAAAACAATTTTTATGCAGGGAATCCCTCTGTGCACGCCCAGATCACCATCCCCAAAGCCGAATTCTTCTTTGAGCGGGCAAAGGAATTCAAATTTTACGGCGAAGTATCATTGTGCGCATCGAAACTGACCGATGCCTTCGACAAAGAAAGGATCAAGGTTGCTCGAGCATTAGGCTGCAATGTTCCCCACGCTTTCGATTGGTTCAGGAGAGCCTACAAGTATAAAGGAAACAATCTCTACGAGATGTTTGGTAAGGTCACGAACGAACACGCACAACGGTGGGGGACAGATGCCGGTAACCGAAGAGTGCTGCAAGAGGACCTTTGCTATTTCTTGGTCCCCATGGAACAGTTGGCTCAACTCTTGGGGATTGATGTGCCGGTGACGAGTGCGATCATTGAGATCCTCCGGATCTTCACTGATTTCGATTATAGGGGGAATGGCGTCACCCTGAAAGACCTTGGAATGGAGGGTCTGACGACCAAGGACCAAATCATCGATTATGTCACTTATGGATATGTCCGATATAATAGGTCAACGGGAGATAAGGGGCCTTTGAAGAAACTCTTTGAGCCAAAGGTGAAAGAATAGGAGAGAGTGATAAAACCGAGAAAGGAGGGCGTTAGAATGAGATACAAGAAGGGAATGTTTATTTTCATTTTATTGAGTGGGCTTGTTCTGATCCTAGGGAGCATGGTTACTTCAATGGTTCAAGGGCAAACGAAACAACCCGTAAAGGTAGGTTGCTTAACCCCTCTTTCACCGCCAGGTGACCAGGCGTCTGGTAAAAGGATCCAATGGGGAGCAGAACTGGGTATCAAATATGTGAATGAGGTGATGGGTGGTGTTTTGGGTGGAAGGCCTGTCCAACTATCCCTTGAAGATGATCAGGGCACTCCGGCAGAGGGGGTTGCCGGGTATCGAAGGCTGGTTACAAAAGATGGAGTGGTATCTGTTTTAGGGCAATTTCATAGTTCGGTATGCATTGCAGTGGGTGAAGTGGCAAAGGAGTTGGGTGTGCCATTGTTCTCAACGGGTGCTTCCGCTGCAAAGATTACGGAATCACGCTACCCCACCATATTCAGCATCATGGGGCTCATTCCGAATCGGTCTGAATTTTACATGGAGTTTGCAAAAAAAATGGGATTTAAGCGCGTGGCCATTATGGGCGAAGACACAGATTATGGCACGGAGTTTGATAAGTGGGTCAAAGAATACGGAAAGAAAGAAGGGATTGAAGTGAAAGGCATCATCTACCCGAGAACGGCCACCGACCTTACCCCTTCCCTTCTCATTATGAAATCATGGAACCCTGATTTTTTCATCGATGCAGGGAGTCCTCCGAATGCCTATTTGGTTGTCAAACAAGCTTATGATGTGGGTCTTTTCCCCAAGGTTCCCATGCTTGCCACGTTTGATTGGTGTAACCGACCGGAATATTGGGATGCCTTAGGAGATAAAGGCAACTACATACTCTATATGGCGTATTATAAACCAGGAATGCCTGTTACCTCTTTAGGAAACTGGATGATACCCAGATATGTCAACTTATATAAGGAAGATCCCACATTTTATGCTCTCAATGGATTTGGTCAAGTCGTGATTGTGGCTCAGGCCGTCAACAAAGCTAAATCTGCTAACCCGAAGGATGTGCTCAATGCTCTCAACACTCAGACATTCACCGACTGGAGTGGTTCCATCAAGTTTGAGGAACTTCCGGGCATGAGGTGGCATAATGTTTCTCCACCGATGCTCATTCTCCAAATGACAAAAGCGAGACAACCGGGTAAAGAGTCCAACACTGTCTATCCCCCTTCTTTCGGGGGTAATGGAAAAGTCCAGGTCCCCTAAATCCATATTGAACGAGTCTTTGCACAACCTTCAAATCATGCAGGCCCCTCCAAGATCTGAGAGCTAAGGCTTTCGATTCTGGAGGGGCATCCTATCTTTACCCGAAGGGGGACAAGAAGATCGATACCCAACTCTTCTTGCAATTTTTGATCTCAGGAACCATATTGGGCATCCTCTATTGTTTGATGTCCTTGGGGGTTAATTTTATCTACGGGATTATGAAAGTGATCAACTGGGCCATGGGCGAGTTTTTCATGGTGGGCGCTTATGTCCAGTATTTATTAATTGTCCTTTTTTTGGGAGTCCGTTATTGGTATGTTGGCGTTTTCATCGCAGCCCTTAGCACATTCATCCTTGGCGCCTTTGTACAGAAGATACTCATCAAGCCGATGTTCATCGGCATCATCGAAGAAAAGACGGAATATGCGACGATCGTTACAATTGCCATGGCCATCCTGTTTAGAAATCTCGCGATTCTCATAGGGGGCCCTTATATCTATACACCACCCGATTACGCGCCTCCCACCCGTATCGGACCACTCCCCTTGAGTGGTAACAATTTCATTGCGTTTATTGGAACAATCGTCATCCTCGCCTTGTTCTTTTACTTCCTGAGAAGGACCTGGATTGGGAAGGCATTCCAAGCTGTATCACAGAACCGAACGGGTGTCTTAACCGCTGGGATCAATGTCTTGAAATTCGACATGATCGCTTTTGGTATTGGAACGGCTTTGGCCGGAGCGGGCGGCGCCCTTTTAGCCCCGGTCCTCCTCGTACACCCCCTTTGCGGTGTGATTCCTACAGTAAGAGGATTCGAGATCATCGTGATTGGTGGATTGGGTTCGATTCCGGGTGTCATAATAGCGGGTCTTTCTTTAGGAATAGCCGAGAGTTTGGGCGCAGCGTTTATCAACCCTTCCTTTATTGACATCTATGGATTTGGACTCCTCATGCTTATCTTATTGATAAAACCTTATGGACTGTTCGGAAAGCCTGAGCGGAGCGTGTAGTGTCAAAACTTAGATTAAATTACTTCGGACTATTATTTTTCCTTTTGATTGCCATTATTCTCCCTTTTTTCCTCGCTGACTATTGGATTTATTCTCTCACCATTACCTTTTATTATGTGGTCATGGCGGTTACTTGGAATCTACTCGGAGGTTATACCGGTCAATTCTCTCTCAGCCATCATACCTTTGCTCTGATTGGCAGTTACACATCCGCCCTTTTGATCGCTAAAGCAGGTCTCCCCCTTTGGATGGGAATGGTCTCTTCGTGGATTTTCAATGCCCTCATCAGCATCCTGCTCGGTATCCTATGCCTGCGGATGCGAGGAATCTATCTCGCCTTAACCACATGGGCCTTTGCAGAAATTGTCAAGACTTATATCCGAATGGATTTTGAATTCACCGGTGGAGATAGGGGCCTTAAGACCCCCTTGTTTTTTAAGACCATGAACCCTGTTCCCTACTATTATCTCTTCTTGGCTTTTGCCGTTCTGACGATTATCGTGATTGCGATCATCATGCGCTCACGGATTGGTTACTATCTGAGAGCCATTCGGAATGATGAGGTGGCAGCTCAGGCCATGGGTGTCAACACCGTGCGCTGGAAGGTCTTTGCCTTTATGGCGGCCAGCGTCCTCGCAAGTATGGCTGGAACCCTTTACGGTCATTTCACAGGATTGATCAGCCCTGTATCGGGTGAATTCTATGAAATGGCCCTCATCATCATTTTCGTGGTCATTGGCGGCATGAGAAGTCAAGCCGGGCCGGTCATCGGAGCCATCTCCATCCGCTATCTTGCTGAGGTCCTAAAGAAATGGCCTGAAGTCCGGATGGTCATTCTCGCCACCTTGGTCATCGTCATCATGCGATTTTTTAATGGCGGACTCATGGAGTTCTTGAAACAATCATATCAACGGATCCTACAAAGGAAAAACACACAACCTGTTTCCGTTTATCAAAAAAAGGAAGATATTACCGAGAGCATGAAATAGTTTACATTCAGAACCGCAAAAAGCTGTCATTGCGAGCCCGAAGGGCGTGCCTGCACGCCGAAGTGCCCTTTCACCTACCAAAGTTTGTGCAGGACGGCGTTACGGCACGCAGGCGTGGCAATCTAACTTTGAGATTGCTTCGTCACTACGCTCCTCGCAATGACCTACCAAAACAAAGAAAATGAAGAACGAAAGCCATCCACTTCTCGATATCAGAAATCTGGTTAAAAGCTTCGGTGGTTTGACAGCCGTTCATAACGTCTCCTTAAGCGTCCAGGGAGGGGAGATCCGAGGGCTCATCGGGCCGAATGGGTCTGGGAAGACAACGATGATCAACCTCATCACCGGAATCTATCCTATCACCGATGGGGCGATTTACTTTTCCGGCAATCGGATCGATGGCTTACAGCCCAATGTGATTGCTGGCAAGGGAATTATGCGAACCTTTCAAATCTCGAGGGTTTTTAAAGATATGACCGTCCTTGAAAACATGATGGTCCCTGCTCTGACGCAGGATCAAAGTATGGACGGGGCAAAGGCCCTTGCAGAGGAACTCCTTGAATTTGCACTCCTGACTCGATTAAAAGACGAACCGGCCAAAAACCTGTCGGGCGGGCAGAATATGCTGCTTCAGATTGTCCGGGGCTTCATGAATAACAACCTTCGCCTCTATTTACTCGATGAGCCCTTTGCAGGAGTCCATCAGGCCATCAAGGGTGTGATCCTGAGGACCATCAAGAAGATGAATGAGGAAAAGGGCATCACCTTTATCGTCGTCAGCCATGAGCTGACGACCATTCAGTATCTCTGCCATCAGATTTCGGTTCTCCATAGAGGAGAAATCATCTCTCAAGGAACCATGGAAGAGGTTGCAAACGATCCGTTCGTGATCGATGCTTACCTGGGAGGATAAGATCACCGATGCTGCAGGTTGAGCACGTGACATCAGGTTATTTGGAAGGGATTGATATCCTCACCGATGTCTCTCTTGAGATAAAAGAAGGGATCATCACTGGGATGATCGGGCCCAACGGAGCAGGAAAATCCACCCTCCTCAAGGCCATTTTTGCCTTTCTCTATCCACGCCAGGGGAAAATACTATTCGAAGGTCATGAAATTCAGAATTGTCTTCCTTCCCAATTAAAATGGATGGGTATGAGTTATGTCCCCCAGGGATTTAGCACCTTTCCCCAACTCACTGTTGAAGATAACCTTTCTCTGGGGGCTTGGATTTTCCGACAAGATAGGAACTTGTTAGACCAGAGATTAAAAGAAGTTTACGAGTTTTTCCCCTTGCTGAGAGAAAGAAGAAAAGAGAAGGCCACTTACCTGAGTGGAGGAATCCTGCGAATGCTCTCCATCGGGAAGGAGATCATGACAAAACCAAAGCTATTGCTGATTGATGAACCCTCCGAAGGTCTGGCTCCCAAAATTGTAAAAGAGATTTATAATTTTATGCTAAAAATCAGGGAACAGGGAACAACCATCTTCCTGGTCGACCAAAACATCATGAAGGCTCTTGAAGTCTCGGATTATATGTACCTACTTGAAATGGGACAGATTAAGCAGAAAGGTCCCAAGGAGGAATTCGAAGAAAATATTAGAGAGATTATCAGGGATTCACTGATCTCCCGTTAAACGGATGACCTGGAAGATTCTGGCATTTTTTAAATCTGATCGACAAGATTGATCAGGAATGAATGAAATGAGTCGAAAGGGAGGTTCACAATGGATGAACTCGTTTTGCGTAAAGTACACATCCAGGATGTCGTCTTCGGAGAGAGGACAGAGGTTGTCGATCATCTATTGCGAATCAATCGGGAAGACCTCGTGAGATACCTGCTGGAAGATCGGCATCTGAAGTCTGTAGAGATAAAGATTGCAAGACCGGGAGAAAAGAAGCGAATCATTCCAGTCAAAGATGTCTTGGAACCACGGGCTAAGTTGGGGGGCACCCATACCACGTTCCCTGGCTTTCTCGGCTCCGCCGAGCCAGTGGGTACCGGAATCACCTCTGTGCTGGACGGAGTAGCCGTGGTGACTTGCGGAAGACTCGTGAACTTCCAAGAAGGCCTGATTGATATGGCTGGGCCGGGTGGAGAATTTAGTCTCTTTTCTAAAAAGCTCAATGTCGTCTTGGTCATGGAGCCGGTAAAAGATTTAGGGAAACATGAGCATGAGGAGGCGGTTCGAATAGCCGGAGTCAAGGCAGCCCACTACCTCGGTCTCGCCGGGAATCTGGCAACCTTTGATGAGGAAACGCGCTACGAGGTTGCCACATGGCCAGAAATGGAGAATTCCTATCGAGGCCTTCCAAAGGTGATATACGTGGACATGGTCATCACCCAGGGATTGCTTCACGATAATTACATCTATGGGGTGAACGCTCAAGGAACCCTGCCTGCCCTGCTTTCACCTACGGAGCTGATGGATGGCGCCATTGTCAGTGGAAATTGCGCCGCCCCCTGTCACAAGAACACGACTTACCATCAGCAGAATAATCCTATCGTGGAAGATCTCCTCGCAGAACATGGCAAGACCCTAACCCTCCTGGGGGTGATCGCAATGCCAGTTCGAACGGCTTTACTGGATAAGGAGAGGACCTGCACACAAGTCCTCAAGATGGCAAGGTTTCTGGGCAGTCAGGGGGCCATTGTGTCTGAGGATGGCGGAGGAAACCCAGAGGCTGATTTGATGATGCTCGCTCGTCTTTTTGAAAGGGAAAAAATCAAGACCGTACTTGTCACGGATGAGTACGCTGGTCGCGATGGGGCCTCTCAAGGTTTGGCTGACGTCACACCCGAGGCAGATGCGATTGTGACAAATGGCAACGGCAATCAATATGTGATCCTTCCACCCATGGATGAGACGATCGGCCATCTGGAGGCAATCGACGTGATTACCGGAGGCCATGCTGGGAGTCTGCGGTCGGATGGTTGGATTGAAATGGAGATTGCTGGCATCATGGGTTCCACAGTAGAAGTGGGGAGCGAAAACCTGAAGACCATCGCCATTTAGGAGAGAGGGGTGACAGGAATGGAAAGGATGAAGGTGGTTCACTATCTCAATCAGTTTTTCGGCCAGATCGGAGGGGAGGACAAAGCTGGAATGCCTCCTCGGGTCAAAGAGGGACCGGTGGGTGTTGGCCAGTTGATTGAGAGAGAGTCCGGCGGTCGGCTCGAGGTCGTACGGACCATCATTTGCGGTGATAATTATGCGGCCGAAAATCTGGAAGAGGTTGAATCCATCGTTCTCAAATGGGTTTCGGAGTTACGACCCGATCTTTTCTTGGCCGGACCCGCCTTTGCTGCAGGTCGTTACGGAATTGCCTGCGGGACGATATGCAGGGCGGTCCAGCAAAAGCTTGGCATTCCTGCGCTGAGCGCGATGCATGCAAGCAATCCAGGGGTGGATGCCGCCCGTAAAGAGATCTATATCTTAGAAGCGGGAGACTCCACCCGAGACATGAAAAGGGTGATTCCGAAGATGGTTTCCCTGGCGCAAAAAATGATGGACCGAGCCCCAATTGGGTTACCTCAAGAGGAAGGATACTTCCCCCGGGGGATTCGAATAAACGTCCGGGCAGAAAAAAGAGGCTCCAAACGTGCTGTCGAAATGTTGCTGAAGAAGTTGCGAGGCGAGCCTTTTGAGACCGAGCTGCCCCTTCCTCAATTTGACCGAGTGGCACCTGCTCCACCCATCCCGGATCTCTCTCAGGCAGTCATCGCCATGGTGACAGAGGGCGGGATTGTGCCCAAAGGAAATCCGGACCGGATCGAGGCTCACAATGCATCGAAATACTGCAAATATTTTATCGGTGACGTGAATGATCTAACCGGAGAATCTTATGAAACAGCCCATGGAGGTTATGATCCTGTCTATGCTAATGAGGATCCGGACAGGGTGCTTCCCTTAGATGCAGCACGCCTTCTTGAAAAAGAGAGGGCCTTTGCAAAGCTCTACGATTATTACTATGTGACGGTTGGGAATGTTACCGCAGTGGCATCTGCCGCACGCTACGGCCGCGAAATCGGGGAAATCCTTCTCAAGGACGGCGTTCAAGGAGTCATTCTAACCTCCACCTGAGGAACAGGCACTCGTTGCGGGGCAACGATGGTAAAAGAGATTGAAAGGGTTGGGTTGCCTTCTGTTCAGATTTGTGCAATTGTCCCGATCGCCTTGACAGTAGGGGCAAATCGCATTGTTCGTGCAGTAGCTATTCCTCATCCTACAGGAGACCCAAGGCTCGACAAAGGAGAGGAAATCGAACTCAGGAAAAAAATTCTTAAGAAAGCTCTGGTCGGCCTGACCTCGAAGATTCAGGAACAGACGATTTTCCAATCAGAAGACCTTTCAACAAAAAGGAAATGAGATGAGGAGATGATATTAACCAACAACCCAAAAGTTTTATCATCCTATCCGGGAGCCTTGTGGATCGAAGGGGGGCCCATCGAGGTCATTCTCGAGTGTAGGAAAAGGGTACACGACGGTTACCCTCTTCTCACCCATCCTCTCATGGGAGATATACACCTTATTCACAATCCCTTTCGAACGGTGATCCTGGCCGAGAAAAAGGATGAGATCGATCTTGCTTCCCTCAGCTGGATCGAAGAAAGTGCGGAAAGGATCCGTCTGTTTTATCGAGGACACCGAAATTTTCATCAGTTAGAAGATTATCAAGACATCGATTTCGACCTGTTTCAAAGAGTGAAGGATCTAAAAAGTGGCCATTGAAATGGGATGGATGACCAATGCTGTCGAGATACGCTTTCCCTTAACACAGTGGGAAATTTTCTACTTGAAATCTGGTGAAATATGGTCTAAAAAAGAGAGTGTTTATTTCATATCACAACAGAGAGGAGATAGGGTATGAAGAAAAAATTGTCACTTTTATTCTGTCTGGGAGCGATTTTCCTCATTCCAACCGTTGCCATGGCTGTTACGGACTTTTATATTGCCAGTTATGGAGGCACATTTGAGAAGGCCTTGAAGGAGGAGCTCGCTCCGATCTTCGAAAAAAAGTTTAATTGCAGAGTCAACTATGTCCTTGGAATCTCAACGGAGACGCTTGCAAAGGTTCGTGTCCAGAAGGACAATCCTCAGATTGATGTGACCTTTGTCGACGACGGACCTGCCATCCAAGGGGGTTCCGAAGGTCTCTGGGCCAATCTCGATCCAAAAATTGTGAGGAACCTGAGTAAGCTCTATGACATTGCCCTTCATCCCAATAACAACGGAGTGGATATGGGGGTTACTGCAACAGGGCTACTCTACAATACTCAAATCTTTAAGGAAAAGGGGTTTGCCCCGCCCGCCTCCTGGTGGGATGTACTCAAACCCGAATTCATTCAAAGGTTCGTTATGCCCCCTATTACCAATTCGTACGGGCTTCACACCCTCATCATGTTTGCCCGGCTGAGTGGCGGAGGGGAAAAGAACATTGACCCAGGTTTCGAGGTGATGAAGAAATTGAAAAAGAGCGTCATCTCTTTCGAACCTCAGGCAGGCAAAATGTCCGAGCTTGTCCAGTCGAAGGAGGCTTGGATCGGCTGTTGGGGGAGCGGCCGTGTCTATTCTCTCGCCGACATGGGATTCCCGATAGAATTTGTCTATCCAAAAGAAGGAGCTATCGCCCTGGGAGTCACTCTGAATATGGTGAAGAATTGTAAGAATCCACGCCTGGCACAGGAGTTTATTAATTTCATGCTGGATGAGAAATCTCAGGAGGTCTGGAGTAAAGGGTTTATGCTCGGTCCTATGAATAAAAATGTGAAGCTCGCCCCGGAGGTGGCTAAACGAGTTCCTTACGGCCTTGACCAAATTAAAAAACTGATCAAAGTCGACTGGGCGTATATCAATCAAGTTCGCCCTGAATGGACGGAACGCTGGAGTAAGGAAGTGGAGACCAGGTAACGGTCGACTGCGCAAGAGATGCCACAGGGACCAGGATCTTTAATTCCGGGTCCTTTTTTGCCTTTTTCGACCAGGATTTGCCTCATGCCTTGCCTCAGTAACCATGACATAGAAAACTCAAATGACCGAAGTTAGAATCCAAAATCTCCTGAAGCAGTTTGAAGAGGTCACAGCCGTAGATCATATCTCTTTGACGGTTCACTCCGGGGAGTTCCTCTCCCTCGTCGGACCCTCCGGATGTGGAAAAACCACAACCCTCAACCTCATCGCTGGATTTATCAATCCGGATGCCGGGGAGATCTCCATCGACGGCGAACGGATTAATGACGTTCCAATCTACAAGCGGAAGCTCGGAATGGTCTTCCAGAGTTATGCCCTCTTCCCCCATATGACGGTGATGGACAACATTGCTTTCGGTCTTCGAATGCAGAAGCTCCAAAGGTCTGCGATCGTGAGAGAGGTGGGAAGGGCTCTCGAACTGGTACGTCTTCCAGGGGTTGAAAAACGTTATCCCCGTCAGCTCTCAGGCGGCCAACAGCAGCGCATTGCCTTGGCCAGGGCCCTCGTCATCCATCCGAAGGTCTTGCTCCTTGATGAACCGCTCAGTAATCTTGATGCAAAACTGAGGAGGGAGATGCGCATTGAGTTGAAAGACATTCAGAAGACCGTGGGCATCACCACCATCTTTGTAACCCATGACCAAGAGGAGGCGCTCTCCCTTTCTGACCGGTTAGCGGTGATGAACAAAGGCCGGATCGAACAGGTCGGCTCTCCCATTGAGATCTATGAATCCCCAAAGAACGAGTTTGTGAGCTCTTTCATCGGGGAGACCAATATTCTCTCGGCCACGGTCGTGGAGACCAAAGAGAAAGAACTCCTTCTGAACATCAACGAAGCTCGGCCGGTCACCATTCCAAGACCTCTGGATCTTAAGTTCCGTATCGGAGACGCCATCAAGATTTCAATCCGACCCGAAAAACTCTGCTTTAGCAGAGAATCAGGCGACCTCACCCATTATTTATCGGGAACGGTGGATCATGTGGTCTTCCTCGGAAATATCACGTATTACACCGTCAAGACACAGTCCCATTCCATGAGTGTGATCTGTCAGAATCTGGAAACAAGGACCTATTCCGCAGGCGACCAGATCCGGTTAGAATATCGACCCGAAAATTGTCGCATCATCCAGGCAGAGTGAACCCCGTTAGAAAGGACGGGACCCGTTAGAAATAAGTCTACCTGAGCGGATGCCGCTATCCCCTCGGGGGGAGTGAATTGCTAAAGGCTAACGGGGTTTACCAAGATTTCTAACGGGTCGGGGCTTTAAGCCTGCCCTTTCTATGAGGAATTGAAGTTTTTTTTATATCATCCCCGCCATGAATGGCGGGGCTTTCTAACGGGGTGAATGGTTTGAACGACTCAACCCGCAAATCATCGAGACCTGATGAATCCAAACAGTGGATCCCTTACCTCTTGGCGAGCCCCATCCTTCTCTGGCTGACGATCTTCTTCCTCGTCCCTATCTTCTTCCTCATCGTGATGAGCTTTCGAGGTTACTCACCAACGAAGGGGATCACCGATCAATTTACGACGGCTCACTATATTAAGTTCCTCACCGATTCCTTTTATTTGGGTATCCTTTACCGTTCGATCAAACTATCGGTTCTTGTCACCCTCATCAGCCTCATCCTTGGATACCCTGAAGCCTATTACCTGACCATCATAAAAGGAAAGAAGAAGGCCCTTTTCTTAGCCCTCATCCTCTCTCCTCTCTTCGTCAGTGCTGTGATAAGGACCTTTGGCTGGATGATTATTTTGGCCCCCCATGGTCTCATCAATTCAGGTCTTGATCTGTTAGGACTCATTCGCGAACCCGTCAAATTTATGTACAGCGAGAAAGGGATTGTCATTGGCCTCGTCCATGTCCTCATGCCTTACATGGTTCTCTCCGTTTACTCCTCCCTGATCAACCGGAATATGGATCTCGAGAAAGCAGCCCAATCCTTGGGGGCGCACCCCATCAAAACCTTTTTCAAAATTACTTTGCCCTTGAGTCTTCCGGGAATTCTTGCTGGAACCCTGATCGTCCTCACCCTGAGCGTCAGCGCCTTCATCACCCCAGCCATGTTGGGAGGGACACGAGTCCGTGTCGTCCCTTTTGTCACGTACGAACAGTTCATGGTCTTGCTCAATTGGCCCTTTGGCTCGGTCGCCGCACTCGTCCTTCTTGCCATTACTGTCGGCATCGTCATGTTCTACCACCGGGCCTTGGAACGCGGCAGGTGGGCCGAGGTGTTCCGATGAAATCGAGGCAGCTTCTCTCGATTTACCATTACATGCTGATCATCTTTCTCCTTTCACCGGTGGTGGTCGTTGTCCTGGTCTCCTTCACTCCACAGACATACCTACAGGTTCCTCTTACAAAATTCTCTACTCGCTGGTATCGAAGCATTCTCAATCATCCTGAATTCATCTCCGCTTTTTTTAACAGTCTCTATTTGGCCATTACCGTCTCTCTGGTCTCTGCTCCATTGGGAACACTGGGCTCTTTTGCGGTTGCTCGCTACCGATTTTCAGGCCGTGAGTTTTTGAACGCTCTCTTTCTCTCCCCATTGATGGTGCCCATGGTGGTCATCGGTGTGGGGGCCTTACAGATTCTTTCCATCTTCCATGTGGCGGGTACCTTCCTGGGGATGGTTCTCGCTCATGTGGTGATCACCGTCCCTTATATGGTTCGAACCATGTTAGCCAGCTTTGCAGGATTTGATCACAACCTCGAACTCGCTGCGATGAACTTAGGCGCAAACTGGTTCCAGACCTTTCGGCGGATCACACTCCCTCTTGTCTCACCGGGTCTGCTGGCCGGGGCCATCTTTTCCTTCATCGTCTCTTTTGATGATCTCACCGTTGCCCTTTTCGTCACAGGACCGAGAATGGTGACTCTTCCGATCCGTATCTACGCACATATCGAATACTACACAGACCCTCTGGTGGCAGCCATCGCCTCCAGCATCGTGGGGATGACGATCATCGTCATTATGACCATAGAGAAGCTGGTTGGCCTCAACAAGGTCCTTGGGTCAAGATAGGAATATCCACTTTCACAGGAGGTCCAGTTATGAGTCAAACGACATTATTAATCGATCAGGAGCAGGTCAAATCTCTTCTCGACATGCCAACGGCGCTCAAAATTGTTGAACAGGTTTACCGTTCTCATGGGAAAGGGAAGGTGGTGATGCCCACGAAGATTACTCTCGATCTCGGAGAAGGCCGACCCTGGCCACCGTACAAAGGTTTTATGAATGCGATGCCGGCCTATCTTGGCGACGTCGATATTGCTGGTATCAAATGGGCTGGGGGATTCCAGGATAATTATAAAATCGGACTCCCTTATATCTCAGCCATCATTCTCCTTATCAATCCCAAGAATGGGATTTTCCTCGCTGCCATGGACGGAGCTTACATCACAGCCGTTCGCACAGGAGCGGCGAGCGCCATCTGTGCCAAAGTTTTGGCCCGGAAGGATGCTTCGATTCTCGGAATCATCGGGGCGGGCGTTCAGGGCCGAATGCATCTCAGGGCTTTTCATCAGGTTTTCAAGCTGAAAGAAGTCCGTGTCTTTGATATCAAAGAAGGTGCTGCGGAAAAGTACCGTGAGGAGATGATTGCGGAGCTGGGTCTGAATATCCTTCCGAAAAGATCCTATCAGGAAGTCACAGAAGGAGCGGACATCGTCTGTACGGTGACGATCGGAGATGAACCGATGGTTAAGAAAAAATGGCTCAAGAAAGGAAGTCTCGTCATCTCAGCGGGATCTTACCAAGAGCTAGACCCTGATGTGGTTCTTTCCGCAGACAAGATCATTGTTGACCATTGGGGGCAGGCCAGTCACCGGGGAGAGCTTGCCAAACTCGTGGAAGCCGGCAAGATTGGAGAGAAGAACATTCATGCTGAGATCGGCGAAATCTTGTCTGGAAAGAAAAAGGGGCGCGAAAGAGACGATGAAAACATCCTCGCTGTCCCGATTGGCCTCGGAAGTGTTGACATTGGATGCGCGGTTGAAGTCTACCGAAAAGCCACAGAGAAAGGAATTGGAACTCCTTTCTCTTTTGTTTAATCAGGCAAGAGATGGGTAGATAAAGGCTCATCGTGGAAGTCAGTTAGTAAAATCTCTCATTAAATGATATCTCCCCCCTACCCCCCTTTAGAAAAGGGGGGCAGGGGGGATTTGAAATCGTTTAACAGCAGCGATGCTTCAATATAATAAAAGCCTAAAGCAGTTATCGAGAAATCTTAGAAGGAACATGACAGATGCTGAGAAGTTACTGTGGTCAAAGGTCAGGGGTAAACAATTAAACGGGCTTCAATTTTACCGGCAGAAGATCATAGGCAACTATGTTGCTGATTTTTATTGCCCAAAGACAAGGTTAGTTATCGAGATTGACGGAGGGCAACATTATAGTGCTGAGGGGAAAGAGAAAGACAGGCTGAGAGATGAATATATGGCAAGGGCAGAGATAACAGTTCTCAGGTTCTCAGATAGAGAGGTATTAGAGAATCTTGAGTCAGTTTTAGAAAAGTTATGGAGTAGTTTATGATTGAATTAATAAAATCTCCCCTCACCCCTCTTTTCCAAAGAGGGGAATAGGAGAGAGGAAACTACCCACTCGATTACACGAAGACCCAGGATAAAAAGAGGTGAACAGATGAGGGAATCGACTTTATTAATCAATCAGGAACAGATCAAATCTCTTCTCGACATGCCGACGGTCCTCAAAATTGTTGAACGGGTCTACCGTTCCCATGGAGAAGGAAAGGTTGTCATGCCTCCCAAGGTGACTCTCGACCTTGGGGAACATCATACTTGGCCTTTTCACAACGCCGGTCTGAATGCGATGCCGGCCTATCTCGGTGATGTCGATATCGCTGGGATGAAATGGGCTGGAGGCTTCCAAGATAATTTTAAGATCGGACTCCCTTTCATCTCAGCCATGATTCTCTTAATCAATCCCAAAAACGGAGCCTTTATCGCCGTCATGGATGGAACTCACATCACGGCCGTTCGCACAGGAGCGGCGAGCGCCGTCTGTGCCAAAGTCCTGTCCCGGAAGGATGCTTCGATTCTGGGAATCATCGGGGCCGGCGTTCAGGGTCGAATGCATCTCAGGGCTTTTCATCAGGCGTTCACGCTGAAAGAAGTTCGTGTCTTTGATATCAAAGAAGGTGCTGCTGAAAAGTACCGTGGGGAGATGAAGGCAGAGTTGGGTTTGAATATCTTGCCGAAAAACTCTTACAAAGACGTCGTGGAAGGTGCAGATATTGTCTGTACAGTGACCATTGCAGACGAACCTCTTATACGAAAAGAATGGTTAAAGAAAGGGACCCTGGTCGTTTCGGCAGGATCTTATCAGGAGTTAGAACCTGAGGTGGTCCTCTCTGCAGACAAAATCGTCGTTGATAACTGGGCGCAGACCAGCCACCGGGGAGAACTGGCAAAACTCGTCGAAGCGGGCAAACTGGGGCAGAAGGACATTCATGCTGAGATCGGTGACATCCTGGCCGGAAAGAAGAAGGGGCGTGAAAGAGACGATGAGAACATCCTCGCTGTCCCTATCGGTATCGGCAGTCTTGACATTGCCTGTGCCTTTGAAGTCTATCAGAAGGCATTAGAGAAAAGGATCGGCAACCAATTCTCATTTATCTAAAGATTCTAATTCC
>CAWGWZ010000024.1:0-216338 GCA_963826305.1 uncultured delta proteobacterium | reverse complement strand
ACAATGCTTTACAGTAATCCGTAAGCCGTCATTCCAGCGAAAGCGGGAATCCAGCTTCAAAGATTGGATTCCGGGTCAAGCCCGGAATGACACCTATTGTAAAGTCGTTATTGAGACACTACAGTAGCTTATCGTCCCAGTTATTGAGGATCTTGACCGGGTTTGAGTTCAATAAGATCTAAGACCTTTGCCGAACCACAGGATTGGAGAGGACACCTATCCCTTCAATCTCACACTCAACGATCTGGCCCTCCCGGAGAAAGACCGGAGGTTTTCGTGCGAAGCCGACCCCTTCTGGGGTGCCTGTTAGGATGACGGTCCCTGGGAGCAACGTCATACATTCGGATAGATAGGACACAAGTTGACGGGTTGAAAAAATCATGTCCGAGGTATTGGAGGCTTGCATCACCTTTCCGTCAAGTCTGCAGATGAGGTTGAGGTGGTCTCCGTCCAGATCCGTTGCAATCGCCGGTCCTAATGGACAAAAGGTATCATAACTCTTTCCTCTGGCCCACTGGCTTTCTTCAAATTGTGCACCCCTGTTTGAAACGTCATTGGCAATCGTATAGCCTAAAATCACCTGTGGCACATTCTCCATAGGTATGCATTTCGCTCTTTTCCCAATGACAATGGCCAACTCAACCTCATAGTCAACCTTTTCAGGATCATGAAAAGGGAGGACAATCGGATCGTTGGGCCCGCAAACAGACGTGGTCGCTTTCAAAAAAATCAATGGCTTTGGCGGGAAATGGACACCGGACTCCTCAGCATGCCTTCTATAATTCAGGCCGACACAGATGACGTTGGGAGGAGAGACAGGCGGAAGGAGCTTCAGGGAATGCAAGTCGAATGCCTTTCTTTGCTTCGCTAATCCTGTGAAAGGATCTCCAGAGCATGGGAGAACTTTTTCGCCTTCAACGATCCCATATCTCGGCTTCCCCTCTGCCTCATATCTGACGATTTTCATTGCGTCACCCCGTCCATTGACATAAGTCAGGCCTTCTTTCCCCATTGATCCGGCCACTTCTTCTTCACCCCAGTGTTGACGCTGTAAAGAGGCCCCTCTCCTTTCAGGGCCAGGGCTCCCTCTGTCATGGGCTTGCAGGAGAATTCCCCTTCCAACGTGGTCGAGCATCCGGGGCCATGCCCGATAAGAATAACGTTCATTCCTGTCGTTAGACTTTCACCTCCTTTTCCTTCCAATATTCTTCTCTTAATACCCTTTTTAAAATCTTCCCGGAAGAACTCTTTGGAAGTTCATTCAAAAAATGGACCGATCTGGGTATTTTATACCCTGCCAATCTTATCTTACAGAATTCAATGATCTCTTCCTCGCTTGCCGTTTCTCCCTCTTTCAACACCAGCAAGGCCTTCACCGATTCTCCCCATCGTTCATCAGGAACCCCGATGACGGCTGCCTCGGATATCTTGGGGTTGGAATAAAGGGCCTCCTCAATTTCTGCAGGATAGATGTTTTCTCCTCCGGAAATAATCATATCGACCTTCCGGTCCACAATATAGAAATAACCCTCCTCATCCTGTTTCGCCAAATCTTCCGTGAAGAACCATTCTTCGTCAAATCCCTCTCTCCCTCGTTTGTAATAACCATCCATCATATAAGGACTCTTCAAGGTAATCTCTCCGGTCTCGTGAACAGGTACCGGCTTCTTTTTCTCGTTCAGTAGTCTGATCTCGACGCCCCAGAACGGCTTTCCCGCACATCTCACCTTTCTTAATTGGTCACATGGCTTGAGATAGGTGGCGAAGGCACATTCCGTTGAACCATAGTGCTCATTCAAACCTGCATTGTGAAAAAGGGCGATCGCCCCCTCTTTTGTCCTGGTCGGGAGAGGTGCTCCTGCACAATCTAAGACTCGCATTGAGCTGACATCGTATTTCTTTCGCTTCTCTTCAGGGAGTTCTAAAATGAAGTTGAACATCGTGGGGACCATAAAGGTGTTGGTAATCCTTTTTTCTTCGATCAGTCTTAACGCCTCCTCTGCGTCAAACTGTCTCATAATACAGACCGTTCCTCCCACGGAGATCTGTTGGAAACAGAGGAACATTCCCCCCGAATGGCAAAGGGGGGCCGCAACCAGGTGGATGTCATCTTCGAGCATCTTGAATTCGACCGCCTGAGCAAGGAAGCTTAAGAGCTTGACTCTGTGAGAAGCCACCACTCCTTTCGGTCTACCTGTCGTACCAGAGGTGTAGGCCATCACAAAGCAACTGTCCTCGTCAACGGCTGCATTGGGTTCCTCAGGAGTCGAGCCTTCGAAAAGGCTTTCATAAGGAACCATACCATCTACTCCGATATTTCCGATCAGATAGTATTGATCCGATTCCATGTTGAGCTGGGGCTGAACGGAAGCAACCTTTCCAACAAACTCTTCCTCTAAAATGAACCCCTTCGAATCCGAGTCATTGACGATATATTTGATCTCTTCTCCGACTAAACGAAAGTTAATCGGAACCGATGTGACGCCAATCTTCGCTAAGGCAAAAACAATTTCGATATACTCGCTGCAGTTACGAAGCAATATCGAAACCTTATCATTCATCTGAAATCCAAGGGACCTCAATTTGTTGGCCAACTTGTTGACCCGGATATTCAAGTCCCTAAAGGTGATCGCCTTGTCGACATAGTAAACGGCCACCTTATCCGGGTTCCGATTTGCGAAGAAACTCAGAATGTCTCCAACGGTCATTTTCCTGCTTCCCATCTCCTCTTCCTTCTTCCAGGCTTTCTCTCAGTTGCGGATCGCATTTAACAAGAACGCCATATAACTCTTCGCAAAATCCTTTCCCTTAAATCGTTTCATATTCATCATCCATTGAATCAAATTTCCCTCATGAGCGCCAATGATCGTCAACGCCGCAAGGTCTGGGTCAATATCCTCTCGGACGGAACCTTCTTCCTTGCCCTCGCCAATCAATGCAGCAACAAACTTATGGTATTTTCGATATATCCTCCTCAAGTCTTGTTCATATTTTGGCTCGCTTCCGTACAGCTCAGCGGATAAGATGGTAAGACATAAGCATAAGTCGTGATGTCGGAGAGGAAAATTCAGAGTAAACCTCAACATCTGCTTGATCTTCTCCATTGCACTGACTCTTAAGTCCTGGACCTCCTTGAAGAGTTGATCCAAAAAAGTTCTCTCATACTCATTCAATATCTCTTTCAGAAGCGAATCTTTATTCTTAAAGTGAAAATAGATCGCTCCCTTGGTGAGATGCGTGGCTTGGGCGATATCTGAAATGGATGTCCCGTAGTACCCTTTCTTATTAAATAATCTCATGGATGCATCGATGATCTTTTGATATGTCCGATTGGCCTTCGCACTTCTCATCTCAGCTGATGACCTTCACTTCCCGTGGCTTCTCTATTTCTCTATTAGAGTATCGAAGCTTTGTGAGGATCTCTTCGTGATGCTGGCCCGCCTGATATCATCACCCAGAAAAGGATCTTCAATTTTTGTGATCTCTGCGCCCAAGTCCCCGAGCATCCTACTCCCTTCCAGTACATTCTTTCTTTCGGGACCATGACACCCGTTTAAAGCAGCTCAGATTCGCCTTCTCAGAAGAGTGCAATGCCTTATTTTTTATCCTTTGGAATCCCTGCCAGTTCTTTGGCGATATCTTTCTTTTCTTCTAAATTATATTCTTGAATGATCGCAATCTTCTCCATCTCTGGAGATCCACCGCCGTGAATTCCGCCCACCAACTTATGCCCGCCCAAATGGGAGACGGTTAAGTCTTCAATCAGCCTCAGACACCGTATCCTGTATTTCGGCCGGCACATCCGCTTTTCCCTTAAGATACTTCTCCATGAACGTCCAAATTTCTGGATCCAACAAGTCCTCATCCTCCGGCATTGTCGTTGCTAAACCCCCTGCAATATCATGAATGATCTCACATTCATGGTGAAATTGCTTCCCCGCATAGAATCTTCCTACATTCGAAAAAATACGATCGGGTAAGAAAGTACCTGAAGGGGTCTTTTCTCCCTTCATGGCAGAAGAAATACCGCAGGCAAAGATCAATTCAGAAGTGGCAATGAGTTCCGCCAGCTTTCCTCCGATGTGAGAAGTTTTTTCAACCCCGTTGTATTCTGCAATGAGGGATGCCGCTCCCAACAAGATATCCGTTGTGGCAGGTTTGCACCCGCAGTAGGTGTGCCGGTGACACCTCGAAAATGCGCTCGTCAGGGCCCCTGAAAATTGCCACTCCCCGCACATAAAGACCCTTTCCCAGGGCACCAGGACATTGTCGAAAATGGTAATGGACCCGGCCTCCCCAAATCTGTCAACCGGCATGCTGAATCTCTTTTTCTGGGGGTTAAACACGGACCGACATACCAAGATGACCCCCTCGGCATCCGCAGGGATAGCAAAGGAGACCGCATAATCTTCTTCGTTTTTCGTCAAGGCCCTTGTCGGCAGAATGATCAACTCGTCCGAATAAGGGGAGATCGTGTTGTGAGCCTTCGCTCCCTTTACGATCATGCCCTCCTCGTTCTTCTCAATGACTCGCAAATACAGATCCGGATCCGCTTGCTGATGAGGGCGCAAACTTCGATCCCCTTTGACATCGGTCATGGCTGCACTTCCGATCAGATCATTTTTCTGAAAATAGTCAAAGTATTTTAAAAAACGCCGATGATATTCGGTCCCCAATTTCTCGTCCATCAGGTAGGTGATCGCTGATAATGCGGTGAGAGAGTCGTTTCCCATACATCTCTGAATACACCCCCCCACCTTGTGGCAACATCTTCGAACCATCGTAATTTTATTGATCAAATCATCCGTGTTCCGAGGGAGATGGTTGAAGCGGTTGATTTTTTCCCCTTCCACATTGACGGTCATGAGATCGGCGTGCTCCAGATCCTGCGCGAGATCGAAAGTGAGCGATATCACATTGATGCCTGGAAGCAGGTCCGGATGGTCACGACCAACGACTTTACCCCCCAGATGAACATTCTTTCTCATCGAATAGAGTTTTGAGATATATTGATCGGAAGTTCTCATTTTTTTCTCCTTGATGATCTCGTATTCAAAAATTCCTTTTCACTGCCCCACTCTTTCCAAAATATTTTTCATATAAGTCTCCCAACCCCCCACAAATGCCTTCTCTAAAAAACATGACAAAGATGATGAAGATGATACCCAGCACCAGCATCCAGCGTTCCCAATAACCACTGAGGATATCTGAAATCAAGATAAATATCGCTGAACCGACGAGGGGGCCATAAAATGATGAAACCCCTCCCAACAATGCCATCATCACGATCTCCCCTGACATGACGAATCCCACGATATCGACGGAAACAAATTTAACGTAGATCGCATATAAGGCACCCGCCAAGGCTGCCAGGATTCCTGATAGAACGAAGGCCATCAATTTAAATTTTTTAACATGACAGCCGATCGCTTCCGCCCTCATCTCATTCTCCTTGATTCCGTGTAATACCTTACCAAAAGAAGAATCCGTCATCCTCTTTATCAGGAATGCGCTCCCTAAGAACCAGAACAATACAAAATAGTAAAATATCAATTCTGTGCTCAGACTGACAGTAAAAACCCCAAGATTGAGGTTGGGCCTAAAGATGCCCCTTAGTCCACTGTCGCCTCCTGTTATATCCCGCATCCCATAGATCACAAAATAGGCAATCTGGTTAAAAGCGAGTGTGAGCAACCCGAAATAGATCCCCACTCTCTGGATCACCAGTATCCCGATCAGAAGGGCCACCAGGCCGCCCACCGCTGAACTGACCAAAAGACCCACCAATAGATGAACCTTCAAGTTCACCAGTAATATTCCCATGCTATAAGCGCCGGCACCGAACAAGGCAGCATGGCAGAATGAGAGAAGTCCTACGAAACTTAATAAAATGTTGAAGGCCATCACTAACAACGCAAATATAATGATATTGGTCGCAAGGGCTTTATAGGGAAGAACAAAAGGTAGAAGGATGAGAAGGATACCCAAAATAGAGAGCGGGTAAGATCCAATCCATTCCATTGCGGATTTTTGCGGATTTTTATCTTCCACTACTCTTACATCCTTCCAAGTAATCCGTAAGGCCTCGTCAAAAGGATGATGGCCATCAGAATGAATATGACGATATTGGTCCCGATCGGCCATACGAGAGAAGTTAAACACTGGGCTAATCCAATCAGAATCCCACCGATTAAGGCGCCGGAGAGACTCCCCATCCCACCGATCACAACGACGACAAAGGTCGTCACAAGGATTTCCCACCCCATATAGGGCTTTAGACTTCTGATGGGTGCTGACAGGACCCCGGCGAACCCAGCCAGGCAAGCACCAAATCCAAAAACGAAAGTAAAAACATTGGAAATGTTGATCCCTAAACAGCTCACCATCGGAGAATTTTCTGTCCCTGCCCTGATGATGGAACCATATTTCGTCTTTTCAATAAATAACCAGACAAAAATAACGATAAAGGATGTGATCACGACCAAAAACAGACGATATTTCGGAAAATACATAAAGCCTAAATTGATAATTCCTGGTAACTGTGGCGGAAGGGATTTTGCCATAGGGTTCCAGATTATCGTGATGATCTCTTGAACGACAAAAGCGATCCCGAAAGTGAGCAGAATTTGATAAATCACTTCTTTGTCGTACATCCGACGTAAAATGAGAAATTCGACCCCTATCCCGAAACCTCCCATAAGAATCGGTACGGTTAGCAAGGCGATCCAGAAGTTTCCCAAATGCAGGGTGACCGTGTAGGCGAAATAGGCTGCGATGGCGTAGAAAGCTCCATGAGCAAAATTCACAATCCCCAGCATTCCAAAGATGATGGACAGCCCAAGGGCCAGCAGGATATAAATCACTCCCAATGTAATTCCATTCAGTATTTGGGATATGACTAAGGACAATGGACTCCCTTTCCTCAGAAATACAGTGGACCATTCTTTTCCCTTAAAGACGACCTAAGCTGCAAAGAACGGCCCACCGTTTCCGAAAGTCATAGCTTGGTTCTAAAGATATCTTTACACAAGCTCTCTTCGTTTGTAGGAAATGCTTCCCCTGACCCAACAATCTCTACGTAATCGTCATCAAACTTCTTATCTTTGGGTGCTTTTCCTTTCGTTAGAAGATAGGGGTGAATACACTGGTGATCCCATTCCCTCACAACTTCCTCCCCAAAGGGTCCTGTGTATTTGAACCCTTCAAGTTTTGGCATGACCTTGCCCGGTTCAAAAGACCCCACACCCTTCATCGCTTCGATCGTCACTTTCACGGCGGTATAGTGATTGATGACTGAAAAACTGGCCGTGTCCTTGAACCTTTCCTTGTATTTTCTGGAAAATTCTTTCGAAAAAGGAGTATCCACCGTAAACCACCAACTCACCCCAGAATAGACACCCTCGAGGGCCTCTGAACCTACACCTCTAAACATCTCGAGGCCGGAACCGGGTGTCTGAATCAATGCCATCTTCTTTGCGCCAAATTCATGGGCTTGTTTGACCGCATTCATTTGATCTTCACCGAAGTTGACGATGGAGATCACGTCTGGCTTTGCCGCCATTGCCGCTGTCAAATAAGTACTGAATTCCCTTTCTCCAAGAGGTGTATAGATGTTGCCGATATGTCTTGCTCCCAATCCCCTCAGTGTAGGAACCATCACATCCAGCATCGAATATCCCCAGGAGTAGTCCGCGGTGATGGTGAACCATTTCTTCCGTTCCGGCACTAACTTCATCATGTTGACCACCGCTGATTTAGCCATCGTAAAATTCCCAGGGTCCCATCGGAAGGTATATCGGTTGCAAGCCTTGCCCGTAATCTCTGTTGCCCATCCCTGGGTCCAGAAGAGGGTCTTTTGATCGAGAGCGACCTCCTCCATGGCCAGCTGAACGGCACTACTGCAGGAGGAGATGATCAATTTCGGATGTTCTTTTTCGATCACTTCTCGCATTTGTCTTACCGCCACGCCCGGCTTCAGTTCGGTATCTCGAATTTCTAATTTGATCTTCCTTCCCAGCAAACTATAATTGATCTCTTCCAAAGCCATCTGCATCCCCTCAACGGTCCTTTTCCCCGAAGCTGCGAAAGGACCGCTGAGGTCGTCCACGACGGCAAAAACGACAGGTTCCTGGGCATCGCCTTTACCCACTCCTAATTGAGAAAGGGAAAAGAGGGCCGCCATGGATGCAGTGCTTTTCAAAAAATTCCGCCGATTCACTAAACTCTTTTCACATCCTTCTTTCATCTTCCCACCTCCTATGCAAATGAAATTGGATCACCTGCTTGTCCTAAACCATCAACTCACGATTCACCTCCTTCCACCCTTTGGCTAAACCAAGAGGTACCTCTTCATCAGAGATTCATCCCTCAATATTTCTTCAATGAGCCCTGAGTAGATGATCTTCCCCTCATCCATGATATAAGAATAATCGCTCACCTTTCTGGCCACCTCCAAACTCTGTTCCACCAGCAAGATGACAATTCCTTCTTCCCTTATTCTTCTAATTAACTCCGTAATGGCCTTTATGATGAGAGGCGCAAGCCCTTCCGATGGTTCATCTAAAAGCAAAAGAGAAGGGTTGCCGATTAAGGCCCGAGCGATGGAAAGCATCTGCTGCTCTCCGCCGCTTAACAACTTCCCTCGGTGTGTTTTTCTCTGCTCCAAAATAGGGAGGATTTCGAAAATTCTTTCCACGGTCCAACGACCTTTCCGACACATGGCGATCTTTAAATTTTCAAAAACGGTTAATGTGGAGAATATTTCCCGGTTTTCTGGAACATAGCCGAGCCCTTTCCTTGCTATCTCAAAAGGTTTCAAACCCGTTATCTCTTCTTCACCAAAGTAGATGCTGCCTCTTTCAGGATGAATCAAACCGATGATGCTCTTTAGCGTTGTGGTCTTACCCGCCCCATTTCTTCCAAGGAGTGTGATCACGCTATTGCCCTTCACCTCAAGGGAAACCCCCTGTAAAATATGACTCTCCTCGTAGTAGGTGTGAATCTCATTCACTCTAAGCACTGTCGATATCCCCCAAATAAGCCGTTCTGACCAACGCATCATTTTGTACCATGGAGGGTATCCCCTCTGAGATCACTTTTCCCTGATGGAGTACGGTGATCCTATCCGAAATCGACATGACCATATTGATTTTATGTTCAATGAGCAGAATGGTGACGTTTTTGTTAATCTCCTTTATCAATTCGATCATCCGGTTCGTCTCTTGAGGCGCTAATCCACTGGTCGGTTCATCCAAAAGGAGTAGGATTGGATCGGTGGAGAGGGCGATGACCATATCCAGGGTTCTCTGTTCTCCGTAAGAAAGTTTTTTTGCTTGCCAGGTTGCCCTGCTAGACAATCCAACTTTGTCCAATATCCCGAGAGACTTCTCTATTAAATCCTTTCGGTCGGAGACTTTCTTGAAGATATTAAAATTTCCTTTCTGACGTAATTGGACGGCAATTCTAACGTTTTCAAGTACCGTCAGGGCCGGAAAAATATTCTTTATTTGAAAAGACCGACCGATTCCAAGATGCGCTATTTCATACGGTTTAAGACCAACGATATTCACGCCCTGAAACTTGATCGTTCCTAAATTGGGTGAAAGGTGTCCACAAATAACGTTGAAAAGCGTCGTCTTGCCAGCACCGTTTGGCCCGATGATAGAATGCAACTCGCCCTTTTCCAATTCGCAGTAGACCTCATCTAAAACCCTCAAGGCCCCGAAATTTTTTACGAGTTTTTCTATCTTTAAGAGAGGCATGGCTCAAATCCTTTCATTCAAACATGCCCATCGATAAGGGGGAGTCATGGAATGATGTGGTTCCCCCGGTGACCCATTACATCCCCATGCCGCCGTCCACTCTGATCACTTCGCCCGTGATATAAGATCCTTTAAAAGCAAGAAAGCTGACCATTTCCGCAATTTCTTCGGGTTTTCCAGGACGGCCCAATGGAATCATCTCAATCGCGTAACGGATCTTCTCTTCGGTATCGAATAGAACGGAGGTCATGTCTGTCTGGAGATATCCTGGGATCACAACATTCGCTGTGATTCCCTTTTTTGCAACCTCTTTCGCCAATGATTTTGTAAAACCAATCAAGCCTGCTTTTGCTGAACCATAAGCAGTATCTCCGGGGTAGCCATGAAGACCCGCAACGGAAGAGATATTGACAATCCTGCCCCAACCTCTTTCCACCATGAGCGGCACCACGCACCTACAACAATTGAAGGCCCCTCTCAAGATAGAATCGATGACCAAGTCCCAGTCTTCAGAGGGAAGTGTTTGAACCCTTCCTCCCCGGTGTATCGCGGCATTGTTCACCAGGATGTCTATTCCCCCAAATTTCTCAATGGCCTGATCGACCATTGATTTGACTTCCCGTTCATTTGCTACATCCGCCTTCACCATCATTGCTTCACTTCCGTTCTCTCTGATGTTCTGAGCCACCTCTTCTGCTGCATCCCGTCGGGTTCTATAATTCACGATCACATCAGCACCGTGCGCGGCTAGATCGATCGCAATCGCCCTGCCTATTCCGCGAGCTGCCCCTGTGACTAATGCAACTTTCTTCATCCTCACCATAAATCCCTCCCTCATCACGAAAATCAGAAAGGGGTGGCCTCACTGCTCATTTTCCTTTAAAGATCGGCTTCCTCTTTTCCAAAAAAGCCGTTGTCCCTTCAAGATAGTCCTCCGTGCCTGTGAGGTAACCGAATAATGACCTCTCCAATCGTAAGCCTTCTTCCAGAGGTAGGCTGCTTCCTCTCACCATCGCTTCCTTAGCCGCCCGGGCAGCCAAAGGTTGCCAAGGGATGGGCAAGTCAGTGATGACTTCATCTCCCCTGGAATGAGGGCTTTCCTTTTTCGAGAATACCCCTCTACCTCTGACATGGTCTCCAGACTTGGCCTCCTCAGCACTTCCCTTTTTCAAGTTCAGGAATAAAGTCGAAGAAGATAAAGAGGCCCGGCGTCGATACCGGACGTTCAGTATTTTATTAGCTCGAAATATTTTGTCAAGAAAAAAATTGGAGAATTTCTGGAGAAAAAGCTCAATCCGATCAAAGCCCAAAAGACCAGAGCGGCATGGGAGGCAGCGGCCAAGACGGTTTACTCGCCGGAGACCCTTGAAGTCTGCGAGACCAGGCTGATGCGGATTTCGGACAGGGCGGGGAGAAGTCAATCTCAACCAGTCCGTGTAAAAAGGCCTTCTTTCGGACCGTCTCCCAGGGGCTCCCTCTACGTCAAGACAAAGGACGGGCACTCATTCAAGTTAGGACTTGAAAGAGACAAACGCCCCCTCTTTATATTTCCTAACGATCAGCTTATCCTTCTCCAGTTGATCGAATGCATTGAGGACAACCGTTCTGCTTACGTCAAAACCATGGGCCAGTTCCTCTTGTATTAACCTTTCGCCCTTCTTGAATTTGCCAGAAAGAATCATTTTCTTCAGCTTATTATAAACCTCTCCATTGAGGTCTCTCCTCCTCAATCTCCTTTGAAAAATTTCTCGAATCACTTCTTCTGGTATTTTATGTTTCATACGAACCCCCCTTCCGGATGGCTCATCCTGGGATTTCTATATCTATAAAATAGAGAGAACCTCCAGAACAGCCATCTCTTTCACTCCTCCCTTTGATCTGCCAGCCTCCCTATCTCTAAATACTTCCCCTGTCGGACATTCCCTCTTCAATGCAGATTTTGGCCGCATCGGGCCATCCTCTAAAAACTACAATATCTAATATAAAAGCAATCACACGGGATTTCAAGAGATCTCTTATGAACCCGCAACGATCCCAGTATTTCTTCTCTTCAACTCGACTTCGATCCACACGGCAGCGCCCCTAATGGTGAAAGCGATAAGAACGATAGACGAGGACACGAAAGCCTCCTTCCGGAGCAAAAAACGCGTTTCATGAAAGCTTAATAAATTGGGAGAAAAAGGTCAACAAAAAATTGGGGGTTCCTGACACGACGGCCCTGTCTATCTATGATCCTCTCGATTGGAAGGGGAAATCTTTTGGAGGCGCCACAAGATCATAGGGGGCCGAGACATGACTCCAGAAGAACTGAGAGAAAAGACGGTTAAACTCTTGAACAGATACCCCGGATGAAAAAACTCCGGTGCTGGAGTCCCATCAAAAAAAATCTCAGGATAACCCAAAGTATCTTATAATATAGCATTGGACTTCGGATGGAAGCATCACGACTTCCTTTTATCTGAATCGATACCTCAAAGGTGAAACGATTATGAGAATTCGAAAGCCAGGAAAAGTTCGAGAAGGGATTTGGTTTTTGGGCTGTGAAGAATCAGGGATCTATCTTCTGGAGGGAAAAGATGGATCGATGATCATCAGCGGGGGCATGAGTTATATCGTGCCAGAGCTCCTTCGGCAATTTCAGGAGTTCGGCATTGACGAGAACCGGATTACGAAATTATTGATTCTCCACGCCCACTTCGATCATGTGGGAATCGTCCCCTTTTTTAAGCGTCGCCATTCCGACATGGGAATCTATGCCTCCGAAAGAGGGTGGGAGATCCTCCGAATGGAGAAGGCGATCAACACGATCAATGAGTTCAGCAGATCCGTTGCAAAACGGATGAATCGGGAAGACGTTTATTCCACCTGCGATCTGGACTGGCGAGACGACGTGGTTGGCAAGACCGTTCGCGAAGGCGACCGGATCGATCTGGGTGATCTCGGGGTCTCCATCCTTGAGATCCCAGGCCATTCGTCATGCTGTGTCGCAGCCTATGTTCCAGAACGGAAGGCCCTCTTTCCATCGGACGGAGGAGGTATTCCATTCGATGAGACCATCATCACCTCGGGAAATTCCAATTACACCAAGTATCAGGAAAATCTTGAGAGGCTCAAGGACCTCGAAGTGGATTACTACTGTGCTGACCACTATGGATACGTGACCGGAGAGGAGGCCCGGAGGTTCATCTCAAAAACGATTGAAAGGGCGAAGGGATTACGTGCCTTAATCGAAAAGGTTTACCGCAGTACCGGGGATATCGATCTGGCTGCCAGAAAGCTGGTCTCCTCTTTTTATCAGGAAAATCAGGGGTACTTCCTTTCCCCTGAAATCTTTCTCGATGTGTATCGCCAGATGGTGCGGCACGTCGCAAGTGTCATGGAAGTTCCCTGAGCAGCGATGGCAACCGACCTGAAGAAGAAATACCTGGGTGCCATGGCGGGCAGTGCCATTGGGGATGCAATCGGCGAGCTTGCTTTCAGATGCCCTGAAGAGCAAAGTCTGTGCGCCCTCGTGGATCGAATGGAAGAGCTCATCTACACGGACGACACCGCGATGGCGATCGGTCTTGCAGAATCGATTCTCCAGAAGAAGGGAATCGACCCACAGCACCTCGGGGATATTTTCTTTAGGAATTTTTACCGTGAACCATGGCGGGGATATGCATCAGGACCTCCCACCATTTTTTCCATGGTGCGGACCGCTGGGGTCTCTTATGCCGAGGCGGCAAGGAGTCTGTTCGGCGGGGTCGGTTCCTTGGGAAATGGAGCGGCGATGAGGATTGTCCCGGTTGGGTTGTTCTTTCATCATTCCGAAGACCTCTATCAAATGGCAAGTGCTTCGGCGGAAGTCACCCATGCCCATCCAGTGGGAAAGGACGGGGCAGCCGTGCAGGCCTGGGCAATCGCCCAGGCGGTGAGGCTTGATTCCGAAAAGGAATTTCCCTTAGAGAGATTTACTCAGGGGCTTATGGCTTTTGCCCGGACGCCTGAAATTCGAAAGAAGATGATGCTCCTCCGGACATTGATCAACCCAAATATCACCTCAAAGGCTGCTGCAGACCAGTTGGGTCGCTCCGTGGCAGTCGACGAGTCGATGCCTTTTGCCATCTACTGCTTTCTCCGGCATCCCAAATCTTTTGAGGACTGCCTCTTTTCTGCCATCCTAAATGGTGGTGATCGGGACACACTCGGTGCAATGGCCTGCGCCATCTCCGGGGCTTATTTGGGCATTGAGGCCATCCCGCGCTCGTGGCGAAATAAGCTCGAAAATCGAGCCCTCATTGAAAATCTGGCATCTTCTCTGTCGGAAATTTAGATCCCCAAGATATCCCTGACCTTGTGGAATAGCGGCTTGCTGATTTGAACTTTCAGATAGAGGTCTCCAGGCTCTCCCCCACCCCTCCCTTCCGCTCCCATCCCTTTCAGCCTTATTTTCTGACCACCTCTTATCCCAGGAGGAATGGTCACCCTCAGCTCTTTGGACCTTTTCCGATGAACATATTTTACCTTCCCTCCTTCCTGGGCTTGCCGGGGATCGAGAACGATGACATCCTGCCAGTCTTTCCCTCGCTCGGTTCCCTCGATTCCCAACACCTTTTTGAAGAGATACTGGGTTAACTTACCCAGGTGTCCTTGAAAAATCTCTGAGGAGGTTTGGATCCCAGATGGATCATCTCTTCTGCCACCTTGACCGAAAAATACGAACCCTCTGCCAAAAACTCCCGGCCTTCGAAATTCGAACGTGCGGTACCCTTGGCCATACGATTCTCTAAAAATCTCATCAAAATTTCTGAATCCGAACGCCCTTGCCATCTCTTCAAAAACCTGATGGATGTCTGAGCCTCTGAAAATGTCCTGTTCAGAATAACTCTCCTTAAACCGGTCGTAACCGGAAGGTCCATACCGTTCCCGCAGCAGATCATAATCTCTTCTTTTTCTTGGGTCGGAGAGTACAGCGTAAGCTTCGTTAATCTCCTTCATCTTCTCCACCCCGGCAGGATTTTCTTTATTTCGATCCGGATGATACTGGAAGGCCAACCTCCGATAAGCCTCTTTGATATTCTGACGAGTGGCATCTCTGACTACCCCCAGAATCTGGTAGTAATCTCCCTGACTCATGAGTTTTACGTCCTCTTCTGGTTCCTTTTTTCAATATAACCGATCACTGCGTCTCACGCTTCATTTGCAACAGGCTTGAAGACGGGAGGACCATCGAGAATCGGGCTTCCGATCTCTTCTCTCATGAAAGGGGGGAGAGCTGTGCCGTGAACCCAATGGCGCTGCGCTGTTACGATGGATAAAACAAGGTAGGATCCCCCTTAGAAATGTTCGTCTTGGCCTGCACCCGGAAGATCTTCTATTTGAAAACCGGTACTCCGTCCCCATGCACTCGTCTGCCAGTTGTCGATGCGGCTGGATTTAGGGATCCAGGGCGGAACGGTCATACACAAGTGGTTGGACAAGGAGTAGACATAGGGTTCGTACATCCGCCGAAGCTCCGATAACTTTTGATCCACGGCGTTTCCTTCATGAAGCCCTAGGCCAGCCGCGGCCAGATGGGTGCGTAAAGAGGCCAATTCCGCCGACGGAAGGCGATCTTGCTCTGGTTCACGCGGAGGGCAGTTGAAAATTTGAGCGAGATCAACAATGGCGTGTCGTGTGATCGCAAACGTCAACTGAGCTTGGCGCTCACAGACACCCTCCAGACTGACGATGGCGAACGCACTGGTATCCAGAATGACGGTGAGGGCCCCCAGCCAAGACTGGTTGTCGTGATGCGAACGAAAATAAGCAAGCACGGGATAGGAGAGATGGCTTTCGAGTAAATCTGCCGACCAGCGCTCCCACTCATGAAGCAGTTGCCGAAGATCTTCCAGACCACGGTCATGACTGTGGCGGCGAAACATCTCGGCGGCAGTCGGAGGTGAACCAGCACGTGCGTCCAGCAGTGAAATGTTGACTTCGCGCCGGGAGAAAGATTGGTTCAGCACAGGGAGGTAACCAATGACGAGTGCAAGAAAGCCAAAGCCCATTCCCGCCTCAAATGCAATGAGTCCCCTCCCCAGCGGGCTGCCGGGTGTGACGTCACCCAACCCGAGTGTGAAAAAGCTGGTGCCGCTCAGATAAAGATAACTACCGAAACCGGCGGCTCCGTCCGGCGTTTTGATCGCCGAACCAGATGCCCAGAGCAGGAGCGCAAATCCAATGATCAGCCCGGTTGCCCAAAGAATCAACAATAGAAGCAACGAAAGGGGACCATAAAAGCTCAGGTAGGCCTCCTGCCGTTTCCCCGAGGATATCGAACGAACTGCCACCGACCAGGATAACCAAGTGTATTGATAAAAGAGGCGAGCGAGACTGACCGGGCGTGTCACACGGCGGGGGAGGACGATCGTCTCAAAAGCATCCCCTAAAACGACCAGGATGATCGCAACGCCAAGACCAACCAGTAGGATTGACACATGACCTCCCCTTCGGCTCTATTATAACCCTAAACCAAAGAGATGGAAATCCTGACCTTCGAAGGAACCGGGGTCATCGGATTGGCAAGGATGAAAGATCTTCCAGAATTTTCTGGATGGTTTGGCCTGGAAAAAATTGGTTTTGATTCTTTTCTTGATAGGGGAACTGTCTTTCTTCCTTTCGGGACAGCAGTAGCCGGACAAACGGGAAATGGGGTATAATTTACTTGAAGGGTGGCCAAGAAAGGAATCAAGTTACGCTTTAACTGATCTTCTACAGTTAGAAAAATAATTTTCTGTGATTACAATTAGATAGAGGTGCCCCAAAGGTTCTTGGCACCACAGATGGCTCTTTGACAAATTCATATTGCATTATATTTCCCGAATCGTGGGAGGGATGGCTACCCCTACAGATTGAAAGACCCTACCGCAGGTCCCTTTACATTCACTTCTGACAACGAGGGACTTGCCGTGTTCTTCTATGACAATCTCTTGAAGCGATTTCAAATCTTGTTTGATGTCTCCCCATTCAAAACATCGCCCCGCCTGATCAAGACGTTCGATCCAATTCTTTCCTCAGGACAAGGGCAAGAAAGCTGCAGAACACATGGCCTCGGATGGTCTCGTCACACTTGTGGAAGACGGGGCGTGTTTCCAGAACCGACTTGACCTCTCTGAAGACCTGTTCCACTTGCCAGAGTTCTTTGTACTTGAGGGCCACCTGCTCTGGAGATAAAGAGGTATTCGTCCTCAGAACCCATTTCCCGTCGAATCTCTCTTCCCCATCAATCTTGTCCTGATCGAGACGGAGATGATCACGATCCAGTTTCAGATACTTCCGATAGCCTCTGTTACCGATCAGAGCTTTGGGGTTCTTTTTAAGCTGCTTCTTTAAGGTATCCACAATCACCTGCCGATCCAACGCTTCCTTTCTGGCTTGCTTCACATTTAAGCAAAGGATATATCGATGGTTATCCACCCGGACGTCCTTGACCTTGAGCGGGGCTGGATCTTTCGATGATCGTCCCTCCGAATGGACCTCCGTATATCGTCCCGCTCGGGACAGAACCTCATCTCGGATCTCTTTGACCTTCCTCATCCGTGCCCCCAGAATATAGGGTATCTTCCTCTGATCCAATTCGTTCATCGTTTCTTCGCTGATCATCCCCCGATCCGCTACCATGCAGAACCGCCCAATATGGAAACGGCTTCTGATCCGATCGACCACAGGAATCAAGGTCTTGACATCTGCCGTGTTGCCCGGCCACATCTCGCAACAGATGGGGTTGCCATCCTCATCCAGGACGGCACCTACCACCATCTGGTTCAAATCCGAACGATGATCCTTACTGTGCCCCTTTTCACCTAAGCTCTCTCCTCCTTCTCCCTCGAAGTAGATCGAGGTCGTATCAAAGAAGACGAGGTCAAGACCCGTGAACAGATCCCAACGTCCATGAAACATCTCTTCTTCAATTAGATCCTTGGTACATCGGGGGGCAAAGGGCGTCTTGTCCTTCTGGTCTTCGATCTCATCCCCCAGAAACGCCATGGCCCGATAAAGATGATGCAGGGACAAATCCTCCCCTCCGTCAATCCGATAATCCTGGTGCCACTTGTCGCAGGAACGGTCAGAACCGGATGCAAAGAGCCGATGCAGGACGGTCAGAAAGATGGCTCTCTCCACATCGAACTCGAACTTCCTGCCTTCCAGAAGCCCCTTGATGATCTTTCCGATCCCCAGCTCTTCCCAGAGTCTCTCGAAGATCAGGGAGGGACCGATCTTTTTCGCAAAGGCATGGATCTCACTCTTACCGGACAAAATCAAAAGGACCTTTTCAGAGAACCGGGAGAGGGATCGGATAACATTTTCAATATCCCCTTTGGCCTGTAATTGATCCATTCGGCCGATCGTAGAGATGACACGCTGGACGGTCTTTGAACCTTCTCGGTGGTTCTCCACGATTTGGAGGTACTGATGCTGACCGGATTTTTTGATTCTTGCAAACATGGGGCCTCCCATTAAGGACACCCCAATAATACTTAAAATCTACGTCTCTGTCAATATAATTTAGCACATTCTGTGGCACCACATTTTTGATCATTTATGGAATTTTCAAAGAACACTTTTAGTGTTTACAGGTACTTACAAAATACTGCCCCACAGCAACTGTAGAAAAAAAGTTTAAGATATGGAGAGGGAGATGAAAGCAAAAATCTTATTTTTGGTCATGTTGCTGGTTTTTGCCCTGAGGGCGCCCCTCTCCGAGGCTCAGCAGGAAACCTCAAAGGCTGGCAGCACTCTGATCTATGCCATCGGCACGGATGCCCTGACGCTCGATCCACAGTTTGTCACCGATATTCCCACTGCAAGAACGATGATGCAGATTCATGAAACCTTGGTCAAATATGACACCGACATGAACCTGATCCCCTGCCTGGCTGAGTCATGGGCGGTTTCAGAGGACTTCTTGACATGGACCTTTAAACTTCGGAAAGGCGTAAAATTCCACGATGGCACGGCCTTCAGCGCCAGGGCCGTGAAATATACCTTCGATCGGATCAGAGACCCCGCTATCGGTTCACCCAGAAAGAGCGCGATCAACATGGTGAGAGAGGTGAAAATCTTAGGCGAATACACGGTTTCTTTCACCACAGATAAACCCTTCGCCCCTTTTCTGAATCAGCTCACGGCATACAATCTGGCGATCATGAGTCCAGCGGCAGGGGAAAAATGGGGAAAGAGGTACGGCGAGAACCCTTCGGGGACCGGTCCTTTCAAGTTGGATAGCTGGATACCCGGAGAGAAGATCGTTCTTGCCCGAAATGGAGGCTATTGGGACAAGAAAGCTTATGCAGAAAAGTTGGTCTTCAGGGTTGTGCCCGAGGACTCCGATCGGGTCATGCTTTTATTGAAGGGGGAGGTGGACCTGATCTCTCCGGTTCCTGCTGCCTTTTTGGACAAGTTGAGTCACTCGAAGGAGATCAAGATCATTCGGGAGAAGGGATTTCGTACCATCTATATTGGCCTCAACAACAGAATCAAACCTTTTGACGACCCCCGGGCCCGAAAGGCTGTAAGTCACGCGATTCATATCAAAGAGATTTTCAATCGGATCCTCAAAGGCTTTGGAACGTTGGGTGGGGGTCTCGAATCACCGGCCATTCCCGGAGCCCTCAAGGGCCTCGGGCCCTATCCGTACGATCTCCCTCAGGCTAAAAGGCTTTTGGCCGATGCGGGATACCCAAATGGTTTCAAAACGACTTTTTATGTTCCCATTGGCCGTTACTTCATGGGTCGAGAGGTGGCCGAGGCGATCAAGGCTCAGCTCAAGGAAGTAGGAATTCACGTCTCCATCGAGACACTCGATTGGGCGACTCTGATTGCCCTTCTCGAAAAGGGAACAGATGTTCCTATGTTCCTCATGGGAAAGGGAAGCCCGACCGGAGATCTCGATCTTACTCTGAACCTGAACGTCAACACAGGGGGAAAGATGAATTACTTCCAGTACTCGAATCACAAGGTGGACTCACTCATTGCTGAGCAAGAGGCCGCAGCTGATCCGGGAAGGCGGTTCAAGATCCTTCATGAGATCCAAAAAATTGTCTACGAGGACTGTCCCGCGATCGTTCTCTTTTACGAAGATCAGATCTTCGCAAGACGGACGAGTATCCACGGCGTCGAAGTATACCCTAACGAATTTGTCGGCCTCTCCAGGGCGTTGAAAATGTAGTCGATCCCGCCCTCTCCCCACCGTAAGAAGGAATCAAAATCGTGACATAAGTATCTGTTCGCTCCTGGCCCAGGCGCGCCATGAATTGGCCTCTGACTTTACGTTTTGCCCACACTGCGGACAAGGGATTTCATGAATGTCAGATGGGGTGGCTGAAGAATGGATTCGTTCGTCTTTCCCTCCCAACCGTGGTCTTTGGTCCATGCCCTGGATAGATCACGACATCGTCACCCAGAGGGAAAATCTTCTCCCGCACATTACGGATGAGGCCTTCATAATCGCCCCCAGGGAAGTCGGTCCTTCCGATGGAGCCGGCAAAAAGAGTATCTCCAACAAATACCGTCTTGTCAGTTACGAGTGAAATTCCACCTCCCGAATGGCCGGGGGTGTGGAGGACTTTCAACGAGATATCGCCAAAGGTGATGAGGTCTCCTTCTTCCACGTAACGGTCCGGAGGAGGAGAATTGTCAACCTTCATCCCCCACATCCCGCCACTGGCTGCCTGATGAGTGATCATGGGAGCGTCGGCGCGATGGATAATCAGTTGAGCTCCGGTCACCTCCTTTAAACGCTTATTCTCCGCTGAATGATCAAAATGACCATGGGTATTGATGATATAGACACACCGCAAATTATCCTTGGCCAGTGCCATCAATATCTTGTCCACATCGCCCCCCGGATCGATCACAGCTGCCTGCCTCGTCCGTTCACAACCGAGAATATAGCAATTTGCCTGAATGGGTCCCACCACTAACATCTTCACTATCACAGAACACCTCCTAAGATATTGGTTAAAATCGGTACGCTCGAGACAAAAAACACGAATCCAAGAACCCTTCAAACAATAAAATAATAACAGAGAAGAACGCCGTCAAGGTCATCCCATACCCCCATCCTAAGATTTTGGTCGGAGCGCAAAGGAATAATTTCCTTCCATTTTTATGAAGCTTCGAGAAAGGGTTGGCTCGGCCAAGTGATGAGAGACATACATTCAAATCAGTGCTGTCCAAAGGAAGAAAATTGAAGGGTGGGCAACCCAAGAAGTATACTTGATACAATGGGAAGAATCATGGTAAAAATGTTATATGGCTTCATAAGACATCTCATCACCATACGAGGAGGGAAACGAGTATGAAACGTTATGTAACACTGATGATCGCAATACTTGCCTTAGGGATCCCGGTTTTTGGCGATGGAGCCACCTGGCAAATGGACCCTGATCATTCAAGTTTCCAATTTAAGATTCGCCACCTCACAGTCTCCAATGTCAGGGGGGATTTCAGCAAGGCGACAGGGGTCGTCACGATGGACGAAAAGGATATCACAAAATTGAAGGTCGAGGTGACCATCGATGCAGCCTCTGTGAATACGGGCCATGCGAAGCGGGACGAACACCTGAGGGGCCCGGACTTTTTTGACGTGACTAAATACCCGACCATCACCTTTGTTTCCAAAAAAGTCATAAAAGCCGATACGAACAGGTTGAAAGTGATGGGAGACCTGACCATCCACGGCTTGACCCGAGAAATAACGGTGGATGTGGAAGGGCCGACCCCAGAGGTCAAGGATCCCTGGGGGAGCTTCAGACGGGGTGCTGCCGCGACCGCAAGAATCAACCGAAGGGATTTCGGCATGACGTGGAACAAGCTACTCGATACAGGAGGTTTGTTGGTCGGTGAAGATCTGGATATTTATGTGGAGGTTGAACTGGTCAAGAAGTAATGGGGATGGAGAAGCCGTAAGCTCGCAATCCAGGGCAACGATTCGATAACGACGATGCCCCCCAATTCAACACGAGTTATTAAAGGAGAGGAGAGTCTTAGGGGGGATTGCCTTTGAGTCCTATTGCTTCTGCTACCTCCTGCATCCCTTTTATCGTATCATCAATCAGTTCATCCAATCCAACTTGAAGCATCTCCGCTCCCTTTTCGATGATCGCCCGGTCTACGCCAGCTGCAAATCTTTTGTCTTTCCATTTGTTCTTCACTGATTTCACTTGAACATCTAAGACGCTTTTTGAGGGACGTACTAAAGCTGTCGTCGCGACGAGTCCTGTCAGTTCATCGATAGCGTACAGGGCCTTTTCCAGGTTCGTCTGTGGCATAACGTTGGAGCAGATTCCCCATCCGTGAGAGACTGCAGCCCGGATATATTCCTCCGGCCACCCATGCTCTCTCAAGATCTCCCCGGTTTTGGTGCAGTGGTGATCGGGAAACTTTTCATAATCGAGATCATGAATGAGGCCGATGACCCCCCATTTCTCCTCATCTTCGCCGCGCTTCCTTGCCATGTAACGCATCACCCCTTCGACGGCATAGGCATGCTTGCGCAAGCTATCCGTCTCGTTATACTGATGCAGAAGTTTTAAGGCTTCCTTCCGTGTTGGCATTTTTTGTTCCATCGTCACCCTCCCCCCATCTCTTTCTTTCATTTACCACGTATTGCGTATGTTGGTCAAGTCCGACTGGAGGATCTTTGTGGAATTGGCCCGGACTCGATGCCCTGGAGAAGAAGTACGATGCTCAATTCTGAGGGGAACCTAACTGCAGTCCCGCAGTCACATGAGTGCTTTTAGCACCGCTCCCTTTTAATCTCGCCGTTCGGTCACCTCATCAATGGACAAATAGACGGAGTTCTTTTATACTCAAGACAACTCTGTTGACAGAGATGATTCTCCCAATGGTTCGATATCTTTTCCGAAAGATTTTAGCTCCTTGGCTCGTCGTTTCTCTGCTGATCCTCGGCCGGTTCTGAAGTGACATCGGTAGACGATAAAGATTGGCGACAACTTGAAGGAGGTCAGAGCTATGGCAAAGTGGGTGATTGATACGGATCATGCTGGGGCGAGGTTTGCCGTGCGCCACTTTATGATTGCGAATGTGGTGGGTCTATTCAGCAGACTGACCGGCGTCATTCACTTTGATCCGCCTGACACCGCTCATTTATCCGTCGAAACCGAAATAGATGTCGCAAGTCTTACCACCGGCCATCCAATGCGTGACGAGCACCTCCTCAGCTCAGATTACTTTGACCTCGGAAAATATCCTAAGATTGTTTTTAGAAGCACGGGAGTCGAAACCATTGGTGGTAACCGTTTCAAAGTGAGGGGTGACCTGACCCTTTGCGGAGTGACACACCCGATCACCTTGGAGGCAGAGTATTTTGGTCCGGTGAAGAGTCCGTTCAGCGGAAAAATCTGTCTTGGCTTTACCGCAACAGGCAAGATCAATCGTGAAGACTATGGGATGACGTGGAATGAGGCGATGGAGGGCGGTGTGGTCATGGGTAAGGAGGTCCAGATCACGATTGACTTGGAAGCTGATCTCGCCACGGATTAACAGGCTGAGGAGATATACCTTCAGCGTTTCCCTTGACCCGCCTCTGCAAGTGGGCGTGGCAGGCAGACGCGAATGATGGAAATTGAAAATCCTCCCTCCTCAAAAGGATAGAGAATGGGGTCTTTCATCTTGATATTTAATAAATATCAAAAAGCAAGGCCTGATAATCATATAAAAGGCACCCCCATGCTACCTTTCGGGAGATGATAGATCAGGTGATTTTGAAAAATCGTCCAGCGGGGACGGGTAGGCAAGGTAAGAGAGGAGGGAGAGAATAGGATGCTTAAAGTATGACCCCTTAACCTGATGGCCATGATGCACGAATCGTAGTGCCTCTTCCTTGTATGGATTCTATAGCAAAAGACCCACCCGAAAGTTCGGTTCGCTCTCTCATACTGCCAAGGCCCAATCCCTTCCTATAACTCTCCATTGAGAAAATTTTCTCCATATTGAATCCCTGGCCGTTATCCTGAACGGTCAATTCTATCGGACCATGGGTTTTTCGCAAGGAGAGAGTGACAAGGTCTGCTTTACTGTGTTTGGCGATGTTATTCAAGGCTTCCTGGGAGATTCGATAGATGACTGTTTTCAGCGGGTGAGGCACACCATCCTCTGATAGGTCAATCTCTTTCTCGATACGGATGTGAGAAAAGGTCTTCTGAAATTCTCGGCAATGCCAATCAAGGGTTGTTAAAATGCCCAAATCGTCCAGAATTGAGGGCCGCAAGTTCGCCTGTATCCTTCGGGATTCTTCCATTGTCTGTTGAACGGTCGGGATAAGATCTTTCAAAGATTCAGGTGTAGCGACACCTTGTTCCATCTGTCGAATGGTATCCTCCACTTTGAATTTGATGACACTCAAAGCCGACCCAATACTGTCATGGAGCTCGTTGGCAACTAGTCGCCTTTCTTTTTCCTGTGCGGTGAGGAGTTGAGACGCGAGAACTCGAAGCCGATTCTCTGATTCTTGTAATATCTCTGCTTGATTTTTGAGTGCTGACATCTGCTTATACTTCTCCTTTAAATACACCAGAGAGAGGACAACAACCATGAATACTAAGAGCGTGATCACTGCAATCAAAGTGAGATATGGGAATACCGATTGGAACACCTGGCTCTTTGATTTCTCGACAATGACCGACCATCCAATTCCCTGAATGGGTGCAAAAGATACGTATTTAACCCTATCCCCGTCAGAAGAGTCCCGAATCTCCACATCACCTTTTTCCCCCTTCATCGCCTTCTTGACAAACTCAAAGGATGGATAATCAATGACTTCCTTTTTGTACGAAAATCGATTGCTGAAAATGATATGCCCCTCCTGATCAATCAGGGTTATTCTTGAGTCAAGGTCCAGACCGATCTCGTTGACAATCTTCTTGAAAAAAGCCGTGGTTTGAGCAGCGGCAAGTATTCCTATCACTTTGCCTTTTTCATCACAGATAGGAGAACAAACCGATACGGCAAGATCCTTTCCCCCCACAATCATTTTATAGACGCTTGAAACATAAGGCGCCCATTCCTTGCTCACACCCTTATACCAATCCCTGTAGGAAAGATTTTGATTGAACGCCTCCTCAAAAATAGGGAAGTTGACCCATAGGGTGCCACCCGGGTCTGTGATAAATGTCAGCTCGATCTCGGGGTTATTCTTCACCAGATTGGTGAGATGGCTAACGACTTCCTCGAAATCCTTCTTCTTGACCGCGTCAATGACCAACGGGCGGTTAGCGTATGACCGAACGACTCCAATGGCCGCTCTCTGATGCTCAAGAATAATCTTGGCTAATAGATGAGCTCTCGTTTCGTTTGAATGAATGGTGTAGTGGGTTGCATTTTTGTACGCATTGTAAGCAACCGAGCCCGCTACTCCAAAGACAAGAACGAAGGAGACCAAGAGGATTGATATAAATACAGAAGGGCTTTCTAAAGAATAAACTTTGAGGTTCTTTGGTCGCATCGTGCCATTTCCTTGGACTTACACCTTCAACACAAATAAAAGAATAAGACAGAGTTTTCCCCCACCTGGACGAAGAGGGTCATTATTTCTTATTTCGGGGAAATCTAATTTTACGATTTTTGAAAACTCTTGCAACTTTTCCTCTTGATGGCTGGGCAAACGCGGCGAAAGCGTGGTGGAATGGTTGCCCGCAAATTTTAGCGCTAAAAGCTCCTGAGACTCTAACACCCCCATGCCAAGACTGCACGTCCCCTAACGGGATATATGGGATTTGATCATCGTTTCAAACTGCCCCCAGTCCAAAGAGTCCTTGGCAAAAAAAGCAGCTGGCCCCGCATTGGAACGCAGCCTTTCGGTATTCAGGAGTATCATAATCTGTCAAAACGATCACCACAGTCTCAGGATAACTCGCCTTTATTTTTCGGGTAAGCTCAAGGCCGTTTTGTCCTGGTAATCGGATATCCATAAAAATCAGTTCTGGATGGAAGGCATCCACTTTTTGAAGGGCCTCGTTTCCTTCTGCTGCCTCCTGAATGACTACTGATGGAAACCGACTTTGCAGAGTTTCATTAAATGTCTGTCTAAAAATATTGTTGTCCTCAACGAGTAACGTTTTGATCTCTCTTGAGATGGCCATCTTTTAGTCCTCCGAGAAGATGCAAAGAGATTCTATTTTATTTTCAAAACATCGGCGTTGTAAAGAATTTTTTTGAAAGATTTTACAGAAAAATAAGTGAAAAAGGTATGAGAACTCTTATTTCCCAAAATGACTGATCTGTATTTATAAAAAATGAGGATAGCGGAAATTGACAATCATCTTCCGATGGCCAATTTGGAGTATCGTTGATTTTCCGGCGTAATATAAACTCTTATTTAGATTCTCGGGAATGTGGAACTCAGGAAGGAGATTTCAAGGAAAGGGGACGAAGACCCGCCCTCCAAAGTGCGAAGGCCAACTTACACCAGGGGCCATTGATTTCCGACTGGAAGAGAGGGAAACGGCCTATACACGGGTTGGTAAAATGGATTCAACCAATTGAAAGATGCTCTTTGCCGATGAACCTTTTGAAAAGAAATAATCAGCCCTATATTGGGTTGCCCTCTCTCGATATTCCGGCAAGTCATAACTCGTAAAAATGATAATAATGATGTCGGGGTGGGAAGTCTTGATCTTTCGGGTTAATTCAAGGCCGTTTTCCCCGGGTAATCTGATGTCCATGAAGATGAGATGGGGACGTAAAGTCCCAACTTTTTGTAACGCCTCTTCCCCATCACCCGCTCCAAAAAATTCAATGGATGGGAATCGTTCACGCAACGCCAATGTGAACGATTCCCGGAAAAGGGTGCTGTCTTCAACGATTAATACCTTAAAATTCTTCGTCTTATCCACCAGTTTCTCCACTTCAGCCTTTATTTCTTTTAGGCAGATTTCAAGGTGCTTCGGGCAGAGCCCATGGGTCACCGTTTTGTCTGATAAAGGCTCTTTTTCGCCGTAAACGGCCCCACAACCCTTGTAATAACAGACCTGAATCGTTTCTCTTCCTCCGTTCTCCGATTGGCTTTCTGCGGTTTGATCTCGGGAAAAACGCTTTCAACATATTCAGTATAGAATGATCATCCAAATAAGAAAATGGGGTAAACACTGTATTTTTTCAAAGAAAACGTTGTACTTTATGGCCCTGCATGCAGAGCTTGATTCTCTTGAATATCAGAACCGAAAGGGATTCTCTCTTAAATGAAAAGAGTTCAAAGGAAAAAAGAGAAATGATCTGAAGGAGGGATAAAGAAGCTAACGAGTCTGTAGAAAAAGCCCCTCACTGCTATTAACCGGTGGTTTTCGGGGGCACTTGACCCTTCCCAGGCATGAGATCGTTGATTGTGGCGCATTCTGTGAGGTCACTTTTTTCTGCATCTCGCCCAAGAATCTGCTTGGGGACTTTTTCTACAGCCTCAACGGCCCGCGTCAGCCGCCGGGCGCGACGTTCGCTCTGCAACCACCTTCGAGATAGAAACCACGCCAGCTTTAATAGCCCGCCCATGAGGGCGCAAAGCGCCCGAGTCGGCTGCACGCGGTGTTCAAGTAAGCCGCTACGCGGCAGATAACTGTTTTTTGTAAGCCTTCCTAAAAATTCTTTTCAGAAGTCTATTCGATAGGCAGCATACCACTCTGTCAAGTATGATACCTCCAAACCCCTCCACAATGGAAGGGGGAATCCCTCGTTACAGAGAAAGGAGAACTGTCATGAAGACAGAGTGGTATGATAGAACGATCCAAGCTCTTCAACTCAATGGCAAAGGGGAACGGACTCAGCAGGCCTACGCCCGCTCCGTTCGCATGCTCACTCAGTTCTATGGCAAATCCCCCGACCTGATCACCGAGCAGGAACTCCAGGACTACTTCCTCCACCGAAAAAACGTCGATCACTGGTCTCCCAATACCATGCGCATCTGCTATTGCGGCATACGTTTCTGCTATGAACACGTCCTCCAACGCAATTGGCACATCCTCGGAATCCTCCGAGCCCAAAATGAGCGACGACTCCCGGCCGTTCTCAGCCGTGAGGAGGTCCGAAGCATTCTTGCCCTGGTCAAAACCTTCCAGAACTATGCCTATCTTTCCACCGTCTACTCCTGTGGCCTGAGACTTCACGAAGGTCTCCACCTTGAAGTCTCCGATATCGATTCCACCCGCATGATGATCCATGTCCACCGAGGAAAGGGCGCCAAAGATCGCTACGTCCCTCTCCCACCTTCCACCCTCAGTCTGCTCCGCCGCTATTGGCTCACTCACCGCCACCCCAGCCTCCTCTTCCCGGCCCTGGGCCGAAACGGTAATGGAGCAAAGGACGCTCCGTCTCCCATGGCCAAAAGCAGCGTCCAAGGCGCCTTCCGTCGGGCCAAGGTCGCTGCAGGAATCCAAAAAAAGGGCGTCTCCGTTCACACCCTCCGACACTCCTATGCCACCCATCTTCTCGAAGCCGGGATCAACCTCCGGGTCATCCAACGATACATGGGCCATGCCCAACTCGAAACCACCATGGTCTATCTCCACCTTACTCAAAAAGGTCAGGAGGATGCCTGTCAGTTGATCAATCAGGTGATGGAGGGCCTAGACCATGACCACAATCAATGAGATCTTCCGAACCTTCGCCCCCGAGTACCTCGAACGCTACGCCAACGTCATGCCTCCTATACACCGCAAAGTCATTGATTCCATCATTGGCTGTCGCACCGAGCTCTACGGCATTGCCCTCTACCAGTGTGAAAAGTGTGGCGAGTTCCATCGGGTCTATCGCTCCTGTGGAAATCGCCATTGCCCTTCTTGTCAACACCATAAAACCCGCCAGTGGCTGGAAAAACAGATCAAACGCCAACTCCCCGGTCATCATTTCCTGCTCACCTTTACCGTCCCGGAAAATCTGCGCCGCTTCACTCGCAAAAACCAAAGGGTGGCTTACTCTGCCCTGTTCAAGGCCTCCTCCGAGGCCATCAAAAAACTCGCCCTCGACGAAAACTACATCGGCGGTGATCTCCCGGGATTCTTCGGCGTCCTCCACACCTGGGGACGAACCCTCGAGTATCACCCCCATCTCCATTACATTGTTCCCGGCGGCGCCCTCTCCACCACCGATGACCTCTGGCACCCCTCCAGGATCGACTTCTATCTCCCCGTCCAAGCTCTCTCCATCATCTTCAAAGCCAAGTTCCGCGATGAAATGAACCAAGTCGGTCTCTTCGATCAAATTCCCCAGGAAGTCTGGCAGATCGACTGGAACGTCAACTCCCAAGCCGTCGGTTCCAGCGAAGCAAGTCTCAAATACCTTGCCCCCTACGTCTTCAGAGTCGCCATCTCCAATTCTCGAATCTTAAAAGTCGTGGACCGTACTGTATTCATTCGCTACCGGAAACCTCATTGTCACCGCTTAAGAACCCTTGCTCTGGAGGTCATGGAGTTCATCCGGCGCTTTTTACAGCATGTGCTCCCAACCGGGTTTATGAAAGTCCGTTACTATGGATTCATGAATCCAAATTGTGGGGTTCCTCTTGATCACATCAGCACTTTGATCGAATTGAGCTATGGCTTCAATGTGGTTTTACCCAATACCGATCTCGAACCCTGGCAGCCTATTACTTGTCCATCCTGTGGTGGTACCCTCAGACTCCGTTCTTTACTGCTGCCAGCAAGTGTCCTGGTGTGGTCCGGATAGGAGGTGTTCGGTATCAAGAAACAATATTAAAATCCTACGCCTCTCCACCTGCGCGCTCTCGCTCAGGTGCTCTCGGTGAGGTCTGCCACGTCCCGAAAAACTTCACATGGCTCGCCTTCACCTATAGCGCTTCTGGCCGGGCAAATCGCTCAGCCGCAGCAAGAACTGGCACCTCAAAACAGCTACCTCGCCATACAACCTGAGGATCTGATCTTTCAGCCTCTTCCCTCCAATCAATCTAAAGAAGCATTACCCTTATTAAGATGAATGGCCGCTGCCGCTTCGGGCTTCTTGAACAACGGATTGAAACGACTTCAAAAGTCGTCTCAATCCTTATTGGTTAGATATACTACACTACATTTCATTGACCCAATGACCTAATGAACGCTATGCCCTTCGATTTCTCAACCATCATCTTGAAACCTCCAATGAGGTCGTGGGGTCACCCAATTTTTCAAGGTTTCCGGCAGCCAATCCTCAAGGCCTTTTGTCAGGTAAAATCGGGGTAAAAGAAGGTCGTCATGAGATGAAATGACACCATCGCCTACGGCCATCTTTGCCAGAGAGGTATGTGGATAAATACGGACGCCCGCAGTGATTTTCAAGCTGTCGAGTTTAAGGGAGTCGGCAAAGACAAGACTTTCTTCAACGGACTCCCTCGTTTCACCAGGACTTCCCAATAATAGAAATCCCATTTGTCTCATGCCATGTTCAAATAACATCTCTGAAATTTGACGCACCTCTTCGGGGGTAAACCTCTTGTTCATATTCTTCAGCATTCGTTCGGAACCACTCTCAAACCCCACACTTACCTGCTCGCAACCGGCCCTGGCCATAAGCCCCACCAGTTCTTTATCCACATCCTTAGGGTAAAGGATGCTCCACCATCTTATCTTCAGGCCGTGATCGATGAGCTTGCGACAGATTTCCTTGGCATAGGAGGGTGGAAGGTTGAAGGTATTATCAACGAAGTAGAACTTGTGAACCCCAGCCTCCCGCCAGCGAGCGATCCACTGCACAATCGCCTCTGAGGAATGTCTCCGGAGAACACGACCTTCAATCGTTCCCGTGGAACAATAACTACAGTCCAGGGAACAACCTCGTCTGGTCTGAACCGGCATCCAGAGTTCTTCTTTTTGGGATGGCAAGGACCAAAGGTTGGTATCAGGAAGAGGCAATGCATCCAGATCTTTCGTAAACATTCTTTCACACCGAGGGCTATGGCCAGGCAGATAGAGACCCGACAATCCCGAAAGGCCGACGCGGCGTTCCATGCGCTCTATCAGGTCTGGAAAGATTACTTCTCCCTCGCCTTGGATTCCCATATCCGCACCTAAGAAGGAGAGGGCGCTTTCTGGAAAGAGGCTGTATCCTGCTCCGCCTAAAACAATCGTGGCCTCTGAAAGACTTCGACAATCCGCTACGATTTCTTTGACCGGATCCAATAAGAATCTGGGATTTCCCATATTCTGGTCATCAATGTTCCTTACCGATATGGCGATCATCTCTGGACGAAATCCTTTGGTCGCCTCTTTGAGAACCGATCGCGTATCCTTTTCGACCATCAAATCCACCATGGCCACATCATGGCCTGCTTTTTGAGTTGCAGCAGCCACACACGCCAGACCCATGGGTAAGGTGGGCATATTGATCTTTTCGGTGTTAGCAGAAGTGAGAAGGACTCTCATCGCTTTAAATCCGAATTGTCCTCATTACCAAAAATTCTCGCCGTCATCAGGTTTTCCCGAGGAGGGCGCACGACCGATTTAATTATAACAGCATCCATGATATAAGAAAAAGCCGGAAAATGAGGCCGGCATTCTTCATCCTTGCGGATGAAAACTAAATCCCTTTTTCAATATACGAGAGCAGTTCATCGTCGAGGGGGCGCGGGTTCGTCTTGTTTCGTCTCGTCTGGATGAGGGTTTTGTCCAGGAGCGTTCTGGCATCCTGCTTCTTGATCCCCAGTTCTGAAGGTCTGGAAGGTAAATTTAGATCGGTGATCAGTTTTTGGAGGTTTGTGAGAAAACGCTCCGCAGAGACCTGGTCAGTACTCCGCACGCCTTTCCCTTCCATGATCGTTGCCAGAACGGCAAGATCCTTTTCACATGTCTTGAAATTATAGCTCAACCCGATGTTTGTGCAGGCTGCAAGGCAGACGCCATGGGGTGCGTCGATCATCCCTCCCAGCGATGAAGCGACGGCATGGACCAGACCCAGCCCGCTGTGACTAAAGGCAATGCCTGCTAAATGTGAACCGATGGACATTCCCATACGGGCTTCACGATCATCACCGTGCGATACAGCCTGCCGGTACGAAGCCCAAATGGAACGAAAGGCTTCGATGGCCAAACTCCGGCCGAAAGGGTTGCTTCCCTGGTAATGAATCGGACGCTCCGAAACCTCAGCATGGGGCCGGGCGATGAAGCTTTCGGTCGCATGCATCAGGGCGTCATATCCCGTATTTCTGGTCACCATAGGGGGAAGGTCCATCGTCAGTTCTGGGTCCACAATGGAGGCGGCGGGGCGGATGTACTCAGAGGAGCATCCGAGTTTAACGCCCCTTACGGTAAAAACCGTGGTCTGAGTGTTCTGCGTACCAGTCCCGGAAGTTGTCGGTACGCAAACGGTTGGGATGACCGGTCCCGGAACAGTCCCCTCACCATCATAATCCCCAAGCAAACCTCCGTGAGTCATGATAATCGACAGGGCCTTGGCGAAGTCCATTGCACTGCCGCCTCCAACGCCCAAAAGCACATCGAAATCGGGACCGAAACGGTCTTTTTGCCTATCCACATCAATACTATGGGGTTCACTCGGTGCGCCATCGAATCGCTCCACATCAAAGGATCCCTTGAGCAAATCCAGTATTCTCTGGAGGATGCCGCTGGCGCCCACCTGAGGATCAGTGATGATCAAGATCCGCCTGAAACCTTTCGATTTCAATACCCCTGGAAGCTTTTCCAAAGCCCCAAAACCAAATAGAGACAGTGCTGGAGAAAACGTGATAATATCAGACACGATTACACCTCCTGGTCTAAGCTACAAACAAAGATCTGTTGTCAGCGCACGAACTTCATCATCGTCCAAAATAGAATTCTTTAATCATTATGTCAATCCGTCTAAAATCTTGCGCCCCCTTTTTTTTCACGAATGGATAAGTAATGATAACAGTCGATGAGCGAAAAGATGGCTGAGGAATCTTCCGGGAAAGCAGTTTATCTGGCCCTGGGCCACTTCGTTACCGACCTTTATCCGGCCTTTCTTGCTCCACTCTTGCCCCTTTTGATCGACAAGTTCCACATCTCCTTTACTTCGGCCAGTCTCTTGGCCATGGTTCTGAGTTTATCCGGCTCCATGACCCAACCGCTCTTTGGTCTTCTTTTTGACAGGCTTGGAGGCAGGTTAATGATTATTCTCGGTCCTGTGGTAGGTAGCCTCAGCCTGAGCTTTATCGGGCTCGCCCCCCATTACTCATTCCTCATCATCCTTCTGATCCTGGGTGGGCTGGGGATATCTTCCTACCATCCTGAAGGAGCAGCTTTAACCGCCTCTCTAAGTGGTCGAAGAAGAACATGGGGAATGTCCATCTTCATGCTGGGAGGTAACTTGGGCTACAGTTTGGGTCCTTTTCTCATCCTTATGATTGTCACGGGGTTGGGATTGGAATGGACTTTCCTTGCTTCCCTGCCAGGCATTGGAATGGCTTGGCTGCTGTATAAGCATGCTCCGGTGGTCGAAAAAGCTCCAACGATGGCATCCGTCTCAGGTGGCACGATCGAATCCTGTTTGAAGGGTTGGAGTTTCAGTTTCGGTGTTTTATTCTCTGTTGTCGTGTTGAGGGTGACGGCTGTCCTGAGCCTCATCACATTTCTTCCTATGATCCAAAAACTCCGAGGGTTTTCCCTGATCGCCGGCGGGAGTTCCAATACGGTTCTCCTGGCCTGTGGCGCCATGGGAGGTGTGATCGGTGGATATCTGGCCGATCGAGTTGGACGCAAGAATATTATTCTCACCTCATTCGTCCTAACTGTCCCAGCATTTTTGGCATTCTATTACTGGAAAGGGCCGATCAGCTTTCTCATTCTGGGGCTTTTGGGTTTCCTTCTTTTTTCCAGCGAGCCATCCTGCATCGTACTGGCTCAGGAAATGGTTCCGCAGAAGGCCCGGACCGCATCCGGCCTCATCATGGGGATGGCCTGGGGCCTGGCAGGGTGGGGTGTGTTAGGCACTGGAGCTTTGGCTGATGTCATCGGAATCGAAGAGGCATTAAGATTTCTCTTGCTCCTGCCGATCGGATCCTTGATTCTTTCTTTTTTCCTTCCCCAAAGATAGCGGGTTGGAAAAAGCCTCTCCGCAATCCTTGCCCGCCGGAGCCTTGGCGTAGGAGGGCGCATTCCGAATTCCGCAATTAGATGGGCCAACTTTTTCGGGATGACACCTATTGTCAATCATCAAGTCTGACCTCGGATTTCAATACCCTGATCTGTCATCGAAGTAACTCTCGCGCAATCACGATTTTCTGAATCTGATTCGTGCCTTCGTAGATTTGGGTAATTTTGGCATCCCTCATCATCCTCTCAAAAGGAAAATCAGTCATATACCCATACCCCCCTGCGATCTGGAGGGCATCTGTGGTGACCTTCATAGCGACGTCTGTGGCGAACAGCTTACAACAAGCGGACATATACGTTTTTTGAGGATCGTTCTGATCGATCAAATTACAGGTTTGATATGTGAGCGCCCGGGCTGCTTCAATCTCGCATGCCATCTCAGCAAACATCCACTGGATCCCCTGAAACTCAGATATCGGTTTACCAAACTGGATTCTCTCCTTCGAATAACGGATGGCTTTCTCCATAGCCCCTTGGGCTAACCCAACGGCTTGGGCGGCAATCGTGGGTCGTCCGGCGTCCAGGGCGGCCATGGCAATTCGAAACCCTTTTCCTGCCTCTCCCAATAAATTCTCCTTCGGAACCGGGCAGTCCTGTAAAAGAATTTCGGATGTCGGTGCCCCCCGGATTCCCATCTTCGATTCCACCTTTCCAACCATAAACTTCGAAACTTCTTTTTCGACAATAAAGGCACTGATCCCTCGGGTTCCTTTTGAAGGGTCTGTCATCGCAAAGACGACCATGGTCGTGACAATAGGTCCATTCGACATGAAATGTTTCGTTCCATTCAAAATATATTGATCCTTTCTCAATTCAGCCTTTGTGGTCATCATGCTCGCATCTGAACCCGCCTCCGGTTCGGTCAACCCGAAATCAATGATTCTTTCTCCTCTAGCGAGAAGCGGGCCATATTTCCTCTTTTGATCCTCAGAACCGGCAATCATGATCGGGAGCGTTCCCAAGGCTTGAACCTGAATGATGAGGGATGAGCTGACGCAAACCCGAGCCACTTCCTCTATCGCAATGCACACATAGATATGTTCTGAGGCTTGCCCGCCATAGGCCACAGGAATGCAGAGGCCAAGATAACCCTGCTTTTTGAAGAGTTCGAAAATATCCCATGGGAACTCCCCCTTTTGATCAATCTCTTTAGCTCTCGGCTCCACTCTTTCATCGGCAAGCCGTGTCACACTTTCTTTGAACCGCTTCTGTTCCTCCGTTAATTGATAGTACATGGACACGTCCTCCTCCCTTGAGGATTTGACTCAATCGATGAAATTTTATTCAGGTCGTCGCCTTCCCCGTTGCCGTCCCTGGAATATTTAAGAGGGACACCTCCCATATTCTAACGGCATTCGGTAATTCGGGAAATGTCCCTAATTTTTCGCCCTGCTGGGGAAGGGCCAACTTCTCAAAGATCATGTGCTACAAAATCGGTCAGATCTTTTTCTCTCAGAACTCTCCTTTTCCATGTCTCAAGAGAGGGAATGATATGCGGCAGGAGTCGCAAAGAATAATAGGGTGGAAGCAGAGGAAGACCGATCAGATCTCCAAAGATGACCAGCATAAAGAGGTTATCCAGATGTCCTCTTTCCTTCTTCATCACCAGAACCATCTCATGGAACAGCAGTCCATACATGATCTCCTTGACCACTTTTGGAGAGCCTTCCAGTCTCGCCGCGAGAGAGGAAAATAATTTTCTGATCAAATAGATTCCCTCCTTTTTTCGAACTGACCCACTTAGGGGATCAGGAGGACATAGCGGAATATTGGTTACAAAATAACGTGCCTCTGCCCGTGATTCGTATCCGCAGCCTGAAATCCAAGACCCCAGACGCTATGGGCTCTGCTCATTGGATAGTACCAGCTTTTTAAGGATAATACAAATTCCGCGGTCCCTGCCCAGCGCAGGCAGGTGCGTTTGAATACGCCCACTTTTTTATGGAGGACTCTACATGCGGCCTGCGATCTTAACGTTCAAATTAGGGGTCTAGGCCTGAAATCAGCCTCTTTTTTTATAATTCATTAATTCGATCAAGCAGTTAGCTTGGTCCGACCCAAGACCTACTTGATTGCTTAACAAATCCTTACATCTTCTTTATTTTAATTTTAACATCAATGGTTATATTTTGATTGGAAACAGGAAATACCAATCAAAAGAAAGGCCCGCATAAAATGGCAATGGTTCAAAAAGCTCTTTATGCAATGGCCAACAAAATGGAGGTGAGATTGAATGAAGATGCTCATTTTACTCGTTATCACACTATTCTTCTCGGCAATGGGGTGCCAGCGGTCTGACGCGGTCCAGCAGAAGATGAAGGAGGAGATGATCAAAAAAGAGATGCACTTACCCAAAGCAACTTTTGCAGGGGGTTGTTTCTGGTGCACCGAGGCCGATTTCGAGAAATTGCCTGGGGTGGTGAAGGTCATTTCGGGTTACGCCGGTGGTCACAAGGAAAATCCCACATACAAAGAGGTTTCTGCAGGTACGACCGGCCATGTGGAAGCCGTCCAGGTTTACTATGACCCGGCCAAGATCACTTATGAGGACGTGCTCGATGATTTTTGGAAGCATATCGATCCCACAGATCCTGGTGGGCAGCTTGTTGATCGGGGTTCGCAATACCGAAGCGTGATCTTCTATCACGATGAAGAGCAAAAAAGGTTGGCAGAGAAGTCGAAAGAGGCTTTGGAAAAATCAGGCAAGTTTAGTAAGCCGATTGCAACGGAGATTGTGAAATTCACCAACTTTTACGAAGCAGAGGAGTATCATCAGGATTATTATAAAAAGAATCCTCTGAGGTATAAGTTTTATAGGTATAACTCAGGCCGGGATCAGTTTCTTGAAAAAGTATGGGGAAAGGAGCTGAAGGTCATGGAGCCTAAAGAGAAAACAGCCTACTCCAAACCGGAGGATGCCATCTTGAGAAAGAAATTGACTCCCCTGCAGTATGAGGTGACACAGAGGAAGGGTACCGAAAGGCCCTTTCAAAATGAATACTGGGATAACAAAAGAGAGGGGATCTACGTCGATATCGTATCAGGGGAACCTCTGTTCAGTTCTCTCGACAAATTTGACTCAGGGACTGGATGGCCCAGCTTTACAAAGCCCCTTGAGCCTGAGAATATCGTCGAGAAAGAAGACAGAAGCTTGTTCATGAAGCGTATGGAGGTCAGAAGCAGATACGGCGATTCCCATCTTGGCCATGTGTTTAACGATGGGCCGCCACCAACAGGTCTCCGGTATTGCATGAATTCGGCCGCACTGAGATTTATTCCCAAGGAGGATCTGGAAAAAGAGGGTTACGGGAAATACTTAAAACTTTTTACTCCGATGTAAACGGATAGGTATTTGATCTTTCCGCCGAACGTCCCTTCTTTGTCTTCAATGGCGGAGTCGGGCGGCCTCGAAATTCCTGGGCAGCCCATCACTCTCCGGCCGTCTCCTCGATGATCAGATTATCTTTATAATATGGATGCAACCGATCAGGCTCTGAGCTGCAGGGAAGGAGGGTATTTTCAGATATTTTTCCCAGCCTGTAACACCTCCTCTGCGATGGACGCCTCGAGTTCGAACAGGCTTTCTTCCTGCTCAGGTATCTCGATAGCCCCAGGCCTATTCTTGCGGACTTTTTCGATGGCCTCGCTTGCGGATAGACCTTCCTTGATCCAATAGGCTGCCGCCATTGTCCCTGTTCGCCCTATACCCCCCTGACAATGGACCAGCACTTTGCCTTGCTTTAAAGACTTCGTCACAATCTCTAAGAATTCTTGGAAGTCAGCCCGCGTCGGAGCCGTAAAGTCCGCAACGGGAATTGCGTACCTATTAAACCCGTTAACTTTTATTCTCTTGATATCGTAGTAGGGGACCTGCTCATCTTCATCAAGAAGCGAGATGATGGTTCTGAAACCTTCTTGGTGGAGATCCTCAAGTTCTCTATTGGTTGGGTTGCTGCCACCTAACAGGATAGGTTTGTCTATCCACCATCGGCTCATAAGGAAGACCATGACTGAAAAATGGAAGCACCTCAAAACATTGTGCTTCCCGGAGAGGTAATTTCGATTCAGGTTCTGCGCTCGGAAGCGCTCGTTGCTGGCCAGTCAGGCGTTACAGCCTTGGTTTGAGCTTTGCCTGCCCGCCGGAGGTTGAGTTGTACCGTCTTATCTCCCTATCTCCCCATCTCCTGATAGGAATCATCGCTATGCTCTATGCGCTCTGCGGTGTCCTATTTGGACAGGCGTCGCCTTTTGATAATATTAACTCTGCATTCTGCACTCCGCAATCCTTGCCCTCCGAAGCCTTGGCGTAGGCGGGCGCAATCCGCATTCCCTGCCTACCGGCAGGCAGGCGCATTTGAACAGGCCAACTTTTTTATGGATGCCACCTTGTCCTATCTGCTTGGATCGATTTCGTCGAACCCGGGTCGAATAGATGACCTCGCATTGGGAAATGTTTCCTCGACCGCCTGCCTCAAACCGTCGAGAAAGGCGATGACATCCATCACCGCCTTATCGCAATTGGTGATATAGTGTTCAATCACTGCCCAGGCGGCGATCGAACAGTCAATGGAGATGAGTTCAATCTTGGCCGAGCCATCCGAATCCCTTGGAAATTCGTCGCACCTCTCTTCTTCCTCATCGATCCTTCCCCGGACGGCCCGCATGACCTTAGCACACATAAAGTATTGGTACCACCGGATCACCTCGATGGCTTCCTCGAGACTGACTCCCTCCCTTGCGGCAGCCGCCATTTCAAAAAAGAGTGTTTCTCTCCCTTTGAACCAATCTTCCACCCATTCGCTGTACCTCTTGGCGGCGCGGCACAGCAGATGGTTCTTCACAGCCACATCCTTCGCCTTTATATCTTCTATATCGTCGATGGAACCCAGCGTCTCAAGTTCTATCCCCCATTCTTTCGCACTCTCCTTCAGCAACTCCAGAGTTTCCCCCAGGATTCCCGATAATTTATTCCAGAATGCCTCATTCCTAATATCCCGCGCTTCGGGATCCGAAAATTCCTCCTCCGAAATGGAGAAATTTAAGCAACGGGAGGTCTGCGGACAACGTTCACACCATCGATCACAATAATTATAAATCCCTGCGATGAATCGCTCGTCCGCAGCAAGTTTTTTAAGCCGATCCCGATTCACAATATTTCCTTTTTAGAAATGATCCATTCGATCAAGCAGTTTACTGGGTTCGACTCCAATCCCGAAACCCAAGATGATTCTCTCAGCTTATACGGCGCCCTTTGTCACTAACACCAAAAAGGCTGAAGGATCCAGGATCCTAATTCCCTCAAAAACTTTCAGGTCCTTAAGATGGTGATCGCCGGAGACAATAAAATCCGCCTTTGCCTCTAACGGAGCTGAAAGGTATTTATTGTCCGCAGGATCCTCTCTAATCAGGTCCGTATCGATCCTGCCTTGAGCTAGGATACTGGCCTGAGATGCCTTGTTCAAGAACTCCTCCATCTCCTTTCGGGTTCGCCTGTGGCGTTTTTTGATTTTGGGATAAAGAAGTACCGCCCTGATTTCCGAGAGGATATCTTCTGATAAGATGAGTTTCAATTTATCCTCTCTTACCAGTTCGAAGATCTTGGCCAGATCAGAATGCGGCTTTAATACGGCGCTGACAAAGATGTTGGCGTCCAGAACGACTTTAAGCATTATCTTCTTGATCTGATTTTAGATTTTCTGTAGGACTGCACTGCCTCCCCGATCAGTCCATCCATATCTTTTTCATCTTCTCTTCTAAGATTCGCTCTTATTTTTGACAGAGATTCAAAAAACTCACCTATTTCCCGTTGAAGCGACTGGTATTTTTCAATAGGAATCACTGCCACAAGAGGTTTTCCGGCCCGCTCAATGATATAATCATCTCCTTTGAGCGCCACCTCATTCATCACCTGGCCAAGATTTTGCCTCGCTTTGAGAGCGGAAATTCTTTTGTACATTTTGGTTGCTCCTTATATCAATTGTTATAGTTAGTATAATTATATCAAATTGAACGAGGCTGTCAAGCGGGGATCACATTCGGAGGTCCAGAAAATCGCCCTCCTGGAGCAGCCGGTATTGGCCTTCTTAGGTTTCAGGCTTCCCGATTCCGCAATCCGAACTCCCCAATGGGGGGGCTGCGGAACCGTTTTTGTCTTAGCGTTTTTTGCAGGGAAATACGGGTGGGTCGAATGCGCTCTGCGATTTTAACGTTCAAATTAGGGGTCTAAGCCTGAAATCAGCCTCTTTTTTTTAGAAAGGATCAATTCGATCAAGCAGTTCACTGGGTCCGACCCGAGTCCGGTCCATTCCTCGTTACTACTTCCTTTTCTTCAGAGAGACTCTGTACTCAATCTGAGGTTCCCGAACCTCGATCTGCTCAGCAGGAATACGAACCACTTTACCATTGCGCCAGATGGCAATCGGAACTCCGTTGCGACGATGTTCGGCGATCGCCTCAGCAACAGCCTTTCGAAGAGCCTCCTCAGCCCGATATGCCAAGAGAGGAAGTGACCTCCTCGCTTTCTTCATTGCGCCTCCTTATGTTTTAATAAACTCCCAAAGAGATCTGGATCAAGTATTTCGGTCTTTCCGGACTCCTCAAAGGCAATCATTTTGGGGACATCCCCTGAATTATCAAAGATTGTCTATGAGTCCGCTAGGGGCTTATAAAGACGGAGAAAATTGGTAAGCTTCTCCCGAAACGACGGTGGACGATAGTCTCTGGAATATGATGCCCTCCATTTTGTACGCGGAGCTGAATACGTTCGAGCGCCAGCTCAATATTGCTAATCCAGAGAAAAAAAAGATAGATAAGGTATTCTCCTTTTTTCATCTCCTACAGAAGTTTTACGTATGTCTTTCCTGAGAGGCTGGTTTCAAACCCAAAATCCAGCCTGCCCTCAGCTAACGAATGAATTTGCTCCAGCATAATTCTTCCAGCTTTGAGAGCAGCTCTTTCCGGATCGAATGGAGACAAACCACTTGCGATTAGATCTACGTTCACAAATTCCAAGCATCTCGCATAATCCGGAAGAAACCTGCGGGCAAAGGTCGTCTTCCCTGCGCCATTAGGATCCGCAATGATGTAGAGGTTTGGTCTTCGATTTGTTTTCTTCAAATGATTCCCTCATTCAATGACCTGTCTTTGTTTGAGCTTTCAGCTTACCCTAACTCTTAATGACTTTGTCTCCCTATCACCGGATCTCCCCATCTTCATTTTAGTGGGCAGGGCCAACTTGTTTATGGATGACGTTGTAGGTCAGAGGCCGAGAGGTGTAGGTTCATCTTATTCTAAAAATGGATTTAAGATGGTAACGGATTCAATGACCTGTCGATCTTGAAAGTCCTCAGAAAGAAGGAATTCAGATTTTGAGGCAATGGCAGCCTGAAGAATCAGGCTGTCCCAAAAAGAAAAATGGTATTTTATTTGGAAATCAGCAGCTCGAAGAATATTTTCCCCATCATTCACGACCAGTGGCCAACGGAGGAGGTCAGAAATGATCCCCTTTGCCTTTTCGGGTAGGATTGGATTTTTTACCTTTTGTGTCAACCTCACAAACAATTCCTGAATGACCTGTGTACTGATAACCCCGGTACGGTGTATCCAGAGCGAAGAGAGGATTTCTAAGGATGTCCTCCATTTTTTGCCAGCACTTGAATCATATGCGTAAACCAGAATGTTAGTATCAACAAAAAATTTACCTTTGGTATAATTCATCTCTCTTCCAGGGAATCTTTCCTTTTGTGCCAAGTGGAATTCCCTCCTCCATTTGTTTTATTTGCCGATCAGCGGAAATGCGATACCCGTCTTCATTTTCAGCAGTCATCTGGAGCAATTCTCGGACCAGCTGGTTTAAAGAAATACCCTTTTTGGCGGCCAGCATTTTCCCTTTCTTCAGGATCTCTTTTGGTAAAGAAAGAGTTATATTTTGTTTTTCCATAAGAAACCTCCCTCTCTTGAAACATTGCATTCTCGTTTATTGATTACACATATTTATGTGTAAGTCAAGCTTTTTTCTTTTTCGGTTAACAACAGAGTTATGGAAGGATAAGTTGGTTGACTGAAAAACGGAAGTGCCTGATAAAATTGTGCTTCAAAAATTCAGTCAGGCGATACATTCATCCTTTAAGTTTTAAGGTTTTGGCTTTACCAATAACTTAATGACCCAATGACTTACGGAGTTATGCCCTTGGCGCTACGCTTCAGGTCAGGGCCAACTCTTTTATGGATGACGCCGGTTTCCACTAAATCTATTTCTTAAATAACTTAACTACGTACCCGAAGCCTCGTCTTCATCGATCGGCCCCACTCTTTAATGGACGGCCCGCCTTTTTGCTTAACTGAATTTTGAAGGTGACCCCCAAGCTTTCATTCTCGCAGCATTTCAACCTCGTTGATAAATATTTATACTTTTTTTCTACAGTTGCTGTGGGGCAGTATTTTGTAAGTACCTGTAAACACTAAAAGTGTTCTTTGAAAATTCCATAAATGATCAAAAATGTGGTGCCACAGAATGTGCTAAATTATATTGACAGAGACGTAGATTTTAAGTATTATTGGGGTGTCCTTAATGGGAGGCCCCATGTTTGCAAGAATCAAAAAATCCGGTCAGCATCAGTACCTCCAAATCGTGGAGAACCACCGAGAAGGTTCAAAGACCGTCCAGCGTGTCATCTCTACGATCGGCCGAATGGATCAATTACAGGCCAAAGGGGATATTGAAAATGTTATCCGATCCCTCTCCCGGTTCTCCGAAAAGGTCCTTTTGATTTTGTCCGGTAAGAGTGAGATCCATGCCTTTGCGAAAAAGATCGGTCCCTCCCTGATCTTCGAGAGACTCTGGGAAGAGCTGGGGATCGGAAAGATCATCAAGGGGCTTCTGGAAGGCAGGAAGTTCGAGTTCGATGTGGAGAGAGCCATCTTTCTGACCGTCCTGCATCGGCTCTTTGCATCCGGTTCTGACCGTTCCTGCGACAAGTGGCACCAGGATTATCGGATTGACGGAGGGGAGGATTTGTCCCTGCATCATCTTTATCGGGCCATAGCGTTTCTGGGGGATGAGATCGAAGACCAGAAGGACAAAACGCCCTTTGCCCCCCGATGTACCAAGGATCTAATTGAAGAAGAGATGTTTCATGGACGTTGGGATCTGTTCACGGGTCTTGACCTCGTCTTCTTTGATACGACCTCGATCTACTTCGAGGGAGAAGGAGGAGAGAGCTTAGGTGAAAAGGGGCACAGTAAGGATCATCGTTCGGATTTGAACCAGATGGTGGTAGGTGCCGTCCTGGATGAGGATGGCAACCCCATCTGTTGCGAGATGTGGCCGGGCAACACGGCAGATGTCAAGACCTTGATTCCTGTGGTCGATCGGATCAGAAGCCGTTTCCATATTGGGCGGTTCTGCATGGTAGCGGATCGGGGGATGATCAGCGAAGAAACGATGAACGAATTGGATCAGAGGAAGATACCCTATATTCTGGGGGCACGGATGAGGAAGGTCAAAGAGATCCGAGATGAGGTTCTGTCCCGAGCGGGACGATATACGGAGGTCCATTCGGAGGGACGATCATCGAAAGATCCAGCCCCGCTCAAGGTCAAGGACGTCCGGGTGGATAACCATCGATATATCCTTTGCTTAAATGTGAAGCAAGCCAGAAAGGAAGCGTTGGATCGGCAGGTGATTGTGGATACCTTAAAGAAGCAGCTTAAAAAGAACCCCAAAGCTCTGATCGGTAACAGAGGCTATCGGAAGTATCTGAAACTGGATCGTGATCATCTCCGTCTCGATCAGGACAAGATTGATGGGGAAGAGAGATTCGACGGGAAATGGGTTCTGAGGACGAATACCTCTTTATCTCCAGAGCAGGTGGCCCTCAAGTACAAAGAACTCTGGCAAGTGGAACAGGTCTTCAGAGAGGTCAAGTCGGTTCTGGAAACACGCCCCGTCTTCCACAAGTGTGACGAGACCATCCGAGGCCATGTGTTCTGCAGCTTTCTTGCCCTTGTCCTGAGGAAAGAATTGGATCGAACGTCTCTGATCAGGCGGGGCGATGTTTTGAATGGGGAGACATCAAACAAGATTTGAAATCGCTTCAAGAGATTGTCATAGAAGAACACGGCAAGTCCCTCGTTGTCAGAAGTGAATGTAAAGGGACCTGCGGTAGGGTCTTTCAATCTGTAGGGGTAGCCATCCCTCCCACGATTCGGGAAATATAATGCAATATGAATTTGTCAAAGAGCCATCTGTGGTGCCAAGAACCTTTGGGGCACCTCTATCTAATTGTAATCACAGAAAATTATTTTTCTAACTGTAGAAGATCAGTTATATATATATGACCCACTTTTTTATGGATGACACCAGAGATCAGTATTTAAAACTTAACTTGTTGAATGTTGAGACCTGACCCTACTATGTTTTTTCTACTATGTTTTTTTGCCTCTGCGATTTTAACGTTGAAATTAGGAGTCTAAGCCTGAAATCAGCCTCTTTTTTTTATAATTCATTAATTCGATCAAGCAGTTAGCTTGGTCCGACCCAAGACCCATAATGACTAAAACAATATAGCTGTATGAAAATATGTGAGGTGCCCCAGTCTTTAGTCAACAACATACCATATTCCCGCGGATACTGAAATTGCAATATGGCAAGCCTGATAATCATATAAAAGGCACCTCCAAGCATACCATGAGAGGTTTCATGGTATGCTTAGGAAAGAAACCAATCCAACCCAGGAGGTGCCTTATGAAAGGATTATACGCAGGTTCGGATCTTCATGGCAACAACAATTTAGTAGGGATCGTGGATGAGCAAGGGAAGAGGATTTTCAAGAAGCGACTTCCGAATGAGCCTCAGCTCATCTTGGAAGTTCTCAAGCCCTATAAGGAAGAGATGGTGGGGGTTGTGGTGGAATCAACGTATAACTGGTACTGGCTGGTGGATGCATTGATGGATGAGGGGTACAAGGTTCATTTGGCCAATCCATCGGCGATTGAGCAGTATTCAGGGTTAAAGCATGCGGATGATAAGCATGATGCGTTTTGGTTAGCGGAGATGCTACGGTTAGGGATCTTACCGGAGGGATACATCTATCCGAAGCAGGAGAGGCCGATCAGAGATCTCTTAAGGAAGCGGAGACACTTGGTGCGACTGAGGACATCGTTGGTGATTAGTCTTCAAAATATTCTGAGTCGAAACCTGGGGAGGAAAATGAACGTCAATGATGTCAAAGCACTTAAGGAGGACCGGATCAGTCCTCTTTTAGAGATGAATGAAGATTTAGCGTTAGCAGGGCGGGTGAGTAAAGAGGCGATTGATCATCTGACCCATCAGATCTACAAGATCGAATGGGTGGTGCAAAAGAAGATTGCATTGAAGCAGGAGTACCGATATCTTTTGAGCGTGTTCGGGGTGGGGAAGATTTTGTCGTTAACGATCATGTTGGAGACGGGACCGATCAGCCGATTTCCGACGGTGGGGGACTATGTATCGTATTGTCGGAAGGTGCCGAGCCAGTGGACGAGTAATGGGAAGTGGAAGGGATCAGGGAATCGGAAGAATGGGAATAAGTACTTAGCCTGGGCGTATTCGGAGGCATCGGAGTTTGCTCGGCGGCTCTATCCAGAGGCACGGGCCTATTACCAACGGAAGATGCACAAGACGAATGCGCCGGTGGCCCACAGTGCGTTGGCGCATAAGCTGGCCCGGGCGGCTTACTATGTGATGAAGGATCAAGTGCCGTTTAAACCAGAAAAGTTATTTGGATAAGGAATGGGCTGGAACGGAGAACCACGCCTAGGGGTTGGTGAGAAACCACATTGCCTGATTGGGCATCCGCTCCACCCCAACCTGACAAGCTCATCACCATCTTGACCGCCCACGCCGTGAGCCACGAGGGGTTGGCTAATAACCATGGGTCCTGTGAGACACGATTTGGACACGGCCTGGAACCGAAGATTTTCTGGGTCCGCAAAACGGACAGGGGTCGCAGAGCAGAGTTGGTTCTTCTGCAGATCCAGAACCTGATGGGTGACTGGTGCCGTCAAGACGGACACCGCAAACCTTAAAGAAACTACGGGAAAGGGAGAGAGGGGGATGGCTTCCCAGAAATCGCACTGAAGTATGAAAGCAAGGGAGACTTCCGCAAAGGGAGTGGGGAACGAGATGGACAGAAAGAAAAGAGTATAAAGGAAGGCGGCTGCTCCGACGAGCCATCTGGCGGCCCATTCTCGCAGCCGCATCGTCCATAGAAAACCCTCACTCAATAGAAACGGGAGTTATAAAAAAAGCTCTTTCTTGCTCACGGAATACTTTTTTCTCTTGACAGGTGCCTTTTAATGGGTGACCCCAAACAACCTGGTCTTCTTTATACCTAGATCAATCTCTTTAGCCTCCTGGCAACCAGCTTGTAAACCTCTTCTTTATCTCTCTTTCCAATCCCTACGATCTCTATTACTTCGATGTACTTTCCAACCAGTCGATAGACAATCCGATACTTCTTCTTTGCAACGTAGAGTTTATAGAACCCTGTCAGATCCAGTCCATACTTTTTCCCAAGAGGCTTGCCTGAAAACGGATTTTCCGCTAGCGCATCAATCTTTTTGGCAGCCTCTTTCCTGATAGAACCGTCCAAGGCATCGAAATCCTTTTCTGCATCCGGAAGGAATTCAATCCTATAGACCATATCTCTTCTTTATCCTCTCCCAGGGGATATTCTTCGAACGATCATGCCCTTTTAATCTCTTGTCAATTTTCTCGGCAATCTCCAGGTGTTCAAGGATCTCCCCCGCCTGCCTCAATAGCTCGTATTCTTCTGCGGAGACAATCACCGCTGCCATCTCATTATTCCGCAATACATAAACCGGCTCACCTGTTTCGGAGACCTCTTTGAGCCTCTGAGTCAGTTCCCTTTGCAACTTCGTAACGGGTATCAGTTTTTCTGTATCCACTAACATCGAAAAACCTCCTCTCCTTGATACATATTATTACACATAGAATGATATGAATGTCAAACGAAAGATTCGAAGGGAGAGTGCAGGCTCGACCCCGGATATTCTTTTTCATGCCTCTCGGTAGACAGATGTATAAGGAATTGACTACAAAATTTAGTCACGCATGACTCTCTTGCTTTCAGCTCTCAGCTCGGAGATTTAGGCTATGTCCTGTGCTCTATGTCATATTCTTGAATATTCCGCAATCTGAATTTAGGACGGCCAACTTTTTTATGGATGACACCATCTTCTTATACAGGATACATCAAAAGTAAACGGGCTGTTGCCTAAAGCGGTGTTCGAAGCGTCTAAGGTCCAAAGTTTTAATTTTCCAGAGATCCAGGGATGGCGAATCCCGTTGATATGATCCCGTTGGTTTCAGGTAAAATCAAACCTTTTATCCTAATTGAAACAGACCGAATTGTCCTTGTAATGTTCTCTCCTATCTGATTTACCATGATGGATAAACTTCTCCTCGGTTCGCCTCCATACCTGAGCAAGACTTGAATGTTCTGGATAGCAGAGATCAAATACTCTTGTATCTGAACTCGCCAAAGCCCCCTCCATCGTGCCCGATCATAACCGTAAGGCGTCCCCCTGGCAAAAGAACGCTCCATCAAATGCTGCCTGGTTTTGATGTCGCGCCTTGCTTTGGCAGACCGACTCGCCTCCTGCATCCTGTCTAACTCCTCTTGCCGCAGATGACGCTTGATCGTTCGACCAGACTTGTTCTTTGTACATTGCTCTCTGAGGCCACATGCCGCGCAGATCTTCTTGGGTGCCGCATAGTCTCTGCTCTGGCGACCAAGGTGAAACGATTTGGGCTTCAGCTGATTCCCCGCCGGACAACGGTAAGTATCACTCTGTAAATCGTACTCAAACCGCTCTTCCGGGAAAATCTTCAGCTTCTCTGTCCGCTTTACGGAGGCTTCCCTCAAGTCCGGCATATGAGCCTTTAGCCCTCGATCATGGCAGGCCAAAAAATTCTCAATCGTCCCATACTTGCTATCCGCCACCACCGTCTCCGCCATTCTCCCTGTGTTGGAATGATGGCTCTCCAACAACGGAACCATCAGGTGAGCTTCATTCACATCTCCAGCCGTCGTCTCCGTCGCGGTGATAATCTCGCTCCTCCCATCGACTGCCCGATGAACTTCATAAAAAAGCTTCGCCTTGCCCCGATTCACAATCGCTGCATCAGGATCCGTCGTTGACATATATCGACTGTTCTTCTTGACGTACCTCCGAGAGCAATCCAAACTTTCATTGACCTCTTCCAATCGAGCTTCCAACCTCTTATAGTTCTCATGTAAATGAATCTTCAGGGACTGCGTGTCCATCACCGAATTATTTGACGCATCCGCATCCACCAGGCTCGAATCCACAAAGATCTTACTCCCATCCACCAAACCCGCTTCCACACATTGCCAAACAATCCGCTCAAAGAAGTCCCTAAACGCCTCCACCCCCCACCGAGCCCGAGCCTTGCTCAATACACTATGATCAGCAACCTCACTGTCCAAATCATACCCTAAAAACCATAGCCAATCTAACCGCATAGGAATCGTCTCCATTAGCTCCCGCTCGGACCGAACATTGTAGAGAATCAAAAGAAGCATCATTTTAAGAATCGCAGGAGGAGGGATGGAAACATTGCCATTGTCCCCATAGGTGTCTTTCACTTCAGTATAGATAAAATCAAAATCAATTTTCTCTTGAATCTTCCTCAGAATGTGATCTTTGGGGACTCTTCGTTCGAGGTTAATCTGATGATAAAAAAGCTTTGGCTGAAAACCCGCTTGATAACCCATCATGGCAAGACTCCTCAATTGTTGTCTTTATCATCCTTATATATCAAACGAATCGCTTTTGCAAGAATTATTTGGGCAACAGCCCGTAAAGACCTGACCCCGAGCCCCCTTCGGCCTCCTTCATTTTCCTTTGTTCTGCTTCAACAAAAGCTTCTCATGAGTGAACCATTCCTTTCCTCTCTTAACCGCAATAAATTTCCCCCTGGATATAAGAGTCCTTATGCTGTCTGGAGAATAGTTAAGAGCTTTTCCGACCTCTTGAGCAGGTTTCAGTTTTATTTGCTCTTTCTCTTCCAAAAGCGTTATCAAAATCCTGTCGAAGCTCCCTCTTAAACTTTCCGAAATAAGATCTTCCAGCAAAAACGCATTCATATCCTCCAGAGCATTTCGAACATCTTGGCGAGAGAAGGGTATTTCAGTCAACCTTCTCAATACAGAATCACCTTGTTCACGCGCTTTGTAATACTTTTTCTTATTCTCTTCATCACCCTTTAGAATGACAGGAGGATATCCAGCGGAGATGAGAAAGTAGTTCAGGATGATCCTTCCGGTCCTTCCATTACCATCGTTAAAGGGATGAATGGCCTCAAATAAAACATGTTGCTTTGCCAAAAACTTCAAAAACCCCTCCCGTGAAAATCCTTGGTTTACACGTTCCTCAAAAAAACCCATCCAGTCATTAACGTAAAGTCCAGGAGGAAAAACAATTTTGGCTCCTGTTATTCTCGAATCTCCTTTCCTGAATTCCCCCTTCTCTCCAATCGTTTTGCTTGTCTGCCGTACGAGTGGAATACCCAAGAAAAATTTTTTACTCCTGTAATTCTCATAAGAGAGTCCATATAAGAATCTTGCGGCCCTGTAATAATTGAGAGCCTCTTCTTGATTCCTTTTGAGGGGGTTCCCACTTGCGAGGACCTCTTCAAGTTCTTCTTCGGAAACAAAAAAGCCCTCTATTAAAATGGAGTTCCGGGTTTCTTCCTTCAGGATATAAAGCCATTCTTCGTTTATTACATCAGGCTCAGGCAACCCTCCGAGTCTCTTCAAGAGATCGAACCTCTCGACAATAGTGTTTCGCATATTCACTCCCACAATAAATAAGTAAGTAATATTAATATATTACAACTGTTGCGTTGGATCAAGAAATTCGAAACGCAACAATCTAATGTAATGTTACAATAACGGCTTTACAATGAGACACTTTCTCCAAGATCGAATCGACGTTTTTGGTCCAGACAAAGGGTTTGGGATTTTCGTTGTTCAGCCGAATATACTCCTCGATGGCAGCCACCAAGTCCGGCACGCTGCGGAAGACGCCTCGACGGATACGCTTGCGTGTGATCTCTCCGAACCATCTCTCCACCAAGTTCAGCCAAGACGAACTTGTCGGCGTAAAGTGAAGATGGAAGCGGGGATGCTTTTCCAACCAGGCTTTGACCTTGGGATGTTTGTGCGTTCCGTAGTTATCGAGAATCATATGGATAGCCAGCCCCTTGGGGGTTTCTCGGTCGATCTGCCGAAGGAAATGCCGGAACTCTACGTTCCGGTGTCTCGGAAAACAGGTGCCGATGACCTTGCCTTCCAGCACGTTCAACGCCGCGAACAGACAGGTGGTTCCGTTGCGCTTGTAGTCGTGGGTCATCGTCCCGCAGCGTCCTTTTTTCATCGGCAACCCAGGCTGCGTCCTATCCAGCGCCTGCACCTGCGACTTCTCGTCCACGCACAGCACCACTGCCTTGTCAGGCGGGTTCAGGTACACCCCCACCACGTCCGTCAACTTCTCGACAAAGCGCTTGTCCTTCGAGAGCTTGAATCCTTCCACGCGGTGCGGCTGCAATCCGTGCGCGTCCCAAATCCGGGATATCGTGGCGTTGCTGACTCCCGTGGCCTTGGCCATTGTCCGCGTGGACCAGTGAGTCGCATCCTTGGGCACCGTGTGCAGGGTCGCCTCAATGATCGCCTTGACCTTTTCGGCGGGAAGGGCGCGCGAACTGAGCCCGTGGGGCGCATCTTCCGCCAGTCCATCGGAACCTCGTTCCTCGAACCGCTGTCGCCACTGCACGACCGTCGGACGACTAGTCTTCAGTGTTTTGGCAATGACCCTATTGGGCAGACCCTGGGCTGCCAACAGGCAAATGCGCGCACGCAGCACAGTCCTTTGGGGGCTGGTCTTTGCCCGAACCCAGGCTTCTAACGTCGTGCGCTGCTCGTTCGTCATCTGCAATCTTTCGGCTGGCTTCCACATGAAGCCAACTGTAGCACATATCTGGCATATTGTAAAGATATTATTGTAACACTACACTAATGCCAGATGTTTTATCTACCAGCTTTCAAGGCTGCCAGGAAGACTCGGGATTGCCGAGAACGAAAATTGTGCGTAACCCAAAGAGTGAGGAGGGAAGGATTAACGTAGGATAGAAGAAAAGAGGTGATGGAAAAGGTAATTTAACGCTACAGGGCCAACTTCTGGTGAGTAGACCGGGTTCTCCGAGTGGTACAGGTTGATGTTTGTCTTCTCTGTTGCCGCCTGGTTTCCCGGCGGTGCCACACGATCTCAACCATCCAATCGTTACTCCCGGCCCCTCGCAGAACCGGACGTGGTGCGTTACACCATCCGGCTCCCAGCTTGAGTCCTCCACGAAGGTTGAACCTTCTGTGTCAAACGGGTCAGTCGTGTTGTCATGGTTTCTCCCGCTCTGTGTCGGCCCATGTCTCCCTGACCTGTTCTCTCAAACCGGCACCCCTTTGCTCCATCTGCATTACCAGACCTCATCGCTCTTATGGGTGCCTCCGACTTCCGACAGCCTCCGCCCTCTTCCTCGCTTCTTACACTTGTCCGAGGGTGCGCTTCCTTCTGCGCCGACTGTCGGATCTCCCTGGTTACCACGTAGTCTCCATGTAAAGCTCGACACGGCCTAAGACCCCGGGGCGGCCCCTTGCACTCGCCTCTCACGTACAAAGGACTGTTGCCTGCTGGCCCATAAACGCCATCGGCCTCTCCCATGACTGTCTTATCGGGGCTCAACACCTTCACGGTCAGCATGACCTGTTACCATTGCACCTCGCTTTCTCTCCTGCCTACGCATCAAGCATCCTGTTACCAGAACACCTGCAAGGCTGGATTCCAGGCCCGTGGCTAACGGCTACCTGGGTAGGCTTCCCACCTACAAGACTACGCGGCCTTGCCAGGCCGCATCTTATGGATGACACCATCTCCTTATACAGGATACATCAAAAGTAAAGACCCCCAAGCTTTCTCGATTTCAGAATAATTCAACTCAGTCATCAACGTCCCGCCTCTCAGAGGTTTTCATTAATTTCCTTATCCGAAAAGCCCATTGCCCTCAGCCTTTTTCTTAGGAATTTGTTTTCTTCTTCTTTGGCCCTTCGGGCTCGCCCCATTTCTGCTATTGTTTCTAACGAAGTAACGAAGCAGCCTGTTTTTTGAGCATACAAGGATAAAACAGTTACACCTATCCCAAAAGCAACGCCCACCAAAAATGTTTCAAGAACAGGTGACTTCATTTCTGCCTCCTCCCCTATTCTTGTTAGGTTCCCGATGATACACGGAGTCTGTCTTTGGATGATATTGCTCTTTCACCAGGAATAAAAGCGATTTCTATGTGCGCACCCAAAGCACCCGCAAGGCGTGCAAGGACTCCCACGCTTGGAAGGTAGGGTGTATTTAGGTTCTCAATGCGCGAAATAACTGCCTGGGTTGTTCTGGCCCGTTTAGACAAAGCAGCTTGGCTTAAACCCTGGCTTTCCCTGGCCTTACGAATCATCTCCCCAAGCGCTTTCTTAATTCGCCTGGTCCGTGCTTCCGAAAACGCCATTCGGAAGGCAGGATCCTTCATTTCCTGGGCCACAAACTCTTCAATACCTGATCCCATCCATTTCTTCTTAGGATTCATGTAACACCTCCTTCATTCTCCGTATGGCAGTCTCGATCTCTTGAACTGGAGCCTTTTGCCTTTTTTTCTTATAAGCATGGAGAAGAACCATCATTGGGCCGATTACGGTGACATAAAAGACACGATATGAGGCCCCAGCTTCAACATAAAATTCCCAAAGTTTTTCTCGGATCTGCTTGAATCGGACTCCAGGAGCTTGCAGCCCATGTTCCCGAATCGCGTCTAAAACATCGGCCGCAGCCGCTCGGTCGCGAAGCGGAAGTCCTGATATGTACTCACGCACAGGTTCCCGTCCAGCTAACGATCGATAGAAGATAATTCGCATCAAAAATATTATATCTTATCGGATATGGATTGGCAAGACCTTATCAATCAGCGACCTTATGAATCAATAAGACCCATGGGAGGGAAGGCTTATCTATGTCCCAGGCTTTCAAAACCAGGTGGCGGGTGCGGTATTCACCGAACTCTCTCTCTTCCCTATCCTTCAGGACGCGGAAGGTTTCGCCAGGAAAATCATGGCCAACTTTTTTAGGGATGACCCCGATTCTCAATTTCTCGAGCCCGAAGCATGCCTTCTTCAGATCAAATGCAATTTGCAAGTCTCACCCCCAAGACACCCCAACAGGGTACTGGACTGAACCCGAGACGAAGCATCCTCAGAGCTTTTCCAAGGCGTAGGACATACGGTCGAGGGCTTCTGTTAATGTCTTTCTCGGGCACGCAAAATTCAATCTTACAAATCCTTCCCCACCTCTCCCAAAGGTCACTCCGTCGTTCAAAGCCACCTTGGCTTCTTTAAGAAAGAAATCAAAAGGATTCCGAGGAATCCCTGTTTCTCTGCAATCGAGCCATGCCAGATAGGTGGCCTCCATCTTTGTCATTCGTATGGATGGAAGTTTTTCTTTGATATATTGAGCGAGATAGTCCCGGTTTCCTTTTAAATAGTGAAGAATCTGACCCAGCCACTCCTGCCCGCTTCTGAAGGCAGCAAGTGCCGCCATCTGTCCCATGATGTTAACGCTTGGGATGAGACCGGACGAAAAGGTTTGCAGAGTTCGCCGGAGTTTCGAATTTTGGATAATGGCAAAACCGCAATGAAGACCCGCAAGATTGTAGGTCTTGCTCGGTGCCATCAGGGTGATCGTCTGATTGGCCACTTCTGGCCCCAGGGTGGCAATCGGCACGTGCTGATAACCAGGGTAGAGAAGGTCGCAGTGAATTTCGTCAGAACAGATTAATACGCTATGGCGGAGGCAAATTTCCGCCACCTTTTCCAATTCCTTCGGTACGAAGACTCGGGCTACGGGATTGTGTGGGTTACAGAAAAGAAAGACCTTGGTCCGATCTCCGATCGCTTTCTCAAAAAGAGTGAAGTCAATCTCGTAGGTATCCCCTTTCTGAACTAATGGGGGATCATCGAGGACCCGGCCATGGATGACAGGGTCTCTAACAAAATGGAAGTAGACCGGAGGCTGAATTAAAACCCCATCTCCTGGATTCGAAAAAGCATGATAAAAGAGATTGAGACCTGTTACCAAACCAGGTAGAAAGACGATCTCCTCCTCACTTACTTCCCATTGATAGACCTTTTTCAGACGTTCTTGAATAACGGTCCTCAATTCCAGGGTTGGGCGGGTATAGCCGAAGATCCCGTGATCGATCCTCTGATGGAGGGCCTGAATAATTGGTTCGGCAGAAACGAAATCCATATCTGCTACCCACATGGGGAGCACATCATCGCCATAATCTTTCCATTTGTAACTATCGGTACCTCTTCGTTCGATGACCCGATCAAAATCATATTTCATGGTTTATTCCTAAGCTGGGGTCAAATCCTTATCCTTTACCCCGTTAGAAATAATGCCCCGCTGGAATTTCTAACGGGGTTTACTTGACTGCAATCGTTCTTTGATCTTCTCAATTCCTGCCGATAGATTTCGGTCTCTCTTCTGCAGTACAGAAAGTCTCTTCCTCGTCACACTTACTGCACTATAATCAATACCCATCAATTCCCCGATCTCCCTCTGATTCATCCCCCCATAGCGATACAGCATTTCCATTAATACTCCTCTTGCAACCCTTTTGTACCCTTTCTTCAACAATTCCTGTCTCTCCACCTTAAACACTTCACAAATCTCACGTATGATCCTTTCCGGTTCAATCTGAGCCACGATCTTTCTTACTGCTGGAAGTTCCCTCGACTCAGCAACCGATCGAAGATATCGCTCTCTAATCTTTTGCATGAATTCACTTGCCCCCACAATCCCGTGCCCTTTCCCTCGCTCCAGAGGGTTTGTCATTTTTCCGGCCAAGCCTTCCATCACAAACCCCTCATACCTCCTTCTCCCCTTTTCTGTATCCCCGCCAAAAGAAGCCAACACCTCTCCCACCCTAAGAAAAGGCCTTCTATCACGTTTCGAAATGTACCCACCATAACTGCTCCATCGATAATTCCTCAGATACTTCTTCTTCTCATTCAATATCATTCCCGACGTAAGCCTCACCCGCACTGCATTCAGGTGAATATACCGGGAAATCTCCTGAAGATATTCATCCGCATCCACCAAAAAAGACTTGTAACGCCCTTGGTAGAGATGCCCTGTCCGATGATGCCTCCAGTTATAATACGACGTATAAGAGATATTGAAGTGCCGCATGAATTCCTGCAGGTTCCCTAAAGGGGTTTTGACGAACAAATGGAAGTGGTTAGACATTAACACATAGGCGAGAATTTCAGTCTGATAAATGTCACTGGATCGTTCCAAAAGATCAAGAAAAGATGACCGGTCCGCATCATTGGAAAAGATCTCTTGGCGGGCATTACCCCGACACGTCACATGATAATAAGCATTCTCAAATTGGATTCGGAGCGGCCTTGCCATCAACCGAATTTCTACCTAAATCCAAAGACAAAGTCAAGGATAAAGATTTGACCCCACATTTCCCTCGGTGTATGGAAGTGCAGATCCCAACGGTGCCAAAGCGACCCACGAATATCATGATTTGTATCACCCTGAGGATTCATATTAACCTCCATTTAGCCAAAACGCCTTTTGGAATGGAAGCTTCTACTGCAACTTGCCCTCGATTTCGACGATTAAGTGTTCAATTTCGCGCTCTATCCAATCCATGCATCGAACAGAGCACGGCGTTTGGAGTTGCGTTGCCGCTCAAGAGCTTTAATCTATTTCTGCCTCGTCAACTCGTCTTCTAACGTGAGTCAATATACGACATGCCTATCGGCGATTACTTACTACCAGTTTCTTCCTCGCCGGAAGTCGGTGCCTCTAAGGCAAGCAATTCCAGTCCTTCAATTTCTTTTAGCGTTTTCCCGGCAATGCCCTGTAGGTCTCCGTACATTCCAACTGTTGCCTGCATTACGCGCTCGATCTGTTCTTCCCGCTTTGCCCATTGCTTCAATATAACTTTTTTTTCCTTGTCCAGATCTTCTTGCATTGACGAGAACGCCTCGACAATGGCCTGCACCCGCTGACGGAAGCGTGGACCGGTGAGGTACTGGTAAACCATTTCCATCTTTGTCTGCTGCCCTTCGGTTGCTTGGCGGGCACACGTCACCTCAATTATAGAAAGCAACATAAGTAATGCAACAAACGGCCACCACAAAAAGGCCACAAACACAGGCTAGAACGCTGGGGTCCCGTTGCATTACTTTTGCGGTCCTCTATAGCGTATGGCGAAGCGTTACAGCTACGGGTAGCACCGCTCTTGGATGGGTCACCCACACACCGTCTATCAGATCAAATGTTTGCACTTCTTTAGGGAGTGCCTGACTGACAATCACGGCAACTTCCGCCTTCGCGGCTCGTTGGTCTTCTCGGAGTTTTATAAGCCACCCCTCACTCCAGTTCTTTGTACGCTTAGCCTCCCACAAAATTGTGCCGCACGTCTGACCAAGCGGCCCGATGACCCGTTGTATTACATCGCCGCCATGTTCACCCTTTGGGACGGGATCAATCGTATCGTGTGGGAATTTTGTACGCAGCAGGTCTTCAAGCTCCAGTTCTTGGACCTCTCCCTGAAGCTGCTGTGATCCTTGCTCAGATCTACGTTTGAGATCCTCGATCTGTTTCTGCATTGAGGAAATAGTCTGTTCCTTTTCCATCACCTTGAGTTTCAGTTGATCCTCGGTCTCTTTCTGAGCCTGTTCTCGCACGGCAGAGAGCCCCTCCTGAACCCGCTTTTCGATGGTCAGCTCCATCTCGCGCTTGGCATCATCAAGCTCGCGTTGCTTTCGGATGAGTTCTGCCTGCGCTCGCTGGGCCTCTGCGAGCTTTGCGTCCCGCTGTTTGAGCACGTCTTGAAGGTCAGTAATCTCCTTATCTTTCTGCTCAATGTCGGTTGCCAGAGCGAGTTTTGCCTTCCGAGCTTCCTCTGCGGCAATTTTTATACGTTCCTGCCGTAACTTCTCAGCAACTTGGTTGTCGAGGGTTTCTTTTGCTTTAGATAAAACCTCTTCTCGCTCCCGGAGTGAAGTTTCACGCTGGATAATGTCCGTGTCCTTCTGGGACAGACGTTCCTCGTACTCACAGCGGATTGATTGAATGAGCGGTGCCGCAAGCGATTCCGTCAATTTGATCTCCGCCTTGCATTTCGGACAAATGATCGTTGGTTCTGCCATGTATTTCTCCTTGAAATTAAGACGGTGGGGAGTATCGGAGCTTCCACCGTACTAACCTCCCCTGCTTTCCCCGTCTTTTCTGCTCAATTCAGCTTCGATCTCTTCTGGACTGGGTAATAATCCCTTGAGCTTCTTTGGAAGGGATTCTGTCAACCTGGTCAAATCTGGGGGACGTTGTTCAATTCTTTCAATTTTTTTCCTTTTCAGAAATCTCATCCACCTCCCCATTTCAATTGCTCTGGTGTCGTTTCTTCCAGCCACAGCTTACAAATATTTTTCCATCCAATTCGACGTCATCTCTAAGTGATCGCTACGCTCAAGGATCGCTATTGCTTAAGGAGCGTTTCACTCGAGGATCGCTTCGCTTGAGCCAAACCTTCATAGAATAACAAAGATGTTTCTGGGCAGCCCTCAAGCTTCAGTAGGTGCAATGGCTGGTATGGTTACCCTCTGGGGAGCGCTCCCGCCTGCGTCACGTAAACTGGACTTCGGCGGGCAGGCCGCTCAAGGCCAGGACTATCAAGACCGTGATTCCAATTCTCTTATCTCTTCCTCCGTTTTTTTAAATGTCTCCAACAAATTTTGGTTCAGAGATTGATCAAATTCCTTTAACCACCCTGAAATGTAATCGGGATCGTATTTGGGGTTTTTCACGAGGATGGATTGAATATCTTCCAAATCCCTTGGTCTGCCGGAGATAACCTTATGAATCACCACATCCTCAAGGGATGCAAACTTCACCCGGGTTCTCCCTACCTTGATATCCCTCGCCCTCCCTATGGCTTGCCTCTCATAGGGGGAGAACGAAAAAATAAAATCGACTCGAATTTCGCTCTCCTTATCTTTTGTGGGAAGAACCATCGTACGCTCCACAAATTCTCGGTCATTCTTAACAAGGATCTTAAGGTCCATTGCAGGAAGAACTTTTTTGATTCTTGCCAGCTCGCTCACTCCAATCCCGAGGGTGACGTCAATGTCCCGGGTTAGTCTCGGCTCGCCATAGATGAGAACAGCTTGTCCACCAATCACCATGTAAGGGATGGAGGCCTGCTTCAGTTCCCGGGCCACCGTTCTAAGTATCTTTTGAAACACTGTTGATCCCCTTTGCGATCCGGATATCCACTTCCAACCCTTCAAGAGAATCCTTAAGGGGAAACACCCCCAGAGCAACAGCTTCCTTGTAAAGGGCCTCCACAATTTTGAACTTTTTCTTTATGTCCAATTTCTCATTTCTCAAGATTTCAATCTCAAATCTTTGAAATTCATCGAATCTGTTCCATGGGACGTAGTTGAACTCTTTCACTTATTTCACCTTTCAGAAATCTGATCCACCCGCACCTCCTTTACCGTTGGGCGTAAGGCGCCTGCCTACGCCAAGGCTTCGAGCAGGCAAGCAAGGCGTCAGGCGAAAATCCAAAACAAAAACTGCCCTGATGCGGTTCCCGAGAAAAGCTCACTGCCTTTTCTGCTTTTTAAATCCTTTTGAGGATTTGTAGGGCACATGCGGTTCTTCCACCAGGAACCCTATTCGTTTCTTTGGAGGTTCCGGTTCTGGCGGTGCCATTAACTGTCGGATAGCATCGAAAACCACTCTGAACTGAGCATCATATTTCTTCTCGAGCTCATCCAACCTTTTAGCAAGCTCCTTGTTTGAGGCAAGTATCTGCCGGAGCCTGACAAATGCCCTCATGATTTCAATATTGACCTTAATGGCTCGCTCACTATTTAAAATACTAGACAGCATCAATATTCCATGCTCCATGAAGGCATAAGGGCGATACTTGATGTGCTGACCTCTTTTTAAAGTCACAATTTGTGACCTTAAACCACCACCTCTGACTTCAGTCCACCAAATTTTCGCCTCTTCCATAGTTAACTGGAACATGAAATCTTCAGGGAACCTATCTTTATGCCTTTTGACCGCCTGGTTTAGAACTTTTGTTGGAACCCCATAGAGATAGGCCAGATCCCGATCAAGCATCACCTTCTGACCGCGAATCATCAGGATGGATCGTTCTATGCGCTCAAGAGGAATCAAGGATCTGTCTTTTGACATTTTATAATCCATTAACTCTCCTCCCCTTTCACATACAGGAGCGTTTCACTTGAGGCCAAACCTGATCAATTTTAACTTGCTTTCTTAATAACCTTAAGTTCCTTTCGGACTGCCTCTCTCACGATATCCTGAAGCGGACGTTTATCCTGCTTGATGTAGTCCCGTAAAGCCTGGTTGATTTCAGTCTGGTATCCCCGGCCCTCACGCTCAGCTTTATCCCTGAACCACTCCAATATATCCGTATCGATGAAAATCGTGATCCTGGTTTTGCCTTTTTGGGGGATAACCGCTCCTCGCTTGCCTTTGCTGAAGTCATATTCCTCCGGCATTTCATTCCTTTTGCTCATAAACTATCCATCCCCTTCCAATAAGCTAAAGGCTTCGCACGGTATAATATGTATTTTATATGTATTTGTCAATTCGAAATATTATATTCTTGAGGTTCCAAATTGGCACCTCAAGATGATCTTCTATGCGGTCGCAATTTGCGACCGGTTAGACTTTGTGTTTGACATCGCATTTTGCGATGTCATTTATCTTACCCAAAGCAAAGGGCCCATTCCTTTTGAGAACAGGCTCTGGAGTGATCCAAGAATTCTTATCAACTCCTCCCCTTTTGGCACCGGGTCGGAATTTTTGGTTAACTTTAATCTCTGCCTTCTACTAAGATTTCTTCTGTCTTATGCCTTAATTCAGGCAACCTTTCCCTGATGGTTTTCGAGATAATCCCCATTCTCACACCAAAATATTCGTGGGCCAAGATATTCCTCATTCCCGCCATTGCCTTCCAATCAATATCAGGATGTTTTTCTTTCACTCTCTTAGGGATATGTTTTGCGGCCTCTCCCGGTATTTCTAAGTTCCTAATCACAGCATCCACTGTTCTGGGATCTTCAGCGAATTCTTCGAAAGTAAATCCTTTTGTAAAGGCTTCTATCTTTTCTACCGCTTCTTTTATGTCATGCAGATAGAGTTTATAGTCCCTCAACCCACTCAACCTCTTTTAAGATTTTCGGCTTGATGTAGGGCTTAATCGTATCCGGTGTCACCAGGTCTACCTTACTCTTCAAGATCTGTTGAATCTCATCGTTCAAATGGACAAAGTCGAAAAGATCAATCATATCGTCAAATTCGACAAGCAAATCAACATCGCTCTTTTTCTTAGTTCTGCCTGTTGCAAATGAACCAAAGATTCCAATCTTGTTCACTTTGTATTTCTTCAGAATTTTCTTATTATTTAGTAAAACTCTTTTTATATCTTCCTTTGTCATCTTATACTCCTAAATGATAGCCTTGCTCTTTTTTCCGTAGGATTTTCTCCTTACGGATTTAACGGCACTATTAATATCCTTCATCGTTAATTTTGTTCCCTTAAATGCTTCTCTGGCAATTTTAAGAGCGGCATCGAGCCTATCCTCCGGAGAAAGTACAGAAAGGATATAATCCTCAGGGTCAATTGCCTTTCTTGCCGGCTTCATCTTTATCACCTCACTTCAATTTTTCATATCATACACTAAAAGGCTCTGCAGTTCCATGTTTTCAATTGTTCTCGTGTGCCTCGCGTCAAGAGCGTGACCAAAGACGAAGAGGACGTAGGTCCTAAAACAACTTAAGTCCGGGGAACCTGGTTGAATTCTTCTACTCATTTTTTCCTTTCGGAAATCTCATCCTCCCTCACCTTCAAAACCGTGTCCGTAAAAAGGATAGCGCAAAGCGCAGAGCGTAAAAATATTGGATTGCAGAATGCGGAATTGTAAATATCGAAATCACCCAATCCAACCTATTCCTTTAATCTTTTCTTTTGACTTTATAAATAGATTTGGGCTCACCAACCATCGGTAATGAAAATGTTTGTTCCCTTTTATATTGAATTTTAACACGAACTGTCGCTCCAAGGACTTCAGCGACTCGACGCAGCATGCTTAGGGAATGCCCCTCATAGGAAGGCGATTCCAGACGGCTGATTTGTTGTTGAGATGTCCCAGCCCGCTTAGCCAGTTCTTTCTGAGAGAACCCAGCCTTTTTGCGAAGCGAAGCAAGTTGAATGGCAACGTCCCAGGCTTCCCCGGCCTTTCTGAATCTCTCTGAAAAAGCTTTATCTTTCAACTGCTCTTCAAGATATAAATCAAAATTTGTCTTTTTTTTCATCATGCTTCCCTTGATCACCCATCTTTTTTCTTTCCAGCATCTCCTCAATTGGGTTTCATAAAATTCTACAGTAAATTCCATCTTTAGTCAACATCAAATTTGGTGTATTCAGATCTTCCCTTCCATCACCTTTCAATTGTTCGGCTCGATAGTACATCTTTTTGAGGGATTTGTTAACGCGAATTTTCCGGATTTTCTAAATACCAGACCTAAAGGGGATTATTCGATTTTTGGGATTTTCAGCCAGGCGGGTAAAACGTGAGGCGTTAGGCGTGAAGTGTGAGGTTTAAAGCGTGAAGCGCAAGGAGTAAAGCGAAAGCTTCATTTCTTCAGTCTGTTATTTCGAACCTTCCCATTCTTTTTCTGGGCCATGGCGAGAGGTGCTATTTCTTCATCTTTTGAAATAGGAATGAAAAGGGCCATCCCTTTTGAGATCCGGCTCGTCTTGTTCAGATGGTTGATTTCAAGCAAGGGCTCAAGATCCACCCGGTATAACTTGGCAATGCCTTTCAGGGTCTCTCCTTTCTTGACGAGATGGGTCTTGAATTGAAACTTCTCAAGAGGCTGCAGGGCTTCGAAGTTTTCCAGAAAGAGATCCTTTTTCCCGAAGGGGATTTTGATTTCATACTCGGTTTCATTGGGAGGCGTAACCCGCCTTCGAAGCTCGGGGTTGAGATTCTTGATTTCCTCAAGGGAGGTTTCGCAGGCGTCGGCGATGAGGGAGAGATCTGTCAACTCGGGGACCTTCACCGTTTGATATCGAAGAGGTTCCCGGTATTCGACGTCGGTGAATCCATATTTTTCCGGGTCTTTAGCGATGAGGGCTGCTGCAATCATCTGCGGAACATAATCCTTGGTTTCCCGTTTTAGATACCGATGTTTCGTCAGCATCCAGAAATCCTCTGTCCTATAGCGTTTTATCGCATTGATGATCTTGTATTCCCCGGCATTGTAACCTGCCGCGGCAAGATACCAAGATGCGAACATCTCATAGAGGTCCTTCAGGTATTTGGCCGCGGCAACGGTGGACTTTTCAGGATCCCTCCGTTCATCGACCCACCAGTTTATCCTTAAACCATATCTCTTCCCTGTCAGGTAGATGAATTGCCACAGGCCCGATGCCTTGCTCCTGGAATAAGCATAAGGATTGAATCCGCTCTCGATGAGCGCCATGTAGACCAGATCTTCAGGGAGGCCGTGTCCCTTCAGGAGATTTTTCATAGAGGGAATATATATCTCAGAGCGGCCGAGCCACGAAATAAATTTATCTCGAAGGGTCGTCTGAAAATATTGGATAAACTGTTCCACTTTCTCATTGATGACGATGGGGATATCGAAACCGGGTTCCTTTTTATGCCGATCTCCGGTGAGGATCTCCTGGTTGAGATTCTCAGTGGATCGGTTGCTGACAGGAAGCTCGATGGCCTTCTCAAGGGGTCCTTCTCTCATCTCCAATTCCTGCCGATTGGAAAGTTGTTCTTCCATCGTCAAAGAGGAACTGAAACTGTCTTGGGCAGCAACGTTGGGCAGGTATGTCGCGGAGAGAAGAAGGATGATTCCTATCAGTGGGATCTTCTGGGGGATTTTCTGGGAAATTTTCTGGTAGATTTTCTGGGATATCTTTCGGATCAAAAGAAACCTCCTTGATGGGTGAAATGTGATAGACTGCATTTTTTGTGCCACGGCCTACTTACGCCTTACACTTTACGCTTTGCTCTATGCAGTAGGTTAGCACAGTCCAAGGCGCATGAATCATAGCATAAGCAGCTATTTTTTAAAAATAAAAAATTAATGTGAATGTTGGTTTCAGTGCCGCAGAAGCAAATCAAAAATCACCACTTTAAAAAAGGTTCTTTCTTTCAGAATCAATTAACATGTTTGAGAATTGACCGAAATTGGCAGGAGTTGACAATTTTTACGATTCCTCAGACCTAATCGGGTCGGGACGTGATAATAAGAATCAGCGTCACTTCACATCTTTTTAGTCATCTGCGTGGAATCCAATAGAACGATGCGTTGCCCCTCGGGGTTTGTTAAGGGCAGGCCTTCAACTTCAAGGTTAAGAAAGAGCAGCGTAAGGACCTCTTTTTTTTCCTCTTGCCAAACACTTTTCTTCCCTCTATCTTAGAGAAATAGGAGGATCCTCCATTGGCTCAACGGCAGTCGGAAGAAGGGATGAAGATCGCGTTGCGAGAAGACTTCGATCCGGACAGTGATTTTTATTACGATCACCAATTCGAAATCTATCACGAGCCCTATTTAATCTGGGACAGAGATACTTGGGAGACCGTACTCAACACGTGTCGCGTCTACCGCATCGAAGTAGATGGGAGATACGCCGGCGATGTCATATTGGAGGCCAGAGGAAGAGGCACAAAGTATATTGTTGACTTCAGTGTCTTACCTGAGTACCAACGGAGAGGAATTGGAAACGCAGTTCTTGAACAGATCAAGAGGATGGGCGGAAAACTGAAGGCCGTCACGCGAAAGGAGACACTTAATTTTTTCTTGAAATCGGGGTTTGTCTTAAAGAAGACGATAAGAAATTATTACGACCCCGGAGTGGATGGATATTATCTTATTTTCTCCGGATAGAAGGGGGGAGATCTTTATGGATCACATCGAACTGTTGAGAGAATTGTCCGGTCAGTTTGGAGTCTCGGGTTTCGAAGGCGAGGTGCGTGAGTGGATTCGAGAAAATATCAGAGATTTTGCGGATGAGATCGAGATCGATGTGCTCGGCAATTTGATGGCCAGGATCAATCCTGACATCCATACTGACGGGGATTTTATCGTGATGCTCGACGCCCATATGGATGAGATCGGGATCATGGTCAGTTATATCGAGGAAGGCGGATATCTTCGCTTCACGCCGATTGGAGGGTGGGATCCCCGGGTCTTCCCGGCCCAGCAGGTGGAGATTAGGTCCCGAGATGGGAAGAAGCATCGAGGCGTCATTGGCGCTTCGCCTCCGCATATTCAGACTCCGGAAGAACAGAAACAAGCTCTCAAGGTTGAGGATCTTTTTATCGATATCGGCGTCAACTCCAGAGAAGAAGTGAGCGATCGAGGCATCGGACCCGGTTCACCGGGGAACATTCACTACCCTTTTCAGGTTTTAGCTGTGAATCGAGTCATGGGAAAGGCTTTAGATGATCGGGTAGGATGCGGAGTCCTGGTACGGTGCCTGGAGTATTTTTCTAAGAACCGTCCTGATTTTGCTCTGATCGCCAACTTCGCAGTCGGGGAGGAGGTCGGGCTTCGCGGGGCCAGGACGGCTGCCTTTCAGATTAAACCCGATGTCGCTCTTGCGGTGGAGGGGACCGTAGGAGCCGACACCCCTGGTATTGCGCCGCACAAGTGCCCTGCACGATTGGGCCGGGGGCCAGCCATCTCTGTGGCGGACCAATCAATCATTGTCAATCCTTCCTTTGTCACGTTCATTGAGCAGATTGCTGAGGCATTGAAAATCCCGTGGCAACACAAAGTTCCCTTATTTGGAAGCACGGATGCCGGGGCGATTCATGTGACCGGAAAAGGGGTCCTGACCGGGATCGTCTCGGTTCCTTGCCGGTATATCCATTCACCAAGCAGCGTCGTGGATCTCCAGGATTTTGAACATACCGTGTCATTGGTGATTGAGGTGGTTCGAAGAGCGCGAGAGATCAAAGATCATGTATCTGGATCATCTCCCCAAAGAGCAGGTTAGAAGAACGGGTTTCAGACCTGCCTGCGGTTTTCTTATTCACCTCAGAAGTTTCCGTTTCATAAGTCACCTTCTCTCAGGACCTTCAGGATGAAGATCTCTGGTGTGAGAGGCAGAGTATCCTTGCTCGTCGTGAGGCTGTTGGTATTGAGAAACCAGCTTCGGTAAGGGCCGTCCGTAAACCTATCCAGGACATTCATGTTATACCAGTAGTGCATGGGGATCACCATCTTCGGTTTTAACTGTTCGATGATCTTCTTCCCCCCCTCCGGTCCAACGGTATAGACTCCTCCTATGGTTTGAAGGAGGATATCCACATGCCCGATCATCTGGAGTTGGTCTTCGTTGAAAGGCTCGCTGACATCGCCGGAGTGAAAAATACAGAGGCCATCCATCTCAAAGACGAACCCAGATCCTTTGAGGCTGCCGTAATACTCTGGCAGCCCTCTCTGATAGACAGGCACATTATAGATCAGGACATCGCGGAAGGTGAGATTGACCTGATTCCATTCGTCTTTCCCTTCCTTCAACCCTCGAAGGACGACTGGATTTCCTTTGACCAGACCCACATTATTATGGTTCCCGTGCTCCCTCCCCACGGTGACCACATTCCCCCATACCTCCGGCATGGGGAAGCCCATGGCGCCGAATGGGTCGGTGATGATCTTTGTGCCCTCGCTGGAGGTGAGTTGGAAGAAGGAATGGCCGAACCATTTAATCTCGATCCGTCCAGAGGCTGCGGCGGGTCTTAAAAAAGGACCGCTCTGAACGATATTGGGATTGCGACAGGCAGCCTGGACCTGCAAGACCAATAGATAAGGGATAACAAATATCAGAAACAGTAATGGTCTTCCAAACGGTTTAAACTTTGAACTTTGAGCTTTCAACTCCATCTCTCTCCTCCTATCATATCATTCCCCATCTCCTCCTGAGATACCATTCCATTGCGAGGAGGAATAAGATGATCATCAGTGTGTACGACCTGCTCAAAACGGGGAGGGTTCTCTCCTCAATAAAACGATTTTTATTCCCTCCGACATAAGACTCCATCTCTTTTAAGAGGTCGTCGCCTCTCGACAGGAGTTTCCCTCCAGTGGATGCCGCGATCACTCTCAGCCGCTCAGGGTGAGGGGCACCGTCCAAGTCTTCCCCGTTCCTGGCAATGATCAAAGACTCTTCCAGAAGACCAAACTCCGTGTCGACCTTTATCTTGTACATTCCCTCCTTTTCAGGGAGAAAAGAGCCGACATACTCGTCCGAGTGCCCTGTCGTTTTGAGCTGCGACATCATCTTTAGACCATCCGGATTAAAGACCGACAGGGAGATCGTTCCCCTGGGATTGGGGGATTGATCATTCTCCCTCAGCTTGATCCGGACCCCTATTTCCTGGCCGACTGTTCCCGCTCTCTCTGGCAGGGTGATCTGAACCGGATCGAGGCTTGGGTCTCTCGTGAGCCAGCGGACCATCCTCTCCATCAATCTGAGATAAGCCCAATTGCCTTTCCCTTTTGCGACCATCCCCATATACCATTTCCAGGAGTAATCTGTAGCTAAGACGAGAACCCGACCTTTGCCGAAACTCCCCACGGTGAGGATGGGTCGAGAAGTTCTCTCATTGCTTCCAAGGAGAATCGTCCCTGAATTTTTCGGCTCCAAAGAGTTGACCCCATCCAAAGGCGGCATCTCTTGCCAGAGCCTGGCATTGTCATTTTCTTCCAGAGATAAACGGGTTATCGGATGGATCGTTCCCGCATGCGTCAGCCTCACGTCCAAGGGAGAATCCCTGTGATAATCCCTTTTTCCAGTCAACCGGACTGGAAGGATATCTTCAATCGGAGTGCCTGCATAAGAGTCAAAAAGATTAGGTCCACCGATCATCGAGAAGCTACCACCTTCTCTTACAAAGTCTCTCACAGCCTCAAGGTAGTTCGGCTTGAAGTACAATTCGTATGAAAAGTTATCAAATATCACCAGATCGAAGCTGTGGAGCTCCTTGGAGAAGATGGTCTCTACTGGAAAGGGTATCAGACTCTGTTCTTGAACAGGGGCGTTCAAGATATCAGAGGGGGTCCTCAAGATGACAAAGGAGAGAAGGTCGATGGAGGGGTCGTTCTTGAAGACCATCCTCATGAAACGGTAGTTCATACTGGGGTTGCCCGACACCATCAATATCCTGATCTTGTCCCGGACGACTTTGAGAGAGAGGTTGACACTGTTATTTGAAGCGAGGCTCTCCCCAAATTGAGCGGGAATCGAAACCGATAGATGATGGGAACCCACTTCCTCCGGGATAAAGGATAGGGGGAGAGTGATTTCGTCGGAGATCTTATTGATTGTGACATTCTTGGCCGTCAGCAACCTGTTTCCCTCTTTCAAGAGAACTGGAATTGTGAGCCCGGTATAACCATAACTCTTTATCGTGACATGGATCAGTACTTCCCTCCCTCTGAAGGCGAGGGCAGGGGCCTTTACATCTTTGATTAAAATATCCTTGTACTCACCCGTGTCCCCAACCGGAACAGCGATGAGTGGGAGACCGGGGAACGATTCTCCTCCCAATTCAGGTTTCCATCACTCAGGAGGATGGCGAGAGACTTTTCTCGACGGAGGCTTTTCAGGACTTCACTAAGATCGACCTGCTTCTCACTCGCCTTTAAGCTTGAAAGCTCTCTTCCATCAAGAGCCTTCATGGAGTCGCCGACGGCATAGAGTTTGACTTCGTACCTCTCGGCCAGAGACTTTAAGAGGGATGTCTCGCCATTGAGCAATAGAGCCTTTGCCTCCTCCAGCCTGGTGCCCTTTCCCATGCCTGCGGGGAGGCCCATGCTTTGAGAAGCATCCAGAAGAACGGCGATGGGTGAGGGGATCTTATATTCCTTCCTCGCGATCGCGGAGGGATTGAGGGCAAAAGAGATGAGAAGAAGAATGACCCCGAGGCGAAGAAGAGAGATGATCATCGCCCTGGAGGAGCCCAGCCTTCTCCGTATCAGCCAATACTGAATGACGATGGCCGTCAATCCGAGGCAGAGGAGGATGAGGATCAACCACAAAGGGAATACGGGTATCCAGCTCATAAGTTCTGCCGTCTCTTGATGAATGGATGATGGATCAGATCCTTTTTATAATCGGAGGTGAAGGAATAGACGATGATGTTGATTCCGGCCTTAAAGGCGGAAGACCTCTGAGGCTCACCTCCTGGCATACATTCGTTCACCCACTTTCCAAACTTATCTTTCGACCAAGCCCCGGAGAGGTCATTCTGGGAGTAGATGACAGGCGTCCAGTTGTCGATGGTGATGCCTTCGAGGTATGGGTTCACCTTTTGCCGTCCTCCAATACTTTCGATCAGATAAAAACTCCGATAGACGGAGTGGTCTGGCGGAAGTCTTTTTAACTCATCGTTTGGTAGGATCTTTTTCATTTCATTTCTGAAGGCGTGGTCAAATCCAAATCCTTTCGCACCCATGGTATCCTCAGCAAAGAGGAATCCCCCGAAGGTTAGGAATTGTCTCAAAATCTCTCTTTCCTGTTGGGTGAAGGGCTCAAACTCGTACTTTCCCGCCATGTAGAGGAAAGGGTAGAAGAAGAGATCCGGGTCGGAGAGGGTTGTAATCCGCCTCTCCTTTGATCCATCGATGCTCGTCCTCAACTCCAATTCTTCGATGATGGCCTCCACAAACTGGGGGTTGGGATCCCATTCGCCGCCTCGGTACTTGATCTGGCTAAAAAAGAAATGCGGGAAGGGGGCAGAAAGAAGGGTCTCTGGCCTTTTGAAAAGCAAGCTGGCAGCAAGTCCTAACCCGAAAGAGATGAAGCCTCTTCTTGAAATCATTTCAGGTTTTTTTTCACCCCAGCCGCGGCCGCCTATCGTTTTGCTCGCGGGATTCCATTGGCCACTCCCATCTCGATCCCCAAAACGACCATGACAAAGGCGAGGAGAAAGGGCCAAATCTCCACCCTGGCTGCATGGCCGCCGCTCAAGACCCCCTCCTTATACTCCACGACTTTCACATCCACTCCCCCGAACTTCTTATTCATCTCCTCATCCGTCACCTTGCTGAGGTCCGATTCCTCAAAGGGTGGATTCACACCCAACCTTAACTCGTCAGAATGGGTGATGAATTTATAAATGCCTGGGCCTCCTTCAGGACCTTCGATTTGAACAGGCTGGGTCTTTTCCTCGAAGGTTTCGCCCAATCGAATACTTGCCGGAAGGGAATCTTTGGACAGTTCCACCGCCGCCTTAAGGAGTCCCTGAATTAAGGGGAGGTAGGCGGCTTTGAGGGGGAGATCATTCCAATCCAGGTCAGCACTGGAGGCAAAGAGAAAAAGCTTTCCTCTTCCCAGACTACCCTCCACGAGAAGGGGATCCTTGTTTCTCAATGTAAGGAGGTTCTTTGTACTCCCCTCTATCTTATAGTAACGGCGAAAGGAGGCGCTCCTGAGACTTTCTCCTCCCATTCCGGAGAAGGGAGTCAGACCAGGATGGCTCTCCTCCACCTGTGCGATCTTCTCCGGTCTCCCATCCTCTGTCTCTCTCAATCCACCTATTCTCCAGGGAAAGAGGGAAGCGTTGTTATACTCTTCAGGAAGTATCCGGTCTCCGAGAAAGATGAAGACCGACCTGCCCGAATCCAATGCCTGATTTAGCTTGGATGGATGAGGCCGGGCCACATTGAGGAAAAAGACTGCATCATATCGCCTCAGGTCAACGCGAGAAAGTTCTTCCTCTGTCATCACCGTGGTGAGAAAGGGCGCTCCTTCCTGGCCTCCGGGGTTAAGGGCATTGACGAAGTAGTAGCTTTCGCTCGCCTTGAGCGATGTTCTTGGGTCTCCCTCTACAATAACGACTCTCACCTTATCTTTGACCTTAAACGAAAAATAGAAAATATTATCTGAGGACAGACGGTCTTCAGACAACCTCACTTCACCATTGACCCAGCCTGGTCTATCCAGGAAAAGCTCAAAATAGGCTCTACCTTCTTCTCCGGGTTTAAGGTCGATCGATTTCTGATCCACTTTGATGCCGGAAAGATAGAGGTCGACAAGGGTGCTTGCAGATCGATCAGAGAGATTGGATACAGTGACCTCGAACTGACAGGGGACACCCACCACAGCCATTCCACCGGCAAGCCTCACCCCCTTGACCGCGAAGTTGGCATCCCTTTTCGGACCTCCGATTCTGATCAAGGCGAGGCCCACATCCGTAGGGACAATGCCCAGTTTGCTCAGGTTGAATCCCTCCCAATCTGCCCGGGCCATATCGCTTAAAATCAGAATCTCCTTGTTCATCTTTAAATCTTTCAATTTTCGATAAGCAAGCATCAAGGCAGAAGTGGGGTTGCCCTGACCGAAGGAAAGGGGAATTTCTGCCACCGCTCTCAATGCCTCCTCCGATCCCATCCAGCGAGCCTCTCTGGCCGGATTGGCAGAAGTGGGGAGTATCATGATCTGCCCCTTAAATCCTTGAATGGCCTCCTTCACTGCCTTCTTTGCAATCGCGTAACGTTCTCCCCGATCTTCCCTGTACCCCATGCTGAGGGAGTTATCAAGAACCACGATTTTCGCCCCCTCATTCTTAGCGGGCAAGAGGCTTTGGCGTGACAGAACGGGTCGGGCCATCATGAAGGCCAAGCTCAACACTGCCAGTATCCTCAGGGCCAGAAGGAGGAGATGCTTCAGACGCTGGGGCCGTGTCAAAATTTGCTGGGATTTGAGGAGGAGGCGCACAGCGGAGAATTTTCTCTGGATCGCTTTCCTCTTCGTCAGGCGATGAATGAGGATGGGCAACATCCCGGCAGCCAGACCAAATAGAAAGAGTGGGTTAAGAAAGGTGAGGTTCATTTCAACTGGTAATCATATTTACTCATAAGGGTTTAAACTTTTCTCTCCAGTTCAGGTAGCGGACGAGGGCTCGATCCAGACCGATGGATGTATTAAAAAGGGAATAATCGATCAAGTATGAAGCGCAGGATTTTCGATAATCCTCGATGAGAGACGTTATCGTCTTCAAATAGGCAGCCCTCACTGTATGAGGATCTGTGTGGAGCTTTATCTCCTCCTCCTCCAGATCCTGAAAGAGAGTCGGTTCCTCGAAGGGGAACTCCAGCTCGTCTCTATCCAGCAATTGAAATACCATGACGTCACTTCCCCTGGAACGAAACTGTTTCAATCCCCTGAGCACCTGTTGAGGCTCATCGATGAGGTCGGAGATGAGGATCATCAGTCCCCGCCGATTGATCGAACCAGCGATTTCCTGAAGGACTGAGCCTGCCGAAGTTTTTCCATTCGGCCTCCGATCTTCCAGTTCTTTCAAGATGGCGAAGAGGTGGCCGTGGATCGCTTTTGGAGGAATTATTTTTTCGATCTTATCGGAGAAGGTGATGAGGCCAACGGCATCCTGTTGCTTCAACATGAGAAAGGCTAAGGACGCGGCCAACGTGCAGCCGTAATCGAACTTGCTCCACCCGTTGGAGGCATAGCCCATTGAAGCACTCGCATCCAGCAGGATGGTGGCCCTTAGGTTCGTGACCTCCCGGTACTCCTTGATGAAATAGCGGTCGAACTTGCCAAAGGTCTTCCAATCGATATGGCGCAGATCATCGCCCTGGGAATACTCTCGGTGGTCCTCAAACTCGGAGCTCAGTCCTTTGGCCCTTGAAGGATGGATTCCTACCATGACCCCATCGACGACGAAGCGGGCTCGAAGATAGAGGTTCTTTAACTTGGCAAGAACCTTTGGATCGAAGTGGTTCAAGGTTTTACCTCCCTGAGGAGATGATCCACAATGGCGAGGGAGGTAATTCCCTCAGCCTGGGCCTTGAAGTTGGTGATGATCCTGTGTCTCAAGATCGAAGGAACGACGGCCTTGACATCTTCCACCGATGCAACATATCGGCCGTGCATGATGGCCCTCGCCTTGGCGGCCAGGATCACATGCTGGGATGCTCTGGGTCCAGCACCCCACTCCACCCATTCTTTGACAAAGGGGAGCGCCTCCTCCTCATGGGGCCGGGAGGAGCGGAGCAACTTCACTGCATATCCGATGACGTGAGAGGAAGCAGGAACCCTTCTTACCAGCTCTTGCATCTGGATGATCTTCTCGCCATGAATCACTTTATTAAGAATGGGCTGGTAGGAGGTGGTGGTCGTGGCCACAATCTCCACCTCTTGATCGAAAGGAGGATACTCAATGCCGACGTTGAACATGAACCGGTCCAATTGTGCCTCGGGCAGAGGATAGGTCCCCTCCTGCTCGATGGGATTCTGTGTTGCCAAGACGAAGAAGGGAAGGTCGAGAGGGTAGGTCACGCCTCCTGCCGTCACCTTATACTCCTGCATGGCTTGGAGAAGCGCAGCCTGAGTCTTGGGAGGTGTCCGGTTGATCTCGTCGGCGAGGAGGATGTTGCTGAAGATGGGGCCTTTGAGAAACCGAAACGACCGACGTTTACTTCCTACCTCCTCCTCTAAGATATCCGTTCCGGTGATGTCGGAGGGCATCAGATCCGGAGTGAACTGGATCCGGTTAAACCTCAGTTCCATAATCCCGGCCAATGTGGAGATCAGCAAGGTCTTCGCAAGCCCTGGAACTCCCACTAAGAGACAGTGGCCCCGGCAGAATAAGGCGATCAATATCTCCTCGATCACTTTGTCCTGGCCCACGATCACTTTTTTTATCTCCGAGATGATCTCCACCTTCTTCCTGCCCATCTCCTCAACCTGGGCCAGATCCTGATCCGACATATTATATTCTTTTGCTGCTTCCATCTATCTCCTCATCTCTCAAGTCTCTTCGTCATCTCCGTCTCCTTGAGGGCATTGACCTTATCTCCCAGGGCTTCATAGGCGATGGCCAGGCCTCGATGCACCTCAGGGTTAAAAGGGTTGATCTGAATCGATTGTTGAAATGCCTCTCTTGCCCGATCAAAATCTTTGAGCTTCAAATGGATCTCGCCAAGAGTGGTGTAGGTCGTGGGGTGATCGGGAGAGATCTCCTTCGCTCGCTTCAATAGACCCAGGGCTTCTTGATTTCTGCCCAGAAGGATGAGCACATCTGAAAGCCTGTTCATGATCGGGACCGAGTCACGGGCATCGGCGAGGGCCCGGCGATATTCCAAGATCGCGGCCTCCATCCTGCCTCGCTCTTTGAGGAGATCTCCAAGATGGGCACGGTTTCTGGCGATAAGGGATTTGATCTCTCCCATATCGAGACGTTCCTCGTCAGCCTTCCCTTCCTTTATCTTATAGCGTCGCACATTCACACCCTCTACCTCTTTGAAACCTTTCGATACTAAGAATTCCTTCCAACTTGACTCGAACTGATCGAATCCCAAGCCCATGACATCCTTTATCGATTGACTTGCACCTCTTTGATTCGAAACGGCCATCCGCCTCATGATCTCCTTAAGGCCATCATGGCCGGCCTTGGCAATGATGAACTCGATGGCGGAGGCAGCCTGAGCATAGGCAAGTTGAACATCATCAGGCGTCTCAAGGGTGACGAGGGAAGGCTCCATCCGTTCAAACCCGATCAGTCTCCCTTCCGCCAAAGCACGGGCCAAAAGGGTCTGATAAAGGGGTGAGAGGTAGGAGGGACCGCTTCTCCAGTGAGTCTCCTCATATTTCGCCAGGCCTTCATGAAACCAGATGGGAGCCTTGTTGGATGTCAGCTTGATGATGACATAGTGCATATATTCATGGCTGATGGCATCCAGCCACCGGTATCCGTGGACGAGAGCCCTTGGTGAGAGCAGCATCAGCTTGTTGAACTTCGTCAGCCCCACTGCTCCGGTTACTTCGATATCCCGGGCGGACAGTGTGGAAGCGTAATAGAAGGCCTTCGCGTCTGGAAAAACCTCGATCCTGATCTTCTCTTTCGGCTGGAAACCATATTGCTGCGCCATGAGCTGGTAGGTCTTCTCCATGGAATCCAACATATAGTCGATGAGGACCCCGTCCTGCTTCTCGTCAAGGCTGACGATGAAATGGGGACTCTCATATCTCCTAAAAGGGGAGACCACTCCGATCGTTTCCTCCAAGAAGAGGGCAAAACCCTTGCTCTTATCTTCTTCCCCTCCCGGTTCAATGGCAGACTTTATCAGACGAAGGGCCTCTTGGTAGTCACCCCTGTGAAAAGCAATATGCGATGCCAGCTCCAGAAGCTGAGGGTCCTTGGGTTCTTTGAGGAGGAGCTCCTTGACCTCCGTCCACGCATTCTCGATATCCCAGCTGTCGAGTTTCGACATTAAGGAATCCATGGCCTCTGGTGGAGCGGCTTGAGCGATGGAGACCATGATGAAGAGGATGGCAAAGAGGAGGATGATGGCTCGCCGTCTCATTCCGTCAAACTCCTAAAGTATTTCTCAACGTCCCTTTTATATTGAGGGGGGATTCCTTCTTTAAGAGATTCTAAAATCTTCTCCCTGAAGATCTTGGGCACCTTATAGGCGTCCTTCGAAGGGAGTTCGAACTCTTCTCTGTCGATGCCGGTATAACCTCTTTCCCTGGGGCGGTTCAGCTCTGGCTGAGGAAGGGTTGGCATGGGGACCCAGGGACCGTAATACCATCCAGGCCTTGGATCATAAGCGAACGGGTAGCCCCATCTCGCGGCCTGCATCCGCATGGCCATCTGCTGCGCCATCTGCTGCATGGCCTGCTGGGACCTGGTCAATCTTCTGATGGCCTCCTGCTCCGGCGGTATCGCAGCCGAGGCATTCTCCTGCCGAAGGCTCCTCGAAGCATCTCCCATCGACCCTGTCGCGTCCTTCAGGTCGTTTAGGATCTCCGTATCCATGCCAGGGAAGAGCTGGGCCAGCATCTCCAGCTTCTCCTTCAATCCCATCGTCCTCTCCCTGAGATTGCCCTGGCGGTTAGAGAGGCCTGGGAACTTTCCCCTTTCGTTTGGGGTCATGATCTCTTTCGCACCTGGAGTCATGTCTTCGACCATTTTCCTCAACTCCTGGATCAGCTTCTTCGCCTCGGGCCTCACCGTCATTTCCTTTTCTAACTCTTTCATCACTTGGGAGAATCTTTCCAGGTTTCCTCCTTTGAGAAGCATCTGCAGATCTTCGGTCAATTCCTTCTGCTCGGGCACGAGAAAACGGCTGAGCTCATCCAGGGCTTCTTGAAATTGGGGAAGTCCAAGATTGAGCCGTTTATCGATCTCCTCCTCCATCTGTGCCCTCACTTCTCTATCGATTTTCTCTGTCTCGCTGAGGATCTCCTTTTGCTCCTCCAATATCTTGGCTAATTCTCCGGATTGATGGGACATCTCTCGCTGGAGCCTGTCGAAAGGAGCCATGCCCGCTTGGGCTCCTGCTCTTCCTAAGGCTGCCATCATCTCGGAGAGGGCTTGAAGGAGCCTCTGGGCCGCCTCCAGTGCTCCTCGTATATCGCCCGCCATCAGCCTTTTTTGAATTTCCTGGAGGTCTTTGAACAGATCCTGGAAGTCCAGGCCTTTCAGTTCCTCACTGTTGATAAACTCATCGGGCAGTTTTGTCGCCAGTTTGCTGAGAGCCTCCATCACGGAATGAAGAAGCTCCTCCAGTTTCTTCAACTCCTTCATGACGGCTTCCAAACCCTCCCGGTTGAGACGCTCCTGGAGGTTGTCCAGGGAGTCAATGAGGCGTCTCTGCCGGTTTCTTATCTCCCGGGCCATGGCCTCCACTTCATCCATCCTGGCCCTCTTCGCTATCTCTTCGGACAGGAGGGCAAGCCTTTCCATTTCCTGAGTCACGGTCTCTTTGGGTGATTCAAACATTCTCTGCTTCAGGGAGGACAAGTTCTGCCTCAGTGCTTCCATGTCGAACCGTTCCACTCTCTCCCCCATCTGCTCCAGATTCCTGTCCACCCGATGGATGATCTCCTCCATCCTTTTGGTCAGCGTCTCTTTATCTCTGCCGTCCTCCAGCTGGTCAGCGAGAAGATCCAAGAGGGCATCGGAGATTTGCTGAGCTTCTTCCCCTTCCTTAGCGATGCGAGCCCTCTCGTCCCTGACCGATAGGCTGAAGGAGCGGGAGACACCCACTTTTGGCCCGGAGATGGAATCATTATCCCAGACCTCAAGGCGATAGATCACTTTGTCCCCACCGATCAAACCAAGACTGCCGAGATCCCATTGGAATCGTTCAGGGCCTAATTTGCGTCCGACATTTCCGTTCTTCAGATCGATCCATCGCTCCATTCCTCCCGTCTGGTAACCCAATCTTACTTTCGATACCCCGAAGTCGTCCTTCGCCGTGTAAACGATCGGGAGGACCTCACTGCCGGAAATTTCGAGATCCTCGGCGGGGCTCAAAATCTCAGCTTCGGGATATTTATCGGGTATCAGGCGGATCTGATATGAAACCGGGTTCGGGTTCTCAAAACCGAGCTCATCTTTCAATTTTACGGAGTAAGTGCCCGGATAAAAAATGAGGAAATTTCCCCTCAGGAGACCCCCATCGATCTTAAGGGGCAACTGGTTCCCCTGATTCATGATGATCTTTCCTTCTTTAACGACCTTCGTAGCCTGGGCCTCGAGGTTCACCGCCGTTCCCTTCAGGACTTCGATATGCCCCTCCTCCCTCACTTCCTTGGGAAGGCCCGTGTAATCGGGTGGTATGAGGATCAGCTTCATCTTCCTCACTTCGGGAGGATCGACGACACGGATCCCATAAACTGGAGAAGTGGCACGGCCACTTCGGCCTTGATAGAGGAAGGAGAACTGGGCTGAGGCCACCTTGCAGAAGAACTTACCCTCTCCCTCCGACTCCATAGGGAAGTGCATCGCATCGCTGCTATCGCTGCTATCGGGCCACAGCGCCAGCGTGAGCTTCCCTGGTACATTTCCTGTGACCTTGGCCTTTATCACCACCGGAGTACCACGGAGCACCACCGATCCCTTTGGCTCAAGGGAGATGAAGGTCTCCATGGTGGGCAGGCTCGAAAGGGGATGGAGAATCAAGGCAAGGGAGCGGCCCAGGAAATTGGGATCGAAGGCAAGAACCAGAGAAAGGGTGAAAACGAGGGGCAGAAGAAGTCTGAGATGTCGCAGAGCCCCACGAAAGCTTACCACCCGCTCGGGCCTCATTGCACAAACCTCATCTGCCGTCTTCCTCATTTGGGCCGTGATCAACCCTTCAGAAATCTGGCTTAGGTATGAGCCCTCTTTGGTTTGTTTAAACAGGAGAAGAGAATTGGTGACATCGTCTCTCAGTTTCGGAAACTCTTGCTCCAATCCTCTTGCCACACGCTCCATGGATGACCTGGAGGCAGCTCGCCATAACCCCAGAAAAAGGAGGAGGGAGAGAGAGACGATAGACCCAAGGGAATAGAAAAAGGGAAGGTATGGAAATATCTTCCCGAGCTCAAAGGCGAAGAGGCTTCCGAGGAGAACCAGGATAAAACCAGAGCATAATAAAAGGAGAAAATGGAGAGTCGCCAAAACTTGAAGGCGAAGAGATATGCTCCGGAGAAACCCGGCCAGACGGCCATACTCGCGGTGCAAAGTTTCTTTAGGCGTCACCACCGCCTCCAAATAAATCAATCATAACCCACATCGTACTTCTCATCAATAGAAGAATAAGGAGAATATTTTTCGGGAATTCAGACGCTGGACTTCAGTCCCTCCGAGGCGGGGTTAGACACCAGATATTTTTCTTCCGTGAGAGCGCAAGTTGTAAGTCGTTAGGGGTTACACCTTACGCCTCTCGCCTGACGCCTTGCGATAAAAATATTCGGTCTAATGTCTGAGGTTTATAGTCTAATATCTGAATCACAGTATTTTTTGAGGGGTAATGAGACCTTGTCTTACTTAAAATGAGAGACGGTTAAAGAGGGGGTTAACGCGGTTGAGCTAATCGGTTCAAATCATGGATGGTCCCCGATGTGCTGAAAATAGAATTTGGATCCTTACACATTTGAACCTCACCTGGCAGTATCGCTGACACCTATGAATCTTCACTCTAAGACAGCTCTAAAAAGTGACGATTCCTGGTTGAAATGTCGTTAGTTCATTCTGCTGGAATGCATGGCTATTGGTCTTGGGTGCCTATTTCGGCGAGCTCCTAACTCTCGACTCTTGACTTATCTTCTGCCTCCTTCTGCTCCACCGGGCCAGGCGCCCATCTTGCCCAAGTCAATGAAGGGGACAGCTCCCCCAGAGACTTGAGGAAGAATCCCATTCCATCTCTCGATACCCTTGTACTGCACGAGGATGGGGCTGATCGACCGTGATAGGGCATCATTGGCTTTGGCCTGTCCCTGAGCCACCACTAAAATGGATTCGGCCTCTCCTTTTGCGGTGGCGACCTTTTGCTGGGCTTCAACCTCCCGTTGGGCCAAAACCTGTTTCTGCGTCTCCACCTGTTGCTGGGCCACTTGCTTTGCCTCGATGGCCCCTTCATATTCAGGAGAGAATCGGATGTTGGCAAAGTAGATGTCATCGACGATGATGTGATACCTCGACAAGTTATCTCCCAACTTTTTCATCGCCCTCTGCCGGATCTCCTCCCTCTTGGGAAGAATCTCCCCGATCGGATACGTCGGCACGACCTCCTTGACGAAGTCGTTGAAAGCCGGGTCGATCACCTTGTCCGCAAAATCGAGGCCCACTTTCTGGTAAAGGTCATTGACAAAAGCCGGATCGATATGAAAGTTCATCATTCCCGTCATCTTCACCATCTGATATTCTTTTGAAGAGGCATCAATCTCCTTGAACGGATGGGGTTGAACCTTGACATCCACCTTGATGACATTTTCAGCAATGGGTACCTTGAAGTTGAGCCCCTCCCCCATGATTCTATTCTCTACGCTCCCCCACCAGAGGGCAACCCCCCTGTGGCCAGCCGGGATGATGACAAAGGTGCCCCAAAGAACGATAAGGATGATGAGGAGCAAAATGAGTATTCCAACAGTTCGTGGCCTCGGCAATTTCAATTCACCTACGTCTATGGTTCTTTCCTCCATCGTTCACCTCCACTGAGTTTCTTAACATGATAGAATGACAAGCATCTCCGTTTCGCTCTCGCCGCCCCTGTCCGGATCGCTGCTTCCTCCGGGACTATTTTCCTTGAGAGCGCTCGGGAAGTGAGCCATCAAAACACCACTCTTGGACGAGACCTCCGGGGCTTGGCCTTTTGGGGTCTGCTTTCTGCAAAAGAAAAATAGTTGCAAGAATTTTTATTAGGTTTCAATATTGACTTCTCCTTGTAAAGACTTTCCAGCTTTTCTTCTTGGTCTGCTGTGAGCACCTGCCGCTCGAAATGCCCTAATACAGATTTAACAAACAGGTCTTCATTCCGAGTTGATTTATATTGGTTTAGGCCTGACATGATCCATTCAGGCCTTGCTCTATTGATGAGATTCCCTCTTTCCATCTTGATCCATTCAGGTTCTTTAAATTCTTATTGCTATCTTCCTCGGAAGCCACGCTTTTCCGTTGCCTCTTTGACCAGCAAATTCTTTCCCATGAAATCTGTCCGGTTCAGCATGGAAACTGCTCTCCGGGCTTCCCACTGTGTGGACATCTCCACGAATGCAATACCTCTCGGTTGGCCAGTCTGCCTGTCCTCGACAATCTTGACAGACATGACATCTCCCGCTTTGGAGAACAGGGCCTTGAGGTCTGGTTCGCTGGCCTTGAAAGGAAGGTTGCCTACATAAACTTTCTTATTCATCTTTCCTCCTTAATTCTTCAGAGTAAAATCGGACATAATTCGGATGGTATCTCATTGGTTGAAACACTCCACGCACAACAATTTTTTGTCATTTGGCGGCGGAACCTGGGTGACCACTTCCTTTCCGCAACCCGAACGTAAAACTCGATGGGATTTTGGACGACTCAAATGGCCCGGTCTTCGCCCACGATGATTGCCATGCTTTTTCCGTTGTACCATTGGTCAACCTCTTTTCTGCCATCTTTTTAAACTGTTTGGAAAAACCAGGATTATTAGCGGTTCCTGCGGCCACTATAATCCATTCGCCCTCTCTGTCCTCCAGATCTCCCTTGGTCGGTGCGAGGACGTGCCTCATTCACACTCACTTGTTTACCAAGGATCTCCTTCCCGTTAAGGCCCTTAATCGCTGCTTGGGCCTGAGCCTGCGCAGGCATTTCTACAAAACCAAATCCTCGAGACTGGCCTGTATACTTGTCTTTGATAATCCTTGCTGAGGCGACCTCGCCGAAGGATTCAAAAGCCTCTCGAATCGTTTCATCCGTTGCGTCATAAGATAAGTTTCCCACATAAATATTCATCATCATTCTCCTTATTTTGGATTTCTTTTCCTTCTTTTTGTCATAAAAGTCTTGCTCCATTCCAGTGTAAATTCTTCATACCAACTCCACGCTGACCTCTCTTCCCTTCGGGCGGCAGTTTCGTGATAGACGCTGACCTCTCTTCCCTTATCCCCTCCCCCTTCAATTTTGATCTTTCTTACATCACCTCTTTCCCAGCCTTTATTCAATGGTGTTACCATCTTAACCTCCAAATCGGCTTCGATTTGGCGATAAAAAAGCCCGCAAAGAAGTTGTTTAGAGTTCTCGCGGGCATACGCTCTAAGGGCAAAAGGCTCTGTGCAACTTGATTTGAGTAATCCATTATATGCGAATTGATGCTTAAAAGCAAGAAAATATACTCGTTCACTCCAGATGAAACAGATGGGGCTTTCTTTCCGCAGACCATTATTGATTTCCCCTTGGAGGAGCGCATGATAAGATGATATTTGTGTTTCGTGACTTCAGGAAGCAATGGATATCGAGTCATGCCGACGATGGCGAGGGGATCGTTTTTTTTCTATTGCCATCAAAAAATTTATGATACCTTGAAGGAGAAAGAGGAGGATATGAGCGATGAGAGCTGATCTATTCCAGGCCTTGGAGGCTTCTGATATCACCCGAACCCGTCAACTTTTCGTGGAAGAAATAAGTAAAGGGAGTAGCCCCTGGGAAATCCACCAGTCCTTATTTCCCGTCGTCCAACGGGTGCTCAATCCGCCCTTCATCAACCCGCACCTTCCGAAGATGTACCGCATCTACCGTCAACTGATCTCCTACTTGAGAGAAGATGAAATCCCGGCATTCATTGGGCTTGAAGTAGCGGAATACGCAAGAAGGCCCAAACTGCAAAAACTCCCTAAGGCAAAACGATTGGCGTCTCCTGTTTCCTTCAAAGATATTGAGTCGGCTATCCGTGAGCAGGACCGGGAGAAGGCCGCAGGCCTGATGGCTACCTTCTCTACGCAGGCAGGAGGAGCAGAGTTGGCACGGCGGCTTCTGCTCCTCGGAAGCGGATATCTTCAGGATTCATTGGGTCATTCGGTCTCCTGCACGGCCTTTATACTTCTTGAGATGCTGGAGCGCACAGACCAGGACCCCTGGCCAGCATTGTCGACCTTGGCCGACTACTTCTGCAAGGGTGGATTCCATACCACTCCTGTCTTGCGGAAGACGCCCGCATTTGCCTTGGATGAAGTTTTCGGCCGTCACTTATTACGAGCAACGAGTGGCCGCGGTATTGTAAATCTACACCATACGATTACCATTTATGCAATAGACCAAGTGCGTCAGTTTTTTACCGCAGAGGAATACAATTACATGATTGGCGCATGGATTGCGTTGATGGAAGACAAGGCATTGAGGCTGGTGGCCCCCGATACCCCCAAAATTGGATTTCAGGGCGATTACAATCGTTTTTACGAAACCTTTTCGACGCTCGAAGCGAAATCGGTTGTCGCATCGATAGGGGAAATGATTGCCTCACAGCAAGGGCGCGTGGAGTTAGGACGTTTCCTCATCAAGGGTTTGTGTGACCAGTACCGGGGAGATTACAATCCGCATTATCTCACAGGTCTCGGATCAGCTCTCTGGGTTGCGGATCGCTGTTGGAAACAAGCTCCCGTCGCTGTAAACGCCTTCTATCAGTACGTGGACTATTTATTTGACAGCCTGAAGTCCGAGGATTAGGATCCAGGGATTCTTGGAGACTCTATTGTGAATTACCTTTATGTATGTTGTATGAAGGTGAAAAATGAGCAGATGAGGAGTACGGGAAGCAATCGACACCCACCTTGATCGTGTCCGGAAGGACAAATCCTGACTTTCAGAATTTCAATGCATACTCCACAGCAGATTCCGCGTGAATTCTTGTGGTATCGAACAATCGGACTTGAACCTCCTCTTGTTTTACCAATAGAGGTATTTCTGTGCATCCTAAAATGACTGCCTCCGCACCATTCTTTAGAAGATTTTGTATGATCTCCTTGAATTGGTCTCTGGAAGAAGGTTTTATCACCCCGAGGCACAATTCTTTATAAATGATGTCGTGAACGATCTGCCTTGCTTTTTCATCGGGAATGATGACTTCAAGACCATACCTTCTTATTAATCTCCCTTTATAAAAATCTTCTTCCATTGTAAATCTGGTTCCCAAAAGACCCATTTTCTTAAAACCTGCGTCCTTAATCTTCTCTGCTGTCGCATCGGCAATGTGGAGTAACGGGACCTTCATATTTTTTTCGACGTCCTCGGCTACCTTGTGCATGGTATTCGAACAGATCACGATGAAATCCGCACCGCCCTTTTGTAACCTTTTTGCAGCCTCTATCATTGATTTCGCCGCTTCATCCCATTTTCCTTGATGCTGTACCTTTTCAATCTCTTGAAAATCGACAGAATACATTAAGCTCTTGGCAGAATGAAGCCCCCCGAGCTTGTTCTTCACCTGCTCATTGATGATGCGATAGTACTCAAGGGATGATTCCCAACTCATCCCTCCGATCAGCCCGATGGTTTTCATAACGTTCGGTCAGCAAATATCCAACTTTATCTCTTACCTTTGCCCTTCCTAAGCATCGTTCTTAGCCAATGTTCCATGATGTAACCGGCAACGCTCCTCAGGTTATTCGGCACCATGGTTCTCCGGGCTTTTGCCACCCGCACCGCTCCTACTGAAACACCGGCCACTCTTGCGATTTCTCGCTCAGTGTAGGTGTAGATTTTCTTGGGGGTACCCTTCTTCATGTTCTCCTCCCTTTCCGTCATACCCTCTATTAAGAAAATTATTTTCTGGAATCTCCTTGTTTTCTCAGTGGCTCGGACCTTTGACCTGCGCTTGTGGAAATGGTCCATAAATGATAACGTTATTCTTCTCATTCGTTTCCACGGCAGCATCGTCTGGATCAATCACGGCAATGATATACTTCCCGGAGGCAGTTTGGCCAGGGGGTAAGCTAATATTTATTTTGAGGATCTTATCCTTCCCATTCACTTTCAGTTTCCCTAAGGAGGTTCGTTTGAGAGAGTCCTCTCCATCGGAGAGATAAATCTCGACATAAGAGGATGGGGCGTCCTGATTACCGATATTACTAATTTGCAGGGTCCCTGCAATCTTACATTTTTTTGTCTTTGAAGTAGTTTTGCAAGTTTCCTTCACCGTCATTGGTTGCCATTCCCCGGTAAGATCCGGTCCCGTCGCGATCGGGGTTTGAAGAACATTTCCAAAGGCATAGACCCATTTCCCGAACTCTGTCGTGCCAGTACCATAGAGCTCCCCATAGGAAATCCAGAAGAAACCCTCTTCTCCCCACGCCGTGCCCCAACTGTTTTTGCATTTTAACGCTCCCTTTGAATCATCCCAACCCACAATTAAGACAAAGTGATTCCAATTCGTATAATCGCCCGAGGTATAAGAGTAAACCCCTTCCCTGTAGTTGCTAAAATCTTGATAGACCCTCATCCATGCCACCACTGGGCCATTTGTGTACAAGGCATTCTTTATGGCAGAAAGGCTTGCAGGATTTCCATTGACAACAAGGCTCCACCCGTCAATTTTATACGCATTGGTTTGCCAATTGATACAGGCTTGACTGCAATTGCCATCGGTTGCCGTATAAGAATAACATCTCTCTAAATAGGTTCCTGTACTTTTAAGAAAATCAGCAACTTTGCTAACATACCCTCCTTTCTCACAATCCCCAGCCCCTGAGCAGGATAATATAATCTGTTCTGAAAGGTTCAAATCAACCCATGGCAGGTCGTAAGAAATCAATACCTTTGATTCAAGGGCCGCAGCAGAAGAAAAGGCCCAACAGCCACCGCAGTTGTATGGGAGGTGCTGATTCTTAATCGATGTAACAAAATTGCCCTGATTATGCGTCCAGTCAAATGAGGAAGGCACTGACAACGGGATATGAAAAGAAGCATCCACGGGCATGCCCAGAAGGCTCAAATCTTCAAGCGCACCAGTCCATTTTCCCCATTCCTCTTTGGGAATATGGGAGAGCGGGGTTTCTTTCGCCACCCATCTTGCCCCCTTTGCCTGAATGACAGCATTTAATTGATCAATGTCATTTGGATAGGAAGGACTTGCTAACAAGAAGGTGAAACCTGTGAACCCCAAAAGAAAAATAATCAATTTTTTCATAGCCTCTCCTTTTACCAATGATTGTTTTTGATTCGTTCTTTGACAAATTTAGCATCCATTTTATAAACATTCTTTTTTGATGTCAAAAAGAAAAATCTGCCAAAATTCTTTATTGCAAAAGCGAAAAAGGAGTGGAATAATAATTTTTATTGTCGGGAGTTCATAGCAAAGAGGTTAAGGGGCAAAGAAGCCCTTAGGGCCAAGCAGGAGGAGGTTATGGGGAAGAAAGAAAATGGAAAAAGTCAGAAGGGGATAACCCGGCGTGGATTTCTGCAGTTAATGGGTGCTAGCGCTATGGCCTCTACTGCAGCCCGCGGGTTGGGCGCTCAGCCCGTAGCGGAGGTGATGGAGCCTGCTGAAATGGCCAAGATCAAGCTTCTGGTCAATGACCGGCGCCATTCTCTGTTGGTTGAGCCTCGCTGGTCACTCCTCTTCGTCCTGCGTGAGAAACTCGGGTTGACCGGGACCAAGGTGGGTTGTGAGCGGGGGGAGTGCGGTGCATGTACAGTCCTCATCAACGGCGAGCCGCGCTATGCCTGCATGACCTTGGCCGTGGAGGCAGAGGGGAAAGCGATTACAACCCTCGAGGGGCTGATGACGGGTGAGGAGCTTGGGTCGGTGCAGCAGGCGTTCTTGGAGGAGGATGGCTTACAATGCGGTTACTGTACGCCTGGCCAGATCATGGCGGTTGAGGGGCTTCTGCGTTCCAACTCCAATCCTTCTATGGAGGAGATCCGCCAGGGTCTCAGTGGTAACCTTTGCCGTTGTGGCGGTTATGAGCATGTCTTCAGGGCAGGGCGGCGGGCTGCCGATCTAAGGAAAGGCAAGAGGGGTGCATCATGAGAGACGAAAAAGAAAAACTGTATTATGTTCAGGCCATTCCTGTTCCGGAGACACCGAAGCCGAGTCATACGCCTTCGGCATGGAAGGAGACGAGGATCATCGGAAAACGGCTGCCCCGCGTTGATGCCTATGAACGAGTAAGCGGGTCAGCGGTTTTCCCATCGGACACCTCTCTTCCGGACATGCTCTATGGGGCCATTCTTCGTTGTCCTCACGCCCACGCTAAGGTTCTAAGTGTAGACACCCGTGAGGCGGAGAAGATGGCAGGGGTTCGGGCCGTCATCACCGGGAGTACTTCCGGAGCTGCTTTCGAATGGTCCTATCTGCGAGGATTCAAGACCAAGATATTTGATCCTCACTGCTGTCATGAAGGGGAAGAGGTTGCCGCAGTGGCAGCTGAGACTCCCTATCAGGCATGGGATGCTATCAAAGCGATAAAGGTGAAGTATGAAATTCTTCCCTTTGTCGTAGACGAACAAAAAGCCCTCGCTCCGGCCGCGCCTGCCATTCATCAAGGAGGCAACCGTTCAGGAGAGGCGCAGGTCTATGAACGGGGCGATGTGGAGAGGGGATTTGCCGAGGCAGATGTGGTATTGGAAGAAAGCTATAGGACCGAAAGTGAACTGCACACACCCATCGAATTACATGGCTGCGTGGCAAAATGGGATGGGGACCGGTTGACCGTTTGGGAGTCCACACAAGGGGTCTATGCCGTGCAGGCAAGGATCGCTGAAGTTCTTGGTTTGCCTCTGGCCAATGTGCGTGTGATCGGTCACTACATGGGAGGTGGTTTTGGGAGCAAGTTACAGGCCGGGAAGTACTCGATCATCGCGGCATTGCTTGCCAAAAAGACTGCCCAGCCGGTCAAGCTCTTTCTTACCCGCGAGGAGACCTTCCTTTGTGTTGGCAATAGGCCCCCAAGCAATATGAAGCTGAAGGCAGGTATCAAAAAGGATGGTACTCTGACGGCCCTTGAATTCACCTGTATTGGTACAGGAGGGGCCTATCCGGCGGGTGGAACGGCTCTCGTCGATTGGCAAATCAGGGATCTCTATCGATGCCCAAACGTCCGCACAAAGATGACAGACGTTTACATCAATGCCGGTCCATCACGCCCATTCCGAGCTCCTGGCCATCCGCAAGGGTCTTGGGCCCTGGAGCAGATGTTGGATGCCTTGGCCGAAGCGATCAAGATGGATCCTGTTGAGCTTCGGCTGAAAAACATCTCCACCTACACTCAGGCACGAGAAGGTAATCCTCCTTATACGACGACAGGTCTTAGGGAATGTCTGGAAGAAGGAGCAAAGGCCTTTGGGTGGGAGGAAGCGAAAAGGAAAGCAGTCGAGACGAATAAAAGTGGTCACGTCCTCCGAGGTGCTGGGATGGCGAGCTGTCTCTGGTTTGCGGGAGGTGGCGGGCCTCCCTCCACGGTGGTCCTCAAACTCTTCTCTGACGGTAGCGTAAATCTTAACATGGGTGCCAGTGACATCGGCACCGGAACGAAGACGGTGATGGCGATGGTGGTATCGGAGGAGTTAGGAGTTCCCATGGAAAAGATACAGATTGAGCACGCCGACACAGGGACGACCCAGTATGCGACTCCAAGCGGTGGCAGCAAGACCGTACCGACGGAGGCACCGACTGTTCGGGCTGCTGCAGTGGAGGTCAAACGACAGCTCCTCGAACTGGCGAGCAAAGATCTGAAAGCAAACGTAACCGGCCTGACCCTCAGAGGTGGGGAAGTGGTTTCAGAGCACGATCCATCGAAAAGGATCAAGATCGCCGAAGTGTCCGACCTCAAGAAACGCGGGGTTCTTCTTGGAGTGGGCTACCGTGGGCCTAACCCCGAAGGCAAGGTGGTCAATCCCTTTGCTGCCCAGTTCTGTGAGGTGGAGGTGAATGCTAAGACAGGTGAGGTCAAGATCTTGCGATTTCTGAGCGCCAACGACAGCGGCCGCGTGATGAACGGGCTGACCTACGACAATCAAGTGTTTGGCGGGATCACCATGGGGATTGGCCTGGCCATAACGGAGGCTCGGATTCTTGATGGGAAGCAGACGGGGAAAATGGTGAACCGGAACTGGCACGACTACAAGCTGCCCACTGCTTTGGATGTTCCCATGGAAGTTCAATCTCTTCCGATCGAACTGGAAGACGCGGAGGCCAATACCACAGGTGCCAAGGGATTGGGTGAACCGGTCACCATCCCCACCGCAGCGGCCGTTGCCAATGCGGTGTATCATGCCACTGGAATCCGAATGACGACAACCCCCATTAACCCGATCAAACTAAGCCAGTTGCTTTCTAACCGAAGAAAGGAGAGATGAACCATGGCCATGCCGAATTTTGCCTATGTCCGGGCTAAGTCTCTTAAAGAAGCGATCCAACATCTCTCGTCAGATGGTGCAAAAATCCATGCAGGGGGTACAGACCTTCTCGGTTGTCTTCGTGACGATATTTTTGGTGTCAAAAAAATCGTCAGCCTCAGCCCGCTTAACGACCTGCGAGGGATTCGAGTGACGAAGGATGGCGGATTACGGATCGGAGCACTTACGACCATCACCGAAGTGGCCGATCATAAGATGATTCGAGAACGTTATCCGGCCCTTACAAAGGCTGCCTCTGAGGCCGCAAGCCCCCAACTTCGCAACCAGGGCACGATGGGTGGGAATATCTGCCAGAAACCACGATGTTGGTACTACCGGGGAGACTTTTATTGTCTACGCAAGGGTGGAGATCGATGCTATGCCTACCAGGGAGAAAATCATTATCATGCCATCTTCGGAAGTGGCGGCATCTGCTATATTGTTCATCCTTCTGACATGGCCCCGGTCCTGATGGCTTATGAGTCGCTTCTGCGAGTGGTCGGCCCAAAAGGTTCGAAATTAGTCCCCTTTCATAAATTCTATGTTTTGCCGAATGAGGACGTGCGGAGGGAAACTGTCCTGAAGGGGAATGAGATTGTCACGGAAATTCTTCTCCCACCGCCGGTGCAAGGGCTCCGCAGCTCTTACCGGAAGGTGCGGGTGCGCCGGTCATGGGATTTCGCTTTGGCGGGAGTGGCTCTTGCAATTCAACTCAACGGGAACCGTGTGGAAAGGGCTCGAGTCGTGCTGAGCGGTGCGGCGCCGATCCCGTGGCGATCCAAGGAGGTGGAGGAAGCCATTACTGGGAAGCGATTAGATGCTGATACCGTGGCATATGCTGCTGAGGCCGCTGTCAAAAAGGCCGAGACTCTCGAGCATAATACGTACAAGGTTCCTCTCTTCCGGGGTATCATAGAGGAGGAGTTGTTGGCGATGGCCATCACTTGAAAAGAATACAGGTGTCATACGGCCTTTGTCAGACAGCCCTTTCGTGAAGATAAGGAATTAGGAGTTCGCTTATATCAATGACGATGAAGGGCAAAGGACAGGTTAAGTTTAAGAAAGGAGGTGAATGGATGCGGCAACCCGTTCATTTTTTCAAGGAATCATAAGAATAGGACGAACGAACATAAGCCAGCCTGAACATTCCAACCAAGATCATCCAAATAGACAGACCGGAGTCTTAGAAGATTTTAATCCAATTTTAATCTTTTTTTAATGTTTTCATCGTATAGTTTATCCAGAAACCAGTACACCAAACCATATCACCTCCTTGTTTCACCCCCATTTGATGTACTGGCAGGGATCAGTTATGACCCTCCTCTAACTGATCCCTTTTTTATTGATTCAATAAATTGAAAGGCCTAAAAGGTGTGCTCGATTTAGTAAGCTATCCTGCTGAATAGATTTAGCGAATATGAAATCAATGCAGCATACCGGTCGGGACAAGCATGAGGAATCCGGCAGACGTGAACTGTAAGATTGGATGGTTGGTGGAGTGACCCAGCGATTTGAGAAAGATCCAGAAGCTGAGTGGAGGTTTTGAATTTAAGAGAGGTGAGGCGGCGTTTTAGACAAAAATCTCCTTTGCGACAATTTATGGAAGGTCTTCCCGCTTCAAATCAATTATGACCGATTAGGTGCACCGAGCCACCAAGATCGGTTTGGGTGTGTCCCGGAGAACTTTCTCTGTCACGCCTCCAAAGAAAAAACGCTTGACTCCACTATGACCATGGGTAGCCATTGCGATCAATCCAATATCTTTCTGGACCGCATGATCCAGTATCTCCTCGACATCATTCCCATAACGGACATGACTATCTGCGTCAAATCCTTTGGCTCTGAGGCGACTCTCCAACCCTTGAAGATATTCCTCTGCCTCTCGGACAACTTTCACTTCGGCCTCTGTAGGATCCACACCCGGAAAAGTGCGAGCAGAAACAACCCGCAAGAGGCAGATACCTTCCTTCATCCCTTCAGCCAACTCCTCAACCTTAGGGATAATCCTTTCTGCACACTCCGAACCATCAAGGGGGACAAGAATCCTTTTATTCTCCTCCATAGAAATTTCCTCCTTTCATGAACCTTCTAACAGAAAATTAATAATTCTCATTTCAATTGTCAAATCATTCCAAAGAGTACTGCTCACGCCCTCAAGGGGATCCTCACCTCCCAGAAACTGTGCAAGGCTTGTTCCCTATACCCAATTCTATCACTGGAAACTGACATCACAACAGGAATTGACAAACTACCCGGTGAGGGTCAATCACATACCCATTCATCGTTCCAACAAGCACCTGGAAATGATTGGGAAAGAGAGCCATTATCATGGAGGATAAGGAAGGAAGATAGCTTGGAGCATTTAACAAAAAAGGGTTAACTCATTTGGGTTAACCCCTTTTCATTTTCTTGGTGGAGCAGACCGGATTCGAACCGACGACCTACACGTTGCGAAAGTAAAACAGGCAATTTTTCTAACCCCTTGATTTCGGTCTGGTTTCCCGTAAATGATCAAAAATATTGAGGGAAATGATTTTCGATCTATTCCAGTCTATTCTATCTGTTTCGGTCTTTTTGAGTTTATTCTATCACAATTTTGTCACAGTCGGAATTAGAAGAGGAAAAGCAGCAGGCTCGCTTCAAACTGGCTCAGGTCAATGCTATGGAAAATTGAAAAAAAGTCTAATTAAGTAACCAGGGTGATTGAAGAATAATTTCTGTCAAAAGGGGAAAAAATATTTGAATTCCGATAGGCCGGTAACTCTTTTTAAATCAAGCCTATAAGCAGCCGCTCATTAAGGTTTCTGATAGATGATCTTCCCATAGATGGGAAGGAAAGGAGAGAGACAATGATTAAGAACAAAGCAATAACAGGTATAAAAGGTCAGCGGGTATTTTTCCCACAACTGGAGACAGTATTCAAGTCTGAAGAGCCGAGGACATTTATCGCGGCTTCGGACGATGAAGGCTGTTCAAAAAATAAGGAAGAGGATCTGGGAACGAAGGAGTGTCAGGAGAAGGAGGAAACAGAGGAGATTCAAAAGAAGATAGAAAATATAAAACTGATGAAGACAAAAGATCTGATAGTGAGTGGACCATTCTGTAGTTCATTCCCAATTGACTTGGGGATTCTTTTTCAGATCCGTGAGAATATGGAGACCCACGGCTACGATTTTTCACACCCTGTTGTCCTTTGGAAAGATAAAGGAATAGTAATAGATGGGCATAGCAGGGTTAATGCTGCTTTGCGATTGGAGATCAAAAAGGTTCCAGTTTACGAAAAGGATTTCAGAGATGAAGAGGAAGCCCTGAATTACGCTGTTCATTGTCAGGTAAATAGGCGAAACCTGCCCGACTCGGAGATTTTCCGCCTTGTTCAGGGAATGGATGAGAGACGCAAAGTTGGAAGGCCATCGAAGGAAATTACCGCAAATGAGGTAAATAAACATCCTATCAGGTTAGCCCAACTTCCGCAGTTATCGGGGTATTTTGATCGTAACTTATTGATTTTACGTAACCCAAAGAAAAAAGTTGTCACTACAAATTAGGTTTTACAAACCTCTTTGGTAGATTCAATTTGAGCTTTTGCAAGAGAATCAGTTGGTGAGCTGACGGCGTTTCTATACACCGCAGCTTTATCTCTTTGCCATTTCGAGTCGGTAGAATCACGTCCGTAAGTTTAATTTGAGAAAGCTCCGAAAAGATCTTCCTTGGCTCATCTCCAAGGCCAGCTTGGCGACATAATCGCCCCAGCGTCTTCCAGAGTACGTAAGCTAAAAAACAAACCAAAATATGAGCCCGGACCCGCTCCTCTTTTTGATGCCATATGGGACGAATACTCAGATCACTTTTATGAATTCGAAAGGCTTCTTCTGCCTCTGTTAACTGAATGTAGGCTTTCCATAAATCTTCCGGAGACCAATCCCGAATATTACTGCGCAACATGTAGCACCCCTCACTTAACCGTGACCACTGCCGCCATTCCTCCCTCTTCGTCCAAATGATTTTTGCTCCACCCGTCGAGCCTTTTTCCACCCCAACATCGAAAAGCCCCGCGGCTCGACTGTTTCTCTCCAGCAAACGACCTATACGACGCTCTATCAGGTTCACCTGATATCGACGCTTTTCACAACTCTTCTCCATCCGGATCAGGGCCTCCTCAATCCGTTGCTCAAACCGATCATGGATCGCTTTCTCCTTTTCAACCCGATCTCGACTCCGGCATAGAATAAAGACTTCTTTGCCGTCAGGGCTATCCACCCGCTTGACCTCCAATCCACTCTGAACCTCCTGCCAATCTGTCTTCAATAACTCCCCTTCGTATTTTTTCAATTGCCCACGTTGCGTCCCCAGAATATAGCACCGCCCCTCTTTCGTCAGTAATCCCATGTTCTCTTCGCTGACCATCCCACGATCCATCACCCAGATCCGGTTCGCCTTCCCATATCGGCCTTCCATGAGCTCAATGATTTCTTCCACCGTGGTCACGTCCGTACGATTCCCCGAAAAAAGCTCATACCCCAGTGGAAACCCCTCCCGACTCACCACCAATCCAATACAAATTTGCTTGCAATCCCCTCGATGATCCCGTGAGTAACCCCGTTGAGCCAGAGGATTCATTCTGGCCTCCCCTTCAAAGTACGTGCTCGTTACGTCGTAGAGAAATAAATCATAGTCCAGATGGAACAAAGAACCCGCCCTCTCTTTCAAGTGTCGCTCGAGAGCTTCTTTGTGGGGTAAGACCTGATCCAGAGCTCGGTACAAACGATCCTCATTGATCTTCTCAGAGGGGATTCCTAAGAGATCAGCCAGGGCCGTCTGCTCAAAAAAATGCTCCGCAATGTGCAGTTCACTCGATGGATGACAGAGCCGGCACAGGACTAAAACCTCCCCGATGATGGCCCATGGAATCTCCTCCCGACCCCCAGGAACATGCTCTAGAAAAAATTGATCTAAGCCTAACTTTTTTTCTACAGTTGCTGTGGGGCAGTATTTTGTAAGTACCTGTAAACACTAAAAGTGTTCTTTGAAAATTCCATAAATGATCAAAAATGTGGTGCCACAGAATGTGCTAAATTATATTGACAGAGACGTAGATTTTAAGTATTATTGGGGTGTCCTTAATGGGAGGCCCCATGTTTGCAAGAATCAAAAAATCCGGTCAGCATCAGTACCTCCAAATCGTGGAGAACCACCGAGAAGGTTCAAAGACCGTCCAGCGTGTCATCTCTACGATCGGCCGAATGGATCAATTACAGGCCAAAGGGGATATTGAAAATGTTATCCGATCCCTCTCCCGGTTCTCCGAAAAGGTCCTGTTGATTTTGTCCGGTAAGAGTGAGATCCATGCCTTTGCGAAAAAGATCGGTCCCTCCCTGATCTTCGAGAGACTCTGGGAAGAGCTGGGGATCGGAAAGATCATCCAGGGGCTTCTGGAAGGCAGGAAGTTCGAGTTCGATGTGGAGAGAGCCATCTTTCTGACCGTCCTGCATCGGCTCTTTGCATCCGGTTCTGACCGTTCCTGTGACAAGTGGCACCAGGATTATCGGATTGACGGAGGGGAGGATTTGTCCCTGCATCATCTTTATCGGGCCATGGCGTTTCTGGGGGATGAGATCGAAGACCAGAAGGACAAGACGCCCTTTGCCCCCCGATGTACCAAGGATCTAATTGAAGAAGAGATGTTTCATGGACGTTGGGATCTGTTCACGGGTCTTGACCTCGTTTTCTTTGATACGACCTCGATCTACTTCGAGGGAGAAGGAGGAGAGAGCTTAGGTGAAAAGGGGCACAGTAAGGATCATCGTTCGGATTTGAACCAGATGGTGGTAGGTGCCGTCCTGGATGAGGATGGCAACCCCATCTGTTGCGAGATGTGGCCGGGCAACACGGCAGATGTCAAGACCTTGATTCCTGTGGTCGATCGGATCAGAAGCCGTTTCCATATTGGGCGGTTCTGCATGGTAGCGGATCGGGGGATGATCAGCGAAGAAACGATGAACGAATTGGATCAGAGGAAGATACCCTATATTCTGGGGGCACGGATGAGGAAGGTCAAAGAGATCCGAGATGAGGTTCTGTCCCGAGCGGGACGATATACGGAGGTCCATTCGGAGGGACGATCATCGAAAGATCCAGCCCCGCTCAAGGTCAAGGACGTCCGGGTGGATAACCATCGATATATCCTTTGCTTAAATGTGAAGCAAGCCAGAAAGGAAGCGTTGGATCGGCAGGTGATTGTGGATACCTTAAAGAAGCAGCTTAAAAAGAACCCCAAAGCTCTGATCGGTAACAGAGGCTATCGGAAGTATCTGAAACTGGATCGTGATCATCTCCGTCTCGATCAGGACAAGATTGATGGGGAAGAGAGATTCGACGGGAAATGGGTTCTGAGGACGAATACCTCTTTATCTCCAGAGCAGGTGGCCCTCAAGTACAAAGAACTCTGGCAAGTGGAACAGGTCTTCAGAGAGGTCAAGTCGGTTCTGGAAACACGCCCCGTCTTCCACAAGTGTGACGAGACCATCCGAGGCCATGTGTTCTGCAGCTTTCTTGCCCTTGTCCTGAGGAAAGAATTGGATCGAACGTTCTTGATCAGGCGGGGCGATGTTTTGAATGGGGAGACATCAAACAAGATTTGAAATCGCTTCAAGAGATTGTCATAGAAGAACACGGCAAGTCCCTCGTTGTCAGAAGTGAATGTAAAGGGACCTGCGGTAGGGTCTTTCAATCTGTAGGGGTAGCCATCCCTCCCACGATTCGGGAAATATAATGCAATATGAATTTGTCAAAGAGCCATCTGTGGTGCCAAGAACCTTTGGGGCACCTCTATCTAATTGTAATCACAGAAAATTATTTTTCTAACTGTAGAAGATCAGGCTAACCAATGCATCAATTCTAATCCCAGCCACGGCCCACCAAAGTCTACAACGTTTTCAACCCTCACCCTTTTGACATCAATCTCTACCCACTCCGGTTCAGTCTTCTCAAACAGATTCTGCTGGAAACCAGGAGTCCCTTCTGCAACACGTTCGACTCCCAGTCTGCCTGCCTCGTCCATCTCTCCCAGCCAGGCAACGACTCGTTGCCTGGGGCCACGCTCGGTACGATAGGACTCCACTAATGCCCAATAGTGATGCGCCTTGCCATCCTTGTGAATCGTCGTTTTCCTGATGTACACACGCCGATTATCACGCGTTTGGCGAACAAGTCAATAGGGTAGGTTGTCACTACATTGCCTTTTTGCTCCCTACCCAAAATGGCCCCACGTCTTATCAAGTGCTTATGTGTTCTTGGTCCGCAAACAATTTTTTTAAACCATTAAAACTGCGGAAGTTGGGCTAGTGTCGGAAAAATTGAAGAACGAAAGATTTGAAAAAGAATCTAGAAGAAGTTCAAAAATAACCGCGTCTCTATTGAAGACGTCACCCACTAAGGTTGAAAAAGTGAGAACAGTTTTAGATAAAGCCGACGAAAAAATCAAGGCGACCGTTCTGGCTGGTGAGGTTACGATCCATAAGGCGTATGTGGAGACTTTAAAGAAACCAAAACCCTACCTACTGAAATTTAGGGGTAATGGTTTACAAGCCGTTCTAACCATCAGCAGGGATGTGGGGGAAGTTGAGTGGATCATCCTAGGGTTTGGAGAACAACCCAATCTCACGTTGGACCCGGAGAGCTCCAAAATCCTTCACCTAAAAAGTGAAAAGTTCGAGTGAGATCCCTTTGAGATCCTCTGCTTCAACGGCAACTGCCAATGAATTCTTTTTAGACGAGATGACTCTCCCAATTATTACTAAATCAAATGATATGCGATGCTTCTTAAAATTGTTTTAGTAACCAGCACCAGAAGGAGCCTTCGCTTCCTTAATGCCAAAAAATCAAGTGGTGCGTTTCTTCCTCGCCCTTTCAATAGATGTGTTGATCAGTCTTTTGACTAAGACCTTGATCATTTGCCTTCTGTAATCGGCCGTTGAACGGACGTTTGTTATCGGCTGAGCTTCTTGACTCGCCCTTCTTCCTGCCTCTTCGATCACCGCATCCGTAACTTTTTCCCCTCGAATAAGCTCCTCTGCCGCTTCCACTCTAAATACCTTATCCGCTACAGCACCAAGAACGATCCGAATATCATCACACTTGCTCTCCCTCATCACTATTTTTACAGCACAACTGACCTTTGCTAGATCTGCAGAGGACCTTCTTAATTTTTTAAATGTCGTGCCAAAGGGTTCTTCTTGTTGAGGGACGGTGATTTCTGTGAGAATTTCGCGATCCAATACATTTTCTCCAGGGCCCACGGCAAACTCTTCGATCGGAACCATTCTTTCCCCCTTTGGCCCTACCAGCCTAAGCAGGGCATCTAATGCCATTAAAGGAGCAACCATATCCGACGAAGGAGAACTTCTACACACATTTCCCCCTACCGTTGCCATATTTCTGATCTGAGGTGTACCAAACCACTCTGCTGCATCATAGAGAGATAGATATTCCTTTTTTATAAGCTCGGACTCCCTCATCGCCATGATGGTTGTGAGAGGGCCAATTTCTAGTCCCTTATTCTGTCTGATGTATTCCATCTCCCTAATGTTTTTTATGTTGAGTACAAATTCTGGGATGATTTGCCTCACCTTCATCTGATTTAAAATATCAGTACCTCCTGCCAAAATCATAACCCTGCTGCCTAATTCTCCAATGATGGAGATGGCCTCATCCACATTACAGGGATCGAAATAGCCAAATTCTTTTAATGCCTTTGTCATTTCTTTTGGGAACTTCATTTCTTTTCCATCCCCTCACATTTCATGGCGTCCAGAACTTTTTCAGCAGTCATGGGGCTCTGTCTCACCCTTACTCCTGCTGCGTTGCGGATGGCATTTGCAATCGATGCCACCACACCCACAGCAGCCGTTTCACCTGCACCTCTTGCTCCAAAGGGACCTCCCATATCGAGCGGATGCTCCACGACGTCCTCTACAATAACGTTTTCTATAGGGGGCACATCGAGTGCGCGGGGGACCTTATAATCTGCGAGACTAGCATGTTCGTAAACGGAATTTTTCTCATCATATTTGAACTCCTCCCACAAAGCCATCCCTAAAGTCATCGCTGCCGCACCGGTGTACTGTCCTCTTACAATCATTGGATTGATCATCCGGCCAGGACAATTTCCTGTTACAATTTTTAAAGGCTTAACCCCTCCAGTTTCCATATCGACTTCCACTTCACTTGCAATGACAACTGGGTTTCTTATCTTCTTTCCCGGCGCAGACAAGGGCCACATCGTTCCTTTGACCAACAACCAATCTCTGGGGTCTCCTCCAGCAGTGCACTTCACCGTTGATGTAAGAAGTTCTGTCAGCATAATGGCTCGTTCTTCTTCGCCTTTCACGTAGGCTTTTTTCCCTCTTACTTCTATCTGATCAGGTTCTGCTTCAAGCAACGGAGCTGCCATTTCACGAATTTTCCTTTTAGCCTCTTCTATGGCAACCAAAATGAAGTGTCCTGCGGTCGTAAGACTGCGACTCCCTCTCGCTCCTGTTAGGTCAAAATGGCCAATGAGAGTGTCTCCGGTTGCGATCGTCACATCCTCAAGGGGTACCCCGAATGCCTCTGCTGCAATTTGACGGAGCGTTGTATTGCTGCCTGTCCCCAAGTCAGTATGCCCAGATAAGATATGGACCGATCCGTCATTGTTCAGGATCACTGTTTCGTTAATAAAACCTCCGATACAAAAGCCACCCCAGGCTTGGGAGGCTGCAATACCCAGTCCCCTCCTCTTAGGTCCTTCAATAGACACGGGAAGTTTATACCCCTTAAATCTTTCCCAACCAATCTTTTCCGCTACCTCTCTCAAGATTTGCTGGGCTGGATAGGCCTCAAGCTGACCTCTTGGATAGATGGGGTTTTTGTGTGGTTTAACCGGCATCAAATCATCGCTTTCCGGTAGATTTCTTAACCTGAATTCCACTGGATCCATGTTCAATCTTTCGGCGGCTTGATCGATCACATTTTCCACAGCAAAGGTGAGAGTCGGCAAAGCAACGGAACGGCAGGGTTGGCTAGTGAAGTGGTTCGTATGCACGTCCCACCCTTCAAATCGGGCGTTTGGGTACTTGTAGGCAAGGGCTGGAGATTCCTCAGCAAAACGTCCACATCCACCGATAATATTTCCATAACCTCCAAGGCTGAAAAAGGCCATCAGATATATAGCTGTGATCACCCCAGTTTTCTTAACACCCAACTTGACTCGGATCTTCGCACCAGCGCGACACGCATGGCAAAGTTCCTCTTCCCTTGTGAGAACAATCTTTGTAGATTTTCCGCCCGCCTTTTTCGATAGCAATGCTGCGATCGGTTGATATCGCTCTATGTATTTAGATCCAAATCCTCCGCCGATAGCTCCATAAATCACTCGCACCTTACCTTCGGGCATACCCAAGGCATGGGCGATGCTCATCCGTACTTCATATGGAGACTGTGTGGCAGTCCAAAGAGTCAACTCATCTCCTTTCCAACTGGCTATGCAGATGTGAGGTTCAATCGGTGAATGGATCTGTGGTTTCACCTCCACCTTATCTTCAATCACCACATCCGCTTCCTCAAAGCCTTTTTCAATATCCCCCCATTCCATAACAACGGGTTCGTTCAACCCCTTCTCTATCATCATACCAAACTGAGGACCGTAAACATTCCCTCCAGGGTATAACTGAGGAGCTTCTGGCTTTGCTGCTTCTTCAGGATCAAAAACAGCTGGTAAGATCTCATACTCCACTTCGAATAGATCCAAGGCTTCTTCTGCGATCGCCCTTGTCTTGGCGGCTACCGCTGCCACTTCATCTCCTACAAAGCGGACATGATCTTCAAGGATATAGCATGACCTCTGGTCTCGCCGTGGTAATTTTCGAAGGGGAACATCCTTGTGGGTTAATACGGCTTCGACTCCCCTCAGTTTCTCAACTTTGCCTTTATCGATATGCTTGATCCGTGCATGGGGATGGGGGCTTCTTAAAATCTTTCCATAAAGCTCCGCATGCATATCCCCTACATACTGAAATTGCCCGGTGACTTTGTCGAATAGCTCTCTCGGTGGAATGGACTTTCCGATCACTTTAAACTCCTCATGATTCCTGAACTGCCTTTCTCATCTCTTTGGCAGCAGCAAAAATAGACTCAACAATCTGCATATATCCAGTACATCGACAGATCACGCCATTAATGGCTTCCCTGATCTCCTCCTCACTGGGGTTAGGATTTTTATCCAAAAAAGCCTTCGCTGTCAGAATCATCGCAGGAGTGCAAAAACCGCATTGAACCCCGTAATGCTCAACGAAGGCCTTCTGAAGGGGATGAAGTTCTCCCGTCACAGCACCCCCCACTCCTTCAATCGTCAGAATTTCCTTACCGCTGCAGTCAATCGCAAGAGTCAAACAGGATAAGGTTGGCGTTCCGTTAATCAGAACGGTACAAGCGCCGCAGTCTCCAGCTTCACAACCAATCTTTGTCCCTTTCAATCCCAACTTTTCTCGCAACACATCTACCAATAACTCATTTGGGCAAACCTCTATTCCCCGATCTTGACCGTTAATCACCATATGTATGATCTTTTTCGTTGTTGCTTTAATCATCAGTTGCTCCCCAGATCTCCTTTAAGGAAAAATTAAATCTTTTGCGACTTGATTTTTTGTTCGTCTAGAATTTTTTATAAGCTTGTTCAGGAATAGACCTCCTTTGATATGGATGTCCTTTGACCTCCTCTTTTTAAATACGATTTGGCCACGGACGATGGTAGAATCAGTATGGAAAGGGGACGAACCTCAAACTAAAACTCTTCCCTTTTTCTGATGTCATTAAGATCCTTCTTGGTCATGTGGGCAAGCCAGGGGGAATCCTTGGAAGCGGCAGGTATGGCACAGTAGAAGAAGACAAAAGGTCCTTTCGATAATGCGGTAGCTCGAATCCATTCTCCCTTCGAAATGAAGAAGAGATCTTTAGCTCTCAATTCCCATTCTTTTGTCTCACCAGAAGCTCTATGAATGGTACCCACCTTTCCTTCACCTTCCAAAATGCACCAAACCTCATCATACCAATAAAAGGATTCAAAGGAACTGTTTCGCTCCATTCTAAAATAACCCGCTCTATAGCTGAGGTCACTTGCTGTCACAAAACGCTTTAAATTCACTCTCCTATTTTCTCCAAGAAGTCCAGGCAACATCTGTTTCCTTTTTAAATCCTGTTCCTTATAGGAATACTTCTTTATCATTATCTTAGCTTCCTACCCTTCATTACTTCTTGGTATGAATTCACCTTGCCCGGGCCTTCCTGTAATTTCTCCGTCTTTCATGACTGTCTTTCCTCTGACAATCGTCTGAACGGGCCATCCCTTAAATATGTCCCCATCAAAAAGAGTCCATCCTGCTTTGGACTGAACCATTTTCTTTGTAAATTTCTTTTCTTTTTCCATGTCCACAATTGTCAAGTCCGCATCGGATCCTATCTGTATCGTCCCTTTCCGTGGATAAAGGCCAAAAATCTTTGCCGGATTCTCAGAGGTCACTCGAACCAAATCGTGTAGCGACAAATTGCCCTTATTGACGTTTGTCAGCATCAATGGTAAGAATTCCTGTGCCCCTAACATGCCGAGAGGGATGTCCCACATATCCTTCCATCCTGGTTCGGTCTCTTCTATCGTATGCGGTGCATGTTCCATAATAGCGACATCAATCCAGCCTTTTCTTATCCAATCCCAAGCCACCTCTGGATCTTTACCCCAAAGCGTCACATAGGGGCCATATTTATCTGCCTTTTCCTCATCAATTACGAAAGGTGTCATCTCGAGTTCAGCGTACACCGTTTGACCAAGAGAACGAGCATGTCTGATCAATTCCATATCATATTCTTCTTCCATCCCAACATGGAGAACATATAATTTGACACCCGTAAGCTTTGCGATGTAGAGAGAGATCGCAAGTCCCATGACCATGCCATGACCATACATAATGCCGCGTCTGTAGGCCTCGTGGAAATCTTTCGAGGTGGTTCTCCCTGAATTTAAATATTCTCTTTCAGCCATCCATTTGACCCAGTCACTGTCATCGTGATGGACCGAAACAGGCAAGCCGGTCTGAGCTATTGCCTCATAAAGTTCGTACATCAAACCATGGTTCGTCACTGCTAAATCGGGGATGTAAGGGTACTTTGCCCTGGGATGCATGGTATTGAACAGTTTGAACCCGATTGTCCCAGTTTCAGCAAGTTCTGCAATCTCCTTAGGAATTAATGCCGCAGCATAATGATTATAATCGACAATGCATTTTTTCTTTGCACTCTCTCTTTTTAAGTTCCACTTCTCCAAAGTACTCGGATGGGGGTCCGTATTGGTTTGGTCAATGGTAAAGGTGATTCCCCCACCCGCGGCACATCGATGACCGGACTCAAAGTCTTCCTTATAAGTCATCCCAGGATCTCTAAAATGGCAATGTGGATGAATCAATCCAGGAAGCACATGTTTTCCCTTAATATCTATTACTTCTTTCGCTTCGAAAATCCTACCAAGTTTTCCGATGGCAACAATTTTCCCCTTATCTATAGCAAGGTCAGCTTCAAACATATCTCTGGATGTGCAGATTCTTCCGTTTTTCACCATTGTGTCTACAGCGCTCATATTCGCTCTGCCTCCAGGGCTACCGGCATTTATAGCCTATTCGATTATCCATAATTCTTTTGAGAGTTTCTTGGATAGATTATCGTGCCCCTTTTCTGTCACAATCACATTATCTTCTGGCATCATGATGGCACACCGAGGAACCCGTGAGTCGAGGTCAGGTGCCGCAACCTCAACGGCTAAGTACATCCCTGGTTTCAATTCCAGGTCCGTCTTCTCGTCCAGATAGGGAAGTTCATGTGTATAGAATCCGATGCTGTGTCCGGCAAAAAAACTCATTTCATACCTTTTGTCATAGGCTTTTAATGCCTTTTTTGCCGCAAAATAAACATCCGAAGCTTTTGCCCCAGGTTTCACCGCATTCAAAGCGGCCTCCGTTGCCTCGACGGATATCTTGTGAAGTCTCTTAATTACTTCAGATGGTTTTCCCATGCATATATTCCTCTGTATGTCACAAAAATAACCTTTGTATCGAGGTCCTCCGTCAATGAAAAGAGTATCTCCCTTCTTCAGACGAGTGTTTGTCGGTCCCATGATGAACGCATCATAGCGACCAGGCCCTGACATCATGTAACGCCCTGCCATAGGATCTTCATGGATGCCTTCTTCTATAAATCCTAGCCAAAACATTCTATGGAGATCTCTCTCCGTCATACCAGGCCTAAATTCGCGAATACTCTTTTCAACAACCTTGCATACTTTGGTCACCAACTCCCTGATAACGCCTTGTTCGTACTGACTTTTGATCATCCTCTGCTCCATGATCAACTCCGAGGCGTCGACGAACTCTACTTTTGCTAAACCCTTCCGGATATTATCAAACTCCCCACGAGTTATCTCGGGCTTCATATAATCTGCTAATTCCACCCCAACCCTCTTCGCTTTCGCTTCCTCAATCGCCTCAATAAAAACCCTCTCATGTTCTTTCGGCCAACCTCTTACCTCTGGCTCCGGGCCTCCCCATGGTCTGATATCGCTTACCCATGTGCTGATTTGGACATTTCTGTAAATCTCACTGGCTGAAACAAAAACAAGATCACGATCCTTTGGTATAACAATGCCCCGCCTCCATCCGTACGTGGATCCGTAACTCGCCTTTATATGACCCGTATAATACCTGATATTATCAATGTCGAAAATTAATAGAGCATCTATTTCTTTCCTCTCCATCAGTGCCTTTGCTTTATCAACCCTCGCTTTGTATTCAGGATAGGTTATTTCTGCGAATGTAGGATGTGTCGTTGGTTGTTCAGATAATTCTTTCATATCCTCCTCCTTTTTTAAATTTCAAATAAGTTTTCTGAATCCGGTTATTTACAAACCCTCCAGTTTTATGACTGCGTTCTTACTCCAGATCCTGGTACGAACCTCCCAAAACCTGGAGCCCCCGTGATCTTACCGTCTTCAAATACTATCCGACCGCGGACGATCGTATGGGTAGGCACTCCTTTGACTTTAACTCCGTCGAAAGCAGTCCAGCCCGATTTCGAATACGATTTTTCCGATGAAAGGATCATTTCCTGATCCATATCCACGACGGTAAAATCCGCATCACCTCCCACTTGGATCGTTCCCTTTTTTGGATAAATTCCAAAAATTTTCGCTGGGCTCTCCGAAGTTAGCTCGACCAATTTTTCTAAGGAAAGAGAACCTTTGTTCACTTCGTTCAACATCAAAGGCAAAAACTCTTGAACCCCTATAACGCCAAGAGGGGCCGAAAAATTGTCCTTCCAACCTAATTCTATTTCTTTTCGCGTGTGGGGGGCGTGTTCTAATACCAAAACATCCGCAAGTCCTGAATGGATGGATGCCCAAGCCTTTTCCGGATTCTTGGCAAATAAATAGGTTTGGGGACCAATTCCTTTTGCCATCTCCTTAGAAATGAGGAAGGAGCATGCTTCCAGTTCTGCATAAACTTTTTGCCCCCTCGTTTTGGCAAAATCGATCAGGTCATAAGCCTCCTCCGGCATGACCCCGAGATGAAGGACGTAAAGCCTGACTCCTGAAATTTTGGCAAGATATAAAGAGCTTGCCAAACCTGATACCATCCCATGACCATACATATAACCCTTTTCGTATGCATCGATGTAAGCATCAATATCGACCCTTGCTTTGTTGATATAGTCCCTAAACACCAACCTCTTTGTCCAGTCAGAGTCATCGTGGTGTACGGAACAGACGAGGCCGGTCTCTGCTGTCTCCTCATAGATCTCATACAATAGCCCATGATCGGTTACAGCCAAAGAAGAGATATAGGGATAAACTTCTTTGACGTGACGCGTATTGAAAACCTTGATGCCGATGGCTCCGGCTGCAGCTATCTTTGAAATTTCTTCAGGGATGAGGCCTCCCCCATACAAGCCAAAATCGACAAGGCTCTTCTTTTCGACCAACTCTTTCTTTGCAAGAAAGGTTTCTAATGTGGTAGGAGCCGGCTCATTGTTCGTCTGGTCGATGATAAATGTAATTCCCCCGGCAGCCGCACATTTTGTTCCCGATTCAAAATCCTCTTTTTGAGTAGGACCCGGCTCGCGAAAATGGCAATGGGGATGCCAAATCCCCGGGAGAACATATTTCCCCTCGGCGTTGACCGTGTTCATTGCCTCGACTTCTTGATCATTCCCGAAAATACCAGCCACCTCTCCAGCTTTTACAGCGATGTTGGCTTTAAATCTCTCTTTTCCTGAAATGACCGTACCATTTCTTATGTATAAATCCGCCTCCATCGAGAGTTACCCCTTCTGCAACATCGATTTCCATTGATGAACAAGCCGATGCCCGTGTGATCTCCCATCGCGATCTATACCCCCAAATAGCTACTCACCATGACAGGGTTTCCAAGGAGTTCTTTTGCTTCGCCACTTAACGTGACGTGACCAGACTCGATAACATAACCATAGTCTGCGATAGAAAAGGCTGTCTCTACATCCTGTTCCACCAATAAAATACTCATCCCTGTTTTTTGGTGAATTTCTTTTATCTTCTTGACCAACAATTCAACCAACAAAGGGGCTAGGCCGAGGGAAAGTTCGTCGATTAGTAACAACTTAGGATTTGACATCAATCCCCTTCCGATTGAACACATCTGTTGCTGCCCGCCACTCATTGTGCCAGCAAGCTGATTACGCATCTCCTCTAATTCAGGAAAAATTTCGAAAACCTTTTCCATTTGGGCCACAATCACTTTCTTATCCTTTACCCGGTAAGCTCCCAAAAAGAGATTCTCTTGGACGGTCATCCCTTTAAAGAGTTTATATCCTTCGGGTATGCGGCTAATTCCAAGCTGAACGATCTCCGAATACTTTAAATTTGTCGTCTCCGTTCCATTGAACTGAATTCTTCCCTGAGAAGGTTTCAACAATCCTGCAATCGTTTTTAATAAGGTAGATTTCCCTCCGCCATTCGATCCAACTAAGGCAACCGATTTCCCCTCCGCCACCTTCAGTTCAATATTCCACAAGATATTAATCTTTTCGTATCCGACATAAAGGCCTTGAATTTCGAGTGTCATGTCGATTTCGTATCTCCTAATGTTTTTCGGCGAGTGGCATATTTGTCGCCCAGATAGGCTTTGATCACCCGTTCATCTTTCACGATGACGTCCGGCGTCCCCAGAGCCATCAACGCCCCTTGGTGGAGAACAACGACACGATGTGAAACACTCATGACAGCCCTCATCACATGTTCGATAACCAGAAGAGTAACTCCCATCTTATTGATTTTGGCGATCAATTCTAGGGCATCATGAATCTCTTTTGGATTAAGACCGGCCATCACCTCGTCCAGCAAAAGCAAAACTGGATCTGTTGCCATCGCCTTAGCAATCTCAAGCCGCTTCACGTCTGCGATCGTTAAATTTTCGACCAATTCATCCTTCTTCCCTAACATATGGCAAAGTTCTAAGATCTCGTCAGTTTTCTCCAAAGCAGCGCCCATCTTCCGGCTTCTTCCGCTGCGTCCGAATAGAGCTCCTGCCGCAACATTCTCCCGAACTGTCATCCCAAAGAACGGCTGAACCACTTGGTAGGTCCTAGCGATTCCCAGACGATTGATCACAAAGGGTGTCAATCCTATGAGTTCTTGACCCTTGAATTGGACACTCCCGGTATCAGCCGAGTAGTTTCCCGTAATCACATTGATGAGGGTTGTCTTCCCAGATCCATTGGGGCCAATGAGGCCGATCACCTCCCCCTCTTCGATATCAAAGGTCAAACTCTTGTTGGCGACCAATCCCCCAAAATATTTACTTACATTTATAATGCTCAGCAATGTGCCCATCTTATCGCCATCTTCTAAAAATCATAATTTGCCTTTTCTCACATTTTCAAGAAGGGCATTAAGACTAAAACGTTGTCGGTAAAACCATAAAAATCCCTTGGGCATGAAGATGACAACCAGAACGATGATCGCTCCAAGGACTCCCAGGTGTAAGAATAGAAGTTGACTCCATATCGTTTCAGATAGAAGTTCAATGAAGAATGCACCCAGGAACGGACCAATAATGGTACCAGCCCCTCCTAAAAGGAGCATAATGATAAAGCGGACTGCAATACCAATATCAAAGACACTCGGAGGGTCGATGTATGCATACCAATAAGCAAAAATTCCCCCTACGATGCTTGTAAAAAAAGCGCTGATCCCCCAAGCCAAAACCTTGTAATAGGAGGTATTGATGCCAATGGACTTCCCTCCCTCCTCGTTCGACATGATAGCTCGCAGTGCATATCCCATTCGGCTTTTGGAAATCCAGTAAGCTGTTATGCTTATGACAACCATCGCCAGAAACATCAAGAAATAGAAGAAAAAATAAGAGGTCTTTACATCATATGGAATTAATGGAAGGCTCAATCCCATTCCCCCTCGAGTAATTTTCACATTGGTGACAATTTGTTTGATTGCTTCACTGATTCCCATCGTAGCGATGGCAAAGTAATGCCCTTTCAGTCTCAGGATAGGAAAACCGATGAGAATGGCAAATGCAGAACAGGCCACAGCCCCAAACATCAGGCCAACAAAAAATGGAAAACCCCAACTCAGCATTGAAATTCCAGTAAGATAAGCTCCCATACCGAAAAAGACAACATTTCCAAAAGGGACAAGGCCACTAAATCCCATCAGAATATTTGTCGCCTGCGCAAGGGAGGCATACATGAAAATACCGGTAAAGATCCGGATCCAATATTCGGCAACAAAGAACGGAAAAATGATGAGAACTCCCATAATGGTCGCTACTACTAGGATGTTTTGGCGTTTTTCAATCATCTTCCAATTCCGCTTATTTTAAGAATTTCTTTCCAAATAAGCCTTGTGGTTTAAAGACAAGTAATAACACCAAGATGATGAAACCAATTGCGAGTTGATAACCAGGTCCCACATAAACCGTGGCAAAGGCTTCAATAATCCCCAAGGTGATACCTCCGATAATGGCGCCAAAAATGCTGCCCAAACCTCCCATGACCACGATCACAAATGCCCAGGAAAGATACGGGGTGGATAGAAACGGAGAAAAGCTGTAAATAAGAGAGACCAGTGAACCAGCAATTCCCGCTAGAGCAGCCCCGATGGCGAAAGTGATGGGATAGATATTCGCAAGGTCTATCCCCACAATTTGTGCTCCTTCGATATCAAAAGTGATGGCTCGGATTGCCATACCTGTCCGAGATCGATTGAGAAAAAAAGAAAGCAGCCATGCAGCGAGAAGGGCCACAAGAAAGACAGCAATCCTAATATAAGGAATACTTATTCCCCCGACTTGAATTGAAACTCCAGAATAACTTGTCGTGACAGACCGCCAATCGCCCGACCACAAACCCACCATGAAATTTTCGAAGACCCGTGCCAGACCAAAGGTCAAGATCAAAGACATGAAGGCTCCCAGCCCTCCCCGTTGAGACGGACCCACAACATAGTTGAGGAGCAATTTTTGAACAAAAAACCCGATAGCAAACAATCCTACTCCAGATATCGGAATAGTGAGAAATGGGTCTACATGGAAAAGAGTGAAAATCCAGAAGGTGATGTAAGCCCCCAGCATGACGAAGATTCCATGCGACAGGTTAATGATATTAGAAACACCCCAGACTAGGGAAAATCCGACAGCGACGCAGCCATATAAACCACCGACCAGTATTCCGTTAATGAGTATTTGGAGAATTAACATCTATTCTGCCCTTCACATGAATAGGCATGAGAGCAGACTGGGATCTTAACACCCAGTCCGCAAAAACCTATCTCTGCCCCCAAGGAACATTTGGGTAGATAAGCTTTGATGTCGCCGCCTCATGCGGGTAAACGATTTCGTCACGCCCCTTTTGGATTTGAAGAACCCCAATTTTACCCCAAATGTTCCGCCCCCCTTCATCGAACTTTACCTTGCCGATAATGGTATCGGTTAGCTCGATCTTGCTCAAAGCCTCCCGAATCTTCTCTTGCTCAATGCTTCCCGCTTTTTCCAAAGCTCTTTCGAGCAGTCGTCCCGCCGCGGTCGCATACCCATTCAAATACATTGGATATTCCCCGTATTTCTGTTTAAACATTTCATCATATTGCTCTACGGTAAACGCTGGGTCCTTATACTTCATCTTCATGTGCCAGTATGCACCGCCCAAGGCATATTCTGCGTCCTTACCCAAAGATTTAACGAAATCTGGCAATTGGGGCCCAATGGAAAAGACTAATCCTCGAGGAGTGGCCCCAAGATCTTTTAATTGCTTGGTAATCAGGACCGAGTGTTCAAAATATCCTGCTTCGATCAAGAGATCTGGATTCTTAGTCTTTATTACACTCAACAGAGAGGAAAGATCACTCGTCTCTTCTGGAAACTTCTCAAAAAATACAACATCTAAGCCCACCTTTTTCGCATAATCATTGCATCCGTTTGCTACGATCAAAGGATAGGTGCTATTAGAGGCAATAATAGCGAGCGTCTTTGGCTTCGGAGCTGCGTCCATCAATAGATCTATCATAGGGACCATATCCCGACTTGCCACAGGAGCTTGACCAAATACGTATTTATAACCCCTGTTGTATATTTCGTCTGAATTGTTTATAGGCAGAATAACAACGTATCGATGCCTCTCCGCGACTGTCGTGGCAGCCATGGCAATACCGCTTGCGTAAGGGCCCAAGATGATATCCACTCTATCCTGTGTAATAAGCTTTTCAAACAACTTTGCAGAAGTCTGTGGGTTACTTTCGTCGTCATAGTAAACCATCTTCACCCTAAATTTTTTCCCACCGACTAATACTCCTCCTTTTGCATTCACCCAATCTGCCCAGAAATCGTATCCCCTTTGGACACCATGGCCCTCTCGTGTCAGTTTACCGGAAAGAGAGATAGAAGCACCTATCTTCACTTCATCTGAGGCGGCCAAACACAAATTGGCTTGCAAAAAAATAAAGATCCCCGCCACCATTCCATACCCCAAAGCACGAATTAGTTTTGTCAGTCGATCTTTCATATCTTCCTCCTTTTCTTGAATTTATAACGCACCATATATATAACCGGCCAATTACTTTGTCAAGTTTCCAGACCCACACTGGCATCCATGGTTTGTCTAAGTCCTACCAGCCTATGATTTCTCCCGCCTTTCTCTTGTTCAAGGCGCGTTGCCTGGAGACCTGTTCTCTGACCCCTGCTCCAAGGTCGTACTTGAGCTTAAAACCCAAATCTTCGCAAATACGGCTGTTATCTATCTTATCAATATAGTAAATAGGCTTTCCGCCATACCGTGCCTCTGCTTCTGGAATGTGTTTTTTCACTTCCTCCATTAGCTGTCTAATCGACGCCTTAAATCCACCGATGTAATAGACTGCGTGAGGCAGCCGGTCGCCTTTATATTGACAACACCTGATAAATGCCTCTGCGCAGTCGTCCACAAAGCAAAAGTTCGTGGTTTCATCCGGACCTGCGGGGATATCTACGATCTCTCCGATCAAGGGCAACTTCACGACATCGGTTAGCCAACCCGTGGCGCCACTTGCCCTCAGGGGACCATAGACAGACGAAGGCCTGAGGGAGACGATATCCATGCCCCAGCGAGCGTTGTAAAGTTTGGCCATAAACTCTCCATAGTTTTTACAGGCTCCATAGACGGTGATCGGATTATTCAGAGCGTCTTCATTTTGAGGAATCCCTCCTGCTCTTTTCTTATCCCCATAAACAGCCAAGGAACTGGCCCATACGACCCGTTTGATACCTGTAATCCGGGCGGCTTCAAACACGTTCAGAGTCCCTATAAGGTTGATCTTCGTCGCTGAATAGGGCACTCTTTCACTTTCCGCTTCCAGTTCAGAAGAAACGTCGATAATTTTTGTGACGTTGCATGTCATGATCCAATCGAAGACTTGGTCGATATTCACCTTGTCCCCCTGAACCACTTTTACCTTCTCAGCCACTTCACCAAGACGATGAAGCGTCGGTTGACGTCCGACAACGACGACCTCTTCTTCCAGTTCGGTTAAAGACCTTGTTATTCTTGAACCGATAAATCCCATCCCTCCAATGACCAGGATCGACATAGGGGATCCCTCCCGGGCTTGTATTATTTATCGAAATAGAAAATCATCCATCCATGGGGTTGTTACTCATAGATTGAAGTCCCCTCTCGGCTTGCGAGTTCCAGAAATGCTTTTGTAATCCGGGTTGTTACGGGACCAGGAGCTCCGCCTCCAATCTGCCTACCATCGATCCAAACAATTGACAACACTTCTACACGAGTCGCCGTACAGAAACATTCGTCACTTGTATATAGGTCATGGAGGGTTAAAGGTTCTTCTCCTGCTTCCAGCCCTTGTTCTCGAGCAACGCGTAGAATAACCCGTCTTGTGACACCGTCCAAGATGCCTTGCCAAAGTGGCGGAGTGGTGACCCGGGATTTCTTTACAATAAAGAGGTTATCCCCGGTCAGTTCGCAGATGAACCCCTGTTCATTTAGAAAGACCGCATCTTGAGCCCCGACGGCATTGGCCTGTAACTTAGCCAGAATGTTGTTCAAGTAATTAGTGGACTTTACGCGCGGGCTGAGGACGTCCGGACCGTTACGACGAAAAGTAGTGGTGATGACCTTTATCCCTTTTTGGCTTAAAGACTTTCCACCTGTGTCTTCGGGATGACGGATCTCGGCATCCACAATGATGACCACCGTCGCTTTCGGGCAACTTCTGGGATCAAGACCCAGCGCACCTTTTCCCCGGCTAGCGACGGGGCGAATGTAAGCATCCTTCAAATTGTTTCGCTTGACCGTTTCGATGATGGCCTGTTTCATCTCGCTACGGCTGAGTGGTAACTGCAATTGAATGGACTGTGCCGATTCAAAGAATCGATCGACATGCTCATCCAGGGCAAAGATTCGTCCGTTGTAAGCCTTGATGCCTTCAAAGACCCCATCCCCATAGAGAAATCCATGGTCAAACACCGAAATCTTAGCTTCCTCTTCACTCACGAAACTTCCATTCACGTACACAATCATACAAAATCCCTCCTTCGTTTTAATAAATTCCCTCACATAGGAAAACTATTAGTACTTTATTTCCCTGAAGCGCCCGCGGATGACCTCTGCAAGAATGTCTAGGATCGCCACATCAATTTTTGCGGGGATTGCATCAATAAAGAGCCGAGAAACTTTTGCAGGGCCATCCAGCCCCCCAGCATCGATGCATTCCCTGACGATCCTCAATTCTTCTTCACCTCCATGAAGTGACTCTGACTTGCCTGTCATGGCAGCCAAACAAGCCTCGATCCCATAGGCCCCCCAATTAGAAACTGTGGTAACCACGGCTACGTCAACCAGGGTGCTATCAGCAATTCCACAGTTGGTGGGGCATTTACAATTGTCGCCATAGGGAACCACTTTCCTTACAGTATCGTAGATATTGCCCATTCCAATTTCATTGCCTCCATCCCCGATACCAATAGTAAGGATCCCTTTTCCCCGACACTCCTCGAAAAGCCTGCCGATTCTTGCTTCATAGGGGGCCATGTCAACACCATTCCAAGCGTGATAGACTCCATTTTTGCTCACCCCTCTTCTCTCTATTGCAACAATCGCCTTGGGTTTGAAATCTCTGATCAACCGCTTGGCCTCTCTCCCCGCTTCCTCTTCCTCGGTAGGAAAACTGATCACTGAACAAACGGGTAATTCGATACCACGCAAAGCCTCAAGAGGAACAATTGCAGATTCTCCCCCATTTACCGTTTTTGATACCATGTCAATGAGTACCTTATCTGTAAGAAAAATCGTTTTGGCCCCGAGTGCAAGTCGCAATGCTCGCGCGAGACCTGCTCCACCCACCGGACCATCGTTCTCTCCAATACCAAGATGATGGAGCGGATAAATAATCATCCCCGTTGCAATGAAAACAACGTCATTCGGTTTTACCACCTCTGCCATTTTTTTAGCCGCCAAAAGACATAGAGGAAACTTATGTAATGCACGGGCCGCTTCGTACAATTTGTCAATTATCCCTCTACCGGCAATGTCAAGGGTTAATAGCCTATCGATCGTTTCACCGATAATCCCCAAAAAATCTTCTCTCATTTCTCCTCCTTTTCAATTTTCATTTGCGAATTGCCGGAGGTGGCCAAGGAGCATCGTGTTCTGAATCGGTCACGACATCAACCACCGCAGCAACATCTACTTCAAGAGCCTTCTTCAGGGCTCCGGAGAGCTCTTCGGGACGCTCGACTCGAATTCCAAAACATCCCATATCCTGTGCAATCTTGGCAAAGTCAGTATCTCGAAATTGATACAGATCCTGTTTTTCACCAGGACTATCACCATAGGCTCGATGGATCCCCCGTATGCATTGTCTAAAACAGCTATTATTATTCACCACGGTGACTATTTTTATATTCCGACGGCATGCCGTCTCGAGTTCAGTCAAATGGTACCAGAACCCCCCATCTCCCGTAAAACAGACCACTGGTCTTTTGGGCTCAGCACATTTTGCTCCCAAAGAAGCAGGGAATCCCCAACCCAAGGACCCAGCGGACCGAATAGACGATTGATTTGGATGGGTCAAATATACCATGGCCCCCGCCCACAAGCTCGCAAAGCCCGTATCTGAGACCAGTATGGCGTTCGATGGGAGAAACTCCGTAATTTCTTTGCACAGCCTTTCGGGGAGGATGGGGAAGGCTTTCAAATGACATAATGACTCCACCTCATCTCGCCATTTCTGAACCCACTGCTGGGCCCTTTGAGCCCACTGATTTTTAGTATACCTGCGGTCAATGCATTCTATCAGTCTGCGGACCGCCACTTTTGCGTCTGCCATCAATCCGACTCTATTTGGATAGCTTCTTCCAAGCTCTAAAGGATCAATATCGATCTGTATCACAGGCGTACCTGGCTTCGGAACAGTCCAGGAATTCGTAACCTGATCTCCGGTATGGCTTCCAATAAATATCACTAGATCGGCCTCTGATACGACTTGGTTTGCACACCAGCGGGAGTAGGACCCTACCACACCAACGCTTAGTGGATGTGTCTCTAAGATCGTTCCTTTTCCATTGAGGGAAGTAGCAACCGGTATTGATAGCACCTCAGCAAGTTCCACAATTTCGCGTCCCGCAGACGATGCAGTAGCCCCTCCTCCTGCCACAATCACAGGTCGTTCAGCATCCTCGATAACCCGTGCTGCTTCACGCACACACGCCGTGTCAGGCTCAGGCCGTATGGAAGGATAATGGGAAAACGCCTCTTCAACAATGACTTCAAGATCCGCCTCAGCTAGAGCGGTCATCTCACCTTCATAGCCCTGTAAGTCCAGATGCACCGGGCCAGGAGCTCCTGAGGTTGCCTCACGGAAGGCCTGCCGGAGGAGATAAGGAAGTTGTTCTATTGTCTCCACCATTACATTATATTTTGTCACCGGTTCAAACATCGCACTGTGATCAATCTCCTGATAAGCATTTCGATGTTGCGCAATAGGGGGTTTACGTCCTGTCATGGCAATGACTGGTGCAAGGCCAAGATAGGGATCCTGTAGCCCGGAGGCTAAATTAGCCCCTCCGACCGATTGAGCCATACATATCCCCGGACGATGACTGGCTCTCGCATACCCATCTGCCATATAAGCCGCTGCCTTTTCTGAGTGGGTCAACACTCGATTTATCCCCAGTGTTTCCATTTCAACAAGCCCTCTCCTCGCAATCGCCTCAACAAAAAAGACGTGAGTGACCCCATACCCCTTAAAAGTTTCAGCAATAAACCTGGCTCCAGTCATTCTCATAAAGTTTCAACCACCTCTCTTTGCTATTTACCCACCCATTTCCAATGAAATCTTGAGTCCTGTTTCTTTCACCATATTGCCGTAGTAAGAGACCTCTTTCACTTTGATACGGTTATAAGCGGCGACAAGAGCGACTGCTCCCATGACCTTTGACCCCATGCCTATAATGGGTGCACCGATTGCTCTGAGGTGCTGGTCATATTCCCTATCACAAAATGAATACCCTAATCTTTTAATCGTCCTGAGCTCATTCCTTAAATTTTTAATAGACGTGATCGTCTTATCCGTAAAAGGAATAAGCCTGGACTTCTTAAGAATATTCTCCAATTCCTCTTCTGTGAGGAAAGCCAAGATACTTTTCCCTGCTGCGGTACAATGAAGAGGTCCCCTATTGCCAATCCGCAGACGCACCTGAAAAATGTCGGTGCCTTCAACCTGATCGATATAAACTACCTTATTCCCTTCAAAGATAGCTAATTGAACAGTTTGTAAGGTCTTTTTTGATAACTCTTCCAAATGTTTCGTTGCTATTTCCCTGAGTTTACTTTGATTTAAAAAACCAGACGCAAGTCTCAGTATCTTAATATCCCAAGTAATACTTGTTGGTCTGATGATCTTGATGAATGTAGTCCCTTGTCCGAAGGGCTTGCACAATTCTATAAGTAGTACTTTTATTCAGCTTGACCCTAAGACTCAGTTCAGTGATTCCCAAAGCTTCGTTGGATTCCACAAAAGCCTCAAGAATATCTAAGGCTCTTTCTACTGTTTGAGGTAGGTTATTTATCCTTGGCGATTTTAAGGGCTCCGTCTCTCTGCGTTTTAAAAAATGAAATGTTGTTTTAGAATGGAAAATTATCAAACCTACTTTTTATTGTCAAGCTAAAATGTTGATTTGCCACCCCTCACATTTAACCTAAAACCAGAGAGCAGATTAGGGACTACCCATGGAGCCTGAACGGAAATTAAAGGACTTTTCTGAGTCCATTCTCCATAGGATTTGGGTAATAAAAGATCATTAGGGGAGAAGTAAAGGATAGAGAGCGTGTTCATGATGCCCCCTTGTTTATCTTCCCCTATTCCCTTACTTACCCTCCCATCTCCTTTTCGAAGAGAGCGTAAGAGTTCTTTCCCATCACGGGTTACTTAATTCCCATTGACACCCTGTTCAAGATTGAATACGGAAGTGAATGGTGGGAGGGGAAGATAAGGATGGGGATGGGGTTAAATCAATTATTGAACCGTATTGGTAATGAAATCATCGATTGTAAAAGCAAGTGTGAAGGAATTAAGAATGAACCTAAAGAGGGTATTTACCCACGTTGTTTCTCCCCTGAAGTGAAGAATGAGAAAGTTGGATGTTTTCATTACATCGTAGTTGGCATTGATCCTGGGACGGCAACCGATTTAGAGCAGGTCTTTGTTAAGTCTATCAAGAATCATAAATCAAAATTTGGGTTTAAAGATATTAAGATAGTGGCGAACCCCATTATTCAAAATGTTCCTTATTACACAAGGGTTAGAACATTTTTAAGGAAATATTCCAATATGGACGACTTGAATATTCTCTGGACAGAATTGGTTAAATACCAGAATCAGATTGGTATGGACAAGAAGAAGTTACCATTAGACCCAACTACCGAAGCGACATGTTTTAAGAAATTCTTAAAAAGGAAAATCGAGATATTTGCGAAAGATAAAAGGAAACCTGTTTTGGTCTTGCTCGGAAATGAGGTATTTTTCTTCATTAAAAAGTACATTAAAGAATACGGCATAAAGGTGAAAGGCGAAATTGCAGAAGGCAAATGGTTTGAGCGGCTGCCAGGAGAGGAGAAGACATTTAAGGAGATGATGGAAAAGTTTGAGTCAGAATATTTTTCGAACTTGGCAAGTCACAGAGCCTGCAAGAGCTATTTGAAGGGGCTCACCACTTTCTTTGGGGATTACATCCTTTCAGAAATTACTCCGAGCCTCATTAGCCAATTCAGGATTAAACGTAAGGCTGAGGCAGTAAAGCCTGCAACCATCCGCCGTCAACTGGATATCATGAAACGCGCATTCAATCTGGCAATTCGGGAATGGGAATGGGTGGACAGGAATCCTGTTACGAGGATATCTCTGGAGAGACTGAATAACAGGAGAGATAGATGGCTTGCGTTCGACGAAGAAGAACGGCTCCTCCGTTCTTGTCCTCCTTGGTTGAAGGAGGTGGTCTTATTCGCCTTGAATACCGGGATGCGGTTGGGTGAAATCCTCTCCCTCACCTGGAAAGGGGTTGATCTTTTTAGAAGGACTGTCACGGTATTCAAATCCAAAAACAATGGAAGAAGGACAATACCCCTGAACGAAACAGCCCTTGAGTTGCTTAAAGCCACAGGAAAGGTAAGATCAATTAAGACTGACCTGGTGTTTCATACTCAAAACCGTACGGCCATTGATGAGTGTAATGTTGGAAGAGCATTTCGGATTGCCCTAAGAAGTGTCAGGATTCAAGATTTTCGATTTCATGATCTACGTCACACTTTTGCGACAAGAATGGTTCAAGCAGGGAAAGACCTCTATAAAGTTCAAATGCTTTTAGGGCACAAGACACCGATAATGACCCAACGTTATGCCCATCATTATCCTGAGAGTCTGAGGGATGGAGTAGAGGTTTTGGATAGGATTAAAAAGGAATTTAGCACAAATTTAGCACAATCCAATGAAAAGGGGGTTAACCTAAATGGCTAACCCCTTGAAATTCTTGGTGGAGCAGACCGGATTCGAACCGGCGACCTACACGCTGCGAACGTGCCGCTCTCCCAGCTGAGCTACTGCCCCCTCTTTTTTCTAAGTGACGTGTCCGTGTCTCGTGATCCGTGTCGGCAAAAAAAATTATAATTTTTTTTGTATCAATTTAAGCTTTTGAAAAAGAATTGTAGTGTAGGTCCCTGTGGCCGTAAGTTAAGGACCTGAAGATCAAATTTGTTCTTGTTTTGTCTATGGGCATAAAGCCCTACACGACAGGGTATATTTGTTCTTTTTCAAAGAGCTAAAGTGTTACAATTTTTTTAAATACTGTTTCAATTTTGGGCCGAGTTCTGGATGCTTCAACCCAAATGAGATATTGGCCTGAAGATATCCTAATTTATCGCCGGCATCATAGCGGTCACCGATGAATTCATATCCAAAAATGGGAACCGTTTCGTTTAATTCCCTCAGCCCGTCTGTCAGCTGGATCTCGCCCTTGCCATCCGGGCGGATCTTTTCCAATGTCCCAAAGATCTCGTGGGGGAGGACATATCTTCCGATGATGGCAAGGTTTGAAGGCGCGGTCCCCTGTCTCGGTTTTTCAACCATCTCCTCGACACGGTAGATCCGATCCTTCACCCTCCCACCCTTAATGATGCCGTAGAGATGGGCCTCCGTCTTGGGGACCTTCTGGATGGCGATGACGGCACCCCCCATCTCTTGATAGACGTCCATCATCTGCCGGATGCAGGGCGTCTCCGCATCAATCAGGTCATCGCCCAGCAAGACGGCGAACGGCTCCTCTCCGACCATCTTTTTAGCACAGAGGATGGCATGCCCCAGTCCCAAAGGCTCCTTCTGCCTGACGGAGACCAGCGTCACCATATCCGAAATGGCTTGGACCATTTGTAACAGATCCTTCCTTCCCTTTTTTCTGAGATGGTTCTCCAGTTCGGTCGAGGTATCGAAATGATCCTCAATGGAGCCTTTCTCTCTCCCGGTGATGAGGATCACCTCTTCGATTCCTGCGGCCACCACCTCCTCCATGATATATTGGATGGTGGGTTTATCCACGATCGGCAATAACTCTTTTGGGACCACCTTCGTGGCCGGGAGAAACCGCGTTCCAAAACCTGCTGCTGGGATGACGGCCTTCTTTACTTTCATTGGAGCCTCAGACATTTCCGGATCACGGATTTCAACTCTGTCAAATCGGCGCACTTGACCACATAGGCATCTGAGGCCCAAGTGGTAAAGTCCTGCTTGTACTCACTGTAGGCGGAGCAGAGAATAATGGGCAAGTCTCTCTCCGTCTCTCGAATTCGTTTCAGGGTCTCGATTCCGTCCATCACCGGCATTTTGATGTCGAGGGTGATGAGATCTGGCTTGAAAGAGGGAAGCTTCTCGAGGGCTTCTTCCCCATTCCCTGCCAATTCCACGACAAACCCTTCTTCCTCCAATTCCTCCTTATAGAGGAATCGAATATTCTCTTCATCGTCGACAACCATGATCCTCTTCATCGGTTTGCCTCCAAGACGATTTTCAAAGATTGTTTCTCGTGCTTTCCCCCTCCCCTTTATCCCCTCCCGCCAGGGGAGGGGAGGTCAGTTGTAGGGCCGGGAGGGTGACGATGAAGGCCACTTTCTCTCCAGGGTGGTTATCCACCTCGATCTGGCCCCGATGGGAGGTGATAATTTTATGGACGATGGGCAAACCCAAACCCAAGCGGCCATCTTTGGTCGTATAGAAGGGGTTGAAGATATTGTGAAGATCTCCAGGGTCGATTCCCTCCCCCGTATTCTCCACCTCAACCCGGACGCAGTTGGATCCATTCTTTGAAAAGGGATAGACTCGAAGGGAAAGCGTCCCTTTCTCCTTTATGGCCTGATAGGCATTGCTGATCAGATTGAAGAAGGCGTGCTTTAACCGTTGATAATCTCCGATCACCCCGGGAAGCTCTTCAGCGAACTGCTTGACGAGTTGGATTCCACCCTCTTGCGATCCTTCCGAGATCATCAAGAGGCTCTCCTCGAGGACATCCCGGAGATCCAATTCCCTCAGGACCAAGGCTTCATCCCGAGTGTAGTTCACGAGGTTGTCCAGGATCCTCTCGAGGCGCCCCACCTCTATCATAATCGTTTGCGCGTATCGCTTTTCTGAGGCTTCGTCCGGTATTGCCCGATAAAGACGGCGTGTGAAGCCGCCGATGGAGACCAGGGGATTCTTGATCTGGTGAGCGACGGTAGCGGACATTTCTCCCAGTGCGACCATCTTTTCCTGGTGGACCATAAGGGTCTGGGTCTCCTTCAATTCTTGATGAACCTCTTCCAAATTTCGGTAGAGGAGGGCGTTCTCGATGGCCAATCCCGCCTGGTTCGAAAACATGCTCAGAAAGTGAATGTCCTCATCGGTAATGGGGTTCCGGTTATAGAGGTTGTCAACCAGAATCACACCGATGACCTTCCCTTTTCCCCAGAGGGGGACCGTGGCAAAGGAGTAGACCTGGGGATCACGACTGAGATGTTCACCCACATAGCATCCCACCTCTGAACCTAAGCCGCAGCCCCTTTCACATCGGTTTTGGAGCCGCCCCTCTTCGCCTCGAGGGCATTGGATGTTGAAGGGTCTGCCTTCGAGAGCCGTCCTGGAAAGAATGCATTGTTCCTGTTCCAGGGGGATCTGGATCCCCTTGACGATGGAGTTTAAGACGGAATTGTTCGGAGGGGGAAGCCGGAGTTGGGCCACCAAGTCTGAAAGGGACTCCCTCCTTTGAGAAAGGGTGGTCCAGATCCTCCCCGCCTCTTCGGCACTGCCCGGCCCCACGGCCACCTTTCCTTCTAAGATTCTGCCTTTTTCGTTTACGAGAAAGAGCATGGCTCGGTTGAACCCCAATCCCTCACCGATCGTGATGGCCGTCAAGGCCATATGGAGGATCCTCTCAAGATTCACCGTGGTCAAAAGGCCTTTGCTCAGCTCCCAGAGGGTGGAAAGCTGTGCCACCATCTTCTCATGCTGCTGGGCAATCCTGGAGGTTTCATCGTGGATCAGCGCATTTTCAATGGCGCAGGACATCTGGTTCGTCATGGTCAACAACAATTGGAAATCCCTCTCATCGAATTTCGAAGGGTCTGCTCGCTTATCATAAAACGTGAGAGTTCCAAAAGTCCTTGCTTTTGATAGAAATGGAGCACAGAGGATGGATAGCCAAGGTTTCCCTTCACCGGAGTGATTCAAGGAAAGGGGGGTTCGGGTGAAGAAGACCCTTCTTGCGATCTTCTCGTCGAAGGGGTTTTGATGATACCCTCCCAGACTGCATTTGACCTTCAACTCTCCGGTCCTCCTGTCCTCCACCCTCAACACTCCTCCCTTGGCCTTCAGGATTTTCATACCGGTCGTGACGATGAGTTCGAGAAGATCTTCCAATTTCAATGTGGAGGTCACCGCCTTTCCCATCTCATGGAGGGCGGTCAATTCATAGATGGTCTCCTTGGCCTTTTGATGGAGAAGGGCATTTCGAATCACCTCTCCCATCTCCTTTGCAACCAGGAGGAGGAGATCAACCTCCTCAGGAGAAAACTTTCGGTTCTTCGAGAAACCGAGATAGAGGATACCCTGGAAGGAGGTTTCGTCACAGAGAGGAATGCATGCAAAGGAAGGGGAGAGGAGATCTTTCTCTCCTGAAAGGGATCCTTCTCCCTGAAAGGATGATCCATCCTCCACCCATAAGGGTTTTTTTTCTAAGGCCACACGGGAAAGAAATCCATTTTGATCGATCTTGTCGGACCTCAGGAAGAGGCATCGATTCGATCCAAAGGCACGTAAGATGGATTGGAGCATGGCGTCCAGTTTGGCCTCGATGGAGATGGAAGAGGTGGAAGGATGGATGATCGATCTCAACAGGTCATAGGCATCGGCGCGGCCGCACATAGAGAATTACTTAGCCTCCCGCATATACTCTGCTGCTTCTTCGGGAGGGGTGGGGTTGATATAGAATCCTGTCCCCCACTCGAACCCGGCCACTTTGGTCAACTTGGGCATGATCTCAAGGTGCCAATGGTAGTGGTCGTTATCTGACTCTAAAAAGGAGGAGGTGTGGATGATGTAGTTATAGGGAGGATCGTTCAGGACCCGGTTCATCCTTTGGAGGGTATCGGAAAGGATTTGGGCGGCCTCTCCATAGAGAGAGGGTTCCATATGCTCGAAACTGGGATAATGGATTTTGGGAAGAATCCATGTCTCAAATGGAAAGCGGGAGGCAAAGGGGGCGACGGAGAGAAAGGACTTATTTTCGCTGACGATCCTTTTTTTCTGCTGAAGCTCTTGTCGGATGATATCACAGAAGACGCATCGATCTTTATATTGGAAATAGGTTTTGGCCCCTTCGATCTCCTCAGCCACTCTCCTTGGGATGATCGGAAGGGCGATGATCTGCGAGTGGGAATGCTCGAGAGAAGCCCCGGCCGATACCCCATGGTTTTTGAAGACGAGGACATATCGAAGTCGTTGGTCACGCCTCAAATCGATGATCCTCGAACAGTAGGCCCAGAGGACACTTTCCACACCCTTTAACGGTAGGGTGGCGAGGGTCTCAGAATGGCGGGGCGTTTCGATCACCACCTCATGAGCACCGATTCCGTTCATCTTATCATAGATCCCTTCGCCTTCCCGGTCCAAGTCTCCTTCTATCCGGAGGGCAGGGAACTTATTGGGGACGACTCGAAGGGTCCAACCAGGGGAGTTGGGAGGGGTTCCATTGTTTCGAAAAGCGATGATCTCAGGGGGGGTTCGATCCTCATTGCCTTCACAAAGGGGACAGAAACCACCCGCTGGTCTTCGCTCCTCTGTTACGAAATCAGAGGGTCTCCTTCCTCTTTCTGTAGAGATGATCACCCATCTTCCATGGATTGGATCTTTTCTCAGCTCGGGCATGATCGCTCTTCCTTCGATTCAGGGTAGGAGTTAAGAAGGAAAGGTGCTCCTCGATTTGGTTCCCCTCAGTCTCTCTTTTCGCTCTTGATTCTCTCCCTCTGTTTTGCACGCAATGCACAGGGTCGTGACCGGCCTCGCCTTCAATCTCTTTTCGGAGATGGACTTCCCGCAGGATTCGCAAATGCCGAATGTTCCATTGTCGATCCGGTCCAATGCCTCCTTCACCTTCAGGATCAACTTTCTCTCGCGGTCCTTGATCCTCAGGAGGAAATTCCGATCGGATTCTAAAGAAGCTCGATCCGTCGGGTCGGGAAAGTCTCCATTGCGGTCCTGGCGCATGTCGCTCGCCGTCTTCCCAGCCTCCTCCAACAGGCTATGGAGCATTCCCTCAAGCAGTCCTTTAAAATAGAGAAGTTTTTCTTGATCCATTCAGACTCTCCCCATCAAGGTCCCTCAACTGTCAATCATCTTAGATTAATATATATTTCAAAAAAAAGTCAAATCATAAATGTGGTTAGAAAAAGGGACACTGATATGGCGAGCCATTTTTTCATGAGTGATGGTGGGCACGCGATGGGTGCTTGGGGGATACGAAATGGCAGGCGACGAGATGGTTTTCTCCCTCGTCTAAAAGCAGGGGCTCCTCGGTTTGACACCTCTCTTTCGGGTGTGGGCACCTTGGCTGAAATCGGCATCCTTGATCTGAAGGGATGGGACGAAATTCCTCACTGACAAGAGCCACCTCTCTTCTTTTGGAGGGGTCCAGTTTCGGGATGGCATGGAGCAGGGTCTGCGTGTAAGGGTGTAAAGGCCGAAGGAAGAGATCCTCCCCATTGGCCATCTCCACGATCTTTCCCATATACATCACTGCGATTTGATCACTGATATGTTTGACGATTCGAAGGTCATGGGAGATGAAGAGATAGGTAAGACCCAGTTGATCTCGGAGGTCCATCAAGAGGTTGAGGATCTGAGCCTGGATGGAGACATCCAAAGCAGAAACAGGTTCATCCGCAACGATCAGTTCCGGATTCAGGGAGATAGCCCGGGCAATCCCAATCCTCTGGCGCTGTCCACCGCTGAACTCGTGAGCATAACGAAGGGCATCTTGGGGATGGAGACCCACCTTCTCAAGAATCTCAGAAACCCTTCGAATCTTTTCTTTACCTTGGGCCATCCGATGCACCTCCAGACCCTCGCCCACAATCTCTCCCACCTTCATCCTGGGGTTGAGAGATTCGTAGGGATCCTGAAAGATGAACTGCATGTGGGGCCTTAACCTTCTCATGCCTTCCCGATCAAGGCCAAGGACATCTTGGCCCTTAAAGAATATTTGGCCAGAGGTCGGTTCGATCAACCTTAAGATGGATTTGCCCGCTGTGGTCTTCCCGCAGCCGCTCTCTCCGACCAATCCAAGTGTCTCCCCTTTTCGGATGGAAAAGGAGATGCCATCCACTGCACGGATCGGCTTCTTGTCCGAAGAGAAGAGCCGTTCCTTGTAGAAATACTTTTTTAAATCTCCAACCTGAATGAGAAAATTGTTCTCTGCCATCATGAGAAATTTCAAATTACAAAATCCCTGCCTTCGTCCCGCAAGGCGGGACTTTCCGCAGGCAGGCAAATTTCAAATGAATGTCAACTTTCAAATGTCGGAATCCAAAAGAATTCTTTGAGCTTTGACATTTGGTCATTGGGATTTCATTTGAACTTTAAAATTTGACATTGGTTTCATTTCCTTAATGACATTCTTTCCATCGAATGCAGCGGCTGAAGTGGTCCCCATTGACCTGGAAGAGAGGAGGTTCTTCCTTCTTACATTCTTCGATCATCAGATAACATCGCGGATGAAATTTACACCCAACGGGTAAATCCACGGGGTCCGGAACCTGACCAGGTATCGCATCGAGCCTTCTTCTTTTCTCATGCAATTGGGGAATGGAGTCCAGGAGCCCCTTGGTATAGGGATGACGCATCTGACCGAAGATGCCTTGGATAGGGGCATACTCCACCAGTCTCCCTGCATACATCACCGCCACTCGATCTGCTATTTCTGCGACCACCCCCAGATCATGGGTGATCAACATCACGGCCATGCCCATCTCCCTCTGGATCTCTCTCAACAGTTGAAGGACTTGGGCCTGAATGGTCACGTCGAGAGCGGTCGTGGGTTCATCTGCAATGAGAAGCTTCGGTTGACAGGAGAGGGCCATCGCGATCATCGCCCTCTGCCTCATGCCTCCGCTCAATTGGTGCGGGTAGGCATCGATCCTCGTCTCAGGAGAGGGAATCTGTACTCGATCCAACATCTCAATGGTTCTCCTTCTGGCCTCTGTCTTATCGAGTCCCTGGTGGAGGAGGATCGCCTCCATGATCTGGTTTCCAATCGTAAAGACCGGATTGAGAGAGGTCATCGGTTCCTGAAAGATCATGGAAATCTCATTTCCCCTGACCCGCTCCATCTGCTTTTCTTCTAAATGCAAAAGATTCCTCCCGTCGAAGAGGATCTCCCCACTGACAATTCGACCGGGTGGGCTGGGGATGAGCTTTAAAATGGAAAGGCCCGTTACACTCTTTCCGCATCCGGATTCGCCCACGAGGCTGAGGATCTCCCCAGGGTGGATCTCAAAACTCACATTTTCAACGGCCCTGACCACCCCTTCTTCTGTGAAGAAATGGGTGGAGAGGTTTTGGACCTCCAGCAAGGGTTTCCTCATCAAATCATGTTTCATAAGGTTCATCTCGTTAATGCCAAATGTCAAAATCCCTGCCTTCGTCCCGCAAGGCGGGACTTTCCGCAGGCAGGCAAATGTCAAATGAATGACAGATGTTTAAATGTCAAAAACTCTTCTTTTTGTTTCCGTTTCCATTTGAACTTTGATCTTTGACATTTGACATTGCTTTACCGATAACTATCTCCTTCCTCGAAGTCTCGGATCGAGGGCATCCCGTAATCCCTCCCCAAGAAGGTTAAAAGAGAGAACGGTGATGAGGATGGCCAGTCCTGGGAAGACGGTCAACCACCAGGCATCGAAGATGTAAGTCCTTCCCTCCGTCAGGATGTTTCCCCAACTGGGAGCAGGTGGCTGGACTCCAAACCCCAAGAAACTGAGGCCGGCTTCTACCAGAATCGCCGTGGCCACGTCGAGTGTGGCGGTGACGAAGACGGGTGCCAAGGCATTGGGGAGGATATGCCGGAAGATGATCCTGAAATCTTTCACGCCGAGAGCTTTGGCTGCCTGGACGAAATCCCTTTCCCTCAGGGAGAGAAATTCCGCCCGGACAAATCGGGAGGTTCCCATCCAGGATGTGATTCCGATGACGACCATCACTTTGAAAAGGCTGGGACCCAGAAGGGCGACGACTGTCAGAATGAGGAAGAAAGAAGGGAAACAGAGCATGATATCAACGAAGCGCATCAGGACGGAGTCCATCCATCGACCATAATATCCTGCTGCGGCTCCCACCAGGATCCCAATGAAGATGGAAATCGCGACAGCAACGAATCCTACGGACAAAGAGACTTTGGATCCGTGGAGCATCCGGCTGAAGACATCCCTGCCCAGTTGGTCTGTCCCCAGATAGTGTTGGATGGAAGGGGGGGTTAATTTGAGAGAGACCTCGGTCTTTCCGGGATCGTAAGGAGCGAGGAAAGAGGCGGAGCCCGCGATCAGGAAGGTGATTACAATCATGGCCATGCCTCCGACCGCCAGCCGGTTTCTTTTGAAATATCGCCAGAAGATTCTTACCTGTGACTCCATTATTAATCGTTTGGATTGTTGAGTTCGTTTGGATCGTTCATTTCGTCAAACGATCAAAACGTTCTAAACGGTCATCACCTTAATTAACGTTTCTTATTCGTGCCTCGAATTTCTATCTAATCTACCCATATCGTATTCGGGGATCAACGATCCCGTAAAGGATGTCCGCCGCGAAATTCCCGACGAGAACGAGCACGGCGGTGATCGTGTTGATCGTCATCACCACGGGATAGTCCCTGGCGAGGACGGCTTGATACGCCAATCGTCCGATCCCGGGCCAGGAAAAGACCGTCTCCATGATGATGGATCCGCCGATGAGTCCCGGGATAAGAAATCCTAAAAGAGTCACAATTGGAAGGAGCGCATTCCGAAGGGCATGCTTATAATAGACCGTTTCCTCTGGGAGCCCCTTGGCCTTAGCCGTTCGAACATAGTCCTGGCGGATCACCTCGAGCATGCTGGAACGAGTGTATCGCGAGAGGGCGGCAATGCCTCCGATCGCCAGAATGATGGAGGGGAGCATCAGATGCCACAGCCGGTCGAGAATGATTTCCGGGGTGGTGAAGTCTTCGGTGACAAAAGATCTCATGCCGAGGACCGGGTAGCCGAAAAGCTTCACCGTCCCCAGAATGAGAAGATAGGCGAGCCAGAAACTGGGGATGGAGATTCCCAGATAGGCCCCGAACGTCCCCAGATGGTCTAAAAAGGTATATTGCCGCTTTGCCGAAAAGACGCCAAGCGGGATCGCCAGGGAGAAGATGATCAGCATGGCCACGAGGTTGAGGAGAAGCGTATTCCAGATCCTTTCGCCGATCTTTTCCATCACCGGCCTTCCATCCTTGAAGGAGTAGAGGTTTCCGCTGAAGAGACGTTTGAGCCAGAGGAAGTACTGCTGATAGACGGGTTTATCCAGGTCGTAGTTCTTCTCCATCTGTTCGATGATCTTGGGGGAGACCTTGGGATCCAGGGTTAAAGCGATCGGACTTCCAGGCGCCTGGGTGATGATCACCCAGGAGATCACACTGATTCCGATGAGGGTGATCAGGGTGTAGAGGAGGCGTCGAAGGATGAATTGCGTCATCCGTTATCTCTCCAAAACCGTCCCTCTGGGGACATACCATTTGATCAGGTCATACATCAAGCCGGCCTTCTCGATCTGAATCGGAGAAAGCTTGAGCTCCCTGCCGGTCCAATCCTTTTCCAACAGGAAAAATTTCTTTTGAAGGGCGGTCATACCCAATGGTACATAGAGAAAGGTGTAAGGCTGATCTTCGGCCATCAGTTCGTGAATCCGCCAATAGATCTCCTTTCTCTTCTCCTGACCGTATTCTCTCCTCCCCTCCTCCAAAAGGCGATCTACCTCAGGGTTCCGGTAAGAGACGAAGTTAAACCCTTTCTCAATCTGGCTGGAGTGCCATATCTCATAAGCATCCGGGTCCACGGAGAGAGCCCAACCCAGGATGCAGGCATCGAAATGTTTTGCATTGATAAAATTTTTGAGAAAGACGCTCCATTCATAAAGCTCGAATTTCACATCGATCCCGATCTCCCGAAGCTGTCTCTGGACCAAAACTCCCACATCCCGACGGGTGTCATTCCCGCTATTGGTGATCAGGGTGAAGCGAAATGGCTTCCCTTCGCGATCTAAGATTCCATCGCCATCGGCATCGTTCCATCCTGCCTCAGCCAAAAGCTGGCGGGCTTTCTTGGGATCGTAAGGGATCGGTTCTACGTGGGGGTTGGCATACCAGAGATGGTTAGGAAAGGGGCCGGTCGCCACTTTCCCCAAACCATAGAGTACGTACTGAACGATCTCCTGCCGGTTGATCGCATAGGTCAGGGCAAGACGAACCCGTCTGTCCTGAAAGAGATCACTTTTGAAATTGTAACCAATGTAAGTATATCCGAGGCTCGGCTGAGAATAGATTTTAAGAAATGGGATCTGACTCATTCGCCGGAACTGATAGGGATAAACTCCTGCATCATCCACCCCTCCTGTGAGGAGCTCCATCTCACTGAGAGCCGTCTCCGGGATGATTCGGTAGACGATTCGGTCCAAATTTGGTCGCCCTTCGAAGTACCGGGGATTGGCCTCGACGACAATCTTTTCGTCACTCACCCACTCCCCAAACCGAAATGGGCCTGTCCCGATCGGTTTGCGGTTGAATGAAGTCGTGTTGATATCCTCTTTTTCCAGAAGGTGCTTGGGAATGATGCCCATGCTCCAGGATTCCAAACCCGGGGAGAAGGGCTGTCTGTAAGTGACTCGGAAGGTATAAGGATCCAACACGTCCGCCTTTTTGACCAATTCGTAACTGCTCCGGCGGACCGTATTGGTCTTCTCGTCCATAATCTTATCGTAAGTGAACTTCACGTCATGAGCGGTGAACTCCTTCCCATCATGCCACAGGACACCCTTTCGCAGGAAGAACGTGATTTCAGGTTCAGGGCCTTCCTTGACCTTCCAGGATTCTGCCAATTCTCCTACGAAGGCCTTGAGGTCTCTGTCGTATTTGATCAGGCCATTGAAGACGAAGGAGTTGATGTCGCTGGATGCTGAATCCTGGGAGAGGATGGGATTGAGAAAGGAGGCATCGCCGATAGAGCCGATGATGAGTTGGTTGACCTTTTGGGAAGGTCGTGAGCCGACGAAGACAATATTGATCGCCAGAAGGATGAGGAAAAGGATGGGGGAGATGAGGAGAAGTGTCTTGATCTTCAGAGGGGGATTCCTTTCAAAGAGTATCTAAAAAACCATTATAGAGGAAAAAAGACTGCTTCACAACTGAAACAATTTTCGGTGAAAACTCCCCCCTTCCGTAGGGGGAGGGATTTGTGACCCTAACTTTTCTCTCCCCTGAACTGTACGATCATCATGGTGATGTCATCGGACTGGGGGGCTCCATGGGAAAAGGAATGGACTCCTTCCACGGTCCCTGCAATGATTTCCTGAACGGACCTTCCCTGGAGTTCGATGATCTGTTTTTTGAGGCGCTCCTCAGAAAATAGCTCTCCCTGTCCGTTCATTGCCTCCGTCACGCCATCCGTATAAATGAAGATAGAATCTCCGGGCTTCAATGTCATCCTGTCCGTCTTATAGGTAGACTCTTCCATCGCACCTACGACAAGACCTTTCGATACTGCAAGAAATCCTATGTCACCTGAAAATCCCTCATGACCGCCTTCACCAGAGGGAGGATTATTTTCACTGCGGATCATCAATGGAGGATTATGCCCTCCGTTAGCGTATCGCAACTCGCCTGTCTTCGTGTTGAGGATGCCAATAAAAATGGTCACAAACATGCATGCGTCATTGTCCCGGCTGAGGTCCTCATTCACCTTTGTCAAAATCCTGCCGGGGTCAGCTTCCCATAATGTTTTTGCCTTGATCAGTGTTTTTGTCACGGCCATAAAAAGCGATGCAGGGACGCCTTTGCCCGAAACATCACCAATGATAAAACAAAACTGTTCATCATCGATGAAGAAAAAGTCATAAAAATCTCCTCCCACCTCCCTCGCCGGCTCGATCATGGCATAGATGTCAAACTCCTGTCTGTCGGGAAAGGGTGGAAATATCTTTGGGAGAATGCTCATCTGGATGTCGTGGGCAATTTTCAATTCGCTCTCTATCCTCTCCTTCGAGGCAGTGGTCTCTGTCAGCTGCTGGATGTATTCCTTTAACGACTCGTTCATCGTTCGGAAGGCTTCTGAAAGCTTCCCCACTTCATCGCCCGATTTCACAGGTGGAAGTTCAATGTCCAGATTCCCTCTGGCGATCATTTTCGTCGCCCGGGCCATTTCCCTTAAAGGATTTGTGATCGAACGGGCGATGAAGGCGACCGCTACGGAAAGGAGTAACAGACCGGCGATCCCAAGGATGATGACCGTTTGGTTAAGCCTCGACACATCTGCGGTCAGCTCATCCTGAGGAAAGAGGACAGCGAGGGCCCAGCCGTTAGACGGAATGGGTGTGTAGTACATCCAGCATGGTTTTTCGGAAGCGATGCTCTTGAAGGGGACAAACCCTGACTCGCCCCTGATCATCCTCCTCCCTATCTCCCTGAGCTGGGCATCGTTCCGGGCTTCTGCGACACCGAATAGAGTTTCATTCATGATCAACTGTTTCAAGGGATGGGTGATGACCGTTCCATTCTTGGAGATCAAAAAGCCATATCCGGTTTGGAGGACTTTAATGGAAGAGACAACTTCCTGGAGCCATCCCAGGGATATGTCCGCCGTCACAATCCCCATGAATTGTTTCTTCCCACCCACGTTTTTATAGAAAGGCACGGAATAGGTTGCCATGAGGATGTTGCCGCCTCCCTCGTCATAGTAAGGCTCGCTCCAATCGGGGTGGTTGAGTTCTTTTGGAATCTGGTACCAATCGAGGTACGAATAGCGGTACGATACGGTGCCCAGATTAATGAATTCGATACTTCCATCACGTTTAAAAAAATAGGGGGCATAGTAAAGCAATTCCCTGTCAAACGCATAGGGCTCAAAGGCAACGGCAGCACCGTAAATCTCAGGGTTGTTTTGCACGACCGTGCGGAGGAGAAAGAGCAGTTCTTCTTCGTTGTATGAGCCATTCTCCAGAAAAGAGGCCAGGTTCTCAGGGATCTTCCTGACAGAGACGAGGACGGTTTCAATCCTGTTCACCTTTGACAGAGCGAGGTTTCGTGCATTATCCTCCACATTCTTCTCGATCATGCGCCGGGAGAAACGGTAATTGAAACTGAAGATGAGCAAGAAGATGAGCGCACTGCTCAAAGTAAAAAAGAAGATCAGTTTGAAGGCGATGCCTCTATTTTTCAGCACGATGGTCGCACCTGACGAAAAAGGAGTGATAGTCCGGTATCGTTTTGATGAAGCCGCTTTGCTTCAGCTCATGGCTAACCATTTCATAATCGAGTGGCTGAAGGATCCCCACCGGAATGCTTTTGTCCACGGGGAGAATCAGGTCTCTCATCCGGTTCAGCATCCATCTCTGGTGTACCCTGTTCGCAGGGATTTTTGTCATGGACATGTAGTTCAATACAATATTCAGTGCCTCTTCAGGGTGAGAGAAGGCAAAGAGCCAGCCTTCTATAGAAGCCTTCACAAAATTGCACGCCAGGGCAGGGTCTTTTTTATATGTTTCTTCGAGGGTGTAAATGCCATCTTCAGGAAAGTTTAGCCCGTGCTCATGGAAGAAAAAGGTGGTCAACTCGTCGGGATTGAGTCCGGAGTTGAGAAGGGTATGATATTCGTTGTACCACATGGCAGATGCAACATCGACGCCCCCTCTGAGGAAGAGATTGACAGAGAAGGACTGAGGAATAATCTTTACATTCAGATTATTTTTTTTTAAAAAGGCCATGGGTTGGATCTGAAATTCTGCCCTCCAGAGACCTACTTTTTTGCCATTCATGTCCTGGGGCTTATAGATGCCCGCGGACTTCTTTGCCACGAGGATCAAGGCAGATCGCTGGATCATCTGGGCAATGTTCACGAGCTTGACGCCCTGGGAGCGCTTCTGAATAGCAGAGGAGAGCCACATCGTTGCGAAATCTGCCTTTCCCTTTTCGAGAAAGTCCGATGAAGGACTGTGCGGGCCTCCGGGAAGCAGGGTCAGGTTAATACCATATTTCTTGTAGATCCCGGTTTCATAGGCGACAAAATATCCGGCGAACTGCGCCTGTGGGCTCCATTGGGGGAGAAACGCAGCACTCTTAAGGGCATTTTCCGCAGCGTGGAGAGGGGAAGCTCCTCCGAACAGAAAGAGAAATAGGACCAGCACGATTCGAATCATTTAACCCTTTTCTTTTTTGACAATCAGATTGAGGATATTCCGGTCATTTTCCCGGCGGTATCTTACTTCATCCATCAATTTTTTTATAAAGAAGACTCCGAGGCCACCCATTTTTCGTTCATCGATATCCGCGGTGAGGTCAGGATCAGGGAGTGAAGTCATATCAAAGGGTATCCCGGCATCGATAATCTCAATGATAAATCGATCGTTCTCGATTTTGCAGTTTATTTCAACATCTCCAGGCGTTTCAGGATAGGAATAGCTGCAAATGTTGACCAACGCTTCTTCTGTTGAAAGTTCGATCTCGTGAATCTTTTTCTGGTCGAAACCCTGTCTCCTTGCGCAGTTCGATACAGACTCCATGAATCTCCCAAGATTTTCAAGCTTGGCGGGGAATTTTATACTGAGCAATCGTTTCATTCCATTTCTTTAGGGGCTATTTCTTTAAGGGCAATTTCTTCCGAGTCAAAGATTTTAAAAATCGAGTGGAAGCCCGAGATCTTGAAGACCTCCTCAACAGGGCCCCGTAATCCAACAAATAAAATTTTTCCCTGTTTCTCTTTTAACTTCTTTGCGGTAGCAAGAATGCTTCGAAGGCCGGCACTGCTGATATACTCCAGGGCACCGAAGTTTAAAAGAAAAGTATTTTCACCTTTGATGATCAAATCGGATAGGGTTTTCTCAAATTCAGGTGCTGTCACGGCGTCCATCCTGCCCTTCACTGAAACGATCACCCCGCCTTTTTCTTTCTTAAGATTTATCTCCATCGTATCTCCTCTCTTGTCTTAAAATCTCCACCCCATTGGCGTCAGGATTCTTGATGATCACTCTCCATCCTATATCATACCTGCTTCTTGAAATCAAAACGCTTCCCATTTCACCTGCAATTCAGACACTGGACCCCAGACCTGCCTACCGGAGGCAGGCTTCCGACATCAGACTCTTCATAAGGTAAATTAACCCTCGCTGATGTCCATGTGTCCATATTTCTTTGTAGACGCTTTTGTGAAATCTCTGGCCACTTTCTTAATGGAAGGAATGAAACATCGGATCCGGGATACCCATCAGGGTTCGGGCAGCGATGAGGACGGTTTGTGAAATGTAAAGGTGACGCGGCAGCTATTGCTATCGATGGGCATCAGCAGGCTACCTCCTGTCAGCTTGAGGTCGTAGCGCAGGGGCTCCCCGTCTCCCCCCTTCCCACTGACTTCCAGGATCCCCTCCAGTGGTGATGAAGAGCCATCGGCGGTCACGGTGTGAGCCAATACCTTGAGTTCTCCTGTCCCTTTTGTTGGAATTAAGAAGACCGCGCTCTTCAATTCCGATGTCCTCTCCACCATCCCTCCTGAGGATCGGAGGGTTTTAACCCGATCCCGGTACGCGAAGCTGACTTCGGTCTCCAATGGCTCCCCTCCGCGCGTAATTTTAAAGAGATTTTTCCCCTCCTGCTCCTCAGTCCATCGAAGCTCGACTGTAATACGTCGGACGAAGCCTTTCTTCATGACGATCCAGATCGTCAGGGCAGGGACAAAACTCCCCACGAGCAAAACGGCAGCTCGCGCCGCGGGTTCGCGATAGATGAAAAGACCGTAGGCGAACAGGCTTGAGAGGAAGAGAAGGTATATGCCCGTCAAAAGGAGTGGATTGCCGAAGAAGCGAAGGACTATCCCGGGGATATACTCCCCTTTTCTGCGGCTCGCAGCAAGCATGAGGACCGGGAAAATACCCCCTAAGAGGGGAACGACGATGACTCCAAGAAGATTCAATACCCCTGAAAACGAACCCTTGCCGGTGTAAAGCATCCATTCCGTCACCAGGAATGCCGCGGCAATCGGACTGATGCGCAGCCCAAATCGTCCGCGCTCGCTGAGCAAAAAGGATTTGAAACGGAGAACTGCGGCGGAGAGGAGAGTGGAGGAAGAAAATCCTCCGCCCTCCCCGGCTGAAGGCTGGGCTGTCTCACCCAATGCCTTCCAGATATGCTCCGGCAGACTCCTTGTCCGCTTGGGGGCAACAAGGGCACGGAAAAGGGGCCCGGTCCTCGATTCCATCTGCAGGATAAAGCCTCTTTCAGCCAGTTTTTTTAACCCTTCAAGGGCCTTGTCACGAGGGATCTTCATCAGAATTGCAGCTTGGTCCAGGTCGACTCCCCCACTTCGCAACATGTGGTTGAGTAATTTCCGCTCTTCTTCGGGAAGGTCCAGCATATCGGCCATACGGATACCCACCTGCTCCAGATCACCTTCAAAGGTGACGGATAGAGGGGTGTCGCACCTTAAGCGAGCAAATTCCGGTTCAGCCTCCAGCACCTCCACCGAAAGCTCCGCCTTTTTGCCCACCGTATTCGGAAAGCGTTCAAGGATTGGATCGAGCTTCAAGATCCCATCAGAGGCGATCTCTTGCCGGTAAATCTCCCCGGCCGACTGCACCTCCATCAGAAAACAGGGATTCGCCCCTTTCAGGCCGATGTATGTCAGGCCCATGCGCAGCCCGGTTCTGGCTTCGCGTCCACGCTGGGAAAAAATGATCCGCCCATTGCGACGAGGAAGGGCTATTGTCAATGCCCTGCGGCCACGCAGCCTTTCGCCGACAATATTGAAAAGTCCGAGAGAGAAATGGATGGAGGCCATGCCCATGCCAAGGATGACGAAGACCGACCCCAGGACGACAACCACGGGTCCGATCTTTACAACCAGCGGCGTGAAGGCGGTGCCGGGCAACCCTTCGAACGCGCCCGGCTCAACGGCCCCGTTTACAGCCAAGACCCAGATGCAGTAAATGACGATGGTAAGAGTCATGGAGGCCATGCTTCCCCACAGGAGTGACCGGCCACTCGGGTCTTGGCGGAGCACTATCCGGGCACAGTTTGCGATGGAGAGGTGACCGAAGTAGGCCGCCAGGATCACTCCAAAAATCAGCTCGAGAATGGAAAAATCGAATGCATTGGCAGAAAGTGGCGTGACTCTATAAAGTTCTGGATTCAACTTTCCAAAGGCCATGGCCGAGATGAAGAGAATGATTGCCATGTTTACTCCCCCAACTAAGAGTGCTGAAGCAACCGTGGAAGCGAGGGATTCACGACTAATGTAATACATCCCGATAGCGAAAAGGGCTGCGGTAGTGATCCACGGAGGAATTCTAATGGCATCGGCCAGCGTTGTTGAAAAACCAATGTAATAGGCTTGGAGTGCCAAAAAGCAGATCAGTCCGAGTCCAGACGATAGGACGATCGAAGCGACAGGACCTAAGTAATCGGCCAGTACTTGGCCCAGGAAGGCGTTGCCATAGCGGATTGTTCCACTCCGGACAATGGCCTCGGACATGAGGCCGATCGTCACCACATTCACCAACCCAAATCCGATCAGGAGCAAACCTCCGACCACTGGTCCCACTTTGGCCAGGGCGATGGGCAAAGCAAGAACGGCCGCCCCCACGGTCTCAGTTAGGGTTAAAGAAAAAGCGGTCCAGAACGGTGGAAGGGAATCGATCCGATCAGTGAACCTGGAAAAGGTCCATAGAAGCCTATCCACGAGGCGGGGCGACATGCGATATATCGCGGCCAAGGGCCGATTGTAAAGTCTCTGAAAAGCTTCTTGGACCGGTTCCTCGTCCAAACCGAGGGAGACCCTGATCTTTGGTATGTCCCGATAAGTCAGGACATACTTTTTCGACATCTGACAGGCCAGAGCCGCCCGGACTCTCGGGTTTTCCGGAATAAGCCGGACCCAATCCGTGGCAAAGCGCTCTATATCCCTGACGGTCGGCGGCTCAGGCGGGGTCCGGCCGGTGCTGAAAGCTTCCAGAAAGGCTGTCTCGATCTCCTTGGCATTCTCCTCGCCGAAAAAGAGGGCCATAGCCCGTTTGGACTTGGCAGCAAGGAGTCCCACCCTGTTCTCTATGAGAAAGAGGAGAGTCTGTGCCCTCTTTGCGGGCAGTCCGCCCAAAATTTCCTCTCTGGAAAGAAAATCTTCGGGAGGCATCATGGCTCCTAAGTTTAACGGCCCGTAATCCGCCTCGCAATCTTGTCGATCTCCACCGAGATGGGATGTCCTGGGTTCTTGAGTGAGAAGATGCCACCGCTGGCAAGACGGACCATGTCCAGGGAGAGAGGCAAAAGCGCGCCCACAGGAACCTGGTAGGTCGTCTCCACCTGTCGCTTGACGTCCTCGAAATCGAAATCCGATAGCACCTTGTTGACGACCAGAAAAAGGTTCGGCACTTGCAGCTTGCGGGCCACTTCCACGGTCACTGCGGTCCCCTGGAAGTCTTGTTTGTCGGGTCTTAAAATCACGATCAGGATGTCGGAGATAGCGATGGAAAGGAGTGTTTCCTCGTTGAGGCCAGGATGGGTGTCGATGAAGAGATAATCTAAGTTCAGTCTCTTGATCAGATCCTGGAATCCGTCATTGAGGGTGCCCACATCATACCCTTCGCGCAGGACTCGGGTGATCTCCCTCGTCTTGTTGCTGGAGGGGATGAGATAGACCGCACCGACCCCTACGGCTTGCTTCCCTTCTTCATCGACGAGGGAAGGGCGCATGTCGAGAGCGGTCTCTTCAATGGAACACTTCCCCCACAAATAATCATTCAGAGGATGCTCGATCTTCTCAACATCGACGCCAAAAAGGACATGGATCCCCGGCGACTGAATATCCGTATCGACGATACCCACCCGGTTCCCCTCCCTGGCAACGGAAACGGCAAGGTTGGCCGTGATATTCGATTTGCCTGTTCCACCTCGGAAGCTGTGAACGGAAACGATTTTGCCCATATTCCCTCCCCGGCGAAGGGTTTCTCATCCCAAGGCCCCTATCCCTTCGGGGCCTTTAAATCCTTCGCTTTCTTCTGTAAGTATCTGAAGTACTCTGTCTCTGTAATTTCTGCCACATCCTTTGCCTTTTGAGAATGGTCGATCTCGATTCGGACCTTACGGAGTTCATTTTTGAGCTCAATATTTTCCATGGCCAATTTTTTCTTCGCGATCTCGAGTTCCTTCTTCGTCTTCTCGAGATCCTCGATGATTTGCTCAAGCCTAAACTCCCTGGCCTCGATCTGGATGATCATCATCCCGAAGGACTCCGCCAACTCCGAGATCAGCCTCGGTTGCTCCTCCTCCTTGGTCAGATCCAACAGTTCATTCACCTTGTCATAATTTCCCGCTGCAAATTCTTTGCATAAGAAAATGAACCGCTCAAGAACCTCTATCTCAGCCAGATTTGGATCCATTCCTCTCCCTCTCTAAAAAAGATCTCTTTCTTAAGCTTAACGTGCAATAAAACACCAAAACAGACTCGGCGGGGACACTGTAAGAGCCTTGTACCTGCCTGCGCGTAGCCGCTTCGGCGAAGGCAGGGCGGAACCTTTTGAATATCAAGCACTGCTGTCCACCAACTTTGCTGGAGTTCACCCCGTTAGAAATAATGCCCCGCTGGAATTTCTAACGGGGTGAACTTTTGGTGAAATCCTCTATGACCCATTCCATTCCAATAAAACCCGCATTACAAGGGTCTGGAAGTGTTCCCGGCGGGTCTGCTTAATGCAACTGTAAGGTTAATTCTTTTTCCCCTCGTGGCCAAGAAGGAACGCGCTCCTATTTATCTTCTGCCAGTCCGCCTTGATGATTTCCATGATCTTCTTGGCCCGGTCGAAATGGAGTTGAATCCCCTCCCAGTTGGGCTGTCCAATGATCTTTTGCGTCAACATGCCGTCCACATCGAACCAGCGTGGCAATATCCCACCAAAAAAATAGCCGCGCTTCCGCAAGACATCCACGACCTGTCCGATCCAGGGCCAGCTCAGCTTCAGCCAGATTTGGAGGACCGCCACTCCTTTTTCCAAAACAGATCGTTCCTCCCTCTCAAGGACGCCTTCAAAGTCCGCCCCTGCCTCATGAACCGCCAAGCGAGCCACCTGCGCAAAGTCAAAGACCTGAGCTTTGATCTCTGTTTTCATCGGAGAAGACAACTCATCTCTGGAAAGAACGAAATCGCGATCGTCGTCCAAACCACTATAGATGAATCGCATGCTTTCCTCGTAGACCGCCGGCAAGTAGACGGTGTGAAGTTTGGGTTTAAGGGTCTTAAAATCCAATAAGGCAGTGACACGGCCTGAGGCGCTTTTCTCCTTATCGTAAGCTTGAGCGGGCATGAGATCCACCTCAATGGCTTGGGTTATCCAACCGACGCTTGCCGTGGCCTTTTGGGCAAACGGGTGGTTGCAGACGGGCTCCCCATAGATAAGCTCAATATCAAATTTCTTAGCCACCTCCTGTCCATGTACCCCAAGATTTGTAAAGATGCCTTTACCTCCCCGATAGGCGGGATGTACCAAGCCGGCTCCGGATTCATAGATCCGATCATAAGGTGCACTGCGAAACAGGGCGTTATGGCCGACGATGTCACCTTTGGGTGTTCTGGCAACACTCGAAATGGTCCGGCCCGCAGCATTTTCCTCGATCAGAAGTTTGGGCTCGATAAATGTTTTAATAGGGTAACCGTCACCATAAACGGTCCTGAAAAGTTGTGAAACCCCTTCTGCATCTTCAGGCCGGAAAAGATCAAACTCATAACTCTGTCCAGGATCAATGGCATGATCTTTTTTTTGATCCTTACTCATATGACCTCCTTTTTTTCCTCCGAAAGAAACGGAATGAGACCGAGGGACAAGAGGATGAGAGCCCCACAGAAATAGTACAGAACTGAATAATTCCAGACAGCCAGTATCCATCCCCCTAACAGCGGTCCCAGAAACAGACCTCCTTGGAACATCTCCAGACCCAGGTTCGTATTGAGGGCTCGGAATCTGGGGAGCGACAGGTCGAAGAGCAGACCATTCAAAAGAGGCATGGCCACACCCCAGCATATCCCGAAGAAAAGGCCGAGTCCATAAAAAAGGAGTTTTCCCGGATCCCATGCGAGGATCGGATAGGCGACGGTCAACCCGATCAATGAATAGGCGAGAAAGCGCGGTTTGCTGACTCGGTCAAAAAGAGGTCCGCCAAATAAGCGCACCGCAATCTCTGTGAAAGTTGACAGGGTGAAGAACCAGCCCGGGTTGGCAATTCCGGCTTTTTGAGCATATCCCTTGAGGAAATAAAAAACGGGTGTGAAGGCAATGTAGACCAGGAGGGAAATCATCATGAGGGCAGAGATCTGGCGGTTTCGAAGGTTCTGGATCACTTCGTTCAACTTCATCCTCTCTTTCGTTTTTGGATCTTCATCTCGTTGTCCTGGTTTGACAAACAGAAGGAGTGGGAAGACCAGAAGCATCATGAGAGCGGTGAGGTGTAGGACAGGTATAAAACCTCCGAAAATACGGATCAGAGGTTCGAGGAGAGGAGGCATGACGGCGTAAGGCAGGAGGGTAATCACAGTTATCATTCCGAAGGCCTGTCCACTTTTTCCCTCGGGGATGGATCCGACAATCCTCGCCATCATGGCCGTGCCCATGACCACATAAACCCCTCCGTGCAGTATACGGACAAGGGCCATGCTCCATAATCCTTGGGCAGGCTTGTAGAGGAAGAGTGAAAGAAATACACAGATGGAGCTCAGCGCGATCCATTTCTTAGCGTTACCGGGGTTCAATAATGGGCTAATCAAAGGTCGAATGACAAGGCCTGTAAAGGCGAACAGGCCGATGAGGAATCCGATCCACTCCAGAGGTATTCGTAGCTCATTTTGGAGATATTGATGAAATTGGAAGAAGACTGCAATGTTGCAGAAATTGAGGAAGATGACCACATTGAGGGCAAGAAAATCTTTGGTCAGGATTTTTTCTGGATTTAATTTTTGCTCCTGCTTCAATGGCAACCCTTCCTCTGATGAGTCAAAAGACGTACTATTAGATTCCCTGACACAAGGCGCCTATATTTAGCGCTTGCACGGATATCATCGATCGGTTCGACCACACTTCGTGCAAGACAGGCGGCCTTCTCCAAGATGGGGCGTAACAGACGATTTCCAACCAGCGCCTTCTCCACTTCAGGAGAAGTGATGATCGTGGGTCCGACGCTCCCCCATGCGAATCTTGCCTCTTCGATCACCCCATTTTCAGAAGCTCTCAATAACCCTGCCAGACTGGCAATGGAAATGGCAAGTGCTTTTCGCTGCCCCACCTTCTCGAAGTGATGGAGGTTGTACCCAGAGGCTTTCTTTACCCATATCCCAGAGACAATCTCACCGGGCTGCAGAGATGTTTTTCCTGGCCCGAGAATAAATTCCTTCAGTGCCTTCCGTCGGGAGGTATTTTTTGACCGAATCTCCACCTCTGCATCGAGCACATAGAGTGGCGGGAGGCTATCTGCAGCAGGGGAGGCAGTGCAGATATTGCCGCCAATCGTTCCCATGTTTCGAATGGGCGGAGAGCCAAGGAGTTCGAGAGCTTTTGTCAAAACAGGGAAGTTACTTCGAATGATTGGATCCGCAAGCAAATAGGTATGGGTTGAACAGGCTCCAATAAACACTTCATCTCCATGCTCTCGAACCCCCTTGAGGTCTTCGATTCGCTCCAAGCAGACAAGGCAAGACGAATCAACAAGGCCTTGCCGGAGCTTCACGAGTAGATCCGTCCCCCCAGCATAAACGGCCGCTTGAGGTTCGGCGCTCAGAGCCTCCCACAATTCTTCAGGCGTGTGAGGTAAGAAAACCTTTCTCATAAGTTAAGATGGCAAAGCGCATAGAGCATGGCGCATAGCGTAAGGAATGGTTTTAAAAGAGACCCTCACTTCATTTCCAGAGCTGCTGCTTCCACCGCATCCACGATCTTCTGATAGCCGGTGCAGCGACAGAGATTGCCACTCAATCCCTCGCGGATCTCCATCCGTGTCGGGTCAGAGTTTCGCTGAAGGAGATCCGCTGCAGAAAGGACCATTCCTGGAATACAAAAACCGCATTGGACCGCCCCATGCTCCACAAAGGCTTCTTGAAGAGGATGTAACCTGCCCTCTGAGGCCATTCCCTCGATTGTGGTAACGCTTCTGCCTTCAAGCTGGGCAGCTAACATCAGACATGATAGTCGACTTTCACCGTCAACCAGAATGGTGCAGGCACCGCATTCGCCTGCACTGCAGCCCTCCTTTGTTCCCGTGAGGTTTAAATCCTCGCGCAGGATATCGATCACCCGCCGGTCGGACGGCACGTCAATCTGATTCGCTTTTCCATTCAGAGTGAAGGAGATCTTCAAGGTTTAACCTCGTGAAGAGCTCTCTCTTTCATGGCCGTGAGCACCCTCTCCGGCGTAAATGGAGAACGAGAAAGACGTATTCCACACGCATCGACGAGAGCATTGGCCACTGCAGGCAAAGGACCATTGATCGAAATCTCCCCGATGCCTTTCAGGCCAAATGGTCCGGTCGGCTCTTCGATTTCCACTGGGATAGAAACCATCTCCGGCACGTCCAGGGTTGTGGGGATAATATAAGTTGACAAATCCGGTGTGAGCCCCTTACCCTCTTTGACAACGAAGTCCTCGCTTAAGGCGTATCCCAATCCCTGAGCAATTCCACCCTGGATCTGCTGTTCGTAAATCTGGGGGTTGATCACCCGGCCGCAGTCACTTGCAGAGAGATAGGTCTTCACTTCAATTTCGCCTGTCAACTCGTCCACCTCCACGTAGGCGAGATGGGCAGCATAGGAAAAGAGTATGTGTGGAAGGCCGAAGATCTTGGAACTGCTATGTACATCCAGTTCTTCCATTGCCGCAGGAGCCCGGTAGTAATGAGTGCAGGTTCGGCCTGAGGGGTCCATCCATTGAGCCACCTGCGACAAGGGAATCTCTTTCCCGCTTGGCAGATGACGGATCCGGCCCGGGATGAGAGAGAGGTCATCCTCTTTTGTCATGAGCACGGCCGATGCCCTGGCCAGAAGGCGTTTTTTGATTTCAAGAGCCGCCCTGATCAAGGCATTTCCATAGGTGTAGGTACAGCGGCTGGCTGAAGCTGAGCCGGAGGGCAGGCTCCTATCTGTATCCGGGAGGATTAATTCCATTGAGTCGGCATTTTGGCTCAGAATATCGCCAGCGATCTGGAGGCAGGTGCTGGCGTTTCCCTGGCCCATGTCGGATACGCCACAGAATATTCGCATCTTGCCTTCGTCGGTCAGTTCGATCTTGGCATTGGCCTCATCCGGTATGATGGGGCCATATCCGGAACCGTGGGCCATACAGGCAAGACCAACTCCCCGTCGCTTGAATGGGCCGGCCCACTCCTTCCATTCTTTTCGTTCTTGCCAGAGGGGATGGGCCGCTAGGGTCTCAAGACAATCCAACGCGCCTGTGGAATTGACGAGGGTCACACCGACGCAGTTTCTGTCGCCTTGCCTCACGGCGTTTTGCCGGCGAATCTCCATGGGATCCATCTTCAGCTTCGCGGCCAGCATGTCCATCATCTGCTCCATGGCCGCCGTTGCCTGAGGGACACCGAACCCACGAAATGGTCCGCCCGGAGGGTTGTTCGTATAAGCACACCAGCCTTTTATGCTGGTGTGAGGGATCCGGTATGGTCCGCCAGTGTGCTCAAGGGCCAGAGCCATGATCTCGCTGCTCAAGTGGGCGTAAGGCCCGGTATCGAAGTAGAGCCGGCAGTCGAGGCCGTGAAGAGTCCCGTCAGCCTTGGCCCCGAGCCGGTAATACATCCGACAAGGCAGGCGTTTCACCCCGGCCAGAAAACTCTCTTCACGATCCCACCACATCTTAACCGGCCTGCCTTGGCTATTTAAGGCGGCCAGTCCCAAGAGGGATTGCACAGTCAGACCATCTTTGCCACCGAAGGCGCCTCCCAGATAGGGAGCGATCACCCGGATCTTGTCGATATCGAGTCCCAAAGCAGAGGCGATCTCAAAACGGTCGCGGAACGGGGTCTGCGTGGAAGCGACAATGACCAGTCGCCCATCCTCAGCCAGATAAGCCCAGCCGGCTTCGGTCTCGAGGTATGCATGTTCCTGAAATGGTACTTCAAAGTAGCCCTCCATCACGGTGGTGCATTTTAAGAAGGCTCTTTTCACATCACCGACCGCGAGTGAGATGTGCTGCATCAAGTTACCGTCTGGGTTATCTTCGTGGACAACAGGAGCACCCTCCTCCAGCGCCTTCTCCGGATCGAAGATGGCTGGCAAGGGTTCATAATCAAAGCTTATGAGATGGAGGGCTTTATGAAGAGTTGGTTTATCTTCAGCGAGAATCAGGGCTACGGCATCGCCGCAATGCCGGATTTTAGTGTCGACCAGGACTGGCTGATCTTTCCGGAGGATGCCCTGCCTATTCGATCCGGGCACATCTTTGTGGGTGAGCACGGAAAGCACGCCCGGAAGCTCCTTGGCTCCTTCAATGGATATCTGTTTAAGCCGGGCATGAGGGATGCATGCCCGTTTCACCCCTGCCCATACGAAATTCTGGCCATAATAATCGGCAGCATATCTTTCCTGCCCTGTCACCTTGGCAAATGCATCTACACGGGGAACTGTGCTGCCGATCTTAAAGATATTATCTTTTACGGTTATCATTAACCTTAACGTTGCATAAACTTTTGACGATACGGACATGGGCAAGCCGTTCGGAAAGGCTTCGAGGCGAACCTTTTGCCGAATCGGCACTCTCGTCCCCTTCCCCTGCTGGAATTCACTTGGGGTGATGTCCTCCGATACCCTTAAATTTTCAAAACAACCGCCTTTCGAAGCCTTGAAGGGCGGTTTGCCCGTGTCCGTTTTGCAACTGTCATGTTAATTCACTGGAAACCCTTCTCGTCAGGGGAGAATCTTCTTCAAGGCCGTCATGAACGCCTCCATCGCTTCATTTGTTCCGATGCTGACCCGTATCCAGTTGGGATATCGGAACCCGGTCATGCTCCGGACCACGACTCCGTGAGTCATCAGCTTGCGGTAGGCCAGGGTGTCGCTCATGGGGAGCTTGACCATCATGAAGCATCCCTCAGCCATCTGAGTTTCGAGGTTCATCTGATCAATCTGCTGTTTGAGGCTGGCCTTCTCAGAACGGATCAGTTTACGGGTACGTTGCAGATGGTCTTCATCATCCAGAGCGACCACGGCCGCTTCCTGGGCCAGGGTATTTACCGAATAGACGATGCAGGTGCGCCGGATCATGTTGACCACATCCAGGCTGCCGACTAAGTAGCCCACGCGCAGTCCGGCCAGGCCGTACATTTTAGAAAAGGTCCTGAAGACCACAAGGTTGGGATACTCTCTTAGCAGCTTGATCCCATCCGGATAATCCTCTTTTTCGACGAACTCGAAGTAGGCCTCATCTACGACCACGATCTGGCGACCCGCCACGGTGTTCAGAAAACGACGGAGCGTCGCCTCATTCCAATATGTTCCGGTTGGGTTGTTGGGGTTGCAGATGAAAAGGATCTTAGTCCGCTCATCGATCCGATCGAGCATGCCTTGGTCATCGAAGCAGAAATTCTTGAGAGGCACCAAACGGGCCTCAAAACCGGAGAACTCCGCCACCCACTCATAGACGGCAAAGGTCTTGTCTGCAGTGATAATGTTGTCACCTTCCTGGCAGAAGGCTTTTATGACGAAAGTGATGACCTCGTTGGCTCCGTTCCCGACGAGGAGCTGATCCGGGTCAAGGCCGTGTTTGGCAGCTAACTTCTGTCTGAGGTAGTAAGAATCGCCGCTGGGGTAGATGGCGGCCTTGGGTGGTTTGAAGCGGCTCAAGATCTCCTGGGCTGCAAGGGGCGGTCCTAAGGGATTTTCATTATTGTTGAGGCGATAGAGGTGGTGACACCCATAGAGCTTCATCAGCTCCGGGTCCGGCTTGCTGGGGATGTAGGGCTCGAACTTTTTTATATACTCAGGGACCAGTCTGTCCAAGGAAATGTCGAACATAGCAGTTACTTGCCTCCCTGGTACTGGAAGACGACGACATCGGCTTGACCGCCGTATGGCAGGATTAATCTCGGATGAAAATGATTCTCGAGCAGAGCCTGGGTCAGGTTGGCCTGCCAGGCCTGAGCAAGGTCGATCTCGAAAAAGATATTGGGCAGATTCTCGGCCCTCAGAACTTTGATGTGCTGAGCAAGGTTGGCGGCCGCGTCTTCTCCGTCCCAGATGGCCCGCAGAGTGATCTGATGATGGGCCCGGTCGAACTGGGCGGCAAAGACAGATTGAGGAGGCCGACGCTCGCCCTCATGCCTGGTCAGACGAATCTCCCTGGCAAAGGAGAGGCGGTCATACTCTGCTCGCAAAAATCCTTGCAAATCGGGATGGGCCCACACCTGGCAGCCCGGGTCTTCATAGAGCTGACGGTAGTAGACCGGCCACGGCTGGCTCGTGCCACCAGGCTGGATAAAGTCGACCGAACCAATCTGTTCAAAGTATCTCTTGGGCAGTTCTGGAGTGGAGATGCGGCTGATCAAACCAATGGCCTCCGTCTTTGCGATTCGTGCCAAACAGGAGTCTACTAACCCGTTCGCCAGCTCTGAATCGGCTGGTTGATGGAACACATAGGGCCCAAACAACTCCACCGTCTTATTCCCAACCCAGCGCCAGACGATACCTCCACTGATTTGCCCCTGTTCTCCCAATGCCACCATGGCGCTGTACTCACCACAGGCGATCATGTCAACGACTTTGCCAGGAAAGCCGAAAGAAGGTAGATAAAGGTGAGCAGGATAGTGTGCTGCCACAAGACGGACGAACAGCTTGAGGCTCTCCGGATCAGGGATCCCGAAACTGAAGTTTTTGGTTGGCTTGATCTTAGGAGTTTCGAGGTCCTTCAGTTCTGGATATGATTTTTCCTTGACGAGGACCAACTCCAAACTCTGCTGGGGGCTGCCGGTGATGTAGAGCCGATCCACCGATCTGGAAGCAATCAGAAGGCCCATCTCCTCCAGGCTCACCTGGTCTTCCAACGAAACGCTGGCTGTAAGGTTGAAAGCCCGGGGGTTGAATTCTTGTGCCCTAAAGAGGAACTTGACCTGGGCATAGTAGCCGCCGTTTCCTGCCTCGACCGTAATGGTCTCGTCCGTCCGGCCAGCCTGGCAGAGGTACGTGAAGATCTCCTCACAGGCCAGGGTCAGTTTGAGGGCCTCTGCCGTGCCGAGGCCAAAGGCCTTGGCCGACTCTTCAGCAAATGAGGTCACCAACCGCAAGAAGTGAGGGTCGAGGTACGTGTTAAGAGAGAGTTGGGCAGTTTGATCCTTCATATAGAACCTCACTCAGAATTTTCAATTTGTCTGTAAACCATTGGTCACTTTCTTCCTTTTCTTCCTCCGAACTCCGAACTATCCATTCTACTTTCAGCATTGAGCTTTGAGCTTTTTATAATTCCGCATTCCGCAATCCCTGCCCTTCGGAGCCTTGGCGCAGGAGGGTGCATTCCGCATTTTTATTACCGGCTTGTCACGAGAACCTTGAGGCCCATCTGGGAGATCTTCTCCGCAAAGCTTAAAGCCGATTCCCTGGTTTCGAATTGTCCCACCCTGACCCGGTAATATTTCTGGGTGAATGTTTCCACAGTCGTCAAATAAACATTCTCAAAACTTTTTCGTAATTGGTCAGCTAATTTCTGGGCGCTCACCTCATCGATGAAGGAGCCCACTTGGAGGGTGAATCGCTGAATCTGCTCGATCAAGGGACCGACCACCTCCACTTTGACAAGCGCCGTTCCTTTCTCCCACATGCCCAGAATCTGGGCGGCCGCATAGGAGAGGTCGATAATTCTCTCCTTAACGAAGGGCCCCCGATCGTTAACCTTTAACTCAAGGGACCTCCCATTCTCTAAATTCGTCACCATCACCACCGTGCCCAAGGGGAATGTATTATGGGCACAGGTGAGCTGATACATATCGTAGATCTCACCACTCGAGGTTGGTTTTCCGTGAAAATCCGGTCCGTACCACGAAGCTACCCCATATTGGACGTCTTTGGTTTCCCTCTTTTCAAACTTCTCAGTGATCGGCCCTCCCTCCTTCACCCTTTCTTTTTTTTCGATCTTTTCCGCTGGAGCGGCCTTTTCTCTCCTCTCCTCCTCTTTTACCACTTCTTTCTTTTCAGGAGGAGGTACTTCTCTCTTATAGACGATCCGCTGCTTCGGTCCGCAGGCCATCAGAAGAATGAAGATTACCGGGACGATCACTACCGATGGTCTCGTAAAAAGTCCTGCATTCTCACCCTGAGCTTGTCGGGATCGACTCGTACCGAGTTTCAGGGTCTGGTTAGTCCTTAATCTCTTTAGATGCTGAACCAAAGTCAGCATGACATTTTCTCTACTTTTTGACTTCTTACGAATTTATCAATATTAATTATTGGATCATCGGTCAAATTTCTAATTTGGGCAAGAATAGTTCCAGAGATTTCTGATAAAGCCCAGAAATCTCTGTGCAATCATTTTTTGAAATCTGCGTAATCAGAGAGCGAAAAGTGGTTTATCAGAGCTCTCTAAATATCTTGACGAGTGTATCCTTTTTTGATAACGTTTTGCCATAATAGGAAGACCGAGGTTGGATGCCCCCGGGAGCCTAAATTATGTCATTATTCTTTGTCTTCTTCAGATATCCGCCGGGCTTTTTACCGAGAGCCCCGGCCTGTTGAGTACGTGGGTGTAGATCATGGTGGTGACGACATTGGCATGCCCCAACAGTTCCTGCACCGTTCGGATGTCATAACGCGCTTCAAGAAGGTGCGTGGCAAAGGAGTGGCGCAAGGTATGGCAACTGACCTTCTTGTTAATCGCCGCCTCAGCGGCCGCCTCTTTCACGGCTTTCTGGACCACGGTTTCGTTGATATGGTGCCGCCTCACCTTACTGCTGCGCGGATCAACCGACAGGGTTTTGGCGGGGAACACATACTGCCAGATCCATTCTTTCCCCGCATTCGGATACTTTCTTTCCAGGGCGGACCAGATGTAGACTCCAGCGGTTCCTTGGGCCAAGTCCTGGTCATACATGGCCTTTACCCGGGCAAGATGCTCTTGCAAGGGAGCCGCAAAACGTTCCGGCAGCATGGTCACCCGGTCCTTTTGCCCCTTCCCGTCCCGCACCATAATCTGATGCCGGGCAAAGTCAATATCTTTTACCCGCAACCGGACACATTCCATGAGCCGCAACCCACTGCCATACATCAGCCCGGCCATCAAGCCGGTGATTCCGCTCATTTTGGAAAGAAGCGTCTGAACCTCATCCCGAGTCATAACCTCCGGCATCCGCCGCGGCCGCTTTGCCCGGACAAATTCCTCCATTTCCCCCAACGGTTTTTGCAGGAGCTGCCCATAGAAAAAGACCAGCGCATTCAGGGCCTGATTCTGGGTACTCGCCGTCACCTCTCGTTCCACAGCCAGATAATCGAGATAGGTCTTCACCGCAGTGGGGGCATCAAGCCCCGGGGGGTTGGCATAATCATGAAAGGCAATGAATCGTCTTATCCAGTCAAGGTAGGTGGTTTCGGTGCGATACGAATAATGCCGGGAGCGAACTTCAGTTTTAACCGCTTCTATCAATTCAGAAAACCGTCGTTCCACCTCGCCTGGAATCACCCGGTCGCGAAACCCGTCCGTCTTGGCTACGGCCCCTTGAACAGGATGTTTTCCAGATGGGCCAACGACAGTGTGTTTTTCAGGTACATAATGAGGCAGGAAGATCTCATAGAGTATCCTCAGCGCATGTTCGGCCTGCCGGACCTGCCATTCTGCAATGCCCCGGCGTTTCCCGAGGTTAGCCAGAAAGGTTTCAATATCCTTTCTGGACCTGTCTCTCAAAGGTTTTTCGGGCAGGAAATTTGCAAAGTCTCTCGCCCAGTTCACATAAAATGTGGAACGATCCGGCCGTACCCTGTTCTCCTCCGCGCACGCCCGGTAGGCTTCCCAAAAAGAGCCGCCCCCTCTGGGATCGGGGATATCCATGATTTTCACCATAGAAACCCTTTAAATGTTAACAAGTTAGTCCGAAATAAGGCGTTGTATAATAGGCGGAATTATCATATCATAATATAATATCTCTGTCTAATATCTGTTGAGCGGCGCGTTTCACGCGCCGCTCAACGGCGAGCTGCTTCGCCAGGTCTTGTTGTGCGGCGTAAGAAAAAACAAAAAACGCGCCGCCCAACAAGCCGCTGGAGCCTCGCGTCGCCTCTCCGTCTGACTCCGTCAGCCGGCAACCGGTGCCGCTCGGCTCAGCTCGCCGTTCGGCAAAAGAAGAAAAGTTATTTGACGAGGGTTCTGCAACGGTTCATTGGGAATCAACATGGCTGATTGGAAGGAAATGCCCCGGCCGGCGATCATGCAGATACTCCGGCGGTATTGTGTCGCGCTATGGTGCGTGGAGTACCCAGATGGGGCAGAGCAGCCGAGCGAGGCCGATTTCAAACTTTGCGGCGGATCAGCGTTCTTGTGGCAATCTGATCGCGCGAAATTCCTCGTAACTGCGCATCACGTTTGGGCCGCGTTTCGTGATCGGATATTAGAGCGACCTGGCCGCTGTCTCATTTTCTACCTAGATCGAGATCATGCGATTCCCATCTTCGGAGTAGAGCCCGTGTCAGTAGACCAAGACTTGGATCTCGCAGTATTGGCCGCTCCCGGTATTGAGAATCTCAAGCTGGATGAGAAAGCATTTTTCCGACAGCCGCTTAACCCACGACCGGAAGTGTCGACCGGCGACCGTCTCGCGCTCTGTGGGTACCCAAAAGACTTACGTATTGCTGAAAGGCCCTACAACACTATCGGGATTGTTTACATGCAGGGGTCCGCAATTGTGGGAGCGGCCGGACTCACGATTCGTATGCCGGGTAATCCGCCTAACAAATTCCGCAGCGATGCCGTGCCTTCTCTAGCGAGTTTCGAGTTGCTTGGCACAAGCGGTGGTCCGGTGTTCGCATTTCGGCCCTGGGGAATAGATTGGGTGGGAATTGTAAGCGCGGTCGCTGGGCCACCGCACTATGACGTTATAATCGCCCCCAGCAGGTTCATCGGTGACGACGGAAAGATCACACGTCCTCCGACGATGCTTTAGTGAAAGGGAATTTTCAGCGGGAAGAATGAGTTCAAGAAAGGAGCCGAACCCATCGCTGCAGCCGACCTGCACCGGCCGACGGCCGTCGCAGGCGGCTGAGCTCCAACGTTGAGCGGCGCGTTTCACGCGCCGCTCAACGGCGAGCTGCTTCGCCAGGTCTTGTTGTGCGGCGTAAGAAAAAACAAAAAACGCGCCGCCCAACAAGCCGCTGGAGCCTCGCGTCGCCTCTCCGTCTGACTCCGTCAGCCGGCAACCGGTGCCGCTCGGCTCAGCTCGCCGTTAGGCAGTGACCGAATCTATTCACACCCGTAAGGAGATTTTCTGCATGGATATTCCACGGATCTTCAACATCACCGAAAGTGCTCACCGCATCCATAACCCGTTCACACCCGAAAAGCTCGCCACTCTCGGCGCGGCGCTGCGTCTGGAAACGGGAACCCGAGTGCTCGACCTCGGCAGCGGTTCGGGGGAGATGCTGTGCACCTGGGCACGCGATTACGGAGTCATCGGCACCGGCATCGACATGAGCCAGTTGTTCACCGAGCAAGCGAAACTCCGCGCTGAAAAACTCGGTGTCGCCGATCAAGTCAAGTTCATCCATGGCGATGCTGCCGGCTTCGTCTCTGACGAGAAGGCCGGTGTGGCAGCCTGTCTCGGTGCCACGTGGATCGCTGGCGGAGTCGTCGGCACCATCGAGCTTCTGGCGCAGAGCCTCCGCCCCGGAGGGATCATCCTCATCGGCGAGCCCTACTGGCGGCAGTTACCGCCGACGGAAGATGTTGCCAGGGGGTGTCTTGCCGGCTCAATCTCCGACTTTCTCCTGCTTCCAGAACTTCTCGCGTCTTTCGGCCACCTCGGCTACGACGTTGTGGAAATGGTTTTGGCAGACCAAGACAGCTGGGACAGATACGAGGCGGCCAAGTGGCTCACCATGCGCCGATGGCTTGAAGCCAATCCCGACGACGAGTTCGCGAAAGATGTTCGAGCCAAACTAACCTCGGAACCCGAGCGCTACGCCGCTTACACGCGTGAATACCTGGGCTGGGGCGTGTTCGCGCTGATGACGCGGTGATGAGGGGATTACCGGGCGACTCAGAATGTGGGGAAAATCCAATCATGCCTAACAACTCATTCAAGCCGACGCCGCTTCGCGGCGCGGCTTAATTCAGGCGTTATATGGCTTTGCATTTTTTATTGTTAGGAAACAAACATGGTCGATACTAATGAGATTATATTCTCACCCAATTCTTCAATTGATACTGCAATAAAAGAGATGTTGCCGAACTTTAGCCCAGAGTCACAAAGGCGTATGCGAAAGACCATTCTAAATGCTAAGAAAGCAGCAGAAAAGCACCAAGACGAAAATACCGATGCAGGCGCACGACACATATTTAGAGAGTTCATCCCAGCATCTTTTCTGAATCAGAAAGGTTTCGCATTTGAATACGAAAAACTAATAGAGGGGAAAAGGCCCGATTGGTTGGATATTGCCGCAAGATTAATGCTTGAATCGTACACGTTCGAGCGGGGTGCTTCTTCACGCTTTTTTGATCGTGTATCGTCATCAGTAACAGACAAATGTAACAAATACAAAAATATCATTGCTGCAAAGTCTCTTCGCTTCATAGTGGCTGTATACCTCGACTTTTTAACTTGTATGACACTCGATGAGTGTCGTGAAGATTCTGAGATGTTTCGCCCAGTGTTTGATACTAACGATTCATTGTGGGCCATTCTTTTCTTCACTGAGACATATGTTATTGGTGGTAGACAACAATACGGATTCTTCTGTCTTAGTGCGGATTCTTCTTATGAGGCTATCCCGAATTGGCCATTTCAAACAATGAATCTGAACCAATAAATGATAAATGCCATATAACCAGCTAATCCAGCGGGCGGCTTACAGCCGCCGCTGATCAGCACGTTAGGCCACAAGTCTGACCAGAGAGAAAGCAGGATGCTTTTGCGGAAACAGAATTGCCTATAATGTTTTCAAGAGGCTTTTTCCGGAGCGTCAAAGTTACTATGAAAACCCAGAGCCGCTTCCCAAGGTCATCTGGCCATAGTGTCACAATTGCGGTTTCAGTTAGAGAGGTCTAAGAGGTGACTGTTCGCATTATACAGAGCATTGTTGGCAATACACGAAATTTGGAGATAAAGTATAATGAAGATAATCCGCCCATTGTATTTTTTGATACAAATGTGTGGCGTAGTATAAATGATACAGATATTGCTACGCTACAACGTCTCCAGCAAAGATATGGATTCCGCTACCAGTATAGCGTAACTAATTTTGTGGAACTCGCCTCCCATCTTGAAGACCAACCTTCGAAATCTTGTGAAAAACCATTTCAGATGTTCCAATCATGTTTCCGTAGGATACGCAAGCTTTGCGACCGAGATATCTTACCGTCTCCTGAAATGGTATTCTTGACTTATGCTGGCCTATCGCGTCACATTGATGCCAGCTGGATTCCACATGTGCAACAGATGGCCCTCGCAGTCGAACTAGTCATAAACGCGAATAGCCTTGCCGAATTGACTGGCGGGGAGGGTGGAAACATCAAGACGCCGAATGCACCCAGATACGTAGTAAAACCAAGCCACTACCGAAAGCTACGGAACATTGATGGCGACTCTATGCGAGCGATTATGGAAGAACTGCAGGGATTCAAGCGGCCTATTTTAGTGGATGATAGTCTGGTGCGGTGGTTTATAAAACTGTCTCACTTCTTTCTTTTTGTGCGGCCAACAAATGGCAGGATGTTTCTTCAAGACCTAACAAGTGAAGAACAGGATCGATTCTCTATGGCACTAACGGAAGGCGTTGGGAGGCTCTTCCAAACCCACTGCATGATCCTTGTCAAAAAGACAGTCAATGATGGGAGGAGGGTCGATCCGAATGACCTTTACGATATGTTGCAGCTAATTTTGTTAGAGAATGGTAATTCCCTATTTATTACAAGCGAAAAAACTTTTTTCCTGTATGAAATTGACCACGATCAGCCCAAGAGAGTACTACGTTGGACTGATTTTATCTCTGCCGCGTAAAACTCTCGTGCATTCTATTTCACACAGTCTACGTTTTGGCTGGGTATGATGAGATAGCGGCGTACGGGCCTAACAACCTGATGAACTCGGACTGGAAAAAGCTGGCGCTTTTCCCATCCGGTTATCCGGAGCGTTAGCCAAGGAGATATTCAATGCCCTTTCATCCCGACGAACTTAATCAAGGTATCGAATATTGGAGGCACACCAATTGGCCACAAGATTTTCATAATGCCTTTTACCAACACATTGCGGCAATACGGGCACAGGGTCTATTCAATCAAGAATGGTGGGATGCTTTCTTACCAATATTAAGACAATGGCGCGCCACGCGGCCTCGATCATCAGAGTATCTAACCGAGCGGGCCCAAAATCGTTTCGACGCTCTCAATAATATTTGGAATCAGAACATTGTCCCCGTCATAGGGCAAGATATTGAAGCAATCGAATGGATAAATATTGCTCCATTCGTTTCGTCGGTTGCCGAGATCAAGAATGTTCATTCGCCAGTATTCTCCTCAAAGCTATGTCACTTTCTTGCGCCGCATATTTTTCCTGTTGTCGATAATGCTGCAATGGGTAACCCATTTGAAAGCTATGAAGAATACTTCAATAGTGGAAGGCAAGAGTGGCGTGAAACCGATAATGAAACAAGACGCGCATTAATGGATATAATTGCCAATGAGATTGGACCTGACATGGTGCCGGATTATCCAGTGAAGAGCAAGGTGATTGAGCTTTGCTTCGTTGGTAGAAACCAAAACAATGGCTAGCCAAAAACATCAAGGGCAACGGCAAAAAGCCGCCGCGCTTATGCCGCATCGGTAACCGTAAGGTAAAAAATGGGAATACTCAAGTGTGGCACTATTGATTTCAACGATACGAATCAAATTTGTGCACTCCAAGCGAAAATTCAACTTATATTGGAGGACCCCAAGAATTACTACCCCCTTTACCACACAAAGCGGTATTATTTTTCTACTACTGTTCCTCTCCCCATAGAATCAGGTTGGTACATTATCTTAAACGGCACTTTACCAATATATGTCGGTAAGGCTGAAGACCTGAATAAAAGACTTAATACTGAAAACGGCTCGCGCGATCAGTTTGCTAATCCACAGAGGTCATCTGATATAGAGCGGAATTTTATAAAGAGATACACTGAACTCGATCTGCTTCAAACATTGCGTGTTTGCATTATTACTGAATCAAGCCTTGGTATTGAAACATTGACTGAGGTCGACCGTGGCAATATGGAAAAACACCTCAATATTTGGAGAGGTTATTTCCACTATACGAAGTAATAAGGATGGCTAACAAATCACTCCAGCGGATGGCGAGGAGCCGCCACCGCTGACCTAAATCGTTCGGGGAATATAAAAAACTTAAACCACAGATATATCCCAAAGGCAGCAATTAAATTTCCAACAATGGAGGCCAATATCATATGAAAAATATTGTAATCGCTATCATCTCTCTTGGAAGCGCTGGTTTTGGAGCAATCTTGGCTTATTTCTTTTCTCGGAAACTCATTCGTCAAACCGATCTTAATGCACGCAAGCTTATAGAGATAAACTATGCTAATTCCCTTCAACTTCTCCAAAAGACCGAATTCAACAAGACTTCTGCTGAATTTCGATGCGCATTTACACGCGAATACGGAGATATTATTGATATGAAGGAGGGCGGAGATGGGACAGAGATCGAAACAATCCTTACCAATGCCTACGTTCACCATAGAAATGCACTCATTAGATTCAAGGTGTACCTGAGCGCAAGCCAACGAACCGCAATTGATAAAACATGGGATGATTATTGCTATGGTGAAAATATACCTGGTGACGGAAAATCGGAAAGGTTTGAACAATACAAATTTGACATCAGCCAGTTTATCGAGAAGAAACAACTTGCGGTTAACAATCTCAATCATATTCTCTCCTTTGCAGAGTTGAAATAGTTGAAATTTAAAAGAACAAAAACGTAATAAATAAAAGACACCCCCCGAACAAGTCGCTCAACCGGATGTGCAAAGCACACCGGTTAGCTTATCGTTATGCTCACTTTCAATCCCAAATCGTTAACCCTCAGCCTTGCCTTATCCTCACTCTTTGTAGGTGCAGTTATCAAGTAAACCTAGAAACAGACGGCATCTGACAGCTAAACCCTACGTTTCACAATTTATGTATTTTCAGGCCCCCGTGTTACTTCGAAGGGTGTAAACTTTTTCCTGAAATCTTGAGCAAGGCATTTTCCATTAACGCTCCATGTTTAAGCCTTTAATTGATAATCCTAACTGGATATTTCATCTACTTTTAACAAAACAAACTTTTTGTTGACTTTTCTCAAAAACTTTTATAGGTTCATATCAAAGTCAAACTTCTTATGAATCCACCAACTAATTAAAGAGAATTTAGGAGTTAGCTATGAAATACGGTGAGAAAAATAACGCAGTTCTCCTAATACTATGGTTTTTTATTTTTTTGAGTGTAGGTGAATCTTTTGCCCAGGAGGAGAAAGAAGTAATATCGTTGTTTGAGAAACAAGTACATAAATTTGAGAAATTTTTTTCTTCTAAACCAAAATTACTCGAAAAACAATCTTATAAGGGCTTGCCTACGGGTAAAGATTCTCCTACAGGGTATATCTTTTTTTATGATCGGTTTGATGACCCTAAAATATCATATGATATTAGAAAAACAGATTCATTAGTTTCGCGTTATATCGGCTATGTTAATCTTAATTATTTGGAAACAACCTCTGAGAAGTGTGGTGACTTTCAATCGGTTGCTTCTAAAAAGACATTCACTACTATTCAACTCGCAAGGCAAAAAAGAGATGATGAATCTTGCTATGAACCGTATCGAGTCGGGGGAAAAGAATTTAGACGGTCCGCCAGGTTCATTTTCGTATTTCAAAAAAAGCGATGGGTCTATAAAGACGTTGTGGATACGGATAACACACCCGATGTCATTTTTTACAATGCCTTTGGCAACCCTATTCATGGAAGGTTATACGTTGAAGACAACGACTTTTGGAAAAAACTAATAGAATGAAAACAAAGTAGAAGAGAGCCTTTATTGGTTTAAAATTTAATAAAAATATAGAAGCAGCTTAAAAAATAAGTTATGCATGATGAAAATTATTAAGAAAATAAAAACTTGGTATCATGGTAAACCTATTGTTATTCCTACTCCCGGTATCATAGGTGGCCCCATCGTATATCGTATGCAGCCATCATTATTAGCCAGATTGTTAAAGGTCATTGGTAAGTTTTGGCTCAAGCACTGGCAATTCATTATTTCAACCTCACTCGTCGTTATCGGTCTCTACATAGCATGGAAAAAATTATCATCGCCCCAATAATGATACCTAGTATTAATGAATATGTTTTGTTGTTGAATTGCATTATAAAACCCACACATAACAACCGGCTGGACACCGACTGGTAATAGCTCGGTTGGCTAAAGGTTATTCATTGCTCCAGCGGGTCAGCCAGAGCGTTATGCCGAAAGACTTGAGGCAACTACATGGATCTTCGAACCAAGACATTCGGCAATTTTGATTTCTCGTGCACGGCGGACCCAGAGTTTAGAGAAGACTCGGTTCGCGAGGACATAATTGCGCCCCTGTTACGCAAGATTGGGTGGTCTGCGAATGGCCCTTACAAGATAGTCCGCAGCAGACCGTTGACTCATCCCTACGTCATGTTTGGCTCCCAGAAGCGCAAATTGAGCATCATCCCGGACTATTTGTTAGAAGCGGACGGGAAGCCGTGCTTTGTACTGGACGCAAAGTCGCCGAATGAGGAAATAACCAGCGGAGACAATGTTGCCCAAGTCTATTCATACGCGATCCATCCAGAGGTTAGGGCCTGGAATTATGGGCTATGCAACGGGAAGGCACTTGCATTATTCGAAATCACCTCGATTAAGCCTAAGCGAGTCTATGATTTTACAAAATTAACCGATACAGACCTATTCGACATCAACCAGAAATTGAATCCCAGGACAATTTCTGAAAATTCAATTTTGGACTACTTTCTCGATGGCGGAACCTATTTGCACTTCGTGATGGATATGCCGCTTCATATGAAGATTACGTTTACAAGCGTTCCGATACCCCTTATTGCCATCGTGGCAGACGGCCACTATACAATGAACGTTGTTTGCACAAACATGACAGACCGCGAGCTAATGTTTACCTACGACTTTTCTAAAGAGCTACTGGACAGCCTGCTCTCGAAGCTACCGCAGGCGACCGCAGCCGAAATAGCGCGCTCCCTTTCGTCATACCCCTTCAGCTACCGAAACAATGTTAACCCGCCATCAGCTCACATCACGTGCATGCAAGCGACTGAGCCGACGTTCTCGCTGAAGGGCGAGATGTTTTTTCCCATGCAGGTAATCGGCTTCTCAACGGAAGGAATAGTGAACGGAGCATAACAAAGCGCTGCACAACGGACTGGCTACAGCGCTGGCGCGCTTCCGCCAGCCGGTGAGCGCCACGTTAGGCAACAAAGGAGATGATCATGAAGCTCAAGATTCCTAAGGATGCGGGAACCATATCTAGTACGTTCAACTTTGCTAAGGACGTTCACGAACTCGGTCAGAAAAAGAATGTACCACGTGGGGCTACCAGCGCTCTTTGGTTCCGAGGCCAAGCAGTTATGGGGTGGGCACTAAAGCCATCCATAGGCAGAACCATCCAAGAAGGTGGATTGTATGACCCTAAAAAGGGCTCGAATGATCTTTACCAGACCGAAAGCTTTCTTCTACAGAGGTTCAAACGCGACGGCTACCCTTTCGTACAACGCATGCTTACCGACTGGGAAGCCATTATGCTTAGCCAACATCATAAACTTCCTACTCGATTATTAGACTGGACATCCAATCCTCTCGTTGCGCTCTTCTTCGCGGCGGAGGAGGAAAAATACCGAGACGCCGATGGTGCTGTCTTTATGTACCGTCCACGAAATATTTGGAAGCATCATATTAGTACGTTTGAAGGACAGAATCCGAAGAAGCCCAACGTTCCGAAACCTTTGAATGTACGCGGTATCAAGATCGCGTTCCCCATGTTGCTTGTTGATCGGCTTATTACTCAAAGCGGCGGGTTCACCATTCAGGACCCACTCAAGTGTCTTATGAAAAGAGACAAGGAGGAGTTTGATGACAAATCCCTGGACATTTTTGAAATCCGCAAATGGATCATACCAAATGAACGGAAGGTTAATATCCTCGACGAGCTCCATAGGGTAAGCATAAATCGCCGGACTCTTTTTCCAGGCTTGGACGGAGTAGGTTATACTCTGTGGAAACAAGAGAGCTTTAGGCAGGTGAAAGGAAAGTGACTAAAGTAAAACCACCGAAAAATCCAAAATGAAAGCCTAACAAGTTACTCCAGCGGATGGCTTACAGCCACCGCTGACTTCAGTCGTTGAACTAAACCGCTTCGCGGTGGTTCGGCCCGTAATTGGGGGTATTGTTCTTTGACAATTGAATAGCGTTTTGCATTGGGCGTGGAAAGGACTGCATTGCCGTTTTGTTCCCTGTCGCCTGTGACGGCCTCCTTTGAGTAAGATGTTGGGAGTTATGAAATCTCAACATCAAGAAAGGAGGCTGTCATGGGAAAGTTAAGGGATCAAATGGAAATGGACATGAGGTTGAGGCGCTTCAGCCCGAAGACCATCGCTTGCTATCTGGGTTGCATGAAGGGCATTGCAAAGTATTTTCGCAAGTCGCCTGCGGAGTTGGGAGATGAGGAGATCCGGGCATATCTGCATTACCTGATGGAAGAGAGAAAGGTCTCTCAATCCGTGCTGGTTCAGAGTTACAGTGCGCTGAAGTTCTTCTTTGAGAACACGCTCCAGAAGCCGTGGAACGCTTTCAGGATTCCCCGTTGCAAGCAGAGGAGGAAACTTCCTGGAGTATTAACCAGAGAGGAAGTGGAATCGATTCTGTCAGCGACAAAGAACCTCAAGCATCGCGCGATCCTGATGACCATCTATTCCGCTGGGCTGAGGATTGGCGAGGTGACTCGGCTGAAGGTTTGCGACATAGAGAGTGGGCGGATGATGATCCGGGTCAATGAGGGAAAAGGGCTGAAGGACCGCTATACCTTACTGGGTGAGCGCAATTTGGAGTTGCTGCGTTGTTACTGGAAGGCATACCGACCCCTGGAGTGGTTATTCCCGGGTAGGAATGCCTCTGACCCCGTGAGCATATCGGCGATCCAAAGGGTGTTCAAGACATCTCTTGAGAAAGCGGGAATCAAGAAGAAGGCATCGGTGCACACCTTGAGACACTGCTTTGCGACCCACCTGCTGGAGTCCGGAACCGATCTCTATTATATCCAGCGGCTTTTGGGGCACAAGAGCGCTGGTACCACCTCCGTTTATCTTCACATCGCGGGGAAAGATATCGGGAAGATAAAGAGTCCCATCGATTCTCCAGTAGAAAATCAGGAGCCTGCTTCATAAAGGAAGGCTTCTGATGCAACGCTACCTTGAAGTGTCCGATATCTTCCGGGCCTATGGACCGGCCTACCGGCAAGCCCACGAGATGCCGGTGAGACATCTGCGTGCCATGCGGGCTGTTGAGATCTGCCGCACCGCCGAGCTTGGGGGCCATGTCGATGAGTGCGATCATTGTGGTCGATTGAGGATCTCCTACAACTCCTGCCGGAACCGCCATTGCCCCAAATGCCAGTGCCTGGATAAAGAGCGATGGATTGAAGCCAGGAAAGAGGATTTGCTTCCCAGCGCTTATTTTCATCCGGTCTTTAGCGTGCCTGAAGGCGTGAAGCCTCTATCCCTGAGAAACCAGGATGTAGTCTATTCCATCCTTTTCAAGGCCGCGTCGGAGAGCATCAAGGAACTGACGGAAGATCCCAAGCACCTTGGAGCGGAGGTGGGCTTCATTGCGGTTCTGCATACCTGGAGCCAGACGCTCGTGGATCATCCCCATCTGCATTGCATCGTGACAGGAGGTGGGTTGTCCCAGGATGGGCTGCGATGGACACCCTGCAAGGGAGAGTTTTTCCTTCCGGTCAAGGTTCTCTCTCGGCTCTTCAGAGGCAAGTTCCTGGCCTACCTCAAGGAAGCCTATGAGAAAGGGAAGTTGGTGTTCCCTGGCAAGGTCGCCCACTTGAAAGACAAGAGCGCATTCAACGTCCTGCTCAAGGAGCTCTACCGACAGGAATGGGTGGTCTACTGCAAACCCCCTTTCCAGAGCGCAGAGAGGGTGATGGATTACCTGGGTCGGTACACCCATCGTGTGGCGATATCGAACGACAGGCTGGTAAAGCTGGAAGGCGACAAGGTGACCTTCCGATACCGGGATCGCAAGGACAACGACAGGATCAAGCCCATGACTCTGGAGGCTACGGAGTTCATCCGGCGCTTTCTCCTGCACATCCTACCCGATGGGTTCGTCAAAATCAGGCACTACGGAATCCTGAGCAACCGGAAGCGGAATACCAAACTGGGCCTGTGTAAGAGACTCCTCAGCGTTGATTGCCGGCATGAGGGAAGAGAAAAGAAATCCGAATCGTGGCAGGACCTCCTCACCCGGATAACCGGCCACGATCCCCGGATCTGCCCAACCTGCGGAAAAGGGAGGATGGTGCTGAAAGAAGTCCTTAACCCATCCGCGCTTTCGCTACCTCCATAAGAATGATTTTGCACCATGGACAACCAATCACCCTTGTATTGGCCCCCATCATCGGCAGAGGGGAACTATGTGCTTTTTCAGGAATCCACGACTTCAACCCTTCCAGGAGACATCGTACGAACACTGCCTTTCCATTTCTCTCCCGCGAAACGCTATCCAATTGTCAAAGATCACGCCGCTCCGATAGAATCAGCCTGGAACAAAGGGGCCATTGAATCCCCATAGTCCAGCGAAGCGGCTCAGTTCAACAGATTGTAACCGGAATGAAGAAAACGTCACTCCGTTTACAATCTTAATTGTTGAGCGGCGCGTTTCACGCGCCGCTCAACGGCGAGCTGCTTCGCCAGGTCTTGTTGTGCGGCGTAAGAAAAAACAAAAAACGCGCCGCCCAACAAGCCGCTGGAGCCTCGCGTCGCCTCTCCGTCTGACTCCGTCAGCCGGCAACCGGTGCCGCTCGGCTCAGCTCGCCGTTAGCCTGAAATAATAAATGGAGAGTTAACCTTGGGCAGCAAATCACGCTGGGCAGACTTATACCCTGACAGAAAGAAAAAACAAGATCATCTTTGGAAAACAATTGGGGAATTGTTTCGCCGGTATGAACAAGAATGGAGTCCTGCATCTTTGAAAATATTTGTTTATCGAGAAGGCTGGTACTTACTTGTTAGATTTGCTTTCCTATGTTTCCTTTTTGTTTTGATTACCGGTGAACTTAATCCCTGGAATATCATCATCCTGATAGCAACCATCTGTTTGCTACTTGATCTTCTCATTGCAAATACTTCCGTTTCATTCGTAACCATGGACCCAATAAATAGTCTTCGTTCGTTTTTATTGACATTATTTGCTTTTACACACGTCATGATTGCCTATGGCATTTTTTATAAATTTTATGGGAATCAATTTAACTCGAACATGTGTAATTTCCAAGTATTATATTTTAGTACTGTCACAATAACGACTCTGGGCTATGGAGATTTTGTACCAAACAAATCAGGAACAATGGCACAAATACTTGTGGTCTTGGAGTTGCTGACTGGCCTCTACTTTTTAACTGGTGTCTTGGCTAGAATTATCAATTTTAAACCAGCTATACCAAATGAAGAAGAAGCGAGTAAATAGAATCGACCAAAGGCTAACCAGCCACTCCAGCGGATGGCTTACAGCCACCGCTGATTTTAGCGTTGGGCGGATATAAAATACAGGGAATACTAAAATTAGAACGGGGAATAATCGAGGGATCTTATGGGGCGAACATTTCGAACCAACATAGCTGGTATTATCCACAACAACAGTAACGGTACGAGTCGGGAAGAAATACTTCGGGAGTGCATCGTTGGTGAGAGTCTTGTGCTGCAAAGAGATTACGGCAATACTTTTGATGAATATGCCATTGCAGTGCTTAGAAAGACGGGTGAACAGATCGGGTTTGTACCCCGACATGTTGCTTTTAGACATCCTGCCATGAACGATTTAGCCCCGCATATGGATCAAGGTGGTGAGGCAACGGCTAAGATAGTTGGTATCCATGGCGGGGAATGCGAAATAGAAATTGATGTAACTGGTAGCGATGGCGAAAAACCTTATCAATTGAAGGAAGCAGAGGCTAGAGAGTTAAGAGATAAAGCGAAAACCCTTGAAAAGGGTGAACCAAAAGAAGCAATACGACTATACAGAAAATCCCTTGTCACAATGCTGGAAGTTGATACCCTAATTAGAAAAACACAATATTTCAAAAATCAGATAGCCGAGCTTGGTTACGATCTTGGTACCTGGAGAAGAGCTTCTTTGCCTATTGAAAGGATAACCGCATTACTGGAGAAAGAAAAAGACTATTCTGAATGTTTAGCAGAGATAGACAACTATGAAAAAATTGAAGATAGAAAGGGTCTAAACCAAAGTGACCTACGATTGATTCGCGAGCGAAAGAGAAGAGTCGCAAAGATTATTGAGCCTAATAAGGAAAAAATAAATAGTAGTTTCCTCACTGAACAAATTGAAACTCTGCAAGCTGACCCAAACAGGTTTCACGAGAAATACTCTACTGAACTTTCTCACAACTATTCAGCAGGTATTGTCCATCCTTATACAGCCGAAATCAAACACCTTGGCCTTGGAGTCGCATGTAAAATACAGGAGTATGACAAAGAAAAACTTACAAAAAAGGTTAATGACCAATTCAAAAAATGGGATGAAGAGTGGTTAAGAAACTTACATCAAGATTTAGCAGATGGGATTAATGGGGACGCTTCTATTTAATGATTAACCAATCAATCGCTAAAGCCGATCGCGGCTTAGAATTTCGTTGGGAGGCGGCACAAATGTCAATCGAATTACAGACCCATTTGTCAAAGCAATTGGCTGAAGCACAAACTAAATATACCTATTTCTTGCTAGCCATCGCAGCATCAGCTATTGCACTTGTTGTTCAGAGAACCACTGGTCGTTCTTTGAATTTAAACATGATTCCTCTGGGGTTGGCTGTCTTGTGTTGGTCAGTATCTTTTTTTTCTGGTTGCCGAAATAGAGCTTATTTCAGTTCAATGCTACATACGAATGTTGCGCTCCTAAAAGTGCAAAATGGAACTCATCCAGGCGTTCCATTTCAACCTGATGCAATAGCAGCCGCTTCCGAGGGTATTAAAGAAGCCGCAGATTATAACTCTTCAAAGGCCAATTTTTGGGGAAATTTGCAGTTTCGCCTTCTGGTACTAGGCGCTATTAGCTTTTTGGTTTGGCATATTATAGAAATGATGAATGTGGCCCCTGGTGTAAAATAGCTCCCAACAATCCAATACACCGGACCCGCGTTCCGCGGGCCGGTGATCGCTACGTTAGGTGAGAAATTGACAAAAATGACTCTAAAAAGATTCAAAGCACGTAGCGTTGAGTTTTTAAAGATAACGTGGATTCCTTTATTACTACTTTTGGCAGCCGGTATTTTTCTTTTAAGATTTTCAATACTTCCTAAACAGGAAACTTCCAAGATTTTTTTAGGAGTAATATTCGGTGTCTTCGTTGGTTTAGTGGTTGATGTCTTCAAACGTAGTTATGATGACTTTAGAAATAAAATAAAACTAGAAAATGTTTCGATAACATTGCTAAAAAGGGATGCTATCGAAATCTATAAATGCTTTTTTGCTTATGAAAATCTATTAAACAAGAAAATAATAAATCCAGATACAGCCCTCCCGCCAAAATTAGGGTTAAAGAACTGGAAGCTTCTCAAACAAAATATGGATTTTCTTCTGTTATCGGCAAGAGGACCCCTTAAGGAAATATGTGCCAAGATGTTAACCTTAGAAGATCTGGATGAGACAATTACAAAGGCATACGATGATAAGCGTGCTCGGACACTGGCGACAGCAATGTTTCAGAGAACATTAGAGAAAAGAGAGCATGAAAATCTTGTTTCTTTAATAATGACAGACGAAGAAATTCGATTCTTTAAGGACGAACTTCAATCAAAAAAAGATTGAAGTTTTATCACCTAACAAATCGTCCAACCCGACGCAGAATAGCATCGGTGGCTTTGCGCAGGTCACTGCCTGCGCGGGTTAACTTTATCGTTAACTGCCAAATCATGCGATCAAAGCTTTTACACATTGAGCATACGCAATGACAGACTCGAGCGAAAATATTGATAGCCTTCGGCAGTTAGTTAAGACAGAAAATGAATTAATAAACCATCGCCTTACGTGGCTAGCGACGTTTCAGGGGCTCCTTCTCGCGGCACTCGCATTCGCGTGGAACAAGAAGGACGCATGGTGGATTGTCGTTGTCCTCTGCCTTGTAGGAATGGCAGTGGCTCTGTCCACCGGAGTGGCGACCTACAGGGCCAACCTAGCCATCAAAAAAGTTAATGATTGGTGGGATGCGAACAGGCCAGCAGACTACTTAGGCTTGGGGGTAGAGGGTATTAAGAGTCACGAAGGGCGGTTTCAGAAGCTCATGCCTGGCAAGTTCCTGCCGTGGCTATTCTTTGCCGCCTGGGCTGTAATTGGCCTGATCCACTCGACAAGATGCGGTTAACAAGGGGCTACAGCGGATTTGCTACACGCTTCGCGTTCCGCAAACGCGCTGAGCCCTGTCGTTCGGCAAGAATATGAATCACATTTACCCAGATATACTGACCAAAACGTTTCAGGAACATGCAACTAGCCTGAAGTCCACACGCTTGGTTGTGAACGAGTGGCGGACTACATTTGAATCCTGGTTTCGCGTTGAGCTTGTTCAAGCAATGATTGACGGAAACATGATCGACCCCGTGGATGTGGTCTATAACTTTGTTTACCCAATGGATCGAACAAAGAAGGCAGACATCTGCTTGAGAAGACAAATGGCATTCGAGCTGAAGTGCTTCTGTTGTAATGCAGATGCCAACAAGAAGCAGAGCTTTCCAAATCAGATCAATTTACTTGAGCACCATGTTGCGGGCGGACAACTCGTCCAGGGAATCTGCTTTCTTACGTTGCAGGGCTACTCGTTGGACCAACAGAAGTCCCTCGTAGACCGATTGTTTTCTTCTCGTCCTCATTGGAAAGTGATGTCCGCCTTGGCTCTGATGAATAGCAACAAGTTCTTCGTGCAGATCGCGGAGTACCACGCCTCGACCATGATGCTGGAAAAGGTAGATTGACGAGGGAAGAACGATGAAGCAAAATTGGGTCAGGGGCATGCTCGACCAAATCCGGAGAAAAATACTGGCGCGCCGATATGAGTTTTCTAAGCATGCCGTTGACCAGAGCATTATCCGAAATGTTAGTGTTGCGGAGGTGGAGGAGGCAATATCAGGCAGGAGTGAGGTCATCGAAGACTATCCTGAAGACAAATATGGCCCAAGCTGCCTAATTCTGGGATATACGAAAAGTGGTCGTCCTTTACATTTGCAGTGCAGCTATCCCAGCCGTCCCTTGCTCAAGATCATCACGCTCTATGAGCCAGATCCGGAGCAATGGGTAGACTTCAGGACCAGAAAGTAGAACCAATGAGGTGAACAGCATGAAGGAAACAATGATTGCAACGGAAGTGACGTACACCTTGGAGATCGGGGGGAAATTCTACATTATTGAACATGTACCAGCCCGAGTATGCCGGGAGACTGGAGAACAATTCTTTTCCCCTGAGACCGTGGAGCGGATCCAGACTCTGATAAAGGGAGGGAAGGAACCTGCCAGAGTGATCGAGACCCCCGTTTACGAATACCCATGACGGGTGCCGAACCAATAAGGATTGAGACGACTTGTACAAGCATGATTGGGGTCAGGTCTTGCAATAGTACAATTTGTTTGGTAGGGTATTTCCATGGCGAGACCTTTACGAATTGAATTCCCAGGAGCTGTCTATCACGTCACATCCAGAGGCAATGCCAGGCAGGCTATTTTTATAGATGATGAGGATAGAGGGCGATTGTTAGATGTATTATCGATTGTTGTGGAGAGGTTTAATTGGCTCTGTCATTCCTACTGTCTCATGGAGAATCATTATCATCTGCTGATTGAAACCCTTGACGGCAATTTGTCAAAAGGGATGAGGGAATTGAACGGGGTATACACTCAGGGGTTCAATCAAAGGCACAGACGGGTGGGGCATCTTTTTCAGGGGAGATATAAGGCGATCATAGTGGAGAAGGATAATCACTTATTGTCTGTGTGCCGGTATGTGGTCTTAAACCCTGTCCGGGTTGGGTTGATAGGGGAACCTGAGAAATGGAGGTGGAGTAGTTATGGGGCTACCGTTGGAGTAGTGAAGAAGCCTGTCTTTTTGACTATTGATTGGATACTTTCACAATTTGGTGGGAGGAAGAGACTAGCCATGGGGAAATATAGAAAATTTGTGATGGAGGGGGTTGACAAAGAATCGCCATGGGAGACATTAAAGGGGCAGATATTTTTGGGAACGGATAAATTTATCAAGCAACTAAGTGGTTTACTGGATGAGAAGGAGAACATAAAGGAGGTGCCGAGGCCACAAAGATATGTGGCAAGGCCCTCATTGAGAGAACTTTTCAAAGGGAAAAAGGGGGAAGAGAGAAAAGCTGAAGATAAGACTATTTATACAGTCTATGTTCGTTATGGTTATACTATGAAGGAGATTGCTGAACATTTGGGTTTCCATTATGCTACCATAAGCCGGGCAATAAAACGGGTGGAACGGGGATAAAATGTATGATTGCAAGACCTGACCCTTTCCTCCCCATTGCTTCCTGAGTAATAGTTTAGTCCTTTTGGAACTTTTTTAATCACGCGCCCACAATTTTGTTGACTTGTGGGCTTTTTTGTGATTTAATAATATGAGTATAAATACTCATATAAGGAGGGGATTTAAATGAGCCGAACAGACATCCTGAAGAAGCGCCAGGCCCGGCTGAGGGAGGACATTGCGTCCATGCTGGATAGTTTTCTTATCGGGACGGTCGCAAAGTCCCCTTCCATGACCGGCCATAGCCTGACGACGAAGGTGGAGGGAAAGACCGTAACGCTCTATGTCCGAAAGGACATTGTCCCGAAGGCTTTGGAGATGGGCAGGCGGTACAACAGACTCTGGACATTGATCCAAGCGCTCTCGAAAGTCAACTGGGAGATCCTGAACCTGGAGAACAGCTAGGCGTGCCGCGCTACCCCTATCCGCCTCATGATTTTGAATGCTTATACAGGCACAGCTGCCCCTATCTGGGCGGATTATCCACCCGGTGGGTCCTGGGGGAGTACCGACGGGCCGCCGATGTGTACCAGGAACATCTGCGGATCATCGATGGCTTTGATGGCGACTTAAAAATCAGGGATGAGCGGATACGCGTTCTGGAACGGGAGAATGCGGAACTGAAGGCGAAGCTTCAAGCATTGCATCAACGGCAATTTAGGCCGAATAAGAAGAAACACGCGGAGACTGGGGGAGAGGGGGCCTCATCGCGCAACGAAGGGAAAAAGAAGAAACGCGGGGCGCCGCTGGGACATCCGGGATGGGTGCGGCCCAAGCCGGACCATATTGACCGGACCGTCCACGTGCCCGCTCCCACGATCTGCCCCCATTGCCAATCGGACGAGTTGAGGCCGATGGAGGAAAGGACGGAGCACTTTCAGGAGGATATCCTCATCCGGCCTCGGACCACGGTTACCCGCTATCTGCATGGGCAGGCGTTTTGCACACGGTGCCATCATCCGGTGGTTCAGGCAGGCGAGGACGAGCTTTTGAACACCCCCATCGGGCCAGTCGCAAAATCCGTGGCGCTGTACTTACGCTATCGGATAGGAATCCCCTATAGAAAAACAGCGGAGTTGTTCCGGGAGCTCTTCGGCCTGAACTTTGTTCCTGCCTCAGCCCTTCTGTTCGATCGCAAAGCGGCGGCACGGGGAAGGCCGATCTATGAGGATTTGCGAGACAAGATCAGGGCCTCCGACGTGGTCCATGCCGATGAAACCTCATGGCGCAGTGACGGCGTGGGGCATTTTGTATGGTTCGCAGGCAATGAAAACCTCGCCTTCTTTCATATCGACCGGCATCGCTCTGCAGAGGTGGCAAAAACCATCTTCGGAGAAAACTTTGGCGGTACCCTGGTGCGCGACCGCTATGCGGCCTATAACGGTATCGGAGTGGACTGGCAGATCTGTATCGCCCATATCCTCATAAGGGCCAAGGAAATCAGCGGGGAACATGCGCTCCTGCCCCAGACCCAGAAGGACACTGCTACGGGCCCCTTCTGCGATCGCCTCATGGATCTATGCTCACGACTCTGCGACGCGGGGCAGAAGCTCACATCCGGCGATATCCCCTGGAAAACAGCGCCCAAGATAGAAAAACGCTTCCTCAAGGAACTCAACAAGATCAGCAAACAGAGGCTTCGTTTCAAACCCGCCGAGACCCTCCGGGCCTATCTCGTAGGACCCGAGCAGAAATTTCTCTTTACCTTCCTCCGGCGCCCCGGCGTACCACCCACCAACAATCACGCAGAACAGTCTCTTAGACCTCTGGTGATCTTCCGCAAGATCTGCTTCGGAACGAGATCGGAAAGCGGACTGAAAACCCACAGCATCCTTCCCAGTCTGGTGCAAACCGCCAGAAGACAGGGCGTTCATCCAAGGGAATTCCTGCAGACCCTCTTCACTGCAGATACGGCAACGGCTCAAGCTGCGCTGTATAATAATTCAAGTTGATGTCTCAATGGCCGGCAGGAAAGATAGGGACTAAACTATTACCTTCCTGAAAGTGACAGGACCACAATTAAGAAAGTCTGTGCCTTTGTTGAGCAATACCTTCCCAAGCTTTGGGTGGCTTTTGAGTGGAGCAATGCAAGAAACGAAATTCTAGGGGACTACTATAGGAATGGGCTCATACACCAAATGTTTATGAAAGCAGGTGCCGGGATCCATGAGGACATTTCTGGAGATACTCAGTACGTTTCGCGAAATTTTAGCGGTGTTCCCTATTCAATCAACATTGATCGTCTAGTTCCGGAATTTCTTGAAGCTCTCGGCTCTTATTATCGTCAATTAGAGAGTGACAGTGCGTTTCTCCAGACTTTTCTTACAGAACTGCCTAAACCTAAATAGGCCCAACCGTTCGATTCACATACAGAGGGAATGTCATCCGCATTTATGGTGCGGGGTATTGGAGGAAAGGAAGGAAGATCTATGAAGAACAAGATAAAATATATGGATGAACCCATGGGGGAATTGAGAATCATCAAAGATTTTCTTCCGCCACCGGATCAGTTGGTCTTGAGAGAAGAGAACGTGAAGATAACAATCTCCTTAAAAAAATCGAGTGTGGAGTTTTTTAAGAAAGAAGCTCAAAAGCATCGGATATCCTATCAAAAAATGATCAGGCGGGTAATAGACGGGTATGCTTCGCAGTATCAAAAGAGTGCCTGACACTCACTCCAGCGGCGACTAACAGCGGGTACTGAGGTTTGCCGTTAGAAATCCCACGACATTTTTGCTCATTGAAAAGGGGCGATATCCAGGCCGGAAAGCCTGCCCTCATTAAGATCGCGTGTTTGATGTAAGGATTTGGTGGGAGAGAGATTCTCTGTGCATTGAAACCTCTCCTCCTTGAGTTTGAAGTCGAAGGCAACCTCTTGGCAATTCCTGTCTTCCATCGATGAAGATCTCGCTGAGTTTGTAATGCTTCTTCAGCCTTATAATATTTTCATTCCTCTGGCCTCTCAGGTTCGAGACCTCTTTGGGGTGGCATAAGAATAGAGCTCGGCCATTTTCTTGAGAGATTTGGAGAAGAGAAGTCGCCATGTCAAAGAAGATGGCTGAATCAATGAGTTGATGGAGAGCTGGATGGTAGGGGCCGGAGAGGAAGTTTCTCTCCAATTCCTCTGTGGGCTGGAGGCCAACTCGGGCTATTTTGATGGAGGACCTTTCCAATTTGAGAAGCCCTTTTTTAAGCCATTGAATTGCCTCTTCCAGGGGCAGGGGAGAATACCTTCCGATCCGCCACAGGATTTCGAGAGGGGCACCTTTGAGAACCAGTGTGGGATGGACCCTGACAAAATCGGGTCTGAGGTCGATGACCCGATCGAGGGTCTGGAGAAAACGATCAAAGGTGTCACCCGGAAGGCCGATCATCAGATGAATACCCACCTCAAACCCCCGGCGCCTTAACCGTGTCGCGGCAGAGATGGTGTCCTCTGCCCAATGGCCCCTCTTGGCAAGAAGGAGGACTTCATCGATCATCGACTGTGTTCCGACCTCGACGGTCTTCACCCCGTATTCCTCGAGCATGGAAAGGGTCTCTTCACTTAGAGCATCGGGGCGGGTAGAGATGCGGACAGAATCGATCAGGCCAGAAGAAAGAAAGGGCTGAACCTCTTCCAGATAACGGACTTGATCCTCCCGATGGATCGCTGTAAAACTTCCACCATAGAAGGCGACTTGGTTCTCCCTATCGTTTTTATCAAGAGGAAACCCTCTGAGAGAGGTTTCAATAAAGTCTCGAACAAAAAAGGAGGATGGGAGCCCCTCACCCGTGACCTTCTGGTTGCAAAAGAGACACCGTTCACGACAGCCCAGATTGGGAAGGAAGATGGGGATGATTCTTGGATTCATTGACATCCCTCTTGGCCCGAGCCTCCCGCGGAGAATTCTTCGAGGCAGGTTCCCTCCAAAGCATTTTTGGCTGCCTCCTGTTCGGCCAACTTTTTGCTCTTCCCCCATCCCATTCCCTTGACCTCTCCACCGATGATCACAGAGGCTTGAAATCGTTTATCGTGGTCTGGCCCGGATTCCTTCACCACTCGATATTGAGGAGAGAGTCCATGAGCCTGTTGGGAGTGTATTTGCAGAAGGCTTTTGGAATCGTTCGATAGGGGAGAGGGGGTCTTGGTTTGGAGATAGGGCTCGAAATGGTGTTGGATGATCTCTACGGCCCGATGGAATCCCGAATCGATGAAGATGGCTCCGACCAAAGCTTCATAGGCATTGGCCAAGATGGAGGATTTCTTCATCCCGCCGTTTAACCGTTCTCCTTTTCCGAGAAGGAGATGTTCTTCCAATCGGAGTTCCTTGGAGAGGAGTGCAAGAGAACTCTGTTTGACGAGTTGGGCCCTCCTCATCGAAAGAGTTCCTTCTCGGGCCTCTGGAAATTTCTGAAGGAGGAGGTGACTCACCGCAAGGTTGAGGACTGCATCGCCAAGAAATTCTAAGACCTCATTGGATGTCTTTTCTGTGGAATTCGTCTCATTCATAAAGGATCGGTGGGTCAGGGCTCTATCCAGCAACCCGATCTCATTAAATTGATAGCCCAGGCATCCTTCCAGTTCCTTTAACAGAGTTAATCTCTCCTCGTCCATCCTCTATCTCTCCCCTACTTTTCCGACGACACCCTTTTCCGTCAACTGGGTTACCATTACGGTCCGTTCCTGATTGATCCATTCCGGATGGCCTTCTGATCCACTTTCATCGGTCAGAAGGACAGGGATATAATTGCGTGAAAGTCCTTTCCACCTTCCGGTCTCTTTCTCTCTCCGGTCCTCCACGAGAACGCTCAACTCCTGCTGAAGGAACTGGCGATAGAAAATCTGGCGTTTCTCTTTACCCAACTCCCTCATCCTCTCCGCTCTCTTTTTGATCTTTCCCTCATCGACTTGATGAGGGAATCGGGAGGCGGGGGTTCTCTTTCTCTTGGAAAAGGGGAAGACATGGAGATAGGAGAAGGGAAGGGACTCGACCAGTGCATAAGTACATTGAAAGCTCTCTTCCCTCTCTCCTGGAAATCCGACGATCACATCCGCACCGATAGAGAGTTTTGGAATCCTCTGGCGGATCTCCTGGATGAGATCGGAAAGGAAAGCGCGATCATAATCTCGATTCATCCTTCTTAATATCTCGTCGTCTCCGCTCTGAATGGGGATATGGAGATGGGGGCAGACCTTACCCGACTGCGAGAGAGTGGAGATGAGATCTTGAGAAAAATCTCCTGGCTCAATGGAGCTGAGTCGAATCCGATGGGGCGTTTCCTCCTTCTCCAGTCGCTGGAGCAGCATCTGCAAACGAAAAGGTGGGACAAGATCGAGTCCATAGGAGCCGATGTGGATTCCTGTCAGGACGACTTCTTTAAAGTCTCTCTCTTTCAATATTCTCAGATGTTCGACAACCCTCTCCGGAGGGAGGCTCCTGGAAGGGCCTCTGGCATAAGGAACGATGCAGTACGAACAATGGGCATCGCATCCATCCTGAATTTTCAGAAAGGCCCGAGTGTGGCGATGGAACGTGTGAAGAGAAATGTCTGAAAAGAGCCTCTCCTCCCGAATATCGGACACTCGAATCCGAGGGAATTCGCCTTCTCGCATGCGTGGAATAAGGTCAGGGATCTGGCCCTTTTCTCTGTTCCCCAGAAGATATTGCACCCCCTCGATCCTCGCCATCGCCTCAGGTTCCACCTGTGAATAACATCCGGTCACGACGATCAGGGATTTCGGATTGGATCGGAAGGCCCTTCTGATCAGCTGCCTCGACTGAAAGTCAGCCCGGTGGGTAACCGTACAGGTATTGATAATGGTGATATCCGCCCCTTCTCCAAAGGGGACGAGAACGTATCCCCTCTGTTCGAAAGAATCGATGAGGGCCTCGGATTCGAACTGGTTGACCTTGCAACCGAGTGTGGCAACAGCAATGGTCGTCATATCTTTAATTCAAGAATCCAGAATCCAGAAGTCAGGGTTCAGAATGGAAAAAAATCCACAAAGGATTTCCAAAATTTGATCGGTTCCATTCTGGATTCTGGCTACTGACTTCTGAATTCTAATGTACTCAAAGCTGTATCAGTTTGATATTTCCCCAAACGCCCATCTTGTCCCCGACGATGATCAGGGTTCCCAAAACCCCTTCGATCTCTTTTCCCCTTTCCAGGCCCAATTCGATATCGTTCTTCTCCTGGATGATATTCCCGACGGCGGTCGCTGCCGCATCGGCAAGGGCGGCCGATTTGGAGACGATGCAGACAGCATCCGCCTTTCCAAAACTGAGGGAGTGGCCAACGGTTCCTGAAGAGGTGCAGATGCCGAGAGGGGTCTCTTCGGGTCTGACCACGATCCCTATCTTAAGGCTGAAAGGAGACTCTGCCGCGTAGATCCCGATCGTTCGCTCCTTAGAGGTCGCAAGATAGATGTCCCCACCATTCTCAACGATCACCTCTCGGGAGAGTTCGAGGAGATCTTTTGAAACCCATTCGGCCATGGCTCCGGCCACTGCGGCCATCGGCCCGACATGGGCCACCCGGGAGGTCCGGATCATCTCTCGGACAATCTCCGGGACGTCGGGGTCATCCTTCAGAGGGATGAGGCTCTCTTGGAATTCTGGATTCATCGCGATATAAGTCTCGAGATGATAGCGGTATTTCAAGACCGATTCTCGAGTCTCTTTGGAGAGATCCCTTTCTGCTCTGACGAGGAGGTCTGTCTCCTTGACGATGACCTCAAATTTGACAAGGTCATCCGCTCTCACCAGGTTTCGGTAGGTCCTTTTTTCGTACATCTTAATGCTTTAAAATCTCTTCTGTGGATAGGATCTGGATATCTTCTATCTTAGAAAAATGGGCCACATTCTTAGTATAGAGGGGCAGGCCGTTGGCGAGACAGATCGCCGCGATGAGAATATCATTCGTTCCGATCAATTGGCCTTTCAATTTTAACTGCGTATAGATTTTCCCCGCTGTAGCAGCCTCAATTACATCCAGTGGTAAAATCAATAAATCCCGAATGAATGTCTCGATTTGGCTCAACCTTCTCTTTCCCTCAATCCCCGCATATAATTCAAACACAGTAATCGAGGTCAGCACGGCCTCCCCTTTTGAAATCAGTTCAAATACCACTTCTGCTCCCGGAGAGATGTTACCGAAGAAATCTATGATGGCATCCGTATCAATAAGAATCAGTCGATTTTCCAATTTCGCCTGATTTCCTCCAATCGCTTTCTGAACCTCTTGGCTTCTTCTTCGCTCCACGTTCCCTTCATCTTCAAAAGACGCTTCACTCCATCCCCTTGCTTCCCCTTTTCCTTGATATAAAAATCAATCGCCTCTTGAATCAATTTCGAGTAGCCACGAAGTCCCCTACGGGCCGCCAAAGAGTGCAAGGCAATCCGATGATCATCGGATAAATCAATCGTCGTTCTCATCTCTTCCTCTCCCGCCTTTCATTGGTAAAGCATTATAATACTCAAATGCATTTGGTGTCAAATAGGCCACCCCATTCTTTCTTGAAATCTTTTCTGGCCTTTTATTTATTGAGGGTATGTACTAAAATGGCTGATATGAGGCGAATCCTTCATATCGACATGGATGCCTTTTTTGCGATGGTCGAGCAGAAAAGGCATCCTGAGCTGATCGGTAAACCGGTTGTCGTTGGAGGCAGAGGGAATCCCACCCAGAGGGGAGTCGTATCCACCGCTTCCTATGAGGCGAGAAAGTTTGGGATCCATTCTGCCATGCCGCTCAGGACGGCCTATCGACTCTGTCCCAACGCTGTCTTCCTTCCTGTAGATTACGAAGAGTATTCAAGGGTGTCTGAAAGGATTAAGAAGGTCCTGAGAGAATTTAGTCCAATCGTTGAAGATGTGGGAATCGATGAGGCTTTCCTCGATATCTCATCCATCGATAAACCTTCCGGTGAGATTGCCAATGAGATTAAAAAGCGGATCAACGAAGAGACAGATCTTACCTGCTCAATAGGAATCGCACCGAATAAGCTTCTCGCGAAGATCGCTTCTGATATGCAAAAGCCAGATGGTCTCACGATCATCACCGGGGGTGAGATAGAAGGTAGGATCTGGCCGCTGCCCGTGAGAAAACTCTGGGGAGTTGGGCCAAGAACAGAAGCCTATCTTAAGGACATGGCTGTTGCAACGATTGGAGAGCTCGCCTCATTGTCCCTTGATCAATTGATCGAAGAGTTCGGCAAGTCTTACGGAAGTTATCTTTACGAGGCCTCGAGAGGAATAGACGAAAGTCCGTTGGTGACATCCTGGGAGCCAAAATCGATCAGTAGAGAAACGACCTTTCAAGAGGACGTTAGGGATTGGCAGGTGATTGCAAAAACCCTCGCTGAGCTTACCAAGGAAGTCGTTCACAGCATGAAGGGGGAAGGCTATCGGGGGCGAACGGTGACCCTTAAGATAAGGTTCAGCGATTTTAGAACTCTGACCAGGGCGAAGACTTTCCAGTATCCCACAGATTCAGAGGAGGAGATCAGAAAGGCGGCTTTCGACTGTCTCGGCAGGGTTGAACTTAAAAAGAAGGTCAGGCTGATCGGGATAAGGGCAGGCCATTTGGAGAAGGTTGGGGAAGGGGTTACCTGACAGTTGCATTAAGCAGACCCCCCGGGAACACTTCCAGAGCCTCGTAATGCGGGTTTTGTTGGAAATGAATGGGTTATGGAGGACCTCACCAGGAGTGAGGTCTAGCAAAGTCGATGGACCGTGGTGCTTCTCATTCAAATGGTTCCGCTATAGGGCTTCTCCAGTGTCCCCGCCGAGTCTGCTTTGGCGGTTTATTGCAACGTTAAGGGTTATTTAAATGCCGACTTTGAGGAAAGAGATTGCTGAAGCGTTGGAGAAACGATTCCTTGACGTGCGGGAGATTTCGCGATTATTCGGAATCAAAGAAAGAGAGGTCCTTGATCACCTTCAACATATTGCGAGGTCTGCTCACCCGAAGCGGTTTACCATTGAACCGGCGTATTGTCACCAATGCGGCTTTCTTTTCAAGAAACGGGACCGCCTGAAAACTCCGAGTCGCTGTCCCCTTTGCAAGAGCGAGTCCCTTTCTCCCCCTCGGTTCAAGATAACCTGGCCCCACGATGAGGAGGCCAAATGATGGATAAAGTGCGGATTGAAAAGCTCCCTCGTTCAAAAGAGATCCTTGGGGCAAAAAGGTGGGAAGAGGAACGGGGCGAATTCGTCCAGATTTCGTATAAGGAAGAGATGCGCCATCTGGCTATTTTTGAGATTCGAAAGGGGTTTTCAAGAGGAAACCACTATCATGAGAAGAAAGAGGAGATCTTCTACGTGGTCAAGGGGAAGATAAGAGCGCTATTGGTGGATATGGATACCCTTCAAAAGGAAGAAGGTGTTTTTGAAAAAGGAGATAAGATAAAGATTAAACCTCGGTGCGGCCACCTCTTTTTTGGATTGGAAGATAGTCTTATTGTGGAGTACAGCCCTCAGATCTTTGATGTCGAAGATCGCCACGGAATCGATTCTGGATTGAAAATGTTGGCGTGATGAAACAGAAAGAAAGGCCAACACCCCTTCTCTCATCTCTCAGGTTAAGAGCAGGATGTCGTAAATGTCTCCAATGCCCAGGCGATCCTGGCCTCCGGCGTTGTAAAGATATCGGGCGGTGCTTTATCGATAAGTTCGAGGCATCGACGAAGGCCCATTCGGTTCGCTATCTGGATCTGGAGACCTGGACGCGCGTTCAGTTCAAGAAGAAGAGGTCCTCGCTGCCAGTCGATGACCATGTCCACCCCAAGGAAACCAAGACCAGTCATGTCAACCGCCCGGGCCGCTACCCTGAGCATGGTCTCCCAGTGAGGGACGTGTAGACCGCTGACGGGATTGCCCGTATCGGGGTGGTGGGTGACGATTTGGGAGCGATGGACAGCAGTCAAGGTGGTTCCTTTCCCCATGTCGATTCCAACGCCCATTGCACCGCGGTGGAGATTGGCTTTCCCATCGGAAGCTCGTGTTGGGAGGCGGACCATACCCATCACCGGCACGCCCCGATAGACCACGATCCTAATGTCAGGAACGCCGCGAAAGGTCACCTCAGCGAAGACCGGATCGGGATGAATAAGCGCTTCGATGAGGGCCCGGTCCTCGAGCCCTTCGAGAGAATAAATCCCGGAGAGGATACCGGAAATGTGATAGGTAAGGTCTTTCCACGAGATCATTTCGCCATTCTGTTTGATGAAGCCTTCTTCCGTATGGTCGGTGATCAAGACGATGCCACTCCCCCCGGCACCTCGAGCCGGCTTGACAACAAAATCACGCTGCCCTTCGAGTACCTTTTTCAGTTTCACGATATCGCCGTGATACTCGATGGTGGTGTAGAGAGGCGGAGTTGGGATTTGGTGCTCTTCGGCCAAGCGCTTCGTCAGCAGCTTATCGTCCACGAGCGGAAAGGACGAACGGGGATTGCATTGCATGATATACTCGGCATTTCGGCGGTTGATGCCAAGGATTCCAACATTCTGGAGCAAGCGGATGGCATCAAAGATCACGATGAACCCCCTAACTTCCGGAAGCGGATCAACTCGGAGAGGCGGTAGCCGGTGTAACGGCCCAGAAGGATCTGAAGCGCAGCCACGGCAAACAGGAGCTCTGGATAGACGAAAAAGGTGAGTTGAAAAGGGTCAAAATCGAGGATCTCGTGCGTGATCGTAGCCACTGCGGCACTCCCTGCGGCCGTCCAAAGCCCCTCACCAATTCCTGCCTCCTCAGCGATGACGAAGAAACGCTCGATGGTCATGGTAAGGATGACGAAGGGGAGCAGGCCCACAGCCATGAATTCCCGCAGGCCGAGCTTATTTCCGAGAAGGGCAAAGACGGTGATGCAGGCGATGACCAGCGTCAGGATCACTGAAAGGCGCGGAACAAGAAGCAGGCGAAGCTTGTCGATCCAGCGGCGGACAATGTACCCAATGAGGACAACCCCTGCGAAAATTCCAAGCCCGTATGCAAGTCCTGTATTTCGAAAGGCGAGAGCCATGAGGACCGGCATGAAGATCCCGAAGGTTGGAAAGCCCACCAGGTTCCGCAAGACGCAGATCATGAGGGCCCCGATCGGGACCAGAAGGAGGATACGGAAGGTTCTTTGAAACTCCGGGGGCAGGCGGAAGAGTGACCAACGGTCGAGGAAACGATTCGATCGTTGAATGCGTTCAAAGTGCATGCGCCACCGGCTGATGATCTGCTCACTCAACGTCCAACGAACTCCGGAAAGTTCCCCCTGGGATACGCGCACCGCAGGCAATCCGCCAGTGGTAAGTGGAAGAAATGCGACCAATTTTCGGTAAATGTCTCCGGTCTCGGGTTTCAGGTTTTCCCATTCGTGTCCGGTCCATACCTCGACCCAATGGAGGGTTGTCATGGTCACGCTTTCGGTGAGAAAGAACCCCTCGACCGCTCGGGCAGGGAGATTGGCAGCCCGAAGCAAAAGAAGAAGCGCGGGTAACCGGCCGAACTCGTTCTGGAAGGTTGACCATCCCCGGAGGTCTTGATCATTAGGTGGAGGCGTTCCCCAATTGCCAGCCATGGCTGCTGCCACGGCACGAAGTCTCGCTGGAAGGGGTAGGTGATTCCATCTCGATGCCAGCCGTTGTGCCAAGACCTGTTCTGTCTTCCCGACACTCCCGGGGTATGGTTCAAGCTTGGGTGGTTTGGTTTTGGAGGAGCGGGGTGGCATTTGGATGGTTGCACGGTAGCTAATCACTTCTTCCTCAGGGCCGGTATCACCTGACCAGGCACCCACCTGGTTAGGGCCCTCGCGAAAGAGGTTAAATGTCAACTTCCCCGAGGTGATCCGTTCCTCGACGACGATCTGTCCCGCGTGGGTATACGGAAGTCCGATCATGACAGTCATCTCGTTCCGGTCGGCCTTCAAATGGGCGTCCATCGACAGTTGCCATGCCTTTCCCGGGGCTGTTGGAAAGATCGGATATCCAAGCCAGATGATGCGGTAGCTGATGCAAGCGAGTGAAAGAAGTAGGAGCGCCACCGCCAGCAAGACTGCGGGGCGCTTCATTGTGAGGGAACCTCCGGACAGCTTGGTGGAAGACAATTTGACTGCATACAATCCACGACAAAGTGATCCTTCAGGGTGTTACGCCCAACAATTAAGGGGTACTTTACCGTCGATCGGTCGTTCAGGGTGACCTGGGTGCGAATGAGCTTTGGGCCCATGCAGAGCGTGACCTCTACGACCGGCCTTCGCTCGCTGAAATCAGAGCTTCGAATGTGCAGCCATTCGATCACGGGTAAACGTAACAACATGCCACCATACTTTTCCGGCAACTTGAACTCAGCCATATTTTTCTTAATCCTGAGTTCTCTCGCATCAAGGGAGGATGTGGCCGCTCCAGTGTCGATGCGCGCCGGCAACCTCACACGCCATGGCAAGAGGAGGACATCCTCCACCTCCCCGATCGTGATCTTCTCTCCAGCGTTACCCTTTTCTGCAGCAAGAAGAAAAACGCCGGTCAGTACGAGGAGGAGAATCAGGCCCACTGATTGAAATAGAGAGGGTATTCTGAATCGTTTCTGTCTGCTCTCCATCTTTACCATCCTATAAAACGCCTAAACTGGCTGCGGCCAGGGCACCTATTTTTTTCCATCATATCAAACGGAACGGGGTGTGGGTAGAAGGAACCGAGATTTGCACAGCGGCTTCCCCGTTTAAAGAATTTTCGGACAACTCGGTGGTGCAGTCCTCCGTCGTTTCACGTCCACCAGATAGTCCTCTTTGAGAAAATTGCGGCCCAAAATCAATGGGTATTTGACCATGGAGCGGTCGGTGAGATTCACCTTGGTGCGGATTCGCTTGGAACCGAGGCAGATCTCTAATTCCACTACCGGTCTTCGTTCCCGAGCCTCAGGGGTTCGAATATGTCGCCACTCGATGACGGGCAGCCGCAACTGCAGCTCACCGTACTTTTGGGGCAGCTTAAACTCAACCATGTCACCGTGCACTCTAAGTTCCCGCGCATCGAGGGAAGACTTTGCCGCCCCGGTGTCAATGCGGGCTGGGAGTCTCACCCCCCATGGCAAGAGAATCACATCCTCCACCGCTCCGATGGTGATCTTTTCTTTGGCGTTGACCGCTCCTGGAACAAGAAGAAAGAGTGTGGCCAAGGTCAAAAACAATACCAGACCCATCCGTCTACCTCTTTGCCTGCATCCCATCGTTGAAACAATTATATCAAATTTATTTGGAAATGAGTAGCCGCTACAGAGTTTGGCTTTTGAATTTCGAGGAGGTTGCAAATGAATCTGCTTTTGAGTAGGATTCTAAAGAGAGAGGTGAACAAGGCTTCGGAAAAAGAGGAGGTGAAATAGAATGAGGGTCTTCAAAATAGCACTCCTTTCCATGGTGACGGTTGGGCTGGTCTTCTCTCTTACCTCTGCTGCAGACGACAGCGCAAAAGGGAAGATCCTCTTTAATGATCCCAAGCTCGGTGGTGGAACCTCTGGGATGTCCTGTAACTCATGCCATCCAGAGGGGAAGGGGTTGGAGAAGGCGTCTGACAGAAAGGACCTTAAGGAGTTTGTCAATGCATGCATCCAAAATGCTCTCAAAGGTAAGGCAATAGAACCAGCTTCTGAAGAGATGACTAACCTTGTTGCCTACGTCAAGTCCTTGAAGGGAAAAACGCCAGAAGCAGGAAGGTCGAAAAAGAAATAGGCTACTTTCTTGGATTGGCAGGAGCGAAATAGGGGGGGCCGATCCGTGGATCGACCCCCTGAACAATGATCGAGATTTCTATAGGTACTTCTCGATCAGGATTTCAGCGATCTGGACAGCATTCAGCGCGGCACCCTTCCGGATATTGTCCGAGACGATCCACATATTGATGCCGTTGGGAATCGATTCATCTTCCCGAATTCTTCCGACAAAGGTCTCATCTTTTCCGGCCGCATGAATGGCCAGAGGATATTCGAACTTCTTCGGATTGTCCACCACGACCACACCCGGGGCCTTCGAGAGGATCTTCCTCACCTCATCGGCTGTCAATTTTTTCTCCGTCTCAATGTTGACGGACTCGGAGTGGCCATAAAAGACCGGAACCCTCACCGTCGTTGCCGTCACACCAATCGAATTGTCCTCCATGATCTTCTTCGTCTCATTGACCATTTTGATCTCCTCTTTGGTGTAGCCGCTGTCGAAGAAGACATCGATATGGGGGAGGCAATTGAAGGCGATCTGATGGGGATAGACCTCCTTCTTGATCTCCTGCTGATTGAAGATGGCGAGGACCTGGGCCTCCAATTCCTTGATCGCCCTCTTCCCGGTTCCGGAGACCGCCTGATAAGTGGAGACAACAACCCTTTTGATCCGTGCCGCATCGTGGATGGGCTTCAGAGCAACGACCATCTGGATGGTTGAGCAGTTGGGGTTGGCAATAATATTCTTCTTTGGATACTGGGCGATCGCATGGGCATTCACCTCTGGAACGACTAAGGGAACAAGAGGATCCATTCTAAAGGCGCTGGTGTTGTCGATGACCACACAGCCTACCTTCCCTGCGATGGGTGCAAACTTTTCGCTCACAGAACCTCCTGCGGAGAAAAGGCCGATATCTACACCGGAGAAGGAGTTCTCATCCAGGACCTCCACGGTATAGGACTTCCCTTTGAACTCCATCTTTGTGCCCGAGCCCCTTTTGGAGGCGAGGAGTTTCAATTTGTCCACTGGAAAGTTTCTCTCTTCCAGGATAGCAACCATTTCATTTCCAACCGCGCCGGTAGCCCCCACCACAGCCACATTGTATTTCTCTTTTTTCATCGAAACCTCCACTTCTAAACAAACAGGGGTATCCAGTTTGAACACCCCCGTTCGTCAGATACCTCTTCGTATCAACTTATAAATATGAGAAAAAAGGGGATTTTGTCAAGAGGGAAATTTGAGAAAATAGACCTTCTCCCTGTGAGGACTTTTCTCCATTTCGAACTTGCAACGACATTCTTGTTCCATTATTATATGGATAGCACAACTTTTTGACAGGATAAATGAAATTGCAGTCCCAATGTAAACAGAGGGAAAGTCTGATCCCGCACTCCCTCTGAGTTCCCCAAATTCGAATCGGGAGGAGAAGATGAGAAAAGGATCGTTCTTGATAAGATTAGCTCTGTCCGCTTTTATCCTTGTTGCAATCTCCGGCTGCGGCTATAACACGATGCAGAAAAATGAGGAAGCGGTCAAGGCGGCATGGGGAGACGTTGAAGCAGCCTACCAGAGAAGAAATGACCTCATCCCCAATCTCGTCGAAGTCGTAAAGGCCTATGCCAAACATGAAAGGGAAACACTCACTGCGGTCACGGAGGCAAGGGCGAAGGTCGGGGCGATTCAGGTGCCCAAAAATATCATTGATGATCCCAAGGCCTTCTCCCAATTTCAGGAGGCCCAGGCCGGGATGAGCAGTGCCCTTTCGCGACTGATGGTCGTTGTCGAGCGCTACCCTCAACTCAAGGCGAACCAGAACTTTCAGGATCTCCAGCACCAGTTAGAGGGAACGGAGAACAGGATCAATGTCGCACGAACGCGCTATAATAGGGCCGTGGAGGTCTTCAATACCTCCATCCGCGTATTCCCGAACAACCTGACCAATAATTTCCTGCTCCATCTGAGTCTGAAAGAACCTTTCAAGGCCGAGCCCGGAGCTGAAAAGGCCCCCCAGGTCAAGTTCTAAATAAGAGGGAGATGGGGAGATAGGGTGATGGGGAGAAAAAGAAAGAAATCTTTCGTCCTTTGGAAAAGAGGTAGAAAGGGATTTAAAGGTGAAATCCTGAAATGAAGAAAAGTCTATTCCTTCTGATCTTTTTTCTCTCGTGTCTGCCCCTCGCCGCTTACGGCCTTGATGTCCCAAGGCTCCAGGGCTATGTCAACGATTATGCAGGGATGATCAGTCCTTCCGCGAGGTCAAAGATTGAGGAAGGGCTGAGGGCCTTTGAACAGTCGGACTCAACCCAGATCGTTATTCTGACCATCCCCTCTCTCGAAGGCGAAAACATCGAAGAGTTCTCCATCAAAGCGGCGGAGGCGTGGAAGATCGGGCAACAGCAGAAGGACAACGGGGTCCTTTTCATCGTCTCGAAACAGGAAAGAAAGATCAGATTCGAGGTCGGCCGCGGCCTCGAAGGAAGGTTAACGGATCTGATGGCAGGAAGGATTATTGATCAGGTCATCAAACCGAGATTTAAACAGGGAGATTTTAACGGAGGTTTCATCGCTGGTATTTCTGCATTGATCGGCGCAGCACGGGGCGAGTTCAAGGCTGAACAAAGGCCGTTTCAACGGAGACAGAAGGGTTTTCCCCCTTTCCTGACCTTCCTTATGTTTTTCGGTATCTTTATCCTTTTTCTGGGAATCTATTCCCGTATTCTCGGGGGAATCGCTGGGGCTGTAGGTCTCCCTGCTCTTGTCTATCTTACCGTCCTCCCCGTCGGGATTTTCCCCATTATTCTTTTGGCCCTGTTCGGCTTTGGCTCTGGTTTCTTCCTATCGAGTCTCTTTTCTTCAGGAAGCTCTCGAAGAGATGGCCACAGGGATCATGCCGGTGGGTTCTTCTATGGACCGGGGATCGGCAGTCACTCCATAGGGGGTGGCGGCTTTGATAGTGGTTCCGGTGGTGGAGGTGGTTCCTTCGAGGGAGGCGGTGGCTCCTTTGGGGGCGGCGGAGCCTCAGGAGACTGGTGATGAGAGCACATTCAAAAGCCGAAAAATTTTTCACTCCGGAAGAAAAGGAGAGGCTGAAGACGACAACCCAGGAAGTCGAATCCCGGACCATTGGTGAAATTGTTGTCATGGTGGTTGACCGGAGCGATCACTACATTGAGGCAGAAATCCTCGGTGGTGTCCTTCTCGGAAGTCTATTGTCCCTGATCTTGACTCTTCTCTTTTTTCATTCTTCCATCTGGTCCTATGTGCCTTTGAGTTTTTTATTCTTTTTCCCTGCAGGTTGCTCTTTAAGAGAGTGGAGGCATTGAAAAAACTCTTTATTGGAATCAGAAGAAAAGAGGAAGCGGTCAGACTGAGGGCTGAAAGGGCCTTCTTTGAGAAAGGGCTTTATAAGACAAAGAAGAATACAGGGGTCCTCTTCTTTCTCTCCCTCCTCGAAAGGAAAGTCTGGGTTCTTGCGGATAAAGGCATTTACGAGAAGATGGATCAAGAAACCCTGAATCGGTTTGCGAATGAGGTTTCCAGAGGAGTTAAAGAAGGTCGTGCCTGTGATGCCCTTTCTAAGGCTATCCAAGGAATAGGGGTCTTGCTTTCCCGGCATTTTCCCATTACGCCCGATGATACCGACGAACTCCCCGATGATGTGATGACAGAAGAATAATTCTTCAAGCTGCCCCACCTTTTCCCTCGAATCGTTCCTGACATGTCGTTGAAGACGGCGATATCATCAATCTTTTGTTTAATGTGTGACAAGAAGATGTGACCCGCATCTCCAGACTCTAAAGCGGACCGTAATCGAAAGAGTCAGCAATGAAGAGTCAATTTTTTTCGCGATTCTAACCCACTTCAGTCCTGCCTTTTTTCTATCTAATGCGTGAAACAAATAATATTTTTTCGCAATGAGCATTTTTTTGTTGACATTATTTGGAAAGTATATATACTTATAAATATGCCACGTCATCTGATGACCAATGAACGGGGAATGATAGCTCTGGAGCGCCTCAGAAAGATAAAGCCCTTTGTCCAAGCCTCCTTGAGTATTACAAAAAAACGGTGCGGCAATCCTCGATGTCGGTGTGCTCAAGAAGGTCCCCTTCATGAAGTGGCTCTTCTTACGTGGAAGGAGGAGAAACGCACCCGTACCTTGTATATCCCAATACAACTTCGTCAGGAGGTTGAGAGATGGGTCCAAGAAGGGAAGCTTCTCAAGCGCCTCGTGGCAGAGGTGTCCCAGGCTCAGAGGGAGTTTTTGAGCAGCAAGAAAAAGAGCAGGAAGAGCAAAAAGGGTTGATCCGTGCTTTGACGGGCACCGTGCACCATTTCTTTGGTGGTTTTTCCCCCTCTATTCGCCCATCTCACAGACCCCCGAGATCCTCAGAAGATCCTTTACCCCCTCGCGAGTCTTGCCTTCGCCGGTGTCACGATGTTCCTGTTTCAGCTCAAAGCGAGGCGACAGATTGGGTTGTTGCTCCGCAACGGTTCCTCGGTCATCAAATTCCAAGCCCTCTTTGGAGTGAAGTCTTTTCCTCATGGCGATACCCTGGAAGCGACCTTTTCAAATCTGGAGACCGACCAGATTCAGATGGTCGTGACCGGAATGACCGAAACCCTCATTCGCAAGAAGGTCCTCTACAGCTACCGTTTATTGGGAATCTACTTCATCGTGGCCATCGATGGAACGGGCACGATCAGCTTCAGCCACCGTCACTGTCCCCATTGTCTCACGCGTACCCGCAATGGAAAGACCCTTTACTACCATCCCGTCTTGGAAGCCAAACTCCTGACTTCCAATGGCTTCGCCTTCTCTCTGATGACCGAGTTTATCGAGAACCCCGGAGACAAGGCGACCAAACAGGATTGTGAACTCAAGGCCTTCTACCGACTGGCGGAGCGACTCAAGACCCGGTTTCCACGGCTGCCCATCCTTTTATCGATGGACGGTCTCTTCGCAGGGGGACCGACCTTTGATCTATGCCAGTCTTACGGCTGGAAGTTCATGATCGTTCTCAAGGACGACGATTTGCCTTCCGTGAACGAGGAGTTCGATGCATTGTCCAAATTACAACCCGAGAACCGATTGGCTTGGCGCACGGGGAAGGAGGCCCAAGTCAAACAGGTCTTCCGCTGGGTCGACGATATCGCCTATGTCGATTCCCTAAAGAAGGAGCACACGTTATCCGCGATCGAGTGCTTGGAGACCAAACCCGACAAGGAGGGACAGAAGAAAACGACGAAGTTCAAGTGGGTCACCAACTGCCATGTCTCGTGCAAAAATATCACGACCTTATCCAATGACGGAGGGAGGATGCGATGGAAAATTGAAAACGAGGGATTCAACGTACAAAAAAAGGGAGGATATGAACTGGAGCATGCTTACACCAATAATCCTAACTCAGCCAAGGTCTTTTACCTCCTCTTGCAGATCGCTCATCTGCTCGCACAACTTCTCTACAAAGCTAAACTTCTTAAAAGAGATTTCCCTGGTGGGTTCGGCTCGGCAAAAAACCTGGCGTTCCGATTGCTGGAAGCTTGGCGAAATGCCCGCATGGCTCAAGCAGACATCACGGCGGCGCTTCAAAAACGATTTCAAATTCGGTTTGATTCTTCTTGATCCACTCGGTGCTCCAGTCCTACCCTCCCTGACAACCTAAACTTCTATTACGGTCCCATTCCATGGATCGCCGGTCCCTTGTTCCCTTCTCCCTGGCTCTCCTCATCCCAACAACCTCTTGCCCGGATACTCCCTCTCCTACCACCCCCTGACTCTTCATTGCTGCGGCCAAGTATATTTTCTTGCTTTTAAGTATAAATTAGCTTATAATATTCTAACAAACTAAGTTGCACAGAGCCTTTTAGGCTTATAGCATATGCCCGCAAGAACTCTAAACGACTTCTTTGCGGGTTTTTTTATGGTCAGAACAGACTCGACTTGGAGGTTAACATGGCAATTAGATTGCAGAAGGGGCAGGAGAAAGTGAAAGAAATCAAAGTTGAAGGCGACAGGGAGAAGGAAAAGGAGGTAATCGTCCGTCACGAAGTTGTCTCCCTGAAATGGAAAACGTGGAATGATGACAATTTTTCACGGGACTGGAACAAGAAGTATTCCGCCTAGAAAAGGGAAATAAATCTAAAATAAAAACAAGGAGGATAATTATGAATATTTATGTGGGAAACCTATCATATGATGCAACCGATACAACGATTCGGGAGGCTTTTGAATCCTTCGGCCAGGTAACCGCAGCAAGAGTTATCAAAGACAAGTATAGTGGCCAGTCCCGGGGGTTTGGTTTTGTAGAAATGCCTGAGCAGTCTCAGGCTCAAACGGCCATTAAGAGCCTTAACGGGAAAGAACTCCTGGGCAAAGAGATGAGTGTGAATGAGGCCCGTCCCCGCGCCGACCAGGGAAGAACTGGGGGAGGACGAATGGATTATAGCGGCCGTGGGAACCGTTATTAATTGGGATTCTGCAGAAAAAGAGGTTGACTCATGATACGACGAAGAAGGCATGGAAGGTTCCATGCTTCAAGACCGAGCCATTTAAGGCATCCAAAATCCTACAAAGTCATATGTTCGGGATGCGGAAAGGAAGTTATCACCCCGGTTCCCCCACCGGATGACAAAAAACTGCTGTGTATGGAGTGCTTCAGCAACAGAGATATCTAAACCCTTTTCTCCAAGGCTGGAAGTGTGATGTCTGTCAAGATTGTCAAGGACAGGCAAACCGGCCAACCGAGAGGGATTGCCTTTGTGGAGATGTCCACGCAATGGGAAGGCCGGAGAGCTATTTCCATGCTGAACCGGACAGATTTCATAGGGAAAAATTTGCTGGTAAATGAGGCAAGGGAAAGCCGTGGCTTCGGAGGAAGAGAGTCATAAGAACTTAAAGAACCTCGTCATCAGTATGGAAAGGAGTCATTATGAATAAAGAAAGACTTGAATGGGTTATGTCAGGATTAAACCAGTATAAATTAACTAAGACTGAAGACCAATTTGTCAAATCTGCATTGGGGGATTTCGATCAAAAACAAATGTTAACGGTACAGCAGGAAGAAAAAATGGAATTCCTTTACAAGGAGAAGTCAAAATTGAAACCCAATAAAAATTCTTCTGATTATTTTTCTTTTAAGGAAACTACCCCAAAAAAGGCCAGGGTCCGGAGGGCTCTTGCGAAAGATGTTTTGATAGCATCCTAACCTTACTGCAGCTTCATTTTTCTAGGAGAAAGGATTCATCTTTTTCCGATTAATGATTGGCACCGGCTTTTTGGGTCCCTGTTAATCTCCCTCCAAAGGGAATAAACCTTCCATTCAGATTCAGCCTATAGAGGAGGGAAAGAGGCTGCTACAGATTTATCTGTTCGTTCGATAAGAATGACTTATGAATACACTCTACCTTGGAAAATTAGAGTACGCGGATCCCCTTTACGAGATCCTTTCTTCAAAGGTATGCCCTGATGTCAAGGACCCCATTTTTCATGTCAACGGCATGTCAAATCGAAGTGTTTATAAATATACAGAAGAAAAGACCAGAATTGCCACGATCGGTAAATTTTTTAAACTGAATGATCCAAAACACGGCAGGATTTTAAGAATAAAAGGGGAATATGATAACCTCCAAAAAATCAGAGGCTATGGATTTGATACCTCCCCCCATTACGTCGTTCGCCCCATCTCCAGGGAAAACAGGATCGGTCTTGCCCTGATCGAAGAATTTATTCATGGAAAAGACCTTGATCATTATTTCAAAAAGGCGATCTATGAGGGGGACGGGGTTTCTTTGAAAAAGAAACTTTCGAAGCTGGCATCCTTTTTATATGTCTTACATAAGAAAACAGAAAAGGAGGAAAATGTTGAGCTTGATTCTGTCAATGTCTATTTTCAGAAGATACTGAATAAATTGTGCCAACAAGAGATCATACACCCCTCAGATAAAAAAGAGTATCTGAAACTGGCGGATCAATGGTTGGCCAAGACGTTGCTTCAGAAGACGAAGAATGGAATCGTTCATGGGGATTCAACCCCGACCAATTTTATATTTACGGAAAGAGGCGATGTGGTGGCGATCGATCTTGAACGGATGAAAAGTGCCGATGCCGTTTTTGACATTGGTATGGTCTGCGGGGAAATCAAACATGCCTTTCTCTGGAGAACAGGCAATCGCTACAAAGCGGAACCCTTTATCAGGCACTTTTTTGAAAGCTATGCATCCCATTTTCATGACCGTAAGAAAGCGTTTAAAGAGATCACCATGAGAAATTCATTTTATATGGCGATGACAGAGCTAAGGATCGCGAGGAATGACTATCTTGATTTGAATTACAGAAAGAGACTTGCTGATGAGGCACTGCAATGTCTGAAATGGGGACTTAAAATCGAATGAAAAAAGCAATCTTCTTCGATCTTTACGGGACGTTAATTGACATCCTTACAGATGAGTATGACCCATGGGTCTATTCGACCTTATCCCGCTACCTCTCTTACCGCGACATTAAGATTTCACCAAAAGAACTAAAGAAGACTTATTTTGAAGATATCCAATCCCAGTTGAAGCAAAGCAATGAAGCCTGCCCGGAAGTGGATGTTTACAAGATCTTCTCTAATATGATCCATCGATATGGGAATAAAACATATCCTAAATCCGCGATTGTGGATACAGCAGTGCTTTTTCGGTCATTGACCATGAGACGCTTTGAAGTCTTTCAAGGAGTCTATGAGGTTCTAGCGTCGCTTCTTGAGAAATATGAACTTGCCCTTATCTCCGATGCACAGTGGGTTTTTACCGAACCTGAAATGGCCATGCTGGGTCTGACAAAATCTTTTAAGTTCAGGATTTTGTCATCGCGGTTTGGGTTCAAGAAACCTGATGTAAGGTTGTTTGACATGGCCATGAAGAAACTCGCGATAAAACCTGAGGAGTCTGTCTATATTGGCGACAATCCGCAGAAAGACCTTGTGGGTGCCAAAAAGGCAGGGATGAAATTTATCCTTTTTAGGTCTGAATACAAGCCTGATAATGATTTTCAACCCGATCGGCATTTTAATGATTATTCTGAACTCTTAAAAATATTAGAGGAAATGTAGTCATCCGTGCGCTCTCATACTTTACAAGATTGCTTGAAGGGATTCATTTGGTATTTTTGGTACGATTAAGATAATGAGGAGGCGATCTGAGAAAAAACAAAAAGCTAACCGTTCGGTTAGCTTTCTCTATTTTGTCGTCTAGGAGCCCGCTTTCTCCAAAAGAAGACTTTTTACATCTACCTTGAGAGGGATCATATGTTAAATCCCGAAACAGTTTCCGGAACACGAACCCATTTCTCCGGCCAATATATTGTCAAGGCGGAGAATTTATTGAAAAAATTTGATGACTTTGTTGCAGTCAACCGGATCTCTTTTCAGGTGGCAACCGGTGAATGCTTTGGGATTCTGGGCCCGAATGGTGCCGGGAAAACCACCACGGTCCGGATGGTTTATGGTTTCTCTCCCATGAGCGGGGGGAGTCTGAAGGTTTTTGGACTTGATATTTTCCGGGACTGGCGCCAGATCAAATCCCGCATTGGTGTCTGCCAGCAGGAGAACAGCCTGGATCCGGATCTGACAGTGCTTCAAAACCTGGAGGTTTTTGCCCGGTATTTCGATATGCCCAAAAAGGAGGCCCGAAAAAAGGCGATGGAGCTCCTCGACTTCATCGCCCTGAATCATCGCCTGAATGCGCCCGTGACCGAACTATCCGGCGGAATGATGCGCCGCCTCGTCTTGGCCCGTTCGCTCATCAACAATCCAGACCTTCTAATCCTGGACGAACCGACCACCGGCCTGGACCCCCAGTCGCGGCACCAAATGTGGGACAGGCTTGAAGAGCTTCGGGAAAAAGGGATTTCCATTTTGCTGACCACACATTACATGGAAGAAGCCTCCAGGTTGTGTGACCGGCTCATCATCATCGATCATGGTCTGATCCTGGTGGAAGGAAAAGCAGAGGAACTGATACGGCAGCATGTGGGCGGGAATGTGATCGAAATCGCCGGGCCGACGAATGAACTTAGGTCCTTTATCCAGTCCCGCCAACTTCCCTACGAGGATCTGGGGCACCGCCTGATCGTCTATTGTGAAGACAGGGGTGAACTGTACCAGAGGATTACCCGCGATTTTTGTAAAGAGGGCTGTGTGATGAGGTTGGCCACTCTCGAAGATGTCTTTTTAAAGTTAACGGGCAGGGAGTTGAGAGAATGACTGAAACGTTTCTGTCCAGGATATCCAGGCGTTTCCTTCGGGTCTGGCAACGAAACCTGAAGGTTTACAGGAAGAACTGGAAGATCAGTTTTATCCCGCCCTTTCTTGAGCCCCTCTTTTATCTTATCGCTTTTGGTGTCGGTTTGAGCGGCCTTGTGGGGAACATCCGTTATCAGGGCTCTGAAATCTCCTATATGAGTTTCATCGCCCCTGCCCTCATCGGAGTCAGTATCATGTATAATTCTTTTTTTGAGACCACCTACGCCTCTTTTGTAAGGATGTATTATCAGAAAACCTTTGATGCCATGCTGGCCACTCCCCTCTCCCTTGAAGAGGTCATCACCGGGGAAATTGTCTGGGGAGCGACAAAATCGTTGATCGCGGCTGCGATCATGATGGGGGTGATCAGCTTTTTCGGGCTCATCCGATTTCCTGGAGGTCTCCTCATCCTGCCTCTATCGGTTTTGGGCGGGATTGCCTTCGGATCGATCGGCATGTTCTTCACAGGGATTGTGACCAATATTGAAATGTTCAATTTACCGGTATTCTTATTTGTCACACCCATGTTTCTTTTCAGCGGAACCTTTTTCCCCCTGGAGAATCTTCCCCATTGGGCCCAGCAAGCTGCTCTTCTCTTTCCTCTGGCCCATCTCGCCAACCTTGCACGGGCTTTCAGCTTCGGACAAATCCATATCTCCCTGCTCCGGGAAATCGGTTATCTTCTGCTTTTCAGTCTCATCTTCTTTCCTTTGGCCATTTTTAAAATGCACCGACGCTTAATCAAATGAGTTAAAAGGGTGAACTTTGTACGATCCGTTCAAAGCCGAGGAGAAGGGATCAGTTCAGGAAATGAAGCATCATTTTGCTTCTTTTCTTAAAGATGTCGTCAGAAAACAATGGCATCGCCCAACCATCTCAGGACAGTGATCGGGAAGTTAAGGAAGATTTAACCAGGCACCTCACCAATCTCATCTTCAATCCGCCGTTCATTATGGATATTCCCTTATCGAACTCCAATCCAGTACTGCGAATAAGCTGGATACTGTCACAGAGGATGGTCACATGCCAGCCGGGGCATCTGGCACGGAGGACTTTGCCAAGTTGCGCGTACAAATTTCGCAAGTCGTTCGTTTTACTCAACCGTACCCCATAGGGCGGGTTGGTAACCACCCGGCCCGGACCAGGGGGAGGGTCTATTGCAGAGATAGCCTTGCATGAAAACTCGATGCAATCTGCCACACCTGCGCGCTCTGCATTGGCCTGTGCGGCCTGGATTGCCCCTGCATCCCTGTCTGAAGCAATCATTTTTGCGGTGGCTGAAACGATCGCCTTACCCGCATCGACCAGCAACTTATCCCAGAATTTGGAATCGAAACTAGGCCAGTCCATAAATGCAAAGCGCCGGACATAACCCGCCGGAACCCTTCTGGCCGATAGCGCCGCTTCAATAGGAATGGTCCCTGATCCGCAAAATGGATCGAGGAGAGGGGAGGTTGTATCCCATCCAGAAGCCATCACCATCGCAGATGCAAGGGTTTCCCTGAGAGGTGCCTTCGCTGTGGCAAGCCGATAACCTCGCCTGTGAAGAAGCGCTCCGGAGGAGTCAATGCTGATGGTACAGAGATTATCCACTAACCGGACAACGATCAACTTGGGAAGTTCTGTGCCCGAGCCTTCGTGGTATTTCTGAACGGGTGAGGGCTTCCCCAGCCTGTCGGCAATCGCCCCTGCTATCCGCTCGGCTACAGCGCCTTCGTGATACAAACGTGATTTTTGGCAGGTAACCCGTAATGCAATCGGTCGTTCCGGTGCAAGATAATTTTCCCAAAGCAGACGACTCGCCTTCCGCCGGAACTCAGGAAATGTGGAGGTGTAAAACTCGCCAAGCCGGACTAACACACGGCTTGCAGTGCGGAGATAGAGATTGGCCCGATAGACATCATGAAGGGAACCTTGAAATTCTATGCCCCCGGATTCATATTGTTGAGGGCCACTTTCTGTTAGAAAATTTTCTGACTGGAAAAGGGGATGGCTGTCAATCAGGCTTAACTGATCAAGTTCCAGTGCGGCGAATGGCTCCAGCCCTGGGGCGCAGACAGCAAAGAGTCTTTCCATTATTCTTCATCCATGCGGTAAGGTCCCAATTCTTGTCATCCTGAACTTGTTTCAGCGCTTATAAATGGGCATTGGTAATAAGTTTGAATCCAAGGAGAAAAAAATAACAACTGTCCGATGCCTAACCCCAAAACTTTACTTTTAGAGTATTATTTATGCCATAAGACACACCGATGAGGAAAACTGCGAAAATTAATATTTAACAGGGTGAGCTTTGGAATGGCCGAAAAAAGATTTTGAGCCCTCCTTACCGTAGACAGGCGGCGAAGAGCGCCTTTACAGAAATCCTTATTTACCCCTTTTTCTTTAGCCCTCTTTTTTGAAGGTGCGGAATCAATCCTCCATCCCTGATCAAATCCTGCATAAACGTGGGGATCGGTTTTGCAAAAAACTTCCTCTTTTTGGTCAGGTCTAAGATCTCCCCAGTAGCGAGGTTGACCCGAACCCTGTCCCCTTCCTGGATTGCCTCCGAAGCCTCTGAAGACTCGAGGAGGGGAAGACCGAGGTTGAGCCCATTTCGGTAAAAGATTCGGGCAAAACTTTTGGCGATGATACAGGAGATCCCAGCTGCCTTAAGAGCCAGGGGCGCATGTTCCCGGGATGAGCCGCAACCGAAATTTTTGTCCGCGATGAGGAGATCCCCTTTCTTAACCTCTTTAGGGAACCTTGGTTTTTCGTCCTCCATCACATGGTTTGCTAATTCCTTTGGATCCGATGTGTTGAGGTGACGAGCGGGTATGATGGCATCCGTATCGACATTGGACCCAAATTTCCAGATTCTTCCTTCGATTTTCATATCTTCTACCGTCTAAGGGTTTCAGTGTCTTTGTGTCTTAGGGTATTAATAACTCAATGACCTCATGACTCAATGACTATTTCTTTACTACTTCATCAGGATGGCAGATCCTTCCTTTGATCGCGCTGGCAGCGGCCACTGCGGGACTGGAGAGATAGACCTCGCTCTGGGCATGCCCCATCCTTCCTCGGAAATTACGATTGGTAGTGGCCAAAGCCCTTTCCCCTCCGGCCAGGATCCCCATATGCCCTCCGAGGCAGGGACCGCAGGTGGGAGGACTGATCACAGCGCCTGCTGAAAGAAATATTTCAAAGAGTCCTTCTTGCAAAGCCTGATGGTAAATCTCCTGAGTGGCGGGGATGACGATGAGCCGTAAAGAAGGGGCAACCTTTTTCCCCCTTAGAATCCTGGCTGCGACACGAAGGTCGTCGAGATGACCATTGGTACAGGAGCCGATGACGACCTGATCAATCTCGATCTTTCCAATCTCTCTCACATCCTTCACATTCGACGGAATGTGGGGAAGTGCGACTTGTGGAAAAATCTTTGAGGCATCGTATTCCCGCATCTCTCCATAGCGGGCTTCTCGATCGCTTCGATAAATTCGATAGGGTCTCTTGGCCTTGGGTTTGACAAACTTGAGAGTGATTCCATCGGGTTCGATGATTCCATTCTTTGCGCCGGCCTCGATCGCCATGTTGGCCATGGTGAATCGGCTTGCCATCGAAAGGGTCCGGATCGTCTCTCCGCAAAATTCCATCGCCTGATAGAGAGCTCCATCCACACCCATGTCACCGATGGTGAAAAGGATCAAATCCTTTCCTGAAACCCAGGGATTGAGTTTTCCGTGATAGATGAGCTTGAAACTCTCTGGGACCTTCAGCCACAGCCTTCCGGCGGCCATGGCTGCCCCGAGGTCGGTGCTCCCCACACCCGTTGAAAAAGCGCCGAGGGCCCCATAGGTGCAGGTATGACTGTCAGCGCCGATTGCCACTTCTCCAGGTAGGACCAGGCCCTTTTCTGGGAGAAGGGCATGTTCGATCCCACATTCTCCCATATCAAAGAAATGGGTAAGGCGTTGGGCCTTTGCAAACTCCCTGAGGATCTTACACTGTTCCGCAGAAAGAATGTCTTTGGCAGGTGTGAAGTGATCCGGAACTAAAACGACCCGATCCCGATGAAAAACTTTTTTCGCCCCGATCTCTTTGAAGGCTTTGATGGCAAGAGGTGCAGTGATATCGTTCCCGAGGGCCAGATCGATCCGGACATCAAGGAGTTCGCCAGGGGAGACCTGTCTTTTACCTGCGTGCACGGCCAGGATCTTTTCCGTGATGGTCATCGGTTGTTTCGTTTTCATATTCTTCTGTCTGATATGGAGCATGGCGCATAGAGCATAGCCCTATGGAAGCACCAAATTCCAAGCACCTGCCTTCGCCGAAGCAGCTTCGCGCAGGCAGGCCAAATCTCAAATAAATCCCAATGACCCAAATTCGAAACAAAATCTTTTTGGTCATTTGGAATTGGAATTTGGAGCTTATTTGGGATTTGAAATTTGTAATTTGGGATTTTGCCGCCGGCCATGGGCTTTGCGGCTTACATCCCCACCAACTTCTGTTTCTTGAATTCCATCTTATTGAGAGCATTGATGTAGGCCTTGGCACTGGCGACAATCACATCGGTATCAGCACCCTGACCGATTACAGTATTCCCCTTCTCCTGCAGGCGAACGGTCACCTCCCCTTGGGCCTCTGTCCCGCTCGTAATGGCGTTGATCGCGAATTGTAAGAGTTTCGACTTTGTGCGGGTGATCTTCTTGATCGTCTTGAAGGTTGCATCCACAGGCCCATCGCCGAAATCGGCCTCCTGTTTGAGTTGGCCATCGACCTCCATCTGAACCGTGGCAGTGGGCACCGTGACGTTTCCTGCGACGACATTGATATAAACCAATTTGAAACGGTGGGGCATCCTGAGGATCTCCTCCACCACGATCGACTCAATATCCTCATCATAGATCTCGCGCTTCTTATCCGCGAGTTGTTTAAATCGATTGAAAGCCAGCTCCAGGTCTGACTCGGAGAGCCGGTATCCAAGATCCTTCACCCTTTCCCTGAAGGCATGCCGTCCCGAGAGTTTACCCAAGACGATCAAGCTTTTTGGAATCCCTACCGATTCCGGGGTCATAATCTCATAGGTTTGTTTCTCCTTCAAGACACCGTCCTGATGGATTCCGGATTCGTGGGCAAAGGCATTGGCACCGACGATCGCCTTATTGGGCTGAACGACCATGCCGGTGATCTTGGAGACCAGGCGGCTCGTGGCAAAGAGGTGTTTAGGAATGAGACGCGTATGAAACCGGAGCAGATCGCTGCGTGTGCGAATGGCCATAACGATCTCTTCGAGTGAAGTATTCCCCGCCCTTTCACCAATCCCATTGATCGTGCATTCCACCTGTCTCGCGCCGTTCTGGATGGCGGCAAGAGAATTCCCAACCGCCAGGCCGAGATCATTATGACAGTGGACGCTCAACGTCACCTTCTCAATTCCCTTCACCCTCTGTCGGAGGGTTCGAATGAGGGCTCCAAACTCTGAGGGGACCGCATAGCCCACCGTGTCAGGGATGTTGATGGTGGTTGCGCCTGCCCGAATCGCCTCTTCAAAGACCGCTGAGAGAAATTCGATGTCGCTTCGGGTGGCGTCCATGGCCGAGAATTCGACATTGGGCGTATAACGCTTTGCCCTCGCCACAGACCGGGCGGCAATCCGAATGACTTCCTGCTTCGATTTCTTCAACTGGTGTTTGAGATGGATGTCGGAGGTCGAGATAAAAGTATGGAGGAGAGGGAATCTTGCCTCCTTGACCGCCTCCCAAGCCCGATCGATATCCTTAGGGTTCGCCCTGGCCAGGCCAGCCACTTCCGAACGCTTGATCGATCGGGAAATAGCCTTGACCGCCTCAAAGTCTCCCTCTGAAGAGATGGGGAAACCCGCTTCAATGATGTCTACATTCAGTTTCTCCAACTGCTCGGCGACCCTCACCTTTTCGGGAATATTCATCGTTGCCCCGGGGGATTGCTCCCCGTCGCGAAGAGTGGTATCAAAAATTTTTATGAGTTCGCTCATCTCCTTTTTTCCTCTCCTCTGGGTAGAAAATACTGTGTCCTTGCCCGTTATCCATTCATTGACAACTTATAATTCATAGCTCTTAGCTCTTAGCTCTTAACTCTTAGCTCTTAACTCTTAACTCTTAATATCTCCATCACCCTTTCGTAAAATTCTTCTTCCTCCCATATCCTGACTTCAATGCGAAGGGCCCGAATGGGAAGATGATCGATATTTAATCTCTTCAATTTTACCATATCCTTCTCCGTTGTCACAACCCAACCCACCCCTTTAACTTTTTGTCGGATAGAAGTCAAATCTTTGGCTGTGTAAAGATGATGATCAGGGAAGATCGCCTCCTCTGCAATCTCCATCCCGCATTTCATTAGCAGGGAAGAGAAGTAGTTGGGGTCAGCAATCCCGGAAAGGGCGAGAACCTTTTTTCCCTTAAAGGAGAGAAGCTCTTCGCGCTCCTCCTCAGGACCGATCAGATCGAGAGGTTCGTAATGGCTGTGAAACACTTGGGATGAGGGATGGATCTCGCGAAGTCTTGCTTCGAGGCTTTGACATGCCTCTAAATTTTCAATCTTGCTGATGAGGAAGAGGTCGGCCCTGCGAAGATGAGTCAAGGGTTCCCTCAGGATGCCTCTTGGGAGGAGATGGCGGTCTCCAAAACCATTCTCTGAGTCGATGAGCAGGATATTTAAGTCTCGATGGAGTTGAAGATGCTGATAGCCATCGTCTAATAGCAGCCCACGAACACCGAATCGTTGGAGGGCTATCCCACCGCTCACGAAGCGATCTTTCCCAACAAGGATAGGGATGCCTTTGAGGGCTTTGGCCATCAGGTAAGATTCGTCGCCGGACTCCTCCGGTGAGAGAAAGGTGATCTGGCCATTGCTCACCAATGGCCCGGAAGCCTTCTTTCCTTTATAACCTCTGCTCAGAATAGCCACAGAGATTCCTCTCTCCTTCAACCCTCTTGCCAAGGCCATCACCAAAGGCGTTTTCCCAGTCCCGCCCACAGTGATATTGCCCACACTGATCACTGGACAGAGAAGGCGCTTGGAATTTAAGAGGCCAAGGGAATAGAAGAGGGTCCTCGTCCGAACCGCCGCGCCGTAGGGAAGGGAGAGGAGGTAGAGAGGAAAGAGGAGCGTTCTTTCCCAGAAGGATTTCTCTCTTTGATAAAGGAGTCGATCGATACGCCAGTTCATTCGCAACTCAATTTTCGATTTTAGATTTCCGATTTTCGATTTGAACTTCGTAAGATTCCTCAATCTGAAATACTTTGAAGGTCTTGATTCTTAACATTGAAATCTTTTCAATAAAATCTAAAATCGCAAATTGAAGATATCCTTATTTTAAATAAGGCCGAATCTCCTCAAACATCCTTTCTGTTGCCCCCCGGTGCTTCTGAAGAAATTGATAGCCTTTTTCTCCCACTTCTTTTCTTGCCCCTTCGTCAGAAAGGAGGCGCTTCAAATGGGAAAAGAGATCCTCTCTTCCCCCGACCTGGATCGCCCCACCTGCTTTGATGAGACTCCGGGAGATCTCTGAGAAATGAAACATATAAGGACCGAAGAGGACACACTTTTTGAAGAACAAGGGCTCAAGAGGGTTGTGGCCACCCACAGGGACAAGACTTCCGCCAACGAAAATTAATGTCCCGAGGCTGTAAAGACTCATCAGTTCCCCCATGGTGTCGAGGAGAACGACCTCAGGCAGGTCCTTCGGTTCTTCATTAGATCGGTCCTGGCCCATGGGACAGGAGGTCCTCCTGATCCACGAAAGGGACTCTTTTCTTAAAATTTTCTCCACCTCCTCCAGCCGTTCGAGATGGCGCGGGGCCAATAGAAGGACGACACGGTGATCGGTCTTTCTCAGATTCTTGAAGAGACCGAGCAACATTTCCTCCTCTCCTGAGTGGGTCGATCCTGCGATCAGGATGATCTCTTTCCCCTTCAGGCCAAGGTCTCTGGCCATTTCAGAAACCGCTTCCTGGGTGGGGGAGGAAATGGTTTGGTCGAATTTTAAGTTTCCCACGACCCTCGTCTTATCGGATGCCGCGCCGATCTCAATGATTCGTATTCGGTCTTCCTCCGTCTGCATTAAAAAGAGGGAGACGTGTTTCAGACACTCCTTAAAGAAGAACTTAAAGAAGAGGTAACCTCGAAATGACTTTTCAGAGATTCTTCCGTTGAAGACAACGATGGGGATGCCCTTCTTTCCACAGGAGCGGAGGAGGTTGGGCCAGAGCTCTGTCTCCGCAATGAGCAGAAGGCTGGGCTGGATTCTTGCAATCGCCCTTCGGAGGGTAAAGGGATGGTCAACGGGGAAGAAAAGGACTGCATCGGCCTCGGGAATGTAGGTCTTGGCAGCCTGATTTCCTGTCCGGGTCATCGTGGTGAGGACAATGGGACATTCTGGAAACACTTTCTTTATCCGTTTCAAAAGAGGGATGGTACAGAAGACCTCTCCCACGGATGCGGCATGGACCCAGATCGGTTTTTTGAGGGAGAGAGTTGGCAGAAATCCTATTTGCTGAATCAACTCCCTTCGAAAACGCCCGCCGATAAGAGCCCTGAACACGAAGTAAGGCGCAGCGACAACGAGGAAAACAGTAAGAAGGGTATTGTATAGTAGATAGGCCATCAAATCATCGAAGTCATGAAAGTCCGAATAAGGTCTTAGGGGATCTCCTTAGTCTACTAAATCGTTGTACCGAGAGTTAACGGTCTTTAAATTGTATTGCAGTCTCAAGGTCCTTCTTGATTTCTGTCTCAGCCTCGTCATCAGGGTAATTGAAAATACTGACACGGTAGCGACCGCAGGCTTCAAGAAATTCAGTTCTTGACATTCCAGCCAGTTCCGCAGCCTTACCGGAGGAAATTTTGCCTAATTCAAACATCTTAAGTGCGGCCATCAAACGAATGTGCTGTTCTATTTCCTCTTTTGTCATATGGACAGCGTGTTCAAATCCACTGGGATATTTAATCTTTAATTCTTCGGTTTTCATAACGATACCTCCCAAAATGTTTTGATTATATCATATTTTATCATATTTTGGCGTATAATATTGCTGATTACCTGTCAAACCCTTCTCTGGAAAGGGCCTTTCAGCCTCCTATCTTCCCCATCAGGCTGTTAAAATCCAAGTTGGACAGAAGCATGGGGACGTAATAGTTTAGTCCCTATCTTTCCTGCCGGCCATTGAGACATCAACTTGAATTATTATACAGCGCAGCTTGAGCCGTTGCCGTATCTGCAGTGAAGAGGGTCTGCAGGAATTCCCTTGGATGAACGCCCTGTCTTCTGGCGGTTTGCACCAGACTGGGAAGGATGCTGTGGGTTTTCAGTCCGCTTTCCGATCTCGTTCCGAAGCAGATCTTGCGGAAGATCACCAGAGGTCTAAGAGACTGTTCTGCGTGATTGTTGGTGGGTGGTACGCCGGGGCGCCGGAGGAAGGTAAAGAGAAATTTCTGCTCGGGTCCTACGAGATAGGCCCGGAGGGTCTCGGCGGGTTTGAAACGAAGCCTCTGTTTGCTGATCTTGTTGAGTTCCTTGAGGAAGCGTTTTTCTATCTTGGGCGCTGTTTTCCAGGGGATATCGCCGGATGTGAGCTTCTGCCCCGCGTCGCAGAGTCGTGAGCATAGATCCATGAGGCGATCGCAGAAGGGGCCCGTAGCAGTGTCCTTCTGGGTCTGGGGCAGGAGCGCATGTTCCCCGCTGATTTCCTTGGCCCTTGTGAGGATATGGGCGATACAGATCTGCCAGTCCACTCCGATACCGTTATAGGCCGCATAGCGGTCGCGCACCAGGGTACCGCCAAAGTTTTCTCCGAAGATGGTTTTTGCCACCTCTGCAGAGCGATGCCGGTCGATATGAAAGAAGGCGAGGTTTTCATTGCCTGCGAACCATACAAAATGCCCCACGCCGTCACTGCGCCATGAGGTTTCATCGGCATGGACCACGTCGGAGGCCCTGATCTTGTCTCGCAAATCCTCATAGATCGGCCTTCCCCGTGCCGCCGCTTTGCGATCGAACAGAAGGGCTGAGGCAGGAACAAAGTTCAGGCCGAAGAGCTCCCGGAACAACTCCGCTGTTTTTCTATAGGGGATTCCTATCCGATAGCGTAAGTACAGCGCCACGGATTTTGCGACTGGCCCGATGGGGGTGTTCAAAAGCTCGTCCTCGCCTGCCTGAACCACCGGATGATGGCACCGTGTGCAAAACGCCTGCCCATGCAGATAGCGGGTAACCGTGGTCCGAGGCCGGATGAGGATATCCTCCTGAAAGTGCTCCGTCCTTTCCTCCATCGGCCTCAACTCGTCCGATTGGCAATGGGGGCAGATCGTGGGAGCGGGCACGTGGACGGTCCGGTCAATATGGTCCGGCTTGGGCCGCACCCATCCCGGATGTCCCAGCGGCGCCCCGCGTTTCTTCTTTTTCCCTTCGTTGCGCGATGAGGCCCCCTCTCCCCCAGTCTCCGCGTGTTTCTTCTTATTCGGCCTAAATTGCCGTTGATGCAATGCTTGAAGCTTCGCCTTCAGTTCCGCATTCTCCCGTTCCAGAACGCGTATCCGCTCATCCCTGATTTTTAAGTCGCCATCAAAGCCATCGATGATCCGCAGATGTTCCTGGTACACATCGGCGGCCCGTCGGTACTCCCCCAGGACCCACCGGGTGGATAATCCGCCCAGATAGGGGCAGCTGTGCCTGTATAAGCATTCAAAATCATGAGGCGGATAGGGGTAGCGCGGCACGCCTAGCTGTTCTCCAGGTTCAGGATCTCCCAGTTGACTTTCGAGAGCGCTTGGATCAATGTCCAGAGTCTGTTGTACCGCCTGCCCATCTCCAAAGCCTTCGGGACAATGTCCTTTCGGACATAGAGCGTTACGGTCTTTCCCTCCACCTTCGTCGTCAGGCTATGGCCGGTCATGGAAGGGGACTTTGCGACCGTCCCGATAAGAAAACTATCCAGCATGGACGCAATGTCCTCCCTCAGCCGGGCCTGGCGCTTCTTCAGGATGTCTGTTCGGCTCATTTAAATCCCCTCCTTATATGAGTATTTATACTCATATTATTAAATCACAAAAAAGCCCACAAGTCAACAAAATTGTGGGCGCGTGATTAAAAAAGTTCCAAAAGGACTAAACTATTACAATTTACCGTAATAGTTTAGTCCCTATCTTTCCTGCCGGCCATTGAGACATCAACTTGAATTATTATACAGCGCAGCTTGAGCCGTTGCCGTATCTGCAGTGAAGAGGGTCTGCAGGAATTCCCTTGGATGAACGCCCTGTCTTCTGGCGGTTTGCACCAGACTGGGAAGGATGCTGTGGGTTTTCAGTCCGCTTTCCGATCTCGTTCCGAAGCAGATCTTGCGGAAGATCACCAGAGGTCTAAGAGACTGTTCTGCGTGATTGTTGGTGGGTGGTACGCCGGGGCGCCGGAGGAAGGTAAAGAGAAATTTCTGCTCGGGTCCTACGAGATAGGCCCGGAGGGTCTCGGCGGGTTTGAAACGAAGCCTCTGTTTGCTGATCTTGTTGAGTTCCTTGAGGAAGCGTTTTTCTATCTTGGGCGCTGTTTTCCAGGGGATATCGCCGGATGTGAGCTTCTGCCCCGCGTCGCAGAGTCGTGAGCATAGATCCATGAGGCGATCGCAGAAGGGGCCCGTAGCAGTGTCCTTCTGGGTCTGGGGCAGGAGCGCATGTTCCCCGCTGATTTCCTTGGCCCTTATGAGGATATGGGCGATACAGATCTGCCAGTCCACTCCGATACCGTTATAGGCCGCATAGCGGTCGCGCACCAGGGTACCGCCAAAGTTTTCTCCGAAGATGGTTTTTGCCACCTCTGCAGAGCGATGCCGGTCGATATGAAAGAAGGCGAGGTTTTCATTGCCTGCGAACCATACAAAATGCCCCACGCCGTCACTGCGCCATGAGGTTTCATCGGCATGGACCACGTCGGAGGCCCTGATCTTGTCTCGCAAATCCTCATAGATCGGCCTTCCCCGTGCCGCCGCTTTGCGATCGAACAGAAGGGCTGAGGCAGGAACAAAGTTCAGGCCGAAGAGCTCCCGGAACAACTCCGCTGTTTTTCTATAGGGGATTCCTATCCGATAGCGTAAGTACAGCGCCACGGATTTTGCGACTGGCCCGATGGGGGTGTTCAAAAGCTCGTCCTCGCCTGCCTGAACCACCGGATGATGGCACCGTGTGCAAAACGCCTGCCCATGCAGATAGCGGGTAACCGTGGTCCGAGGCCGGATGAGGATATCCTCCTGAAAGTGCTCCGTCCTTTCCTCCATCGGCCTCAACTCGTCCGATTGGCAATGGGGGCAGATCGTGGGAGCGGGCACGTGGACGGTCCGGTCAATATGGTCCGGCTTGGGCCGCACCCATCCCGGATGTCCCAGCGGCGCCCCGCGTTTCTTCTTTTTCCCTTCGTTGCGCGATGAGGCCCCCTCTCCCCCAGTCTCCGCGTGTTTCTTCTTATTCGGCCTAAATTGCCGTTGATGCAATGCTTGAAGCTTCGCCTTCAGTTCCGCATTCTCCCGTTCCAGAACGCGTATCCGCTCATCCCTGATTTTTAAGTCGCCATCAAAGCCATCGATGATCCGCAGATGTTCCTGGTACACATCGGCGGCCCGTCGGTACTCCCCCAGGACCCACCGGGTGGATAATCCGCCCAGATAGGGGCAGCTGTGCCTGTATAAGCATTCAAAATCATGAGGCGGATAGGGGTAGCGCGGCACGCCTAGCTGTTCTCCAGGTTCAGGATCTCCCAGTTGACTTTCGAGAGCGCTTGGATCAATGTCCAGAGTCTGTTGTACCGCCTGCCCATCTCCAAAGCCTTCGGGACAATGTCCTTTCGGACATAGAGCGTTACGGTCTTTCCCTCCACCTTCGTCGTCAGGCTATGGCCGGTCATGGAAGGGGACTTTGCGACCGTCCCGATAAGAAAACTATCCAGCATGGACGCAATGTCCTCCCTCAGCCGGGCCTGGCGCTTCTTCAGGATGTCTGTTCGGCTCATTTAAATCCCCTCCTTATATGAGTATTTATACTCATATTATTAAATCACAAAAAAGCCCACAAGTCAACAAAATTGTGGGCGCGTGATTAAAAAAGTTCCAAAAGGACTAAACTATTACAATTTACCGGTGAAGGACTTCGGGGACGTACTTAAGTTATTTAAATAACTTTAACACGGCGCGAAGTAGGTTCTAAAGCATTTTGAGATTCTTCTTCAAATCTGTCGCTTCTTTGGACTTACCGGCAACTGCCAAACCGTCTTCCTCGCCTTCCCCACCTTTCTCTTCCCCATGCCCGACCGCAACTCCGATTTTTCTATTGCTTCTCCCTCCATTGCGAGGTTGTTTTGAAACCCGAGTCTTCGCCTTGTTTAACATACAACTCGTGCTTGGACGGGCATTTCATTCCACTCCCTACCTTCAAGTTTTCGTCCCAGCTTCCTCCTGTTAACACCGCCCCACTGCTTGAAGAAAAACGGGAGGCCTATCTTTTGGCATTGCTTACGTATGTCAATCACCCATGAGTGATCCATACGGCGAGCTCCAGGGCCAGACTCACCACCCACGATCACCCAATCGATTCCATGCAGATTTAGTGCGGATAGCGGTCCTATTAAAGGTTCAAGAGATAAGAATTTAACATGAGCACTAGTCTTACGTAAGTGATTAATCCTAAAAGTATAGTCCTGGTTCTCCACACTTACACCCATCCAGATGTTTGGCATCCATGGTAGAAGATGGTTTAGTTCAAGTAGGCGATCAGATCTCTTTGTAAGTATTTGGAAACGATGCCAGTTTGCGCGCCTCATAACATTAAACACCCGCTGTATAAACTCCACGGGGACCTCCTCGTGGAAGAGGTCACTCATTGAGTTAACAAAGATAGTCCGTGCTTTCTTCCAGTGGTGTGGCAAATGGAGTATCTGCTCGTGTATGGTGAGTTTGAATTCGTTGGTATAATTGGGTTGTCCCATCCCTTTCAATCGTTTGGTCATACGTTCAGCATAACAATTCTTACACCCTGGACTAACCTTGGTACACCCCGTCACGGGATTCCAGGTAGATTCTGTCCACTCGATAGATGAATTTGAGGCCATTAGCTTACCCCTCTCTTCCTATATTTACTGAATATAGCCTGAACGATGTTCATTGCTACTGGCTTCTGTGAGGCAAAAAATAGATAGTAAACGATTACACCTCTTGAATTCCGCATGGGCAAGGGTCTTGGAACTTGCTTGAACCCGGCTACATTCAGCAGACGTTTCCTGAACCCCTCAGCAATTGTTTCGTTATCAACTTTCTCCTCAAAACCGAATAGGCTACGCTTTGTTGTATACGCAATCTCTCGCCAGGAATCGTCACCCCAGAAAGCATTCATACGGGCGATATCAGAAGTATCAACCCCCTCTGGATTCCGCCAAAGTACATTTCGGTTGATGTCCGCTACAGGAAAGTTAAGGAAAACGTCGATGCTTTGCATTTGACCAGCGGTCTTTATGACCTCCCACTTTAAGTCCAATCCATATGGATCGAGCAGGCAGAGCCCCCGTCGGTAGTCTTTAAAGAGAACTCTCGGGAAAACATCCTTCAATAAGATATTGTTGCCGTCACCTTCATGAATATGGACATCCGACCGCCCTTCGACAAGCTCTTTCAACAAGGCAATCTTCCTTCGATCGAGGTCAATGAGGTGATACTCACAAAAGGGTGGTTCTACAAGAATCGCATTCACTGGGCTGCCTTGGACAAACTCCCCTGTGCTTTTTGAGATATGCACCCCTGCCCCGGCAAAGGCGTCAATATATATGTGGTGAAGTCTCGGCTTTTGCTGGGCGGCGAGAATCTTCGAGTATGCCGAAGCATAGTCCTTGATGATATCGAGTTTAATTTCGGACCAGTAGCCTACCTTATCAAACTTTAGCTCTGATTTTCGGCTCATTCAAGTTAGTCACTCTATCCAACTATTGTCGAGGAACAGGCAACATCCACCCAAGACCATGTCCGGGGTAATCGATTAAATTCTATAAAAATACCCATTGCAATAAAAGGGAGGAGGGTTCTAAAGCACTTTAAAATACTTCTAATATCTACTAAATCTTCGAAAGGCCTGTCAAATACAATTAAGATATTAAACTTGAGGTGATATTATCAAATCGGCATAAAAATGCAACAGATACTTTAAGGTTAAGGTTGAGGTTAAGGTTGAGGCAGATGGAATGCAGAATGCGCCTGCCTGGCGGCAGGCAGGGATTGCGGAATGCGGAATATAAAAAGCCAATATATTGAACTAAATACTTAGGTTAAGGATGAGGCCGGCGTAAGTCTCAGGTTGAGGTAAAGGTTAAGGTTGAGGGTTCTAAAAAAAAAGTCAATTATTAAGGAGTGCATAAAATTCTTTCGGTTCACAAGAGTTGTGGACGGCGGAGAGGAAGATTATTGAAAAATCTGCTCTTGAACCTTCTGTTGCACCCATAGATTGATAAGGGTGACGGATAGTAAATTACCTCGGATTCAATTTGCACATCAAACTTCACCTTCCTGGTTTTGTGCCATACCTTCGATAGGTCATGACTGTCCCAATATGCTCCGATATCCTCGTAGGAACTTGCTTTCGAGATATAGCTCTTATTTTTTCTCATAGGTCACGATTAAACCTTGAGCTTGGGATGATATTATCAAATCGGAATAAAAATGCAACAGGAGAGTAAGGTTGAGGCCGGGGATGAGATTTCCGTAAGGAAAGATAAATAGGACGGGGGCGAAGGGGTAAAGGGGAATTACTCGTTCAAACCATCCAACTCCTCCATCATCTCCTAACTCGTCATCCAGTTCATTGACGACATCGTTATACCCAGAAACTGCGCTATCTAAGCCATGTGTATCCCGACTTTTGCACTGCCACCTGACTGGATAGCTTCCTTCCTGTGGTGCCCCATTCCGTCTTGGGAAGCTTAGGAGACCTTGCTTCCATTTTCAAAAAACGGCCTTACTTCAATAGCGCGAATAGGCTCGAGAATACTGCCGCGTTCGACACGCAATGTGTCACGCAATAACTGTCGCATCTCTTCATGATTCAATTGGTAGTTGCTCCCCATGTCAGAGGGGGCCAGGCACAATTTCTTAAGGGTGTCGACATAGCGTAGGATGTTATCCTTATCATATACGAAAATGTGGCTAGGAATCCCTCGTATCTGGTTGTATTGCGCAAAGGCGAATCCAAACTTGCTCTGCGTCTCCCGCTGGCCGGAGCTTCCTCCCCCTCCTTGCCACAATACCTTATGCTCCGGCACAGCAAAGTACTGCTGGTACGAATTACGGCTGTCCCAGTAGTTCAGGGGTTCGGGAATGGCATAAAGGCGCTCCCTGTGCCTTTTTTGCCGGGGCTTTGAGATTTTCTCCATGGTGATTTTCTTTTTCCATGCACGCGGATAAAGCTTCTTATACTGATCTCGGAGAATTCTTCTGGCCTGTGGATAGTATTCCTTTAGGAGCTTTCGGAAGTATCGGTTTTCCGCATCGCGGTCATGCTCCAGAAATTTCTCCATCCGGTCGTTGATCTCGCGCTCAAAATGGCGCAGGACGGTTTCGTCAAGCTCTGACACGATCTGCTCTGTTGTAATCTTCACGTATCGCTTATCCCAAAAATGCGACGGATCAAGCAACTCCTCTTCAATGATAATGGTGAACGGAGAACAAGGGGCTTGCTTCATGATGCGTGCAATTTCACGATGATCGCTCGTATGCCGGAATTCCTCGCTACCATGACCAAACCCATAAGCCTTGAGCGATTGGAGGATCCGTTGCACATCCGGCGGTATTTTCTTAAAAGAGTCTCGGCCGTATATTTTAGTCCCGGTCAAAGGTTACTCCCCACGATCTTTGCAAATCTCTTCGTGTCTTCCTTCCGTTCCTTAGTTATTTAAGGATCCTCACCCTGGAAAGCCAATGTGCCCTTTGCTCATCTAACTAACGGATTTCGGACAATTAACCCCGGAAAACGGCTGAAATCTCTGTCAATGGTCCACAACTCACTCACTCCATGTTGTTGGCACAAAGCGGCGATTCGCGCATCATGTACCTGCGGGCCTGATACGCGTCCAGCCTGAAGAACGGACCGAAGTTGAGGCCAATAGCCCTCTGATTCCGAAAGCAGAACAAGGTTCGGAGATTCGAGCCAGGCATCGACCTGGTCAATAGCTTTTTCCAAAGGGGTGGGAGGGGCATAGATTCGAGGATGCGTCACAATGGATAGAAATTCGTGAATGCACGGCCATGGGATCGCCCAAGCTGCCGCACCCTCGGCTAGCTCAACGATACGAGCATAGGCGGCAGGATGCCAGGGAGAATCTTCGCGGTGGGCATAAACCAGGAGGTTGCTGTCGACGGCAATCATCCACCTCGTCCTTCGTAACTGAGTTCGCGAATTTGGTCCCATGAGGCTCCTGCGAGATGAGACTGAAGGCCGTTTCCCTTGAAAGTAACCTTTCGAAGCCGAAAGCCCTTTCGGCGTTTGCGGTCGGAGATGACCTTTCGAAGACCCATTTCAACAAGATCCTTCAGGGTCGTTCGATCACGGTGGGCCACCTTTCTCGCTTCTTCAAACAGACTATCAGATATTTCTACGGTTGTCTTCATATATCTTTATATATCATATCGTATGGGAATATGTCAATTAAAAAGATAGCGATCAGTAAACCAACGACATGGACGCTGGTTCTAAAAACAGTTAGTAACTTCTTGAGCTCACAATTATATTACCAAATCGGAATAAAAATACAGTGACAATTTTTTGAGGTTAAGCAAAGGTTAAGGTTGAGAAGTCTTTGATGAAAACAGTTATTTTATCGGGAGAAATGCAATTGAATAGGGAGCCAATCCTTTTGGATGACGGGAGGAGACTTTCTTGATCAGGCTGGCTATTCGAGAAAATTGGTCCCCAGGGAGAGTGTAGGGAACGATGAGCGCTCCACAATGGGGGCGGTGGTCATTGAAGAATCGAACCGTGAGCCTGATAAAATCATCCCTGTTTCTCGTCACCAAAGATCTTTTCTCCGTGGCTGCAAACTCAAGTTGCCTTTGATCCGACATCTCACACATCCCAGCCTCATGAGCACTGGAAAATGTAGAAATAGAGGCAATCGTAATAAAGTATTTGTGAATAGGGGATAAAACTTTTTTCTTGAATTTTATGGCCCCCACTTTCCTGGCGGAACCTTCCGCGTCTTTAATTAGAAGGAAAAGAGGCAATACGGTGAATACCGTACCCACCGTCTCGTTTCAGAGGCGTGGAATAAATTGGATCCAAGATAGTTTCTGAAATTATGGAAAACACTAAACATCTATTTTCAGCTTATAGACCGATAACCTCTTGTGTCGAGGATCAAGGGATGGAACAGGGAACGACAGCCGTGTTATTGCCTTATACGGCTTTTGGGGCAGTGGAAAGACATCGGTTAAGAATATGGCCATCGAAACCTTTCTTAGTTCAAAAGGAAATTGCTCTTTAATTTTGGAAGAAAATGATCTTAAAGAATTTGATAGTTTAAAATCTCTCTCATAGGAGGTAGGCTTATGAAGCTATATCTCATCCAACATGGAGAGGCGAAATCGGAGTTAGAAGATCCAGAACGATCCTTAACTTCAAAAGGGGAGGAAGAGGTCAATAGGGTTGCAAAAGCAGCAAAGAAATTGGATATCAAGCCTTCAAAAATATATCACAGTGGCAAGAAAAGGGCAAAGCAAACAGCAGAGATTATTGCTTCTGGTTTAAAAGTTCCTGATCAAAATTTAGAAGCTATTCAGGGCCTTAATCCAAATGATGATGTCCATCCATGGTTAGAAAAAATTCCAAAAGAGAAGAAAGATATCATGCTCGTGGGTCATCTCCCATTTCTCGAAAAATTGACCTCTCTTCTTCTTTGTGGTGATGAAAATGCTCGATTGGTCTTATTCCGTTATGGTGGTATTGTACGTCTCGAACAGAAAGAGGACAAAGGTTGGGCGGTAGGATGGGTTCTCACACCCGAAATGGTTTAAAGAGGAATAAAAGATTAAGATGAGTTAATCTTCCCTATCTTCAATTTTTTAGTTTTCAAAGGCAGGTTTTAGTGATCAACTGAAAGGCTGCTTGCTCTAATCGGTCTTGAAAAGTCTCTACTTCAAGGTTCATAATGGACCGGGCCAATAAAGAGAGCCCCTTCCGTTCCCCGTCTGAAAGCCACCCATAGACTTCATCCCATTGATCCTTGAAGATCTGGGCTCCTTCGAATCCAGCCGAAATCATGGCCTCTATAGGGAGAAGGGTCTTAAGGAAAGCCGCAAAGGCTATCTTCCTCAGGGCATGGGATTCCCGTATCCTTTCCCAGACCTGGTGCTCCTCTTCGGTATCAGAAAGGAGGTAACCAAGAAGGGCCAATTGGCTGGAACCCAGTCCATTCTTGGCAAGCCAGAGTGTAACATCTTGATCTTTGATGGCCACTGAGAGGAGGTAGACACATTGTTGGAGAAGAGGGAGATCCAGGCCATAGAAACGTCCAGCCTCTTGAAGTCTATTTGAGAAACGGAAGGTGTAGAACTCTGGAACACCATGATGAAGTGCATGTCCGGTCTCATGGTGTATTACACCCTGGACGATTGTCCCATCGATTCCCATCAATCTTTCTTGACAAATATGGATCCTTGGATAACCCCTCCATGCATCATGGGTGGCCAAAAAGTCTGTTTCTTCTCCCGTGACAACACCGAGTTCTTTCTTTTCTCTCTGATAGAAGTCCTGATATTTCTCCATCGTTTTCCAGATCGATACGGACAGATAAGGAGGAGGAGAAGAAGGTACTTCCTCTATTTCCAGAACCTCGTTCACCCACGTTCTAACCTGGGTCAAGAAGCTCTCATCTACCTCCTCGTGGGCTACCATTTGAATCTGCGTGCCCATTCGACAACTCATCTCCTTTCATCCGGGACATGGGAAGAAACCTCAGGAAGAAACCTCAGGGACAATATATAACGTAGTTAAGTTATTTAAGAAATAGACCTAGTGAAAACCGGTGGCATCCATCAATAAGTTGGCCCATTCCAAATGCACGCACAGCGCCCGCCTACAATAACCCCTTACACCTATCCCTACTCTACCACCGGTTGGTGTGAACCCTTATAATAAAGAGGACGTAGGTTCTAAAACACTTTAAAATACTCCTAATATCTACTAAAACTTCAAAAGGCCTGTCAAATACAATTAAGATATTAAACTTGAGGTGATATTATCAAACCGGCAAAAGAATGCGACAAGATTTTTAAGATTAAGGATGAGGCCGGCGTAAATCTCAGGTTGAGGTAAAGGTTAAGGTTGGGTTTTTTTAAGGAGAAATCAATTTATTAAGAACATTTACTTGAAACGCATATGGCATGTGGGGCCAGAATCAAATTTTGGGGGTATCCGATATCTTCGGAACGAACAGCAATGAAGAGTCAATTTTTTTCGCGATTCTAACCCACTTCAGTCCTGCCTTTTTTCTATCTAATGCGTGAAACAAATAATATTTTTTCGCAATGAGCATTTTTTTGTTGACATTATTTGGAAAGTATATATACTTATAAATATGCCACGTCATCTGATGACCAATGAACGGGGAATGATAGCTCTGGAGCGCCTCAGAAAGATAAAGCCCTTTGTCCAAGCCTCCCTGAGTATTACAAAAAAACGGTGCGGCAATCCTCGATGTCGGTGTGCTCAAGAAGGTCCCCTTCATGAAGTGGCTCTTCTTACGTGGAAGGAGGAGAAACGCACCCGTACCTTGTATATCCCAATACAACTTCGTCAGGAGGTTGAGAGATGGGTCCAAGAAGGGAAGCTTCTCAAGCGCCTCGTGGCAGAGGTGTCCCAGGCTCAGAGGGAGTTTTTGAGCAGCAAGAAAAAGAGCAGGAAGAGCAAAAAGGGTTGATCCGTGCTTTGACGGGCACCGTGCACCATTTCTTTGGTGGTTTTTCCCCCTCTATTCGCCCATCTCACAGACCCCCGAGATCCTCAGAAGATCCTTTACCCCCTCGCGAGTCTTGCCTTCGCCGGTGTCACGATGTTCCTGTTTCAGCTCAAAGCGAGGCGACAGATTGGGTTGTTGCTCCGCAACGGTTCCTCGGTCATCAAATTCCAAGCCCTCTTTGGAGTGAAGTCTTTTCCTCATGGCGATACCCTGGAAGCGACCTTTTCAAATCTGGAGACCGACCAGATTCAGATGGTCGTGACCGGAATGACCGAAACCCTCATTCGCAAGAAGGTCCTCTACAGCTACCGTTTATTGGGAATCTACTTCATCGTGGCCATCGATGGAACGGGCACGATCAGCTTCAGCCACCGTCACTGTCCCCATTGTCTCACGCGTACCCGCAATGGAAAGACCCTTTACTACCATCCCGTCTTGGAAGCCAAACTCCTGACTTCCAATGGCTTCGCCTTCTCTCTGATGACCGAGTTTATCGAGAACCCCGGAGACAAGGCGACCAAACAGGATTGTGAACTCAAGGCCTTCTACCGACTGGCGGAGCGACTCAAGACCCGGTTTCCACGGCTGCCCATCCTTTTATCGATGGACGGTCTCTTCGCAGGGGGACCGACCTTTGATCTATGCCAGTCTTACGGCTGGAAGTTCATGATCGTTCTCAAGGACGACGATTTGCCTTCCGTGAACGAGGAGTTCGATGCATTGTCCAAATTACAACCCGAGAACCGATTGGCTTGGCGCACGGGGAAGGAGGCCCAAGTCAAACAGGTCTTCCGCTGGGTCGACGATATCGCCTATGTCGATTCCCTAAAGAAGGAGCACACGTTATCCGCGATCGAGTGCTTGGAGACCAAACCCGACAAGGAGGGACAGAAGAAAACGACGAAGTTCAAGTGGGTCACCAACTGCCATGTCTCGTGCAAAAATATCACGACCTTATCCAATGACGGAGGGAGGATGCGATGGAAAATTGAAAACGAGGGATTCAACGTACAAAAAAAGGGAGGATATGAACTGGAGCATGCTTACACCAATAATCCTAACTCAGCCAAGGTCTTTTACCTCCTCTTGCAGATCGCTCATCTGCTCGCACAACTTCTCTACAAAGCTAAACTTCTTAAAAGAGATTTCCCTGGTGGGTTCGGCTCGGCAAAAAACCTGGCGTTCCGATTGCTGGAAGCTTGGCGAAATGCCCGCATGGCTCAAGCAGACATCACGGCGGCGCTTCAAAAACGATTTCAAATTCGGTTTGATTCTTCTTGATCCACTCGGTGCTCCAGTCCTACCCTCCCTGACAACCTAAACTTCTATTACGGTCCCATTCCATGGATCGCCGGTCCCTTGTTCCCTTCTCCCTGGCTCTCCTCATCCCAACAACCTCTTGCCCGGATACTCCCTCTCCTACCACCCCCTGACTCTTCATTGCTGCGGAACGAAGGTGGTTATTGAAATTTATTTTTTTGACTGATATATTAAAAAATATGGTGGATACAAAAGTCCAAGATTTTATTCAATTTTCGGAAGGATTGATTGCATGGCTTTGTCAAAAGATGAAGTGATTAAAATCGCGAATGGGTTTCTTCAACTGATTCGTACGAAACATGATGTAAGACAAGCCTACCTCTTTGGGTCTTTTGCCAAAGGCATCACGAAAGACTACAGTGACGTGGACCTTGCAGTTGTATTAGGGGTCTTGGATAAATCTGAGGAATCACCATTTGATGAAAGTTTTAGAATCTTTCATGAGGCGCAAAAATATAATTCTCTCCTCGAAGTTGTCTGCTTTGCTCAGGAAGAATTTGACCAGGATGGTGGAGCTTTAGTTAAGAGGATTAAGAAAGAAGGGATCAGATTGATTTAAAAAACAGGGACACATCTCACTTTGGATTAACCATAAAATCGCAAAGTGAAGAGATCATGGCGTAAGGCGCTATGAAAAAATCAAAAGGACCAAATTCTTTAAGGTTGGGGTTGACAAGTCTTTGTTGAAAATAGTTATTTTATCGGGAGAAATGCAATTGAATAGGGAGCCAATCCTTTTGGATGACGGGAGGAGACTTTCTTGATCAGGCCGGCTATTCGAGAAAATTGGTCCCCGGGGAGAGTGTAGGGAACGATGAGCGCTCCACAATGGGGGCGGTGGTCATTGAAGAATCGAACCGTGAGCCTGATGAAATCGTCCCTGTTTCTCGTCACCAAAGATCTTTTCTCCGTGGCTGCAAACTCGAGTTGCCTTTGATCCAACATCTCACACATCCCTGCCTCATGAGCACTGAGCGCGTCAACCCCACCCTTTCTGAGCATTTCGGCAATCTTCGGGCTGAGGTCTTCATCCAGGTAAAGTTTCATGAGGAAGACCTCATAAAGGGATAACGTTGTCGAAGTTTCTCATCATTCCATTGCCCATTCTGCTCAATGAGTCGGTCAATTTCCTGGGGATAGATCGCATAATATCCAAGGGCTGCCTTGAGCTGCTCTCCAGATAGCCAATGATATGCCTTTTTCAGCCTTTTGGAATCCTCCTTGACGCTTTTGTATGCGGCAATTACTTCCCAAACTTCAATTCCTGTTCCCGCTACCCGGGCCCTTCTTCCACTGGTCCCTTCGGAAAATAATATCCCTGGACAGCGCCTCATCTTAATGGCTTCCTGCAAAAGATCTTTGGTGACATTTGAGAAATCCTGCCCTGTCTCTTTGGCCATTTGCTCAATTTCCTTCATGGTCTCGACTGGGAGACGTAAGCTTTTTTGAACGCCTGCCATAAAAACCTCCTTCTTTATTGTTATTCGCTATAATACGGTGTCATACAACGAATGTCAAGAGCTCAGTCCTACCCAAATTCCGATTTAGAAATTGTCATTCCGAGGGAACCGAAGCAATCTCGCCTCTTTCAATGAGATTGCCACACCTGCGTGCCGAAACGCCTGCCTCGCTCCGGCGAAGGATTGCACTTCGGCGTGCAGGCACGCACCTTGCAGGTGCTCGCAATGACCGGATGGGAAAAGGGTTTCGGTTTCTAAATCGGAATTTGGGTTGAGGCTGAGGGTTCTGAAAGGAAATCAATTTGTTGGTAAACAATTATGGGACAAGACTACCATGAATTTTGGCGGGGCATTCGTCATAAGATCAGGTTCAAAACTCTGGGGCGCATTCAGAACCTTCAAGATGAACCTTCTGCCGAGAAACAGAAAAAGCACAGACAACCCCGTGGCTCTGATTTTTGAAAAATTGACATTTCTCCCCAGTGAGTATATACTTTTAGTGTATATTTTGGGGGTAAGCCATGAAGACAGCACGTTTGTTCCGAAACGGCCAAAGTCAGGCAGTGCGGTTGCCCAAAGAGTTTCGGTTTAGCGGAGACAAAGTACTGATCAAGAAAGTGGGGAATGCCGTAGTCCTTCTTCCTGAAAAAGGCTCCTGGAAGCCCCTTTTTGAAAGCCTCTCGCGGTTCTCAGAAGATTTTATGGAAACCCGCCAACAGCCTAGCGGGCAGAAGAGAGAGAGGTTTTTCGAATGAAGCTGCTTCTGGACACCAATATCTGCATCTATTTGATTAAGAAGAAACCTCCATCGGTCCTCAGGCAATTCGATGCCTATGCTGCCGGCACCATTGGTATCTCCTCAATCACTGTGGCCAAAATGGAATTCGGTGTCCAGAAGAGCCGCAATCCATTGCAGAACCAGCAGGCACTTAAGCAGTTTCTCCTGCCTCTTGTGATCCTTGATTTCGATCAGGAGGCCGCCCGTGCTTACGGAAAACTACGCGCGTCGCTCGAAGCCCGGGGAAGACTGATTGGAGCTCTTGACATGCTTATTGCAGCGCACGCCCTGAGCCAAAGCCTTCCGCTCGCCACCAACAACGTAAGAGAGTTTTCAAGGGTCCCGGGGTTGAAGGTGCTTAATTGGGCGGCTTCCTGATGAGACCCTCTTTGAAAGGTTTCCGCCCTGCCTTCGTCCCGCAAGGCGGGACTACGCGCAGGCAGGTCTAAAGCTTCATCACCCGACCGCCTGTTCCGTGTGAAGCGGGAGTAGTTTCTCGTTGATTGCGACACAGTCTCCAAAGGGAGGAGAAGCGTTCTTTTTCAAAGAGCTAAGGTGTTGCGACGTTTCGATAAACCTTGGTATGCGCTGTGGGTTATTTGTCTCTTAAAACCCCGCTTTAACCTACCTGAGATAGCCCCGCCGATAACTCATTCCGGTTGCCACCGATTCCTCGCCATGGAGCCTCGGCGAAAATTTGATGATGCGTCAAAATTCTCTCTTGAAATGTTATTTATTTCACTAATTCCTTTCTATTTCTTGATTCCCAGATCGCTCCAGAGAAGAAAATTAAATAAAAACAATAAATTACGATGAGCTTAAAAAAGCTCTATCAACCGTAAAATTTTTCTTGACAAAAGAGAGGCAATTTTGTAGTTTGGTGCGGATAGAAGAAACTTTTCACAAATTGAGCCCCACGGGTAGCGAGTCTTTTCGTATCCAAAGGCCCCGAGGGGCGAAATCCCGACCCAAAAAGAGAGATACTGTGCTGTCGGGATAAGGAGGGCATCATGCTGATCGAATATCTGCCTATTCTCATTTATATTGCCATCGCGGTTGTTTTTGCCCTCTTTGCCATTGTCGCTTCCGCCCTCTTAGGCCAGAGAAAACCCACGGCTCTGAAACAAGCACCCTATGAATGCGGTATGACCACTGTTGGCTCGAGCTTCCGGAGGATACCGATTAAGTACTACATCATCGCCATGCTTTTCCTTCTCTTTGATATTGAGGTGGTTTTTCTCTATCCTTTGGCAGTGGTCTTCAAAGAGTTTAAGGTCTTTGCCTTTGTCTCAATGGCGATCTTCATTGGAATTTTACTCATCGCTTACATTTATATCTGGAAAAAAGGAGCATTGGAATGGGAATAGAAACCTACCTTGAGAAAACCCCTCTTATGCCTGCCCTGGATTGGGTCGTCAACTGGGGGCGAAGGTACTCGATCTGGCCGGTGACCTTTGGCTTGGCCTGCTGCGCTCTGGAGATGATCGTCACCAGTTCGGCGACGTGGGATATTTCTCGATTCGGTTCAGAAGTTTTCAGACCGTCCCCCCGACAGGCAGATCTGATGATCGTTGCAGGGACCTTGAGCAAAAAGATGGCCCCCATGGTCAAGCGCATCTACGAACAGATGCCGGAACCCAAATGGGTCATCGCTTATGGAGCTTGTGCCTGTTCAGGTGGGATCTTTAGGACTTACAGTGTTGTGCAGGGAGTGGATCAAATTTTACCCGTGGATTTCTACGTTCCGGGTTGTCCGCCCAGACCAGAATCTCTCCTCACAGCCCTTGTTCAGCTCCAGAAAAAGATTGGAAAAGAGACGCTTGCGGACCGAAAGAATGTTCGTAGCGGTCTTGAAATGAAATAAAAAGAGAAGATAAGAGGAAAAGGGAATGGCTGAAATCAATCTCGCGGTGAAGAAATTGCAGGAAAAATTTTCAGCCTCCGTTTCGGAGGTGAAGACGTTTCGCGATGAGGTCAACGTCACCGTTCAGAAGAAAGACATTCTTAATATCTGTAAATTTCTTTATTCCGACCCGGATCTTCAATACCAGATGCTGACCGACCTCTGTGGGGTCGATTTCTTTCCAGAACAGCCCCGTTTTGAGGTGGTTTATCT
>CAWGWZ010000023.1:0-382098 GCA_963826305.1 uncultured delta proteobacterium | reverse complement strand
TGATCGGATGGCCACTGACCCGAAGACAGCCGGTCGGTGGGATTGGCTCCAGCCAACACCACTTCATTCACCTTGATCCGGCTACTGTGGAACAGAATCAGATCAATGCGCGTGCTTAACTGGGATGTCGGATTCAGCAAGTCTGCCGCTTGGCAGCAGGAAAATCCTGGATCACCGGGATTGGCCAGAGTCCAGGCATCCTGGAAACCGGCTCTGATGAGGCTCCCGTAGGTAACCGAGTTAGGAGAGGCGTTAAAATCACCGATGGCAATCACTGGACGACTCGTTCGGAGAGGGCCAGCAAGAAGTTCATCAGCTTGGGCAGATTGGATGAAGGGGACGGAGTCCTCCAAATGCGTATTGACGATATGAACCAACTTGCCGCGAACCTTCACATCTACCGAGCACCAGCCTCGAAGAACAGTCACCGAAGGGCCCCCCGTACCTCCGATCTGGACAGTAAATCTCGCCTTAAAGTTCCCTGCCTGCGGTTTCGACACACTAAACTCGGTAGCCGAAAGATCCGTGCGCACTAGGATGACATCCCGGTCTGTAAACCGAATGTGTCTCCCGTTTCGCTTGTCACCGTGACATCCGTATTGGTCACGCTTGCTGCTACGGCGTAATGAGCGCCCCGGCGCTCCAGTGCGTCGATCAGGATTTGTACGTAATCAATCGCAAACGCTATCGGTTGAGGCGGATTGGAGATCGAGGACCCGCATGGCGAATAGACGCGCAACAATTCTGCTTCCTGGAGGCCCACCAAGTCTGGTTGATTCTGCACAATTTCATCCGCGATCGCTTCAGCCCGGCACGGGAACTGGGACGACAAATCGTAGCGTAAACCTGCGCCACCCCCTCCGGAATGTCGTCCGGTGTCGGGGCATTGAGCAACGGATCGAATGCTGCACCCACATACAGATTGCGAGTCATCAAAGTGATACTGCCGTTGGAGACTACGGCGGGTGATGCGGCATCAACAGCCAATGCTGAGGCGAAGAGCGCAACTACCAGCAAAACCCAACAAATGAATTTCGCACCCAAGACGTTTCGTTTTATGGAAGATTTCATGACTGCCTCCTTTATTAAGGTTCGTCCCCTCGCCAGGAGACAATTAATGTGAAGCTCAAAAATGGTTTTCGTTTCTGCCACAAGGATCAATCATAAAAACATAAAACCAGAAGGAGATAAAAATAAAGTGAAGATTTCTTAACGTGGAAAAATTTGTTCCTTAATTCATGAAGATCTCTCACAATTAGAAAGGAAACGCATTGCCGTTCAGTTTGCATAGGGAGAAACAAATGGGAAGCATAAAGACTCTTAAACTCTTATCTGTGAATATCTTGCCATGATGAAAACCCGATCAGAGGGGTGGAGAATCGTAGATATGATTTTCAGATAATAACTTTTCAAGCCATGAAAAACGCCCCAGTCATAGCAGCTATTGAGCCTTCTTAAAAAGGAACTTCCGCCCCCCCTTTTTGGTTAACGCTTCCACCTACTAACGTTCAGATATTCCAAGGCTCAACAATTAAGGATTACTGAGTGAAAGCGTGCATCATGCCTCCGGAGTAATCGAATTTCCGGCCTTCTTTTGGACAGTTTAAATTGAATATATGAATATCAAATCGTAACTTAGAGATATCCGAAACAAGGTTCGAAATATACCCCGCTCACTCCCACCACACAGTAGAAGGATTTGTCTTTGCCTGAATGTTCAAAGAAAGGATTGACAAGACTGATGAGGCAAATAAGAAAAATCTTGCTTATCAAAAGTTTATCCATTTCTTTTATAGGCCCAGCGTATGTCTTTTTTTTCTAAAATATGCCCTGAACGATATTTAGGGAACCTCTAATAATTTAAATTTCGAGACTCAGAATTACGTTAAGTTATAAATCCGAAAAATGTTAAGTAGAAAAACGCAAAATTCAACTTACCCAGCCTGTCAAAAGTACCGTTTTAAGAGTTTTAGGGCGGCTCTATCGGGCATTCTTGCCCATTGGGCGTACACCAGGAGATTAAACCCCCTGCAGCACACAGAATCGATCCAAATTGTAGACCAAATTCCTCAACCCAATCTTCACCTTCGCCCGGATCAACCCAATCGTTCGGATGATCAGGTTCCCCGCCCGCATCGCCTGCACCCCAAAAACATGTTCCACCCGACTCCCCCGAATCCGGGATCGCGTCCGATTCCCTTTCTTCTCTCGCTCCGTCAACTTCTTATGCTTACACCCCTTCCGCTGAAGATGTTCCCGAAATCGACGATCCCCCAACGCTTCCAGCTTCTCCTCCGAACGATACGCCGAATCCGCCCACACGTCTCGACTGCTGTTATCTTCATCCAAAAGCAACTCAAAGACCTGACTGTCATGAACCGACGCAGGCGTTACTTCATAGTCTCGAATCAACTTGTGCTCCACATCGATATCAATGTGATTTTTGTATCCATACTGATTCTGACCATTCTTCCGAGTCCATCGGGCATCGGTATCCTTCTGGCGTTTCTTCTGTTCACTCCAACCTTCTGGGGTCTCCCCCGCCTTGATTTGCCGGTTTTCATCCCGGCTATTGCGCTGTCGGGGAGCAGCAACAATACTGGCGTCGATAATTTGGCCTCTTCTGGCAGAAAATCCTTTTTCTTCCAGAAATCCCTCAAATTCCTCAAACAGCCGTTTGATCACCCCGGCCTCCGTCAACTGCTCCCGGAACAACCAAATGGTCTTCTCATCCGGTACCGCATCTCCCAGGGAGAGGCCCAGAAACCTCATAAAGGACAACCGGTCCCGAATCTGAAATTCAATCTTCTCATCCGAAAGGTTGTACAGCGATTGAAGAACAAGCACCTTGAACATCAGTACGACGTCAAAGGGTTTTCTCCCGGCATTGGATTTGCGCGCTTTGTCCCGTACCGCTTCCAGTTCCGGTCGAAACGCTCCCAGTCTACCAGTTTCTTGAGTTTCGGCAACGGATCCCGCCCGCATCCAGTTGTCGAAAACGAATTTGCCAATCCAAAAGTCCGGTCTGCATCATGTCTTATCCCTCTGGGTTGATTTCGATGTCAGACCATAACACACCGATAGTTATATTGGTAGCAAAAATCGCTAATTTTTAGAGGAACCCTTTAGTCTGACAGATGCTGTCAAATTACCTCTTGGCTAACGAGCATTTGATTCTGAAATGAACGCCATTCGTGTGAGCCACCTGAACCACTGCCCGAGAACCAGATTCCAATCTTTCATAATCCATACTGTGGAAACGACTCCCAACGATACAAACAGTAAACAGATGAAAATGATGATGGAACCATCAACCCAGTTTGTAGGTTTCTTTCGATTCATGGCTATTTCTCGACAATCAGTCAAAACCGCTGACGGAATTATCTTTTTGAATGCCAATGCAACACCCAGTGGGACCAAGATAAGATGATCCAGATACCCTACAATAGGAATGGAATTTAGGAACTTGTCTATGGGACTGAAGGCATATCCAAGGGCACAAACAATAAGAATCTTGGCATACCAAGGAACTCGGGGATCCTTGTAAGCCAGGTAAATGGCGTAGACCTCCATTTTGAGTCGGTTTGCTCGTCGTTTCCAGGCATTAAGAAGTTTCGTTGTCATTATTATCCTCCTCTATAAAAATCAAGACTGGCATTGCACATAACGCCAAAGATTGTGTAGAGTGAAGTATTTATAGTGCCGCAAAGCGCATGCCAAATGCTCGGCTTAAACTATTATGGAGTTGATATTAAAGGGTTTTTTCTTATAAATTGGGATTTCTGGAAATATATTTTGAAGGAATTTTCATACAATAAGAGAAAAAAAGCTTGATTAAAGGGCCTAATTCTTCGTAATCTTATCCGTTTTTGTCTGAATGGTTTTTCCAACATATCTTTTTAAATTTGCTAAAACTTGCATAAACGTAATCCTTTCAAGAAGTTGGTCAATATATTAATGGGTCAATATCAAAGATAAATTATAACCTACTTCTCTACTTCTAAGGAAACGGACCTTGCAATCTTCCAAAACATCATATTCCCCTGAAACTGACGATTAATAAAGCGACCTTAAAACCCATCATCAGTGCTTTCACCCTTGCTCCACAAGAAGTAAAGAATTCTTGGAAATCTATGATCTTTAAAAACATTAATAATGAAGTTTACCCGACGGGCAGAGATTGATAGAGAAATGATGGCAAGCATGGTTTTTGGGGAGCAAATCCATCATTCATGTTTTATCAGGAGGATTTCGAAAAGGAAGGATGAAATGATCATGAACTGACAAGATAAACCATGCTAACTCCCACTTTAGAGCTTTCACACTTTAATTTAAGCCGTCATTAATGTGATAATTTACAATTGAAATGTTGTATTGTTCTACAAAAATGTAAAAGCAACATTACAAGGAAGTACTAATCGGTTAGTCCCCGTTTAGTAAGTAACACGGGGCTTAAAAATACATCTGAGGAAATAAGGGGGTAGGTATATGGTCCATGGATTGTTTTGAGGGGTTGGTGTAGGGAGGAGAGAAGAGGCGCGAAGTTCGGGGACGTAGGGGTAAATGCAAATTACTTGTCCCACGCATCCAACTCCGTCATCTCCTCCAGTCTCGCCATCCGGTTCACCGATGACGTCGTCATCCCCAGAAACCGCGCCACCGACGCCCCCGTGTATCCCAACTTCCGCACCGCCACCTGACAAAATACCTTCCTCCCCCTCACCACCGGCTCCCGCCGGCTCCTCCCCTTCACCTCCTCCTCTTCCAACCCCTCTCTCTTCGCCACTTCTTCTCAGGAGCGTCTTGAGATCCATCACCCGCTTCCTCCAACGAAGCGTCTCCTTCATCCGCTCCTCCGCTTCCTCCACCACCCTTTCCACAAACTTCCCACCCCCCAGTATCCGCTCATCCGAAGCCTCTCTCTCCCCCTTCCTCCTTAACGATAGCACTTCCGACCACCCGCCCATGCTCCGGATCAATCCTCCTCCCACCAGCTCTGGACGCTTTCCCATTCCCACCCCTTCTGCCACATATCTCTCGTACTTCCTCATTGCCTCTTTTCGTCTCTTCCCAAAATATGCCAGAACGGTGTCCACATCTTGCCATTCCCGCTTCACCCTCCCCAGGATCACCGCATGCCCCGTCCATGGATAGGCAGCCAATCCTCTCATCGTCTTGACCACTCCCGCACGGACGGGATTCAGGTGAATATATCGGGTCAATTCCAGGAGGTAGGGATCTTCCTCACAGAGAATCGATTTATACCGATTCTGAAACAGGTGGCCATAACGACCATATCGTCGGTTAAACCTCACCACATAACCGGTCAGCAGCTTCCGCATGCCCTCAGATATCCTCTGTTTCCCCGTACGAATGAGGAGGTGAAAATGGTTGTCGAGGAGCGCCCAGGCATGGACACTTAGGGTCTCGCCTTCACAGAGAGCTCCCAACCGTGTCAGGAAATCCTCTCGGTCCTCATCACTCCGAAAAATGGAAATCCCCTCAATCCCTCGGCCCATCACATGATGTAAAGCCCCGGGTGCATCCAGTCTCGCTTGTCTAGAAGATGCAATGCCAGTAACGGAGACGACGACGTATGGAATTCGTCCCTTATGCCCCAGATTTTTAAAGTCCTTACCTCCAGCATACTCAATGAGATCTATTACAGTCGATTTTCCAGAATTATTACGGCCAATTACGAGGTTAATAGGCAATATACCGTCGTAAACAAGGCACTCGTCCGCAAAACACTTAAGATCATACGCAGTAATCTTGACATTTTCTAAATCATTCATGTCGAAAAGAATACTTGAGTAATAATAGGTGAGATTTTACGAATTATTATAATCAGTGCCATGGTTATGTCAAGCAAAATTAGGTGGACAAGAACGTAAAAAGGAAGTGTTAGCCCTCGTTGAGGTAACACGGGGGGCTGAAAATACATCTGAGGAAATAAGGGGATAGGTGTGTGGTCCATGGATTGTTTTGAGGGGTAGGGTAGGGAGGAGAGGAGAGGCGGAAGAAGAAGCCTGCCGTGAAGCGGGAGCGCGCGGGTCGGGCGAAGCACCCAAGGGAAGAGAGGTAGCCATGGGCACTGAGCAAGAAGTAAGCGAGAGAGGCTAATCCTTACAAGGTAGATAATGATGATTGCACATTGGGGAGGCTGAATCGGGAGGGTGCCCTTAGTGGAGTGCGAAGTAAGGGGGGGACTGTTTAAGGTGCTCTTTCATTTCTTCTGAATCTGGAACAGCGCAATAGAATTTGAAAATATGTTTAAAATGTGTATAATTTATGTGTGAAATTTGAATGGGACGAAGATAAAAGCCGAATCAACAAGGCGAAACATGGAATTGACTTTGAAACGGCGAGGGATCTGTGGTTAGATGAAAATCGTATTGAGATCCATGCCCCGCACCCTTTGGAAGACCGGATGATTATCATAGGGAAGCGTGAAGATAAGTTATGGAGTGCAGTCTATACCATGCGTGACGATGCCATACGCATCATATCCGTGCGACGTGCGAGAAAAAGAGAGGCGAGTCTTTATGAAAAGGAAAACATTGGCTAAAAGCAGCAAAGAATTTGACCGCCGGTTTGATTCAGGAGAGGATATCCATGATCTCATCGATATGTCAAGAGCTACGGTGATTCATCACGGGAAAAAAGTACGGATCACACTGGATATTGCTGAATCATTAGTCAAAGATATTGATGAGATTAGGAAAAGAATAGGTGTGGATCGTGGAGCTTTGATAAAAGTTTGGCTCCATGAGAAGGTGAAACAAGAAAAAACCATTGCCAGTCCAAAAGAGTCAAGCAGATAAGGCGCGGATTGGTGCTGACCTATTCATTGTTCAATCTTTTTGATAAATGATTTTGCTATTTTGAAGGCAGCCTTGACTATTTCCACGTGTTCAAGATTGCCTCTGTAGTATCCAGATATATGGAGCTCCTTATAAAGAGCCTCGAAATCTTTTAACAGTTTACCGTTGCGGGCTGTTAGATATTTCCGTAACATAATCCGATAGTCATCAACCGACTGAGGCAATTCTTTTTTGTTTATTCCCTTTTTGAGTAGATATTCGTCGACCGCTTTTAAGATGGCAAGGTAAACGGTTCCACATGCCTCTTGGACATATTTAATGTCTGCATACCTGTCTCCTTCTACAGGAGACTTACTCAATGTTTCTTCTGCATTTTCAAAATATCGAATCGATTCTTTTTTCCGCATAAGAACCTTAATATTTTCAATTTTGGTGGCGGTGCAGGGATTTGAACCCCGGACACTGCGGATATGAGCCGCATGCTCTGACCGACTGAGCTACACCGCCAGACCATATCAAATTTTACCCAAACTCCATCAATTGTCAATTGAAATCTTAGAGAGCTCTGAAAAACCACCATATGCTCTCTTGATTCCTTATCTGTGTAATCGATTCCCAATCCCCGCCTACCGGCAGGCAGGGATGTCGTCAGAGATTTCTTGAGTATTTCAGAAATCTATTGGAAAAATTCTTTCCTTTCGGTCTTCCCCTTTAGTATAATCTACTTGGATTGTGAATTCTTACCTTATGTTATTCAATCCCCATCTCTCGTGAGGAAAGGGGAAATTCAAATGTATGTTTCCCATTTAGAATGTCCGAAGTGTGGTGCCAATTATGAAAGTGAGAAACCCGTTCAGGTCTGTCAATGCGGGTCTCCCCTCCTGGTCCGGTACGATTTGGAAAAGGTGAGGAAGAACTTTCACAAAGAATCACTGGCCTCCAGGAAAGCAGACTTGTGGCGCTACCTCGAGCTTCTTCCCGTCAAGAATGAGGAGAATGTGGTGTCTTTGGGAGAGGGGATGACTCCTCTTCTGCCTCTGAAGAATCTTGGACCTAAATCAGGCATGTCCAATCTGTATGTGAAGGATGAAGGCTTGATCCCTACCGGTACGTTCAAGGCCCGTGGTGCGGCAGTGGGTGTCTCAAGAGCCAAAGAGCTGGGCATCAAGGTGTTGGCGATGCCCACCAACGGCAACGCAGGAGGCGCCTGGGCGGCTTACTGTGCCAAGGCAGGCATCAAAGCCGTCATTGTCATGCCGAAAGATGCCCCAATCATTCACAGGAAAGAGGTTGCAATTACCGGCGCAAGCCTCTTCTTAGTAAATGGGTTGATCAGTGATGCAGGGAGAATCGTAAACCGGGCAGTGGCCGAATACGGCTGGTTCGATGCCTCCACCCTGAAGGAGCCTTACAGGATTGAGGGAAAGAAGACGATGGGGCTGGAACTGGCCGAGCAGTTCGGCTGGGAAATGCCGGATGTGATTATTTATCCCACCGGCGGTGGCGTTGGAATTATCGGCATCTACAAGGGTTTGAAGGAGCTGCAGGAAATCGGCTGGGTTAGAGGAAGAATGTCGCGACTGGTGGCGGTACAATCAACAGGGTGCGCCCCCATTGTCAAGGCTTGGGAAGAGAGAAAAAAGAATCCGTCTTCTGGGAGAACGCTCGCACTGTGGCATTCGGTCTCACCGTTCCAAAGGCTCTGGGAGACTTCTTGGTGCTGGAGGCCGTTTACAATACGAATGGCTGTGCCGTTGCCGTCGAAGACAGTGAAATCCTTAAGGCCCAGCAGATGTTAGCCATTGATGAGGGAATCTTTGTCTGTCCCGAGGGCGCGGCCACGCTAAGCGCGGCCGTCAAGCTCGTTCGGAATGGCTGGATCAAAAATGATGAAAAGGTGGTTCTGTTGAACACCGGCACAGGGCTGAAGTACCCTGAAACGGTCAAGGCTGAGCCACCCCTGCTGCAGCCGGGTGATCTACTGCCCAGGGTTTGAAAACCTCTTTCAGCAAACCCACACGTCGCCTGTGCCATATCAATTTAACCAAAATCCCCCCCCTAAATCCCCCTGTGAAAAATTTAGGGGCAGCAGAGCAACCAGGGGGACATCTCCAAAACTGTAGAATGCGGACTTTGAAATGTATGGGTCATGAGTCAGCTCAAGCTATCAATCTCACATTGGGCGTCAATCCCTGAGAGACTGTGTTGCAATAATGGGGGGGGTAGATTCCGGCGGAACAGGCGATCAGGTTCCTCAGCTTTAGAATGCGGTCATTTAAGGCTGTGGGTAAAGGGCCTTCTTAGAAAGGGGACTCCTTTCACGGGTTTGGAGCCTCAACGCTGAGCAACGAAAGGTTTCCGCTCTAAAGCTTCGTCACCCGACCGCCTGTTCCGTCTTGCAACGGAAGTAGTTTCTCCTTGATTATGACACAGTCTCTGAGGGGGGAGGGAAAAGGGTGGGGGTGAAAGAACTGAGGGAGAGGGAAGATAACTTTTGACAATACGATGCCTTTTTAAACAGGGTTATGTTATGATTTTTTCATGAATGGAGAGAGGCTGAAGAAAATCTATTCTATTTTGTTCTTTCTCATCATACTTCCCCGGTGCTCTGAAGAAGCTTTTCCTTCATCTCCCAATTTCTCTTTCGACATTCAGTCCCATCGCCTCAATGTTCAGATTGATCCCTCGAGAAATTATATCAAAGCAGAGGATCGGCTTAAGATCCGCATAAAATCGGAAAGATCTCGAGTCCTCTCGTTTCTGATCCATCCCAAATTAAAAATGATTCGGATGATAGACCTTGAAACTCAAAAGCCTCTCCAATGGACTGAATCCCATTTTTCAGCGGATGCCAAGAGATTGGATCTCTCCCTTAAGAAAAAAGAGAGGGCACTTTTTCTTTCTATCTCCTATGAAGGTCCTATCTACGATCCCGTGACGAAGGAAAGTGAGCTTCAGTTCGTAAGAGGAGATTCGACCTCTGGGTTGATCAGTCAAGAGGGCGTCTACCTATCTTCTTCCTCCCACTGGTATCCTGATGGGCCAGATTCAATGGCCAGTTTTGAAGTGGAGGCCACCATTCCCGAGCCCTTTCGACTCATCACGGAGGGAGAGCTTTTATCCGAGAAACTTGAGAACGGCTTCTGGAAAAGCAAATGGTCTTATCCATTGCCAACGGAGGGCCTCACCCTTGTCGCCGGAAGATATTCCGTGAGGAGCCGCGATGTGGATGGGGTTAGAATCTCGACTTATTTCTTTCCAGGGGATGAGAGGTTTTCAGAGACATTTCTCTCCGCAGCAGAGGAATATCTGAAGATCTATTCAGACCTCTTGGGTCGATACCCTTACAGAAAGTTTGATATTGTCCAGAATTTTTTCTCAAGCGGCTACAGTTTTCCAACCTTCACCCTTCTCGCGCCAGAGGCGATCCGGCAAGGAAAAGAATTTCTCAGACCGGGTGCATTGGACCACGAGATGGTCCATTCCTGGTGGGGGCATTATGTCAGCGGGAAGCCTGGAAAGGGAAACTGGGTAGAGGCCCTGACGACCTATTGCGCCAATTACTACTATAAGGAATTAAAAATGGGGGAGGAGGTGGCGCGGAAACATCGTCTAAATGTGATGCAGAAATATGCCATTCAAGTGCCTTCCTCGAAAGACTACCCCCTCTGGCAGTTTGAAGAGAAACAGGGGGAGATGGATAGCCAGATTGGTTATGGAAAAGGGTCCATGGTTTTTCACATGCTCCGGCAGATGGTCGGAAAAGGCCTTTTTTTCTCCACGCTCAGGAAGTTCTCCAAACAATATGGGGGCAAGCAGGCAGGCTGGGATGATATTCAGAAGATTTTTGAAGAGGAAAGTGGGAAGCGATTGGGCGCTTTTTTCTCCCAATGGCTCGATCGGCCGGGAGGGCCTCAACTGAAATTAGAAGATGTCAGCTACCAGGAGACGCCAAAGGGTTATTTGATCTCCGGAGAGGTAGTTCAGGAGGGGGAGGTCTTCCAGCTTCTTCTTCCGATTCAGGTGGATGAAGGGTTGGAGAAAAAGAGCCTTTTTTTGGAGGTATCGAAAAGGAGAAGTTCTTTTTCCGCCGAGGTTGCAAACGTCCCGTTGAGACTCACTTTAGATCCTGATGGCCATGTTTTCCGGAGATTATATCCGGAGGAGATCATTCCGGGATTAAATGTCCTGCTGGAAGACCGCGAAAAGATTTTTGTCCTCTCGGATCATGAAGATAAAGAAAGCCGAAAGGTCTATATTGAGTTGGCCAGAATGGCACAGGAGAAAAAGGGGGGAGAAATCCTCGCTGCAAGAGAGATGACCGAAGAAAGGGTTCTCAATTCTTCCCTGGTCCTTTTGGGTGAGAGTTGGAAGGATCCTATTTTCACAAAGCTTATTTCAAATCTTCCCTCTCCCATTCGATTAAAGGAAGGGACATTTCTTGTGGAGGGAAACAAGGTGGATCAAGAAGATGAATCACTCCTTCTCACCTATCCCCACCCTCTGCGGCCTGGAAAGTGGGTGACGATCTATTTCGGGACATCGGCGGCCGGCCTTTCGCGAGCTCGATATATCTTCTTCTATGGCTGGGATAGTTATATTCATTTTAGAAGGGGAAGGCCTGCTGGGAGGGGAAGTTTTCCTCCATTGAGTTCATTCACTTCTTACAATTTTTTCTCCAAAGAGGATTCAGATAAAATTGAACCCCAGGGGTTGAAGGATCATATCTCCTATCTGGCCTCTGCAGACCTATCTGGCAGATTCCCAAGGATATCTGGTTATCACATGGTTATCATAAAGCCCAAACATACCTCTCGCCAATCTCCGGCATCCCTGTCGGATCCCGGCAAATTCCCACCGTAGAGTGAGAAGGTGTGAAAAAATTGCTTTCGTCAATCTTTGTCCCGAAAGAACAAGTGGATTTCCAAAGCTTTAGAATGCGCTCGTTCCACCCGTCCTTTCCGTTTCAACCATGTGTCCGATTTTTTCACACCTTCTGAGGCATTACTAGTGTACTGTCTCAGAAAAGACTTTACACAGAACGTCATTCCGGACTTGATCCGGAATCCAGTCTTTTTAGCTGGATTCCCGTTTTCACGGGAATGACAACCCTTATTATCATTGTAAAGAAGTTTTAGAGACACTACACTACGTCCCTTAGATTTCATTTGATTTTGTCCTTCTTCTCTTCGATAATAAAGAAGATATTTTGTAACAGCACCCTTCGGGGCGCGTTACAGAGCGCAGGTTAAAACCTGCGGCTACAAAATAGCATTAAAGACCGAATCGCATGGAGATGAAGATGCGGATTGCTTATTTTGACTGTTTTTCCGGGGCAAGTGGAGATATGATCCTTGGCTCAATGATTGATGCGGGGCTGAACCCTCGTCTGTTGAAAGAGGAGTTAAAGAAACTCCGGATTTCGACCATTCGTTTGAATGTTAAAAAAGTCTTGAAACGAGGCATCTCTGCGACTCAGGTCATCGTGGAAGGGAGAAGTGAGAAAAGGCACCATCGGAATCTAAAAGAGATGCTGAGGATCATTGAGAGAAGTGATTTAGAATCCACGGTGAAGAAAAAAAGCACGGAGGTCTTCCAGCGAATCGCTTCCGTGGAAGGGGAGATTCATCAAGAGCCTGTAGAAGAGATCCATTTCCATGAAATCGGTGGGTTGGATTCAATTGTTGATATCGTAGGAGCTGTCTGGGGTTTTGGGCAGATGGGAATCGAAAGACTCTATGTATCAAACATCAATGTGGGAACGGGATTTGTACAATGTGAACATGGAACGTTACCGGTCCCTGCCCCTGCGACATTGGCATTGATGAAAGGGAAACCTATCTATTCGTGGGGTGTGGAAAAAGAACTTCTCACCCCTACCGGAGCAGCGCTCCTTACGTCTTTAGGCACTGAATTTGGGAAAATGCCGTCGATGAGGGTGGAGAGGATTGGGTATGGGGCTGGCCGAGATGATTTTTCCCATCCCAATCTGCTTCGATTGATGATTGGGACTCCCTCAGCGATCTCAGGGAAGGAAAGGGTGATCGTTATCGAAACGAACATTGACGATATGAACCCCCAACTCTATGACTATGTGATGGAGAGACTCTTAGGGATGGAAGTTCAGGAGGTTTTTCTCACCCCTATCATAATGAAGAAGAATCGACCAGGCACCCTGCTCACGGTAATCTGCCCTCCTGAAAAACTTCCTTCCATGATTGAGTTCGTTCTCACCGAAACGACCACGCTCGGATTGAGGTGGCATGAAGAAGAAAGGGAACGGGCCGATCGAGAAATCCTAACCCTCCGGACGAGATATGGAAGGATCCGTTTCAAATTGGGCCGATGGGAAGGGAAGGTCGTAAACCTCTCCCCGGAATATGAGGACTGCAAGGGATTGGCATTGAAGAAGAGAGTTCCCCTCAAGGATGTCTTTGAAGAAGCAAAAAGAGTAGCGGCTACCTTCCAGAAAGATGAACCGGAGGTCTCCCCCCGCAGGCGAAATAAAAGCCCTTACTAATTGATAATATTGATCTTTTCTAACACTAAGAAATCTAATCTTACCAATAAACGTGTACTCTATTGTGTCCTTGATAATCCTGCCCTTGAGGCTTATATTGTAGAGAAAGGGAGGTGTAATTTATGAACATCAAGAAAACACTTTGCTTCATCGGTTTGCTCTTGGCGATAGCCTTTTTCGTGCCGTGCCAAGGCTGGACACAACCTCTATTTCCGTATGTAGGCGGAGCACAACCCAAACCTGGAACACATGGACCGATTATTACCAATGCCTTTGCCGTTGAGAGGGGTTATTATGGATATATCTGGAAAATCTATATTGAGGCAGAGGATCCAGATGCAGATATGTTGAGGATTGCCTCAGTGGTGGACCAAGTCGGTTACGGTCATTACCCTACCGATTGGATCTACCTGAAATCGCAATATCAAAAGCATTTCAAAGGGTACATCCAATGGAATACCTTCAGCTCAACGACGCCTTACCTTACGGAATGGACGCAAATCACATTGAAGGTTTCCGTACTTGACAAGGCCGGGAATGAAAGTAACGTCGTTGTTTTCCCATTTACATTTGAGGTGGGTAAGAGCCAATATCAATACAATCTGCCTGCTCCCTTCGGCCAAGGGGATCTCGCAAGATTGGGTTATATCCATATCAATCTTTTTGATCCGATACTGGGGCACGGAGGGGGACGTGAGAATTAGTTTCAATTAAGCGAGCCGTCCCATTTAAATTTTTTGAAATTTGAAGGCCCGGACCGATCGGGCTTTTTTTTATTTTCTCTTGCTTTTCCGGCTATTGGGTGGTAAAGAGTTTTTAATATCTCCGATGGAGAGGGAGGAAAGTTATGGAACGGGATGTCTTTGAGAGAAGACGGGTCATAGCGCTGTTATTGGTTCTCCTTTTCGGTTTGGCATGGATCGGATGTTCGACAACGGCAAAGGAAAAACAGGGGGAGCCCGCAAAAAGGGAAGAGACGGAGGTTAGTAAATACCCGGCCCAATATTACCATTTTGACGATGTCCTTGTCCCAGGGGAATTGAACTATAAACAGAGTAAATCCTTCATCTACGAGACTCCTCGATTTAAAGCGGGTATCTTGTTTTTTTCGAAATGGTGGCTCGATGTAGGTTCCTTGACCGATTTTTTTACCTACCATATGGAAAAGGATAATTGGAAACTGGTGAACAGCTTTAAGGGAAAAGAGTCCATTCTCAATTTTTCAAAACCTGATAAAACCTGTACGATCAAAATGACGGAAAAATGGTATGGCACGACAGAGGTGGAGATCCGGGTCGGGCCGCTGGGAGAAAAGAGAATGTAAGAGTCCGGTATGTTGCTAAATCAGGTCAGAAGGGCCATTGATCGCTACCATTTATTAGATAAAGATGACCGGTTGATTGTTGGCGTCTCCGCCGGCATGGATTCAATGGTCCTCCTTCATGTGCTAAATGCCTGCCGTCAAGAGCTCAATCTGTCTCTCATCGTTGCCCACATCAACCATGGCCTGCGACCGGAGGAATCCGAAAAGGAGGCGGAGCTTGTTCGAGAAGTTTCCGAGCGGCTCGGTTTACCATTCGAATATGGTCAATTCGATGTAAAGGAATTTCAGAGAGTCCGGGGTCTTTCTCTCCAGGATGCAGGCCGAAAGATACGCTTCCATTTCTTCAACATCCTTCTTTCAAAATATGATGCCCAGAAGATCGCGCTGGGTCATCATGCTGATGACCAAGTAGAGACCGTCCTCTTAAGGTTAATGAGAGGATCTGGTTTAAAAGGTTTAAAGGGAATGCTGCCCATCCGGGAGGGGCGCGTTATCCGTCCCCTTCTCGAAGTATGGAGGGAGGAGATCGAATCCTTCGCCGAGGAAAAGGGGATTCCATATCTTTCGGATTCTTCAAACTTAAGAGGGGACTATCTTCGAAACCGGATTCGTCTGAACCTGATCCCTGCGATCGAAAGGGAATATCAGCCCAATTTTAAAGCGGTGATCAAGAGGGCCTCGGCCATCTTGAGAGAGGAGAATGATTATCTGGAGAGAGGGGCGGACGAGGCTTGCCAAAAGATCGTCCGGGAGAGCGAAAACGCCCTCTCTTTCAGATTCTCCGAGTACCAATCGTTGCATCAGGCGATCCAATGGAGGGTCGTTCAGAAGATGTTGATAAGAATTTATGGTCGAGACATGTCCTGCGATGAAGAGGAATGGCCGGGTGTGAATCAACTTTATAAGAAATTGTATCAACCTGCTCCCAGTCTTCTCTTGGAGTTGCCTCATGGGGTCTTTTTGGAGAAAAGGTACGATATCGTTTCACTGGTGAAGGGAGAGGCAAGGCCGGTTCCGCCTTTTGAGATCGAACTTGCTGTGCCGGGTCGCACGTTTATCGAAGAGATTGGGAAAGAGATCGTGATTGAGGAGGGCACTATGGATGGTGAACCGGCACGTCTCATTGGGGCTCGTAACACTGCTGTTCTGGATTACCAGAATCTCCAATTTCCATTGAGGATGCGAAACTTTAGGCCTGGCGATCGATTTCAGCCATTAGGAGTAAAGGGAGTTCAAAAGTTGAAAGAGTTTTTCATCGACCACAAGATCCCAAGGTTTGAAAGACCGAAAATCCCCCTGCTCATCTCAGGTGAGATGATCGCCTGGGTTGTCGATTACAGAATCGATGAACGGGTAAAGGTCACTGAAAAGACGCAGAGAGTTTTGAGAGTGGAGGTTGTGTAAGAAAACCTCAGAGGGAGACTCTCAGGGTAAAACCGAACCCGGCGTCTGAAGCCCCGTGACCATCATCTCGAAGCTGACCATCATCTCCTCGATTACTTCCCTCACCGGAGAAGATGTTTTGACAAGCCCTGCGATCTATTCAGCGGCTAAAAGTGCGCTTCCCACATTGTCCTCCTAACATGCTTCGGCGATCAGGTTCCAAGGCAAGGCGACTCATCACCTGTATCTGCTGCCACCTGATAATCCTTTCTCGATTTTTTGTTTGCTGTATGCTCATCTCCTGGATAGAATTCAATTTATGAATTCCTTTTATTTAGTGGATGGAATTCACATATTGGATTGACTTAATATTCTTCAAGAAAATCCAGACCTTTACTGAGCTCTTATCCGAACTGCGAACGAGAAAAACCCTTAATAATCGTTCCTTGACAAACAATGGTGGATTAGGTTAATAAAAATCAATTCCTATAGAATAAGTATGAATTTATAACCTATGAGAATATCAACAAAAATTAGATACGGCGCGAGGGCAATGTTAGAACTTGCTTCTCATTATGGCGAAGGGCCCATTGAATTGAAGGGAATCGCTAAACAGGAAAATATATCTTTGAAATATCTTGAGCAAGTGGTGATTCCACTCCGAGCGGCTGGTTTGGTCAAGTCGGTTCGTGGGTCCAGAGGTGGATATTCATTAGCGAAGCCTCCCTCCGAGATCTGTTTAATGGATCTGGTTGAAATTCTGGAGGGACCCCTAAATTTGATCGACTGTTTGGGAGACCCAAAGACTTGCCAGAGGTCTTCACTTTGCGTGACACGAGATATTTGGAGAGAAGTTTCGGAGGCGATATATCGAATTTTTCATTCGGTTACTTTGGAAGATATGGTCAATCGGAGGAAAGAGAAACGGGGACTAAACCCCCCAATGTACCAGATTTAAACACGGTGTGCGCATAGCGCTTAGCGTTCTTTTTTTGGGAGTGGAGAGATGGCGAGAATTGCCAGCTTTGTTTCTGAATTGATAGGGAATACGCCCTTGTTAAGGTTGAATCAGGTAACAAAAGGCTGTAAGGCGGAAGTGGTGGCAAAACTTGAATCGTTCAACCCTTGCGGGAGCATCAAGGACCGGATTGGTGTTTCAATGATTCAAGCGGCCGAGAAAAAGGGATTGATCAATGAGGATACGGTTCTTTTGGAGCCTACCAGTGGGAATACGGGCATTGCACTCGCATTTGTTTGTGCGTCGAAAGGGTATCCGCTCGTTCTGACAATGCCGGATACGATGTCTGTTGAACGGATTCATCTTCTCCGGATATTCGGAGCAGAAGTGGTGTTGACGCCTGGCAACGAAGGGATGGCCGGGGCGGTCAGAAGGGCCGAGGAGATGGCTTCTGAAGACCCTCGGTATTTCATTCTACAACAGTTTAGAAATCCTGCTAATCCAGAGATCCATAGAAAGACGACAGCCCTGGAAATCTGGGAAGACACTGACGGGAAGGTGGATATTCTTGTAGCAGGGGTCGGTACAGGGGGCACCATTACCGGCGTTTCAGAAGTGATCAAACGGAAGAAGCCAGAGTTCAAAGCCATCGCTGTCGAACCGGAGAGCTCCCCGTCCTTTCAGGAGGGAGACCCGGCCCTCACAAAATCCAGGGGATCGGTGCAGGTTTCGTCCCGGAGGTGCTCCAGATGGATTTAGTCGATGAGGTGATGAGGGTATCGAATGAAGATGCAAAATGGTTAGCAAGGAGATTGGCGAAAGAAGAAGGGATCTTGTCAGGAATCTCCTCCGGCGCTGCCGCATGGGCGGCGATCGAAGTAGCCAGGAGGGAGGAGAACCAGGGCAAGATGATTGTTGTCATCCTGCCGGACACCGGAGAACGTTACATCAGCACATGGCTGTTTAACGGGGTAAAATAAAGGATTCTGGAATAATGGAATGCTGGAATGATGGAATAGTGGGAAGAATTTGTGGTTTGGTTTTTTTGTCATTTTGCATTCCGCAATCTACACTGGGCAAGCGAAGCAGGGGGTGGTGATATGGTATGGATCATGGATCGCCCCGAGAGGGGAACTATTAAGAGTTCAAAGTTTAAAGTCTAAAGGGAACCTCTAATAATCCCTATTCTGTCACTCCCGCGAAGGCGGGAGTCCAGTAATTTCAGCTTGTTATGGATTCCTGCTTTCGCAGGAATGACATTTTTAGAGGTAGCCTAAAGTTCAAAGTAAAAATCTTGAATCAAGATTTTTCGGGGAGGTAAAACATGGCGAAGACCATTGAAGAAGTAAATGAAAAGATTAAGAAGGGGAAGGCGGTCGTCTTTACGGCCGAGGAGATTATCGAATATGCCGCTGAAAAAGGGGTGAAGAAGGCTGCTCAGGAAGTGGACGTTGTCACCACAGGGACCTTCGGTCCGATGTGTTCTTCAGGAGCTTATTTCAATGTGGGTCATACGAAGCCGCGGATCAAGTTGGGAGGGGGAAAGACCTATCTCAACGATGTCCCGGTCTATACGGGCTTTGCAGCGGTTGACTTTTTCTTAGGGGCGACCGCGATGGCAGAAGACGATCCCAGAAATAAAATTTTTCCTGGTAAGTTCGCCTATGGAGGAGCCTATATCATCGAAGAACTGGTTGCGGGAAAAGACGTTATGCTTACCGCAACCGCTTACGGAACAGATTGCTATCCCCGGAAGTCTCTGGAAACCTATATCTCCCTGAAGGATATGAATGAGGCCGTCCTTTTCAATATGAGAAATGCTTATCAGAACTACAACGTTGCCGTCAATCTCTCCGAAAAGGTGATCTATACTTACATGGGCGTTCTCCAACCCAAAATGGGAAATGCCAACTACTGCAGCGCAGGCCAGTTGAGTCCCCTCCTCAATGACCCTCTCTATAAGACGATTGGTGTCGGAACCCGCATCTTCTTGGGCGGGGGAATTGGATATGTGGTTGGAAACGGAACCCAGCACAACCCCGGAGTGAAGAGGACAGATGGAGGTGTTCCTAAGACGCCGGCCGGAACCCTCTCCGTCACGGGCGATCTCAAGATGATGAGCCCGAAATGGCTTCGAGGAACTTCTTTTACCGGTTACGGGGTCACCCTCACTGTAGGAATTGGGATTCCCATTCCGATCTTAAATGAGGAGATCCTTCGATGTGCAATGGTTCGGGATGAAGAGATCTGGGCCCAGGTTGTTGATTATAGCGAAGCCTATCCTCAATGTATTCCCGGAAGTTTAGGAGAGGTAAATTATAAGCAACTGAAGAGTGGAAAGATAACCGTCCAGGGAAAGGAGGTTCCCACCGCCGGCCTTTCGAGTTACCTCAGAGCCCGAGAGATCGCCCAGATCTTAAAAGAATGGATCGAAACGGGAAAGTTCCTCTTGACCGAATCCGTGGAACTGCTTCCCTCGGTCGATTCGGGGATCGTTTTCAAGCCTTTAAAAGAGAGACCCATTAAGAAAAAATGAGAAGCACCAAATTCCAAGCACCCATCATCAAATAATAAACAAATTCCAATGACCAAAATAGGTGTTTGGGTCATTTGGAAATTGGAAAATTGGAAATTATTTGGGATTTGGATATTGGGATTTGGAACTTGAATTAGAAAGGGGGTTGCCCATGCAGAAAAAAAGGGTTGTGCTCAGTTATCCTTCCCATCTCGTCGATACGCCGGTTATCTCGAAACTCGTCAAGGATTATGATTTGGTCGTTAATATCATGAGAGCCCGGATTACCCCGAGGGAGGAGGGAAGGCTCGTATTAGAGCTTACAGGGAAGAGGGCTGGGATGGAAGCAGGGTTTCAATATCTCAGTGAGATCGGTGTGGAGATCCAACCTTTGGCTCAGGATGTTAAGTGGCATGAGGACCGCTGTACCCATTGCACTGCCTGCATTTCCATCTGTCCCACTAAGGCATTGGATGTCGAGAGAGGACAGATGAGCGTATCTTTTAAACGGGACAAGTGCATCGCCTGTGAACTGTGCATTCCCGTTTGTCCCTATCAGGCAATGGAAATCCTTTTTTAGTGAGCCCAGAGTTAAATGGTTCAAGGGTTCAAGTGTGAAAGATTTTCCGTGCATATGAGATTCTAAATTGCAGGCACTAAATTCCTGGCTGCCGGCAGGCTACAAGAAGATGAGGAGGTTGTGAAGAAAAGGGTTGTCGTTGCAATGAGCGGGGGGGTTGATTCGAGCACCACTGCCTGGCTTCTCAAAGAGAAGGGTTATGAAGTGATCGGAGCAACAATGTGCATAGGGACGATGGATAGAACCCAAGGAGGCCCGGCTCGATGTTGCGGCCTGGCCGATATTGAGGATGCCAGACGCGTTGCTCTCCAGTTGGAGATCCCTTTTCATGTCTTCTATCTCAAAGGCGAGTTTGAAGAGGAAGTTATCCAATATTTCTGTGAAGAATACGGTAAGGGGAGGACGCCCAACCCCTGCATCCTTTGCAATGAGAGGATAAAGTTCGGATCTTTTCTAAAGAAGGCGCAGGAACTGAGCGTCGGTTATCTTTCAACGGGCCATTATGCACGTTTGGAATTCGACGAGGGAATAAAGCGGTATCTTTTGAAGAAAGGGGTGGATCGGAGGAAAGATCAATCCTATGTCCTCTTCTCCCTCAACCAGGATCAACTCCGACAGAGCTTGTTTCCGTTGGGGGAATATCGAAAAGAGGAGGTAAGACAAAAAGCCCTTCAGCTTGGTCTTCGAGTCCATGACAAACCCGAAAGCCAGGAGGTCTGTTTTATTCACGACACCTCCTACCATCCTTTTTTGCAGGAGAGGTTGAGAGGATCGATCGAACCCGGGCCGATTCTCGACAAGAAGGGGTGTGTCCTGGGAAGGCACAAAGGGATCCCTTTCTACACGATTGGACAGCGGAGGGGCCTCCGCCTGGCAAAGGGGAAGCCCTTTTATGTGATCGGGATCGATCGAGAGAAGAATGCCATCATTGTCGGAGAAGAAGAAGAGGTTTACGGAGATACCTTCATCGTGGATTCTGTCAATTGGATTGTCTCTCAAGAGATGCCCTCATCCTTTTCAACCCAGGTGAAGATCCGCTATAACCATCCGGGTTCAGAAGCGATCCTTTCTCAGAAGGAGAACGGCAAGATAGAGGTGAAATTTAGATCCCCGCAGAAAGCCATTACACCGGGGCAGGCCGCCGTCTTTTATGATGGAGAGACCGTCCTCGGAGGGGGATGGATTAAAGAAGTTATGAGTTAAGGGAACCTCTAATAATCCCTATTCTGTCACTCCCGCGAAGGCGGGAGTCCAGTAATTTCAGCTTGTTATGGATTCCTGCTTTCCCAGGAATGACATTTTTAGAGGTAGCCTTAAGAGTTAGGAGTTGAGAGCTTAGAGTTAAAGACAAAGATTAAAGGTGATGGAACCACAACTCATAAAGAAACTGGAAGAGTTAAAAGAAATGTTTCAATCCATGGGAAGGGTGCTCGTTGCCTATTCAGGAGGGGTCGATAGTACACTCCTTCTTAAGGTGGCCAAAGATACCCTTGGAGATGGAAACGTTATTGCTGTCACTGCTCTCTCCCCCCTCTATCCTGATCGGGAATTGGCGGGAGCAGAGAAGGTTGCTCAAGAAATGGGTGTAAGGCATCTCCTGATCGAATCGAATGAATTGGAGATCCCTGGGTTTTCAAAGAATCCTCCAAACCGTTGCTATTATTGTAAAAGGGAACTGTTTGGAGAATTAGTGAACCTGGCTAAGAAGGAGTCGATCTCTTTCATTGTTGAGGGTTCTACCTTGGATGACGAAAAGGATCATCGACCCGGAAAAAAGGCAGTTCATGAGTTAGGGGTTCGGAGTCCTCTCAAAGAGGCACTGTTCACAAAAACCGATGTAAGGGAATTGTCCAAGGCATTAGGCCTTCCTACTTGGGATAAGCCGTCTTTTGCCTGTCTTGCCTCACGGTTCCCCTATGGAGAGGAGATCACTCCGGAGGGACTGGAGATGGTGAATGAGGCAGAGGATTTCCTTTTTGGGCTGGGATTCAAACAGGTTCGAGTCCGGCACTATCAAAACCTCGCCAGGATTGAAATCCTTCAGGAAGAGATGGGACGTCTCATGGAGGGATCTTTAAGAGAAAAGGTGGTCAGCCATTTGAAAGGGATTGGTTACAAATATGTCACGTTGGATCTTCAGGGCTTTCGGTCGGGATCGATGAACGAGGTGTTAGGATGAAGGCGATCGCGCTCCTCTCCGGCGGGCTCGACAGTATGCTGGCAGCCAAGGTTCTCATGGAGCAGAAAATTGAACTGGAGGCCCTCAACTTTCTGACGGTCTTCTGCACCTGAACGAATCGCGGAGAGGCCTGTTTGGCCTCCCAGAAGGCTGTGGATGCTCTGGGCATTCCTCTAAAGGTATTCAATGTCTCTGAGGAATACCTCAATGTGGTGAAGCATCCGAAACACGGGTATGGAAGTAACATGAACCCGTGTATCGATTGCAGGATCTTCATGTTGAAGAAGGCAAAGGCCTATATGGAGATGGTATCTGCCTCTTTTATTGTTACCGGCGAAGTATTGGGACAGCGGCCGATGTCTCAGAGAAGAGATGCCATGCGCCTGATCGAGAAAGAGGCAGGACTTGAAGGTTTCATCCTAAGACCCCTCTCTGCTAAGTTTCTTCCAGTCACGATTCCTGAGAAGGAAGCCTGGGTGGACCGGGAAAAACTTCTCAGCATCCAGGGGCGTTCAAGGAAACCTCAGATCAGATTAGCAGACCATTTCGGCATTCGTGACTATCCCTGTCCTGCAGGGGGGTGTCTTCTTACGGATCCTGGGTTTGCGAGACGGATGAAGGATCTGATCCAGTATGATCCCAATTTTTCTCTTAATGACGTCCATCTCTTGAAGATCGGCAGACATTTTCGGTTTTCTCCGATATTAAAATTGGTGGTTGGGAGAAATGAGGAGGAGAATCAAAAGATTCAGACCTTCTCACGAGAAGGGGACATTTTGCTAAAAATCCCTCACTATCCTGGACCGTTGTCCCTTCTCAGGGGAGATGTCAATGAAAGGGAGTTGGAGAGGGCCGCTGCGATCGCTGCCCACTATAGCAAGGGGAAGGGATCGGACAAAGTGGAAGTGATTTATAAGAAGGTCGAAGAGGATCACCACCGGTCTCTTTTCATTTTACCCATTTCGCATGGAGAGACCGAGGGATTAATAATCAATGAATAGAAATGAATAGAAATTTTATAGCTGCAAGCTGAAGGCTCAAAGCCTGGAGCTTTTGACTATCGTGAACACGATTGGAGGATATATGGCTGAGAAAAAGAAAATTTTTACACCCGTGAGCGAAAAGGAAGTTACAAGGGCAATTGTTGAGGGATTTGCCCGGCAGTTCATCGAATATGTCGAGAGTGACTGCCTGATCATTGGTGGAGGTCCCAGCGGATTGATGGTTGGGAGGGATATCGCACTGAAAGGGGTGAAAACCCTGATTGTGGAGCGGAACAACTACATCGGGGGAGGATTCTGGATTGGAGGATACCTGATGAATAAGGTGACGGTCAGGGAGCCAGGGCAAAAAATCTTAGAGGAGTTAGGAGTCCCTTATGAAAAGGCTGTAAAAGGCTTGTACGTAGCGGATGGCCCTCACGCCTGTTCAAAGTTGATCGCGGCGGCCTGTGATGCCGGAGTGAAGTTTGCTAACATGACGATCTTTGACGATGTCGTGCTGAGAGAGGGGAACCGCGTTTGTGGGGCAGTGGTCAACTGGACCCCCGTCCAGGCTCTCCCTCGTGAGATCACCTGTGTCGACCCCATTGCCTTAGAAGCCAAATGGGTGGTGGACTCCACGGGTCATGATGCGTGTGTGGTAAGAAAGCTTGAAGAGAGAGGAATTCTAAAGACCTCTGGCTTCGGTGCGATGTGGGTGGAACAGTCTGAGGATCTGGTAGTGGAACATACGGGTGAGGCCCATCCAGGTTTGATCGTGACAGGAATGGCCGTGGCGACCACCTACGGGTTACCGAGAATGGGACCCACCTTTGGGGGGATGTTGCTCTCGGGTCGCAGGGGGGCTCAGGTCATTCTTGAAAAAATGAAGAAGGGCAAAGGTAGGGGTTAGGAAGCCCGCCTATGATTTGCAATTTGCAATTTGGGTTTTAGAGAAAATAGAAAATCGGCAATCGAAAATCCAAAATTGAAAAACTGGCATCGTTACCTTGACCTTTACCGAAAGACGCTTCAATGTTGAATATTCCCACCTCCATCCACTTATACCAAGAAGGGAATTTGGAAGGCCTGAATATTGAGGATCTGGGCGAATATCTTTCAGAAAAGACCCACCTCCCTTTTCGCCTCCTGGGGAATATCTACAAAGGACTCTCCGAAGAAAGAATAGAGGCATTGGCTGAGCGATTGGCTAAGATCAAAGTGAGAGATCCCGGGAAAAGGTTCACCTTGGGAGTTCCCCTTCCCGCTGAAATGGATTATGAGAAGAGAAGGATCAGGAGCCCCCGCTGGAAAATGTTCGGGATTCTTTATGAAGGGGTTTTGTACCAAGAGATTGTTTCGGACATGATTTTCGGAGGTGAACTGGACTTGAACCATTGCTCCATCTTTTTCACCAATCAACTCTTTGGGACATGGGATCGAAATGATCGAAGGTACCATGCCAGAACAAGCCTTTACGGCTTTCCAAATGTCATATCGATTACAGGGCTTGTCGAAGCGCCCGCAAAACCCAAAGAATTCTACCTAAAGAAACAGATGGGTTTGCCATTGGAGTTGTTAAAGGAAGAATATCAGGGCCGCTTTCTTGACCACGGCGATCCGAGGATGACCGAAGTCCTCAAAGGTTATGCCATGCAGGCGTTCTTTTTTCATCTTACCGAAGATCCTTTCTGTAAAGATCCAGACTGTCGCCTCTTCAATAGCCACTGGCAAGAAGAGGTGCTCCATTCCCAGATGGATGGCCGATATGAATTTTGTTCAATGCATGAAGGAATCTTGGAGGCACTCAGGGAGCGATCGGAGAACGTCATCTCGATCTTGGGCTAGCTCGAGGGTTTCAGTCAGGGACTGAATATGCCTCTACGAATCTGCAGCACAGTTTGCCCTTTTGAAAAATACAATATATCCGGTAATAAAATACAGAGAATACCCCATTTACTCCTCAGGATATCTTAGTATACTTTAGAGAAATTGTTCTACTGAGGATGTCATCTTATTCCAGAGAGTAGGCAGCGAGATGGGCAGCGATTGAATTGCCTGATTCTCAGTCGACGAGAGATGAAACGAAACTGGATCATTATTGGATTGGCCGTTTTCGTGGTACTGGTGGTGTTTCTCCTTATTGTCCGCCTGTATTATTCGGGTAAGAAGGAGATGCTTTCCCAGTTTCAAGAACATCAGAATTTATATGCGCACCATCTCGCCTACCAAATCGAATTATTTTTCTGGGGACATTCACGTGGGTTGCATGCACTCCCGTCCTATCTTCCTTCTGAATATGATTGGATCAGGCAGGTGGAAGCCAATATTGAGGCTTATTCTAAAGGGATGGAGAAAGTTCATCTTAAAGAGATTTCCCTTTATGATAAGAGTGGGAAGGTGGCCTATTCAACCAATCCGAAAGCGATGGGTTTGAACTATGACCGGAGTGAATTCTTTGAGTGGGCAAGGAAAAAGGAGAACAGGGGAAAGGTGTTTGTATCACCGCTGTTTCTCGAATCCCAGCCTCTTCGCTTTCTCCTTATGACGCCCCTTTATCAAGACACCTCGGATGCAATCCATTCTAAGATGAAGAGTCGATTTCTTGGAGCTCTCTCCTTTACGGTTGATTTGGAGGGATTTCTCGCCGATGAGTTAAAAGGCTCCCAAACGAAGCTCCACCAGGTATGGATTATGGAAAAGGGTGGAAGGCTTTTGTTCCACTCCGAGCATCCGGAGATGATACAACGAAGTTTTCATCATGTTGATGAAAGCTGCAATCAATGCCACGTTTCCTTTGATTATATGAGGGACATTCTCAAGGGAGAAAAGGGTGCGGTGGAGTATCAGTTAAGAAATTTTCCTAAAAAACTGGCTGCCTTTTTCCCGATGGATTTTGAAAACGCCTCCTGGATTGTCGCGATAAACTCCAACTATGATGACCTGACCGCATTCGTGAGGAAGAGTTTCCGGAGACACCTGTTTCTTTTCGGTATAGTGGTTTTAGTCTTCAGTGTTAGTTCAACACTGATCATCCGTAATAACCAATTGAGAATCAGAGCAGAAGAAACAGTAAGGCATTGGCAGGAGAAGATGTCCGATCGTAGAAAGGCGGAGGAAGCCCTGCAGTTGGAACGGAATAAACTGAAGGGCATCCTGGATGCGATGAATGATGGCGTCTTCATTGTCAATCAGCAGTACGATATCGAATACATCAACCCCTCGAGTGAGAAAGAATTTGGTCCGGTCAACGGGCGTAAGTGTCATGAGTATTTCGACGATTCGGCAGGCGTCTGTTCGTGGTGCAAAATGGAAGACGTATTCGCCGGGAAGTCTGTCCAATCGGAATGCTTTTCTGACAAAACCGGTAAGACTTACGATCTCTTCGACGCTCCGATTGCAAACGCGGACGGGACCATTTCCAAATTAGAGATCTTCCATGACATCACTGGGCGCAAGCGAGCAGAAGAAGCCCTCAAGGAGTCCGAAAACCAACTTCGGTATCTCTCTTCCGAACTCTTGACCGCTCAGGAAACAGAACGAAAGCGAATTGCCAGCGAACTGCACGATGAGTTAGGACAAGCGTTGATGGTTATGAAACTTAGATTGAGATTTGTTGAGAAGGAATTGGAGAAAGATCAAGCCGCGTTGAAGGGGGAGTGTGAAGACATCCTCTCCTATATCGATCAAGTCATTGAGAATGTGCGCCGACTTTCCCGGGACTTAAGCCCCTCTATCCTTGAAGATCTCGGGCTCACGGCTGCCGTTCGATGGCTCGTCAATCATTTTACTAAGAATTATAATATTGAGGTAAAATCGGATATCATCGACATCGATCCTTTATTTTCACAGGATGCCCAAATTGTGATATATCGGATCCTTCAGGAGGCTCTGAACAATGTGGGGAAGCACGCTCAGGCGAAAAATGTATCGTTGACTGTCAAAACATTTGATGAACGGGTTTCCTTTTCCTTGGAAGATGATGGGAAGGGATTCGATGTGGTTCAGGCCTTCACGAGAAATCCCGCTGAAAGGGGCTTAGGTTTAACAATCATGGATGAACGAGCACGGATGTTGAAAGGATTCTTTGAGCTGAGGAGTCAGCGGGGGAAAGGTACTCGAATCACCTTTCATATTCCCATCAGAAGAGAGGAGTGAGGAATGGCCCCTTACCGTATTGTGCTGGCTGATGATCATACCATGATCCGGCAAGGTTTGAAGAGAATTCTTGCAGAAATGGCTGATTTGGAAATCGTCGGGGAGGTGGGCGATGGCCTCGGACTCCTTGACCTCTTAAATAAACTGGCCCTCGATAAACGGGCGCCCCATATGGTGATTCTCGATATCTCCATGCCAAACCTCCGGGGTATTGAGGCCATTCACGAAATCAAGGGGATCCATCGTGAGATGAGAATATTGATGCTGACGATGCACAAAGATAAGCAGTATCTCTATCAAGCCATCTCTGCGGGTGCGGAAGGGTACCTCCTGAAAGAAGATGCGGATACAGAACTTTTTTCTGCCATCGAAAAGATTCGACGAGGAAAGACCTATATCTCTCCGGGCCTCTCCGAGGATTCAACAGAGGACTGGGCAAAAACATGCCGAGGAGATGACACATTCGTTTCTGAACCCGAACGGCTGACCATTCGTGAAAGGGAGGTGTTAAAGCTGATCACAGAGGGAAAATCGAGCAAGGAGATTGCAGATCTTCTATTTATTAGCGTTCGCACGGTAGAACATCACCGTGCCAATATCACGGCCAAATTGAAGGTGAAGAACACTGCCGACCTCATCCGATATGCTCTGTCTAAAGGATATTTTTAACCCCTCCCCATCCATAAAAAAATAAGCCCCTTACTGTATGGGTATTTTTGCCCATCACCGAATAGGTATTTCTGCCAATTGATCTTAATATCTAAAACGATTTAAGCTGGGGAAGAGTCGAAAAATGGATCCCCGCGACAATGGAGTAAAGACGATCTCAAAGACGGAACCCTACCGAATCGTATTGGTCGATGACCATGTTTTGTTTCGGCAGGGGTTGAGGAGGATTCTCGAAGAAATGGCTGATCTGGAGATCGTTGGGGAAGCGGGTGATGGTCTCGAACTGATCGATCTCTTAAGTCGATTAACCCTGAACCAATTGACTCCTCACATGGTGGTTCTCGATATCTCCATGCCCCGTCTCCGGGGGATTGAAGCAACCCAGAAAATTAAGATGACTTACCCTGATGTGAAAGTATTGATCCTGACCATACACAAAAGTCCTGAATATCTCCATCATGCCCTCTCTGCCGGGGCCGAAGGCTACCTTCTAAAAGAAGATGCGAATACTGAACTTTTCTCTGCCATAGAGAAGATAAGACAGGGGGGAGCTTATATCTCGCCGCTTCTCTCTGCGGAGTTAGCAGAAGAGCGATAGGATGAGGGAATCGAGAAAGAACAGTACTTTGAGGGATGACATTAATAGAATACTTAAAAATACAAAAGGAGGAAAAAGAGTATGAATAAGCGGAGATTTTTGATCTTTATGTGTTTGCTATTGGTTGTAGCTGCCCTTTCCTGGAGAATTGAACAGGGCCGCGCGCAAGGATTCAATCCGGCTGTTGATTACACAAAGCCCAATTACGCCAATAGCCCGATCATCCCAAAATTTGTGGACTCACTGCCGGGTTTAACGTCTGCTGGCACAAACAATCTCGGACAGTATATCCCGATTGCTGTTCCGGATACTACGACGTATCCGGGATCTGATTATTACGAAATCGCGGTGGTCGAGTACACCCAGCAGATGCATTCGCAACTGCCCGCAACCAAACTGCGGGGGTATGTGCAGCTGGAGACATCGGTCATTACAGGCAGTCACTATGCCCTCCCAGGCGGGAAATTTGGTGTGGACCAGCCCCGTTATCTGGGACCTCTGGTCGTGGCCCAGCGCGACAGGTCTGTGCGCGTCAAGTTTTACAACCTGCTTCCCACGGGCGCCGGTGGTAACCTCTTCCTGCCGGTGGACACCACCATCATGGGGGCCGGGATGGGGCCACTGGCCGGACAGTTGTACACGCAGAACCGCGCCAGCGTCCATCTCCATGGCGGCTTGACCCCATGGATCAGCGATGGGACGCCCCATCAATGGTTCACCCCCGCCGGGGACCCGACTCCCTACCAGAAAGGCTTGAGTTTCCAGAACGTGCCCGACATGGTCAATGGATCCGGAACCCCGTGCATCGGTGGCGCAGCGTGCTTCACACCGGCCCTCAACGACGGAATTGGGACGTTCTACTATCCCAACCAGCAGAGCGCCCGGCTGATGTTCTATCACGACCACGCCTACGGGATCACCCGCCTCAATGTCTATGCCGGCGAGGCCGCACCCTACCTATTAACCGACCCGGTAGAACAGGCCATGATCAATGGCGCGACTGTCAACGGCGTGACCTTTACTGCTGGAACCATCCCCGCCGACCAGATTCCATTGGTCGTCCAGGATAAGACCTTCGTGAACGACGCCACCACACCCCCTCCCGCGGGATTCACGGGGACTCCCACCCCCAGGACCACAGTTGTGGATCCTCTCTGGTCCACTTACGTGCCCGGGAGCACCGGCGGCAATCTCTGGTTCCCCCACGAGTATATGCCGAACGAGAACATCTATGACCCAACGGGGGCGAACCCCAAGGGCAGGTGGGACTATGGCCCCTGGATGATACCGCCGACGCTTGTACAAAATACTATCCTGCCAAGCCCGACCATCGCGCCTGAAGCTTTCATGGACACGCCCGTGATCAACGGCAGCGTCTACCCGTACGTCGTCGTTGAGCCCAAAGCCTATCGGTTCCGCATCCTGAACGCCTGCAACGACCGCATGCTCAACCTGCAGTTGTATAAGGCTGACCCTCTCCACCCCACGGAAGTCAAGATGGTCCCCGCGAGCCCCAACGCGGCCTATCCGACCTGGCCGACGGATGGCAGGGCTGGCGGCGTGCCGGATCCGACAACGGCCGGCCCGGACATGTGGCAGATCGGCAACGAAGGTGGGTTCCTGGCGAAGGTCGCGGTGGTCCCGCCGCAGCCGGTGGATTTCGATATGACCGAAAATTGCCGACCTTTGGGGGCGTCACCAGCAAGGCACTCCTTCTGACTCCGGCGGTGCGCGCGGACATCATCGTGGACTTCTCCTCGTACGCCGGTCAGACGCTCATTCTTTACAACGACGCGCCCGCACCCATGCCGTTGTTTGACCCGCGCTACGACTATTTCACGGGCGATCCGGATTGGACTGCGAACGGCGGGGCGCCCCAGACGGCCATCGGCTTCGGTCCCAACAGCCGGACCATCATGCAGATCCAGGTTGCGGGAACTCCAGCCGCGCCTTTCGACCTGGCCGCGCTGCAGACCGCCTTGCCGAAGGCCTTCGCAGTGGGTCAGGATCGGCTCCTCGTGCCCGCAGCGTATCAAAATGCCGCCTATGGCACCACCTTTACTGATATCTTTGCCAACAGCTTTGACGAGTCCTTGAATGTGACCGGCACGACTCAGCCCGTTGCACAGGTCATCACAACGTTGCCTGGCTTTGGTTATACGACACCTCCTGCCGTAGCATTTTTTGGAGGAGGTGGTACGGGTGCTGCAGCTACGGCAACACTTAATGGTGTTGCCGGCGTCACGCTTGTAACAGCCGGCGCCGGTTGCACTACGGCTCCTACTGTTACACTGACCCCGGCCGTCGGCGACCCCGGCACGGGCGCTGCAGCCGCGGCAACCATCTCAGGTGGCGTCGTTACTGTCATCTCGATTACGAACCCAGGTTCAAATTACCTCGTGGCTCCTACGGTCAACTTCGGAGTTGGCTGCACCACGGCCGCTACAGCCATAGCGACAATAACACTCGGTACCGTTGGCGCGATCAACCTCACGAATGGAGGTTCAGGTTACACTTCTGCTCCTCAAGTCTTCCTGACGGGTGGTGGCGGCACAGGCGCTGGGGCCAGTGCCCTGCTTAACGGGGCGCTGGTGATGACGGGGAAGAACCTTACTGAGGGTTTCGATATACAGTATGGACGGATGAACGTCGTGCTCGGCTCGACCCCAAGCCCTCTTACGCCGACTGTAGGTGCCGGCCCGGTTATCGGCGCGGCTTTTTACATAGACCCACCGACCGAAATCCTGACGGCGGACCAAACCGTCCTCTGGCGTTTGTCGCACTTAGGCGTTGACTCCCATTCCATGCACTTCCACCTGTTCAACTTGCAGGTGGTCAACCGGGTTGACTAGACCAACGACATAAAGCCGCCCTACGAGGACGAGCTGGGCTGGAGGGAAACCATCAGGACGAACCCGTTCGAAGACATTATTGTGGCGATACGCCCGACGGCTCCCGTGCTCCCCTTCCAGATACCCCAAAGCAACCGGCTGCTGGACGTGACGACTCCGGCCGGTTCCACGGTGAACTTCCTGCCCGTAGCGCCACCGATAGGCATACCAGCGGTGGCCCAAACCGCCAACGTGATGACCAACTTTGGCTGGGAATACGTCTGGCACTGCCACCTGCTGGGCCATGAAGAGAACGACATGATGCGGCCCCTTGTCCTGCAGGTTGCACAGGCTGTCGTACTGCTGCCTGGAGCGCCGACAGGGGTGACGGCAACAGGAGGTAATGCACAGGCAGTGGTGAGCTTCACTGCGCCTGCCTCAAACGGCGGCAGTCCGATCACATCCTACACAGTGACATCGAGCCCCGGCGGCAATACAGCCACAGGGACCGCAAGCCCGATCACGGTAACAGGGCTGACAAACGGCACTGCCTATACATTCACGGTAAGGGCAACGAACAAGGTTAGGGTTGGAACGGGCCCTGCATCAAGCCCTTCTAATAGTGTAACGCCAGCTACAGTGCCTGGGGCTCCGACTATAGGAACGGCAGCAGCAGGCAACGCACAGGCAGTGGTGAGCTTTGCGCCTGGCTCAAACGGCGGCAGTCCGATCACATCCTACACGGTAACATCAAGCCCCGGCGGCAATACAGCCACAGGGACCGCAAGCCCGATCACGGTAACAGGGCTGACAAACAGCACTGCCTATACATTCACAGTAACGGCAACGAATGCACTTGGAACGGGCCCTGCATCAGCCCCTTCGAATAGCGTAACGCCAGGTTTGCCTGGGGCTCCGACTATCGGAACGGCAACAGCAGGCATCGCACAGGCAGTGGTGAGCTTCACTGCGCCTATCTCAAACGGCGGCAGTTCGATCACATCCTACACGGTGACATCGAGCCCCGGCGGCATAACAGCCACAGGGACCGCAAGTCCGATCACGGTAACAGGGCTGACAAACGGCACTGCCTATACATTCACAGTAACGGCAACGAACGCGGTTGGAACGGGCCCTGCATCAAGCCCTTCGAATAGCGTAACGCTGCCTACAGTGCCTGGGGCTCCGACGATAGGAACTGCAGCAGCAGGCAACGCACAGGCAATGGTGAGCTTCACTGCGCCTGTCTCAAACGGCGGCAGTCCGATCACATCCTACACAGTGACATCAAGCCCCGGCGGCATCACAGCCACAGGGACCGCAAGTCCGATAATTGTAACAGGGCTGACAAACGGCACTCCCTATACATTCACAGTAACGGCAACGAACGCGGTTGGAACGGGTCCAGCATCAGCCCCTTCGAATAGCGTAGTGCCATCCATAAAACCTACCACAGCGCCTGCGGCGCCCACGAACCTGACATTCGTCAGTTCGACCAGTAACTCTATCACCCTCTCCTGGACGGACAATTCCATCAATGAGCAGAACTTCCAGCTCCAGAGAAGCCCCAACGGTACTACCGGGTGGGCGACTATAGCGAGCGTAGCAGCCAACACGACTACATACACAAACACAGGCCGGAAACCCAACACGACCTACTTTTACCGTGTGAGGGCACATAATTCCGTTGGCAACTCTGCGTGGACCAGCGTGGTTTCCGGCACGACATTACCGTAAATCAGAGTAAGATGCTGTTTTTCGGGGAGGGAGAAATCCCTCCCCGAATTCTTTCCACTCATCCATCCCGTATTGAAAAACGGGGGAAAATGGGAGCTGCATCCCCGAAGTTTCAGAAAATCCTACAGACCCAACCCCTAAAACAGATAGAAAAAAATTGCGACAATTTAATTCCTATTTTTATCGTAAATATTATTTTCGTGGACGTAGCCATTCGAAATCCATTCCCGCTCGTATCCTCCTTCAGGAACCTGCTCGGTTCAGGTTATCTTTTCACCACAATCGACAGGCACAAAGAGCTCGAGTTTAGCCATCCCATCTAACGATGCCAACCTGCCCGTGCTCAGTGTCCCGCTCAGCGGAGACGGATTTCAGCAGTTCACCCTGACCGTTTCTACGGCTGGAACGGGGTCGGGTACGGTGACCAGTTCACCGGCAGGAATAAGCTGCGGTGTGAACTGCGCAGAAATTTACGAGGCTGGAACAACTCTGGCGCTCACCGCTACACCGAGCCCAGGCTCCAAATTTTCAGGATGGACAGGTGATGAAACAGGCACGGAGGCGACCACCACTTTGACCATGGATGGGGATAAAACGCTCACCGCAACTTTTAACCTTTCCAAACAGCTGACTGTCACCCGCCCAAACGGCGGGGAGATATGGACGGTAGGGAAGTCTCAAGCCATTTCCTGGACTTATTCGGGCAACCCAGGGGCTTATGTGAGGATCGAACTCCTAAAAGGCACACAGGTTTATGCGACCATTGCCTCCAGAGCCTTCATAGGACGCAATGGGAAAGGTTCCCATAACTGGCGGGTTCCTTTTAGAATTCCCCCTGGAAACGACTATCGGATACGAATAACGAGTAAAAGCGACAGTTCGATCACGGATAAAAGCGATAACCCCTTTACCATTTCGAAGGCTACTTCTTTTAATGGGCAGGGGCTATTTAGAATAGTTCAGTATGGCGATAAATTCCAATTATCGTCATGGATAGGAGAATTTGTTCGACCCTCTCTGAAAGGAGGGGTTCTTCAGCCGTAAATCGCTTTTCCCATCCTTCTTTCTTCAGCTCTTCTTCCCCGGTCATTTTGGAATTTTATCCGCCTACGCAGAAGACCACGCCTGCGTGCAGAAACGCACTACGGCGTGCAGGCACGGGCTTTGCCCGTGTGGCTCCATTTACCCTCACCACAACTGTCTCCTCCATCCTCTTAAATTTGAAATTTGAAATGACGTGGCTTATCATTATAATTGTTCAGTGTCTCGGCTGTGCAGCCAGATTCCAGATTCGAGCTCAAAAGGAATTCTCTGCAGATCAACCGTTGCGTACGGGAGAAAGAGGGGGCGCGAAAATATGTGGGATCAGGTGACAGCCCACGGTTACATGCTCGGTTTCCGCTATCGCCTGATGGTGGAATGGATGGGAAAAAGGTTTGAGAACAAGGATAGTCAAAAGACGGGTTTGTCTTCTTTTCCTATTTTGTCTCATCTTTTTTGCACGGGGCCCTGGTGCCACCGCCGGCAACTTGTCACCAGATCTTCAAAAAGCCCTTCAATCTCTCAGCCCGAATGAAGAAGTGGCTGTCGTTGTCACATTTCATGACAGAGCGAACATCCACCTCTTCAAGGATCCTGATAAACATCTTCGGCGATGGCAGATCATTCATTCTCTGAAGGCTAAGGCAGAGCAAACTCAGAGGCCACTGGAGACCTTTCTGCAAGATAGGGGGGCGAAAAGAATCGTCCCTCTGTGGATAAAAAATGGGATGGCGGTTACTGCTCGTTCCCGGGTGGTTCTTGAACTGGCAGATCATCCTGCGGTTGAAAGTGTAAGCCTGGATGAGACCATCCAGGTCCCACTGGTAGGCTATGGAGTTTCTGCAAAACCCGAATGGAATGTGAAGGCCATCCATGCCACAAAGCTTTGGGACTTAGGCTATACCGGACAAGGAATCGTGGTGGCCGACATGGACACCGGTGTTGATTTGAACCATCCCGACTTGAAGACCAAGTGGCGTGGCGGGACGAACAGCTGGTACGACCCCAATAGGGAACATGACACACCTTTCGATGCCAATGGCCATGGGACGAATGTCATGGGTATCATTGTCGGAGGCAATGCTGGCGGGACGGCCATCGGTGTGGCTCCTGATGCGAAATGGATCGCAGTGAAGGTGTTTAATGATGAGGGTGTGGCTTCTCTGAGTGCCGTACATCAAGGGTTCCAGTGGCTTCTCAATCCGGATGGCAACCCGGGTACGGATGATGCTCCAGATGTCGTCAATATTTCCTGGGCGTTAGAAAATCCGAACAGATGTTCTTTAGAGTTCCAATCAGATATTGAAGCCTTGCAGTCTGCTGGCATTGCCATTGTCTTTAGCGCGGGGAACTACGGTCCCTTACCTTCAACTAGTACAAGCCCCGCCAACAGTCCGGGAGCCTTTGGCGTAGGGGCTGTCTCGCGTTCGAAGGACATCGCCTCTTTCAGCAGCCGTGGTCCCTCTGCCTGCGACCGAGGAATCTATCCTGCGGTAGTTGCTCCTGGAGTCAATGTAAAGACTTCGGACCTTACTGGAGGAGGTGTTTTCACCGATTCTTATGTTTTTGTCATGGGTACATCCTTTGCCGCACCCCATGTCGCAGGGGCCATGGCGCTGCTGTTAAATGCCTTCCCCAATCTAACCGTGCCGGTATTGGAATTCGTCGTAAAAGAATCCGCCTTGGATCTGGGACCGCACGGAGCGGATAATACCTATGGATATGGATTCGTTAACGTCATGGAGGCCTACAATGACCTTATCCATCCCAAACCGAAGATCGCTGCTTCAGCTTCTTCTTATCAATTTGGACCCATAGAAGTGGGGGGGGCTTCATCTCAAACCCTCACGATCTTCAACTTTGGGATGGCAGATCTTAGCATAGAGAGTATTGTACTGAGTGGTTCAACTACTTCTGAATTCAATATAGAATATGACAGCTGTTCCCATCAAAACTTGACACCTCTGTCAAGCTGCACCGTTGATATCCTATTCTCACCCATCCGAGGGGGCGTGAGGAGTAAGAAACTTAGGGTTTCGTCCAATGACCCTTCTAAGCATACATTGAATCTATCTTTGAAGGGGATCGGCATAAAACCCGATCCCCTTCGCCTCTTCCGCAGTTCCAATGAGAACTTTTTTTGAATCCTATTCCTCATTTTTCAAAATCTTCAATCGGCATTCCGGAATCGTTGAAATGAAGCTCGCCGCCCGGATGGGAAAAGGGTTTCGGTTTCTAAATCGGGATTTGGGGGCAGAGTGTCATTTGCATTCCGAAACACCTTATGCTATCTTTAGCATCTACTGCGGAACCCCTCCTGAGGCCATTTTAAATCATCACCTGAAGTGTGCAACAAAGCTCTGAGCCACAGCTTTGTCGACGTTTCAAGGGATTGATAAAGAGGTTGAACAAATGACGAGCGCCCAAGAAGACAGGAAGATCGAACAACTTAACCTTCTCATCAGTATGTCAGCCCTTATTAATTCAACTCTCGACATACAAGGGATCATAAAGTATGCAATAGAGGGGTCTATAAGACTCCTTGATGCCGAGGCAGGCAGCCTTCTGTTTTTGGAAGAGGAGGCCGGGGAACTATTCTTCGCAGAAGCGGTGGGAGAAAAAGGCGAAAGAGTGAAAGGGATCAAGTTGAAAACAGGGCAGGGTGTGGCCGGTTGGGTGGCTGAACAAGGAAGGCCTGTGATCGTTCACGATGCTTCCTCAGACCCAAGATTTTTTGATGGGGTTGATAAAATAAGTGATTTCGTCACGAGAAACATCGTCTGTGTCCCTGTGCGGACAAAAGACAAGATTCTAGGCTCGATAGAAGTGATCAATAAAAATAGCGGCAGCTTCGATTTAGATGACATGTTAATCCTTACCGCCCTTGCAAATCAAGTAGCCGTCGCCATAGAGAATGCTCGCTTGTATGAAGAATCGATTGCGGACGGCCTGACCGGATTGTATCAACGAAAATTTTTTGAGTTGAGGTTGGAAGAAGAATTAAAAAGATCCAAAAGGTACAAACATCCCTTAAGCTTAGTCATGATCGACATCGATCACTTTAAAAAAGTGAATGATGAACATGGGCATCTGATGGGAGACGCAGTGTTGAAGGAAGTTGCATTGGTCTTGAAGAAGAGCACCCGATTGGAAGATATCGTAGCCAGATACGGAGGAGAGGAATTTGTCATCGTCATGCCTCATACCCCTGTAGAAAATACGAGAAAGACCGGAGAGAGATTGAGGGCCGAAATAGAACAGATGGAGATCTCCGGAGTCCGAATTACGATCAGTGTTGGGATAGGGCATTTTGATGGCAAAGATATGGACTTCGATCATAGAGATCTCATCCGCCGTGCAGATGAGGCATTATATCTTGCAAAAAAGAGAGGAAGAAATCGGGTCGAGATGATCGTGTGATATTTCGATAGACCTTTGTCACCTGTGCAGCCTACCTTTGTCGCGTAAAATATAAACCTTCCAAATAATTTCTACTCCTTATCTTAAACAATTAACCTTTATAAATCAAAAAGTATATCATTTTCAATGAGTTATACATAATTCATTAAATTCTTCTTGACAATTCAATGTTTCTGAAATAATATATAAGTTAATTTAAAAAAACTTATCTTATTTTATCAAATGGAGAGAACTTATGCTACCCACATGGCTTGAAAAGAGATACAGAACTCTTTTGGAGGGTTTTCATGAATCTCCTTTTCGGTTTGAAGATGCTTCCAAAATTCTAAAAAAGAAAATGCAGGGTAGTGAAGAACAAGTCAATGTCATCCTCTCCGAGTTGAGGAAAAAAGGTTGGCTCGAAGCAGAATTTGACCCAGAAGATGCGAGAAAGAGGATATACAAACTTAAAAGTAGTGAAGAAATAATCTCTGAGACGCTTTCAATAAGCAAAAATCAGTTAACAAGGGGGGATCTTGAGAGTCTCTTAAAGGGAGCTGCTGATCTCATAAGAACAAGGGTTGATTATACCTTCATCCTTGTTCTCCTTTTTTATAAACGGATCAGCGATAAGTGGGGATTGGAGTTCGAAAAAGCATACAAAGAAGCCCTTGTAGATGGTTTAAAAGATGAAGAGGCAAAGGAGGAAGCTAAAAACTCCATCTACCATGATTTTGATATAACAGAAGAGCTTCTCTGGGAAAATATTAGAAAAGACCCTGCAAGATTGCCGGAAAACTTTTCCAAAGCTATGAAGGCCCTTGCAGAGAGAAATCCGGAACTGAAAAACGTCTTTGAAAATGTCGATTTCGTTCAGTTCACTACTAATCGAGAGAATGCAGAGATTCTAAGACAACTTGTAGAGCTGTTTAGCGAGAAATCCCTTAATCACGTATCGCCGGATATTCTTGGGGACGCCTACGAATGGATTTTGAAGTATTTTGCTCCTCAAAAAGCCAAAGAAGGTGAGGTCTATACTGCTCGTGAGGTGATCAAACTTATTGTTGAAATACTTGATCCAAAGGTTGGCGAAGGCGTTTATGATCCTGCCTGCGGCTCTGGCGGCATGCTCATCAGTTCCTATCAGCATGTTGAAGATGCACTGGGAAGAAGTGAAGCGGATAAAGTCTTCCTCTTCGGACAGGAGGCCAATCACAAGACCCTTGCTTTAGCTAAGATGAATCTCTACATCCATGATATCAGGAATGCTCAGTTAATTCTCGGAGACACTTTGCTTTATCCAAAATATAAAGAAGGAGATGGAATAAAGAGATTTGATATTGTGATCGCCAATCCTCCATGGAATCAAGATGGTTATGATGAGGAGATATTAAAAAGAGGTGAATTCTGGAGGGAGCGATTTAGATATGGATTTACTCCAAAGCAATCAGCAGACTGGACATGGATTGAGCATATGTTAGCCTCGGCTAACGACAAAACAGGTAGGGTTGGGGTTGTCATAGATAATGGGTGTCTTTTTAGAGGGGGAAGAGAGAAGGCGATCAGAACAGCCATTATTAATGCTGACCTTATCGAATCTGTGATTCTTCTGCCTGAAAAGCTTTTTTACAATACTGGTGCACCGGGGGCGGTGATGGTCCTCAACAAGAACAAACCAACTGCGAGAAAAGGGAAAATATTTTTCATCAATGCAAGCAAAGAATACCGGCAACACACAGAGGTCCGGAAACTTAACCAGTTAGGAGATGAGCACATAAAGAAGATCGTGAAGGCTTATAGGGAGTTTAGAAATGATGAGGGTTTTTCGAAAATCGTAGAGATCGAGAAAATAAAAGAGAACGACTACAACCTCAATGTAACCCTTTATGTATTTCCGGAGGAAGAGACCGAAGAGATAGATGTAACAAAAGAGTGGGAGGAGCTTAAGGGGATTGAAAAGGAGATCTTCGCAATAGAAGAGAAAATCGAAGGATATCTCAGAGAATTAAAATGAGGGTGTCGGTACAAGGGGCTCTTTCTTGTCATCCTGAACCCTTCGCTTTTGTCACCCTGAGTGAAACGAAGGGTCTGATCTCTGGGCTCAGGGTAAACTCCGTGAGGGATCTATAAAATCCCCCCTTTAGAAAAGGGGGGTGTGGGGGGATTTGAGGGTGCTTGCCTGTAGGCAGGGGGGGTGAACCAAATATGTTTAAACCAAATTTCCAATATACCCATAGAATCGTTAATAATCTGACTCAGATCGCTGAGGGAAGAACAATCATCTTAAACGCACCCCTTGTACCTAAATGGGAGGTTTCTCTGAGAAGAGAAGCACTGATAAAAAGTGCCCATTCATCTACAGCTATTGAAGGCAATCCTCTATCTCTTGAACAAGTCAGTAACCTGGCAGCAGGCCGAGACATCATGGTGAGGAGGAAAGATAGGCAGGAAGTTTTGAACTATCTCGAGGCATTAGAAAGAATTCCTGAGTTTGCAAAAAGATCTCCACTTAAGTCCGAAGATTTACGGGAAGTTCATAAGACAGTCACGAAGGAAACTCTGGAGAATCCTGAGGATGAAGGTATCTTTAGAAATCGCCAGGTATTTGTGGGAAATAGAATCACTGGTGAAGTCATATTCATGCCACCACCACCAGAGCAGGTTCCTCAACTGGTAAACGAATTTCTCGAATGGTCCAACTCTACTGTGGTCAATGAAATTGATCCGGTAATCGAAGCCGGTTTAACGCATTATGAACTTGTGAGGATTCATCCTTTTGTTGATGGAAATGGAAGGACTGCAAGAGTAATTGCCACTCTGTTTCTTTATAAAAGGGGTTTTGACTCCAAAAGATTCTTTGCCCTTGATGATTATTACGACCAAGACAGACGTAGTTACTATGCGGCATTAAAAGGCGTTGATCAAAATGCTTTGGACCTTACTGGGTGGCTTGAATATTTTACCGACGGTGTGGCAGTGAGCATAAAGGCAGTAAAAGAGAAGGTGATTGGTCTGAGCAAGGATATTAAATTGCTTAAAGAAAAAGGACAGATTGCCCTTACCGAAAGACAGATGAAAATTGTGGAAAAGATTATTCAAAATAACAAGATTTCAATTGGTGACGTTTCGAAAGAGTTTGGAATAACAAGGCAGGCAGCATTAAAAGAAATGAATAAATTTACAAAGTTACGCGTTGTAAAACTAAAAGGAAAAGGCCGAGGAGCATATTATATCCTGGTCTAAGTACGGTTGTCGTTTCGGTTGTCGTTTCGGTTGTCGTTTTTCTGAGAAGGAGAAAATATTATAATTTGAAGCAAAAAGGTCTCCGGGAGGTAACAATAATGCCACAAAATATAATAAGAGATAAAAATTTATATAAATTTTAGGACTGGGGATATTAGAAAGGTTTGGAGAACAAGGTGGGGTTAGCGATTATTGATAAAACTTTCGGGACCAAATTAAGGAGTTCTTGCAATGAAAGATGCACCATGGCTTTTAGGAATCATTGAGGCGTTAAAATGTGTGGCACTTATTCGGTCTTCAATACTTTCGAGTAGAAACAGGTTATCTCTAATAATGTTAGATAGCACGCTTGAGATTTCACTCAGACAGTATTTGCAAAATATCAAAAAAATAACATTAGATCCTAAAGAACACAGGCCGCGATATAGACTTTTTGATATTGCACAAAAAAACATCAATGTCCCTTCAGAAGTATGGGACCATCTTAATTATTACTGGAATACTCGTAATCCCCAGTACCATCAGGATGCTAATATTAGCGTACCAGATGCTGTATATCAGGAATTTGCGGAACTTGTATGCTTTATGCTTAACAAAATGTTCAATATAGAATCGAAAGAATATTTAGAGTTTCCGATAGAACAGCTTTTATCTGCCAGCAAACCGGATGTCCTGAAAGTTGATCCGAAGAGAATCAACTCAAAGATTGACGCAATTGTTGCGGCTGTTGCAACCTCAGAAATAACCAAAACACAGGATGTCCGAGAAGCGCTAAAAAAGTTAGGTATAAGATTCAAATTTTCAGACCATGAAATAAGATCTTACCTCAGCCAGAGATATTTCTACAAAGACGAGAATGGCATTAGGAGACTTAGTCTTACGGGAAAGGGGAGGTTGGCAAAACTATAAAAGACACAACAGAAATAACAAATAATCTATATGAGGAGGTATCAATATGAGCGAAAGACCAATAAATCTTGAAATAGGCGGGCAAATTCGAAACTTTCAAGTAACGCTCTCTTTGGGAACAACAAAAGCATCGTTAAATGATGACATCCAATTATTGACAAGTTTATTAGAAGAGGCAGGTGCATGCCCTCCTGAAAAGGAAAAGCAAGTGTCCTTGACAGACGAGCCTATAAAGCGATTAGCAAGCGAACTCGATATTGAGCCTTTAGGCCTGCAGCATATGGTAGGTTATAAAGAGGGCATGGTACAAGTTACCAAGGCGAGTCAGCTGCAAGTTACAGATGCAATGTGTATGCTTCTGTATGCTTTTGAAAAAGGCTATGGGGAATCTGGTATTGCTTTAGAGCAGTTTGAGAGTCTTATAAAGCAAAATGGAATAAAGTTAACCTATCCACTGACGACGGGAATTTTTAACCTTAAGAAAGGTGGTTATATAAATGCAAAACTTTATGATGAAGAAAAGAAATTAAGCCTGAGTCCTCAAGGAGAAAAAAATGCTATATCTGCATTCAAGGATTATATTACCGGAAAAGGGGTGAAGCGCACAACGCGAGCTATTAAGAAGCCTCAGAAAAGTAAAAAAGTCAGAGGGCACCATAAATAGAAACCCAGAGATTAACATAGAACAACAGTTATTCTCGACTTAGAATTTGAACAAACTTTAATTAATAAAATGAAAAACCCTAATATCGCAATAAAAAGGACGGGAGTAACTGACATTCCAAAGGAATGGGGAGTGGTTCTGTTGCGTGATACAGGGGAATTACGATATGGGTACACATGTTCTGCAACTAACAAAAACACAGGAACAAAATTTGTTCGGATCACCGATATAAATGAGGATGCAAAACCCAATTGGGAGAGTATTCCATATTGTGAAGTCAATAAAAAAAATTATGAAAAATACAGATTGAATGTGGGTGATATTTTATTTGCAAGGATTGGAGCAACGACAGGGAAAACCGCATTTGTCGATAGAGAAATAAGAGGTGTTTTTGCCTCCTATTTGATAAGATTTAAGTCGGCACGAGAAGAATTAGATACGAAGTTCCTCTACTATTTTACCCAATCAAACCCCTATTGGATTCAAGTTCATAAAAACAAAGAAGGACAGTTAAAGAAAGGCCTTAATGCTAAAGTCTTAGGAAGCATACAACTCCCTTTTCCCCCTCTTCCTGAGCAGAAAAACATTGCTGAGATTCTTTCGACGATGGATCAGGGGATTGAGAAGGTTAATGAAACAATTGAAAAGACCCAAAGACTGAAAAAGGGTTTGATGCAGGAGTTATTGACCAAGGGCATAGGACATAAGGAGTTTAAAGATACAGAGGTAGGAAGGATACCTAAAGGATGGGAGCTTGTTAAGTTATCAAATGTATTTAAGTTGGCCAGTGGAAAATCCAGGCCAAAGGAAATTTCTGAGATACATACCCAGAAGATGGCGGTTCCAGTTTACGGCGGGAACGGTATCCTTGGATATACAAACAGATTCATGATAGACAATGAAACAATTGTTATAGGAAGGGTAGGTGAATATTGCGGTTCAATCCATAAAACACAGAAATCCTCTTGGGTAACTGATAATGCTCTTTACGCGTTAGCAATAGAGAAGCACAAAGTGAACTTAGACTTTTTGATCTACTATCTTGCCTTTATAAACTTGAATAAATTTAAAAAGGAATCGGGTCAACCGTTGATGACACAGACGATAGTTTATTCAACAGGATGCCCGCTCCCCCCTTTACCAGAGCAACAAACAATTGCTGAAATTCTGGGTGCGGTGGATAAGAGGCTTGAGGCGTTACGGAATAGGAAAGAAAAATTAGAGAAGATTAAGAAGGGTTTGATGAACGATCTTCTAACCGGTAAAAAACGAGTAAGGCTGGAAGCGTGAAATGGTCTTTACAGAAAAGAAACTTATTGAGGATTATTTCATTAAGAAGGTTGAAGAAAAGGGTTGGAGATTTGTTCCCGCTGATGATCTGGAGAGGGATAGTTATGAAGAGGTATTGCTTATTCCTAATCTGGTTAGGGCATTACAAAGAATAAATAAGAAATCGGAATTGGGAAATGAGGAGATTAATAAGGTCATTAATGAATTGAAGCTCACGGGTACGGGGGTTGAAGGAGCTAAAAAGATTTTGAATTTTTATAAGTTCGGGGTTCCTGTGAAATTTGAGAAGGAGAAGGTTGTTAAGTATGTCCAGCTTTTTGATTTTCAAGAGATCGAAAATAATGAGTTTATTGTCACAAGACAGGTCTATTACCAAGGCAGAGATAGAATTAGAACGGATATCGTCCTCTATGTGAATGGTATCCCTGTGGTGGATATCGAATGTAAGAATCCTACAAGCATCTCCGAAAGCTGGTTTAACGCTTACAAGCAGATCAAAGACTACGAAAGAACGGTTCCCGAACTTTATAAGTATATTCAGATCGGGATCGCTGCTGAAAGTCAGGCAAGGTATTTCGCAATTGTCCCCTGGCAGGAAGAGGTAAAAACGCACGAATGGAGAGAAGAAGAAAAGGATTCCATAGATTCAACCATGGAAATGATCTCTCGAGATAGCCTCCTTGATCTCATCAAAAACTTTCTCTTCTTCAGAGTCGAATTCGGGAATGCCACCAAGGTTATTGCGAGATACATGCAGTATCGGGCTGCCAATAAAATAGTGTCCAGAGTGGAGGAATCCATAGGTTCAAGACTAACGACTATTCAACCAAAGACTAAAGGTCTGATATGGCACTGGCAGGGCAGTGGAAAGACCCTGACCATGATATTCGCTGCGAATAAGCTGTATTACATGAAGGAGCTTGAGAACCCCACGATATTCTTCATCGTAGATCGGATTGAGCTTGAAGACCAACTTTATAAAGAGTTTTACTCCTTGGATCTTGTTGAGCCTGAAATTATCGGAAATGTTTGGGAACTTAAAGAATTTCTTAAATTTGATGATTACAGGGGCAAGAGAGGGGTCTTTATCATTCTTATTCATAAGTTTAGACCTGAGGAGCTTAAAGAGGTCTACGGAGAAATTGAGAAGATTTCAAAACGCAAAGAAACAATAATGAATCGAAAGAATGTTGTAGCCTTTGTTGACGAAGGGCACAGGACTCAATACGGTCTTCTTGCAGCTCAAATGAAGGCAATACTTAAGAGTGCCTTCTTCTTTGCCCTCACGGGCACACCGATATCGAAGAAAGGGAGAGATACTTATCTTGAGTTTAGCTATCCTCCAGAAGAAGCTTACCTCGATAGATATTTTATAACAGACTCTATTAAAGATGGTTTCACAGTAAAAATTGTTTATCAACCGAGGCTCGAAAAGGAGGTCCATTTAAAGAAAGACTTGCTGGAAGCCTTTTTGGAAACAGAATTTGAGGAATTGCCTGAAGAGATAAAAGAGGGTGTAGAGGAAAGGGTAAAGAAAAGACTGAATGCTATTAAAGTCGTCCTTGAAAATCCAATCAGGATAAAGACTATTGCCGAAGACATAGCAAAGCATTTTAAGGAAAATATTGACGGAAAATTCAAGGCAATGATTGTGGCTGGCAGTCGAAATGCTTGTGAGGTCTATAAGAGAGAACTCGATAGGCATCTTCCCAAGGAGTATAGTGAAATTGAGATGACCTACACCAAGCGGGATAAGCCTCAAATATTGCAGGTTGCTGCAGAAAAAAAAGTGCGATACGGAGGTAAAGATATAGATGATATTAGGAAAGATGAAATAGAAAAATTCAAAGAAGAGGAATTTCCAAAAATATTGATCGTCACCGACATGCTTCTCACCGGGTTCGATGCCCCTATCCTTCAGGTGATGTATCTTGATAAGCTTCTGAGAGAGCACAGGCTTTTACAAGCTGTGGCACGAACGAATAGACCCTTCAAAGATCTAAAGGAAGCTGGGGTTGTCATTGATTATGTGGGAATTCTAAAAGAGTTCAAAAAAGCCTTTGAGATGTATAGTGAAGAAGACATCAAAGGAGCTTTATTCAGTTATGACAGCGTAAGGGAGGATTTTGTTAACTTGGTAAAAGAAATCGTCGAAATGCTAAAAGAAGTGCCAAGGGATTATGAAAGAGAAACCCTGCTTAAGGCCATAGAAGTTTTAACTTCGGATGAGGAAAAAGAGGAAGAATTTGGAGAAAAATATAGGAATCTGAGAAAAACTTTTGAGCTTCTCGGTCCCGACGAGATTAAACTTGAGTATTTTGAAGACTATAAATGGATTTCAGCCATTTACACGTTCTACATGAAGATGGTGATTCAGAAGCCTGTTTATGAGGGATATGTCCAAAAATACTATGATAAAACAGTCCGGTTCATCCATAAGGCTACTGAAATCGAAAAGTTGGAAAGAGAACTTCCGGTAGTAGCGTTTGATAGTGATTATCTTAAGGCGCTGGAGGAGAAAGTTAGAAATAGGAAGGAAAAGGCTGCTAATATCCTTTTTACATTGAATCGATTGGTTTTGGTCGAAAGGCATAGGAACCCTGTTTATGAATCCCTGGTGGAAAAGGTTGAAAGACTCCTTGAGCTATGGAGAGAGAAAACGAAAGATTATGAGAAGATTTACACGGTGGGGGTTAAGGCAATAAAAGAAATAAACCAACTTTTTTCAAGACAGAAGTCCCTCAACTTCTCGGACCTTGAATATGCCTTGCTTCTCGAAATTGAGAAAAAAGTTAAAGGGGGTGGTTTTGAAAAGGTTGTGAAGGAGCTTTCGAAGAGCCTTGAGAAGCATATGTTTTTCGGCTGGATTAATCAAATTACTGTTAAGAAAGAAGTGGAGAGAGAGATAAGGAAGTTCGTCCGGGGCATGAAAGGAAAATATAACCTCTCACTGGATGAGATGAATGATTTACACGAAAGGCTTTTGGAAAGTGTGAAGAATTATGGAACTGCTCAACATACCGCATAGGGTATCTTACCGGGGTGTCAAATATCCAAGGCTGGAATTCAAAACCGGCCAACTTCTCATTATCCTTCCTTTTGGCCACAAACCTGAGTCTCTCTTAGAAAAACACAGGGGCTGGATACTTAATAAGGCAAGGTTTATCAAGGAATGTTTGAAGGATACACCGACTAAGAAATTGGTCAGGAGATCTGAAGAGGAGTTTAAGAACCTTATCCTCTCTTTTGTCAGGGATGCCTCTAAAGAATCGGGGAAGGGCCTGAATAGAGTCTACTTCAGGACGATGAGAACAAAATGGGCGAGCTGCAGCTCAAAAAGGAATTTGACGATAAACAGGCTAATGCGGTTTTTGCCGGAGCGTATACTGAGATATGTAATCTTCCACGAGATCGCTCATTTGAAAGAGAAAAGGCACAACGGGAGATTCTGGGAAATGATATCGAAGAAATTTGTCAACTACCAGGAATTAGAAAAGGATCTATTTGTATACTGGTTTCGGGTTGCTAATAGGATACGATAAAAGAAACCTGAGTCAATGGTTTAAAAAGATTCTTCGCTTCGCTCAGAATGACAGAATAAGGGAAATTCTAACTTCTTTGGCGGGTGTAGATGGTCTTGTAGCGGTCATGGAAAGCGGTGATACAAGTTGTGCACTCTTCAGAGGAGGTATCGACAGGCTCCAGAAGGACTTCAAACCCAAGTTCTTTGTATTGCTCTGCCATCTCTGAAAGGCGGGGTTCATCGATGGTAAACCTTTTTTCCCAACCCTGTTTTCTTAATTCTTCTTCTCTACTCATTTCTTAAAATCTTATTCACCCTCACCCCGACCCTCTCCCTCAAGGGGGGAGGGAGGGGTGGATGCGATTTACCTTTGTCTATGGTGTTATATTAGTCAAAAATAAGAGTTTATTCAACTATAAAATCTAAACCCAAAATTTCAAAATTTTTAACTCATACAAAACTACCGCTCTACTTCATAAGTGTTTTTGCACTCTGAAAATAGAGCGGCAGGGTTGTTTCATCTTGTTGCGAACAGTGAAGAAATTATTTATGGCCGTACAAGCGTTTCCATCCTTCTGAGTGGGAGATGGCTTTTGGTTCACAAGCACCGACACAAGGGGCTGGTTCTCCCCCATAGCCAGGCCGGCAAGGAGCGCAGCTGTACCTAACCTTTTTGCGCTCTTCGTGCTTCACAAAGGCCACTGGTTCTTCACGGAAGATGTCAATTTCATCCGGCCCTACCTCGAGGATTTTTGCTGGGCATACCTCTTGGCACTTACCGCATCCATTGCACTTGTCCGTATCGATGATGACATACCAGTCGCCCGACCCATCCTTAAAACCAAAATTGGCTATCATCTCTATATTTGCCTTTCTTTTCCCCCTCACCCTATCCCTCGCCCGCCAGGGGGAGAGGGAAGTAAAGGATTAGGCTTTTCTTGCGCTCTTTGCCTTTCCCATCTTCAATAAAGCCTGTCCGAACAGGGCTGCTCCGATGCCGCCGGCGAGCTGGGTGTCAAAGGGATATTTGCGGTCGATATACTCTTTCTTGTACCAGACGCGCCCAGCTGTCTTAATCCCTAATTCCTTCTCCAGCCTTTTCACAACACCTTCATTTTTGGCGATGCCCCCGGTGATGACAAACTTTTCCTTTATGCCCAGACGGTTGAGAAGTTCCATGATCCGATGGGCCATCGCAGAGCAGTAAGCAGCCATAATATCGTTTTCAGGTATCCCTGACTCCAGTAGGCCAATGACCTCACTCTTGGCAAATACCACGCAGGTACTGCTGATCATGGGGGGTTCTTTCTGGATCTGAAAGGAGCGGGGTCCGATCTCCCAAACGGGCACTCTGATCAGGTCAGCAAAGACTTCCATTCCGCGGCCCGTTCCAGCAGCACACTTATCATTCATCACAAAATTGAGAACCTTACCCCTGTCATCGACATTGATGGCCTTACAGTCCTGGCCACCCATATCCATGACCGTCCTGACTTCTGGTCCGTACATGAAGTTGGCCCCTCGAGCATGACAGGAAATCTCGGTGATAGACTGTTGAGCCATGGGTACATTCACCCTTCCGTACCCCGTGCCGATACAGTAATCGATATTCTCAATTTTCATATCGGACTTTTCTAAGGCAAAGCCCATACCTTTTCTGGCACTGTTTGGACTGTCTGAACCGGTCCGCGTGTTACCATAAGCGTAAAATTCGCCATCTACCATAATGACGGCTTGCGTGCTAACGGATCCAACATCCACTCCAGCCGTGATTACCTTCCCTTTTTTCCAATCTATATCCGGGTTGACCCAATTGGTTTCAGGCCATCTCCAAAATTCTTGGGTTTTTACTTCCTCAGCCATTGTCTGTTCCTTCCTACTTAAGGCTATTAAGTTGTCTCGAACAATTAACCTTTCCCTTCTGAAACGGTCTCCCTTTCTACTACTTATGCCTTGACTTCCTCCGTATAAGCTCCAGCGGCGGCCGCTTCAGCAGCTCCCAGAGCACCCATATAGTCTGGGTCTTCTGGCACAGCGACATCCATTTCGATATTCTTTTTGAGGGAGTCGACAAAACCTGCGTTTTTCGCCATCCCTCCGACCATCACAATATCCTTTTCCAATCCAACGATACGAACGACCGAAGCAACCCTTCCTGCAATCGCATTCATCACTGCCCGGGCGATGTCCGGTTTTGGGGTCTTTTGATGAATGAGGGAGACCACCTCGGATTCTCCAAACACCGCACACTGTGTATTCGTTGAAAGGGTCTGGGTGGATTGAAGAGTGATGTTCGACATCTCATCCACAGAGATTTCAAGAGCCCTGGACATGGCCTCAACAAAGGTACCTGTACCAGCAGCACACTTCTCGTTAATAGCGAAGTCTAAAACCTTCCCATCAGCGCTGATTTTGATGGAACGGCCTTCTTCTGCCCCGACATCGATAACCGTCCTTGCGGTGGGGATCAGTTTGATGACTCCCCTGGCATCCGCTGCGGCATCTGGAATGGCACCGTTCGCAAAGGCTACTCTCTTCGCTGCGCTCCCTGTGGCGACCACTCGCTCGACATCTTTTCGTGTCAGGCCAGCCTTTTTGAGTACCTCATCGTAGAGATGCTCCACTGCCTCTGCCTTTTTTATCCCCGAAGGACCTGTTATTTTACCGAGTATTTGGCCGTCCTTTATGATGACAATGTGAACATTCTTTCCACCTACATCGATTCCTGCAACTATCATCATTGACCCCCGTTCTTTATATTTATCTTTAGGCTACCTTCTTAAGCCCCAATGTTTCGGTTGCGAAGAGATCGGTCATCCGGGCTGGTCGGGCTTCCTCAAACTCCCTTTCGTCCGCCATATTTCCTTCAAAGGTCATAGCCGGCAAGCCCAATTTTGCCACAGCGTTCTTCATCTCCATCTGATGCTGGGCCGTTCCCTCACATCCACGACAACCAATGCATTTATCAAGATCAACTTTTATTTCTTTAACTATTTTCTTTTTTGACCCACCCTTCACGGTTCACTCCCTTCACTTTAGCAGGCTGCTGAAAAACGCCCATCTGCGGCGTTCCCCTCATCCCTCGTCGTTGCGGCGTACTGCAAGTACGCCTCACTCCTCAGGATTTCGGGCGCCTTGCATCTGGGCATTTTTGATCAGCCTGAAAAAGTGACTTTTTCAGCACCCTGTTAGTTCTTCTCTTTTTCCGCCGAAGTCTCTTTGGAGGGAGTACCTTCATGATCTGTCAAGATCCCCCTCTGTACGAAGTCTTCGCTCACGTAATCCAAACCCAGTTTGTCCAACGTCTCTTTGGTAGGAATACCTTCATTATTCCACCCCTTGAATTTATAATACGCGTCAAGCATCTTGGTTTCCATCTCAGGATCTCGTATCTCCCAATGGTCTTCAGGAGGTTTCTCATCCTTTCTCCTCAAGCCTCTCCTTACATTAAGGGCTCTTACCAGATTTCGGTTTCTTCTACCTATTTCCCATAGTGCGTCTGAATCAAGATCCATCCCGGTCGCCAGTGAGATGAAATTTGGCAAATTATAAAGGTGATACGGAGTCCTCCCGCCAAATTGGCCTCTAAATGACGACAAAAAGGCGCAGATCCCGATGGCGTCATCAATGTAATGCATGGTGTCATTCCAATCCGCAATGTTGACAGACGCTTCAATAGATGGATGTTGACGCGGCTCCCATTCCAAAAACCATTTTTTAAACCTCTCAGGAGCTGCATCCCAATTCTTTACGAACTTTTCTCTCTCTTCCTTATCAGCAATGGGTGACTGGGGGTAGGACCCTTCAGTTTGGGTGATCGTCATCTTCTCACCGGTGGCGTACATAAGGAAATAAGGGTAATTGATCATTTTCAGCTTGAGAGGCAGCTGCTCAAATTTTTTAATGGTATTATGATCAAATTCTTCTGCACCCTTACCAATCTGACGGGCTGCCCAATAAACACCATTGGCTAAAGCATCTCCAATCCCTTCCCGTCGAACAATTTTTTCAACGAGGTAGAAAAATCTTTCCCCGGAGTCGGACGGAAATCCTGGCAGGTCCTGGTCAGTTAAAATGCCGGCTTCGTAAAGTTCAACGGCATAGGCGAGAACTTGCGGCGTTGAGTATCCGTCCAGTCCGTACTCCTGAGTAAGGCCAAGTATGTCATAATTAAAATCCAGCTCTTTATAGGCCGCCATCGCATAGGTAAGTTTGCTGTAGCATTTTTGGAAATAGGTTTGCCGCCCCGGGTAGGAAATCGCTTGATGGCAATCCTTCGGACAGTTATAGCAACCCGTCCATCGAACCCGCACGCTTTCAGAAATCGCCTTCCACTTCTTTTCACGTTGTTTGTTCCAAAACCCTTTTTTCCGCTCACGCGCATTGCCCCAGGCGAAATTGTCGACGTGGAAAGTTTCATCATCCTCGTGCGCCATAGGATCCCCACATTTCGGGTTCTCATAAATTTCCTTCCTCAGGCCGAGGCATATCTCAAAAAGCTCAGCCGGTCGGGCAATATTGATGTCCTTTGTTCCACGAACAGCTATGGCCTTTAACTTTTTGTCTCCCATGATCACGCCTACTCCTCGAGAAGCGCTGGAGTTAGAGTGTTCGATGGTAGACATATAGACCCTGTTTTCACCGGCCAGGCCGATAGCGGCCACCTGGGCTATGGGCTCCTTCAACTCCTTTTGAATGAGTGCTCCTGTTTCTAGAGTGCCTTTCCCCTGGAGATGGCCGGCATCACGTATTTCCACTTTGTCATTGTTTATCCACAAATAAACCAGGCTGGGGGACTTGCCGCGAATGACTATTTTGTCGTAACCGGCATGTTTCAGTTCCGGTCCAAAAAATCCTCCAAATAATGAATTTGAATAAAGGTTTGTCTGGGGAGAAAAGGTATTCACAATGGTACGATTGGCACCGGAAACAGGTGTGGCATCTAAAAGACCGGTGCTGAATATGAGTAGATTATCGGGAGAAAAGGGTTCAACTTCAGGAGAAACCCTATCCCATAGTATCTTCCCGGCAGTCCCCTGACCCCCCAGGTGAAATTCGGTTAATCTGGGGTCGGTTTGTACCCTCTCAATGCTTCCTCGGGATAGATCAATTTCTAAATTAAACCCTGTCTCTGCGTATTTCATTCTTTAGCCTCTCTCCGCAGCCATGGCCTTCCGCTACGCAGGTTGTTCACGTTTGTTGCACCCTTAATTGTCAACCCCGTTAGAAAGTCTTCTACTTTCTAACGGGGTAAACGTAGTTAATCTCTATCCAATATAAATACCTTAACCCGGAAGCTCCCCCCTTTAGGCAGAAGGCTTCAATCCAAATGTTTCCTAAGATTGATGAAGGTTGAACGATCGAATCCAATCGATTTGAAGAAGGAAAGCATATCCGGGGCATCCCATCGGACAACAGTGTAAACATCCAGGATTCCCTTCTTCTTAAAGAATTCGAGGAGTTTTCTGGCCAGGGCCTGGCCGATTCCAGCCCCCATCTCACGAGGGAGAATACCGATCCAATTGATCCAACCGCTCTGCTCCAAGCCAAATCCTTCGCCTTTAATCTCGCCGATGATGAAACCTACGATACGATCCCCCTTCAAGGCTACAAACCCGACCTTATCCTGTTTCTGTAAATATCCCTCCACCATTTGGACCCACTTACGGGATACCTTTCTCTGCATAATGGACTCCTGAATGGCAACAATTTGAGGAACATCATTAGCTTTTATGCTTCGTGTCTTTAATCCCTTTTCCATCGCCTTCTCAGTCGATGCGGATGATCTTAACATGTTTCCCCACCCACTCCGGAGGGAGATAAACCCGGCCACTATTCCCGCTCTGCTTGACTTCCTTCTCGATCATTTCTTCTCCATAGACCCCAAACTTCGCCTTATTTCGGATGAAGTTAAATTCTTCCGATGGTGGGGAAATCTCTACGGCACGGTCTTTTTTTCGAACCATAGGGTCCAGTGGCCAATTGGGTATTGAGGGTTACATGATCAAAAATAACTACATTTTAACTGATTTGTATTTATAACATGAAGTTAGTCTTTGTTGAGGGAAATTTTTCACTTGATTTACAACTATCTTTCAACCATTTTATAGCTACAAAGTGATTATAATTGAGGGGCAAAAATTTGTCAAGAAAAAAATTAATCGGTGGATATAGAGTATAACATATTGATATTTAATCAATTCTATTCGAAACAGTCTCGGAGGCACACCACTTTGGAATTGTTTTTCCTATGTTTCTAACATGCTTCCCACATGACCATAAAAGAATCGCTCGCCAAATTCCTGATAGAGCCTGAAGGCGGCTCTCATTCCTGTGCAATGGGAGGCACCAATCCTTTCGATTTTCATTTTCATCAGAGCTTTGATGGTCTCCTCCAATTGTTCAGGGGTCAAAAAATCTAAATGGGTACCGCCGAGGATGGAATAAAACTTTTCTTTACCTGTCTTGTTGATGACATGATTTAGGATATTGATTATTCCGGAGTGGGCACACCCAAGCATGACGACCAAACCTTTTTCCGTCTCAAGAGTGAGGGATTGGTCATCCGAAAAGATATCCAAACTGGTCTTCCCGTCGATTTCAGTGAGGAGGGTTGGATCCGGTTTCTCAAAAGATGTTTTTCTTGGAACTTCACCAGTTAAGAAGATTCCTTTTTCAACTTCTATGAAATCGGTATTGAAAATGAAATTAGCGCCCAGAGACTGCAGATACTTTTGCTTGTAAGGAAGACCAACAAATTTCGTCGTTTCTTTTTCATTTTCTTTAATCACATGGATTCGATCCAGAAAGACATAGGGATGGGCGTGGACATCCACTTTCCCTCTCAGCTTCAAGACCTCGGGCAACCCTCCAGTATGATCGTAGTGGCCGTGGCTTAGGAAGATCTTTCTTACGGTCTTCAAATCCCTGTCCAATATGAGACTATTGGCCACCACAGAATGACCGCTTCCCGTATCGAAAAGGTAATTGCCTCCTTCGGTTTCAATAAAAGCTGAGAATCCATGCTCTCCTGCACCAATCAGATGGCCAACCGTGTTCTCACATATTACGGTTATCCTTTCCTTCATCGGTCCGTCTCCTTGTTTAATCTGCTCGAATCATAACATAAGATCACCTTGACTCAAAGTGACGAGTCGGCGGTGCGAATTTGACCCATTCGGCGACGCCAAGGGTTCGGCGTGAGCTCAGCCGAACGCTTCGCCCTTCGGGGCAGTGTGTAGAGACGTCGGTTGGGGTCAACCGTGAGCGAGCCGTTGCATTCATGCTGGGAAGTCCAAGGGTTGACCTCCGCATTTCCAAGAGGTCCTTTTTATGTTATATTTCGCTCATGATTACCGTAGAGGAAGCCCTTGAAAAAATTCTTTCTTATATTCAGCCCTTAGGGTCTGAGAAGATCTCGATTTTGGAAGCTTTAGAGAGAGTGATCGCAGAAGAGGTCTACGCTGGTCGAAATAGTCCACCTTTAGACAACTCAGGGATGGATGGTTATGCCGTGAGGTCCGAGGACATCCAGAATGGCTCCCCCAATCATCCGGTTCGTTTAGAGGTCATTGAAGATCTTCCTGCAGGCTATGTTTCGTCAAAGACAGTCGAGAGAGGACAGGCTATCCGAATCATGACCGGTGCTCCAATTCCAGAAGGAGCAGATGCTGTTATCCCTGTGGAAGATACAAGAAAGGAAGGTGGATTTGTCTCAGTCTTCAAGGCAGTCACTCCCGGTCAGAACATCCGAAGGGCAGGAGCGGATGTGAAGAAAGGCGAACGGGTTATTTCGAAGGGAGATTTTATCCGGCCAGCTGAAGTTGGAATACTTGCCACGGTGGGACGCTCTTTCGTCTCTGTTTATCAGAGACCGCTGGTGGCGATCCTCTGTACCGGGGAGGAACTGATCGATGTGGACGGGGAGTGGAGTGAGATCAAAATCGTCTCCAGCAATTCCTACACCTTGGCCGCTCAAGTGAAAGATTGCGGTGCGATTCCTATTCAGTTAGGCATTGCCAGGGACCGAAAAGAGGAGATCGAGGAAAAGCTTCGTCAGGGAGTCCGGGCCGATGTGCTCATCTCTTCAGCGGGGATCTCGGTGGGTGATTACGATTTTGTTAAAGACGTCCTGAACGATCTGGGGATGGAAATGGTCTTCTGGAAAGTGGCGATGAAACCGGGCAAGCCATTGGCCTTTGGCACGATCGGAGGGAAACCTGTCTTTGGCCTTCCTGGAAATCCTGTCTCCTCCATGGTCTCTTTTGAGCAATTTGTGAGGCCTTCGCTTCTGAAGATGATGGGCCATCGTCAGCTCTTTCGTCCCGTTATCGAGGCCCTCTTGAAAGAGGATATACGTAAAGAACCGGGGAGGCGTCATTTCATTAGGGCTTCCGTTTCTTTTGAGAGAAATCAATTTTTTGTTGCCGTGACTGGGGCCCAGGGTTCCGAAATACTGAAATCAATGGTCAGGGCGAATGGTTTGATTGTGATCCCTGAAGATCGTGAGATTGTGAGGGCAGGGGAGAAGGTCAAGGTCCAATTGCTGGACCGTAGCTTTTAACAATTCGGAGTTCGGAATTCGGAATTTACACCGATTTTACTCCGAAATCTGCATTCCGCAATCCGCATTGGAGGATCGATGATCCCTATTGTCTCTATTGTTGGAAAATCAGACAGTGGCAAGACCACTTTGATTGAAAAACTGGTGCCAGAATTGACCCGCCGCGGTTATCGGGTTGCTACGGTGAAACACGATGTGCACGGGTTTGAAGTGGATCGGGAAGGAAAGGATAGCTGGCGACATAAGCAAGCAGGGGCACACACGGTGGTCATTGCATCGCCCGATAAAGTTGCCTTGATTAGGGATGTGGAAAAGGATCTCTCCCTGGAGGAGATCAGGGAGAAATTCATTCGCGATGTGGACCTCATCATCTCAGAGGGCTACAAGAAGGATGTCCAACCCAAGATCGAAATCTTCCGGAAGGGGAAGCATAAAGAACTTCTCTGCACGAAGGAGGATAACCTGATTGCGATTGTTTCAGATAAGAAGTTTGATATTGGCACTTCATGTTTTTTCCTCGACGATACGGAACGGCTTGCCGATTTTATTGTCAAGAAGTTTCTTACATTGAAAAAGCAGAGGGAGGTTTCCCTGAAGGTGGAGGGGAGAAAGATTCCTTTAAGCCCTTTTGTTCAGAGTTTTTTAACTAAAACGATAAAGGGGATGCTCTCTTCCTTAAAGGGGTGCGACCCTGACAGATCCATCGAGATTCTTATCGAAGGCGAAGAGAAGTGAGGGAGGGTAGTCTATCAAGTTCTGTCTCGCCGGTTGGTTTGGCCGGGTTTTTATGACAAGACGAGTTCGAATTTTTGCTCGATCACCTTTGTTCCCCATTGGGTCCCTTCAAATTGCCTTACAAGTTCAAAACCGAACTTTTCATAGAGGTGACGAGCCTCATGAAGCCCTTCGAAAGTCCATAGATACACCCTCCTGTAGTTTTTCTTTTTACAGAATGACGTTGCTTTCTCCATAAGCCTATTGCCGATACCGCGGTTTCTTGTCTCCGATGACAGGATGAACCATCGAAGGTGGGCTCCCTCAGTGGCTGTCTTAATCCCGTCAATCGCAATACCTCCCTCAATCCGATTGTTGAGGCAGACGGTCCAAAAACCGTCCCGCGTCTCATCAAATCGGCTGAGAAATTCGGACAGTTCAGCGGCAACTTTGGCTTCGAAGAAGAGTCCAAACCCCCAATTCCGATGGTAATAGGTTGCGTGAAGCTCGGCAATCCGGCCGATCGCCCCAGGAATGTAGCCCGTTAAGATAGCCTCGTTCATGGTTTGCAGGTGACGTATCTGCCGTGAGGAAATTGTCTTGATACCAGCGCCGTTTCCAACCCTGTCCATGCGATGAGCGGCGCATCCTATGCAAAACAGTGAAACGACATCCCCGCTCAAGAAGATACCAGTCTGACGTTTGATTGTCAATTGAATAAAACTCATTCGGGTTAGGACATCACCACCAGGGCATAAGTATTCAACCGATGGAAGAAGATAAAATCGTTTAAATGGACATGAGGGTGGGGAGTCAGAAGAGTTTTTAACTCATCACCCAGAGGGATTCCTCCCGAAGGGCCATTTTGACAGTTTTACCAATTGAAAGGTTCAAATTTCGGAAGGCGTAGTTTGGAATGGAGATTTCGAAAGGGATCTTTCCTTGCATCGTCTGAACGTAAACCATATGATATCTTCCCCTATCGATGATATCGAAAATTTCTGCTTCGAAGATATTTCTCTTCAAAGATTCCTTCAGGGGTTTTCCCTCGCGAATGATCATAACTTCTTCAGGTCGAATGAAGAGATCCACCTCATTTCCGACCTCTACCGAATCTCGACACAAACTCATCGGCATGGAAAATTGAAGACCATTGACCGCGAGTACCAATCGTTGAAGTGATTCCTCTTCCCTTAATACCTCCGCCCTATATAGATTTTTTGCACCCAAAAATTGGGCTACTTTCATGGCCTTCGGTCTTAGAAAAACTTCATCTTTCTTCCCCGCTTGCTCTACCTTTCCATCAATACAGATAGTAATCCCATCACCCAAAACATAGGCTTCTTCAAAGTCATGGGTGACACACAGTGTCGTAGTGTGAAAGGAGGAATGGAGGATTTTTAAAAGCTGCTGGATTTCGACCTTAATGGATGGGTCCAGGCCAGAGAGGGGCTCGTCAAGGAGAAGGAGCTTTGGTTTTGGTGCTAATGCCCTGAGAAGAGCAACCCTTTTCTTCTCACCTCCGCTCAGGTTGGCGGGGTATCGCTCAATGAGGTGACCAACCTTCATCACCTCGATCAGGATCTGCACATATTTCTCGTAGGCTTTCAGGTCAAGATTTCTTGCCTTGATTCCATAAAGAATATTCTCTTTTACTTTTAAATGGGGAAAGAGTGCTAAATCCTGTGGTACATAAGAGATATTCCTCCTTTCGGGTGGCAGGTCTTGAACTTCTCTTTCGCCAATCCAAATCCTCCCCTTCTTCGGTTGACGGAGTCCCATGATGGATTCAAGAATTAAGGTTTTCCCACTTCCTGTAGGGCCCAGGAGGAAATGAAATTCTCCTTCCTCAATTTCGATATGGAGATCCGTTATCCTGAACGATTCAAATAAGATGGTGAGTCCTTCTATCCTAATCATATAGGCGCCTTCCTCCGGTCAAGCGGACAGCGTATAGGGTGCACAGGCCAAAAACCACTAAGATGAGGATGAGGATAATGGTTTTATCAATATTGGCTGATCCTAAGGCAGTAAAGATTGCCACAGGCATCGTTTCGGTCTTTCCCGGCATTGCCCCTGCGAGGGTGACGGTTGCTCCGAATTCCCCTACCGCCTTCGCCCAAGAAAGAATCATTGAGGCAATGAGACCCCTCCATGCCAGGGGGAGGGTGATTTTGTAAAAGGCCTGCCATGAGGAGGATCCGAGGGATCGGGCCACGGCTTCATACCTTGGAGAAATCTCGTCTAAGGAAGCTTTCATCAATCGGGTTGCCAAACCTGCAATGGTTGCAAATTGCGCCAGAATGATGCCCGGGACTTCGAAGACAAAAAAGATTCCTTTCCTCTGAATCACCTCACCTAATGGAGTGTTGAAGAAAATAAGCAGAGAGGCACCTAGGGCGATCGGTGACATGATCATCGGAATTTCCAAAAACGTATCGATGAGTCTTTTGCCCACAAATTCGAACCGCGATAGGGCATAGGCTGCAGGAAGCCCAATCGCCACAGCGAAAAACGTTGCCGAAGTGGCTGCGATGAGGCTCAGTCGTATAGAAAACAGAGTAGAGGGGTGAAAAAGCGCCTCCGAGAATCCTTTTCCACTTGCAAAATACAGGAGGGAGAGGAGAAGTCCGAAATAGAAGATAAAGAGACTCCCTGCTGCCCCCATCATGGTATAACGGAAATTCATTTTTTCATCTCCTTCAGTTTTTTTGTCCTCCATTCTGGAGGGAGAAAATACTCACCGCCAATAGGGGTATCAGGCCTGGTAAAACGAAGGGCCTCTTGAGGATCCATCAAGTAGTGATATTTTTGGAAGATGGCCTTTCCTGAAGAGGAGAATAGGAAATCGATGAATTTTTGTGCCCCCGCTTTGTCCTTCGTGAATTTTGAGATGGCGATCGGGATATACCCGATTCTTTTTACCTCTTCCGGTTTCAAAAGAATCGTCTCAATTCGTTCCGGGTCCCAATAATGAAAGACTTCCCAGCCTAAGACAGCGTCCACTGCTTTGAGGGAAATGACATTTGCCGTTTTCTCACAACTCTCTGTGTAGTTGACCAAATTTTTTTTAAATTTCGTTTTCTCCGAAGGGGTGAGATTCTTTTCGATGATTTCTACAGAGTAAGTCCCAACACAGACCATCTCTGGGTTTCCAATGGACACTCGGATTCCATCTTTCGTCAAATCTTTGAGGGAATAGATTCCTTTGGGGTTCCCTTTCTGGACATTGATGGCGGGAATGAGATAAACGATGACTTTTTCGGACTCAGGAAATACCAAACCCTCCTTTTTCGCCATCTCCATGAAATCGGAAGATCCGGGAAAGTAGAGGTCGCCCCTCTTTGTCAGTTTCATCTGGGAGAGGACGAATCCTGAACCGCCAAAGATCAGATCGACGGCTACCCCCGTCTTCTCTTTGAAGATTCTTACGACCTCTTCAGTTGCAGGTTTGCTGGCGGCACCAGCGAAGATGAGGAGGTGCATCGGAGAGGCGTGAACATTTTGAATGACAACAAATATTGGAAAAATAGCTATCCAGAAAAGCTTTTTCACACCCACTTTTCTCTCCCTTCATCCTCCCCCTTTTCGCCGCGAGCACGGTTCAGGGCGCGAGGGGGGAGCTAAAATGTTTCCGATAGATTTTCTCCAAGACCTCTTTCACATCCTTACGGAATATTGCATATCGTTTCATAAGGTCCCTTGCCATAGGGGTGACCTGCGAACCTCCTCCGGATTGACCTCCGGTTTTCCGTTCAAGAAGAATAAAACCAAGCCTTTTCTCCATCGTCCGGATCAAGCGCCAGGCCTTGCTATAGGACATCCCCATCTGGTTGGCCGCCTGATGGAGAGACTTCGTTTTCTCAACCCGTCTCAGAAGTTCATAGGGGCCATCGCCGAAAGCTTTTCCATCACGGTGAAGCCAGACCTTATAAGCGATCCTCATCTCTTCTGCGGGAACCGTTATTCTTTGTTGAGAATAACGCTACTATAGGGCATCTACTTGAATCTGTCAAGTGCACAGATCAGAACATCAATCGTTCACCAAAATAGACATTAAAAAAGACAAACCCCAGAAACTCCCCTCCCCTGGCGGGAGGGGATTGAGGGGAGGGGGAGACTAGCGGTGCGATGACACCCTCGCCCCAGCCCTCTCCCGTCAAGGGAGAGGGAGGATAGGTTGATGTGATTGATTTGCCTTTGTGCGCTCTGTTTGTTAAGATAAAATGGATTTTGAGGAACCATCATGGCGAAAGGGAAAACCTTCTTTCTTCCGTTAATCATTGGGACCCTTTTGGGGATCCTTTTACAGATTCAAGGCCTTGTAGCAGCTGGAGAGGTGGAAGATAAACTGTTTATTTCTCTCCAAGAGAAGCGGGTTTTGGAGTGGAGAAAGGAACGTGATCTATTCTTTAAGACCCATCAGCGGTCCCCCCTTACGCCCAAGGAGAAGAGAAAGTTTAAAGGATTAAAATATTATCCTTTCGATCCCCATTACGTCTTTTCAGGCCAGATTGACCGTTATGTTTTTCACATTAATAACCCTAAGTATTACGCAACCTTTTTAACGAACAAAGGGACGAATAAACGTTATATTCGATATGGAAAGTTTCGTTTCAAACTGGATGGAAAGGATTGCACGCTCGAGATTTATAAGTCGATCCTGAGCGATTATCTCTTCATCCCCTTTAAAGACCAGACTAATGGAAAAGAGAGTTACGAGGGGGGGAGATATATCGATGCAGAGATTCTCAATGGGTATAAGATGGTTTTAGATTTCAATATGGCCTATCATCCCTCCTGCGCCTATAATGATAAATTTGTCTGTGCTCTTCCTCCGAGAGAAAATGTGCTGGACATCGAGATCCCGGTCGGCGAAAAGAATTTTAAATAGTTCTAATTACCTCTTCTTTCTGGAAGACTTCTTCAGTAATTTTCCGATTCCCAGAGCGAACAAGAAGATAGCCAGCGTGCCGACCAGACCTGAGAGGGCAGTCGATACTTTCTGATTCTTAATCCACGGAATCGCATAATCAGGGAGGGGTGCATGTTTCCAAAATTTCCAACTCTCTCCTCCCTCAGTGAATCCTTTGATCTTTGCAACCTTCTCCAGACCGTCGGGAGAAGAAGAGGCAAAGGGAGAAAGGAAGAGGGCGAGAAGGAGGGAGATTCCTAATCCAATCCATATAAAACCCTCAAGCCGTCTTCTCATGAAGCGCCTCCTTATCGGTATAACCTCCCTTCCTGCGATAGGCGGTGACCAAATCCGGCCTTGTTTTCAGGATAAGAGAGATCGCTGCCGTAGTGATGATGGCTTCTCCAACACCGATGATGGCATGAATTCCTGCCATCGCGGGTAATGTAATTTTTAAAGGAGAGGTCCCAGAGATCGCTAATTCAAAGGCGGCTGCAGAGGCTCCCATCACAATGGAGAGCCATGAGGAGATGGCCAGAGCGACGAAGAAACCTCTTCGGCTCTTTTGAAAAAGGGTGTGGAGGATAAAGAAGATGCTATATCCCCCCAATGCTCCAACGATACCCATATTAAAGATATTCGACCCGATCGCAGTCAGTCCTCCATCGGCAAATCCCAGGCATTGAACGACAAGGACAATGGTCATGACAAGGAGGCTCGCCCAAGGACCCAAGAGGACCGAAGAAAAAACTGCTCCCAGAAAATGTCCACTCGTTCCACCGGCCACAGGGAAATTGATCATCTGGGCAGCGAAGATGAAGGCAGCGGTCACACCCATGAGAGGGACTTCTCTCTCTCCAAAATTGCGGTTCACCCTTTTCACTCCATAAGCGCAAGCCCCTGATGAGATGACGAACGTGGCGGCATTAATACTGTGGCTCAGAAATCCGTCTGGAATATGCATATCTCTTCCCTTTCAAATCCCCCCATCCCCCCTTTGTTAAAGGGGGGATTAAAATAAAAAGCCACGGAAGATTGTTTCTTTTTGAGGAAACAGAAGACCTTCGTGGCCATTCAAAAGTCGAGAAATGAGAGTCGTTAGGTGTGAGGTGTGAAGGGTAGAGATAATACCTCAACCCTGACCCTTAACGCCTTACGTTAAAATTAACCTTCTTCGAGAAGGATTCGGTGGTCAATGAGATTCATCTCCTTGATTCGGGCCTTAATCTTCTTTTGTTCTCCAAAGATATTTTGGAGGTAGAGCTCGTCCTTTTCGGGACGAAGTATAGAGATATCCTCCAGAACTAACTCTTCCTTCCCTTCTTTAACGAGATACACATTGGCCTCACACATTGTTTCCTCCTATTTCAAATCCCCCCATCCCCCCTTTTCTAAAGGGGGGTGAGGGGGGATTAAGTCTCAGGTTACAAGAAATTCTTGAATTCGCTTGATGAGCTGATCGACCAGATGAGGGAGGGGTTCCTTAGGAGCTCCGATGATTTCGACCTCCGGCATTCTCAGGGGAAGAAGAAATTTCGTTGCAGGCGATGAAGCGATCGCTTCCGCCATTTTGGAAGTCAATTCCCCCATCATCGAGTTGGCAAAGACGATGGTGATCGTCCCAATGACAATATCCACTGTTTTCACTGTTTGAACAATGGCATTCTCCCCTGAAGCGCCCTTATTGGCTCCCGCCTTCAACATGGCTCCTGTAGCCATGGCGTTCGTTCCCAGACCGATCACCTCCACCTCTTCTGAGAACGTTTCCCGAAGGCGTTTAATGATCAGGCTTCCAATCCCTCCACCCTGACCATCGATGACAGCAACGGACTTTTTCTTTTTTTCCATTCCAGCCCGACCCAATAAAAAAAGCCACTCTCGGCTCCCTTTCTGAGGAACTTAACCTTCGTGGCTAATTTTCAATATAAATAGATTGGTGAGCTTTGTCAATGATTTTTCTGGTCCCCATTCCCTAAATCGGGATTTGGTTCCTGCTTTCAAATCGAAAAGAAATGTCTTATAAAACAAGATATGAAGAAACCCTCCATGATTTCAGAGAAGAAATCCTTGGTCAACCTGATCTGCGGGCGCTGTCAGTTCTATAAAGAGTCCGATAAAGATTTGGAATGCGGTGCCTTTAAGATCCTCAAAGGGCTCTTGGAAAGGGGCGTGATCACCCCTGAAGAGATCACCGATGTCATGCGGGAATAAATTCATCAACCTGGCCGCTCACTGCGTTCTGAAAAATCTGGAGGAACCCTATCTTTATGAGATGGAAAGCGATGACCTCTATGAACTGAGCGCCGATGCGTATCGCTTTCTCCTCCGATGCTCCCAGGGCGAGAATCCTCCTGTTCGAGAAGAAGATAAGGAGTTCATCCAATACTGCCTCTCCGAAAATCTGATTAGCCTCTCAGGGATTCCGATCCAAAGAAACCTGTTGATGAATCCATCTCCCATCCCTTCTCTCCGGTATCTCGAACTTCAAATAACAGACCGATGCAATCTCCAATGCCGACACTGCTATATCGGGGATGGTCTCCATCAGGATCTCTCCATGGGACAAATCGAGAGGGCATTAGAAGAATTTGAGGAAATCCAGGGGCTGCGGCTTCTCCTCTCCGGGGGGGAACCTCTGCTTCACCCGCGTTTTTGGGAGATCAATGATATCCTGAGGGATTACGCGTTTCGGTCCGTCCTTCTCTCCAATGGCACACGAATTACCAAAGAGGCAGCCAAAAGACTTCTGGTCCACGAAGTCCAGATCAGTCTTGACGGGATGGAAGAGGGCCATGAGTCCCTTCGGGGGAGGGGCACCTTTGAAATGGTGGTTAAGGCGATCGATCATCTCCAAGAAGCCAACATCCGGGTCTCCGTGGCCACAATGATCCATCAGAGAAATTTGGAGGAGTTCGACCAACTGGCTTCTCTTCTTCATTCCAAAGGGATCAAAGAGTGGAACGTGGATGTCCCTTGTGTTGAGGGAAGGCTGCAAGTAAATCGAGAACTCTGGGTCACACCAGCTGAGGCAGGTCGTTTTCTTAATTACGGCTTCGGAGGGGGATGGCACGGCTCAAAAAATAATTCTACTTGTGGTGCTCATCTTTGTGCTATATTACCAGATGGAAGGTTTTGTAAGTGTGGGCTCTTTGGCGAAGAGGCAGTGGGGTCGATTGAGGAAGGGCTTCGGATTTGCTGGCAGCGTATCCCTCGAATCCCGCTGGAGGATCTGACCTGTAACTGCTCGGAGATCGAGGCATGCAGGGGAGGATGTCGCTATCGAGCCAAGATTCATAAGGGTCTATTGGAGCCGGACTTTTTTCAATGCTACGCACGAGGGGTTTTGAAAGGAGGTGAAGGAAATGAGTATCCAAAAGGTGGTTAAGAAGTTCTCTGGGGTTTGCAAGTGTAAAGCATCCTGTTGAAGTCTGTTTTGGGCTCCTTCCTAAGAAGAGAAGGAGCCCCTCTCTGACGAAGCATAGATTAAGCCATCCCCCTCCGCTCCCTTTTTGATAAAGAGGGCCGAGGGGGATTTGTCGATTTGGGCGAAGGATGTATCTCGGGATTGATTTTCTCATCGGTCCTGATCTTAAGACTTATGTCGTCGAGGTCAATGTAGGCCTTCCAGGTGGAGCCCAGGAGTATGAACTGACCCATCTGGTCCGTTTTGGAAAGCCCTCGGATATCTTCAACCGAATTGAAGAAACTTCTTTACGGGTGTATGGGAAAACGTTTAAGGATTATCTTCATGGCCTTCCTTTCATTGAAAGCCTCAAGCCTTTCAAGATATGGATGGACGGAGCGGGGCCTTTTCCCAATACCTTCCATCCTGGATTGAGACTCGAAGACAAATGGAACCAGTATCAATTGTTAAATTGTCTCATCCCAATGCCCGAGACAATGGTCTTCGATCCTTCTGACTTGACCGTAGCGGAGCGATTCCTCGAGAGGAAAGGGAAGGTTGTTGTGAAACGCCGTGTAGGAAGAGGCGGAAGAGGGTTACAGGTGATATCTGATCGAGAGAGCCTTCGTCGCCAAGATTTGGATTCAAACCGAAGCATTCTTCAAGATTATGTCGAAAGCAAGATCGATGGATATACCTTGTCCATTCGGTCCACTGCCTTTGGTGGGGAGTTCATTTGCATGTATGCGAACCTATCCCCAAGATCTACTTCGAACCACGGGGTCTTGACCTTTATCTCCCCGGGTCGACGATTTGGAGTGGGTGAGAGAAATTTTGAAGTCGAATCTTTCAACAAGAAGTCCTGGGAAGCTGAGATTTGGTTTGGTGAGAATGATCCCCCATATCTGCGACATAATTTGTATGAGGACGAGGTGGCCAAAACAACGCTTTACCTCCCCGGGGACATTCATCGAATAATCCAGGAACGATCTGTGAAAATAGAGAGATTTTATGAATCCTTGGATCTCAACAGTCTTCCCAAGGCGTGCTTCGAGGAGTGAAGGGAGGCATATCCGATAGGTTATCATGTCGAGCGGGTGGGATACGATTATAATAGGGGCGGGCCTAGGGGGATTGACGGCCGCGGCCAAGCTGGTGAAGGCGGGTCTTAGAGTTTTGGTTCTGGAGAGAAACCCACACCCTGGCGGCACCGCTTATGTATATCACCGCAAGGGCTTTACCTTTCCGATGGGTCCCCTCGGTTTCACCAATCCAGCGCTTATTGGGGGGACCCTTAAGGATTTTGGTGAATGGGATGATCTCAAATTTTATCGGGTTCATTATCGGGTTAGGGCGTTTAACCTGGAAATTCCTCTCTCATTGCCCTTCTCAGAGACGAAGAAAAAGCTAACAGAACATTTTCCTTCTGATGCTCAAGGTGTGGCGCAGTTCTTTCATGACGTGGAGGCGATTGGGTCTTCTTCAGCATGCCGTGATTCCCACATCAACCCCTCGATCACGAAGAGGGCCGGCGAAACCTCTGCCGCGGATTACCTAAAGGGGCTTGTCATTGACTTGAGGCTCCGCCGAATTCTGGGAAGCCTTGGCACCCGGGAGCCGTACAGCAGTCTTGCCCTCCTCGCTGCCATGTGGAACGTTATGAGCAAAGATGGCATATGGTATCCGGAGGGAGGCATGCGGTCGCTCTGTGGGAGGCTGGTGAGGGCAGTGGGCGGGCAGCACAAAGATAGCAAGCTCTCCGATATAAAAAAAAATGAGGAAGGAGGTAGAGGTGTCGGGGTGATTAGATTGGGGGCGGAAGTGAGGAGGATCCGGGTGGAGAGGGGAAAGATTTTAGGCGTCACCCTCAGGGACGGCACTCAGATTGACACAGGCTCCATTATTTCGAATGCCGATTACAAAACGACCTTCCTCAAATTGATCGATCCTCAGATGATCCCCACTAAATGGTACCAAGCCGTTCTGAATGCTAAGCAGACCGGGTCCATCGTACAGGTCTGCCTGGGTGTAAATCCAAAAAAGGCTGATCTTTCATCGTTCAACGAAGCCAGCAGACTGATCTATAAACGGAACCCGGGCGATTTTGGAGAAGAAGAGATACCTGACTGGGATGCAACTGAAGTGAATCCTGAAACCCTCGCCAGCCAGGAGATGGAAGTCAGCCTGTGGAGCAGAGATGATAGCGCGCTGGCACCCAACGGGGCAGCAGTGATCGTGATTCGAACTGAGGCAGTCTACTCCCACTTTGCAAAATACCGTTTCATTTGGAGAGAGAGACTTCCTGCATATAATGAGTATAAGGTTAAGCTGAGCCGGGCACTTGTCCGGGAAGCGGAAAATCTCATTCCAGGCTTGGAGAATGCAGCGATCGTAGTAGACGTGGCCACCCCTCTGACCTTCGAAGAACAGGGCGGAAGGAGTGAAGGGGCGGTTGCAGGGTGGTCTTGGGATTACAAGGATTTTCACGATGACCGGCCTCGGGAACTGGTGCGGACGCCTATTAAAGGGCTTTATACGGCCGGCTACCAGGCCTTTTCAGCCCTTTTCATGGGAGGTGTGCCCACCGCTATAGAGAGTGGGAAAAGGGCTGCCGAGGCAGTGCTTCAGGGCATCGGCCCTATTGAAGAAATAATACTTCCAGGAGCTGAGTGAGCGTCTAAAATCTCTCCAACATCGATTCGTTGCGATTGAAATATATTCCCATTGCCACTTTTCGGTTGTAATATACAATGCACCGTTTTCAAAAATTAGAGAAGTGAAACTTACAGGAAGAAAGTGCTAAGAAGCGGTTTGTCTATAATACCTACTGTTCTTCATTTAGTTTGCTTTAAGAAACTTCAATCACTCATTATGGAAGAGTTCTCATGCTTCCAGATGAGGGATATGCCCAACGTCAGGCAATTCAATCAGGGAGGAGTTTGCTATCAGTTTTGCAGTCCCTCTGCCTAATTCCGGGTATTGCCCCACCAAAGAGAGCAGTTCTTTTTTTACTTTTGCTTTCCCGGCAACCGTCCTATCAGATTGCCCAATGACCAGAAGGGTCTTTGATCTGATATATGGAAATTCATAGCAAATGGGTTGTTCGTAAATCATCTGGGATGTGAGTGCTGAAGACATGGCCAGCCTCGGGTATTCACCACTTGCTTTCCACCTGAGAAAAACTTGAACATATTCTTCATCGTCAGGCTTCCACTTCATATAGTAAGTCTTATGGTCATTCCGAATTCCTTCCTCTGTCGTGTTCAGTTCATTCTGGTATGCTTCTTCAACAAGAGTATAGGGCACATATATTCTATAATCCTCCAGACCAATGGGATTCTCAAGGATCAGATGGGTAACCGTCTCAGGATACATGAGGGTAAATCTCGTTGCCAGCATTCCCCCCATCGAGTGGCCCACAACCGCGACTTGCTTTATTCCAAGGTTGTCCACAACTTTCTTGGTAGTGATCGCTCATAAATGAAAACTGTAATGGATATTCGGTTTGGACGATTTCCCGAAACCGATCTGGTCAGGGACAATCACTCTGAAGCCGTTTTGAGACAAGATATGGATAGTCTCTTTCCAGTAGGCCTCGAAGAAATTCTTTCCGTGGAAAAGTAACACGGCCATGCCATTTGGGATTCCTTCAGGTGGTACGTCCATATAGGCCATTCTTAAATCCTGACCTTCTATGGTAAGGGGAAGTCATTTGACGGGGTAGGGAGAGTCATCATTTTCCATTGATATGGACAGGGGAATCGTCTCCTGAGCAACGGTGGCGAAGGGCAGTGAAACGATCCAAATGAATAAGCCGTAACTGACTGTTTTCTTCAACAAGCTGAGAAAAGTCTGTGTGGAACATTTCATGGTAAATCCCTTTCTTCCAAGCATTTGCTATGTATTCGGATTCTCACCATTTGCTGTCTAACAGTTAACATGAAAAAAGGGGTCCACCTCTGATAAAATGATAGGCGACCAAGCCACATTTCATCAGGAAGGAGGAACCCCTATGAACTACGTTGGTATAGATTATCACAAAAAGTACAGTCATGTCACGGCAATTGATGAAGAGGGTAGAGTGATTCGTTCCAAGCGATTGGAGAACAAGCCGGAGCCGTTTCAGGAGTTTTTTAAAAAGCTGGAAGGTCCAAGCGAAACGGTTCTGGAAGCTTCTCGGACATGGGGAATCATGTACGATCTTCTTGAGGAGCTGGAGGGAGTTGAATCGGTTGAATTGGCGCACTCTCAAAAAGTCCGCGCGATCGCTGAGGCAAAGATCAAGACCGACAAAATCGATTCCCATATCCTGGCTCAACTGCTTCGAGCAGATCTGATTCCTGCCGCTTATATTCCGGGTAAGCGAACCCGTTTTTATAAAGAGATGATTCGTTAAAGGGTGTTTCTCGTCAGGATGCGGACACGATTGAAGAACCGGATCCATGTTCTTTTGGATCGTCTCCATATCCCATTGCCCTCGGTCACGGATATCTTTGGGAAACGAGGGACGGATTATCTGAGGAAGTTGAAGCTTGCGGGAGTGGATGGAGAGATTCTGAGGGAAGACCTGGAACTTCTGGAGGTGTTCAATCGATTGATCAAAGAGGCGGAGCGAGAGATAGAATCTCTTTTGGGAGAGAACCCCCTGGTCAAGCTTCTCAGGACTGTTCCCGGCCTTGGACCCATCCTGGCAGCAGTGGTGGCCTTGGAGATTGACCGGATCGAACGGTTCATCAGTCCTTCTAAGCTTGCGTCCTATGCGGGCTTGGTCCCTTCGACGTATGCCTCTGGAGGCAGAATCTTTCACGGGAAACTGCTGCCCATGAGCAATAAATGGCTGAGATGGGCTTTGGTGGAAGCCGCCTGGGGCTCGATCCGCACCTCTCCCTATTGCCGTATTTACTTTGAGAATCACAAGCAACACAAGGGTCCCCACACTGCAGCCATCGCCTTGGCCAGACGTTTGAGCGAAATTGTATGGCATGTCTTGAAGGAGAACAGGGTTTACGAGGAAAGACCCTTTCAGAAGCAACGACGGACGTGTATCATGGCAACTTCCCCCGCTGCTCTCACAGCAACCTAGCCTTCGGGGCTCTCTAACAGGATAGAGAGCGGGGGATCCAATGGTTATGGTGTGTGGCTTCTGGCCACAGAGAAAAGGATGATCTATATCTCTATCAACTGGGGGAATCATATTTCAAATTGTCCCAAAACACATTAAAAAAAGAGGTTGACTTCTTTTTTCAGAACAGGCTGCTGAAAAACGTCCATCTGCGGCGTTCCCCTCATCCTTCGTCGTTGCGGCGTACTCCAAGTACGCCTCACTCCTCAGGATTTCGGGCGCCCCCGCAAGCGGGATTTCGCAGTGCTCAACTTGCATCTGCCTGCCTGCCGAAGCCTCGGCACAGGCAGGGGCATTTTTGATCACCCTGAAAAAGTGACTTTTTCAGCACCCTGCTAAGCAGTGAAAGGAATTTTCACTCCATTTCACCTCTTAATTCCTCTATCCCGAGGAGTTATTCGTCCCGCCTGAAATGCAGCCTCCTTTTCATTCATATTTCTCAAAGCAAACGATTTGATTCAGGCTCTTTCTGAATTTTTGAGACGGTGGTTGATCCGGATATCCCAAAGGAGTCATGGCCACAACCCTAACATGATCTGGAATGTTCAGAATCTTCTTGGTCTCATCCTCTTTAAAAGCACCGATCCAACACGTTCCCAAACCTAATTCATAAGCCTGTAGGATCATGTACGCACAGGCAATGGATACATCGACTGTATGCGTGGGCTGACCGCAGGCCATCAATGATTTCGATTCCGTCCCGCAAGCAACAATGACGACGGGTGCTTCCCCGATAAAAGACTGTCCGAAGGCAGCCTTAGCTAGTTTCTTCTTTGTTTCCTTATTCTTGACAACAATAAATTTCCATTCCTGGCGGTTGCTGGCAGAGGGAGAAAGCCTTGCTGCCTCCAATATCTTTTTTAATTTATCCTCCTCGACATCCATTGCTTTGTAAGATCTCACACTGCTTCTTTGTCTAACGGCAGCAGAGACATCCATTTTTTCCTCCTTGTCGAGCGAAATCATGTCTCTTTTAGGAGAGCTATACCCTGTACCTTAGATGACGATTTTTCTGCTAACTCCGTGGTCAATGTTTTTGATTAGTCAGCCCTGCCAAGAGAATGCGCTTTCCCGAGATATTCGACGATCTTGTAATAAGTGCGCGTCTCGGGGCTGTAGAAAAATGGGACAACCTTCTTGACATTCGGTGGAGATTCTTTTTCATACAGCCTCCGCCGCTTCATGACCACGCAGGGGCCATTACGGGCAAGGGTTCTTGACTAAATTCCCTTGAAGACATTTTTTCCATAATCATGATGCCTTCCTTATTGTGGATCCAGAGACATTCTCTCGATTCCAAATTTATTTCTTTCCATTATATCAAATTCTGTCTTCGCTTTTTAACAATTTAGCATGGATCCTTTCAGATTCCATCCCAGTCCAGCATATGTTCTTCGGAGGGGAGCGGTATAATGAAGACGGGTTTTTTGGACCGATGCAATACTGCACTGGAAACGCTGCCCAGAAAGGTCTGCTTCAAGAATCCCTTCCCGTGGGACCCAAGGATGATGATATCGCAATCCTCTTCATCTGCTCCCTTCAGAATCTCCTCAACAGGGTGGCCTACACGAACGAGAAACTTACTTATAAACGCAAGGCATGGAGCCCCGATTTGAGTCTCCACCTTTCTGCAAAATTCCTGAAGTAGATTTTGGATATGGTCAACAGCCTCCTTCTGGTCTTTATTCTCGATTCTTTCTCCTAATTCTGGTGCATAAGCCAGAATGTGTACAGGAATGGGTTCGATAGCGTGTAATATGATTATTTTTGCGCCAAATTTTCGTGCAATATTAATAGCGTAGTAGAATGCATAAGAAGAGTTTTTACTGAGGTCCGTGGCATAAAGGATCTTTTTAATTTCCGGAATCATTATGATATCACCTCCCGCTACTAAATTAGGGTCACAAAATTTACTTAAGATCCATCTTCTAATTTTATTATAACACACCTAAATATGATTATTTCGCTCAATGAGGAGCCTCTTCCATTCCTCCTTAATATGATCATTTAAAATACCCCATTACCTGAGTGTCACCATCTCCCTTTAAAATAAAGTCCCCCTGTTATGACGCTAACCCTATGGAATCATTCCAACAACCCAGTAACCATCAATGATTCAAAAAAACGAGCTTGGGTATTGGCCATTGGCCATTGGAATTTGTCAACGGCAGATCTCCTGCTCATGAGTTGACCAAACTAACAGGAGGTAGAAAAAAGTTATTGACAAATAGGCCGAAAAAATTAAAAATAGAGTCAACTCAAAAAGTTACGGAAGAAGAATTTATGCCTGAAGAGGTATTAGGAGAGAAAAAGGCACTTGATCTCACTGCGGAAATGCCTTTGGTCGAGGGACTGGAGGCGGATGAAGAACTCCTTCTGGCCAGAGATTTGATGAGATCCTTCATTAAGGGGATTAAGGCCCTTCGATTTTATCCCCCCGATAACCCTATCCTGAAGGGATTTAAAGAACTCCTGCCAAAGAAATTCAATTTCTTCTTAAATAAATACAATTCCTTTGTTTTTCAGATTGGAGAGTATGACCTCTCCTTTAAGGGAAAAGTTTTATATGAGAACAGGGATATCAAGACAAGTTTGGCATTCCTCTTTTACAAAGATGGGTTGAGAGAACTACGGTTCATGAAAGAACTGGAAGAGTGGGAGATCCAGGGATTGATCGACATTATTGTAAGGAGCGATAATATCAATCAATTGGAGGATGATTTCGTCACGATGCTGTGGGAGAAGGATTTCGTTCACATCGGCTATTTGGCCACGGATGAATTCCTGGATGAGACGCGGGTTCTCGTCCCTGAAAGTGTAGAACAATTCAGGAAAGATCTCGTATTCAAACCTGTCGCCCACCATGTCGAGGTGGATCTTTTGGAGGAAGATGTGGAAGGGGCCGATTCGGATCAGGCCCTGTCAAGACTGATTGAGGAACTCCATTCATTTGTATCGAATCGAAAGGTTTATTCTCTTACCCCCGATGAAGTTGAGAGATTGCGAAAGGAGGTCGTGGAGGAGATCGACCCGGCCTTTGTGTTCAATATTGTCGATACTCTTTTCGAAATCTTGGCTCTGGAAAGAGAGCCGGAACCCTATCAAAATGCGGTCACCACCCTCAATAAGATATTGGATGCGCTGCTGACCCTTGGTGAGTTCAAAAAAGCCAGCGATCTGCTCAAGCGGTTTTACAAGGTCCTCAAAACCCCTGAGCTTTTGGATTGGCAGATCGAAATCATGCGGAAGTTTATCGTTGAGGCCGGCGAGGAAGAACGAATCGAACGAATTGGGAGGGTTTTGGAGAGGGAAGAAGCGATTCGATTGGAGGATGTCACCAGCTACTTGACTCTCCTCCAACGAAACTCCGTCAGGCCCCTGATCAAATTGTTAGGGGAACGGAAAAAATCAAAGACAAGAAGAGTCATCTGCGATGCCCTCTCCGAGATCGGAAGGAACGCCATTGAATTGTTCACCCCCTTCATGGATGACCCACGGTGGTATCTGGTCCGCAATATCACCTATATCTTAGGCCGGATCGGAAAAGAGGAGTCCCTTCCTTATATACAAAAGGCATTCAATCATCATGAGATTCGAGTGAGAAGGGAGGCCATCCAGGCACTGGGGTTAATCGGTGGTCCGAAGGCTGTTGGATTGCTGGTGAAGGCCCTGACGGACGAGGATGGTCGGATTCGGTCTGTAGCGGCCATCAATCTTGGGAAGGTGGGGAAAAAGGCCGCGTTGGTTCCCCTTTTAGAAGTGGTCCAGTTAAAGGAGTTTCAGAAGAGGGAGCCCTTAGAGATAAAGGCTTTCTTCGATGCGATCGGGATGTTGGGCTCCAACGAATCCATCCCTGTTCTCCAACAACTTTTAGAACGGAAGAGCTGGTTCGGTTGGGGCAAGACGGAGGAGATTCGTATCGGAGCAGCCAATGCCCTGGCCATGGTTGGAACTTCCGAAGCAAAGGCCGTCTTGATGTCAGGAAAGGATTCGAAGGACGAATCAATCCGCAATGCCTGTCTGCAGGCATTGCGGAGTAAACCCTCTAAGGAATCATTGGTCTGATGCCAGAAAAAGCACCTTCCGTCGAGCATGGACATCTCCCCACCAAACTGGGGACGGAATTTATCATGGCGTTCTACCGCCTGCTCAAAGGGACCACTCTTTATAATCGAAATAACATCATTATCGACCGCCTTACCCAAGAATGCCTTCAGGTGATCAACCACATCATCAAATCGGAGGGTCGCCTTTTCCTGAGGATCATCCGGGACAATCTCTTCTTCAACAATCACAAAATCCACGTGCAAGCCGACTATTATGCGATTTTAAGAGGCTTTCTGCAAGAGATGAGGAATCGGTGGATTGGAGAGCTGGAATTTACGGAAGAGGTGAATAGTGAGCACCTCAAAGATCTCATCTTCCTCCTTTCAGGACTGGGAGAGAAGAACGAGATCAATTATCTCTATGTCAACCGGCAGTTGGAATATCGAGGGATCGAAGCCATCAGCGTGGGCAAATTGGAGCTTTTTAGAGATGAGGAGATCTATGTCGATTCGAAGGATCGGAAGCGATTCTCGGAAGAGGTTTATTTCAAGTCCATCGGTTTGGTCAAGGAGGTGGTGGAAAGCGTTAGGAACCAGAAAATGCTCAATGTCCGAAAGGCAAAGCGCATGATGCAGAACGCAGTCAACGCCATCATGCAAGATGAATCAACCCTGTTGGGGCTGGCGAACATTAAGAATTATGATGAGCAGACCTTCAACCATTCCGTGAATGTGGCCATCTATTCCATGGCGATCGGCCAACGGATTGGAATTCCCAAAAAATACCTCTCCCATTTGGGTATGGCAGGCCTCTTCCACGACATTGGAAAGGTGAATATTCCGAAGGAGGTGCTGGAAAAGAGCGGAAAACTATCGGCAGAGGAATTGGCGATGATGCGGTCCCATCCGATCATCGGAGCAGAGACCGTGATGCGGATGAAGGAGTGGGGAGAGCTCTCCACCCGAATGATTGATGCGGCTTTTGAGCACCACCTCAAATACGATTTAAGCGGCTATCCGAAGCCGACTCAAAAGAAGAAAATCACCCTTTTCGGTAAGATCATTGCCCTCGCTGACTTTTACGATGCCTTGGTGAGGCCGAGGGCAGATAATCGATTCCCGTATGTCTCCGAGAAAATTTTGGGGGTCATGCTCGAACGGAGTGGAAGAGATTTTGACCCTGCCTTGGTCAAAGTTTTCATCAATATGATTGGAGTCTTTCCTCTTGGTACGTTGGTCTTATTGAATACGAATGAGTTAGGGATCGTCGTTCACATCCCAGAGGATACCGAACTCATCGATCGGCCGAAGGTCATGCTCCTCCATTACAGCGATGGGGAATATCAGAAGGGGGAGAGGGTTGATCTCAGAGAGTTGGATGAGAAGACCGGACAATTTAAGCAAACCATCGTGAAGACCCTCGACCCAAACGACTATCATATCAATGTTGCCGAATATCTGATCTAAAGCAATTGAGAAATTCAGGAATTTAGGAATTCCCAAATTCTTTTACATATTCGATCCCCTAATCTCTCAATTCCTTAATCCCTAAATTTCTAAATTTCATTTGCCTTTCCTCTTTTTTGCTTCCTCCCATAACCGATCCATTTCGATGAGATCCGACTGGTGAAAGGATTTCCTTTTCTTTTGGAGCGATGTCTCAATATAATGAAATCGCAGGACGAACTTTTCGAGGGTTCTCCTCAATGCTTCCTCCGGATCGATGTGAAGAAAGCGGGCGATGTTTGCCAGGACAAAGAGGAGGTCTCCGAGCTCTTCCCTCATCTTTCTTCGGTTACGAAGGGAAAGGGCTTCTCTAAACTCTTCTATCTCTTCATCCAGTTTTCTTAAAACCCCTGCGATATTTGGCCAATCGAACCCCGCCCGGGAAGCGATTTCTGTCAATTGATAGGCTCGTGAAAGGGAAGAAGAATCTTCTGGGACCCCTTCCAAGATCGATCGCCTCTCTTTTTTGTGGGATCCCATCTTCGCCCCCTCGAAGAAGGTTCTCCTCGCCTTTTTCTTCATCCTCATAATAGCCTCCAACCCATTAAAAACTTGCTAAGTTCCTGTTTTTATGTTAATTTGATATTTCTAAAATATAGGATTTTGAAATTTTATTCAACCCAAGATATCATGGTGCTTAGGATCTTCGCACGGGTTCTCTGTTTCCATACCCTCTACCTCCTCTCCAGTGGAATATGGCCCCAAGGTATGGACTGGGTCGACGAGGCAGCGGCCGAAACTTACACTCCTGCTTAGATTCAGAGAGAGAAAGGAAAGACGATGGATTATCGCCATACACTGAACCTTCCCAAAACTGACTTTCCTATGAAGGCCAATTTGGCCAAGAGGGAACCCGATATACTGAAAGAATGGGAGACCAGGCGAATTTATTATCGACTCAGCCGGCAGGCGAAAGGAAGGACCAAATACATTCTCCACGACGGTCCTCCTTATGCCAACGGGAACATTCACATGGGGACCGCCCTGAACAAAGTGCTGAAGGACCTTATTGTGAAATCGAAGTTCATGGCCGGCTATGATAGTCATTATGTTCCGGGATGGGATTGTCATGGGCTGCCTGTTGAGCACGAGGTCGAGAAGAGCTTTGGTTCCAAGAAAGGAGAACTCTCCATCGTTGAAATACGAAAACAATGCCGGGATTATGCCGCCAAATTTGTGGATATTCAGAGGGAGGAGTTCAAACGGCTTGGAGTTTTTGGCGATTGGGAGAACCCTTACCTGACCATGAATTTTAGCTACCAGGCGACGATTGTGAGAGAATTTGCCAAGTTTCTTTTGGACGGCTCGGTTTACAAGGGGAAGAAGCCGGTCCATTGGTGCCCCACTTGCAAGACCGCATTGGCCGAAGCCGAGGTGAAATATGAGAATCACCGTTCTCCATCGATTTACGTAAAATTTAAGATGGTCTCGAAGGTCGCGGATGATTTCCCAAGCCTGAGGGGAAAACCCATCTCGGTCATCATTTGGACCACCACCCCTTGGACGATTCCGGCCAATTTGGCGATTGCCGTCCATCCGGACTTCACCTATGTGGCGGTGGAGGTGAAGGAAGAGGTCTATATCTTAGCAGAAGGACTTCTCGAAACGGTGATGGAAAAATTTGGCATCGGGACGTATCAGGTGTTGGAGAAATTTCCAGGGAAAAGGTTGGAAGGACTTAAATGCCGGCATCCTTACCTCGACCGAGATTCGGTTCTCATCCTCGCTTCGTATGTGACCTTGGACGCAGGAACAGGCTGCGTCCACACAGCACCCGGCCATGGGCAGGAGGACTACGAAAGTGGAGTTCAGTACGGTTTAGACGTTTACAGCCCCGTTGATGACGATGGTCGATTCACAGAGGAGGTTCCTTTCTTCGCAGGACAATTCGTTTTCGATGCCAATGACGCTGTAAATCAAAAACTTAAGGAAGTTGGAGCCCTCCTGAAAGTGGAGATGATGGAGCATTCCTATCCCTATTGTTGGCGGACCAACGATCCGATCATCTTCCGAGCCACAGAGCAGTGGTTCATCTCCATGGATAAAAAAGGATTGAGGCAGAATGCCCTCAGGTCGATCAATGAAGTTACCTGGATCCCTCCCTGGGGTAAGGATCGGATCTATGGAATGGTTGAGAACCGACCGGATTGGTGTATCTCCCGACAAAGGGCTTGGGGGATTCCTATCACGGTTTTTTACTGCTCCACCTGTAAGCAACCTTTGGTCAATCAGGAGACGACCGATCATATTGCCCGGCTTTTTGAGGAGAAGGGAGCGGACATCTGGTTTGAAGAAGGGGTCGATCATCTTTTGCCCGAAGGAACCCAATGTGCCCAATGCGGGGGGAAAAATTATACAAAGGAAATGGACATTCTGGATGTCTGGTTTGACTCAGGAGTTTCCTATGCAGCCGTCTTGGAGAAACGAAGCGATCTTGAGTTTCCCGCCAGTCTTTACTTAGAGGGAAGCGATCAACATCGAGGATGGTTCCACAGCTCCCTTCTGACCTCCGTGGGAACGAGAGGCCGTGCTCCTTATATCTCGGTCCTCACCCATGGGTTTGTGGTGGATGGAGAGGGCAAAAAGATGTCCAAATCCGCGGGGAATGTGATCGCACCCGAGGAAGTCATCAGTAAATTGGGAGCGGATGTCCTGAGGTTATGGGTCGCGGCAGAGGATTACAAGGATGACATTAAGATCTCCAACGAGATCTTGAAACGACTGGCCGACGCCTACTTTCGGATTCGGAACACGTACCGCTTTCTTTTAGGGAACCTCTATGACTTCGATCCGGAGAAAGACCGTATTCCCTATCGTGAACTCCATGAGATGGATCGATGGGCCCTCCATCGGCTTCAAAAACTGATCTCGAGGGTTCGAGAAGCCTATGGGAGCTTTGAGTTCCACATTGTCTATCATAGTGTCCAGAATTTTTGTGCCGTCGAAATGAGCGCCCTCTATTTTGATATCCTGAAGGATCGGCTTTATACGTTTCCAACCCGTTCTGCAAGCCGAAGGTCTGCCCAGACTGCCCTTTATGAAATCTTGAAAGCCCTAACCTGCCTCATGGCTCCTATCCTTTCCTTTACAGCAGAGGAGGTCTGGAGATATATTCCGACAGAGTCAGGGAAGGTCGAGAGTGTTCACCTCATGCGGTTCCCTGAATTGAAAAAAGAATATTTGGATGATCCCCTGGGTGAACGATGGGAGCGGATTTGGGAGATCCGAACGGTGGTGACCAAGGCGTTAGAGGAGGCTCGAAAGGAAAAGGTGATCGGGCTCTCCCTGGACGCTCAAGTTCATCTTTATCTCCCCGAGAAGATCTATCACTTTCTTCAACCCTACGAGGAGGATCTGAAATTCATCTTCATCGTATCCTCGGTCATCCTTCATTCCGGTGCGAGCGGGACAACGGATGAGAAAGAGGTGAGGGCAGAGGTTTTCCGTGCAGAGGGGAAAAAGTGCGAACGATGTTGGAATTATGATGTGAGCGTGGGTCACCATTCAGAGCATCCAACCATCTGCCAGAGGTGCGTCGAGGCCATCAAGGGATAAGAACCGATTAACAAAGCTCCTGGTCATTAGGTCAATAAGTCATTAGGTCATTGAATAACTTAATTACCCAGTGACTTAATGACTAAGAAGAGCGGGTCTTGGCGTTAGGATAGAGATGAAACGAAAGTACTGGGTCCTTTTGGTTGTCTGTGTGGCGATCATTGCGATGGATCAGTGGACCAAATCTATGGTGCAGCAGAGGTTGGCTCTTTATCAAAGAGTGGAAGTGATGCACGGGTTCTTCAATCTCACCCATGTGAGGAACCCCGGTGGGGCTTTCGGGATCTTTGGGGGAGAGAAGGGAGGGCTGGGATCCTGGCTCTTTTTGGTGGTCTCTTTGGCCGCCATTGGTAGCATCCTCGTTCTCTTCGTAAGAACGAGGGAGGGGGAGAAGACTCTTTCCCTCTCATTTTCTCTGGTTCTCAGCGGTGCAATTGGAAACCTCATTGACCGTCTCCGATATGGAGAGGTTGTGGATTTCCTGGATTTTTACCTATCCTCTTATCATTGGCCTGCCTTCAATGTCGCCGATTCCGCCATCTGTGTCGGTATCGGTTTAATGGCCTTCGATTTACTTATTCGAGATACAAAGAAGTTAAAAGGCTCCTCGTGAATCGTGTGGGTGATTCCTGAACCGTGAAAGAATTAGACTATATTCTTATATAATCCTTAACTCCGAACTCTAAACTCCGAACTCAGAAGATGTACCCCATCCTTTTCCGATTGGACGGTTTCAACGTTTATTCGTACGGCTTCTTTGTGGCGCTCGGTTTTGTTGCAGGAGCGGTTCTTGCCGGCCTGAGGGCTCGAAAAAAAGGGATCCCTTTCGAAAGGATAGTGGACCTCTTCTTCTATTCTGTCTTGTCGGCGACTCTCGGATCAAGAATCTTATTTGTCTTGGTCAACCTCGATATTTATCGTGAAAACCCTTTAGCCGTATTTAAAATATGGGAAGGTGGGTTGGTCTTTTATGGAGGACTCGTCCTCGCGATCGGAGTCTCACTATCCTATATGAAGTGGCACCGGTTGCCCATTTGGAAATTCGCCGATCTATTTTCACCATCCATTGCCTTGGGCCTCTTTTTGGGTCGAATCGGTTGCTTCTTTGCCGGGTGCTGTTATGGAAAAGAAACGTCCCTCTTCTGGGGAGTCACTTTTAGGGACATGAACTCACTGGCCCGATTAAATGTTCCCCTCCATCCGACCCAACTCTACGAGGCGGCGAGCAGCTTAGCCATCTTCTTCTTTTTAGACCGGTTGGAGGGAAAGAAGACCTTTGACGGCCAAGTCTTCTGGTTCTTCCTGCTCCTCTATTCGACAGCCCGTTTTTTCATTGAGATACTCAGGGATGATCCGAGGGGGTTTCTTTTCGGAGAGATGCTCTCAACCTCCCAGGGAATTGGAATCTTGTTGGCCATGATCTCCATTTTTATGTTATTCTATTTAGAGAGAATGCAGAGGAGATAGGAAGATGGCTGTCTTGGAAATCCTGAAGTATCCTCATTCCTTGCTGAAAAGGAGTTCTGAGAAAGTGGACCGGATCAACGGGGAAACGAGGAAGTTGATCCAAGATATGACGGAAACGATGTATGACGCAAATGGGGTCGGCTTAGCCGCCTGTCAGATCGGGATTCCTCGAAGGATTATTGTCCTCGACGTGAGCCCCATCGATCCCGAACAGGACCTCTTTGCAATGATCAATCCGGAGGTCATTTCCGAAGAAGGAGAGGTCGATCACGAAGAGGGATGCCTGAGTGTACCGGATTGTTTCGAAAAAGTGAAGAGGAGAGAGAGAATCCGCGTCATGGGAATCTCTCCGGACGGAAAGGAGATAGAGGTTAGTGGGGAAGGGATATTGGCCTTTGCGCTTCAACATGAAATCGACCACCTCAACGGAATTCTGATCTTAGACAGAATGAGCCGCTTGAAGAGAGAGATTTATCGAAGCAAGTGCAAGAAGGAGAAACGGAAGGGAGAAAAAGATTGATCGCATCTCCTTGGCGGATCGTTTTTTTTGGAACCCCCTCCTTCGCTGTCCCGACTCTAAAATGTTTGCTTCAGGGACCCGATGAAGTGATGGCGGTCGTCACCCAGCCAGATCGGGAAAAGGGAAGGGGACGAAAGGTTGTTTCTTCTGCTGTCAAAGAATTCGTCCTCCCATACGGACTGCCCGTTCTTCAGCCGGAGAAAGCAAAGGAAGAGACCTTCCAGGAGCGTGTCAAGGGGCTTTATCCCGATCTCTTTGTGGTGGTTGCCTATGGTCAGATTTTGTCAAAGTCACTTTTGGAAATTCCCAAATATGGGGCGGTCAATGTCCATGCTTCCCTGTTACCTAAATATCGCGGCGCTGCCCCGATTGTCTGGGCAATCCTCAGGGGCGAAGAGATGACCGGAGTGACGACCATGGTCATGGACCAAGGGATGGACACGGGAGATATCCTTTTACAGAGAGAGATTCCTATTGGGGAAAGGGAGACGGGCGAGACGCTACACGATCGGTTGACTTTGCTGGGAGCTCAACTACTATTGGAGACGGTGACCAGGATGAAGACAGGGGATATTTGTCCAGTTCCTCAGGATCATTCAAAGGCAACCTGTGCCCCTCCCCTTAAAAAAGAGGATGGACGCATTGATTGGAAGAAGGGAGCGGAAGAGATCGATCTCCGAGTCCGTGCCCTCCGCCCGTGGCCGGGGGCCTACACAAATTGGGATGGCCGGATGTTAAAGATATATGGGGGAGAGGTCAGGAAAGGAATGCCCGCGAGAAAAGCAGGGATCGTTGCCTGGGTGGGGTCGGATTTCATTGAGGTGGGAACCGGCAAGGATTCCTTTCTCATCCAAGAAGCCCAATTAGAAGGGAAGAAAAGGATGAACGTCCGGGATTTTCTTTCCGGGCACTCCATTCCTGTTGGCACCGTCTTTCGTTAATAAATTTCGGATTTCGGAGTTCGGAATATTGACCCAATCTTTTCTATTCCGCATTCCGCAATAAAGCTGGAGGTTATTTTGGAGGTTAGACCGCAGAAGAGGATCTTCGTCGGGCTTTTGGTCTTCACCTGTTTGATCCTTTTCTTTCTCATCTTTCTGCTCTGGTACGTCCCTCTAGTGGGACTCAAGAACATCCATCCCTCCCTGCCACTCATCTTTAGTATCGTCCTCGCGGTTTTGGTCTTTCTCATGCTTTCGGGTGGTCTACTCCTCGTCTTTACCATTCTGCGGGGGAAAGATATCTTCTTCTCCCATAAGCTGCGAGGCATCGTGGCGAAGGTCCTTTTTCCCTTTATGATCCTGATGGGAAGGCTAGTAGGGGCGTCAAAAGAGAGGGTTCAGCAGTCCTTTGTCGAGTTGAATAATCATCTGGTTCGATCCAACCATCATCGAACCCGACCGAACCGGCTGTTGATCCTGCTTCCTCACTGCATACAGGATTTTGACTGTCAGATCAAGATTACAGGAAATATTAGGAATTGCAAAGGTTGCGGGAAGTGTGAGATTAAGGATTTGATAGAACTTTCGGATCACTATCAGGTGAAGATGGCTGTGGCCACGGGTGGGACATTAGCCAGGAGGATCATTGTGGAGAATAAGCCTGAGGCGATTGTGGCGGTGGCGTGCGAACTCGATTTGACGAGCGGCATCCAAGACAGCTACCCGATTCCGGTGATTGGGATTCTAAACGAGCGGCCTCATGGTCCCTGTATGAATACCAAAGTGGATATTCAGAAGGTGAAAGACGCTATTTTAGACCTCCTCGAAGGCTGAGGTTCTAAATTAATCCTCCTCTCCGACGGGGGAGGTCGCCAGCGCTCCATATCTGCCCGCCGCACAAGCGCTTTGGGAGGTGGGGCGTTAGCGACGGAGCGGAGAGGGTGGGGTGAAAAGGAGAGAGGAAGGGGAGAGGGTAAATATGGTCGAGGTTTGACAAAGAGTTGCTATATGATTATATTTTTTGCCAAAAAAGGAGGCCGAGTCTTAGAATGAACCAATTCAGAACATTTCTTTTAATGTTAGTCTTGACGGCCCTCTTCATCTTAGTGGGATCAGCGATCGGTGGTAAGAACGGAGCGGTTTATGCCTTTGTCTTCGCCGCCCTGATGAATTTCTTCGCGTACTGGTTCAGTGACAAGATTGTCCTGCGGATGTACAGGGCGCAAGAGGTCTCACAAGCTGAGGCCCCTGAACTTTACCAGATCGTCGGAGAGCTGACGAACAAGGCCAGCCTTCCAATGCCGAAGGTCTATATCATTGAGAATGATACCCCCAATGCCTTTGCGACAGGTAGAAACCCGGAACATGCAGCCGTTGCTGTAACGAGCGGTATTCTGAGAATTCTATCGAGAGAAGAACTGATGGGGGTCATCGGGCATGAGCTCTCCCATATCCAACATCGGGATATCCTCATCAGCACGATTGCAGCCACAATGGCTGGTGCGATCAGTATGCTTGCCTCAATGGCTCGGTGGGGAGCCATTTTTGGTGGGGGCCGATCCGATAACGAGGAAGGCGGCGGGGGGGGTAATATCGTATTCGTTCTCCTCTTCACGATGGTTGCTTCCATCGCAGCGATGCTGATCCAGATGGCGATTTCCCGTTCGAGGGAATATTTAGCGGATGAAGGCGGAGCCCACCTCAGCCATCCCCTTTCATTGGCAAAGGCTTTGGGCAAGTTGGAAGTGGCTGCCAAGCGGATTCCCATGGAGGCCAATCCTTCCACCGCCCATATGTTCATTGTCAACCCGTTAAGAGGGGGAGGGGTCCTTTCCCTCTTCAGCACGCATCCTCCCATTGAAGAACGGATTGCCAGACTCGAGGAGATGGCAAGGACAGGAAGGTTTTGAGAAAAAAAAACCCGAGGGCGATCTGCCTCGATATCCTGAATCGGGTCGAAGGGGCTGATCGCCATCCGGATACACTTCTCACAGATTCCTTCAAAAAATACCGACACCTCACTCCTCTCGATCGAGCTTTTCTCACAGAATTGACTTACGGGGTCCTCCGATGGAGAGGGAAGCTCGATTGGATGATCCGACATTTTTCGAAAGTCCCATTTGAAAAGATCGAATTGGAAATTCTCAATATTCTCCGTCTCGGATTCTATCAAATCCTCTTCTTATCCAGGACCCCCTCCTCGGCAGCAGTGAATGAGTCTGTGGAGTTAGCCAAGCGGTTTCGGGGGAAAGGAGGAGCGGGTTTTGTCAATGCTGTGCTCCGCTCCATTCTCCGACAAAAAGGCGAAGTTCCATATCCGGATATCATTGAGGATCCAGCGCTCCACATGTCCGTGGCCGAGTCCCATCCCCTCTGGTTAGTTCGAAGATGGTTGGATGAGGTGGGCCTGGAAGAGACCAAGAAGATTTGCGCCACCAACAATCGGGTTTCGGCTTTGAACCTTCGGACCAATACCCTAAAGATGAAGAGAGAGGATCTGATCAAAAAGTTGGAAGAGAAAGGGTTAAAGCCGGTTCCGAATTCTTATTCAGAAGAGGGGATTTTATTGAGGGACCCTCCACCCACCTCCGACCTTCCGTTCCTTAAAGAAGGGTTTTTTATCATCCAGGATGAAGCCTCTCAATTGGTGACCTCCATTTTGGATCCGAAGCCAGGAGAACGGATTCTCGATGCCTGTGCTGCACCCGGAGGCAAAACCACCCATATTGCTCAAAGGATGGAGACTGGAGGAGAGATTTATGCCGTAGATCTTACTAAGGAAAAGTTAAGCCTGATCGAAGAGAGTTGTCACAAGCTTGGGATAAAGAATGTCAAGACGTTGAAGGGGGATGCTGCCAATCCTCTGCCTGTACCCGATGGATTGAAGTTCGATCGTATACTGGCAGATGTCCCCTGTTCCGGGTTCGGAACCCTTCGGAGAAACCCGGATTTGAAATGGAAAAGAGGGGAGAAGGATATTCAAAGATTGAGAACGCTTCAGTCTTCCATATTGAGAAACCTCTCTCGTTACGTGAAAGAGAGGGGCACTCTAACCTACAGCACCTGCACAGTCTTCCATGAAGAGAATGAGGATGTCGTGGAGAAGTTTTTGGATGAGCATCCCGAATTTCGATTGGATTCGATCGAAAAGATCCTTCCCGAGAATTGCCATTCCTTCATCCAAGGAGGATATTTCAAGACTTTTCCGTGTAGGGATGGAATGGATGGTTTTTTTGTCGCCCGAATGGTTAAGAAAGGTAGGAATACAATGTGACATGGGGAGGGCGAATAAGAAAATACACCGTCGGGATTTACTGCTCTCAACAATTATCTCGGATAGACGCGTGAAAAAAAAGGAGGCTTGGAAAATAATTCTTGACATTTCAAGAAAACTACAGTATTCATGAATCATGCTAAAAAAACGATATCGCTCTGCGAAACAGGTGGATGGAGTCATCGACCTTGAACGTTTAAGGTCCGGCCCTGCAAAGTGCATTGAACGAGACCCAGCCTTATTCCTTGGCCTGACGTATCCTTCGGAAGACGTCAGGGCCATGCTCCAGGCATTAAGTGGACGTTTCTCAAAGGAAAAGGTAGAAGGCAGCGGGCTGATTTTAGCTGAAGCGGTTAAGGGGCTTGGCAAATCTCATGCGGTTCTGACCTCGTACCACCTTTTTGCTAATCCCGCACAGGCAAAGAGTTGGATGGAGAGCCTTGGTTATGCTTGGAATCCCCCCAAGGACCCCGTCATTATCATTAAGAAGTTTACCGATCAATATCTTCCGTTTGATTCTTTGTGGACGGTCCTGGACCAGGAACTTAAAGCAGGGTGGAGTACAGCCCACCCCCCTTCTCTTGATGAACTCCGGTCAGCTCTTTCGGGGAAGTACCTTATCCTCGTATTTGACGAGCTTGAAAGGGGCATCTCCAATATTGGTGACTTTGCCAGGAGGAGTCAAAATCTGAGTTTTCTTCAAATGCTCTCGGAAGAAGCCAACCGTAATAGCCAGGTTACTCTTATCGCAGCTATTTACGACGGAACGGTTGAGCCAGGGGCAACCTTGAAGCGGGTACCCCGGATCGAGTTGCGTTTTCGCAGGTCCGACGATCGTGCCGCCATCGTTCGACATCGTCTCTTCTCCAATGCGGATTCGTATGATCAGACGGCAGCGGAAGCATTGATGCGATCCTATGTCAATACCTGGAGTCGGCTTGGAATACAAACTTCTGATGATTACCTTTCAAAACTGAAGAAGGCCTTTCCATTCTTGCCCGAGCTGATTGAGCTTGTTTTCGAGCGAATCAGCGGAAGCGGTGGTTTCCAGGGCACCCGGGGCGTTCTCGGCCTTCTGGCCGCTATGCTCGATGCTTCCCCCTCCGGTTCCTATCTGCTCACGGCAGGGCACTGCAATCTTGCTGATAGAGCCTGCGCAGATCGGCTTCAGGATCTTGACCCGGCGGGAAACCTCATCAATTGTGCCCGGAGGAACTTCCAGGACTTAAAGGCACAACCCCACGCCGAAACCCTTGCATCAGCGGTCCTTCTCGCAAGCCTTGCTCCAGGAGTAAAGGGTTTGACCCGCGAAGAGTTGGTCAGACATGTCGCCTTTCCCGGCTTCGATCCTAACCAATTCGAGGCGTCACTCCAGGCTTTCCGCACTTATGGTTCCTATTTTCATGAGCGAGAGGGCCGCTTCTTCTTCGATCTCGAAGAGAACGAAAACGCCAAGGTGGAAATTGAGGCCATACGCCTTGGAGATGAGAAGGCCCGGGAGGAAATCAAAACGATCTGGAAACAGGATCTCTTTCACGAAACGCAGCAGGTCGTCATTTTTACCGACCCGGAAGCAACAAAAAATAGTCTCGATCAAATGCCCAAGAACTCTCTTCGATTTGTCCTTTCACCGAGACGGCTCTCCGCCTTTGAGCGTCATGCGGTTTACTTTGGATCCGAGATGAGAAATCAGATCCTCCTTTTTGAGCCCCGTGACGATACTTCGAACCATCTGAGCAATCCTGACATCCTATCTGCTGCAAAAAGATCGGTCGCTGCTGCCACCTTAGCCCCCACAGCGGGCACGGGAGAACGGCGCAGCCGTTATGAGCGCATCGCTGCCCAGGAGAGGAAGAATGTCAAAGATTTTATAAAGTCAGCGGGCCTCGTTTATGTGCGGGTGGAGAGATGGGATGAGAAACACGAAGATTCCCTCTTCGAGATGGAATCCGTTGGGCAGGCTGCCGAAAAACAAACACTGATCGAATACCTCCGCACCCAGCTTTACCCTAGCCCTTTTTTTGTTGAACATCTGCGGGAACATCTCAAGCAGTTTTATGGCCTGACTATTGCCCAAGTTGAAAAGATTTATAAAAACACCCTTTGTTACCCTGTGCCGACCATGGTGCCTGACATCACTGACACCGTTGTCACTTTGGTGGGGGACCGAAGCCGAATTCTTGGACTGAAGCACCAGCGGAAAGATTTCTGCGGGGAGAATGTTACCCTCGGAGCTGGAGAATTGCCAGATGGCGTCTTAGCCCAACCCTGGCCTGCCGTCCCTACCCGGCCTGCAGTTGAGACGCCCACACCTATTCTTCCGGGTGAAAGCCAAGGAGAAACTCGACCTTCGCCCTTCTCCCTAAAAACGCCCATCTCCGTCCAGGCCATGGATATTGAAGAAAGGGCGACTCCATATTGTCAGACAAGAAGTGAGTTGCGCCAGGCAGTGGCTGAAAAGCTCTCTGGTATTGAAGGAAACACGATTCAAAGGATTCAGTTCCAGGTATATGCACAATATCAAAATGCAACTTTGTCAGACCATCCAAGCGCGATTCGGGGAGCACTTACTATGAATGGAGACATGGTGGTACAGGTCGATCTCACTCTCCCTGGCCCTTTGGATAAAGTTCAGGTAGAAATTTTTTGTGAATCTTTACCTCATTTTCCCAATGCCAATTATTCAGCCAGGATGCATGTTTTTCAGAAGGTTACCCGGGAAACGATTCGACCGGAAGATGAGGAGATGAAATGACTTCTTTGCTCGATCGGACATCCCTCGATTTATGGACCAGGCCCGAGCCCCGGCTCCCACACCTGAAGAAGTGGCTCCTCGAAGAGGTATGGACAATTGCACGATTTAAGGAATGTGGTGGTGCTCCCGCGGAATATCTTAAGACCGGTGAAAAAGTGATTAACGAGAAAGAATCATTGTTTACGGCAACCGCCGACTCTTATTTCAGAGAGCTTGTAACCACACAGGCTCCAGCAAGGACGATTGCCGAGTTTTGCGACAAGCATCCAGACAGTTGCGTTGTCATCCTTGATGGTTGCTCGCTAAGAGAACTCCCCAGGCTTCTTGAGCTGGCACAGTCATCACGCCGGCCAGTTGTCGAGTGCACCTGCGGTCGGTCTGCCATACCCAGTACAACCGAGCATTTTATAAGCGACAGACTCGGTTTGGCCCTGCCTGCTGTTGGCCCATCCGAATTGGTATCGCGACATGAGCTAAAAAATCACGGCATACGTTACTATTTTTTCCAAAAGCCGAACGAGTTTCAACATATTTCAGAAGAGCCAGGGTCAATTCTTCTCTGGCATCGGTTTCCAGACTTGCGCTTCATGGACAGCACGGCATCGAGTGCTGGGATGTTTGATAATATCTGGGATACCCTGGGGATGGTCTGGAAGAATACGGTTCAGGCTTTGCCCGCCAAACGCTCCGTGCTGGTGACGAGCGACCACGGTTATGTTTTCTTTGGAGCGGGCCTTAGTGATACAAATCTGGAGCAAGTGGACCGCCCCTTGCAAGGCAAGCGCTTCAGGCAATTTTCTGATGATGAACCTTTCCCTGAGGAAGGGACGCCAGGGCTTTTTCTGGATCAGTCACGTCGCACGGCAGTTCTGCAAGGACGCTGCCACAACCGACCTCAGGCTCCTTCTCCATCCAAATCGCTGTATAGACATGGCGGGTTAAGCCTGATGGAGGTGTTAACCCCCTGGATGGTCCTTGGACCAATGGAGTAGAACATGAAACGAAAGGTTGGAACCCTTATCGAGGAAGAGGTTCTTAAGCTTGCAAAGCATCGTGCTTTCGAAGAGGGCAGGCCTTTGACCGATGTGATTCAGGACGCCATCGTTCTTTATCTTAGCAACAAGATGCCAAGCCCAAAAAAAAGGGAGAATGCCTACCGCCTCTTTTGCGAGCAACCGACGCGGATAAACAAAAAGCAGTTCAAAGAAATCCTGGAGGAAGACGTGTGGGATTTATGAACCTTGATGATATTTCAAACGGCAGTCTGTGTGTCATGGATACCAATGTCCTTTTATACGCTGAACAGGGCTCGTCCCTGCAGGCGCAAAGGATGCTGAGACGCTGTTCAACAGGAGACCTGATCACCGTCATGCCACAGACAGTCTGGCTGGAACTTACTCACAAGCTGATGCTGGCTGAAGCCATGATGCTGGGAAAGATCTCCGGTCCCAATCCTTCACGAAAACTTGCAAGACAGCCCGATCTCGTACGAACTCTTGCACTCTACAGAGATAAAATCCTGGCTCTCGTAGATTTGGGCATTGGATTTGCTCCCTGCACCAGAGAAGACTTCTTTGAGGGTGCCCTCAAATTCCAGGAAAAGTACGGTCTTCTCGCCAATGATTCCATGATACTGGCGGTTGCTTTAAGGTTGAAAGCGGATGTATTAGTTAGTGCAGATGCCGCTTTTCAGAAGGTGACTGAACTCAAACTGGCCATGCCCTCGGATATCCATTAATGAATGAAACTGAGTATGTTCCCCGCGCCATCGAATTAAGCTTCCCTATTGTCGAGATTAACCGGCTGGCCGTGCCGGAGCGAAATTCTTTCAAGCCAATCTATCAGATGCACAAATGGTTTGCCCGTCGTGCTTCCTGTGTGTTCCGGGCCATCCTTTTGGGTTCTTTGAAGCCTGCCTTCATGCTGGATGGGACCCCCACGGACCTGATGGAAGAATTTTACAAAGACCATACAAACGATCCCGACACGGCAGGAAAAACAGTTCTTGATCCGTTCATGGGAGGAGGAACAACCGTCGTTGAGGCCCTCAGGCTGGGATGCAAGGTAGTGGGGATAGACCTTAATCCAGTGGCATGGTTCATTGTTAAGACAGAGGTGGAGCCTGTGGATCTTGAATCGCTTCAATCCGCCTTTGAACGCCTGGCAGAACGGCCGGTGGATTGGAACGAAAACAAGCCACTCAAAGAAACACTGCTTACCCTATACAGGACGGAGGTGGAACCCGGCATTGAAGCCGATGTGATCTACACCTTCTGGGTGAAACATGCGGTCTGTACAGACCCAAACTGCAAGCGACAAGTACCTCTTTTTGAAGATTACATCATCGCCCAAAAAATACCCTCCACCCGTTACCATCATGACGTAACCTGTCCCCACTGCAAAAAGACTTATGACTGGGAGATCGAAGTTGCTTCCCTCATCGCTGATCCAACCATGATGCTTAATGCCTCAAGAGGGAGTGCCGGCGAAGGAAGACCCACACAGGCATGGAGCTATGCGCCGCAACCGGAAAGAGAGCACGAGATAGCATATGCGATCTGCCCACATTGCCAGAAGACTGGGCAGCCTGAACTTAAACAGATAAAGACAAGAAGAAAGCGGGTTTCACTAACTGTGCTTTTTTGTCCTGAATGTGAGGCTGTGTGGCAATGGCGGGGAGAACTCCCGGAGAAAAATGTTACCTGCCCTGCTTGCCGGCACGAATACGATCCCCGGAAAGGAAATATTCCTGCTAAAGGGAAATTTCTTTGCAGGTGCGGCAATGTGGACAAGATCATCGAAAGTATTCGAAGGCTTCCCAAAGACCAGCGCTTTCCTGTAAGACCCTATGCTATCCAGGTTTACATACCACCTGCTAATTCTGAGGAAGAAGATGATGAAGACCCTTCGTTACCTCTGCTTGGTAATTGCTTAAACTCAACACAGAAAAGACCAAAGAATAGCGAGGTCCCCAAGACCCTGCTTCTCCCCAAAAATGGAAAATTCTTCAAAAGATTTACTCCTTCTGACATGGCCAGACTCAAACAGTCGGAGATGCTCTGGGACAAACACAAAGACAGATTGCCCCATCCGAAAAGCCAAATACCACGGGGTGCAGAAACCGGTCGTCTGCTTGAGCATCACTACCATTACTGGCATGAAATGTTCTTCCCCCGGCAACTCCTGGCACTTTCCACTTTGCTCAAAGGAATCATGGCAGAGAAGGACGAGACATTAAAGGAAATGTTATTATCCGTAATGCTCCTGACCCTCGATTCAAATAATCTCTTTTGTCGTTTTAGATCAATGGCCGGAATGAGGAGTCCATTTGGGGGATTATTTTCTCGCCACGACTTTCAGCCAAAGTCTACGACATGTGAAATTAACACGTTCGGTGCCCGAGAGGAATATGGACCCTATATCTCCAATTTTATCAAATTGAAAACAGGTAAGGTTTATAACTGTTCTCCTTTTGATCGAAAAATGGTCGGCCAAAAACAAGAAACCATAAAATCCAACGAATCAACCCTTTCTGGAAACTGGCAATTGAGCTGTAAATCAAGCTCATCCGCTAGCGATTTGAATGAATTTCAATATGTAATCACCGATCCCCCCTATGTCGGCAACGTGAATTATTCCGAGCTTTCTGATTTTTTCTATGTCTGGCTTCGATTGGCACTAAAAGATAGATATCCACATTTTGCCCCCGAATACACACCTAAGGCTGAAGAGATTGTCGAAAACAGGACCAGAGGAAAAAGCAGGGAGAATTTCTTCAACGATCTCGAAAATGCCTTTTCATGCATTCACAAATCACTTCCTGATGAAGGCCTTCTGGTTTTTACTTTTCACCACACAGATGAAGAAGGCTTGGTTTGGGAAGGGTTGCTCGAATCCTTATGTGACACGGGTTTTGAGATAGTGTCCGTGTATCCTATCCACGGCGAATCCGAGTCATCGCTCCATCTGATGGACAAGGAGAACATTTCTTATGATCTCATCCACGTGTGTAAGAAACGGAAGACATTACCGGAAACCCGTTCCTGGGCCGGCATCCGGCAGGAGGTCAGAAAGAAGGCCCGTGCAGAGCTTGCAGCCATTGAGGCTGGCCGTTACGGGAAAGAGCCTTTAGGTCCTAATGATGTACGCCTCATCTGTATTGGTAAGTGCCTCGAACTATACAGCCGCCACTATGGCAAGGTCGTAAACCATGAAGGGAAAGAATTCAGGCTCCATGAGGCATTGCAGGATATCGGCACGATTGTTGACCAACTCGTGACGAAGGAAAGGCCTCTTCCCCCGGAATTGGAGGATGTAGACTCCATCTCTTATGTCTGGCTGCGTGTGTTGCTTGACACCAAAATGGAGATCAACGTCAACGACCTCACAAAATCGCTTCGGGCTATGCGGGTCAATATCGAAGATCTGAAGAAAGAAGGGCTGATTATAAAAGGGAGAACCGGGCGGGGAAGATACTTCAAGGTGAAGCAGCCAGATGAAAGGCTAAACTCCTTGAAGGAGAAATTGGAACCGTCGCTTATGCGACGAAAAGACCAACTTGTTCTTTTTGACGAGATGAATAGGCCCGTCATTCATTCGGTCAATCTTGTTGACCTTGTGCACCTGCTCATCGGTCTGGCCTGGACAGGGGAATCTGTCGCACCTTGGCTGGAGAGGTTTTCCCACATGCGTCCAAAGGTGAGGGCAGCCCTTCATCACATACGTGACCGTCGAAAAGATTGGAAGGACCCAATCGACCGAATTCTGAATCTGTTGGAGGGAACGCTTTTTTCAAGGGATCAGAAGAATTAGGAGAGGATAATATTATGCCGGGCTATGTACTCATCGAAGAAAAAATGCTTAAACCCTATCGCCCGCAGGGGTTTGAGCCCAATCCCATGAGGATGGGGATTCTCGACTTCATGAGGGAACTCAGACAGGAAGTGTTTCCATTTACAAGGGACCAACACAAGCTGAGAATTGTGGGATTGGAAGAAGTGCTGTTGGCAGCAGGTCCTAACCTTCTTGAGGTTTCTCTTTTTGTTCGGTACACATTGGCCAGCTGCGCCAACGAAATGGAAAAAAATATGGGACCTGTCCAGATTATCTTCCGTAATGCCCTCAAACGGGAAGATGATTTCTGGTTCGAACCAGGGGGAAGACAAAGGATTACACTGAGACCTGTCTTTGGTTCACCTGTCCCGTTCGTAAATGGGAACGGTAATGAATGCTATCAAGTAGGATTTAACCTCACATGACTGAAAGTGCTGAGAAATACGAAAGCCTGTCATCAATAAAGATTAACGACCTGGTGAAGGTCCCTTCAAGACCGGAGCTGGGAATGGGCGAAGTGTTGCGGGTGGCTGACGTTGCCGGGATTTATCAAGCAGACGTGGTCTTTGTGATGCCGGAAGGCCGGAGGCTTGAAACTCTCCCCGTTGAGCTCCTTGCTTTGACCAGTGACCTCTGGGAACGGCTGGCAAAGGGTGATACTGACGATCCGGAAACATATCGCCTCAAGCAGATGGCAGTGGAGATGGCCTATTCCAATAATGGTGGTGAACTTACTTCAAGTCGAGTAAATCTCCTGCCCCATCAAATTCTACTGGTTCATGACCTGGTAAGTCGAAATGATCGGCGTCTCTTGGTTGCTGATGAAGTAGGGTTGGGCAAGACCATTGAAACAGGAATGCTTCTCAGGGAGTTGATCGCCCGCGGCGAAGCCGAAAGAGTGTTGATCGTTACCCCTGCGGGATTGACCAGAAACTGGAATCAGGAACTTGAGGACTGTTTTCGTCTACACTTTGAAATTCTTAACCACGATTTTTCAGACCATGGTTCAGCGACCTGGGAGAAACATCACATGGTGATTGCCTCCATAGATACTCTAAAAGTGCCAAGGCGGGTACAGCGCCTGCTCTATGCACCGGCCTGGGATCTTGTTGTTTTTGATGAGGCGCATCATCTTTCACGTACCCGGAGCGGCAACAAGACCACCACAACCCAAAACTATAGACTGGCGGAAGCCCTTCGGGGTCATACGCGGGACTTCCTCTTCCTGACAGCCACTCCTCACCAGGGAAATGCTTACCAGTTTTGGTCGCTCGTTCAGCTTCTTAACGATCAGCTTTTTGCCTCGCCCGATGATTTGGCTCACCATAGAGAATTGATATTTCGGGTTATGATTCGAAGAACGAAACGGGAGGTTACCGACGCGAAGGGGGCGCCAATATTCTGCCGAAGACAAGTCTATACACAAACCTTTGGTCTATCTCCACGGGAACGAAAGTTTTACGAAAGGCTGAGTGATTACCTCCGCGAAGGTTACGATGCTGCAGGAATTTTCCAGAAACGAACCACGTCAAGACAGCGAGCCATAGGCTTTGTGATGGCTACATTTCAGAAGATCATGTCTTCGAGCCCTCGAGCAATTCTCCAGGCATTGCGAAGAAGGCTTCTTGTTCTGCTCACGAGAAAGCAGATCCAGCTTGAAACCAAACGGCGGACTGGATCCCGGGTCGCTGAAGAGATCATGCAGATCCAGGATGAGATGCTTCGCCTTGCTTCTGAAATACTGGGTCTTGATAATGGCCTAAATAGTGATGCCGAGGCTTATGTTGCGCGGGTGAGACGGCGCATTCTGAGAAAGATTGAAGAAAGTTATGAGACGACAAGTTGGTCTCTGGACCCGGATGAAGAAGCAGAGGATGGTGTATTTGCCGAAGCCGATATCCCGAACGAGATCGAGAAGGTCCGGGATTTGATTACTCTTGTGCCGGAAGGAAGAGACAGGCGTTTTGATACCCTGGTTCGGGCTGTAAGTGAGCTTTCCCGGTCTAATCCGAGAGAGAAGTTTATCATCTTCACTCAGTATCGGGACACTCTTGAGTTCTTACGCCAGGAATTAGGAAGTATTTTCAGCGCGAATCGTATCGCCACAATTAAGGGTGGACCTCTCGATGATAAGATTGCCGCCATGGAAGCCTTCTGGGAGGAAAACGGCGCGCGTTTCCTCATTAGCACTTCGGCAGGTGGGGAGGGGATTAATCTCCAGATCGGGCGGATTCTTTTCAATTATGACCTTCCATGGAACCCCATGGCCGTCGAACAGCGGATCGGTCGTGTCCATCGTTATGGCCAAAAGGAGACGGTTCAGGTCTATAATCTGGTGGCCGAAGATACTTTAGAGGAACGAATTTACGGCATTCTGGATCAAAAGCTCCAGGAGATAGCCCAATCCATTGGCAAGGTTGATGAATCGGGATATCCCATGGAGGATTTTCGTTCTGACATTCTCGGATATCTTGGCAGTCGTCCCGATTACCAGGATCTTTACAAAAAAGCCTTAATGGAGAGGGATTACCAACATACCGAGAAAGAAATCCAAAGGATGATTCAAGAAGCTGTCAGGGCACAGGAGGCCATCAATTCTCTGACGCAGGATTTGAGCGGGTTTAATCTTGAGCACTTTAGAAATCTTGAAGGTCATTATTCTCTGCCTGAGCTGGGTGAGTGGTTATGTGACTCCATCCTCAAACTGGGAGGCGCTGCCATCCCCGACGGGAACTTCTGGACGCTTCTAACCCCGGATTCTCTAAGACAATCGTATCGTCTTTCACCGCGCTACGAAAGGGTCTGCTTTGACCGGGAATTGGCCATGAGGACACGCAACTGTGAGCTTGCGGGCTTGGGACATCCCCTTGTAGATGCCCTGATCAAGGAAGTTAGAAAGCCAGGATTTCAAGGAAGCATTTGTGGAACGGGAGAAGCTAAACACATTTATGCCCACTACCTTGTGCAGTACAAGGATAGTAACGGTCACTTAAAAGGGCGAACGTTCAACTTTCTTTATAGTACCGAGACAGGAGAGGTGAGAAGTTTAAAGCGCTTTGAACCCCTCAAGGGGGCTTTTGAGAAAAAGGACCGAGATCATATCGATTTTTCAAAGGCCAGGGAAGGAATTGAAGCTGCACTTCAGAATGTGATTATCGAATGGCTACCCGACCGCCAATCCCGATCCGGCCTGCAAATCAGTTTAGTTGGATTGCATTCGGCAAAGGGAGGGGCTACTTCTTAAATGGTAAAACTTGCGAACAATGTTGAAAATGCCATGTGATCCTTTTACGATAGTCTATTGTTCGATTGAATTCAGAACCAAATAGCGGGAGGGTCCCTTGAAGAAGATAGCACCTTCGATTTTATCTGCCGATTTCAGCCGCCTCAACGAAGAGGTGAAGGCTGTTGAGAAGGCAGGGGCCGACCTGATCCATGTGGATGTGATGGATGGGCATTTCGTCCCCAACATCACCATAGGCCCTTTGGTGGTGGCAGGGTTAAGAAAACTGACATCTTTACCACTGGATGTCCACCTGATGATCGAAGAACCTGATCAGTATATTGAAGCCTTTGTTCAGGCGGGCGGCAACTGGATCACCGTTCATTCCGAGGTATGTTCTGATCTCCGCCGGACGATCAGAAGGCTTCGCAAACGGAAGGCAAGGCCAGGAGTTGTGCTCAATCCCGCGACTTCGCTAAAGGTGCTCTACCCCATTCTGGATGAGATTGATTTGGTTCTTCTGATGTCAGTCAACCCGGGGTTTGGGGGACAGTCCTTTATTCCATCCACATTGAAAAAGATTGAGCGGTTGAGAAAGATCATCGATCAGAACCACTATTCTTTGGAGATAGAAGTGGACGGAGGGATCAAGCCGGAGAATATCGGAGAGGTTTCGAGAGCGGGCGGCGACATCTTCGTCTTGGGCACCGGCATCTTCAAGACAAAGGACTATAGAGAAACGATACGGAAGTTGAGAGAAGAAATCCGATAGGCAATTCGGATTTCGGAACGCGGATTGCGGAGTTTCAGCTCAATGCTCTGAATTGCTATGATCCGTGCGGTTTTAGGGGTTGGGTGGAGCTTACAAAGCAGAAAAATTACCAACAGTCCTTTGATTTAGCCTGCGCCTCTCTGAGGGGAATGGATTTGGAGGAAAGGTCGAAGAAGGCGGGAGCAGATTATCAAAAGGGGGAGGGTGGAGAGAATATCATCATTAATTTTTTTTTTGAACTTTATCACATCAAATTTCCTCAGGCAGAATTCTATTCCCCATCAAAAAAGGCGGTTTCCCTGGTCACCCGCATCCTCGTGCTCCATTATCTCATCAAGGCCGATGGAAGTCCCTGTACCGGGAAATGGGTGGGGTACAAAGATATCCCGGGAGGCCTCCTTTATGCAGGAGTTTTTGCAAGAAGGGTGACAGAACCGTTGGTACGAAAATTCGGAAGATCGGGCGAATCGTTTAAGGAGATCGGCACGAAACTGGGAGGGAAATCTGTCGGAGTTGGGGATGCGTCGTTCGTGCTCCAGGTCCTTCCCTTGATCCCGATTCAGTATGTTCTTTGGGAGGGCGATGAAGAATTTCCCCCGACGGTCCAACTCCTCTTCGACGCCTCTGTTGACCATTATCTTCCGTTAGAAGATATCGTCGTCCTTGGGCAGGTGGCCACCGGTCGGTTACTCCACCAATCGACACGCCTCTGACTCTGCCCTTTCTCCAATGGGGAGAGGACGAGGGTGGAGGGGTTATTTCAAAAACGAAGGAGAGAGAAGATGCTAAAGAAAATCTTATTAGGGGCAATGTGTTTGGCATTTCTGTCTATGTTTCCGACCATTCAGGGGTTCGGTCAGGAGGATAAGATCGTGCAAGCGGCCATTGAAACGATCAAGACGCAAGGACGTTTGCCCAGGGGGATGGAGGTGAAATTTGTTGAAAAAAAGGAAAGTCCGATCCCTGGTTTTTATTCAGTGAAATTCGTCTTATTGGCTCCCGACAGGGAAATCCCCGTGATCATCTATGTAGATGCGGCGGGTGAAAAAGTAATCCTTGGGAACCTTTTCTTAAAAGGTGAGAACCTGACCCGAAAAGAAGCAGGGGAGCCGAAACCTCGAAAACTTGATATGGGACAACTTGAAGTGAATCGGTCTCCGTTTAGAGGGCCTGCGGAGGCAAAGGTGACGATTGTTGAATTTTCAAATTTTCAATGTCCTTACTGCTTAAGGTCATGGAAGACGATGAAGGGGTTGCTTGAGAAATATCCTCAAGAGATCAAATATGTATTCAAACACTTTCCATTGCAGCCTCAAGGAAAATCCTTCGAACTTTCCGAGATGGTTGCAGCTGCAAAAGAAGTAAGCAATGAGGCCTTCTGGGCTGTCCACGACTTCTTTTTCTCCGACGAAGGTCAACCCCTTGTGAACGGGGAGAAAGAGGCACTGAAGCAGAAGATTGAAGAAATTTTGAAAGGAAAGGGGTACGATGTGAAGATCTTTCAAACTGCCCTTGAGACGGGTAAGGGCAGAAAGAGAATAGAGGACGATGTGGCCGTGGGAAGTAAAATTCCAGTGATGGGAACTCCCACAACGATCGTCAACGGGGACTTCGTGAACGGTCCCATGTTAGAGAAGGCGGTAGAAAAATACCTTGGGAAATAGGGAAGCAATTAAATTACATTTTCGGGCTCGATTTCAGCACTCTGAATGGTTTCGATGATCCCCCGAAAGTTAGCGGAAAGGGTCGGGCAATTGAAGGCACAAGAAGAATGCATCCAAAGATTGATTCAACAGAGATTTTTGAATGACCAAGAACTGATCAAGAGCAGCGAAAAAGGGTTAAAGGGCGGTGAGTATCTTCTTTATAAACAGTTCGGTGAAGATAGCTACATGGTTCTTTTATCAAAAGAGGATGAAAAGCAGCAGACGGTAAAAGAGGTCGATGTTGCGAGAGAGAATTTGATAGCCGTTATGAAGGAGAGGAAGATATTAGAGAGGTTGAAAGAGAAAAAATTTAAAAGCTTTTTGTCCCAAGCTGAAAAGTTGGACCAAGCAATAAATGATGAAATGGTCACCGTGAGATATCCATTTAAGCGAAGGGTCAATCAATCATAAGAAAGGATCGGCCCGCCTTCCAACCGTTATCTGAGATAATTCTACCTGCTCGCTCCTGATCCATCCCCCGCGTCGACCTCATCAGGGGCCTCAAGCGGAGCGAATTAGAATTGATATAGGCTGCCTCGCCTGTCGCAAGGTAAACCAAGTCGGTGCGGCTGCGGTCGCAGTGGGGCGGACCGCCGCGATTCAGACGCTTGATACCATCTCCCCCCTTCTTTTTGGGGAGTCAGATGATCGTTTCCGGCCAGAGTCTCGCCGTACGCGTTTTCTCATGTATTCTTTTTGGGATCAAGTCCCAACTGAGTGGGTAAATGTAAACTGTTTTTCAATTAAAAATCAGGCAACATACAAGTTAAGACCTTGAGGCGCAGGTATTCCTCGTCTCTGAGGCCATAGGACCGGCGCTGTATTACACGAATCTTGTTATTCAGACCTTCCACGAAGCCGAGGGACACTTTGTTCTCGGACTTGCAGAAGGTGGCGATCCCGTCCCAGTGGCGCTCGATCATCTCGGCAAACTTTTCATACGGTTTGAGGCGTTGCCATTTTAACGAGGCCCTCCAGTTGTCGAAGAACTTTCTGGCCCAGGCCTCTGACTGATAGTCCCACAATTGACCGAACTGCTCTTTGAGCACGTAGGCCGTGTTAAGCCGTTTGTTGGCCGCCAAGAGTGTTTTTAAGGCTTTTCTCCCATCCGTCGAAAGGTTCTCACGGTGGGAGAGAAGGGTGTATTTCTGGCCCTTGATGAATTTACGATCCTCACCGCTGAGCCGGTAATATTCACTCTTGCGAATCTTGTCCATGGCTTCGTTTAAGTGCCTCAGGACATGAAACTTATCGTAAAGGATAGCAGCCTGCGGGGCATGCTCACGCGTAGTGTTTTCAAAGGGTTTCCACATGTCCATGACCGCAAGCCGTAACCCTTTGATTTTCGCGGGTCCGAGCCATTCATAGAAGAGCTTCAGGCTCTCCTCCGAACGGTCGGTCCCCCCGAACCAGATGGGCCGTCTCCTCTCCAGATCGCTGACGACGATCCGGTAGCTGTGGCCCTTACGGATGGAGATCTCGTCAATGCCGATAGCCTTGGGCCTGGGATTGCCGGCACGGCGGAGTTTCTCCCGCATGTAATGCTTTTCCAGAGCGTTGACCGTCTTGCGGTCCAGATGCAACTCCCGGGCGACATCTTTGACCGTGGAGGTACTGCAACGCTTGCCCACGTAAAAGGCAAACCGCTTGGTGTAGAACGGATTGTTGGCCAGGAAGGCAAATTTCTCCTGCTTCACCTTGCCGCACCTTCGGCACAGAACACGCCGGATCTCCAGTTCGAGGTAGATGCGCGTGTCGCCGCAAGGGAGGTCTCGGACCAGGCGGAACTTGCGGTCGTAGAAGGTCCCGTGTGCCGTACAGCAAGATCCGCAGACTGTTTTTTTTGCCGCCGGGTGAATCGGATGACCCGGGCTCTGGGATCACCAAAGATACCCGATACCCTCTGCTCGGGGGTAAACGGAGGAAAGTGATAGGCATCGGTAAGTCGCCGTTTTTTTTGCATGCTCGATTCATATCACATCTCCCGATGCCGTTACAAGCAGAATACCCTTTACCAGAGCGGCTTCAATAAGTTTAATAGCTCAATTTTACCCACTCAGTTGGGACTTGATCCTCTTTTTGGATCTGTTTCGGAATCTCGAATTCACAAGGGACTTTGGTCTGACAGAGGCCGCATCCCGTGATCTTGACACCATACTCGGCGCATTTGTCTCGCAGGACGCTACCACGGATATATTCGAAGCATTTATCTTTGTCATGGCCCTTTGACGTAATTGCGCCGGCAGGACAGCGGGTCGCGCAGGTCTTACATGTATTGTTGAAGTAATAAAGGCAGTTGGCCTGGTGATGGGGGTAAATTTTATCTGAAGGCTTGAGGGGTAAATCTGTCACCACGCTGCCCACACGTATGGCTTTGCCCTTTGCTGTGATCAGCCCGTCGCTCAATCCGAATGCCCCGAGACCACAGGCGAAGGCCGCATGGCGCTCGGACCAATTAGAGGCCCAGCCCACTCGGGCAGATTTAAGTCTTTTCCAGTGCCGGGAGTTCATCGGGGCAACGGCTTTGTACCCTTTCTTCTTTAACAGGGAGGACAGGTGATTTCTGAGTTTGATGTTGAATTGTTCGCCGAAGTCGCGGGCGTGGGCCCAGAGCAGGGACGGATATTTGTTTTCTTTCCGGTTGGTCTTGCGGATATCTTCAGATGCTGGAAGGACCCATGAGATGACGGATAGCCTTCTGGGTTGCTTACTCTGTCCAAATGTCAGATCGAAGATCTCTTGAGGTGTAAAGTGAAATCTTCCAATAATTTGCTTATATCTTTTGAAAAGAGGGTCATCCCCGGAAGCGAAACCAACCAAGGGTGTATCCCAGTATTTCCCTCGGTCAACTTTGCGGCGGTTGCCCGGTTCCTCGCGGACGAATTTGGCAATAGCACTTTCGATAAATCTCTCCGGCTCTTTGGCGAATGTAATTCTCTGCATTGCTTTCGCACCTCCTCAAACGAAAGTTAACTTTTACCTATCACAAATTCAGCAATGAAGAGTCAATTTTTTTCGCGATTCTAACCCACTTCAGTCCTGCCTTTTTTCTATCTAATGCGTGAAACAAATAATATTTTTTCGCAATGAGCATTTTTTTGTTGACATTATTTGGAAAGTATATATACTTATAAATATGCCACGTCATCTGATGACCAATGAACGGGGAATGATAGCTCTGGAGCGCCTCAGAAAGATAAAGCCCTTTGTCCAAGCCTCCCTGAGTATTACAAAAAAACGGTGCGGCAATCCTCGATGTCGGTGTGCTCAAGAAGGTCCCCTTCATGAAGTGGCTCTTCTTACGTGGAAGGAGGAGAAACGCACCCGTACCTTGTATATCCCAATACAACTTCGTCAGGAGGTTGAGAGATGGGTCCAAGAAGGGAAGCTTCTCAAGCGCCTCGTGGCAGAGGTGTCCCAGGCTCAGAGGGAGTTTTTGAGCAGCAAGAAAAAGAGCAGGAAGAGCAAAAAGGGTTGATCCGTGCTTTGACGGGCACCGTGCACCATTTCTTTGGTGGTTTTTCCCCCTCTATTCGCCCATCTCACAGACCCCCGAGATCCTCAGAAGATCCTTTACCCCCTCGCGAGTCTTGCCTTCGCCGGTGTCACGATGTTCCTGTTTCAGCTCAAAGCGAGGCGACAGATTGGGTTGTTGCTCCGCAACGGTTCCTCGGTCATCAAATTCCAAGCCCTCTTTGGAGTGAAGTCTTTTCCTCATGGCGATACCCTGGAAGCGACCTTTTCAAATCTGGAGACCGACCAGATTCAGATGGTCGTGACCGGAATGACCGAAACCCTCATTCGCAAGAAGGTCCTCTACAGCTACCGTTTATTGGGAATCTACTTCATCGTGGCCATCGATGGAACGGGCACGATCAGCTTCAGCCACCGTCACTGTCCCCATTGTCTCACGCGTACCCGCAATGGAAAGACCCTTTACTACCATCCCGTCTTGGAAGCCAAACTCCTGACTTCCAATGGCTTCGCCTTCTCTCTGATGACCGAGTTTATCGAGAACCCCGGAGACAAGGCGACCAAACAGGATTGTGAACTCAAGGCCTTCTACCGACTGGCGGAGCGACTCAAGACCCGGTTTCCACGGCTGCCCATCCTTTTATCGATGGACGGTCTCTTCGCAGGGGGACCGACCTTTGATCTATGCCAGTCTTACGGCTGGAAGTTCATGATCGTTCTCAAGGACGACGATTTGCCTTCCGTGAACGAGGAGTTCGATGCATTGTCCAAATTACAACCCGAGAACCGATTGGCTTGGCGCACGGGGAAGGAGGCCCAAGTCAAACAGGTCTTCCGCTGGGTCGACGATATCGCCTATGTCGATTCCCTAAAGAAGGAGCACACGTTATCCGCGATCGAGTGCTTGGAGACCAAACCCGACAAGGAGGGACAGAAGAAAACGACGAAGTTCAAGTGGGTCACCAACTGCCATGTCTCGTGCAAAAATATCACGACCTTATCCAATGACGGAGGGAGGATGCGATGGAAAATTGAAAACGAGGGATTCAACGTACAAAAAAAGGGAGGATATGAACTGGAGCATGCTTACACCAATAATCCTAACTCAGCCAAGGTCTTTTACCTCCTCTTGCAGATCGCTCATCTGCTCGCACAACTTCTCTACAAAGCTAAACTTCTTAAAAGAGATTTCCCTGGTGGGTTCGGCTCGGCAAAAAACCTGGCGTTCCGATTGCTGGAAGCTTGGCGAAATGCCCGCATGGCTCAAGCAGACATCACGGCGGCGCTTCAAAAACGATTTCAAATTCGGTTTGATTCTTCTTGATCCACTCGGTGCTCCAGTCCTACCCTCCCTGACAACCTAAACTTCTATTACGGTCCCATTCCATGGATCGCCGGTCCCTTGTTCCCTTCTCCCTGGCTCTCCTCATCCCAACAACCTCTTGCCCGGATACTCCCTCTCCTACCACCCCCTGACTCTTCATTGCTGCACAAATTTATCCCCGTGGGCAATGGCCTCTGTATCTTATAACATCTTGCCTATCCGGTTGAAAGGAAACCGAAGAGGAATTCGACTTCACCTTATTGCAAAGACTAAATTGCTGAAGGGCATAACTTGAACGATGACGAACTTGGTAACAAGGTAGTTTACCCCCTTCATCCTCCTGCACCTTTACAAATTAAAACAACTGTTTTAAACTAAATCTAGAAAGAGGTTCAAACGAAACGGAACATAAATTTGAATTCCAGCACCCGAAGCCGTATTTTAGAGGCTGAGGGTGGAATGTCTGCTGAGTGCGGGTTTCGAGGTGGTGCAGTCAGGAGAATCTGCGAGCATGCCAAGGTGAAGAAAGAGTGGAATGATTAACGAAAGAAAGAAGGTGTGAAAGATGAGGACAAGAAGAATTCTCTGGTTATTCAGCTTAACGTTATCGTTAATCCTATTTAATGTCTATCCGGGGTGGTCGCAACCTTTAGCCGGAGTAAGACCTAAACCGGGGATGCCTGCGCCTATTATTACCCATGCTTATGCTATAGAGAAGGGTAGATATGGAGATATCTTGAAAATCTATATCGAGGCAGATGATCCAAATGACGAAATGTTAAGGATTGCCACAACGGTGGATCAGGTAGGTTATGGTCATTATCCAACCGATTGGATCTATCTTAAACCGCGGTATCAACATCATCTGGCGGGCTATCTCCAATGGAATACCTTCAGTTCAAATGCGCGAAGGCTCAGGGAGTGGACACAGATTACGATAAAGGTCTCTGTTTTTGATAGGGCGGGGAATGAGAGCAATGAAGTGGTATTTCCTTTTGAATTCGTGTCAGGGGTAATTTCTAATCCTCCTCCACCTGCTCCTTTTAATGATGGGAATCTCCCAAGATTGGGTCATGTTGACATCAATCTCTTCGAGCCCACAGACATGGGAAGGGGAGGACCGGATGTAGGTCGTGGGGATTTTTAAACGAGGTGTCATCTGAGTCATGTCCAGAGGATTTTTAAAACCCGCCAAGAGCGGGTTTTTTTTATTCGGAGACCTGGACTCCTTGGGGATGTAAAATACCCAATGTGAGCGCACGAGGTGGCTTCCCGGAAATCCGCCCAATATCCTCGCCCAACCTGGTAACTTAAGGCTTTTTTTTTCACACCTCCTCAGCCGTGACTTATGGTCTCTCCGAGATTCGGAAACTCATCGGGAACCGTTTTTAAAATGAGGGGCAAATTTAAGCATTTTTGTGAATGTGGTTTATCTTTTAACCTTGAATTTTTGTGTTTAGTTATTACATTTAAATTAAAAGGGAGGTGTAAATCATGAGCAAAAATGGCAAGAAAGCGAAAACGAAAAAGACAAGAGGTACAACTTGTACAAGCTATGATTGCTGCTGGTATGATCCATCCTGCTATAGTGTTTGCTGCGGTGGTGTCTGCTGCCCTTAGGCAGTGCGGATCGTTCTCCAGGATCATGACTCAGGGTCGAAAATCCCACCGGGAAGAGGTGACGCCATTGACTCCCTGAACCGTGTATGGATTGTGAACCAGAGGGGAGGAAACCAAGGCAAGCCGTTATTTTTAAGGGCGGATTAGTGAAATGGGATTGAATCTTTTGAGTGCTTACGTCAAGATCCTTTAAGTTCTGATTAAAGCAGAATTCTTCCCCGCTGCTCTTTAACAAGGATGTAAGGGAGAAGGAAAGGAGGAAAGAGATGATTACACAAATTAAGAAGATTCTTTACGCCACCGATCTCAGCAAAAACTCTTCTTATGCATTCCTATTTGCTGCCGATATGGCAAAACGACATAATGCAACGATTGTGATCTTGCATGCCGTTGAACCCATTCCTCCTTATGCGGAATATTATACGGGCATGACGGATGGGATAAAACGGAAACAGCAGGAAGAGACGGTTGAAGAGATTAAAAAACACCTACAGGATTTTTGCAAGAAGGCAGAGGCCCAGATTGGCTCTCCATGCATTGAGCTTGTATCTAAAATTCTCATCCCTCGTGGCCATGCCCCGGAAGAAATCTTAAATACTGCAGATGAAGAGGATTGCGATATGATTGTCCTTGGAACTCACGGAAAGGGATTTTTGGCGCATACCTTTCTTGGGAGTGTTTCCACTGCGGTATTGCATCGAACCCGAAAACCGGTTTTTATCATACCGTTACCACCTGAGAAAACTACTCTCGACTGGGATGGCATCTAATAGGCCTCTATTCAATCGTCAAAGATTAAGGCGGAGTCAGAAATGGCTCTGCTTTTTTTTATTGGATTCTCAAGAATCTGTCTGACAACAGAAGGTCCTAACTATAATCACCTTTCATAATGCTATAAGTTGCTATTACCTTTCCCACCAATTTGCCCTCCCCATTGCTGACCTCAACATCGCCAACAGCTGTCTTAGAGCCTTTGTGAATAATCTTAGCGTGTGCCTTCAGTTCTCCTTTGTTGATGGGTACAAAAAAATTGATCTTGAATTCAATCGTGGCGATTCTGTCGTTTGGTTCTACCAGACTTATCAGAGCCATTGCCACAGCAGAATCGGCAAGAGATGCGATCGCTCCTCCATGCACAATTCCATAGGGATGGGTCAACTCCTCCTTAAATAACATTTGGATTCTGGACTCCCCTTCCTTGATTTCTGTGACCACCATTCCCAGGAGGCGGTAGTAGGGAGAACTGTTAGCCACCTTCCTTACCTGTTCAAAATCTTTCTCTTTTTCCATTGATGACCCCTCCAGAAGGAATCATATCTGCCCAAAGGGAAAATAGCAACCGTGTTCAAATACACTTTAAACGATTTTGCTGATCTATATCATTCTCTGCATTTCATGGGGGATCCGTTCATGAAGTAAGATCAATCGAATGATTCGCCTATCCTTTGCATTTTCTTAAATGGTTTGCTATTTTATGGTGCTCCAGCGTAGCACTTGAAGGAGGATTTCATCTCCTGACAAGAGAAGTATGTTCGAATCGTCTTTGGACTGCTCTGTTTGATGGTGACTTCAATTCCAACAATGTGATTCTGACTGTACTGGCCTCTGACTTGGGCCTCTCGTCAAGTAATTTAAAGTTCAACTTCCATTTGTAATCGGTTATCTTAATCAAGGGGGAAGGGATGAGGAGCTTCCTGATTAATAAGAACCTATTCCTTGTCCCAAGGAGCAAGACGGATAATTTCGCTCTTATAGGTACAGGGGATATTGCCATCGCTCGGGAAGAAAATCCCTTGACTGGGATGGGTTACTTAGATGCGAAGGGAGATATCAAGAAAGATGGCTCTGGGGCATGGTCTTCCATCAGCATGAGTGGAAAGATAGGAGGGGGGATGTGGGGGAGAATCTGTCCAAGGTTCTGTTTTTGTTGGAGGCTTAAAAACCACTTTGGCGAAATCTTAATGAGCAGTGAGGTAAAACCCCCTTCTTTCATTATCCAAGGCCAAAGGCAGGGTCACCCATTGAAAGAGATGGCCCTGCCTCTCATTCCCCTTTAACTCTTTTTTGGGCCAGGAGTTTCCCCTGCCGTTTTCAATAAAGCCCTCAATTTATCGAGATCCTTTTTGTCGATGGATTGAAACTGCAATCCGTATCGGTGCTCCCCCCAACTTTCGTCTGCGGCCAAATCCGCCCAAGCCACTTTGGCAATCCCTTTTAGGGAGCTTAATTCTGACTCCTTCGCAAAGAAGACTTCAATTTTCAATCGATCCCCTATCTCTAATCTTTCGGGAAGGTAGACGAGTATACCCCCTTTACTTGCATTCGCAACGATTCCTCCGGAGTCTTCTTTACTATCGACCCGGGAGTAGTCCAAAGGGAGCTCCGTAGTGAACCGAGGATGTTTCCTCTTTTCAATGGCAAGAACGCCCTTTTTAGATGGTAACTTCCTGCCCTCCTTTCTTTTCTTTTTAATTGTCTTAGAGTGCTTCACAGGGCTCATTGGTACCTCCTTTTCAGATAAGTTATTCTCGCAAAATTCTTACCACGTTGATATGCCCACCATGCCAATTACAAATTAAGGTGAGTAAAGAAAGGAACCCGATTTTTAGAGCAGTGTATTAAACCTCTACAAAATAGTCAATAGAATTTCATCGCTTCTAACCATCACAGGATTTGATCTCAGCCAAGTTGCGAATTTTCTTCAAGAAATTTATACTAGGTCCACTTTTCTGAGGGGAAAATCAGAAATCCAAAAGAGGCCTTTTCCAATTTCCTTTTGCGTTTTGTCAGGTTTTCCGATAGGATAGGACAGGATTGAGCGGATTATTTTGAGAGCCCTAAGTCTTTGTTAAGGATGAGAAGGTGTGAAAAAATAGCCTTAAGTAACCAGGTTGGGCGGGGATATTGGGCGGATTTCCGGGAAGCCGCCGTCAGGCGGGAATCTTCCCAAAGTTTTACAGCGGTACATTTTCTATGTCCAGCAGCAGTGATCGAAAGCTTTTACAGAATCGATGAGTTACGGCGTTTCGTTACCCATATCTTCTCAAATAATCCGCAATTGTAAAACTTTGGAGATATCCTTGCCCAACCTGCTCTCGAATATTTTGACAGCTTCCGAGCGATCATGATGCCCCTGAAAATGACCGAATCACGTTTAAGAAGAGGCTTCTTTAGAGAAAGATGAGGAGAGGGAGATGGAGAGAAAGAGGATCGGAGTTCTTACAGGCGGAGGGGATTGCGCTGGATTAAATTCTGCAATTAAATGGGTGGCGAAAACAGCACTGGATGATCGACTCCAAGGGGTGAGAAAAATTCAATATGAGGTCGTTGGGATTCGTGATGGTTGGAAAGGGCTGGTCCAGCCAGAAGGAGATGAGGATATCCCCGCCCAAAGAATTTCCATATTGACGGAAGAGATGGTGAGAACCTGGGATAGGTACGGAGGAACAAACCTGGGAACTTCGAGAACCAATCCCTATGATCCGAAGAATAATCGATCCAAAATTGTCCTTGAAAATATTGAGCGGTATCACCTCGATTTTTTGGTGGCCATCGGAGGCGAAGATACCCTTGGGGTGGCTTACAAGCTCTTTCTGGAAGGCGTAAAGGTGGTGGGCATTCCTAAGACGATCGATAAAGACCTCTCTGGAACAGATTATACCTTGGGGTTTGAGACGGCTGTGAATGTGATCACTGAGGAAATTGATCGCCTCAGGACGACGGCTGGTTCTCATAGGAGAATCTTTGTCGTAGAGACCATGGGAAGACATGCCGGTTGGCTGGCGCTGGAAGGAGGGGAGTCAAGCGGCGCCTACATCATCCTGATCCCGGAATATAATTTTGAGATTGAGAAGGTCAACGAATTGCTCGTGGAGGGAAGGAGAAAAGGGGCCCGATATGAGATCATTGTCGTGGCAGAGGGGACGAAACCCGTTGGGTACTCTGAGATTGTAAGAGAAGAGGGCGTCGATAGTTTTGGCCATAAGACCTTAGGAGGGATTGGAGAATTCGTGGCGAAGTGGATTTCCCAGTTGGCGAGAATTGATACGCGAAGTATTACACTTAGCCACTTACAGCGTGGTGGAGTTCCCTGTGCCTATGATCGCCGGATGGGAAGGTATTTCGGAATTGCTGCAGTGGACCTGATTGCAAAAGAAGATTTTGGAAGGATGGTGAGTTATCGGAGTGGCCAGATTACATCTGTTCCCTTGCAGGAGGCCATTGGCCGATTGAACCTGGTGGATATAAGAACTCAATACGATACAGAGAGGTACAATGGCCGAAGGACGATCTTAGGGTTTTAATCAATGTCAAATTTCAAAATCCAAATATCAAATAAATGTCAAAGTTCAAGTGTCAAATTCGACCTACGACGGGAACCTCGGATTTTTGCCAAATTGAGCTTTTTCCATTTGAACTTTGAGCTTTGACATTTGTCATTGATTTATCAGTCTTTGGTGTTCTTTCTTCATGCACCGATTCATGACGACCTTCAGCCCAGCCTTTTCGGCCTTGGCTCCGGCCTCCTCATGGATCACTCCTTCTTGCATCCAAACTACCCTCGCCCCCCGTCGGATCGCTTCTTCTACAAGGGGGGGAACGTCTTCTGACCTTCGAAAGATATCAACGACATCGACCTGAATCTCTTTGGGAATTTCCATCAGGTGACGGTAGACCTTCTCCCCCAAAATCTCTTCCTCATTGGGCCGGACAGGTATGATCCGATATCCTTTCGATTTAAGATAGGAGGCGACAATATAACTGGGTCTGTCCGCTTTAGGTGAAATGCCCACTACGGCCACGGTCTTACAATCTGACAATGTTTTCTTCAATTCTTCGTCTTTCATCGTTCCTCCCGTTCTCCGGTGAAGTGGAAACCGCTGTCAAACGTCTTCATATTGACATTGCATTTAGCGTCCTCTTCCTGCTTGTCGCAGGCAAGGGTGGCGAGACCCGGTATGGAGGTGAGCTAATAACCCGTTGGAGCGTGCGGATCCGTGGGAGATCTTCCCCTGACCGGGGCTCCTGAAGAAGAGTCTTCTTTTTCATGGTCCTCCTTTTCAATAGGAACAGACCCCTCAACAAAGGCCTCGGTGATCGTTTCCTGGGAACCTCCGCTGCTGCGCAATCCTGTTTCAATATTCACTTTCACCAGAGTGATCCCTTCCGGCACCTTAAAATCTTCGATAGGGGTGTCTTTCAAGGCTTGACTCATGAAAGAAATCCAGATCGGCAGAGCTGCCCGGGCTCCCGTCTCATCTTTGCCTAACGAGGTCTTGTCGTCAAAACCCACCCAGACGCTTGTGAGAAGAGACGGGTTGTATCCGATGAACCACGCATCTGCATAATCACTTGAGGTTCCAGTCTTTCCGGCAATCGGCCTTCCGAGGACTTTTGCCCTTTGACCGGTTCCGTGTTGGACGACCCCTTCGAGGAGATGGGTCATGATAAAGGCATTCTGCGCAGAGATCACACGCTCTTTCTCAGCGGGGGAAGGAGACTGAGGAGTTTCCTCCTCATCCTCTTTCTCCTCGAATTCAACATATGGATTGTTCTCCTCGATCACCTCACCTTTCATGGTCACAATCTTCTTGATGAAGATGGGTTTGATCCGTTCTCCCCCATTTGCAAAGACCGCAAATGCTTGAGTGATTTCCGGCATAGAGACTCCCGAGGTCCCCAAGGCGATGGAAAGATCTCTTTTGATCGGAGATTCGATCCCCAATTTCTTGATAAATTTGAGGATGTAACCCACGCCAATATCTTCAAGGATTTTGACGGTGACAACATTTCTTGAATGGGCCAAGGCATTCCGGAAGGTGATGGGTCCCATGAAATTCTTATCATAATTCTTTGGTGCCCAATAGGTGCCGCCGTCGTGATCTGCGTACTCCACCGGGGAGTCCATTAGAACGGTGGAAGGGGTATAGCCTTTCTCCAGGGCAGCCGCATAGATAACGGGTTTGAAGGCGGAACCTGGTTGCCTTCGTGAATGGATGGCGCGGTTGAATTGGCTCTCGCTGAAATCCCGGCCACCCGCCATTGCCCTAACATATCCAGTTTTTGGATCGATGCAGAGCAGAGCGCCCTGAACCAAAGGCTCCTGGTCCAAGGTGAGGACGAGAGGTTGATCCCTTTTGGGGGATTCTTTAACTCGGACTTGGACCACATCCCCAATCTTGAGAAGATCAGAAGGGTCCTTCATCTTTTGTGGTTTGAAGTGAGCGGTGGGTTTTATGTGGAGAGCCCAGGCCGCTTCGGAAAAGGGGAGGATCCCCTTTCGATCCTCTACCCAAACCGTAAAGAAATTTTTTGAGTCATCCTTGGAGAGGATCACCCCTTCAAAAATCTCGTTTTGTGGGAGAGGCGTTACCGCTCCTTTCTTTGGTCGAGAAAGGTTCTTCAACTCTTTGGGGGAAAGGGTCTGGTTAGGGCCCCGGAACCCCTGCCTCTTATCTAATTCCCTTAACCCCATTTCCAAGGACCTTTGAGCAGTTCTCTGAAGGGTTAGGTCCAGGGTCGTGTAGATTCTCAGCCCTTCCTGATAGAGTTTTTCCTTGCCATATTTTCTTTCCACCTGCTGCCGAATGAATTCAGTGAAGTAAGGGGCCTTACTGAAGTAAGCGCTCTCCCTGGATTGAATCTTCAGGGGGATCCGGAGTGCTTTCTGCTTATCCTCCGGGGAGATGTAACCTAACTCGGCCATGCGCGTTAGGACATAGGCCTGGCGGTCTTTTGCCCTTTTTAGATTGTGGATGGGCGAATAGCGGCTGGGGGCCTTCACCAGACCGGCCATCATGGCCATCTCCGCTAAATTGAGTTGTTCCGTCCTCTTATTGAAATAGCTCTCGGCGGCCGCCTCCACCCCATAGGCTCCGTTCCCCAAATAGATATTGTTAAGATAAAGGAGGAGGATCTCCTCCTTGGTTAAATTCCGCTCTAGGCCAAAGGCGTAGGCCACCTCCTTCAATTTTCGAAGCAGGCTTCTTTGCGGGGTGAGAAAAAAGGTCTTGGTCACTTGCTGCGTAATGGTGCTTCCTCCTTGGACGATCCTCCCGGCAACCAAGTTCTTAAACATGGCGCGGGCAATTCCTTTGTAGTCGATCCCTTTATGTTGGAAAAATTCTGCATCCTCTGCAGCGATGAAAGCCCGAACCAGGGCTTTGGGAATCTTCTCATAAGGAATAGGGATCCGATTTTCCAATAAGAACTTGCCCACCACCTCATCCTCTTCAGAGTAGACGATAGAGTGTGCATTGAGGCTTCGCTCCTTCAACGGTTTAAAGTCAGGAAGGCGGTTGGAATAGTAAAGGAAGAGAAGAACCCCGATGAGGACGGGCACAATGGCGGAGATGATGAAGGCGTAGATGACGTAAAGGGTAACTCCCCCCCGTCGCCTTTTTTTGCTTCGATTCTTAGATTTGGGGTCTTGTTTTTTCATGGGGATTAGAAATCAATCAAAAAAGGGAAAACCCTTTGGTCCGGGTCTTCCCTTTTTTGCCATTTCGCCGGGGTGGGATTATTTTTTCTTTTTTGCCAATTGAGTCTTTAGGTCTTCCACCTGTTTCTTCAAGGCCTCATTTTCTGCTGTCAGGGAGCCGATGGCTGCGTCTTTCTCTGCGGCCTTCTGGATCTCTTCTTTCAATTTTTGCACTTCAAGTTTCAATTTATCGTTGTCTGATTTGAGGTTCGTATTCTCTGTTTTTAGCTTCTCGTTTTCTGCCTTGATGTCCGCCCCGCATCCCACCAAGGCGGCAACAAACAGACCGATCAAGAACAATGACAGGATAGCAGATATTGCCCTTTTCATCGCACCTTCACCTCCTTTTCAAAGGGTTCGTTTATTCGCTCAAGAGATTATAAACACCTCATTCAAAAAAATCAAATGGTTTCTTGAAACCAATGCAATTCAGACACTATAGAGGTCCGCATTCGTGTAAGGAGGCCGGTTTGGGGTTAGAAGGTTCTCAATGGTGGGTCAACAAGTCAAAGGCACGACGCTGGGGATTTTAGGAAGGGCGTTTCAAAGTCGGCAGACAGTTTTAATGGAGGCAACGAGAAGAATCGACGATGGCAGAGCGATTATTCCCTCTATCTTTTACGAGGTAAACGTTGAGCGGTGATCACTGTTGGCGGTAGAGGTAAAACCTCTATGGGGGTCGAGGATTCTGCATCAGTCCGTTCAACTCACGACCGATACGTCGGCATTTGTCTGCGATCTTTTTGCGTGCTTCCTCATGAAGCATCACCACAAATCCGATAAGTTCGAACGGTCTGAATAGACCGTAGTAGGTCTGGTAGTAGACAATGATGTGGTTATCGGAAGGCAGAAGCTGTTGACGGATACGAGGGAGCGTCTTTTGGTTCAGCTCCTTGCGTCCTCGCTTCAGCAGGTAAAGTTGAAGAAGATTATAGGCCAGCATAATAAAGACGACTTGATTGATGACCACGGAGAAGGCACGAGAGGTGAAATGGGTCAAGTCGCTAAAACACTTGAGCTGACGATACCGCTCTTCCGTCGAGGGACGCAGATGGTACTCCTGCTGGGTCTGGCTTGGATCCCGCACCTCTTTGGTGTCGATTAAGAACCAGATCTCCTGATGACCATCGGCATAGTGTTCCCGGTTGGCCACCACGGTGAGAGGTACGGTGCAGGAGGACCAACTCCGAAACTCGCCAATGGCAGCCGCCTCTTTTTTGATCAAGACCTCTTCGGGCGGTGGGGGCGGCTGTTGTTGTTTTAACTGACGGAGTTTCTCCTGCCGCTTTTTTTCTCGTTTGCGGATGGCCTTGGGCCTGAGGTGAATCGATTCCTTGACCTCCTCTCTCGGCGGTTTGCACTCCACCCACGCAACGTCCGGCTCTTGGAACAGAGCCATCGCATCGACATAGAGATCCATGTTTTGACGAATCGGGATGAGAATATCAATGTCGTATTTCTTCTTGCAGACGGAGATCGCCTTCCCATCCAAGAAACCCCGATCCAGGATGAGTCTCTTCATGACCCCTTTACCCACCGTCTCCACAAACCGTTTCACCAAAGCATAAAGCACAGGAGATTCGTGGTCCTTGCCCGAAACCACCTTCACCGCCACAAAGAGGAAGAAGTCCAACGCCCGGTTCGTGTGCAGCAACGTCACCATCTTATAGCACCGCCGCCACTGGCAGCGGATCTTCTGTCCATCGGTCATCTTGTGGTATTGCCCCTCGGAAACGGGATGATCGTGTTCGTCAAACAGAAGCTTCACGGAGCCTTCATAGCGGGGGTTGTCCGGAACAAACAAGTAGGAGGCATCCCCGATGAAAAGGCCTCCTGGATCAAAGGCACGTTGGCGCTGAAACACCCGAACCCCATCCTGCCCAAACCATCTCATCAAGGCTTGGCCTTCGGTGTCCTTGGCGACCTTGCGCAAATAATCCGGATCACAGGGGGTCTCCCGGTCGTAGTGATTCTTCTGGTTAAACCCCTCACAGAAGATCGTCGTCTCCCCTGTCTTAGGATGAACCACCTTGCGGCCCGCCTTGGGCCCAAAGGCCTGAAGCATCCCTCCAGAACGAACCACCAGGGGAAACGCATCAAAAGCGTGCACCCCGTGAAGCCGCATGGACAGATTGCTGGCTACATAAAACCAGAAGGGCACATCCTCTTTCTTCCGCGGCGTAGGATAACTCTCTGCCAGTTGATCGAGTATCGCTCGGGCTTTGATGAAACGGAAAAAATCGGCCTCGAACACTTCGCTGGCCGCTTCCATATAGTCAAACTCTCCATTCCCCAGCGCCTCCAAAACGAAGGGCTTGTTCTCCTCAAAAATCACGAGGTCCATCCCGCTTCACCCTTCCCGGACGCTTGTTGCTCGATGAAGACCATTCCTCCCGACGCATCCCCTCCATCTGATCCATCACCTGCAGCATCTTCCGATAAATCTCTCCCAGTCGGGCCCGAACCCGCCGAAGCTCCTGATAACGTCCTACCTTCACTTGAACCTCAACAAGAAATCCATGGGGGATCACCTGTAATCTCGTCTTCCCTCCCTCGCTGGCACTGACCACCATGCGCGCATGAAGCTCCCCACGAGCGCATTTACACCCCGACTTTCCACATCGGCGCTTCAGTTCATAGACCGTCCCTTTGATCACTGGCCGGTCAGAAAAAAAAGGTTCGACAAGTCCCTTGATCGCGTCGGTCAGGTGAAGAAGGGACTGTCGAAGTCGACTCAACTTCTCTCGGTCTATTTTACTCTGTATGCCCATATATTAATAACATACAGATTTTAAAACAAAAGTCAAGAAAAAAGTGAAGCTCCCCAAAAATTTCTTTCAGGGGAAACGGAGGCAAATCTCCTAGCCCCCCGAATAGCGATTTATAGCGGGGTCACGTGGGGCCGGAGGAATGCGCCTGGTTGGAATTCCCTACTGTCTGAATTGCAGTTGAAACCAAATCCCGATTTAGAAACCGAAACCCTTTTCCCATCCGGTCATTGCGAGTCCCGCTAAAAGCGGGACAAGGCGCGTGCCTGCACGCCGAAGTGCTATCCTTCGCCGGAGCGAGGCAGGCGTTTCGGCACGCCGGCGTGGCAATCTCATTGAAAAAGGCGAGATTGCTTCGGTTCCCTCGCAATGACAATTTCTAAATCGGAATTTGGGTTGAAACTTGACAGACCCGCTGATTTGTAGTGATATGTAATGACAATTTGTTTCATTCTGAACCATTCCGCTCTTTTCTGCATCGCTTCATTCTTCAAGCATCGGTTTTTCCTTAGGGAGGGATGGACGATTTCGAGGGGCAGAGATATTTTAGTGGAACAAAAAACGATCTTCTGTTGTCTATAGAATTAGGGGAAGAACGGATCGTCCATGGGACCTTCTCCAAAGATCCAAAAAGAGGTGATTGAATCCTGCAAGGCTGGGAGCGAAAAGGCTTTTGGAGAGATCGTTCTCCGCTCACAGAAAAAAGTATTCAATATTGCTTACAGGATGTTAGGGAATAGGGAGGAGGCCAAGGATTTGGCTCAGGAGGTCTTTCTTTCGGTCTACGAGTCCATCAAGGATCTGAAGGAAGAAGTGAAATTCGATGCCTGGTTGACACAGATCACCATCAACCACTGCCGAAACCGTTGGAAATACCTCGAACGGAGGAAGTACTTCAAATCCGAGTCACTGGATGATCCCATTGAGACAGAGGATGGAGATATACCTAGGCCACTTTATCATCCTGCTGATAATCCTGAAACCCTCTACGAGAAGAGGTTGATTCAAGAGGCGATCCAGAGAGGGCTCCTGAAACTGAAGGAGGAACAAAGGGAGCTGATTGTGTTGAGGGATCTCCAAGGGTTTTCTTATGAGGAGATTGGAGAACTGTTTCAACTTCCCATCGGGACGATCAAGTCGAAGCTCCACAGGGCGAGGATGGATCTGAAAGAAATATTGGAAAAAGCGAACCATTAGTGAGGGGGAGTGAAGTCAATGGAATGCGAGGAATTTCGAGATCGCTTTTCTGCCTTGTTGGAAGAGGAATTGAGCCCGCTCGAGGAGAGGGTTGTAAGAGAACATCTTGCTTCTTGCTCTGAGTGCTTAAAGGATTTCGAGCGACTTGACAAGACCATCCGCTGGCTATACTCCGTCGAAGAAGTGGAGGTCCCGGATGCGTTCCTCTCCGGAATTTATGAAAAGATGGAGGACCGAAAGAGAAAAGGACTCTTGGCTCATCAGGTCAAACGGGGATGGTTTAACTATCCGGCCTCGCTGAAAATACCGATCCAGGCAGTGGCGATGGTGGCGACCGTATTCTTGGTCCTCTATCTCACCAAGATGATTCCGGTTGAGGGACCTCGTCTGAAGGATGTCGATCGGGCAAAAGAAGACTATTCGGAAATAAAAAAAATGGAGACGGGGTCGATCCCAAGAGGGACGAAGAAAGAGAGAGCCGCCGCACTACCTCCTCTTGAGAAGCCCGGTCTGAAGGATATTGGACCGACCAGAGCCCCTGTTCCAAGGGAGGTAAAAGCAGGAAGGAGATTGGCTCAAAAAGTGACGGGGGAGGAGAACAGACCAGCCGTACCTCCTCCAAAAACTGAGATCGCGGCGGCTGAAGCCCCTCGATTGATGGAGGCTGAAAAGACAAAAGCCCCAGCCTCCGAATCGGTGAAACTTGAGGATGGGGTGGCCACAAAAGAGAAGACTTCTCTTGCCGCGAACCCCCCTCCAGAAGTAATCCTGAGGATCTCCGATCAAGCAAAGGTCGTTTCGGAACTTCAGGAACTGGTCAAGCGATTTGCTGGAGAGACCGTAACGGTGCAAGAAAATATCCTCCTTGTCTCTTTACCCGCTCTCTCATTTTCAGAATTTGAAAAAGAGTTGGTTAAACTGGGCTCTTCCGCAAAAGCGGGTAAGATGATGCTACAAAAAGATGCTCGGGAAGGTTCGAGCGCTCCGGCGGGAGCGAAAAAAAGAGAGGGTGAAAAAAAAGTCCAAGAGCCAGCAAGACCCATCCCCGGCAGGGAGGGTTACATTACCGTGCGAATTCTCCTTCTCCGAGAGTAACTCTGACCCCCCTGGGAAGAAGATCATACCTGCATGCCTGCACAGAGTGTTTGGGCGGAGGCAGGCACTTCGGCGTGGAGGCATGGGCTTCTCCGTGGGGTTCGATCTCGGAGGATATATGGATGAGGGCATCGAATAAGCGTCTCTACTTATAACATGCCGAATCCAAAAGGAAATTATTAGACATTTCATTTTTGGATAGTGTTTGGATAGTGTCCCTTTGGAATTTATAACCATCTACCAAAACATCATCGAGCAATGCGTAGACTTCTTCCCGAAGTCTTGATTTTTGAAAATCCCCCTTCCATACACCCTTTCAAAGGGTAATCCTTAAAAAGATAATTTTCACAAGTGAACTCGTTCAGATACATATGAGACAGAAGTAAGTGAAGATAGAGGGGTGGAAACCATGGGAAGGAGGCTACCTTGCGATGAAAGTCTTTAGCATTGCGAAAGGGTTTTATCGGTTTTCAAGGCATTCACCGCCAGAGTTATCCCAGAAGGAGGTGGATAGGCTAAGGGTCATAACCATTTGGCATGAGACGAAGGATATGGAATTGGTTTGTGATACCTTCGGGATCAGCAGGGCAACGTTTTACCGATGGCTGAAGCGATTTGATCCGAGGGATCTAAGTTCTTTGAGAGAGGAGTCGCGTCGTCCGAGACAGTTGAGAAAGCCTTTATGGTCGTATGAGCTGATGATGGCCGTGAGGGATCTGCGCACCCAATATCCTCGGTGGGGGAAAGACAAACTCGTGGTGCTTCTTCGTGACCAAGGACATCGTACATCCGTTTCGACGGTGGGTCGTATTTGAGGTATTTGAAGCACAGGGGAGAGTTGGTGGAGCCCAAGAGAAGGGCGATTTCGAGCAAGAGGAGGGTTCAGAGGCCTTATGGGGTAAGGAAGCCTGGGGATTACGTGGCTCAGAGGCCGTGGGATCTGGTGCAGGTAGATACCCTGGATGTTCAACCTTTTTCCTGGATCACATTGAAACAGTTTACAGCGAGAGACGTCATATCGAAGTAGGATGTAATCGAGGCCAGGCGCCGTGCCACTGCGACGACGGCGAAGGAATTCCTTGAGACGTTAGAGCAAAGGATGCCTTTTAAGGTCAAAGCCCTTCAGGTCGATGGGGGGTCGGAGTTCTATTCGGACTTTGAGGAGGAATGTCAGAGGAGGAAGATTCGATTATTTCTCTTACCTCCGAAGAGTCCTAAGCTCAATGGGTGTGTGGAAAGGGCCCATCGAACCCATACCGAGGAGTTCTATGAGGTCTACGAGGTCCCGTGGAATGTCACTGGCCTGAACCCGCAACTGCAGAAATGGGAAAAGGTTTACAACTGTATCAGGCCTCATCAGGCTCTCAATTACAAAACGCCATTGCAATTTTTAAAAGACAATGGCATCGTTAGCTCGGATTACTCCTCGAATCTGTCTCATATGTAGTGAACGAGTACATTTTATTGCAGCCTCTTGACGCAAGTGCTATAATTCTGATGATTATTTTTCTCATTGTGTCTTGGAGGTGGTTCTAATGACCAGGTACTCGGTGCTGGTGGATTTCGATCTCTGCTATGGCTGTCAGGCATGCCAGATCGCCTGCAAGGCTGAGGTCAATCTTCCCGTGGGCACCAATCGCATCAGCGTTATCGATGTTACCCGAGAAGTGGGGGGGAAGCTAAAAAAGGATTTTATCCCCGTCCGCTGTATGCATTGCACTAAACCCGCTTGTCTTGATGCCTGCCCGGCGCAGGCCATCAGCCAGCGCCCCGACGGCATTGTAATGATTGATGAAGCGCGGTGCACCGGCTGCAAGCTCTGCATCGAAGCCTGCCCGGTCGGGGCGCCACAGATCAATCCGGAAACCAATGTTGCGGAAAAGTGCTCCATGTGCGCTCATCGCATCGACAAAGGACTCGCCCCGGCCTGCACGCTCGTGTGTCCCACGAAAGCCATCCACTTTGGCGAGACCAATCAAGTCATTGAAGCCAAAAGAGCCAGGTACGCCCGCAGTCTGGTCTAATTGCTGAAGGAGAGATTAGAAATGGCCGCACCCTCTGAAGATAAAGTCCTTAAAACGACCTGCGAGAACTGCCACGTCGGCTGCGGGCTGCTGGTATATGTCCGCGATGGCAGGGCGTATAAGATCGAAGGCGACCCCGACCATCCCCTGAATGAAGGCGCGGTCTGCCCCAAGGGTTTGGCCCAGCTTCAGATCAACTATGATCCCGCACGCCTCAAATACCCCCTCAAAAGGGTGGGGGAGCGCGGGGAAGGCAAGTGGCAGCGGATTTCCTGGGATGAAGCCCTCGATACCATCGCCTCGAAACTTGTAGAAGTCAGGAAGAAATACGGGCCTGAGTATATTGTAGGGACGCGGGGCGGCCAGCCAGGACGCCGCAGCAGTCATGCCATTTGGACGTTAATTAAATCCTTGGGCAGCCCGAACGTCTCCTGGACAGACGCTGATTTCTGCTGGGGGCCAATCCCCACCGCCGAGTATTTCACCCTTGGCAAGATGTATACTGAGGAACAGTCCGCTGACCTCAAAAACGCCGACTGCATTCTGATCTGGGGCGCCAATCCGGTAAATACGCATCCTACCGCCGCCCGGCACATCATGCAGGCGCGCAGCCGCGGCGCCAAGCTAATCGTGGTTGACCCGCGCCTCACCCAGACCGCCTCGAAAGCCGATCTCTGGCTTCAGATAAGGCCTGGGACCGATGGCGCCCTAGCGCTGGGCATGCTCAACGTTATTATTAACGAAGGTGTTTACGACAAGGCTTTTGTGGACAAATGGTGCATGGGCTTCGATGAGCTCAAGCGGCGCGTGCAGGAATACCCGGTCGAAAGGGTCTCCGAAATCACCTGGATACCCGCCGGGGACATCATCAAGGCCGCCCGCATGTATGCGACTATCAAACCGGCCTGCCTGTACGTCCGTAATGCGCCGGAGATGATCTATAACTCCACACAGGCCTGCCGCGCGATTGCCTGCATCCTGGGCATCTCCGGCAACCTGGAGAAGAAGGGCGGCAATGTAGCGCAGAGCTTTCCGTCCGGCCTGATAAGCTATTTCTTCTACGGCGACCCCAGGTACCGCTTTCCTGCCGAGCTTGAAGAGAAGCGCTTCGGGGCTAAAGAGTTCCCGCTCGCTTTCGGCCCAAGGTCCTGGCGCGGACCATTCCATACCGTGACTATGATACGATCGATTCTCACCGGTAAACCCTTCGAGCCGAAGGCGATGATTGTTACCAATAACCTGCGGCTCAACCACCCCAACTCAAAGGAAGTTGAGGCTGCGCTCAAGAAAATTGAGTTCCTGGTCGTTTGGGAAATATTTATGACGCCCACCGCCCAGCTCTCGGATATTGTTTTACCCGCCGCTACCTGGCTCGAGCTTACCGGTAGCTATCAACCTTACACCCCATCGGTCAACATCCTATGTATGCGCCAGCCGGTCGTTGATCCCCCTGGCGACTGCTGGGATGAGATGAAGATTGCACTCGAAATCCTCAAGCGTACCGGGGACAAGGTAATTTACGACCCGACTATAACCACTGTCCAGCAATACGAAGACTGGTTTCTCAAGGGCATGGGCATGACCTATGAAGACCTCCGGCAAAAAGCGTACATGACCTTCCCGCCGGTGTATAACAAGCATGAAAAGGCCGGGTTTAGCACCCCGACCGGTAAGGTGGAGCTGTACTCGGCGACCTTTAAGGAGTTCGGGTACGATCCCCTCCCCCACTATGTTGAACCTTTTGAGAGCCCCGTAAGCCAGCCGGAGCTGGCTAAAGAATATCCTTTGATCCTCAGTGCATCGGGGCAGCATATCGCCTATTTCCATTCCCTCGGCCATACCTCGCCCTGGCTACGCGAGCTGCTCCCGGACGCCCATATCGAGATGAATCCTGCCACTGCCGCCGAATTGGGGGTGAAGCAGGGAGACTGGGTCTGGGTGGAGGTGCCTCGGGGCACGGGACGCATCAAGCGGCGTGTTAAACTCGACCCCGGCATTCACCCGAAGACGGTCTTTGTACCGGGGCATTTCTGGTACCCGGAGAAGACCGATTGCAGTTTTGGAGTCCCGGAAACTAACATCAACGATATTTTGGCCGCCGAACCCTTTGAGGAGATCTGCGGTTCCACGGTAGTACGCGGGCTCCTATGCAAGGTCTACAAGGACTGAACTCCGCCTTCGGGTTCCGCCTCCTCCGGGATGATGCTCGGTCATTCCGGAGGAGGTGAAATCCTGTAAATTACAATCGTCATTGCGAGCGAAACCGAACGTAGTGAGGTCCCGGATTATGGGCCTAATTTTTCGCTTGACAGATTTATTTAATTCGTATAGATCTCTTCATAACTAAAACCTAAGCTTACTTTAGGGCTCCATCCACAAGTCGTACAGCCAGAATCACAATGGTGATACCCTGAGAGTCCAGGGCCTAGTCATATGATAGAAGAGATCAATATCAACATGCTCATATCCAATGACCCGCCCTACGGCCCTATTGTGGGTACCGTCCCTCTCAGAAGCCAGCTCTGCAAGATCTACAAGAGAGAGGAGGATTAAGTGATGCATACATACTCTTTGTTCGCTGATATAGAGAAATGCGTGGGTTGCCAAACCTGTGAGGTCGCCTGTAAATTGGCAAATAATGTTCGAGTTGGGTCCAACCCGATGCGAGTCATCACCGTCGGTCCTGTGGAGGTTGACGGACGGTTTCTCATGAGCTTTGTTCCTATGCGGTGCACCCATTGTGGCAAACCTGCGTGTGTGGATGCTTGCCCAGCAAATGCAATAACAAAACGTGCCGACGGTGTTGTGATCATCAGTAAAGCGGCCTGTACGAGGTGCAAATTATGTGTCGAGGCTTGTCCCATCGGAGCCATACGGTTTGATGATGAGGAAAATGTGGTGCTGAAATGCACCATGTGTATTGACCGTGTCGAGAGGGGCTTAAAACCTATGTGTGTGATTCACTGCCCTGCCGAAGCATTGTATTTTGGGGATATAAACAAATCAACCGAACTACTGCAGATGAGAAAAGCAGCCCGGATGGTAATATAAATCGGCAATCTCAAAGTAAAGTAGCCCTCGAGGGAACGTTGGGAGGCAAGGTTAAAGAAGTTAAGAGGCAGTAATAGCGATGATCCTTTTGGTGTAAAAATATCAAGTACCAGAAATAAAGCAACTAAAAAGGAGTTAGTAATGAGTAAGCATGAGGTGATAAAAACCACATGTAACATTTGCTGGATTGGGTGCGGAGTATTAGTCCATGTGGATAATGGAAAGATTGTAAGAATAGAAGGAGACGCTGAGAGTCCTTTAAATAAAGGAGCACTTTGTCCAAAGGGTATGGCCTCTTTGGAGTATCTTCACCATCCAGAGCGGTTGAGACAACCCCTAAAAAGGGTTGGGAAGAGAGGTGAGGGGAAATGGTTAACCGTCGATTGGGAAGAGGCTCTGGGGATAATTGCAAGCAGCTTAGCTAAATTCAAAGAAAAGTATGGTCCTGAATCGGTAGTGTTTATACGAGGTGGCGCCAGAGGTCTTCAAGATGACTACTTTACGCGATTTGTAAATGTATTTGGTTCTCCAAATATCACTTCCATGGCACATGTTTGCTTTATCCCGCGAACAAATGCCTCTATGATTACATATGGTTTTTACGCAATTCCAGATCTAGAGTATCCACCTAATTCTATCATAGTTTGGGGTGAAAATTTATCTGAGACCATGCACCACATATATTTGCGTATACTGGGAGCTGTAAAAAATGGCACAAGACTCATGGTCATTGACCCCATCAAGAATAGGATTGCAGAGAGTGCCCACCTATGGGTAAACATTAAACCAGGTTCAGATCTTGCATTTGCCCTTGGCATGTTGAATGTAATCATCAATGAGTCTTTATACGATAAACATTTTGTTGAGCATTACACATTAGGATTCGATGAGCTAAGAGATCATATCCAAAACTATGCACCGGAAAAGGTGGCAGATATCACCTGGACATCACCAGAAATTATTAAAAAAGCTGCAAGGTTGTATGCTACTCAGAAACCCGCCTGCATACAATGGGGTAATGGTATAGACCATAGTATAAATAATTTCCAAACTGCACGCGCCATTTGTATTTTGAGGGCAATTACTGGTAATCTTGGAATACCTGGAGGTGATATACAGTGGTTATCACCTCCAATATTAGAAAGATACTCTGCTGAATTCAGTCTTTATGAAAAGATACCCCTTGAGGTACGCCAAAGGAGGATTGTAGGTGATGATAAACTGTTGCCAATAGTGTTTTATGCGCTACCACAATCAGTGATAGAGGCTATTATAAAGGGTGAACCGTACCCTATTAGAGCTGCTTATATTCGAGGAGGCAATCTATTATTGAGCTATCCTAATGCAAAAAAGGTATATCAAGCATTGCAAAAACTTGAATTCCTTGTGGTTTCGGATATGTTCATGACACCTACTGCTTCCCTTGCAGATGTGGTATTACCAGTTACTACATACCTCGAGTTCAATAGCATCATTTCTACGCCTTATTCTCTTGCAATAGCAACTATTCAGCAGAAGATTACTCGTTTAAATAATTGTCACTCTGATTATGAAATACTACGAGACCTTGGAAAAAAATTGGAATTAGGTGAGTATTTTTGGGATACTGAAGAGGAGTGTTTAGATTATATCCTAAAACCTGCGGGTATATCATTTGAGGAATTTAAGAAAATTGGTGTGCTTTGGGGGGCGAAACAATACAGAACCTATTGGCATAAAGGTTTTCAGACCCCGTCAAAGAAAGTTGAATTATATTCAAATAGACTTAAAGAGTGGGGCTTCGATCCACTACCCGTATTTTATGAACCCACTGGGGCCAATCTCAGAACGCCAGACATATATGAAGAATATCCTTTAATATTTACAAGTTGGAAGTCAGCTCCTTTCCGTCACTCTGAAGGAAAGCAAATCTCCACATTGCGTGGGATCCATCCAGACCCTTTATGTATGATACATCCTGAAACGGCGAAAAAATTTGGAATAAATGACGGTGATTGGATATCTATTGAAACAGAAAGGGGAAAGATAATGCAAAAGGCAACCTTAGAAACTGCAATCGATCCAAGAATAGTTGGAGTTGACTATGGATGGTGGTTTCCTGAAAAAGAGCAATCTACCGTTTTTGGATGGGATGAATCTAATGTAAACGTACTAATCGGTGACGAACCCCCATATGGCAGGGAAATGGGTACACCTACACTCCGAGGCATCAAATGCAAAATCTATAGAAGTTCAGCGTCCATAATCAAGGAATAATGGCCATAACCTTTAAGCTTTTTCATGGTCATAATTGCTCGATATAATTATCGAAAGTATTTGTTTTGAATTGAATTTTCGCGTTTTTTAAAGTCGCGGTAATATTTTCCAAAAGAATGTCCCTTCGCAAATGAAATGTTGTTCGCTAATGAAGGATTTTAGTAACTAGTTATCAAATTGATCGCAGGAAGAGAAGTAGGACTATGGTCATGATAATTAAAATCAAAACTTTTAAAAAGGAGGGCTAAAATGAAAAAGAAAGGATTATTAAAAATGTTGTTTGGTCTTTGTTTAGTTTCTGTACTGGTAGCGCTTTCAGTGATGAGCGTTAGTGCCCAACAAATTCCTAAAATGATGGAATTTCCTAAGGATGTAAAAATTGGTTCCCCAGCTGGTTCTACGGTACCTGTTACCCAGGGACTGTGTAGCATCATTAAGAAAGAATGGGGTATACCTGCTCTTACCTATTCAGGCAAAGGGTCTGCAGAGCTACTGGCAGTTCTTATCGATAAGGAAGCCGATATGTCCTTAGGAATGGCTGATGTCATCACGATGGCTTTAAGGGGAACGGGATTTTTTAAGGAAAAGGGCAGTCAGCCAGTACGCCTTGTAATGACGTTGATGGTTGCCGCCTATACTCCAGCAACATGGCATGGGTCGGGTATAAAGACAATAAAGGATGTCCGTGGTAAAAGATTTATGTATCAATGGTCATCTTCGCCCACCAATACTACCATTGGAGACCGATTGTTGGAATTCCATGGAATGACCTCGAAGGACCTGATTGTGCTAAAGCTTGGAAACACGCAGGATGGAGTGAACGCCCTTGCACACAAAACAGCAGACCTAATAATGCTTCCCGGTGCATCGAGTGGCGGATTTAGCTATTGGATTGAACTGTGCCTGATGCATGACATTGACTTTATTCCCCTAACTAAAGAGGAACAGGATTACGTGATTAAAAAAGAGCCCTATATTGTTACCAATGTCCTTCCAGCAAATACCTATAAGCGTCAGGATATGGACGTGGCATGCGTAGGTTGCCCGCTAAGTTATTGCGTAACTAGAGATACGAACGATGATTTTGTTTATAAAGTATGCAAAATATTGCTAGATGATGTTGGGCCAGAGACCCCTGGGCGGTTCACACAATATCATAAATTCACAGGTGCTTTCACTCTCAATCTTGCTTTAAAGGCAGCCGGTTTAGCCCCTTTCCACGCTGGTGCTGTGAAGTACTTTAAGGAAAGAGGTGTCTGGACTCCGGAGCTAGAAAAGGCGCAAAAACGGATTTTGGCAGAATTCGCTGAATCTAGGTAACGATTTAGAGTTGGTTGCATTCGTAGCAATAGGTCGGAACCTTCCTTTCTATCTTAAGGACGGGTTGTAGATTGAAGAGTAAAGTGGGAGAACGGTTGTAGACCATCCCTAAATACCTTACTCAGGAGGCCGTCAATGACTGAATTAATTAAATGGTGGTATTCCAAAGACCTTGTAGGTAAGATAGCGGGTATTATTGCTGTTGTGATATGTTTATATGACCTTTTATTCGTTTGGGGTCTGCTTGTTTCATTTGGGATACAAATTATGGTTCAGTCACATCGTGGGTTAAATTTAGCTGCATTTATCGCTCTAACTTTTCTACTTTTTCCAAAAAAGGGACGCCAAAGAAAGGGCAGGATACCATGGTATGACCTTCTGCTCTTATTAATGGGGGTAGTGCCGTGTATTTATTCCTTTTTCTTTCTTGACACGATTCTGGATCACTTTAATACCGGGAAAACATCGGCTATCGAGATCATACTGTTTTTTGTGTTGTTACCAAGTCTACTTGAGGGCGGGAGGCGTGTAGCGGGCTTGCCAATGGTCCTTATAGCGGCTTGCTTTATATTTCATGCATTCTTTTCCGACTATTTCCCTGGGTTTCTATATTCCAGGTCATTTTCTTTACCGCGGGTGGTTGCATCCTTTTACTTGAGCCCAGACGGTATTTTGGGCATGCCTGTTGGAGTAGCTTCCACTGTTGTTGCCATGTTTGTATTATTTGCTTATTTCCTATTAAATTCAGGAGGAGGTAAGTTCTTCATTGACTTTTCTTTAGCCGCCACAGGGCGGTTCAGGGGGGGACCAGCAAAGACGGCTGTCGTTGCCAGTGCCCTTTTTGGAACACTTTCAGGGTCACCTGCAGCAAATGTCGTTGGGACTGGTTCGGTCACTATTCCTCTGATGAAAAGCATAGGCTATAAGCCAGAGTTTGCTGGGGCTGTGGAGGCTGTCGCATCCAACGGAGGACAAATAATGCCACCCGTTATGGGAGTTGTAGCCTTTGTTATGGCCGAAATGACAGGCATCTCTTATGCACAAATATGTTTTGCTTCCGCACTACCAGCCATCCTCTATTACTCTGGTCTGTTTGCTCAAATCGACTTGGAAGCGGTGAAATTAGGCCTTCGGGGCCTCCCCAAACAAGAATTGCCTCCAACTTGGAAGATTCTCAAAAAGGGATGGCCGTATATAGCACCACTTGTTGTTCTCATACTCTTGTTGGCAGTATTTAGATATTCTGCGGAAATGTCAGCCATATACGCGCTGGGGACTTTGTTTTTGGTCAGCATGGCTGACAAAGAATCAAGGATGACCCCATATAAGATACTCGTTAGCTTAGAAAGTGCTGGCAGGGCGATGTGTATTGTAACGGTAACTTGCGGCGTGGCTGGAATCATAATAGGTTCCGTGACTACTACTGGTGTAGGTGCTAATTTAGCTACTGGGATCATCGACATATCGGGAGGAAATATCTATATTTTATTGGTGTTAACAGCTATAACGTGCTTTATTCTTGGGATGGGGATCAGTAGCATACCCATTTATCTAATGTTAGCAGTTTTAGTAGCGCCGGCTTTACTGCAGATGGGTGTTCCAACCATTGCCGCCCACCTCTTCATATTTTACTGGGGAATCGTAGCATATATTACACCACCTGTATGCTTCGCGGCATTCGTAGCTGCTGGTATCGCTGAAGCCAATCCAATGAAAACAGGCTGGATTGCGACGCGCCTCGGTATTGTCACCTACATCGTCCCCTTCATGTTTGTTTTAAAACCTGTTTTGGTGATGATAGGCTCACCAGCGGAAATAGTTTTAACAACTATCGCAAGTTTTGTAGGTGTGCTGATATTGGCTATGGGCGTAGTGGGTATAATGTACGTAGATGTGGGAGCGCTAAGTGTGTTTGAGAGGATTTTGCTCATAGCAGGCGCTCTTCTGTTGATAGACCCTGGATGGGTCACTGACATCATAGGAGTTTGTCTCGTGGCGCCGATTGTGGTCTGGCGGCTAATGATGAGACATAGTAGTTATCAAGTTGCGAAAGGAACTGAGAACAAGAATGTAAAAGAAAGCGCTGAAAAATGATAAGGCAGGAGTATGAAATCAACCAACGAAATGAGGGGGTCGCTTTCAAAGGGCAAAGTGTAAGATATCCGAAATGAGTGGCTAGATTTGTTTCGGTAGAGGTTTTGGACAATTTGAACATAGAGTATCAACAAAAGGGAGGATAGCGAAATGAACTATACAAGGACACTCGCTGAATATGTGGCAAAGCTCAGATATGAAGACCTTCCCAAAGAAGTTATTAAGCAGGCAAAGTTACTCACATTACACGTTCTAGGGGTTTCTCTGGCTGGCTGCCCGCTTAAGCAAGGAAAGGATGCTATAGCGCTAGCTAAAGACATGGGTGGTGAAAAGAAGGAGTCGACTATAGTGGGTGATGGAAGTAAAGTATCATGCGTGCAGGCTGCATTCGCTAACGGCACCTTGGCTGATGTTCTGGATTGGGAGGATTGTAGTTGGACGGGTCATCCATCAGCCGGCGCAATTCCAGCAGCGTTAGCAGTGGGTGAAAGGATTAGGGCCACTGGAAAGGATTTCATCACTTCTGTTGTTTCAGGATACGAAGTTTACCAACGAATAGCAATGGCTGTTCAACCTACTCTAGAATTTCGGTCAAAACATGGATGGGGCTTAACGAGTTGGCAGATTTTTGCAGCGGCCATACCAGCGGCCAAGCTCTTGAAACTGGACAAGAATAAAATGTTGCAAGCTATCGGAATAGCTGGAGCTCTCACGCCCATAGTGAATAGTAAAATCAATGTGTCGAGATCAGATATGTATCATTATCAACATGGTTTAGCATGCAGGGATGGAGTAGTTTCTGCTCTTGTGGCCGAAAGTGGCATCAATGGTCTGGAGGACATGCTTGATGGAGAGACAGGCTACGGGGTATCAATATCAGATATCTGTCAGTGGGATTGGATGACCAAGGGGCTTGGAAAGGATTATCTGATAATGGAAACGTTATTTAAGTATTGGCCAGTAAATATGTGGATTCAACAGCACTTAGATATCGTTAATGAAATTATGAAAGAGGAGAAGATAAATGCCGATAATGTGGCGGAAATTATTGTCAGCCCAAGCATAACGCACAAAACATGTAACCGTATGATTTATAGACCTGAAGGTTATTCAGGTATCACTGATGCGCAATTTAGCATTCCTTATTGTATTGCAGCATTCCTGCTTGAACCAGAGCCAGGTCCAAACTGGTTTACAGATGAGAAGCTTAAGGATCCAAAAGTGCTGAGACTTGCCAGTAAAGTTAAAGCAACAGGTTCGGAGCTGATATTGTTTAATGCATTTAAGATGTTTCAAGAGGGAAAATACCCTGAGATGAGCGTTGAGATAATTAGAAATGACGGAAGGCATTTTCGTAAAACTCTCCCTTTTCCCAAAGGACATCCAAAAAATAGACTCACCGATGAAGAATATAAGGATCGCTTTAGGCGGGGCGCCTCGTTTATGTTGAAATCGGATAAGATAGAGAGGGCGATTGAAAAGGTCTTTGGTCTTGAAGAATTGAATGATGTATCAGACGTAGCTGAACTAATGCACAATTGAGTTACCCATATGGTGGTCACTTACTCCTTGCCGACAAGGAAGTACATACGATGAAGCAAAGGGACGTAATATGACTAGTTTTATCCCATTGGGGCAGAAAGACCCAATGAGTGCATTATGCCGGATGGTGTTTACGACAAAGTACGAAGATTTACCTGATGAGGTAATAAATTATGCAAAGCACTGCATCTTAGATACAATGGCGGTTATTATCGGTGGATCGGCAATGGAAGGTGTTCCAGAAGTAGTTGATTATGTAAAGGATAAGGGGGGAAAATCGGAGAGCATCATTCCTTTCTATGGAGGCAAAGTGCCAGCTTCTGAGGCAGCACTAGCTATAGGGCCTATGGCTCGGGCAATGGACCTCGGTCAGGTTCATGAAGAAGCTGGTCATAATAGTGAATATATCGTCCCCACTCTTCTTGCAACAGCTGGACTCAAAAGTAGGGCAACTGGCAAAGAATTCATAACCGCTTTTGTAGTGGGGCAGGAGGTATTGATTCGTATTGGTATGGCATTTAAGGCTGTGAGTGGGGCTCTCCTTCATGGGAGGATGGGGGGGCATTATATTTTTGGGGCTGCCGCCGCTGCAGGTAAATTATTGGGTCTGAGCCTGGAAGAGTTAGAGAATGCAGAAGGGATCGCCAAGGCGAAAACACAACCACATGACCTAGCGATGTCCCTTATCCCTACACTTATGTTGCACGTCCATCACGGATTCGTTTGTCATGATGCTATTGTTTGCTGTCTCCTGTCTGAAAAGGGTATCACTGGAACTCGGCACGAAGTTTTGGCTGGCCCTAGGGGTTATCTGGAAATGGCTAAATGGGAGACTAATCCAAGCGCCCTTACAGAAGGATTAGGTGACAAATGGGAGATGCTGAATGTAATGATGAAAGCTTATACCTGTTGTAGAGGGACACATACTGCAATTGATGGGATTATTGATCAGATAGAGGAACACAACTTCGCAGCCTGTGATATTGTAACCATTGAGATTGATGAGTCCCCAATAAATTGGAACCTTACATGTGAGCCTAAGGAAGTAAAATGGAACCCTCAAACAGTGGCCCAATGTCAGTATAGTCTGCCGTATACTGTAGCCACGGCTGCTTGTAAAAAAGGGGTTTTCTTAGATTCTTACACACAACAGGCGATGGGACGTAGGGATGTGCGGGAATTAATGATTAGAATATCAGCAAAACAAGATCCGAGCTTGCCTCCGTGGGGAGCAAGAGTTACTACGACACTCAAAGATGGACGGAAATACTCAAAGGAATATGTTTATATAAAGGGGCACCCGAAAAACCCATTCACTGAGCAGGAGCTAATTGATAAGTTCAAGACTTGTGTTCCTTATTCGGCTCATAAATTAAGTAACGAGGTAGTTAACCTACTAATAAGAGCTCTTCTGAGCCTCGATCAGGTCGATGACGTGATAGGTGTTCTGGTACTACCTCTGACACCAAAATAAGACAGATGGTTTAGATCAAGGCAACACAAAGATAAGCTATCTAAATAGATAGCCGTGGGCAAGGCCCTTGGCACTTAACAGAATTTCAAGCGATGCTCGACGCTCTTCAGGCGAGTGTAATATTCACCCGCGGGTATAAGGCTTGGAGCTCTGCCCTACAGGTTGTTTACAAAAACTGACCAAAGGCGCAGTATCTTATCAGTCAGTATCATGGAGAAAATTTTCGAACCTATTTAAAATGCTTTCCATTATCTTTTCTGACATTTACCATCTACTTCGCAGAATGTTGACAAAAGATAGCCTTCTAGAGATTTTCTTTGACTAGAGGCTCCCCGGACAGGACCCTCTCACAATATGGTCCTTGGAGGAACCTGAGTAAGAGAATTACAAACAAAGCAAACATGGATAATTAAGTCTTCAGCATGGGCGAATTGCTTATCATGGGCGAGTGGAGACAGCTGAAATGAAGAGGATTACAGTGCTGGGAGCTGGCGGAACGGGGCACGCTATTGCGGCTGACCTAACGCTAGCTGGTTTTGAGATAACTCTCTATGAAGAGCCTAGATTTGTAGAAAGGCTTGAGGAAGTTTTAAAACGAGGCGGCGTTAGAATTACAGGGGCAATGGGGCAGGGTTTTACAAAAATCAGCAAGATTACAACGGAGATACAAGAGGCCTTCGATGGTGCTGAGATTATCTTGGTTTCTGTTGTAGCATCAAGACATGAAAAAATCGCAGAACTTTGTGCACCCCACTTAAAAGATGGCCAAACGATAGTGATTGGTCCAGATAACGGGGGCTCGCTCGTATTTGCCAATGCTTTTAAGAAGAAAAAGAAAAAAAGTAATGTTAGCATAGCTGGAATTGCGAGTAATTTTTATCCTTGTAGACTGATCGGCCCAGCCGAAGTTCTGGTCGCACTCCCTAAAAGAAGAAAACGCATTGCAGCTTTCCCAGCCAAGGATACAAACAATGTTATTAGTCAATTGAAGGGTATCTATGAATTTGAGACTGGAACTAATGTATTAGAGATAGCTCTAAGCTCTCCTAATGTTGCTACTCATTTGCCTGCCTCCCTATTGAATACAGGAGCTATTGAACAATCAGGGGGGGTGTTCTATCTATATCGACAAGGACTAACACCATCTGTGTTTAGATGCATTGATGCCGTCAAAAGAGAAAGGTTAATACTATTTCAGGCTTTGGGCTATACGATTACCCCAAGTGACCTTCTAGAGAAAGTAGCCAAACAGATGGAGTATCCAGAATTGGAGATGTTCCGAGGACTCATAGGACCAACAAGCATGCAACACAGATACATAACAGAAGATGCCTTAACTGGCCAAGCTCTAATAGTATCTCTGGGAGAGATGATTAATGTACCTACTCCTGTAACCAAAGCCCTCATCACACTGGCCTCCGTGATAAACCAAACTGACTATCTAAAAGAGGGACGGACGGTTGAAAAGTTGGGAATATCTGGGTTAAGCGTTGATGAATTGAACAGGTTTCTATATGAAGGAAGTAAGAGTGAGCTTACTCGTTGAATGACACCTGCCAAAAACATTTCTACATCATAAAGTATTCGTTCTTCAATAGCGTCAATTCATGACACAGCGGCAGCAGGCCATAGTTTAGAAGCTCCAGGGAAGTGGAGACGGATTTGTAAGCTATTTTTGCAGGCTGACAGATGATAAAAGGAGGGTGTGCTATTCTTAGTTGAAATTTAAGGGATGGCTCCTAAAATGGTGGTAATATCTTAATCCGGCAGGAAAAAGAAAAACCACCAAGAAAGGAGCCAATGATGAAAAGGATATTACGAATTGGCAGGGGTGTCAAGGTCAGGCGGGCGAGGGTGAAAGAGATTTGTGATCTTCCAGTGGAGGCAATGGATGTAGATACAAGGACGGAACTGATTCGAACGTTAGCTCCCCTGGATCTGTGGCATGTAAAAGAATGTACAGCTCTTATCAATTCATAATGGATCAAATTCCAAGTAAACAGGCCCTCGATTATGGAAAATACACCAATCGCATACGAAGCCTAAAAAACGCATCATGCGGAGCCATCTTGATACCGGATAAGTATAAGTCTGGACTTAATTCTTACAGAGAAAATATTCTCCGCGGCTTTGTGTGAATGCAGGCAGAGGCGAACGGGATCAGGCTGGCTGGTGAGACGGGAGGAAGGGAAGAGAAACAATACATGCATGTCCCCGCAAGGGCTACGAGTGGCTATAAGGGGCCTAGAATCCCGAAGGGTATACATTTCGCGAGGAAACAGAATTAGTTCTACCAATAAAAGGATGTTAGGTCTGCTCTATTCACAGATCTTCTGACTTCTTAGGAAGTTGAATTCCTGAGAATATCCCTCACCGGGTAAAGGCGCTGCACCGGTTGTCAGCTTTACTTTAGTAGGGGGTATCGTTGCAAAATTTCTTGCGTGTCATACAAACTTTCTTCCAGTAATTGTCCATCTGCAGACCTGCATTGAATTCAATAGGTGAAAGCGTTAACTTTGGCGTTCCCCCCCCTGTCAATCTAAAAACATGAAGCTGTTAAAAAAAACTTGACATATCTTCCAAATTATGATAGCAAATTTACTATGAATAAAGAACCTATTGATATTAAGACAATCAGGCTCGAATTGGGATTCACACAGGAGGATTTGGCGAGAACGTTGGGATTGGCCTTATCAACGATTTCAAAATGGGAACAGGGAGTCACATCCCCGAGTCGGCTTGCCCGCGAAAAGCTCGAAAAGCTCTTGAAGAAGAAGCACAAGAAAAAGAAGTGAGTGAGCCTTCACCCCAAGGCCATGAGAGCCACCTCATGGCTGGAAGGAACGGGATGATGCCCACTCGAAGGTAAATCTACCATTAAACCCAATTCTGTTCAACTACGGAAGGAGGTTGAACCCATGAAGAAGAAAGAAACCGAATTTCTCACCGAAGAGGAGGCCCAGGCCATGCTTCGAGTTCCAGATCGGAGAACCCTCCAGGGCAAACGTGACTATGCCATTCTCCTTACTCTTCTCACTACCGGGTTAAGGAAGGCCGAAATCTGTAACCTGAAGGTCGGGGATCTCAAGACCTACCGAAACCAAGGCGTCATTGATGTTATTGGCAAAGGCCGGAAATTCCGGCGTATCCCCTTGAAGACCGAGACCCTCCTTGCCATCAAGGATTACCTGAAGGCCGCCGAAAACGGCACTGATCCAGGTCCCCCTCTCTTCCAGACCCTGGGGAAGCATGGCCCCTATCAGGAAAGGGGTTTAACCTCAAAAGCAGTGGACTGCCTTATCAAATCAGTGGTAAGGAGAGCCTTAATCCAGAAGAGGATTCATCCGCACGTCATGCGGCATACCCTTGCGACTACCCTCCTGGACAACGGGAACGATCTAAAAACGGTCCAATCCCTGATGGGCCATTCCCACATCCGCACCACAGAGCAGTATCTTCACAGCACGGATGACCGGAAGGTGGAGGCAATTCGGAGTCTGCAATTCGGGGTGTGAAGCGGGATGGAGGACGGAATCCTTCTTTCGAGGTAATGTCTCTTCCGAGGAGTTCTTCCTGAAATTTGCGATTGACAGGTACGGGGAAAAATGTAAATTTCTAACTGAAATCAGGGCAAGAATCTACGCTTTGGACTCCATACGTTGGATAGCTTGGCGTCGTTACGAAGGGGGCCGGCTCTGTTCGAACAGTTCAAAATCGATTACGGCAAAAGACACTTTTAAACAGTTCGAAGTAGTCCGCTTCCGTGTTGGTCAAGAGCCTCATCAAACTGATCGGCTGAGAGGCAAGCTATGATGCGTTGGTGCCAAATACCGATAACGGTGAAATGAACAAAGATTGGCAAAAGGAGTTTGGTATCGGCCATGTTGGACCAAAGGTCTTCTTCGCCAGCAAAGCCGAGTTGAACGCGCCCGGAACGGACGCCTCGCAAGGCCATATTCTGCGCCGTGCCTTTGATCTGCTGAAACTCGACGGTGTTCTCTGTACCGAGAACGCTCCGCTCGTCTACTTTAAACGGGTGGACCGAATAGAGACTGCTGATATCGTCCGACTTCACCGCAAGTTTTGGAACCACGGCGGCGCGCCGATCCTAGTGCTCCTTGCGCAGGATGAGGTTCATGTCTATTCAGGTCTCATACGGCCGGTCCCGCAAGCGGACCACGGCGGCCACATTCCTGGTTTGGTGGAAATTCTGAATCGGACCTCTTCAGCATTGCAAGAGTTCCTGGTTGCCGTCGAATCCGGAGAGTTCTTCCGCCGGCATCAGAAGTCGTTCAATCCGGCGCACCGCGTGGATCGGGACTTGCTCGACAATCTCCAGGCAACTCGGGATAAGCTCCTCGCCACATGCACCGGAAGCATCGATGCCAAAGTACTGGACGCCCTGCTCTGCCGACTCGTCTTTGCGTGCTACCTCTTCGACCGTGAGGTTATCGGTCAGACCTACTTGAAAGCCGTCGGCTTGACGGGTGCACGCCACCTGCGGGACGTGCTCGGCATCCAACCCAGGACCAAGGCTAAGAGGTTCCTCTACGAGTTCTTCCGGAAGCTCGGCAAAGACTTCAACGGCGACCTCTTCAGCGACGACCTTGACGTGGAATTCCGACTGGTGTCGCCTTCGTACATCGATCCCTTGGACGAGTTTTTTCGTGCGTCCGACGTTCTGAGTGGCCAGGGTTCGTTTTGGCCCTACGACTTCGCGGCCATCCCAGTCGAGGCCATTAGCGCGATTTATGAGCGATTCCTGAAAGGCTCCGGTAAGCGTGAAGGCGCAATCTACACACCACGGTTCCTTGCTGAACTCGTCCTCGACGTGGCGCTCGCCACGACGCCCTTTTTGCTTGGCCAGCGGTACCTCGACCCCGCCTGTGGGTCGGGCATCTTCCTGGTCTGCCTGTTTAATCGCATGGCCGAAGAGTGGAAGCAGGCGAACCCCGAGGCCCGAAATGACCGCCGAGTGCGAGGACTGAGGAAGGTTCTTTGCAGCAGTCTCTGCGGCGTGGACATCAATCCCACGGCATGCAGAATCACTGCGTTCAGCCTTTACTTGGCTTACCTTGATCAGCTTTCCCCACGGGACATTCAGGAACTGCAGCAGAAGGGACATAAGTTACCAAGGCTCATTCACTACCCGGAAAACGCCACGTGTGGGGAGATTGAAGGTAACATCTGGTGTGGGGATTTCTTCGCTGAAGGCACCGAGTACCCTGTTGATGCCAATCTGGTGATTGGTAACCCGCCATGGGGCAGCACCGCAGTGGAAGGCACACCCGCCGCCAAGTGGTGCGCCCATCCCGATCATCAATACCCCGTCCCCGACAAACAGATCGCAGCGGCGTTCGTTTGGAAAGCGGCGCACCACGTCGTTGACAGTGGGAGAATGTGTCTCGTGCTGCCGCACGGAACCCTGTTCAATCACAGCACAACGGCTCTGGAGTTTCAACGGACACTGTTTAAGTGCCACGCGGTAAACCACGTGCTCAACCTTGCAGACTACCAATTTTTTCTATTCGAGGAAGCTTGCCATCCGGCACTTGTGGTTGCCTACCGGAAGAAAGCTCCTGAGAACCGGCAGCATGCCATCGAATACTGGGGACCGAAGACCGACTGGCTCGTTACCCGGACTGAGGTCATTGCCATCACGCCGGAGGATCGCTGTACTCTGGGGACGGGTGAGGTACTCGATGATCTGGAGGGAAAGGACGCACCTCAAATCTGGAAGCAGTGGTACTGGGCCACAGCTAGAGACCGGCGGTTCATCGAGCGACTCTCGGTTTACGACCGCTTACGAGATCATGTCCGGCAGATCAGGGAAGAAACGAGGGCCAAGCGTTGGTTGATAGCCGAGGGGTTTCAACCCGTCGGCCAGAATGATGATCTGGCAAAAGCAGAAACTATCAAATTGCCGTCGAGGCTTTTCATTGAGGCCCCCTCTTCCGAAATCGACCTTTTTTTGCTCCCTGCTGATTGCATAACACTTCCCGCACCGGAGTTCACAGTGCGAAGCAGGTCGAACAAGGACACGAAGGTGTTCAGATCTCCGCACGTGCTTGTATCGACGGGGCTTACAAGCATTGGGTTTGCCGATTTTGATGTCTCTTTTCGACATGCGTTCTACGGAATTAGTGGACCGAAAGAGGATCGCGAGCTACTTATTTTCCTTGCCGCCTATTTGCGTTCATCGCTTGCGAAATACTTCCTGTTTCAAACCTCTTCCAATTGGGGAGTCAGCCGCCAGTTAGTGCACTTAAAGGAATTGCTCCGGCTGCCATTCCCGTTTCCGGATTTGATGCCGAAGCCACGGCGCCCCTGGGAAATCGTTAAGGAGGTCTGCCGGATCCTGACTTCAACAGCGGCAAAAGCGAGTCAAAACTTTGCTGACCGTGAAGATCTTGTGCGGGCCGCCAGCGACCCTATTGAGGCTTTGATTGATGAGTATTTCGATATTATCCCATCGGAGAGAGCCCTGATCGATGATACCCTGCGAGTGATTATCCCTAGCGTCCGTCCGACCAGGACCCGGTCGGTGGTGCCTACAATCGAACCAAGCAAACAGAAACAGCGGGACGACTACATGAAACGGCTGTGCGATACCCTTAACGGTTGGGCGAAGAACGGACCATTTATCGTTCAGGGCTGTGTCATGGCCTCAGCGAAACTTGGGATCGGCGTTGCAATTCTACAGAAGACCCTTGCTGGGGAGGCAGCATTTGATGAACCAGAGGACTTCCGCGATCTATTGGCTGCACTGGAACGCCTCCGCAAGGTCACGTCCAAGAAGCTCAACACTTTTGAGTTGGTCCGCGGAGCTAAAGTGTTCGACCGAAATCGCCTCTATTTGGTGAAGCCAATTGGCCAACGGTTCTGGACGCAGACGGCAGCCCTGAATGACGCCGACGACATTGCGGGCACCATTCTCATGTACACACCGCAGGGGGTCGCATGTCCGTAGTCGGCAAACCCACGGAATGGGCAGACCTGATCGACCCAATGGTACCCGAGATTCTGAACTTGGTCATCGCAAGCTGGGAGGAGATGCCGCCGCCAGATCCGGACGAGAAGGAAGACAACATTACCAACACACTGTGCCGAGCCCTCCGACAGAACCGTACCGCACGTGATCTGCCGCTGCAAATTCACCCTCAACAGGTCGAGTTGGATCCCATGCCCGGAGAAGATATGGGGAGGCTAGATATTTCATTCCTCCCTTGTGTTCCCCGTGAAGATATCTACTTCTGCCTGGAATGCAAGCGGTTGAACGTCGTCAAAAATGGCAAGAAGGTTGGATATGCGTCGCAATATGTCAAATTCGGCATGTTGAGGTTCATCACTGGCCAATACGCGAAGGCCGTCCGGCATGGCGGGATGTTAGCGTATGTGCTTGATGGTAATGTCTCTCGCGCTATGACCAACATCGAAGCCAATATCCGAAGACAGTTCTCCAAACTACGCATGACTGCGCCTGGAGCATTCCTATCCTCAACGGTGCTGAAAGGCGATGCTCGCGCACGCGAGACGCGTCACCACCGCGTCCATGAAGCCAATCTTTTCCGAATCCATCACCTGTTTATGGCAACTAATCGTCCGCAGCAAGAGCAAGTCGGATGAGATGTGTTCCAGCGGCAACCAAGAGGAGTTACCGAAGTTCTTTGCTCAAAAACATCCGTATATGGAGCAAGTTTTTGACGCTTGGGCTGATTCCAACATGAAGTTGTCCTTACCAGGGGGGACATCGCAGGAAGTACTTCTGATAATCGATATGGAGGGGATAGAATTATGGCTGAAGAGGACAAAAACAGATTGATCCTTCAATACAAGGAGGCAGGCACGTGGGCCAGACAACTAGACACTCGCATATGGGAGGTATACGGACTGTATTTTGTCATTAATGGTGGCGCCTTAGCACTTTTATTTCACAGTCAAGGTACGGTATTTTACTTGCGCCTGCTATTTGTGTGCGACTTACTGCTTGCCGTCGGAGTGGGGCAGATGGCGTTGGTTGGCCACCTGCAGAGGTACTCAGACTACTTCTTCGAGCTCCTTCGTGCTACGGAGCTACAGTTAGGGATTTCTGTACATCAAAAGATATGTGAACCTCCACCTTCACGGTTTCTTTTTGGCCCGCATTTGTGGCTTTCGTATCTTCGTGGCCGCGATGTGCTGCAGTTTTTCACGATCCTTTTGTGCCTAGGGTGTGTGCTGTACCCTATCTACAAGGCCATGGTCCTCGTCTATCCAAGTATGAGTAAATACCTTCACGAACCCACCATCACTGCCTGGTTGATTACCTTTGTACTCTTCCTTGTCGTTTGCGGGATGGTAGTATTCTTCCTTTGGGTAATTGGAAGAAAACATCTCTCACGAGCACTCAAGCCGACCCGGAATAAGCCTGATTTGCGATGAATGTTCCTGATTGGGAGGACGGAGCAATTTGTTTAGGGGGCTGATGAACCAAATTAAGATAGGCGTAATTTGGGTAATATTTGTGGATCTTTTATGACCCAGACGGCGGACCCCCTATCGGAAATTAAAGGGATTTTTTGAGTCCAATCTCCATAGGATTTGGGTAATGCCTTTGGGGTCAGGCATAATTAATTGACTATTGACATCACTGAGACCCAGCAGCGATGAGTTTGGACATCGCAAAAGTTGAGGGAAGAGGCGGATCAGATAAAGATTTCGGAGCAAAACTCCGGAGGTTGAAAGGAGTGACCACGTTGGGTCAGAAGCGAAAAATAAGAAATTAGTCATGCCTGACCAAATACAATCGGGGAAAAAAGTATAGACGCATAAAAGACCAAGGGGGGAACGACTGGAAAGGCCAATGGGAGGAGATGAAAATGCAACTTAATGTAGGATGAGAAATGCGTAGGATAGCGGCCATATGTCGAGCCGACAAATGAATCTCTGGTCCCTGTAATTTCTTTCCAGGGAGATGTTTATGAGTTTTAATATTTCAGAGTCGTTTTTTGGCAAAGGCACGACCAGAAGGGCTCTTCAGGTATTCTTCAAAATCGAGGGCTTTCTGGCGGTCACCGAAGGCAATTGCAGTTTTTATATGCCAGGGTCTGTATTTTGAGGTATGATGACATTGCCCGGAATTATGGGATTTCAGGCGGGAATCAAGGTCTTCCGTAAAACCAGTATAGAATCTTTTCTGATCGATATCAGACTGCAGGATATAAACATAATAGAACTTCATGGCGTCCGCCTTCGCCAATAGCTTCGGCGCGACAGACTTCGCTTTTCTGCAAGTTCGAAGCTACCTATGATTCATGGCGTGCCGAGACGTAGCTTCGGACTTTCCCTCAAAGTTCGAAGCGAAGTCTGGTGGAGGCGGCGGGAATCGAACCCCTTGGACCCGGGGGTGAACCTGTTCGTGGACCCATCGAAATGTTATTCCTCAAAAGGGGATTTCCTTAAAGATTTCGCTTGAATTGGTATTCATTCCTGGATGAGTTTGACTTCCGAGCATAAGTTTTGTATAAATAAAATTCGATCACTCGTCCATTTTATCTTGTTTCAGAGCTTTCCCAGCGGGTGAAGAGAGGAAAAGGCCTTAAGATGAAGAAAGGAGGGACTTCATGATGGGACGATGGACCTTTTTGGGGGTGGGACTGGTCGTCCTTTCCATGTCGGTTGGGTTTAACCAGAGGGGATTGGCAGAGGAACGGTATACCGTCAAACCAGGGGATAACCTTTATGGGATTTCGAGATCATTCAATGTGGGCGTTGATGAATTGAAAAGAGCCAATGGCTTGGAGGGAAATGCCATCAGGCCGAGGCAGATCCTCTTGATACCTACCGGAAAGAAAAAGCAGATAGTTGAAACATCGAAAAAGAGTTCCGGAAAGACGGTCCAAAAACCTTTGATTCAGAAAGAATCCTATGTTGTCCGAAGGGGGGATAATCTCCATTCCATTTCAAAAAGAATTGGCGTTCCGGTAGGCGAGATTAAGAAGATGAACCAACTGCATTCGTCAGCCCTGAAGACCGGTCAATTACTCATACTTCCAAAGTTGGAGAACGGATTAGAAGAGGGGGCAGAAGAATTTGGTGATGCGGAGGAGATGACGGGGGAAGGGTTGGTAGATGGAGATGGCGACGGAAAGGGAGCTCCTGAAGCCCTTGGAAAATGGAATAATCCAGAAGAACGAAACCTTTTTGTTAAGGTAGTGAAGACTTTTTTGGGGGCACCGTATCGCTTGGGAGGATCAACACTGAAAGGGATCGATTGTTCCGCTTTTGTCAAGAAAATCTATCAAATTTTCAGCGTCGATCTTCCTCGGACCGCACGAGAGCAATTCTGTATCGGGAAAAAGGTCGAAAAGGACCAATTGGAGGAAGGGGACCTTGTCTTTTTTAAAACGCGTCGGGCGAACAATACCCATGTAGGAATCTATATCGGAAACAACGAATTTGTCCATGCCTCCTCCCGAAACAAAGAAGTGAAGGTAGATAATTTGAGCGCTCCTTATTTTAGCCAATGTTTCCTCAAGGGGGTTCGGGTAAAGGAGTTGGGGATAGAATTAAAACTTTGATGTGAGAGGTGAACCTGAAGCCTTGAACACTGAGAAGAGAGGGAGAGGGATGATTCTTGCCATCAATCCTAAGAATCCACAGCCAAGGCTGATCCGAAAGGTCGTGGAAGTTCTTCAGAAGGGGGGTGTCATTGGATACCCTACCGATACCATCTACGGGCTTGGCTGTGACCTTTTCAACCCGGAATCGATCCGGAAAATCCATCGACTGAAGAAACTGGACGGGACGAAACCATTAAGTTTCATCTGTTCCGATTTGAAGGACATCAGCCAATATGCCTATGTGTCCAACTATGCCTACAAAATGATGAAACGCCTGCTCCCAGGTGCCTACACCTTTATTCTGAAGGCGACGAAGCTCGTCCCAAAGATCGCCATGACGAAACAGAAGACAGTGGGAATCCGCATCCCCGATAACAAGATCTGCCTCAGCCTTGTGCGGGATTTAGGGCATCCTATTATTAGCACCAGTGTTTATAAACCTGGCGAGGGGCTCTACAATGATCCTGCCGAGATCGAGGAACGTTTTGGAAGACAGTTAGATCTTGTCATCGATGGAGGAGTGATTGTCGCCGAGCATTCAAGCATCATCGACCTCACCGATGATTTTCCTAGAGTGATGAGAGCCGGGAAAGGGAATGTGAGCCTTTTCCAATAAAAATTAGAATGACCAGGAGAGAAGAGAATGGGACGAAAAAGCCTTCCGCCTGCTGTCTTGCTTTTTCCCACGCCGGTCGTTTTGGTGACCTGTGTCGATGAAAAAGGAAAGCCTAATATCATTACCATGGCGTGGGTCGGAGTGGTCAATTCAGACCCTCCCATGATCGGCATATCGATTCGACCGGAGCGATATTCCCATGCCTGCGTGAAGAAATTGAAGGAGTTTGTCGTCAATCTCCCTTCGGAGGAGATGCTCAAGAAGGTGGATACCTGCGGCGTGCTTTCAGGGAAAGAGACGGACAAGTTTGCTTCCATGGGCTGGAGACCGGTGCCAGCCGAAAAGGTCAAACCCCCCTTGATTGACGAATGTCGCGTTCAACTGGAATGTGAGGTCAAGGAGGTGATTTCTTTAGGGAGCCATGATCTCTTCCTCGGCCAAATCGTCGCTGTCCATGTGAACGAGGAGGTTCAAAAGGAAAAAGGCCGAATCGATATCACCAAAGCCCTTCCGTTTGTCTTCTGTCCGGGTGCGAACGAGTACTGGAATCTCGGGAAATGCATCGGCCATTATGGTTTTACAAAAGGGAAACCCGGTTGATGGAAGACATTCAGCCCCAAAAGGAACAAATCTCTATTCAATTTACCGTTTGCAGAAAAGAATTCAAAGCATACACTAACCTTAATGTTGCAAACAATGGAGAGGAAAAGACTCGGACAAGCTGCTCGGAAAGGCTTCGAGGCGAACCTTTTGCCGAGAAATCCCTCCGGATCGCCCCGTTATCAGAGTTCACCTAAAGTGAAATCGTCCCAGTTCCCTCTTGCCTCCGGAAAACCGCCATTCGAAGCCTTGGAGAGCGGTTTGTCCGGATCCGGTTCTGCAACTGGCAGGTGGATATATCAACAGGGTAACCCATGATCATCGACTGCCATACCCACATCTTTCCTGATGAGATGAGAAAGAATCGAGATCCCTTCTGTGAAAAGGATGAAGGGTTTTCCTCCATTTACAAGGATTCGAAAACGAAGATGGCAGGCGTTGAAGATTTGATCGCCTCGATGGATTCGTCCGGAGTGGATCGATCCGTCATCTGCGGGTTTCCCTGGAGCCGATCGGATCTCTGTTCCCTCCATAACGAATACCTGATGGAATCCGCGTCACGATATCCCGAGCGATTGATTGTTTTTATTTCCCTTCTCTTTTCGGACCCAGCTTGGTCAGAGAAGGAATTGGATCGGGGGGTGAAGGGCGGGGCAAAGGGAGTGGGGGAGATCGCTTTTTATCGTCATGAAATGACTTGCGAAGATGTTAACTCCATGAAGCCGGTCCTCACCCAGATGGGAGAGCAGGGGATTCCCCTCCTCCTCCACACCAATGAACGGGTCGGCCATTCGTATCCTGGAAAGGGGATGACCCCTCTCGAACGCTTCTACGAACTCATTCTCTCTTTCCCCAATCTTTCTATTCTGTTGGCACATTGGGGAGGCGGCCTCCCCTTCTACGAGTTGATGCCAGAGGTGGCGAAGGCAATGGCCAATGTCTATTACGATACGGCTGCTTCCCCCTTCCTCTATTCGAAGAAGATTTATGCCATTGTGAGCAAGATCGTAGGGTCAGAAAAGATTCTTTTTGGCACAGACTTCCCATTGATTCGGCCTCAGAGATATCTTCAAGAATTAGAAGAATCAGGATTGTCAGGAGAGGATCGGAAAAAGATCCTCGGCCTCAACGTTTCAAAACTCCTCAGATTAGGCGGAAAGGCGAGCCGATGAGGCATGCCTTTTTAGATCATCACAGCAAAACCGAGAGTCCGGTTCACCATCTGGATGCCAGGGCGAAGATCATTGTTTTTTTCTCTTTTATACTGATCGGAGTCAGTTCCCCACCCACCTCCCTTCCTCTTTTTGGTATTTTGGCGCTGGCTCTTATCTCCATCGCCCTTCTGGCCCGACTTCCCTTGGGCCATTTGGCAAAGAAGGTGCTGGTGGTCCTTCCCTTCCTCTTTGTCGTGGCCATTTCCGTTCCATTCATGAAAAGAGATGTGGTAGGAGGAGGATACAATTTAGGCCTCGGAGGACTTTCCGTATCCCAAAGCGGTCTCTGGATTCTCTGGAATGTGGTCATCAAATCCTCCCTGGGGGTCTTCTCCATCATTTTGCTTTCTTCCACCACCTCCTTTCCCCAATTGATCAAGGGAATGGAGAGGTTGGGTTCCCCTAAGATTTTTACGATGCTTGTCTCTTTCATGTACCGCTACTCTTTCATTCTGATCGATGAAATGTATCGAATAAAGCGGGCGAGGGATTCGAGATGTTTTGGAGGAAGATGGTTCTGGCAATCGAAGGTCATCGGGCATATGGTGGGGGTGCTCTTTCTGAGGAGCTTCCATCGCGGGGAAAGGGTTTATCTGGCTATGCTCTCAAGAGGATATCAGGGAACGATGCCTGAAACCACTGTGGGAAGGTTCGGGTTGGGCGAAATGCTTTTTCTCTCCATCTCCCCTCTGCTTCTTTTTCTGAGGATCTATTTGAGATGAAAGTTCAAATGTCAAAGTTCAAATGTCAAATCAATTTTAAAGCTTTTTATTATGTGTGCAGTGATGAATTCTGAGAAGGTGATCGAAATCAACCATCTCTCTTATGATTATCCAGATGGGACGCCAGCCTTGAGGGATATCAACTTAGAGATCTATCAACATGAGTCTGTTGCGATCCTCGGGCCAAATGGTGCTGGAAAATCCACTCTCCTGTACCATCTAAATGGAACGCTCATGGGGGATGGGAGGGTTACCATCCTGGGCCTTCCTGTTGAGAAAAAGAACCTCAAGGAGATTCGGAGAAGGGTTGGTCTGGTCTTCCAAAACCCGGAGGATCAGCTCTTCTGTCCCACTGTCTTTGACGATGTCGCTTTTGGTCCCCTCAATATGGGACTGGATGAGGAGAAGGTCCGGCATCGGGTAGAGAGGGCGCTGGAGATGATGGGGTTGAGAGGGTTTGAAGGGAGGTCGGCCCACCATTTGAGCGAGGGGGAAAAGAAACGGGTTGCCTTGGCAACCGTATTGTCCATGGACTCTGAGATTCTGGTCCTCGATGAACCGACAGACAACCTCGATCCAGCGGGAAGCCGCACGCTGATCGAGCGAATCCAGCTGATTCCTCAGACAAAGGTGATTGTGACCCATCACCTGCCTGTAGCGGTGGATCTTTGCGTCAGGGCCGTTTTGCTTCAGGGAGGGAGAAAGGTGGAGGATCTCACTACAGAAGAACTGTTATGGAATCGAGACTTGTTAGAACGGTTTGGTTTCGATCCGGATTTTGCACAGTGGATGTACGAGCGAAGGAAAAAGTAAAAGAAAACGATGAACAATGGACAATGAACAATGGGCAATGCACAAATTGAATTGTCTTATTGTCTGAGGAGGCTGGACCTTCCTTCGGCCAAGATCGTTCCATCCTCTTTGGTCACACGAGCCTTTGCCCTAATCAATCTCCTATTCACCTCTGTAATCTCTCCATGGACGAGTAAAGGTTCGAGGATCGGGGCTGGTTTTTTAAACTTGATTTCTAAAGAAGCCGTCACAGATTGATACCCTAATTCATAAACTAATTTTGCCATCGCCTCATCCAGCAGGGTACTGATAATTCCTCCATGGACGATGCCATCCCAACCTTGGAAGGTTGGACTTGCGACAAAGGTTGTTCTGAGAGTTTTTTTCTCCTGATCGATCTCAAAATTCAATCGCAAGCCGTTCGGGTTATTTTTTCCACAAACAAAACAGTTTCCGTACGTTTCAAATTTCCTCTCTTTCATCATTTAGGCTGACCTCGCAGTTGACCCCGCACCTCTTTTCTTATCATGTCCCTTGGATTAATAAAGCCCGAAGGATTTACAGAAGCCCAAGACACTACAGAAGCTCGTCAAAAAATGGTGCAGGGTTGACTTGATTTTATGGGTATCATATAGTTTTGGTGAAGACGTTGTCAACCTTTTGAGATCGGATTTCTGAAAAAGTCCAGAAATCTTTGAAAATCTGTGTAATCATCTTTTAGAATCTGAGTCATCGAGAGAGCATGTAGTAGTTTTTCGAAGCTCTCAGGTAGAACAATGAAAAAGGATGATCATTATCTCGAGATAGCGATGGCCGCGGCGAAAGAGGCGGGTCGGGTCCAGATGCTGCATTTCGGCCATTCCCACCAGGTTGAGTACAAAGGGGATATCGATCCGGTAACGGTCGTGGATAAGCTGTGCGAACAGGCTATTGTCCAGAAGATTTCGGCTGCCTTCCCGGACCATGATCTCCTGACAGAGGAGAGCCCTTTTGAGAAGAAGGGTTCTCCTTGTAAGTGGATCATCGATCCACTCGATGGGACAACGAACTATTTTCATGGGTACCCTTGTTTCTGCGTCTCCATCGGACTGGAGGTGGAGGGCGAGGTTAGGTTGGGAGTTGTTTATAACCCTGTCCTCGATGAACTATTCCATGCTGAGAAGGGAGAAGGAGCCTTTCTTAACGGGAACCAGATCTCCGTCTCCCTGGAGGACAACTTGGACCGGAGCTTTCTCTGCACTGGTTTCCCTTATGATGTGCGAGAGCATGCTGATTTATACTTGCGTTATTTCCGTCAATTCATCGTCCGGAGCTTTGCCATTCGAAGGCCTGGCTCTGCAGCCATCGATCTTTGCTACCTGGCGGCAGGCCGATTTGACGGATTCTGGGAATTGAAACTCCATGTCTGGGATGTGGCTGCAGGGAGCCTGATGGTTACTGAAGCAGGAGGAATGATCACTGATTTTAGAGGCCAGCCCTTTGACATCTATTCTGGGGAGATGCTTGCCTCTAATGGGTTGATTCACGAGGAGATGCTTAAGATCATTCAAGAGACCGATTCTAAAATCCCTAATCCCTGATAAAGAGGAAGTTGCTTTGTTGAAAAAACAGTCCGATCTTTTTGAAAAGAACGAAGAGAAACTACTCCAGCGAGAGGCTCCTCTTGCTGACCGAATGAGACCCCGATCCCTCGAAGAGTTTGTCGGCCAGGATCACCTCTTGGGTCTGGGAAGGGTCCTTCGCCAGGCCATCGAATCAGACCACCTTCCTTCGATGATATTGTGGGGGCCTCCTGGGTCCGGCAAGACGACCTTGGCGATGATTATTGCCAGAACGACAGGTGCTCAATTCCTTGCTTTCAGTGCAGTTCTCTCCGGCGTAAAAGAGATCAAGGAGGTAATAAAGGAGGCGAACGAGGAATGGAAATATCAGAAGAGAAGGACGGTCCTTTTTGTTGATGAGATCCATCGGTTCAATAAGGCTCAACAGGATGCCTTCCTCCCCCATGTGGAAAAAGGGACGATTATCCTTATTGGAGCGACGACAGAAAATCCGTCTTTCGAAGTCATCTCTCCTCTGCTCTCCCGTTCCAAAGTATTCACGTTGAGTCCTTTGACAGAGAAAGAGATTGAGGTGATCTTAGACCGGGCTTTGACAGATAAAGAAATCGGATTGGGGAAGTACCAGACTGCAATCGAACCAGAGGTCATCAAAGGCATTTGCCAGTTGGCTAACGGAGATGCAAGGGCGGCCTTGAATACGCTGGAAATGCTCGTCCTCACCACCTCCCCGGATGAAAAAGGTGTTCGTGAGATCAAGAAAGAGGATTTAAAAGAGGTTCTTCAAAGGAAAGCATACCTTTACGACAAGTCAGGAGAAGAACATTATAATCTTATCTCCGCATTGCATAAAAGCCTGAGAGGGAGCGATCCGGATGCAGCGCTTTACTGGCTTGGGAGAATGCTGGAGGCTGGAGAGGACCCCCTCTACATCGCACGGCGAATGGTCCGGTTTGCCTCTGAGGATGTGGGAATGGCCGACCCCCAGGCCTTGCAGGTAGCGGTCTCGGCGATGGAGGCCTTTCACTTCATCGGTCTTCCGGAAGGGAATTTGGCTCTTGCACAGGCCGCTGTTTACCTGGCTACCGCTCCAAAATCAAATGCTCTTTATACGGCTTTTCAGGGAGTCCAAAGAGATGTTCGGGAAGTTGAGAATATGCCTGTTCCCCTTCATATCAGAAATGCCCCTACCTCTTTGATGAGGGATCTGGGATATGGAAAAGGGTACAAATACCCGCATGATTACTCAGACCACTTCATTGAGGAAGAATATCTTCCTGAGAACCTGAAGGGGAGAGTCTACTATCAACCGACAGACCAGGGATTTGAGAGAGAGATCAAAAAGAGACTGGAGTACTGGAGAAAAAAGAAAGTGGAAAAAAACGGCCGGAACAAAACTGGTGAGGACCAAAAGAAAGAGTAGTTGAATTATTTTTTTTGTTTGACTCCGTCGCCGGTCATCGGGACGAAGATGACAGGGATGGTGTCTCTCACCTCGATCTTTCCTGATCGTTTGACAATTCTTTTCAATTCCTGTGTATAGGTCCCTACTGGCAGGACCATCCGACCTCCCTCTTTTAACTGTTCTAAAAGGGGATTCGGAATATGGTCGGGGGCGCAGGTGACGATGATGGCATCAAAAGGTGCAGCCTCAGGCCATCCAAGATATCCATCTCCTGCCTTCACGTTGATATTCTGATAGCCCAATTCGAGAAGGCGATTTCTGGCCGAAGTGGCGAGCGTCTCGACGATCTCAATCGTATAAACCTCCTTGGCCAACTCCGCTAAGATGGCGGCCTGATAACCCGATCCTGTACCGACTTCCAAGACCTTCTCATTTCCTTTAAGCTCTAAAAGCTCTGTCATTAACGCGACGATATAAGGTTGGGAGATGGTTTGGCCCTCGCCGATGGGTAAGGGCTGATCAGAATAGGCTGAGTTTTCCAAGTCTTTAGGGATGAAGAGGTGGCGCTCCACCTTGAGCATCGCAGAGAGAACACGAGGGTCTTTTACCCCCCTTGCCTTGATCTGTGTCTCTACCATCTTCTCGCGCATGATTCTGAAATCCCCCTTTGGGCCCAATTCGGAGACCCTCTTGCCTTCCGTACAGTTGGCAAGAAAAAGTAAACACGTCGAGAATGTCAAGATACAAATACCTTTACTTCTCATAACTTCCAACCTATCACAGTCGTTAAAATCTTGTCAATCCTTGACAATCTTTCAATATATCTGATACTTTTAAATATTGAAAAATTCCCTCCTCGCTCCCCTGAAGGTGTGAAAAAATTAGGGGTAGTAGACCGGCCAGAGGGATATCTCCGAAACTGTAGAATGCGGACTTTGAAATGTATGGGTCATGAGTCAGTTTAAGCTATCAATCTTACATGGTTTTCAATTCTTATCATTAACCCTGAAAAAGGTAGCCGCTCTACAGTTTTTCCGACATCCCTCTGTCCGCTCTGTGAATCTTGGGATTTTTTTACCGCTTCCCCTTTACTAAAAGGGGAGTGGGGGGATTAATTAGGTATTGAGAATGTTACAAAGAATCATCAAAGTTATTAGTCTTTGCCTCTTGATCTCCATCACCTTTTCCTTTCCAATTCTGAGAGGCTTGAGCCAGCAGCGGAATCGCAACGGGGCATCCGAGATTACCTTCTTCGGTAAAGACGAGACGAGGTGGACTGAGAAAAGAGAGGTACCCCTTCCTGTCATCTTCGGTCAGGGAGTGAAGGAGGAGCCCCGCGTCGACACTTTTCCGTTGAGGGAAGACGACATTGGTCCGATGAAGAAGATGAGTCCCTCCACCACACAGCCGGGCTGTGCCTATTCGAGCGGATTCACCAGGGGTATCGCCAAGGCATTGGTTGGGGATAAGGCCTTTTATGAACAAGGGAGATATCGATACTTTAAGGGGGATTATGAAGACGCCATCCAGTCCTTCGGGAAATTAGCCCAGAATTATCCGGATAGTCCATGGGTAGGATCTGCTATTTATTGGATGGGGGAGGCAAGATTTCACCAAGGGAAGACTGAAGAGGCTTTCTCTTATTTCCAGAAGGTCGTTGAGAAATACCCAGGAAGTGAATTTTTTGCCTTTGCCCTATACTCCTGCGGATGGATCCAGCTCCAGAGGGGTGCTTATGAGGAAGGCCATCAATTCTTCCATCAAGTTCACGAAAAGCTATCGGCCCATCCCATCGCCGAGTCTTCCGTTTTCTGGTCCGGGTACTGCCTCTATTACCTCGGGAGATACTTCGAAGCGCTTAAAGAGCTGGGCATCCTCTTGGAAAAGTACCCCGAAGGAAAATGGAGACCGGAGGCGGAGTATCTGATGGGCGTCAATTACTTCAGGCTCCAAAAATTCAATGAGGCAGCGAATCTGTTCAGGAGTTTCTGGAAACGATTTCCAAAGCATCCTTTAGGAGAGAGTGCGCGTTATGCCTTGGCTTGGAGCTTAGTTTCTCTGGGAGATTACTTGGGAGGAAGAAAGATTTTCGAAGATATTCTTTTGGAATATCCGGGGACGATGTTTTCAAACCCCATCTTCTGGGGGATTCTAAAGACCTATTTGGGAACGAGTGAGGTCGAGAGAGCGATCCAATTGCACCAAAGATTTCTTTCCCATTTTCTCCCTTCCCCGTGGGTCGAACAGAGTTTTTTTGACATTGGGCAGTACTATTTCGAGAAAAAGGAATATGCTCTTGCCGCTGCCACGTTTCGCCAATTCCTCAGAATCTACCCTGAAAACGACCTCCAGGAGTGGGTCTATTTTATGCTCGGGGAATCTCTTTTCAATCAGAAGGACTACCCCAATGCCATTCATGCTTATCGCCAAGTGTTGGAGGAGAAGAGAAAGGCAAGACTTGAAAGCCAGGTTCTCTCAAGGTTGGGCTATGCCCACTTTCATCTCAAAGATTATGATCAGGCCATTCGATATTGGGAGAGACTCCTCAAAGATTTTCCTGACCACCCGGGAAAAAAAGAGATTCTTTATTGGCTGGCAGAGACCAGCCTGCTGAAACAGGATTACCGAAAAGCGGTGGGGTATGTGGATCAATTAAAAGGGGATCCGGCCTTATACCCCAAAGGCTTGAGCAGCTTGGGCTGGTACCATTTTCAAAGGCGGGAGTGGAAGGAGGCCAATTCCTATTTTCTGAAGGTGCTGGCGGAATTCCCTCGATACCAGTCCACCCCTTCCCTCTCTCTGATGGTCGGCGAATGTTATTTGAATCAGGATGATTATCGACCAGCCAAGATCCATTTGATGCGTTTGGCTTCCCTACCGAAGACGGAGGGGGATAAGGAGAAGGCGTTATATCTTCTCGGATGGATAGCTTACCGAGAGGAGGGTTTTGATGAGGCGATCGCTCAGTTTCAAACGTTGCTGGAATCTTATCCTTCGGGTTCCTACCGGGATGCATCTCAATACTGGATTGGGTGGTCTCATTTCCGAAAGAGAGGTTATGCCAAGGCCATTGAAGAATTTCAACGTCTCATCCAGCAATACCCTGAAAGTCCTTTTGTCCCATCGTCTCTTCTGAAGATAGGAGATGGGTACTATAATCTCAAACGGTACGGGCAGGCCGGTACGATGTATCTTCAGGTGGTGAAGGAACACCCCAAATCGAAAGAGGCCCCGGAGGCCGATTTCGGAGTCCTCCTCTCCCTGCTTCAAGAAAAAAAATATGATTCTTTCATTGCTCGTGTGGACGCCTTTATCAAACGGTATCCTCAACATCCTCTGGCGAGCCAAGCCCTGATGCAATTAGGGGATTATTACCAGCAATCTCGAATGGGGGAGAAGGCGGTGAGGACGTACCGAGAACTGATTCACCTCTATCCTAACAGTGAGTTGGCCGAAGGGGCAGAGTTTCGAGTTGCTCTTCTCCTCAAACAAGAACGGAGATGGACCGAAGCCATTGAGGAGATGGAGAACTTCATCCGACAGCACCCGAAGGGTCATCTTTTTGTCGAAGCCAATGTGGAGCTGGGAGACCTTTATCTCTTTCTCAAAGATTATTCAAAAGCCTTAGAACGATACGAGAAGATGATACAAAGTTATCCCCAACATCCTCTGGTGAAGAAAGCCTACTTAGGTATTGAAGAGGCGTATCGCAACCTGGGGAAAGTTGAAGAAGCAGAGAAGATGATGAAAGAAATGGTTGCAAGGTTTGCGAATGATGACATTCGGTTCGAAGGGCATTTGAGATTGGGCCTTCTTTACTTCGCACAGAAGAAATTTGGAGATGCGATCTCCGCTCTTTCTATTGCCATTCGAAGCCCTGAGGAACGGGTGGCCAGTCAAGCCCATTTCAAATTGGGAGAGGCCTATTTAGGGCTTGAGAATAAAGAATCGGCCCTTCTTCAATTCTCAAGGGTGATCTACCTCTATCCCTATCAGTCCGAGGCGACGGAGGAAGCCCTTCTCAAATTGGGCACCCTTTACATAGAGGAGAAGAAATTCTCTGAAGCCAGGCAGGTCTATCAAAAATTATTGGAGAAGACCACTCGGAAAGATAGACGAGAAGTGGCCACGAGGATGCTCGATCAGATTGATCAAGGAATCGTTCGCTGATGAAAAAAGAGTCGAAGGGAGGCAGGCGGGTCAACCCCTTTCTCCTCATCCTCCTTCTTGGACTTGTGGGTGTCTTGTGCTGGATTTACTTTTCCGACCCGACACTCCGATTCCACCTTGTTTGGGGATGGAAAGCCTTGACCAGAGAGAGCAGGAGGATCTTGGGAATGGAGAAGGCAGAGATTCCGCCAGAAGAGAAGCGGATACGAGAGGAAGTGATCCGGAAGAAGATGGAGGAGGCAAATGCCCAGCAAGATTGGAGATCCTTTGCCCCTGAATATCCACGGCCGAAAAAGTTGGAAGGTCTCGACGAGAAAGAGAGGATGAAGGTTGTAAGGGAGTCATCAGAGTTTAAGGAATTGGACAGGGAACTGAAAGAGTATTTGAAGAAGAAGGAAGATTTTTTTCGTCCAGAGCCACCCCTCCCATCATCGAAGGATGAGATCGACTTTACTCATCTGAGGGATAAGGGAACTGAAAAAGCGATCGAAAGACTCTTGAGCTCAAAGGAGAGGACTCCGGCCGAGAAGCCTCTGGAGGAGAATCTCCAGTTGGGGATCAGGGGACCTCTCGCTACTCGAAAAATCCTGGAAAGGCCCAATCCACCTCAGGTGAGAGTGAAGGTGGAGGCAGAAATCGAGTTGACGCTCTACGTCTTGCCGAGCGGGATCGTGGATCGGGTTGTCCCGTTGGTCAAAGGGGACGCCGAGTTGGAGCGGATCGCCATCCAATACTTGAAACAATGGCGATTCGTTCCCCTTCCAAAGGATCAGCCTCAGGTGGAACAGTGGGGAACGATTCCCATTAAATTTAAACTTCAATAGAGCGGTTGGATAATTTATAAAAAGGGTCTGAGGAGCTTCCCGAAGGGAATGTCGTCAGTGAAATGAGAAAAAAACGTTTTCTCCTTTTGATCCTTGTCCTTGTTTTGATTCTGGGATTTTTCACCTTCTTCGGAGACAATGGGATACTCCACCTTCTTCGACTTCAAAAGGAATTAAACCGGATGAAGGAGAGGAATACCCAGATTGAGGAAGAGAATCGGAAGTTGAAGGAGGAGGTGAGACGCCTCCAGGACGAAAAACGTTATATTGAAGAGATCGCTCGAAAGGAGTTAGGGATGGTGAAAGAAGGGGAGATCATCTACCAATTTGATCTTCCCGCAAAAAAAAAGGAGAGTTCGAAATGAAATATGAGGGAATGATTTTTCGACCACCCAGCGAGGCAGAAAGCTTGATTCTCCAAGTGACGGTGGGGTGTTCTTATAATCGATGCACCTTTTGCGGTGCCTATCAAGGGAAGTCGTTTCGGATCATAAGCTTTGAAGAAGTAAAGGGAGATATCGACGAAGTCAGTTCGCATGGACCGCGGATTCGGAGAGTCTTTCTGGCCGATGGGGACGCCTTGGTCATCCCCCAAAGAGAACTCCATCGAATCTTGGATTATCTGAAAGTGAAATTAAGAGGACTCGAAAGAGTTGGTATTTATGCCAACGCAAAGGATATTCTCAGAAAGGATTTGGATGATCTAAAGGAACTCAAAAACTCGGGTTTGGGCATCATCTACCTCGGATTGGAATCTGGAAACCGAGAGGTGTTGAAAAGGATTAGGAAGAATGCCACGATCGATCAAATGGTTCAGGCCGGTAAGAAGGTCAAGGAATCCGGGATCCTGCTCTCTGTGACCGTCCTTTTGGGGATCGGCGGAGTTGAATTAAGTCAAACTCATGCGGAGGATACTGGGAAGGTCCTTTCACAGATGGATCCTGATTACGTGGGTGCCCTTTCGCTGATGGTCGTTCCAGGGACTCCCATCGAGAAAGAGATCAAAACAGGGAAGTTAATCCTGCCCACTCCTTTTGGCCTGATCCAGGAGCTGGAGACGATGATTCAACATGGTCAGTTCACCCGATGCTTTTTTGCTTCAAACCATGCCTCTAACTATCTCCCTCTCAGAATTCGAATGCCGGAGGAGAAGGAGGAGACCTTAAGAAGAATCCGAGAAGTTCTTCGAAGAAAAGACCCGGCTCTGCTTAGACCGGAGTATTTAAGGGCGTTATGAAAACCTCTATCATTCGGGCAATTCGTTGGAGGATTGAATGAAGGATGCTGTGGATTGTGAAATTCGTGTGAGGTATGCAGAGACAGACCAGATGGGAGTGGCTTATTACGCAAACTATTTGGTCTGGTTTGAAGTGGGACGGTCTGAGCTTTGTCGGAAGAGAGGGTTCTGCTATGCCGACTTGGAGGCATCGGGGTATAAACTTGTTGTGACCGACGCCCATTGTCAGTATCGAAATGCGGCCCGATACGATGAGGCCATCACCGTGCGGACTTGGCTGAAGGGAATGAATCGACGGATGGTCACATTTGGATACAAGATTTTGCGGCAAGGGAAGGAGGAGGTGATTGCCGAGGGGGAGACACGTCACCTCTGTCTCGATTCAAAGGGTAAACCCAAGAGCCTTCCTGAAGAATTTGCGATGCGTCTTGCCGGGTAAGTGCTTGGCAACAGGCTGACGTTTGAACAATGGATATCCATAGAATTTTAATTGTGAGGCTGAGCGCAGTGGGAGATGTCATTCGAACACTGCCTGCTGCAAAGGCCTTAAAAAAACATTATCCTTCCTCCTTGATCACCTGGGTTGTCGAAGAACCTTCCAGGCCCTTATTGGAAAGCCAGCCTGAGATCGATGAAGTCGTTCTGTTTCCCAGGAAGAGGTGGGCAGAAGGAATGAAATCGGCAAGAGGGATATGGAGGACCATCGGTGAGGTGTGGGGGTTCGTTTCGGATCTTAGAAGCCGGAGGTTCGATGTCACTCTCGATTTTCATGGGATCCTTAAGAGCGGCCTTATTTCCTTTTTTTCAGGTTCCCCTAACCGGATTGGATTTGATCGAAGGTCGAGCAAAGAGGGCAATTTTCTTTTTTCGAATGCGAAGGTGAAACTTCCTGAAGAAAGGATGAGCCGCTTTCAAAGGAATTTTTCGCTCCTCAGGGGGATGGGATTGGAAGTGAACAGTTTTCACCCCAGCCTTCATATTCCTCCTCGGGATAGGGAATACGTGGAGTCATTCTTTAATAAGATATCGACCCCGCCCAGGAGGCCGTTGATCGCCATCCATCCCGGAACAAGCCCCCAAACCATGTATAAAAGGTGGATGCCCGATCGATATGTTGAACTGGCAGACCGATTGATCTCCGAACTCAAGGCAACCGTGGTCTTCACCTGGGGGCCTGATGAGTTGGAGTGGGTGGAAGATATTAGAAGGGAGATGAAAGAGCCGTCCATTCTGGGACCCCGGACCGAATCTTTGACGCAGTTGGGGGAGGTTTTCAGGCGGTGTGATCTTTACATCGGTGGAGACACCGGCCCGATGCATATCGCCTCCCTGATGGGGATACCTGTGGTCGTCATTTATGGGCCGACGGATCCAATCGTGAACGAGCCACTCGGACGGCACAAAAAAGTGAGAAAGGAAGTGGGGTGTAATCCTTGCCGAAAGCGCTCGTGCAAAGAACTCACCTGTTTGAGGATCGTCAGCGTCGACGATGTGTTGAAAGCAGCCGAAGAGATTTTATCTGTCAAGGCCTGACCATCCATCTTCTGTTGTAAGCCAGATTGCGACCTCTCGAGAGCTGAGGAAAGATAGCGGCCGATGAGACCCATCAACAAATTTATTTTCCTCAAACAGATATCGACCCCGCGAAGAATACTTCATCTCATCCTCAAGGAGATACAATCCGGTTTGGGACATTCCCGTCTGTTTTATTTCCCCAATAAGCTCACGATCGACATCGGCAATATCTGTAATTTGAAATGTCCGCTTTGCCCCACGGGAAGGGGAGATCAGGGTGCTGTTAGAGGATTGATGGGGATGGAGGCGTTTAAGAAAGTGATCGATGAATTAGGAAGTTATCTCACCAAGCTGGAATTGCATAATTGGGGGGAGCCTCTTTTGAACAAAGATCTGATCCCCATGATTCAATATGCAAAGGATAGGAAGATTCCTGTTTCGATCAGCACAAATTTAAATGTCCTGGATGAAAAAACTGCGGAGGCTCTCATCGCCACCTATATCGACAAGATCTTTATTTCTTGCGATGGGGCCACTCCAGAAACTTACGCCAAATATCGCGTGGGTGGAGATTTTGACAGGGTCCAATCGAACATTCATCTCTTGCTCAAAGCGAAAAAGAAATTGAACAATCGGTACACACGCCTCATCCTTCTTTTCCACGTTTTCAGGTTTAATGAACACGAGGTGGAGAGCATCGGACAATTGGCGAAAGATCTGGGCATCGAGCTTCGTATTAATAGAATGAGAACCGATATGGGAAAGGAGATATTTGAGAAAGTGGAGGATTCCATTGAAAGGGACAGAGACTGGATTCCGGAAAACCCGGAATATAGCGCCTTTGATCTTGATAAAAAAGAGAAAAAGAAGCAGATGAAATGCAAACAACTTTGGACAACGGCCGTCGTCAATTGGGATGGGGCTGTCCTCCCTTGTTGCGCGGTCTATGGAGAACAGTACGCCTTTGGCAATGTTCACCAGGAGCCTTTTGTATCGATCTGGAACAACCAGAACTACAGATTGGCGAGAAGGGAGATTCGCAATAAGATTAAGGAAAGTCCTACCATCTGTCATCTTTGCAAAGAAAATGGTTTTTTACACTTTTAGATCCTGAAGGTTTTTATCCATGTCGATCGTAAAGAACATCGCCGCTTTTAAGAACTGGCCGCTGTTTTACGCAGGCCGTTACGGGTTCTTGCGCAACGAGTTTGAGATGATCCATCGAAGCGGGATCAGGATAAAGGTGCGCCCGCATACCGATGATTTGAAGATTGTGAAATCGAATTTTGTTACGATGCACTACATCAGAGATTTTGTTCCCATCACAAAGGGGTCCATCGTTGTGGATGTGGGAGCGCATATTGGATCTTTTTGTCTGATCGCTGCAAAAAGTGCCGACCGGGTGCTCGCCTATGAGCCGGAGCCGAGTAACTACCAAATGCTGAAAAAGAATGTGGAACTCAACAACCTGAAGAATGTAACGATTTTTGAAATGGCGGTATCCGGTTCGAGCGGGCATCAAGAGTTCTGTGCTTTTGAGGATGGTTCAACGGGGAGTCATTTCTTATCCAAAGGGGGTTCGAATCATTTGGTGAAAAAAAGAGTTCCCATCATTTCCCTGGAGGACATTATTAAGAAGGAGGGTTTATCACAAATCGATTTTTTAAAATTGGATTGCGAAGGGGCTGAACATGATATTCTTAGAGAGATGAGCTTAGATACAGCCACAAAAATAAGAGGGATTGCTATGGAGACACATCGTGTTCCTCCTGAATTTTCCTTCGATATTCCTGCCAGACTGCGGGAGATCGGTTTTGACGTGAGGACGGAGCATCACGGCGGATACGTCTATGCCCGGAGGATCATAAATTAATACCGGCAGAATAAATATTTTGTAGTGTAGGGCCTTGTGCCCGTCTTTTTACGCTTTTTTGAAACGATGGACGTGACGGATCAATACCGAAAACTGAAGATCGCAATTATCCTGGACCGATTTCTTCCGGCCCGTGGGGGAGAGAATTACTTTTCCTGGCTGGCAAAGGAGCTTTCGAGGAGAGGGCATGAAGTCCATGTCTTCGCGATGAAGGTCGAAAAAACTCAGGAGAAAGAATATCACGTGCACTCCGTCCCCGCCTGGAGATTCCCTCAGAGCTTAAGGCTCCTTTCCTTCCTGTTTGGGTCAGATCGTGCCGTCAGGGCTTACGATTTCGATATTGTTCATGGGGTGGGGTGGACCCTGGCCATGAACATCTTTAATCCCCATGGCGGTGTGGAACAGGCCTATCTTAAGCAGGAGTTCCTGTCCATCACCGACCGATTCTATTATGGATATAAATTCTTGAAGCGGTACCTTTCCCCTCAACATCATCTGAAGATCTGGATACAGAAGAAACAATATTTGAGCCGCAGGGTAAAAAAAATTATTGCCATATCACAGATGGTCAAGAAGGATATAATTCGATACCACGGGATTCCCGAAGAGAAGATCGCCGTTGTCTTCAATTGCGTTGATCTGGACCGGTTTCATCCCCGGAATCGAGAAATCTACCGAGAAGAAAAAAGGAGAGTCCTTGGAATTGACTCGAATACCCTCCTTCTCATTTTTGCAGGGAATAACTATCGTCTTAAGGGGCTGGGACCCCTATTGGAAGCACTGGCGCTGCTGAAAAGGTGGTTTCCAGACCAGTCCTTCCGTTTGCTCATCGTGGGACGGGGGCAGAAAGGCCGCTACCTTCGGATGGCCCGGAGACTGGGTGTCTCGGATCTCACTTTTTTTCTGGGGTCTGTGAGAGGGATGGAACAGTATTACGCCGCCAGTGATATCTATGTCCATCCAACATTCTACGACTCTTGTTCTTTGACCGTTTTGGAGGCCCTGGCGAGCGGGCTTCCTGCCATTACCTCACGTTTCAATGGGGCTGCTGATGCCTTCCTCTCAGACCTGGGAGGGAAGGTGATCCAAGACCCTGCCGATGTGGAGGATTTAGCGCGGTCAATCTCCTCCTATTTTGACGAAGATCGACGCAGTGAGGCACGGACTGTTGCCAGGCAGTGGATGGAAAAATACCCGCTAGCCTATAATGTTGAAGAAACATTGCGGGTCTATTATGAGGTTGCCAGGAGGCCCGGAATTAAAACGGATCAGTGTGACATTCTGTAGCCCAGGAACCTTTAGCCCTCCTAAGAGAAAGTTCTCTCACCTTGCCCTAGGCCCGGTCCCCCAATTGTCCTAAGAGCTTGGATTTTTTGGGAAACCGAAACAGCTGGGGGTACCTGTGTTTGACTTGGCTAGACAGATATAATAAAATTCTTTTTCTAATAGGTGACGACACGATGAAACGCGATTTGAAACAGAGCCTTGGCGGGGTGAGTCGAATATTGGTCAGAGGAGTGAACTGGGTGGGTGATACGGTCCTCACCTATCCAGCAGTGCAGCAATTGAAAACGCTCTTTCCTCATTCCCATTTAGCCGTCCTCGTTTCGAGCCCCCTGGTCGATTTATGGAAGACATTCCCTTACGTGAATGAGATCATCCCTTTTCAAAAGAAAAAGGGCATCGGGTCTTTTTGGGAAGATTTGAACATCAGCCAGTCTCTAAAGGAGCGGAATTTTGATCTGGCGGTCATCTTTCCAAGATCTTTTCGTTCTGCCTTCCAGGTTTACTTGGCTCGAATTCCTATCCGGATCGGTTATCAAGACGAAGGGCGTTCTTTTTTCCTCACCCACGGAATCCATCGCACCAAAGAGATTCTTCGTTCCCATCGAGTCCATTATTTCAGAAAATTGACTGAGCCATTGGGAAAAGTAGAAGGTCCCCACACTCCCAGGATCTTTCTCAGAGAGGAGGATCGAAGATGGGCTGAGCAGGTGTTAAAGGATCTGAATCTATTAGATGGGAGGCCCTTGATCGGGATGAACCCAGGTGCCACTTATGGCTTGGCCAAATGTTGGTATCCGGGTCGGTTCGGAGAGTTGGGGAAAAGGCTCTGTAAGAAATGGAAAGCCTCCTTGCTCCTCTTCGGAAAGGAGGAAGAGAAATCGATTGCTGAAGAGACCCTCGGTCTGTTAGGAAAGGGAGGGATCGATTTGACTGGCAAAACGCATCTTCTTCAACTGGCTGCCCTTTTGGAGCGCTGTCAGCTTCTCGTCACGAACGACACGGGAACGATGCATGTGGCCACTGCTGTTGGGACGCCTGTGGTCGCCCTCTTCGGCTCTACGGATCCTGTGACCACAGGGCCTTGGGGAGACGGCCATGTCGTGGTGAGAAAGGATGTTCCTTGCAGTCCCTGCTTGAAAAGAATTTGTCCCACTGACCATCGATGTATGGAACTCATCACCGTGGATGAAGTGGAGGAGGCAGTCAGCAAGAAATTGGCGGTTAAGTGATCATAACCAAATTCCAAGTACCAATAATCAAATAAATTCCAATAACCAATAATCGATATCCAAACTTAGTCTTTTGTTTATTGATTTTATTTGGTGATTATCTGGAGTTTGGGATTTGGTGATCGGTTATTAAATTCTGATTCATTGCGGGATGGTTAATGAGATGGTGGATAAAATTCCAATTTCTGTGTACGTCCTCACCTACAATAATCGCAGGACGATTGAGGGGTGTCTGAAGCGCCTCGATTGGGCAGAGGAATTGGTTGTCGTTGACTCTTTGAGCACGGACGGGACCTATGAAATCTGCCAGCGATATACCGACAAGGTTTATCAGAGGGAGTGGAAAGGACATCGGGATCAATATCAGTATGCGGCTGATCTCACCACCCGTGATTGGATTATGTTTGTCGATGCCGACGAGGAAGTTTCTCCAGAACTGACCGAAGAGATACGGAGGGAATTGGACGGAGGAATAAATCGTTTCGATGGCTATCTTGTTTATCGACGGACCTATTATTTGGGAAGATGGATTCGATATGGGGGCTGGTACCCGGATTGTGAGATTCGACTCTACAGAAGGGATAAGGGGAGATGGGAGGGCGGACTTCATGCCAAGGTCGTGGTGGATGGGAAGGTGGGCTCCCTGAAGAACCAATACCTTCATTATACCTATCGGGATATCGCTGACCAGATTCAAACCATCGATAAATATTCTCGGATTGCCGCAGAAGATTTGGCAGAGGGTGGAGAGAAATTCAGTCTCTTCAAAGTTCTCTTCCATCCTCCATTTCGATTCATCAAAGAGTATCTTTTTAAGTTGGGATTTCGGGATGGGTTGCCGGGCCTGATCATCATTGTTTCAACGATGTTCTATGTTTTTATGAAATATGCCAAACTGTGGGAATTGACGATTCGCAAAAAGGAGAATAGAGATGACTCCCGATGAGAAGGCCTTCCGAGAGAAGAGGGTGTTGGTGACGGGCGGGTTGGGGTTCATCGGATCCAATCTTGCCGCTCGGCTGGTTGGGTTGGGGGCGAGGGTGACCATTGTCGATAACATGATCCCCCGTCTGGGAGGGAACCTCTTCAATGTGAAGGAGATCGCTGATCGCATTCATGTCAACTTCAGCGATGTGAGAGATGCCCACTCCATGGATTATTTGGTGAAAGAGCAGGACATCATCTTCCACCTTGCCGGACAGGTGAACCATGTGGATAGTATCCGGAATCCGATTCAAGATCTGGACATCAACTGTCGCGGGACGCTGGTTCTCCTTGAATCCTGCCGAAAATATAACCGAGAGGTGAAGGTCATCTTTGCTGGGACACGCGGGGAGTATGGTTCCAGCGTGACACTGCCGGTCGCGGAGGATCATCCCACCAATCCCAAGGGGATTTATGCGGTGACCAATTTGACCGCAGAGAAGATGGTTTTGGTCTACCACGATGTCCACAAGATTTCTGGAGCCTGTCTACGCATTACCAACACTTATGGACCTCGACACCAAATGGTCCATGACGAGTACGGTGTCCTCAATTGGTTTATTCGGAAGGCTATTGATGATGAAATCATCCCTGTTTTTGGGGACGGGCGGATATTAAGAGATTTCCTGTACGTTGACGACCTTGTGGATTGCTTTTTACAAATCGCAGCCTGTCATTCTGCGTACGGAGAAGTGTTTAATGTCGGGTCGGGCGTTCCCATCAATTTCATTGATTTGGCGAAGAAGATCGTCAAGATCGCCGGGACAGGAAAGGTGGCCTTTACCGAGTTTACTCAGGAACGAAAAGAGGTGGAGCCCGGAGACTATTATACCGATGTCTCCAAAATCAAGCGCATCGTCGGTTGGAAACCCGAGACGACTCTCGAAGAGGGGATCCGAAGGACCATCGAATTTTATAAAAAGTATAAAAAAGAATATTGGTAAGAAATTGCGAATTGAGGAATTGAGGGATTTCGAATTATGGAATTGAGAATGGAAGGATTTTAATTCCAAAATTCCTGAATTCCAAAATTCCTAAATTTGGGAGTTAACAATGGTTCCATTTGTCGATTTAAAAAGACAATATAAGGGAATCGAGAAAGAGATCCTCTCCGCTACGAGAAGAGTCTTTGAAAAAGGACGCTTCATTCTGGGGGAGGAGGTTTCAGCCTTTGAAAAGGAGTTTGCCCATTACTGCGGGGTCCGATATGGGGTAGGAGTAGGTTCTGGGACGGATGCCCTCTACCTGGCCTTGAAAGCGGCTGGCATTGGAGCAGGGGATGAAGTCGTCACCGTAGCCAATTCCTTTATTGCCACAGCCCTCGCCATCTCTTTTGCAGGGGCCAAACCTCTCTTTGTCGACATCGATCCAAAAACCTATACGATGGATCCAGATGGTTTGGAAATTCTTTTAAGGCGTCAGAAGGCAAAGCAAGAAGGGCGAAAGATTAAGGCGGTTCTTCCTGTTCATCTTTACGGCCACCCGGCGGAGATGGGTTCGATTATGGAGATTGCGAATCGTTATGCTCTGATTGTGATTGAAGATGCCTGTCAGGCCCACGGGGCAAGATATGGGAGCAAGAGAGTAGGTTCCTTCGGCGCATTGGGCTGTTTTAGTTTCTATCCAACGAAGAACCTGGGCGGGTGCGGGGATGGCGGGATGGTGGTGACGAATCATAAGAGATATGACAGGAAACTGAGACTTCTCCGAAATTATGGAGAGAGAAGAAAATATCGACATATCCTCAAAGGAGGCAACAGCCGGTTGGATGAGATGCAGGCGGCAATCCTCCGGGTCAAGCTTCGATATTTAGATCGATGGAATGAGGAGAGAAGAAGACGGGCTGCCGTCTACACAGAGATGCTTGCCCCATTAGGAGTGGTTTGTCCATCCGAAAAGGGAAGGGTCAAGCATGCCTACCACCTTTATGTGATCCGGACAAGAAAGAGGGATGCTCTCCAGGAATTTTTAAGAAGGAAGGGGATTGAAACCCTCGTCCACTATCCCATCCCTATTCATCGCCAGGAGGCTTACAAGGAAATGGAATACCGGAAAGGTGACCTTCCGGTGACAAGACGATGGGCACGGAAGATTCTGTCTCTTCCATTCTTTCCTGAAATGACCCATTCCGAAATGGAAGAGGTGCAGTATCAGATGAATCATTTTTTCAATGGAAGCCGCAGCCGATGAGCGTCAGGGCGTGGACGAAAAAGATTTTTGGATTTCAACATCCCCATGATAAAGTGGTTGAGATCCTTCGCCGGTTTGGAGATCAGGGGAAATTATTGGATGCGCCCGCAGGCCGAGGGATCATCTCTCAGAAATTGAAGGAGGCGGGGTTCGATGTCATTGGCGCGGATATCGATCCCCATCTCTTTTGCGCCGAGGGAATCTCATGCAAAAAGGCCGATCTCAACCAGGATCTTCCCTTCGAAGATGAGATCTTCGACTTCATCTTATGTTCAAATGGCATTGAACATCTGGAGGACCCATTCCATTTCGTCAGGGAATGCTATCGAACTCTTAAAGCAAGAGGTAGGCTCCTGATCACCACACCGAATCTCCTCAACCTGAAGTCGAGGATGGCCAATCTTCTGGTGGGATTTAATGTTTTCAAGGGAAGGCCCTGCAATGAAGTGGAGGACTATCAGGGAGGAGACCACATTCATCTGACAAACTATTATGAACTGAGGATCAATCTCCATCGAAACGGGTTCCGGATTATGGATGCGGCGACCCACATGTTCAGCAACACGGCGATGCTCTTATCCCCGATTTATCCACTCCTCTATCTGAGCACCCATCGGGCCTTTGGAAGAGAAAGAGATTCATTGCAGAGAGAGAGAAATAGGGAGATTTTTCGACATGTGATGTCCGCTGACCTGATCCTTGGGAAAAAACTATTTCTATTGGCGGAAAAGGACCCCCATTTTCGAAAAAGCATATGAAGATCCTTCACCTCTTCAGCGATTGGAAGTGGACAGGACCTTCGGAGCCAGTCCTCCATCTTTGCAAGGCATTGGAAAAGAGGGGACATGATGTGACATTGGCCTACACAGGGCCACCTTCAGCCGTAGAGGATAGTCTGGAGAAAAGGATATTACAAGAGGGAGTAAAGGCCACTCATCAGTTCCACTTAAACCATGCCTTGAAGGTTTATCATCCTTCCGCTCTCTGGCACAATCTATCTGATATTTGGCAGATCACAAATTACATCCGTCAGGAAAGGTTCGACATCTTGAACGTCCACCAATCCCACGACCATATCCTGGGCGGGATTGCAGCGCGAAGATCAAGCCAACCTGTCATCGTCATCCGCACAGACCATAAGAAGGATCCCTTGAAACCGAGCCTGGGCAATCGCCTTCTCATTTCAAAACTGACCGATGGGATGATCACTTTTTCGGAAAGGGCAAGACGGGAAGATACGGACCATTTTGGACTTCCCTCAGAGAGGGTGGGTCGGGTTGCGCCCGCTTTGGATCTCGATCGGTTTAATCCCCACAGAGAGTTCAAAGATATGAGGGCCGTCTTCGGAATCGGGCCCAATGATGTGGTCATCGGGATGGTGGCCCGATTTCAAAAATATCGAAAGACCGACGCGTTTTTGCAGGCCGTCAAAACCATTGTCACGGAGTTTCCAAACATCAAAGTTCTCCTGGTGGGCCGATCGGGTCAAATGGAGGAAAGCGTCATCCAGCCGGTGAAGAGACTCGGCATTGAGCGATGGGTGGTGCTCGGAGGATACCGGACGGATGACTATACTGATACCTTAGCCTGCATGGATATCTTTGTTTTCTTAATGGCAGGGTCCGATGGGACAGCCCGGGCCCTCCGGGAAGCGATGGCCATGGGTAAGCCCGCGGTCGTTGCGGATCGAGGGATGATGCCGGAATTGGTAGAGAATGGAGTTTCGGGTCTGGTCGTGAAGGACACCCCTGCAGCATTGGCCGATGCAACGCTTCGAATACTTCGCGATCCAGGATTAAGAGCGGCGATGGGAATGGCCGCTCGCGAGAAGGCCCATCATGAATTTCGGTTAGATCGCCAGGTGGAAGATGTCGAACGGTTTTATGAAAAGATCATCAACCTCGGGAAGTGGAGAAGAGGATAAGATCGAGGTGTGCTCTGGGTATGTTTGGGGGAAATCTTATTAAGGTGCGGAACCGGTTATGAAATGGAGTGAACAGTTACGATGGCGTGAAGCGGTCCATCAGCAGTACCCCGAAATTTGGGACTTGAGGATTGTGAGGAAACGCCTGCCCTTTATTTTGAGACATTTAAACGATGGGGAAGCTGTCCTTGAAATAGGAGCCTTTGATCGTTCCCTGGAAGGAAGGCTTAAGAAATATTATCCCCGGATTCTTTATAGGAGTTTGGATATTGATCCTTCTTACCCACATGATTATGCCTCTTTTGAGGAAGTGAAAGAACATTTTGATCTGGCTCTCCTTTTTGAAGTCATCGAACATTTAAATCTGATGGACGGGAGAGAGATGGTTAAAAAAATATATGACGTTCTGAAACCAGGGGGAAAGGTGATCCTGACCACCCCCAACATCTTCGCTCCCGGGCAATATTGGAAAGATGCAACGCATCTCACTCCATACCATTACGAAGAGTTAGGGGGGTTGTTTCTCAGCCAGCATTTTGAGATCGTTGAGATCCGGCGATCGTTTAACGAACCGATGATCCCGTTCTTTATGAAAGCCTTCCTTCTCTCCTTCATTTTTCGTTTTCTCGGAATCGATTTTGCAAAGTCGATTCTATTATTGGGCAAAAAGGGTTGAGGGATGAAAGTTGCTTTCCTGATCCAGAGCCTGGAGGGAAATAGTTGCCGCTACCGTGTGCTTCAATACCTTCCTTATTTAAAGGGGAAAGGGGTGGATGGGTCCATTCATTTTTATAAGCGGAGATGGAAGGATAAATTGAAGTTTTATAATACCCTGGGTCAGTATGACGTCCTTTATATTCACCGGAAACTCTTCTCTCCTGTCGAGTTCTGGTACATTCGCCAGAAGGCAAAGAAAATCGTTTACGATTTTGACGATGCGATCATGTACCGAAGTTCCGGTTCGAAGACCCCCTACTCCTTTTCACGACGGATCAAATTCGCCTATATGATGAAAGGGGTCAACTTTGTCATCGCCGGGAACCAATTTTTGAAATCGGAAGTTCTTCCTTATCATTCCAATGTAGAAATCGTCCCTACCTCCATCGATCTTTCCAAATACGGATTGAAAGAATATTTTCATCAAGGAGGCCCCGTTGTCATCGGCTGGTTGGGAAGCAGCAGTACACTGAAATATTTGGAGGCCCTCATGCCCACCTTGGAGCGTCTCTATCAAAAATACCCAGGTCTTCAACTCAAGATGGTTTGCGATCGTTTTCTTGATGGATTCCATCTACCTGTGATCAAGAAAGAGTGGTCTGCCGAGGATGAGTTGGCGGATCTGAAGAGTTTCGATATCGGGGTGATGCCGCTCTACGATGACCTTTGGTCAAAAGGAAAATGTGGATTGAAGATTCTCCAGTACTACAGTGTGGGCATTCCCGTGGTGTGCACACCCGTGGGCATCAATCGGGATCTGGTGGAAGATGAGATCAACGGCTTTTGGGCCCAGAATGAGGATCAATGGGAAAATCGCCTTTTCAGATTGATTCGGGAGGACGGATTGCGGAAAGAGATGGGACTGCGGGGAAGAGAAAAGGTGGAGGAGGCCTATTCCTTGGAAGTCAGCGCTCCCCGAATCCTCAACCTCCTTAAAAGAGCGGTATCCCTTTGAGGATCGATGAGGATGAGATGGCTTTTATTCAAATTGGGTTTCTTCTATCCTAAGATTTATGCTTTTCTCTGTTAGTATCGGAAAAAAGTGAGAAGGAGAGAATTCGAAGAGAAAGTCGTTTTTTTCTATCCAAAGGAGAAAGACCCCCATTGGGTGAAAGCGATTGTAAAAGGCATCTTTGAATTGAGGGGCGTTCGAAAGGTGATGCGGCATCTCATCCCTTTGATGGATGCTCAATTTGTTCGATCGTTTGTTAAAGTTGAGGACCTTCATCATTTGGATCAAGGATTGAAACAAGGAAAGGGGGGTCATTCTGATCGCAGGGCATATTGGGATTCCCCATCTCGCCTTTAACACCTTGAGGGTGATGGGTTATGATGTGGTCCTTCTCAGCGGAGTCACGCCAAAAATCCGAGGCATCGAAGGTTTCGATATTATGATACCTCAGAAAATACGATTTTTGTTCATGACCCATCCCTCTCGGAGGAATACAAAAAGAGGATATTAGAGACCCTCCAATCGGGTAAGATTATTTACTATGATGGAGATGCTGGAGAAGGGAGAAAAAAAGTAACTCTCTCTTTTTTGGGAAAAGAGATGGATTTTCCCACAGGAATGCTCCACCTTGCTCACCAGGCGAGGGCCGCGATTGTTCCCTTCTTCCATCTTTATCAGGGGGGGGAGATGACCTTAATATTTAAGGCAGCCATTGATCGGGATTGGGAAAAAGGAGAAGGGGAATATAAACGGATCGCTGAAGAGTTTGCAAAATTATTGGAAGCCTACATCTTCGCTTATCCCGAACAGTATCTGGGGATTTACGGTCCAACTGTGATGTCAGAATATTACCGTTCCCTTCGGAAGGATTCCGTAGGCTTGAAAGAAGATGGACGAGGAAGGGGGCTGTAAAGGGAACTCATCGCAAGGAAGCCTGAAGTTTCGCCATGACCAAATGAACATGAGTATCTCATCTTATAGAAAGGTCTCCCAGGGTGAGGTTAAGGGGTGGATAAAGGAAGAGATCGTCCGCCTTCTTCTCCCCACCTTCTTTGAAAACCCTATCTCTTCCGCTCGGGAAATGAATGCGCAGGTGATCAAGGAATCCAGACTGAGGTGGGCGGCTATTCTCACCCTGCCAAACGGACAAAGGATTTTTTTGAAGAGGGATCGAACAAAAGGATGGCTTGAATCGTTGAAATACGTTTTTTTCCCTTCTAAGGGAAAGAAGGAATGGTTCATGGCCCATCAATTGAAAGAGAGAAACCTCTCCATCCCTGAACCCTTTGGCTGGATGGAGAAGATTCGTCGGGGATTTGTGAAGGAGAGCTACTACCTTTCCGAGGCGATTGGATCAGGGACTTCCTTCCTCGATGATCCGTCGAAGTTGGGGGAAAGTTCCTCCATCGATAAATTGGCAAAGATCGTGCGGAAGATTCATGAGTCAGGACTCTTCCATGAAGATCTTCACGCAGGGAACTTTTTGTGGGACGGTCAGTCCATTTTTCTCACGGACCTCCATCGTGGGAAGATCATCCGCCCCCTCTCCTTGAAACAGAGATTGTGGAACCTATCGCAGCTCTTTCACTCTCTGAGATTTGTATGGAGAGAAGGGGACCAAATGCGATTTCTTAAAACATATTTTGAAGGGGATCCCATTTATTTTCAAAAAAGGGAAGATTGGGTCCAAAAAATCGATTCGTCGATGGAGCAGCTCCAAAAAAGGCAATGGCAGAGCAGGGCCAAACGCTGCCTGAAAGAGAGCACCGAGTTTTCGATTGAAAAGGAAAAAGGGGTTCGGTATTACCATCGAAGAGATCTCTCCCTGGTTCATTTGAAAAGGATGGTGGAGGAACATCTGCGATGGGTCGAAGAAAAACCGTCGTCGTTGGCGAAATATTCTCCGGAGGTGATGGTTTCTCTATTGAAGGACGGGGAAAAGAAAATATCGGTGAAACAGTTCCGTTATCCCCACTTTTGGGACGTTTTCAAGGAGCATTTTCGTCGTTCAAAGGGGCTCAAGGCATGGCTGGCCGGGAATGGCCTGAAGGCAAGGGGAATCCCGTCTCTTTTACCTCTTGCCTTCGTGGAAAGGAAGAATTGGTTGGGATTGATTGAGACCTTCTTGGTGATGGAGATCCATGAGATGGGCCGTGAGATGGATCGATATATGCTGGAGGGATTGAAGGATTTCAGGAAGAGGAGACTCTTTATTAAGGCCTTCGGCCAATGGCTTTCCCATTTTCACAAAATGAACCTTTATCACCAGGATATGAAGACCTGTAATCTTCTCATTTCAGAGAAGGGAGAAACCTGGGATTTTCACCTCCTCGATCTGGAGGATGTCCGGCTGGAAGAGAAGGTGGACGGAAGAAAACTATTCAAGAATCTCCTTCAGCTCAATACCTCCACTCCCAGAATCTTTACCCGAGTGGATCGTTTCAGGGTTTTCAGGGAATACCTCCGGTTCAATCCCATCGTCAAAGACGAGAGGAATTTTCTAAAACGGCTTGAAGAGGAAAGTCGCAAGAGGGGATTGGTTTATGTTTCACCCGATGGAGTGGTGGTCGAGCCGATGGGGTAAATCATCGAAGGGAAAACCGTGGATCTGTCTGTCATTATTGTAAGCTGGAATACGAAAGATTTTGTCCTCCGGTGTCTGGAGTCGGTTCGTCAGACCGTCAAGGGAAGGGAGGCTGAAGTTTTTGTCGTGGATAATGGTTCGACCGATGGAAGCGGAGCGGCGGTCAGGGAGCGATTTCCAGAAGTGGGCCTCATTGAAAACCGGATGAACCTCGGATTTGCAAGGGCGAATAATCAGGCCCTGAGCCGGGCCAAGGGAAAATATTTGCTCCTCCTCAATCCGGACACCCAAGTGAAGGAGAGAGCCGTTGAGAGACTGATCTCTTTTATGGAGGCCCATGGGGAGGTCGGGATGGCAGGAGGGCAGCTCCTGAATTCCGATGGATCGAAGCAGAATGCCATCGCCAATTTTCCATCTCTGGCCACGGAATTACTCAACAAGAACCTCTTGAGGTGGCTCTTCCCGAATAGATTTCCGGGGAAGGGGAGGAATTATCCCGAGCCCATCGAAGTGGATTCCGTCATCGGTGCAGGGATGATGGTGAGATGGGATACGGTGGAGCAGGTGGGCTTGCTCGATGAGGATTATTTTCTTTTTCTCGAAGAGACCGATTGGTGCTACCGGGCGAAAAAGGCGGGCTGGAAGGTTTACCACGTCCCCCAGGCGGAAATTTATCATTTTCAGGGAAAGAGCGCTGCGAGAGAGAAAAGGAGGGCGAGGGTAGAATATTATCGCTCCCGTTACCACTTTTTTAAAAAGAATAGAGGAAGTCTACAGTGGTCCATTCTGCTCATGGGATTGATCGGCCGATTATCGGTCGAAGTGATTTTTATGTCGGCAGCGTGCCTTTTCACTTTATGTCTTGTCAAGAGGTGGAGAAGTAAACTTTCCATCTATGCCTACTTACTGTGGTGGCATCTGAGGTTCTGTCCTGAAGGAATGGGTTTGAGGGGGAAAGATCTTCCTCTGAGGTGAAAACCATCCTATGAACGATTCTCAAGAACTCGAAATTAAGAAGCACCTTTATACCCGGATCATGGATGTTTACAGAAGAAAGGGAGCCTATATCCCCCTATTCCAGTGGGTGGTCCGAACAGGGCTGCGGCTAAAGGTCGTAAAGGATCGTATCGAGGTAAGTCTCTTTTTACACGTAAAAGAACAGGGAATCAAGGAATGGCTTGACCGGACGCGGCTTTTTTTTGGATTTGGGCTTTTTCGTTCAGGGACCACTTTCTTAGCAAATTTCTTGGCAAAGGTCACTCCTGATGCTGTGATCTTGCACGAAGCCAATGTCGATGACTATTGGTATTATCACTCGGCACTGCAATCAGAAACAGAAGCAGAGAAATACGTGAGCATGTTCAGATTGGCTGAGATCTACTACCGGATGCACAATCGACGAGAAGGTCTCTATGGAGAAATCAGTCCATTTTTGAGACGCCATTGCAAAGCTTTACAAAAGCAGTTACCTCGGGCCAAATTTTTCCATCTTGTACGAGATGGGAGAAATGTCGTACGGTCCATCATGTCGAGGGAAATATTGGGCAGGACCGATCCCCTGGGGCATCTCACTTACCCTCCCCCTGACGACCCCTACGCAACCCGTTGGAAGGAAATGAGCCGCTTTGAAAAAGTTTGTTGGCTGTGGCAATGCGATAACAGATATTTGAGGGAAAATATTGGGCTTACCCTTCAATTTGAAAAGCTGATTACCGATTATGATTATTTTAAGACGAGGCTGTCAGACCCCATCGGGTTTGGCATTCCTCGGGCCACTTGGCAGGAGTATACCCGTCGGATCGGCAACCCAACCCAGGTTTTCAGGATGGATCACTGGTCGGGGTGGAGCGACTCCGAACGAGAAATCTTTAGAAACATTTGCGGTGAAGAAATGCTGGCCTGTGGCTACGAATTCGAATGAACCTGTCTGCGTCAGGGGTGAAACATTTTGACATCCGGAGGGCAAGAGGTTAAGAGATTAATTTGTCATTCAATCATTCATCCACTTCAACACGGTGGAGCGATGGAGAAAGCATGACGGATCGGGGATTTACAATTTGGTTAACAGGCCTTTCGTGTTCAGGGAAGACAACTCTGGCGAAGTTGATTGAGATCGGACTCCGGGATAGAGGATTGAAGAGAATTGAAATCTTGGATGGAGATGTTGTCCGAACCCATTTTTCAAAAGGTCTTAGCTACAGCAAGGAAGACCGGGATACGAACATCAAGCGGATAGGTTATGTGTGCAAACTTCTTACAAGAAATGGAGTTGCTGTCATCTCGGCAGCGATCTCCCCTTATCGGGAGGTCCGTGATTTCAACCGCAGAGAGATCGGGGACTTTATTGAGGTTTATTGCAGATGTCCTCTGGAAGTATGTATTGAAAGAGATGCCAAAGGACTCTATAAGAAGGCCCTCGCCGGAGAGATTAAAAACTACACAGGGATTGACGATCCTTATGAAGAGCCATTGAACCCGGAAGTGGTTCTGGAAACAGATAAAGAAACCCCTGAAGAATCGGCAAGGAAGGTGATCCAAAAACTCGATGAATTAGGATATCTTCTCAAGAAGCAGACCGTCAAAAGAGGAAGGCGAAGGGGATAAAATCGGGAAGCACTTAATGGTCGGGGCGATCACTGTTTTGTCTGACAGGGCGGAAATGTTATGAGGTGGAGGATTTCATGATGAACGTAGCCGTGGTCGGGGCAGGGGCGTGGGGGAAGAATCACATTCGGGTATTCTCCGAAATGCAAAATGTTCGATTGAAATATATCTGTGATAGCGATCCCTCAAAATTAGCATTCATACGACAAGCTTACCCGCAGTCAATGGTCGTCGAGGATCTGAGGCCTATTCTTCTTGACCCGGAAGTTTCAGGGGTCGTGGTGGCCTCTTCAGCCACCTCCCATTACTCCTTGTCAAAGGAGATATTATTGGCCAATAAGGATGTCCTGGTCGAGAAACCCATGGCGTTAGATCCTAAGAATGCAGAGGAGATGTTGGAGATCGCGGAGAAGAGCGGAAGGGTTCTCATGGTCGGCCATCTTCTGATCTATCATCCTGTGGTGGCCCGACTGAAGGAGCTGATCGCTTCCGGGGATTTGGGGAAGATCTATTATGTTTACACTCAACGGGTCAATCTCGGTGTGATTCGCCAGGATGAAAACGCCCTTCTTTCGTTTGCCCCTCATGACCTGTCTGTGATCCTTCATCTCCTCGGAGAAGAACCTGTCGTTGTCTCCGCTCACGGAGAGAGTTATATCCAAAACGGAATTGAAGATGTGGTCTTTCTGAGCCTTCGGTTCTCCGACGGCAAGATGGCGAATATTCATTTGAGCTGGCTGGATCCCCATAAACTGCGGAGGATTACCATCGTCGGCTCGAAGAAGATGGTTGTCTTCGATGATATGGAGGTTTCTGAGAAATTGAAGATATACGATAAAGGCGTGAGGAACTTCTCTTATGATACTTATGGAGAATATTTAAGCCTGAGGTTTGGAGACATTACCATACCGAGCATCAAGATGGTAGAGCCTCTTCGAGCCGAGGCAGAACATTTTATTCAATGCATCGAATCGAGAAAAGAACCTAAGACAGGAGGCCGGGATGGACTCAGAGTGGTCAACATCCTGACTGCGGCACAGCAGTCCTTAAAGGGAAAAGGAATCCCGGTCAGGCTTTCGGGGAGATGAGAAGATGAAGAAGAGATATTTCGTCCATCCTACAGCAGTGGTGGATGAGCCCGCGGAGATCAGCGATCGAACACAGATTTGGCATTTCTCCCACATCATGTCTGGCGCAAGGATTGGCGCGAACTGCATCATCGGGCAGAATGTCTTTATTGGTTCGGGGGCGATCTTAGGAAACAACATAAAGATTCAGAATAACGTCTCTCTCTATGACGGGGTGATCTTGGAGGATGATGTCTTCTGTGGTCCTTCCATGGTCTTCACGAATGTTTTCAACCCTCGAAGTTTCATCTCGAGAAAAAAAGAGTTTCGAAAGACGTTGGCCAAAAAGGGAGCCACCATCGGTGCCAACGCGACGGTTGTCTGTGGGAATACGATTGGCGAGTACGCCTTCATCGGGGCGGGTTCTGTGGTGACGAAGAATGTTCCAGACTATGCGTTAGTCTATGGGAATCCGGCAAAGGTGAGAGGATGGGTCTGTCAGTGTGCTGAGGAGATCGTTTTTCGATCTGGAAGAGCGGTGTGCCGGGCCTGTGGAAAGAGATATAAGAAGGATCGCCTCGGAGTGAGGCCCCTTTTTCCGCCGGGTGGAGAGGAAGAATGAAGATCGTTACCATTGTAGGGGCCAGGCCCCAATTTATTAAGGCTGCAGCCGTCAGTCGGGCAATTCAGGCCTTCAATCAGAGAGGATCTACGACCGGCCAGGTCCGCTCGAAGAAAAAGATTGACGAAATATTCGTCCACACGGGCCAGCATTATGATTATCTGATGGATCGAGTCTTTTTTGAAGAGCTTGAACTTCCCCATCCAGATTATCACCTGGGGGTTGGATCGGGTTCTCATGCCAGACAAACCGGTATAATGCTGGAGCGAATCGAAACTGTCCTCGAACGAGAGAGACCTGAATTCGTTGTTGTTTACGGCGATACGAATTCGACTCTGGCCGGGGCCTTGGCTGCAGCGAAACTCAATATTCCTGTGGCCCACGTGGAAGCCGGTTTGAGAAGTTATCATCGAACCATGCCGGAGGAAATCAATCGTCTCATCACGGACCATCTTTCCACTCTCCTTTTCTGCCCTACCATCCAAGCTATCCGGAATTTACGAGAGGAGGGGATAAAGGATGGAAGAACCAAGGCTGTCAAGAAAGTGGGCGATGTGATGTACGATTCGATCCTTTATTATTCCAAATTGGCCGAAAAAAAATCGGCGATCCTCAAAGATCTGAATCTTTCTTTTTCAACTCCGAACTCTGAACTCCGAACTCTAAACTACTATCTGGCCACCCTCCATCGCGCTGAAAATACGGATGATCCGAGAAGGTTGAAATCCATTTTGAAAGCTTTCGGGGATATTGGAAAGAAGATGCCCGTTGTCCTTCCCCTTCATCCGAGAACGAGGAAGATGATAAAGGTCTATCATCTTTTTCCAAGAAGCCGGGGGATCAGATTGATTGAGCCGGTTTCGTATCTCAATATGTTAAATTTGGAAAAAAATGCGAGGGCCATTCTCACCGATTCAGGGGGAGTCCAGAAAGAGGCCTACTGGTTAAAGGTCCCCTGCTTTACCTTAAGGAAAGAAACGGAATGGGTGGAGACCGTCACGAGTGGCTGGAATGTACTGGTGGGAACTGATGCCAAGACAATTGTAAAAGAGGTAGGTCATCTGGAAGAGAGGAGACGCCCCCCAAGAAGGAGAGGTCTGTTTGGAGATGGGAGGGCGGGTGAAAGGATCGTAAAGATTTTATCCGAAGTCATTCGTACGGGACGGAGAGGCGGAGGGTGTCGGTAAAAGAGAATCTGAATTATTGGAAAGAGAATTTTTCTAGTCTTTGGAATGGGGAAAAGAAGGAATATGACTGGAGGTTCCTCTTTGCCCTTCTCATCTTTGCTTTCCTTATAAGAATCCCTCTTCTTATTTACCCTGAGGTGATCCACAATGATGGGACAGCGTATATCGGTCACGCCAAGCGGATCCTATCAGGGGATTGGAGTGTGGGGAAGACCCATCCTTTCTATCCAGGCTTGATCGCTCTTTTCCATTTTTTTACTCCGAATGAAGAGATAGCAGGAATCTTAGTCTCTGTGATATTCGGAGCCCTCATTGTTCTTCCCATTTTTTACCTGGGCAAGGTGATCTTTGACGAGAAGGTGGGGGTGCTCTCCGCCCTCTTCGCGACCGTTCATCCTTTTCTCTACACCCCTTCTGGCTCTGTTTTGACGGAATCTACCTTTCACTTTCTCCTTGCCACATCCGTTCTTTTCGGTTGGAAGGCCTTCGATGGAGGCCGATTTCGAGACATGCTCCTTTTCAGTCTTTTCACCTGTTTTAGCTATCTCACAAGGCCTGAAGGGATAGGGTTTCTTCTTATCTTTGGGGCCTGGGTTTTATTGATCAATCCGCCCAAAAAGAGAAGGCCTTGGACAAAAAGGGCTGTCATCATCTTATTGACCATTTTTTCTTTTCTGCTCTTCTCCTTCCCTTATCTCCTTCAATTGAGGAAAGAGGCAGGGAGGTGGCAAATCTCAAAGAAGGTCTCTGTCTCGATCGGATCTTCTTCAGAGGAGGCAGACCTTCCTGTCGAAATGATAAGGGTGAAAAAGGAGATCTCGTTCTCTTCGTTGCTCAAGTCCCCGATGAGCGTGGTGAAAAAGATGGGGATCGGATTTTTAGATTCTCTTTACAAGTTCCAACAGGTCTATACACCTTTGCTGTCCCTCCTCCTTATCCTCGGACTCATATTGAATAAGGGAAAATTTTTCTCCATCAAAGGAAATCTCTATCTGCTCTCCTATTTTGTCTATTTCTTTGCTTTCATCCACCCTTTTTTCTGGGTCACCCGGAGGTATACCTCTCATGTGGTCTCCATTGCTCTGCCCTGGGCATCTGTTGGTTTCGTGGAGATGACGAGTTGGGTTCGTAAAAGGTTTCAGGAAGAAAAGTTCCAAAGGAAATTTCCAGCCACCCTCCTCCTCATCATTCTCATTGTGCTTTTCGCTCAAGGGAGAGTGATCCATCCCCGGGAACACCGCGTCATACAGAGAGAAGTGGGTCTCTGGATGAGGGATCATCTCCCGAAGGGAGCAACGTTGATGAGCCCTTTGCCTCAAGAAGCCTTTTATGCAGAACGGCCGTGGGTGAGGATCCCTCGAGGTAGTTACGAAGAGATTCTCGTGGCGGCCCGTTCCAAAGGGGTTCGATACCTCATTGTCGATGAAACAATTGAGGAGAATTCCCCGAACTTTTTCGAAAAAATTAAGAAAGAGGATTTGGCTCCAATACTGGAGAGGAGGAAGAAGAATCAAAGAACCCTCGTTTTTAAAATCCTCTATCCCACCTCACAGCCCCCTTCTCGTTTTTAAGGATCGACGGATCACCGATCACGGAGTCGAATCGACCATGAAGAGATTCGGGAATTCGATTTGACCCATCCGGCCGCGCCAAGCCCCGCCCTGTACCAGCCCTGCACCATAACGGTACAGGGCCAGCACGGTACAGGCCCCGCCTTTGAAGGCCGGATAAAGGGGCGCGGCTCAGGGTCGACTGTGAGCCCTCGGCCTAAGCGGCTCGACTGAGCTCGCCGAAGTCTCGGGCTGAAGGCAAGCCGTGGCCTTCCGGCCGGGGAGCCGGGGAGTCGAAGGGTTGACTTTTAGTGCCTTATCAATTAAATTTTCTTTATCATTTCCTGGGGTCTTGATGAAGATTTGCCTCTATGGATATGGCATTGCAATCAAGGGAAGCGGAGCGGGGCGATATGCCCTTGACCTGGGGCAATGGTTGGTGAAAGAAGGAAAGGGGGTCACCATCGTCACAGGGCAATGGGGAGGCCGGACCGCGATTTCCGAGAGGTTGAAATATAAGTTCCTGGTATCTGATAAGTCCCCACTCAAAAGAGGAGCGCAGATCCTTTTCGCTCTGAAATCGATTTTGTATTTCAAAACCCATCGTCGGAGCGTTTATGACCATGGTGGCAGAGCGGAAATCAATGGAGGATTGAAAAAATAGAACAGAGCGGCGGCGGTAAGATGAGATGGAGGACATTCGGGAAGTGGATCTTAGCCTTGGGCCTTTTCGCAGTGGTCTTTTTTCTCGGAGACGTTCCGAGAACTCCTCCATCTCCATGTCGAATGGATCTACGTCCTCGGGATCCTTTTTTCCACACTCGCTTTCATTCTGCTGCATACCCTTCGCTGGAAAAGAATTGTTGATGCCATTTCGAAGAAAGAAGGATCGAGTTTTTTCCCTTTTTACAAATGGATGATCCACAGCTATATGCTCGGCTACATCATGCCAAGAGATATGAGTCTCCTAAGCGTGAGGACTTACTACCTCAAACAACACCAGAACCTTCCCCTGTCTGCTTCTCTTTATTCGGTCACCTTGGACCGATTATTGGACATCGTCGTTTTTATCGTCGTCGTCGTCCCCTCCCTTCTGTCTGTGATGAAAATTCTTTCGCCGATCAGGTCTCTCATAGTCATGGGGATCTCTGTGGGAGGACTCCTCCTCATCCTCCGTTTGAAGGGAGAGGGGGCCTTTCACCTTTCGATCCGCCTCTATCGGAGGATACTGGAGCTCCCGATCATTAGAAATCGGATGACCCTGCAACGGGGTGAAACGCAGTGGGAGTATTCTTTCGGGCTGGGCGGCTTCTGTACGGTCGTGGCTTGGAGCGTGGGAGCATACTTGCTTCTCGTTCTCAGGTTCTTCTTCACCGGGCTGTCCTTAAGTGTGAACCTCTCCTTACTTCAAAGCCTCTTTGTGATCCCTGTTATCCAGATCAGCGGAGTGATTAATATCACCCCAGGAAGCCTGGGGGTTTTGGAGTTGGGATCCTGGGGAGCACTCCTTTTGATCGACATCCCGAAAGATCAAATCCTACGATTCGTATTAGGACAGCGCATTCTCTTGACCGCCTCTTTGCTCCTCCTGATCCTTCTCAATCAGCTCTTCTTCTTCCTGAGGAGTAAATGGCAAGGCGGGTCAAAAGGGTTAAGTTCGTGATGGGTATTCACCAACCAGAAAAGCAGAGAAGAGTCTTTGTCGTCTGTGTCGATGCAGGTACCTTTGACTTAATTCGTCCCTGGGACGAGAGGAGGTCTTCTGCCCTCTTTCAAAAAATTGACGGATGAGAATTCAAGTGGAGCAATGATGGAAAGGTGCTGACCGATGCCTTTGAAAACCCTTGTCATCGTTCCTGCCTATAATGAAGAGGTTAGGATTGCCGATGTCCTCCGTGGGATCCGCCAACACATCCCCCATGCCGATATTCTCATTGTGGATGATGGTTCGACGGATCGCACACGACAGGTGGCCCTCGGAGCCGGAGCAGGGGTAACCTCCCACCCCTTCAATCTTGGTTATGGGGCGGCCCTCCAAACGGGCTATCAGTATGCCTTAATGAAAGGCTACGAGGGGTTAGTCCAAATGGATGGAGACGGTCAGCACGATCCCTCTTCCATTGTCGCTCTGCTCGCTGTGATCCAGAAAGGGGAAGCCGATATCGCGATCGGATCCCGTTTCCTTGAAACGAAAGAAATCGCTTCAGCCATTCCACCTTACCGAGCCCCGCTCATGCGGAGATTGGGAATGAGGCTCTTTGGGATGATCTCATCCCTTCTCATCCATCAGAAGGTCACCGATCCTACCTCTGGATTTCAAGCGATGAATCGAAGAGTGTTGGAATGGGTTTCCGGTGACCGATTCCCTTGTGATTATCCGGATGCGGACGTGATCATCATGCTTCATCGGGCGGGATTTCGAATCCGGGAGGTCCCCGTGTCGATGTTCGAAAATCGAGATAAGAAATCGATGCATGGTGGATGGAGACCGCTCTATTATGTCTTTAAGATGTTTCTCTCCATTTTCGTCACTTTGATGAGAGAATAAGTCGCCCAGAAAGGAGGAGATCATGCCTGCGGCCATGCCGATTCGGTATAAAATATTGGCCATCGTCATCAGCATTGGCATGTTGGTGCTCATTATTGAATTGGTCAGAAGGAGAAAGCTACGAGAGGAATACTCCTGGTTATGGCTCCTGACAGGGTCGGTCATCCTTTTCTTGATGGTATGGTTTGATCTCTTGAGATGGATCACTCACCAGATTGGAGCCGCGAAGCCCTCCTCGACGATCTTCTTCTTCGCTTTTCTTTTTCTTGTTTTCATCAGCCTCCATTTCTCTGTGGTGATTTCGAAATTGACGGATCAAGTTAAGGAGCTGGCGCAGCGAAATGCGCTTCTGGAGACAGAACTTCAGGAGCTGAAGAAACAGGCTGTCCGTTCGCAGGCAGGTTCCTCTTAAGGAATAATTCCTTTTTCGTGCAGGTGGGCCTTGATGAGCTTCGTTGCCTTGTCGGGGTTTCTTCCCCCCGGAATCCTGAGGTCATACAGGATGTCCGTGGTGACTTCTTTTCCGATCCAGATCGTCTCCAATTTATCAGGAAGGATTGTTGTTTTGACGAGCTCTAAGTCGTCCTGGGTGAGCTCAATGGCTGTTGCGATTAAGATGAGGCCCGCATCCAGCAGGACGTGGGCAACCTCTGCTAACCTCCTCAGATGTTCGTGCCGATTGTTATTCTTCCCTTTGATGTCGGCATCGACACCGTATAAGACATTCCCAATGCCGAGGAAATAGACGATTTTCCCTTCCGCGAAGAGCTCGGCCTCGAGCCTTTTCGCAATCGGTTTTTTGCCCGAATCTCTCAGTCCGGTGATGAGGATCAGGGTCGATTTCTGATTGTATTTTTCTGCTCTCTGTTCAGGGGAAATGATGCTCTCTTCCCACTTGAGGTTGCGGAGCAGAACCTTGTCCCTGACCCAGGTCTGTTCGTCCTCCAGGGATTCCAGGATGATTCCTCCGCCGGAGATTTCGTATTGGTCAACGATCACGAACCTTCCCGTTACGGCGATCTCCTCCGCCAAGTCAAAGGCGATGGTCCTCTTGAGATTGAAGGTGCATTCCCCAACGTCATGCCGGTCCACCCTGTCCTTGCCATGGAATAGGTGAAGGTCAGAGGCATCCATGACCCGATGGACTTCCTCCAGCTTGACCGGGACTCTTGCTGTCCCAAGCTTCAGAAGATATTCTTTCCCTTTGACCATCGGATCCCTTCCCAGCCAGAAGAGACTCGTCCTGAGCCTTGTGGTAACTCTGGGCTTTGGCTCGCCCAATTTGGTGGCCATCTCTCCTCTCGAGATGTAGATCTGTTCTTGCAAGGTGATCCCTGCTGCATATCCAGCCAACGCTTCCCGTGGTGAGGATTTGTGAAAGGCCTCGATCGTTCTGACTCTGCTTTTCTTGCCGGAGGGGAGAAAGATGACTTCATCACCGGGTCTGAGCCTTCCCGTCTCCACCATCCCCGCCACAATTCGTCTCTGATCATCAAAATTGGTGAATTTATAGACATCCTGAACTGGCATCCGAAATGGCTTATCCAGCGGGGGTCGTTCCTTCTCGAATCCATCGAGTATCTGGAGAACGGTTTCTCCCTGATACCACCCCATCCGCCTGCTGGGAAAAGCGACGTTGTCCCCCTCCCGACCGCTCAGGGGAATATAGCGGGCCACCTTCATATTCAGATGGGACAGAAATTTGGAATACTCCTCCCTCACCCTGTCGAAGACTTCCTCGTTCCAAGCGACCAGGTCCATTTTGTTGATCAGGATGGCAACCTGTTTGATTCCGAGCATGGAAAGCATGTAACCATGACGTCTTGAGTTCTCCTGAACCCCCTCGTCAGCGTCGATCACCAGAAGAGCTGCTTCTGCTCGGGAAGCTCCGGTCACCATATTTTTCAGGAATTCGATGTGGCCCGGCGCATCGATGATGATGTAATCCCGGGCTCTTGTTTTAAAAAAGACCCTCGCCGAATCGATGGTAATTCCTTGGGACTGTTCATCCTTGAGAGCGTCGATCAAAAAGGCGTATTCAAAAGGCTTGGAGTTCCTCTCGCAGGTTTTCCTGATCTGTTCCAGTTTCCCTTTGGGGAGGGAGTGGGTATCAGCCAAAAGCCTTCCGACAATTGTACTCTTTCCATGATCGACGTGGCCGACCATGACGATATTCATTTTTTCTCTCTGGACCACGTTCTTCATGGCTGCCTACATGTATCCTTCCCTGCGTAACGTTTCCAGCCCTCCTCCATCGTCCTTGTCTTGGGCTCGGCCCGACCGCTCAGCAATGTTAGTCAGCTTCCCCCTTCTCAATTCTTTGACGATCTCCTTCGGGTTCCGGGACTCCGATTCAATAGGAAACGTACACGGATAACATCCCAGGGATCGATACCTCTTGGCGTCCCCTTGATTGTAATAGAGTGAGACGGTGGGTATCTTCTCCCTCTCAATATATTCCCAGATGTTTAATTCAGCCCAGTCGAGCAAAGGATGGATGCGCACGTGCGTGCCAGGGGCAAAGTCTGTTTTAAATTGATTCCAAAACTCGGGAGGTTGGTCTTCCAAATTCCAGACATTTTCTCTGTTCCGGGGGGAAAAATAGCGTTCTTTGGACCTTGAACCCTCCTCATCGGCTCTGACCCCTACGATGATGCCTGTGAAGGGATCCGTGTTCTGATCCAGCTCATAGGTCTGTTTCTCATGATTAAAGACGTAACGGGGGCCCTCTCCGCTCAAGGTATTTTTTAGTGCCTCGGTCTTTAGCAGGCGGCAGCAAGTGATTCGGTCGACGGTGCCGTCCGGAAAGGTCTGTTTATCTCGGAGGGCTGTTTCATTGATCCCGTAAATCATTTTTAACTTCCATTCAACTGTCAGCCGATCCCGATAGGCGGTCATCTCTGGAATCTTATAGGTGGTATCAATGTGAATCAGCGGAAACGGGACATGGCCAAAGAAGGCTTTACGCGTCAACCATAGAAGGACCGTGCTGTCCTTTCCAATCGACCACAACATCCCGAGGTTCTTAAAATTGGCATAGGCTTCTCTCAGGATATAGATACTGGTGTTTTCTAACTGATCGAGATGATCCATTCTGCGCTCCTTGTCTGTCCTTTTCACCGAATATGTCCCGTCTCCCCTCAGCTGATCTCACCGGAGATGTAGGCACGGGTTTTTTCATCACGAGGGGCGTTGAAGAAGTCATGAGCAGGCCCATGTTCGACCAACTCCCCCAGGTAAAGGAAGATCACATAATCGGCGATGCGCCGTGCTTGCCGGAGAATATGCGTGACGACCACAATCGTATAATGATTTTTGAGAATCTTAAACTGTTTTTCGATCAACTGTGCTGAGATGGGGTCAAGTGCTGAAGTGGGTTCGTCAGCAAGGATGACCTCGGGTTCAACTGCCAGGGCCCGAGCCAGTGCTAACCTTTGCTGTTGGCCGATGGAAAGCTGTGTTGCTGGGGCATGGAGCCTCTCTTTGACTTCTTCCCAGAGGCCAGCCAGGCGGAGGTAGTATTCGACTAAATAAGCCATCTCATGGTGTTTCCTGGATTTTGTCTCTTTCTGCCTGCCGTTCGGGCCCAACGAATCGATTGGAATATGTTTTTCTAATTTCTGGATCTGGTCAAGAAGGTTCTTTCCGTTCATCCCGTGAATTCTTGGCCCGAAGGTGATATTGTCATAGATCGACATGGGAAGTGGGTAGGGCTTCTGAGAAAGAAATCCTATCTTCTTCCTCAAGTCAAGAACATCAGCCTTTGGGGAATAGATATTGATGCCATCAATTCGAACTTCTCCTTCAACCTTGATTTCTTCATAAAGGTCAACAAGGCGATTCATACTTTTGAGAAGGGTAGTTTTTCCGCAGCCGGAGGGTCCGATGATAGCGGTGATCTGGTTGTTCGGGATTTCCACGGTGATATTTTGAAGCACCCTGTAATGGCCATAAGCAATCGTCAGGTTCGACAGGCTGATATGCGGCATTTAAGTCACCTACCTCACAATATGTCTTGAGCAGCGGCGACTCCAGAGTCTTGACCCAAGGCTGATCAGGAGAACGATCATCAGCAAGATCAGGGCTGAGGCATAAGCCCGTTGCTGAACTTCAGGAATGGGTGTCGCCACCTGGAAGAAAATGGCAAGGGGAAGAGAGGCCACCGGCTCAAAGAGGGATCGGGGGAGATAATCGGTGTAGCCGGCGGTAAATAGAATAGACGCTGCGTCCCCGATACCGCGGCCAAAGGCAAGGAGAACTCCCGTCACAATCCCGGGCAGCGCTTGTCTCAGAATCACAGCGAGGGTGGTCTCAATCCTTGTCGCTCCCAAGGCATAAGAAATCTCTTTCAACTCAAAAGGAGTCATCCTAATCACTTCTTCGATTGATCGTATCATGATCGGCAGCATGAGGAGGGCCAGGGCTATGATTCCGCCCAGCAAGGACGCCCTCAAGCCGAGGGAGACCATGATGATAAAACCAAAGGCTCCATAGACAATGGAAGGAATTCCCCATAGGATGTCCAGAGAAAGCCTGGTCATGTGAGCAAGACGGCGGCCCAGATATTCTTTCTGTAACCCAAAAGCAATGGGTAACCCAAATAGGAACGATAGCAATGACGCTCCGAATGCCAGACAAATAGAACCGACAATTGCATTTGCGATTCCGCCCCCTTTACCGAGGTAGTAGCCCCCTTCCGGTGTTTGGATGAGCATCGCCAGGTTGAGAGATGAAACTCCTCGCATCACGATCACGATGAGGATGCTGGCGAGGACACAGAGAACCAATGTAATGGAGGCAATCATGAGGACCTTGAACACGGATTCTTCGATCTTTCTTGATTTCACCAACGGTCACCTCTTCTCAATCCGCATGAGAGTGAGATGGGCAGTGATATTGAAGGCGCTGACCAACAGCAGTAGTATCAGGGCCGAAAGTAAGAGTGCGGAATTGTAAAGGGGTATCGACATCATCTCACCATAATTGTTAGCCAGCAAAGCTGGGAGAGGATAGGCTGGATCAAAGATCGACCTCGGGACCTTGGGAACATTACCCACAATCATCAGGACAGCAATGGTTTCACCAAAAGCTCGTGCAAATCCAAGAACGATCGCAGAGGCAATTCCGTGAAGGGCGCTCCTTAGTACAACATGTTTGATCGCTTCCCACTTTGTTGTTCCCAATGCCAGAGCCGTCTCCCTTGCTTGGACAGGCACGGTGCGGAGCACTTCCATCGATACTGAAATAATAACGGGAGTGACCATGATGGCAAGAATGATCCCCCCGGCAAGAAGGCTGTAACCCGTGGTTTGAACGCCGATTGCCTGACCGAGCGCACGGACGAAAGGCACCAGCACGATCACCCCCCAGAGTCCGTAAATGACAGAAGGAATGGCGGCCATGATATCGATGACCAAGTGAGCCAGGTCTCTGAAGCGGCTATGGGCATATTCGGACAGGTAGATTGCACTTAAGAGGCAGACTGGAACAGCAAGGATCATCGCGATGGCAGTGACTTCCAACGTTCCTATGATGAAGGGATAAAAGCCGAATTCACCCTTCATGGGGTGCCAGGACGAGGACAGGAGGAGATGGAAGATCGATTTCTTTGTGAGGATGGGCCATGATTTAATCAATAAACCAAGGGCGATCAGAAAGACGATCGAGTTTGCGAAGGCGACTCCAATCAGCATCGATTTGGCAGCGACCTTATCTGTTATCTTTCTCCAGTACATCTCCTCAAGTCTCTTTCAGTGTATGTTTGCGTTGACGACGAAATGTCTCATCCTATGATCGTCCTACTGTCCAAGCTTTTTTAAGGCGAAATTCACCTGAGTTTTTGTTAACTCGATATATCCCGTCTCCCCAACATATTTCTGGCCATCTGTCAGAATCCACCCAATGAATTCTTTAGTGAGACCCCTGGGATTCTCCTTTGTCAAAAGATAGAGATCTCTTGCCGGAGGGGAAGGATAGATTCCTGATGCAATAGCTTGAATGGCTCTGCTTTTGGTCTTTAAATCTTCTTCAGGCTCCACCTTCCCATTCTCATTCAGGTCAACGGGGACAATACGGAGACCTTTAGGTGGAAGGCCCGTCTTAAAATCGTAAGCATAATTAAGATTATTGTAGCCGATACCATAAGGATCTTTTCTTACAGCCTCGGCAAGTCCAGGATCCCCATAGACGCCAATACCCTGAAGGTCTTCCTGTTTTTTGCCTCCCAGGTATTGAGCCCATGTCTCAGCAGCGCCACAGGAGTCTGATCTCGTGTAGACATGGACTTTATATTTAGAGACATTCCCAGCAATTTCACCCCATGTGAGATCTCTCCCTATTATCCAAAGGTCGATAAAGGTCTGTTTCTTCATCCCTTTTCCAGACAGATGTTTCTGGAAAACCGGGTTCTCATCACTCATCATCGGGAATACCGCATCTTTCACAACAGGAAGATAAAACGCCCCTTGTTTGATCTCTTCTTGAGTTATTTCTCTTGAGACCATACCCACATTCACAAGACCTGCAAGTGCATCCGCAACTCCTTTGCCGGCACCTCCAGCAGAGATGTCGATCCTTACCTTGGGATGAACTTTTCTGTACTCCTCGCCCCACTTAACCATCATCGGGTAAAGAGCCCAGGCACCCGATACTCGAATCGTTCCCTGTAGCACCTTCGGTGCATCGGGGGATTGGAGCCTATTTTTCTTTTCCTGCGCCCAAACGGATGCCATCACCATGAGATGAATAACCAATCCGCAGGCTAAACCGTTCAGAGCTCTTTTGAAACACATATTTTGAATCCTTTTCCTGATCAAGTTAGAGAAAGCGGTTTTCAACAAATTAAATATCCAAGAGACTTCGCGCTCTTTTTGATGGCCTCGATTTCGGCTTTTGAAAGGGAAGGTTCCTTCTTGACGGATTTGGATGATACAAGATCCCTCAATACAGAGAAGACAAATTCAATGACGTAATTGAAACCGCTTCCCTCGATAATCTCACTGAGATTTCTATACAAAGGCTTAGGAATGTTTATCGCCACTTCATCTTTTTGGGTTGTCATGGAACACTCTTATAACACTCTTGTAGGAGTCTTTCCGATCTAAAGCGATTTGTCAAGGTCTTTTTATCCGGAAAATGTTTAGGAAAAAATTTTGTTTTGAAATGAGACAAAGCAGCATAAAATGCTGTAAATTTATCCGCCTACGCAGGAGATTGCGGTCTTAGCCGTCGATGCCCGTCCACCGCAGTAGCTGTGGCTACAGCTACGGAGGGTAAAAACGCGAAAAGGATAACCCTCCGGCCTTCGTTGCCATAGGGGGCTACACTTTTTCCCTTGATAAACAACGATAGTTTTGCTACATATAAAAAAATACCCCTGATCTTGAAGGGAGGGGGTGAGTCAGGCAAACAAATTGGGAGTGAAGCTCAGCGACGTTGTCCCCTTGCCCTGAGGTTCCACGTTGGTCGCTGCCTGCCATAGGGATTGAGCATGGATTCAAACTTTGAATTGGTCCTTTTTTCGACGAATCCTTCATTCATTCGTGAAGCCGTAGCGGCCGGAGTCGATGTTATCATTGTCGATTGGGAGAGAACGGATAAAGAGAAACGACAGGCCTTTGCTGACACACAGATTAACGACGACACCGTTGAAGATCTTAGGATCGTCAGGAAATCGACCGACGCTCTGGTCATCTGTCGTGTGGATCACTGCGGCTTGGGCACTGCGAAAGGAGTCGAAGAGGCCATTGAGGCGGGTGCTGACGAAATTCTCATTCCAATGGTCCGGACCGTGGAAGAGGTGGTTAGAATTATCGATCAGGTGCGGGGCCGGTGCGGCGTTGGCATTTTGATAGAAACAAGAGCGGCTGTGAAACTGGCCGAAGAACTGGGTCGTCTACCCCTATCGCGTGTCTACGTAGGTTTGAACGATCTGGCGATTGAACGGGGGACCCCAAACATATTTACTGCCCTGGTGGATGGCACTGTCGAGGAAGTGAGAAAGGCTTTTCACGTTCGTTTCGGTTTCGGTGGACTCACCTTGCCAGATCGTGGATATCCGATACCGTGCCGTCTGCTCATTGGCGAATTGGCCAGGCTGAAATGTGATTTTAGTTTTTTTGCGCCGCTCTTTCTACCGGGATATAGGAGATCACCCACTCGCCACGGAGATTCCCCGACTTCGACAAGCGATTCAAGAGGCTCAATATCGATTGCCAGAAGAGGTGGCTCGGAATCGCCAAGAACTTGAAGAGGCCGTTTTAATGTGGACCGGCGAATTGTTCCGGACAGTGGAGTTCTCCGGGGATGGATGAGATAAAAGGTCGCCGCGTTATGGTCAGCGGAGCTTCCGGATTTATCGGCGCGAATCTTGTAAGAGAACTCCTCTGCCGAGGAGCCGAAGTTCAGGTCCTTCTCCGCCCGGGCACAGAACGTTGGCGAATTAGAGAAGTTCTTCCCCGTATTGCGGTCTATCCGGTAGACTTGATGGACCAGGAGGGTCTGAAAAAGATCGTTGCTGCCCTTCGGCCTGAAATGGTCTTCCATCTTGCTGGCCGAGGAGTCTTTGCCGCGAGTCAAGATCGCCGTCAGATATTGATGGTGAACGTCTTGGGGACCTTCAACCTCCTCGAGGCGGTCTCTTCCTTGAACCACTCGCGCTTTGTCTATCTCGGCTCGTCAACGGAATATGGCTCGAAGATCGAGCCCATGCGGGAATCGGATCTCTTGGAGCCGGTCACCTTTTTTGGGGCCTCCAAGGCAGCTGCGACCTTGATCTGCCAACAAATCGCAAGAGCAGACAACCGCCCGGTGGTGATTCTGAGAAGCTTCTCGATCTACGGATACTGGGATTCTCCAACCCGGCTAATTCCGACCGCCATTATGGCAGCCCTCAATCACCGGGAGCTTCTCTTAACCCCTCCAGGCTACCGGCGAGACTATTTGTTCATTGAAGATTTGGTAGAGGCCTGTCTGCTTGCTCTGAAGGCGAAAGATATTGATGGCGAGATCATCAACATTGCTTCGGGTCAACAGACAGACAACGGGGAGGTGGTTGAACTCATTCAGGAGCTGACCGGTCAGAAGATGGAAGTTGAGGTCGGGGGCTATCCGGCCCGCTGCCATGACAAGCCTTTTTGGGTTGCAGATATCGGGAAAGCGAAAAGGATGTTGGGCTGGGAGCCTCACCACACACTCAGGGCCGGACTTGAGAAGACAATCGCCTGGTATCGTCTCCATAAGGAAGAATATGACCACTTCATAGCGAATGACGGGTCGAATGCTTTGTGATGCAAACATTCCCTTTGCATGGATCTGATCGAACAAACCCTGTGTCTCAGAGACCTTCACCATGGTTGAGCGGCTGACCGGCGACGGGGTTCCTGATGGGGCAATCAAAGAAGGTGGGCATCATCCTGAAGTGACGGTTGTCTTGCCCGTTTTCCGAAATAAGGAATCCCTCAAGGAGCTTTATGAGCGGTTGCTTCATGTGATGGAGCCCAACCGGATTGAGTTCGAAATTCTCTTTGTCGATGACGCCTCTCCGGACCATTCACTCGATGTGTTAAAAGAACTGACAGAGACCCACTTCGGTGTGGCGGTCCTGGAGCTGGAGAGGAATGTGGGTCAGCAGCGGGCGGTGATGGTCGGCTTGAGCCATGCGAGGGGCAAATATGTGGTGGTCATGGACGCTGACCTCCAGGACCCTCCAGAGGCGATTCCCGTTCTTCTGACGGAATTGCGGCGGGGTCCCGCCGCCGTGTTTGCCGGAAGGCGCGGCCGCTATGAGTCTTCCCTCAGGTTGTTTACCTCCCGTCGATTCAAGAGGTTGCTTCATTATCTCTGTGGTCTTCCCCCAGATGCGGGACTTTTCGTAGCGATGAGCCGACAGATGGCCGAAAGATTGCTCGCTTTTGACGACCCTCATCCCTTCGTCGTTGCGATGATCGGCTGCACCGGGCTGCCCACCCTCTCTGTCCCGGTGGAACGATCCGACCGTCCGTTAGGGAAATCCTCATATAGCTTCTGGAAGCGCCTGAAGGTGGGCTGCCTTGCCATCGGTAGGGTTCCCATCTGGAAGCGCCGGCAGGGGCTGCAGTCACCTGGGCAACGTATGAATGATGCCAAAGTGAGAGCCTATTTTGGTCACCGTTTCGCTGAAGGGGGGAGATAGAGATAAAATGAATACTTTTCGCAAATAAGATCCTTCAAGGAACATCACCAAGAAGGTTGACGAGAGGTGAAGCAGTTGGAAAAGCTGGATATCGATGGGCATAATCTTGAGCAGAGGCAATACTTTGAGCAGTCCGTGAAGGCCACCATGGTGCCGCGGGAGACGCGATACCTGAGAAGACACGTCGATGAAATGGTGCGATTCGCTGGCCTCTTGCCGGGGATGCACGTACTCGAAGTAGGGTGTGGTATGGGGCGATACACCCTGCTTTTAGCCGAGATGGGGGTGAAGGTGGAGGGCCTTGACCTTTCGCCTTTTCTTCTGGAGAAGCTTTCCGAGTTTAGCGGCGGACGCTACGACATCCCGCTACACTGTTGCGATATCGTGAATCATCCTCCCGAAATGGACGGAAGGTTCGATGCGGTCATCGGTTTCTTTACACTTCACCATCTTCACGATATAACGCTAAGTTTTAAAGCGATGGTCCCTCTGGTCAAACCGGGTGGCCGGATCGCATTTGTAGAGCCAAACCCCTACAATCTGCTTTATTACGTTCAGATGATGATCACCCCGGGCATGACCTGGCGGGGCGATGGGGGCATGGTGCGAATGCGGCCAGGAATTGTGCTTTCGGCGATGAGGGCCAGCGGTCTTGGCCGGCTCGCAATGGCCCGCTTCGGTTTCTTCCCTCCTTTCTTGGCGAATCATCCCATGGGGGCGAAGGTGGAAGCTCTCCTGGAGCGCGTGTTCATCTGGCAGACTTTCCTGCCTTTTCAGATCTTTAAGGGTGAGCAGGTATGAGAGGAATTGGGAGATATCTTTCTCTGCTTGCATGGGCATTGGCTTTGTTCGGGCTTTACGCATTTCTGAGCGCCGTCAACGGCATCAGCCCGTGGGACGAATGCTGGTTTCTTCAGGTCGTTCATCGGGTGACGTCAGGAGATGTGCTCTATCGGGATGTCTTCTTCAATGTCACGCCGCTCTCGGTCTATCTGACGGCAGTATTCACGGGTTTATTCGGGTCAGAAGTTCTCGTTCTCAAGGCGGTCATGGGACTTATCTACATTTCGATTGTCCTTGTCTCGGGCAGAATAGTCCGTCAAGTTTCATCCACCAGGGAATTTCCCCTCTTTTTCGCTGTGGCTTTCTTGACCCTTGCGCCACCCTGGCTGAACACCACTCCTTACTCGCTTCTGGCGAACCTGTTCTTCCTCGTCTGTTTCAGTGCTGCCTTGTCCTGGATGAGGAACGGGGAAGGATCTGATGGGACTTCCCATGTTAGGAGAATGATGGGAAGCTCAACGATGGCGCTTGCGATCGGCGGAATTGCCGCAGGTCTATCATTTGCCTCCAAACAGAATATCGGTGTTTACGCCTTGATGGCGCTCTTGTTTACCGTGGTCATCGGACTCTGGGGTAAGCGGGAGATATGGCGTAAGCTGCCGGTAACCGTTCCGATCGCCCTGGTCTCATTTTGTCTTGTGTCTGCGCTGGGTGTCCTGCCCGTCAGCCTCAGCGGCGGTTGGACCAGGTTCCTCGATTACGGGTTCATGAACCGAGCGACTTACCTTCAATTCGCACGGATATCTTACTTTGATGGGATCAAGATTTTGATGTATTTGGTGTCTATCACGAATTCAATCGAAGGCTTGATCATTTTACTTACATATACCCTCTTTTTATGGCCGTTTCCGGTTTTTGCAGCTCTTCTCATCGCGTTGAATCGGGAGCCCGGTCAGAGGAGGCTGACCGCTGTGATGGCAATCTTCGTAGTCATGGGTTTTTTGGGGGTATTTCCTCGTGCCGATCTGACTCATCTGGCTTATGCGGTTCCTGAGCTACTGATTGGCCTCATTTACTCCTGGAAAATGCTGAAGCCAAGTCAGACGAATTGGTGGGTAAAGGCAATTCAAGGGGGTATCATTCTGTGGGTAGGGATGGGGATGATCCTGATACTCACCCTATCGGTCGCCAAGATCAAGAGCTCAAACTATGGTGTTTCCACACTACCGCACTTTCGTAGAGTTCTGATCGAGGACAGGTTAATCGATGAGATCAAAATATCTGCGTCAGCCCTGTCAGAAGCCGCTCGGCGGGGAGAACGGCCCTTTCTCATCAGCCCGAGAGCGGGATTATTCTATCTCGTGAGCGGGACAAAAAACCCCACGCCGTTTGATTATCCACTGGCGACAGCCTTCGGGAGAAATGGGCAGGCAGAAGTCATATCGGGCATTGCCCAGGGGTCCATATCGTCCATCTGGGTGGATCCCCAAATATTAATCTTGCCCCGACTTCGCCCAACGCGCCTCCTCGTTTACCTTAGAACCAACATGAAACCGGGTGAAAAGTTGGGGATCTTTACCCCCTATCGTTTTCATTGATGATTTTACTACAACCCTATTGGTCTAACGGCTGCGATGAGAAGAATTTAGCACAGGTCTGATTTGCCACTTTAACTTACTTCCTTGTGACCAGGTGGAGTTGGATAAGAAGAAGGAAAAAATAGGGTGAGGATGGGACAGGAGAAAATGTCAAGCATCTTAGTCACTGGAGGAGCAGGATTTATCGGGTCGAACTTGACCGATGCCTTGCTCAGACAGGGCCACCGGGTTCGGGTGCTCGATAACTTTTCAACGGGGAGAAGGGAGAACTTGGTCTTTGATGAACCCCATCCCTCTCTGGAGATTATCGAAGGGGACATCCGTGACTTTAATCTCTGCCAAAAGGTGACGGAGGATATTGAATACGTATTCCATCAAGCCGCCCTTCCGTCGGTCCAACGATCTGTGGAAGACCCTCTGACCTCCAATTCAGTCAACGCAGGAGGAACTTTAAACATTCTTCTGGCAGCGAAGGATGCAAGAGTCAGGCGGCTGATCTACGCCTCGTCCTCTTCGGTGTATGGAGATACCCCGATCTTACCAAAGAAAGAGGAGATGCCTCCAAATCCTCTCTCGCCTTATGCGTTGCAAAAATATATCGGAGAACGGTACAGCCGACTCTTTTTTCAACTTTACGGCCTTGAGACTGTCTCCCTGAGATATTTCAATATCTTCGGTCCAAAACAGGATCCAACATCGATCTACTCCGCTGTCATCCCGAGGTTCATCGATGCGCTGCTCGAGGGACATCCTCCGATCATCTTCGGTGATGGGGAGCAATCTCGAGACTTTACTTATGTTGAGAACGTGGTTCAAGCTAATCTGGTGGCTATGTCCACCGAGCACCTGGACGGGGAAGTCGTCAATATTGCCTGTGGGAAAAGGACATCGTTAAACCAATTGTTAAATATTCTTCAGGATATTGTCGGCTCAAAAGTATCACCCATCTATGAAGAACCCCGGAAAGGAGATGTGAAGCACTCCTTTGCAGATATCCGTAAAGGAAAGCGATTTCTAAATTACGAGCCAAAGGTTGAGATCGAGACGGGACTGAAAAAGACGGTCGAATATTTTCAGAACAGACGGGCTTGCCCCCACGGCAGGTCATAGGGGAGGCGATAAGCAGGGATGGGAGGACGACCGATGTTACGAAAGATATTAGAGCGTTTTTCAAAAATAAAGATTTTGGTCATCGGTGACATCATGATGGATCGCTTCATTTGGGGAAAGGTTTCCCGGATATCGCCCGAGGCCCCTGTCCCTGTGGTGGTGGTGGAAAAGGAGACTTTTCTCCTCGGAGGGGCCGCCAATGTGGTGAATAACATCCATTCCTTCGGAGGAAAGGTTACTCTTTGTGGTGTCGTGGGCGATGATGAGATGGGGCAGAGAATTATCAAAGAGTTGACGGAGATGGGAATTGGAATCGGTGGAGTATTTGTGGAACAGGGGAGACAGACCACAGTGAAAACCCGAGTCGTCGCCCATCAGCAACAATTGGTCCGAATCGACCGGGAGACAACAGATCCAACGAAGGTACCTACCTTCCGAAATCTTTCAGAATTTCTAAAAGTGAATATCAGTGGTTTTGATGGGATCATCCTATCCGACTACGGGAAAGGCCTTCTGACAGGGGAACTGATCCGGGCTGTCATCCGGAGAGCTAAGGATGCAAAGAAATTGATCATGGTTGACCCAAAAATGAAGAATTTTTTCTCCTACAAGGGAGCAACGGTGGTCACGCCTAACACAGCGGAGGCGAGCGTGGCCATGGGGATTCCCATCACGGATCTTCCGTCGTTAAAAAAAGTAGGAAGGATGTTGTTGAAGAGGTTGAGGTGTGATGTCTTGATCATCACCCGGGGAGACGAGGGCATGGCTGTCTTTGAACCCCACCAGGAGCCCTTCCTTGTTTCCACAGTGGCGAAGGAGGTTTTCGACGTTACCGGTGCGGGGGACACCGTGATTGGAACAATGGCCCTTGCATTGGGAGCAGGGGCTAAAGTCATCGATGCAGCGAGGCTGGCAAACTATGCGGCAGGGATCGTGGTTGGAAAAGTGGGAACCGCAACCGTCAACCGGCAGGAGTTGATGAGGGCCATAGAGGAAAGCCCCTAACATCCAGTTCCAATAACCGAATTAAAACGATTAAAGATGGAAAGCGAAATGACTCCAGAACCAAGTTTTTGTATCGGTAATTGGAATCTATTCGGTCATTAAAAAAAGGCCCTACCTCAAAATGAGTTCATCCAACCCATGACTGAGGATAGGGCCTCTGGATCACAGGACTATGTTTCGAGGACGAAGATAACCTCCAATCTTACCCGGTATTCGATAATCTTTGAATTTTCCACTGCCACCCGCATTTCAACAACACGCATTCCGGTGATGCCCCTCAAGGTTTTCGTAGCCCTTGCAAACCCGACTTTGACTGCTTCCTCGAAACCCTTAGGAGAACCTGCAATAATCTCTGTTACCCGTGCCACCCTGGGCTCTGCTGCCATTCTGATCACCTCCTTTTTCTAAAATAAGTATTATAAAAAGTTTATCCGAAAATCTTAAAGAATGTCAATGAGAAAAAAAGAACTTGCGACCGATGCTCGGCCAGAATAGGAGGGAGTATGGATCTAAGATGGATAGTCGGGTATGATGGTCCTGCTTCACAGGCGAGGATTGAACAGAGATAGCAGATGTATTGAATAATTTTATTGATAAATTTGAAAATTGTGTTATAAAATTAAATTCTAATAAAATTTTAACAACTTACAGGGTATTTGGATGGATGAAAAAGATGAAGAGATCATGGGTTCTCCGCCGACTGGTCAGCATCCTTTAATACACCAATTCATCCACTATCTTTCTGCAGAAAAGAATGCGTCGCCTCACACCTGTCGATGTTACCAGAGGGATTTGGGACAGTTTGAGGATTTCTTAAAGAGGTCAGGGATGTATCTTTCACCAGAGGGCGAGATAGAGATGGCAAAAGTGGACCGGATGGCCATCCGAAAATATTTGAGCTTCCTCCATAGAAAAAACAAGAAAAGTTCTATTGCGAGGAAGCTTTCAACCCTGCGCTCTTTTTTCAAATATACGGTCAAGGAACAACTCATCCCTTCCAACCCGGCCAAGACGGTTTCAACACCGAAGGTGGAGAAATTTCTTCCCACTACCCTCACTGTCGATGAAGCCTTTCGGCTGATGGAATCCCCAGAGAGGAGCGGGGGATTAAGGGACCGCGCGATCTTAGAACTTCTTTATTCGAGCGGATTGCGGGTGAGTGAATTGGTGGGATTGAATACGAGTCAATTAGACTTAGATCTCGGCATTGTGAAAGTGATGGGGAAGGGAAGAAAGGAAAGAATCGTGCCGGTCGGTAAAAAGGCGATAGAGGCATTGAAAGCTTATTTAGAGGAGCGAGGGGTCTTAGCCGGAGAAGAACCTATTTTTGTCAACTCAAGAGGAGGGAGGCTGACCACTCGAACGGTGGGGAGGTTGATGAAGAAGTATACGAAGCGCTCGGGGATCTTTCGAAGAGTGAGTCCTCATAGCCTGCGCCACAGCTTCGCAACGCACCTCCTGGATGCAGGAGCTGATATTCGAGAGATCCAGGAGATGTTGGGGCATGCCAGCCTTTCCACCACCCAGCGGTATATCCATGTCAGTTTGGGTAGATTGATGGAGGTCTATGACCGGGCCCATCCTCGCAGTTTCAGAAATTTGAAACAATCACGAACACCAGTCACTAAAAGGGAAACTTGAGGGTGATAGAACGATGGAGAAAATGATGTATAAAATGAAAGGAACCACAGTCTTATCTGTTCGGCACAAGGGGAAAGTGGTGATGGCAGGGGACGGGCAGGTGACCCTCGAACATACTATCATGAAACATACAGCCAGAAAGGTTCGAAGGATTTACCATGACAAAGTCCTCGCTGGTTTTGCAGGTGCGACGGCTGATGCCTTCACCCTCTTTGCTAAGTTTGAGGAAAAGTTGGAACAATATAATGGTAATTTACTCAGGGCGGCGGTGGAGTTGGCCAAGGATTGGAGGACGGATCGGGTGCTCCGGAGACTGGAGGCCTTGCTCATCGTCGCCGACTCTGAACACTCCCTTGTCATCTCCGGCAACGGGGATGTCATCGAACCCGACGATGGCGTGACTGCTATTGGAAGCGGGGGGCCTTATGCCCATGCGGCAGCCAAGGCCCTGACCGAGTTTTCAGACTTAGAAGCCAGGGCGATCGCCGAAGAGGCGATGAAGATTGCCGCTTCCATCTGTATCTACACCAATGATCGAATTAACGTGGAGGAGCTATGATGCAGACCTTCACCCCCCGTGAGATCGTATCCGAGCTCGATAAGTATATCGTTGGCCAGAAGGATGCGAAGAGATCGGTGGCCATTGCCTTGAGAAATCGTTGGAGGCGCCAGCAGATCCCCGAACCCCTCCGGGATGAAATTGCCCCCAAAAACATTATTATGATCGGTCCCACTGGAGTCGGCAAGACAGAGATCGCTCGAAGGTTGGCCAAATTGGCCCAAGCCCCTTTTCTGAAGATCGAGGCCTCCAAATTTACAGAGGTGGGCTATGTGGGCAGGGATGTGGAGTCAATGATCCGGGACATCACGGACCTTGCCGTCAATATGATGAAGGCAGAAGAATCCCGCAAGGTCCAGCAGAGGGGAGAGGAGATGGCCGAGGAGAGGCTCTTAGATTTGCTTCTTCCTCCGGCTGGCAAGGGCACTCAGAAGGAGGGCGAGGATCAGCGGGCCACTCGTGAAAAGCTTCGAAAATTGCTGAAGGCCGGGAAGTTGGATGAGAAATATGTAGAAGTGGAGACCGTGGATCGAAACCTTCCCATCGTGGAGATCTTTTCTGCCTCCGGATTGGAAGAGATGGATGTCAACATTAAGGATATGTTTGGAAGCCTCTTCCCGAAGAAGAAAAAACAGAGGAAGGTTAAAGTTCCGGAGGCTCTCAACATCCTGTCGCAGGAAGAGGCTTACAAATTGATCGATATGGACGCCGTAACCAGACAGGCCATCGAGCGGGTGGAGCAATCCGGGATTATCTTCCTCGACGAAATCGATAAGATCGCCGGAAGGGAGACAAGCTTTGGCCCGGATGTTTCGCGGGAGGGGGTTCAAAGGGATATCCTTCCGATTGTCGAAGGGACAACCGTGACGACAAAATATGGGATGGTTAGAACAGACCATATTCTGTTCATCGCCGCAGGGGCATTCCACGTTTCCAAACCTTCCGATCTCATCCCGGAACTGCAGGGTCGATTTCCGATCCGGGTGGAACTGGATTCTTTGGGAAAGGATGATTTGATCCGAATCCTCACCGAGCCAGAAAACGCCCTGATCAAGCAGTACACCGCCCTGTTGGAGACGGAGTCGGTGAAGCTGGAATTCAAAGGGGATGCGATTGCAGAAATTGCAGAGATTGCGGCCTTAATCAATGAAAGGACCGAGAACATTGGTGCAAGGCGACTTTACACCATCATGGAGAGATTGCTCGATGAGATTTCGTTCGATGCTCCCGAGATGTCCGGGAAAAAAATGCTGATCGATGCCAAATCTGTGAGAGAGAAGTTAAAAGATTTTGTCGAGGATGAAGACCTGAGTCGGTATATCTTGTAGTGATTGCGGATTTCGGATTGGGGATTGCGGGGTCGATGATCTGAGATGATTTCTTCGGAGTCAACGCATTGAATTCTAAATCTTCGAATTAAAAACTCAGAACTCCAAATTCCGCATTCAGCATTCTGCATTTCATTTTGTACTTTGAGGAGTCCAGCTTATGGAGAACCCACTCGATAAGGCAAAAGTGCTGGTCGAGGCTCTCCCCTATATTCGGCGATTCTATGATAAGACCATCGTGATCAAATACGGGGGAAGCGCGATGGAGGAGCGAGGGCTGAAAAGGAGTTTTGCCCTCGATGTTGTCCTCCTGAAATATATTGGTCTGAACCCCGTGGTCGTCCATGGCGGAGGGCCCCAAATTGGTGATGTATTGACCAAGATGGGGAAGAAATCCCAATTCATCGAGGGAATGAGGGTCACCGACGGAGAGACGATGGATGTGGTGGAAATGGTCCTCGTCGGAAAGGTGAATAAGGAGCTCGTCACCTTGATTAACCAGCAGGGAGGGAAGGCTGTCGGATTGAGTGGAAAAGATGGTAGACTCATCATTGCTAAGAAATTGAAATTGACAAAGAGCCGAGGACAGGGTGAAATCCCCGAAGTCATCGACATCGGTATGGTGGGTGAGGTGAAGACGATCAACCCAGGCGTCATCGAGGCCCTGGAGAAGGAGAATTTCATCCCCGTGATCGCACCCGTTGGTGTCGGGGAGGAGGGAGAGACCTATAACATCAATGCCGATTTAGTGGCGGGGAAAGTGGCGTCCGCATTGAAGGCTGAGAAACTGATATTGCTGACAGACGTTGAGGGAGTGATGGATGAGAAGCGCCGATTGATTCCCACTCTCGATGCGAAGCAGGCAAAGCGCCTGATGGCTCAAAAGGTCATCTCCTCTGGGATGATTCCAAAAGTGAACTGCTGCCTGGAGGCACTGGAGGAGGGGGTGACCAAAACCCATATTATCGATGGAAGGGTGGAACACGCTATCGTGTTAGAGATTTTTACCGATATAGGGATCGGCACGCAAATCTCCAAAGAAACGGAATAACGGAATAATGGAACACTGGAATATTGGGGAAATAAAAGGTTAAGGCTAAGGTTAAGCTTGAGCTTGAGAAATTCTCAACCTCAACCTGATCGCATCAACCCATTATTCCATCCTTCCAGCATTCCATTCTTCCAGTAAAGGGAGTGGTGATGGATTCTCAGACCTGGATGATGTTATCGGAAAAATATGTGGCCCACACCTATGCCCGCTATCCGATCGTTTTGGTGAGAGGAAAAGGGACCCGGGTTTGGGACGTGGAGGGCAGAGAATATTTGGATTTTGTGTCAGGCCTTGCGGTATGTAATTTAGGCCACTGTCACCCAAAAGTCGTCAGGGCCATCCAAGACCAGGCAGAGAGGCTGATTCATGTCTCGAACTTCTATTATATCGAACCCCAGATCCAGCTGGCCTCTCTCCTCTGCGAGCACTCGTTCGCCACGAGGGTTTTCTTCTGCAATAGTGGGGCTGAAGCCAATGAGGGGGCGATGAAGTTGGCCCGAAAATATGCGAAGAAGAAGATGGAAGGGGATCGATATGAAATCATCACCATGGAGCGCTCTTTCCATGGAAGGACTCTTGCCACCTTGACTGCGACCGCGCAGGAGAAGTTCCATAAGGACTATGAGCCCCTGATGCCCGGGTTCAAATATGTGCCTTTTGACGATATCGGGGCAGTGAGGAATGCCATCGATTCAAAAACCTGTGCCATCCTGGTGGAGCCCGTCCAAGGAGAGGGAGGGGTGAACTGTCCATCCGAAGGTTATCTCAAAGCCCTCCGGGACATCTGTGATGAGAAGAGGATCCTGCTCATCTTCGATGAAGTGCAGGTAGGAATGGGCCGGACTGGAAAACTTTTTGCCTATGAGCACGAGGGCGTCGAACCCGACCTGCTCACCCTTGCAAAATCATTGGCAGGAGGGGTTCCCATAGGAGCCCTGTTAATCAAGAAAGGGGTTGCTGACATTTTTGAGCCCGGTGACCATGCCTCCACCTTCGGAGGAAATCCCTTGGCCACTGCTGCCGGGGTGGCGGCTTTGACGGCCATCTTAGATGAAGGAATGTTAGAGAATTGCCAGGAAGTGGGCGGTTACTTTCTTGCGAGGCTCGAGGAGATCAAGAAGAAACATCCATTTGTTCAGGAGGTTCGTGGAAAAGGGTTAATCCTGGGAATGGAGTTGAAGATGGAAGGAAGTTCCATCGTGAAAGAGATGATGCAGAGAGGGTTTCTGATCAACTGCACGATGGGCAATGTGCTCCGATTCTTACCGCCACTGATTGTAACGAAGGAAGAAGTGGATCAAGTGGTCAAGACACTTGAAGAGGTCTTCAAAGGAGTATCTTAATTGCGGAATGCGGACTATCAAATGCGGATTTCGGAATGCGGATTTCGGAATGCGGATTTCGGATTTAACTCCGCAATCTGCAATCCGCAATCGAAAATTTCGGAAGGGAGGTTCTTATGCAAGGTGAAGTGAAGAAGGTCGTCCTTGCCTATTCGGGCGGTTTGGACACTTCGATCATTCTGAAATGGTTAAGAAACGAGTTCGGGTGTGAGGTGATTGCCTTCACCGCTGATGTCGGGCAGGCTGAAGAACTGGATCACCTGGAGGAAAAGGCACTCTCCACGGGTGCAAGCAAGGTGTATATCGAAGACCTTCGAGAAGAGTTCGTACGAGATTATGTTTTTACCGCCTTGAAGGCGAGTGCCATCTATGAAGGGACTTATCTCCTCGGGACTTCGATCGCCAGGCCTCTGATCGCAAAGAGGCAAGTGGAGATCGCTCAGTTAGAGGGGGCGGATGCCGTAGCCCATGGATCCACAGGGAAGGGAAATGATCAGGTTCGATTTGAATTGACCTACTATGCCCTCAATCCTTACGTTCGGGTGATCTCTCCATGGAGGCAATGGGATTTTAAATCTCGAGAGGATTTAATCGCCTATGCTCGAAAGAACAATATCCCTGTACCGGTCACAAAAGAGAAACCCTATTCCTCCGACCGGAACCTTCTCCACATCAGTTTCGAAGGAGGGATCTTGGAGGATCCTTGGTCCGAGCCACCGGAGGACATGTTCATCCTTTCTGTCTCTCCAGAAAAGGCACCGGACCGGCCCACCGTGGTCGAAATCGATTTTGAAGAAGGGGTTCCCAAGCGGATCGATGGCAAGGCCCTTTCACCCGCAAACTTATTGTCTCAATTGAACGAATTGGGAGGCCGGAATGGAATCGGTCGGGTGGATATGGTGGAAAATCGTTATGTGGGGATGAAATCAAGAGGGGTCTATGAAACTCCAGGTGGAACAATTCTGCACATCGCTCACCGAGCCATGGAATCGATTACCATGGATAGAGAGGTGATGCATCTTCGGGATAGCCTGATCCCGAAGATATCCGAATTGATCTATTATGGGTACTGGTTTTCGCCGGAGATGGAGGTCTTGAAGAAGGCGATTGATGAGATGCAGAAGGACGTTGCAGGAAGCGTCCGCCTGAAGCTGTATAAGGGTAACTGCACCGTGATCGGCCGGAAGTCAGAAAAATCTCTTTACCACGGGGCATTCGCCACCTTTGAGAAAGATGCCGTCTACAATCAGAAGGATGCGGAGGGGTTCATCCGACTTAACGCCTTGAGGCTCCGAATCCGAAAGATGATGAGAGAATAAGAAAATAAGTTCGGAGTTAAGAGTTAAGAATTGAGAATTTAGAATTAAGAGTTCAGAGTTTAAGACCATAAACTACCAACTTTGACCTTACTCCGAACTGAGAACTCCTAACTTTCTTTTTAGAGGAAGGAAATAGATGAATCAGCGGTATGTTCCGAAAGAGATTGAGGAGAAATGGCAGAAGGTCTGGGAGAGTCAAAAGCTCTTTAAGGTGGTGGAAGACCAGAATAAGAAGAAGTATTACCTTCTTGAGATGTTTCCCTACCCATCCGGAAAGATCCATATGGGCCATGTGCGGAATTACTCCATCGGTGACGTGGTGGCTCGATATAAGAAGATGAAAGGCTTTAACGTCCTTCACCCCATGGCATGGGATGCATTCGGTATGCCCGCTGAAAATGCAGCCATCGAACATGGTGTTCACCCGGCAAAATGGACCTACGAGAATATTGAGTATATGAAGAATCAATTGAAACGGATGGGCTTCAGTTACGACTGGGATCGGGAGTTTGCCACCTGCGACGTCTCTTACTACAGATGGGAACAGCTCTTCTTCGTGAGGATGTATGAGAAAGGGTTAGCCTATAAAAGGAGGTCTTTCGTCAATTGGTGTGAAATCTGCGGAACAGTTTTGGCAAACGAACAGGTGATGAGCGATGGAACATGCTGGCGAGGTCATGCCGATGATCCAGGCGTCACTCAGAAGGAACTGGATCAATGGGTGTTCAAAATCACCGATTATGCAGAAGACCTGCTCGAATGGTGCGATCAACTCCCGGGATGGCCGGAGCGGGTCCTGACCATGCAGCGAAACTGGATCGGGAAGTCGATCGGTGCGGAGATCCATTTTCCTCTGGAGAATTCAACGGAGGTCATCAAGGTCTTCACCACCCGACAGGATACGGTCTTTGGTGCAACGTTCATGAGTCTTGCCCCTGAGCATCCTCTTGCCCTGAGCTTGTCAAAAGGGACGGCTCAGGAGGCGGCGGTGAGAAGTTTCGTCGAAAGGATGAGGCGGCAGGATTGGATGAAAAGGACTGCTGAGACGACGGAAAAAGAGGGTGTCTTCACAGGCGCCTATTGCCTGAACCCGATGACAAAAGCGAGGATGCCCATTTTTGTGGCCAATTTTGTGCTGATGGAATACGGAACAGGTGCGGTGATGGCGGTGCCCACCCATGACCAGAGGGACTTTGAATTCGCTAAGAAGTACGAACTCCTTCTGATCGTTGTCATCCAACCAGAGGGCCGGACCTTCGATGCCGAAACGATGACCGAAGCCTATGAAGGGGAAGGTTTCTTGGTCCATTCCGGACAGTTCAATGGGATGGACAGCGTCAAGGCCAGGGAGACCATTGCACAGTATCTCGAGGAGCAGGGTCTTGGGGGAAAGAGGATCACTTATCGGCTGAGGGATTGGGGGATTTCGAGGCAGCGTTATTGGGGAGCCCCCATCCCCATCATCTACTGCGGCCGGTGTGGAACCGTTCCCGTTCCTGAAAAAGATCTTCCCGTCGTGCTGCCTTTTAATGTGGAAGTCACCGGAATGGGGGAGTCCCCCCTTTCAGGACTGAAAGAATTTGTGGAGACCCGATGTCCTGAGTGTGGTGGGCCTGGGAGAAGGGAGACCGACACCATGGACACCTTCGTCGAATCCTCCTGGTATTTTGATCGGTTTGCATGCCCAGACTTCCATGAAGGACCACTGGACAAGAAGAGGGTGGATTATTGGATGCCCGTCGATCAATACATTGGAGGAATTGAACATGCCATCCTGCACCTCCTCTATTCCCGCTTTTTCACCAGGGTGTTGAAAGAGATGGGGTGGGTGAGCGTGGAGGAGCCATTCACAAATCTTCTTACCCAAGGTATGGTTTGCAAAGAGGTCTACGAGTGCCCAAAGGATGGTTATCTCTTCCCCGACGAGGTAGAGGCCGATGGAGAAACGTTTCGTTGCCGTAAGTGTGGCGGTCAGATCTCTGTGGGAAGACTGGAAAAGATGTCCAAGTCGAAGAAGAACGTCATCGACCCGGAATACTTGATAGAAAAATATGGTGCGGATACGGCGAGGATGTTCTGCCTGTTCGCCTCTCCGCCTGAAAGGGATCTGGACTGGAGTGACCAAGGGGTGGAAGGGTCTGCCCGTTTCCTCAATCGGGTCTGGAGGCTTTTCTATGAGCAGCACCAGCGCCTTCAAAATGTAAAATCGTTCCCCTTCGGGACAACCCTCGAGGGAGACCAAAAGGTTCTTCGGCAGAAGACTCACAAAACGATCAAAAAGGTAACGGAGGACATCGAACGATTCCATTTCAATACCGCGATCAGCGCCGTCATGGAGTTGGTGAATGAAATCTATGTTTCGGAGGTCAAGGGTCGGACGGACGAAATTTCGATGAGGGTGGTGCGTGAAACGATCGAGACGACCGCTCTATTGCTCTCGCCATTTGTTCCCCACTTTGCAGAGGAGCTTTGGAAGGCTTTGGGGAACGGGAATTCTATTATGAAGAACCCATGGCCGGATTATGACCGGGAGGCGGTGTTGGAAGAGGAAATCCTGATCGTCATCCAGGTGAACGGAAGGTTGAGGGATCGTATCACCATCCCTGCTTCTTATGGAGAGGAAGAGGTGAAGGCCTGGGCATTGAAGAGTGAAAGGATTCAAAAGTTGATCGAAGGCAAAGAGGTCAAGAGGGTGGTTCTGGTCCCTCAAAAACTGGTCAATATTGTCTGTGGATAAAGGAGGTTAGGGATCGGGTGTCAGGGGTTAGCTAATCCCCAATCCCTAATCCCAGCGAGAGATTCTTGATGTTTTTTTTGAAAAGGTTATTGCCCATCCTTCTTATGGTTCTGGGCTGGGGATGTGGTTATCAGATGGTCGGGAAGGAGACCCATGTTCCTTCTGGCCTGACATCTATCGCCATCCCTACCTTCGTCAATCAAACATTTGAACCTGGGATCGAGGCTCTCGTTACCCAAGGTTTTCTGAAAGAGTTCATCCAGGACAGAAGGATTAAGGTGGTGAACCGAAACGAAGCGGATTCTGTTTTACAAGGGATCATTAAGTCTGTTGATATCTACTCGGTCTCCTATGACCGATCCGGTTTTGCCTTGGAATACCAGATCAACGTGGTCATGGATTTAATGCTGAAAAAACCGACCGGAGAGACTCTGTGGAGAGAGATGGACATGGAGGAGAGGAGATGGTATCAGGCATCTTCCAATGTCCTGATCAATGAAGCCAATAAGGTCGCAGCCATCCAACAAGCGGGAAGAGATATCGCGGGACGGATTCGAAATCGATTTTTTTACGATTTTTAATCCCTCCCAGCCGTCCGGCGCCATCGTCTCGCGTTGGACGGCGGCGCCTCCCTTTAGTAAAGGGAGGAAATGGTCAATCCCCCTTTTATAAAGGGGGATGATCAATTTCCATTTTTTGCAAGTGGAGGAAAAGCCACTCATGTACACCGCAGCTGATTTGAGAAAAGGATTAAAAGTTATCATCGACAATGAACCTTACATTGTTATCGCCTTCGATTTTTCGAAGCCAGGCAAAGGGCAGGCACTCTACCGGACGAAACTACGAAACATGATCACGGGGTTGACGATTGATCGGACCTACCGCGAAGGAGAAACCTTCGAACCGGCTTCATTGGAAGAACGAGCCATGCAGTATCTTTACAGAGAGGATCATCACTACTACTTCATGGACAATGAGACCTTTGAACAAATTATTATCGGCGAGGAAGCCCTGGGTGACGCAAAGAACTTTCTCATCGAAAATCTTAATGTGAAGGTACTGTTGTTCAGGGACAAGGCGATCGGGGTCGATCTCCCCAACTTCGTCAATCTCAGGGTGATCAAAACAGAGATTTGGGTGAAAGGGGACACCTCGAAGGCGGATTACAAACCAGCTACCGTTGAAAACGGTTATGAGCTTCGCGTCCCTCCGTTCATTGAAGAGGGTGAATTGATCACCATTGACACCCGAACGGGTGAGTACTCAACCAGGGTCAAGGGATAGTTTCGTGGTGAAGAACTGGCTGCTCGCCAGCCGCCGGAAGGCACTTCAGCAGAGAGCACTCATTATTCATGGCATCAGACAGTTTTTTATCGATCAGGGATATCTGGAAGTAGAGACCCCGCACCGTATTCCCACGCCTGCACCTGAATCCCACATTGATGCGATCCCTTCTGGCTCATGGTTCCTGCATACCTCCCCTGAACTTTGCATGAAGCGGATGCTCGCGGCAGAGTATGAGAAGATCTTTCAGGTCTGCCGCTGTTGGCGAGATGGAGAACGGGGGACTCGGCACGTTCCCGAATTTACCCTTCTTGAATGGTATCGATCCAGTTGCGATTACAGGGCCCTCATGGAGGACTGTGAGGCATTGATTCAAGCTGTGGCCGGTTCTGTTGGCCTGGGAGAAAGGATTATCTTTTACAACCATGAGATTGACCTGAGGGGACCATGGAAAAGAATCTCTGTCAAAGAGGCCTTCGAGTGTTACGCAAAGATCTCCATGACCGAGGCACTCGAACGCAATCTCTTTGATGAGATCATGGTTCAGGATATTGAGCCGAAACTGGGATTGGAGAGGCCGACGTTTATTTGCGATTATCCTGCAGAACGGGCGGCGATGGCGCGCCTGAAGGAAGCGGATCAATCCGTAGCAGAACGCTTTGAACTTTATATAGGTGGACTGGAGATTGCCAATGCTTTTTCAGAATTGATTAATGCGGCGGAACAGCGGAAACGCTTCGATCTTGAAAACTCGATTCGCCGTTCCCTTGGCAAGCCCATTTATCCTGTGCCAGAAAAATTTTTAGCTGAATTGGAGGGCATGCCTCCTTCAGCTGGGATCGCCTTGGGAGTGGACCGGCTCGTCATGGTTTTTGTGAATGCCGAAACGATCGGTGATGTGGTTGCCTTTATCCCGGAAGAACTCTAAGATCTTTGAGATCCTTTGGCCTCCCAGCGGTTTCCTTTATAATAATGAGGTCATCTAAAAAGGCATAGTAAACTTTTTTTTCCAGAGGTTCCAGAGATCCGATTTTCCCATACTTGATCGAACGTCATTCCAGTGACAAAAGGATGAATAGAGGAAGCGGTCTCTATTTGCGACGAGCTGTCTTTTTGGATCTCTTCCCCGAGACATGAGGTCGGCTCTTGCCCCTCCTCACTCTCTTTGCCCCCTGCGCTTCAGAGGTAAAAAGGTCCCCTTCGAGACGTTTGTCGATGATTCTCCTGGTCAGGAAGCTTACGACACTCCTGAAATCTCCAGGATCTATCTTTTTGCGTACCTTTGCCACATTCAATGCGATTCTCGTCATCCCAGCAAGGTCCGCAATGTCCTTTATCGTATATTTATATTCTACTCTTGGCTTATAGGGCTGCTTGGATCCTTTTCTCGGCATTTTGACCTCCTATCGCTCTCCCTCCATCGGAGAGAAGTTTCGTCAGAGTGACATAGACTATTTACCATATTGGTCACAAATTACAAGAGAAATCTTCACATCTGATTTCAAGCCCAGGCTTAGAGGCCGACAGGCTGCAGATTTCAATCAACAATCCTTGGGGCCTCTTGTCGGATGCATGACCTTCTTGGCCCATCTACCATGATATCACAGTGAAGCTTTGTCCCGGTATTGAGCAGGAAAATCCATCTTCTCATGGAGGAAATTCATGAAGGAAAAGGCCCCCTGGGAGCTAAGGTTTTTCTTGCCGCTCTCTGCGGTAGGATCTTGGGGAGTTGAGGAAGAATCTTTGCAAAACAAAATCTTAGCTTGACCGAGTTTGTTACCGGTCAAGGCCAGTCATATAAGAACTGGTGAGTAACCAGGGTCAATCCTTGGTTACCCACTTCACCTACAAGTCCTCACCCTGAGATAGCTTCTCAGATTAATCATTACCGATAGAAATGTTTAGAAGAAAAGGGCAGAACCATTGGTAGTCCTGCCCTTCGGCGTCGTCCCGGTTCCAACGAATCACTTGCTCGGCAAAGTATAGACCATGGTTCCCTCACTGAACGCCTTCCCGGTGGGTTCGTCCTTCTCTGGGGGAAGCAACTTCGTTGAACTCTTTACCGTTCCTTTGATTCCTTGGAACCGACCCGTTCCATGAGTAAGTTCAGAAGTCCATTTGGCCGCTGTGGGAACACCCGCGGAAGTAGCCTGGATCACACCTATGCCATGACCTGTAATGGTCGAGCCATCCAGGAAGGTATAGGTTGCGTACGCTTCACCGGGTCCTGCTCCTTTAACGTAATTGTAATAGTAAACACTCTTATGCCAGGCCAATTCTCCGTTTTCAAATACCGCTACTCCTTCTCTTACCTGTAACCTCATGGTGTGCCCTTCAACATCGGCGATGGGAACCGTTTCTTGCTTCGTAACATGGTTGAAGCTTTTAAAATTCAAGGTTTCCGCTGTCGCTTGTGGAACAGAATCCAGAACCCAAATGCCAATCCCCAAGATGCTTAGAATTGAAGACCTACAAAATGTTTTCGAATAACCATGGTCGTTTCCTCCTTTTTGTTTGGAAATTTAGTCGAGTTTTATAAGGAAGGGACAATTAAAGAAAGGTAGAGAAGAAAGGCCCCAAAGGGATTTTAAATCCCCCTGAGGCCATCGTAGGGCATCTTCCAGAAACTCCTTCTCATAACAACCTCCACAATGTCAGAGGTTATGTTGATGGGTTTACTTGGCTACGGAACGGTGCTACAGCTGTCCCCAAAATACTCTTATGCTCATGGGTAGTCAAGCAAAAAATTTCCTCGGAAACTTAGCCTCTCTTGTTGATTTGTGGTTGGAATGTTGTATACAAAGGTAGAAGTTGAAAAACAAGATTACAGGAAGAACTCGACGAGGGTGGAAATGACGAATTGTGAATTCTAAACCGCGGATTTCTTGCCATGAGAGAAACCGTATTCTCCAAGGAATTTATTGTAGATATGGTTATCCTATGATAGCATTAAGCAAAATCCAAAAAGGAGGTGCACTATGAAAGTATTCCAAGGCATCCACTACTGGCTGGAGTATCACAAGCTTCATTCAAAAAAAGCACTCTCAAAACCTACCAATCAATCCTTCCCAGACTAACCGCCCACTTCGGTGAAAGGGACATAAATTCCCTGACCCCCGAAGAGGTCCTCTCTTTTCTCACAAACGTCAACCAAAGGACCAACCAGTTAACCAAACGTACCCGGTACTCCCAACTCACTTCCTTCTTCAACTTCATCACCCAAAACCTCGACCCCAATTTCCGAAGCCCCTGTGACACCCCTATGCTGAAAAAACTGTATCGCCCACCTGGACGCATCCGCTGGACCATTCTGGAAAAGGAAGTGGTGGATGAAATCATTTTCCGTACCATCAAACCCAGGAATCGGTTAATTCTTGAGTTGATGGCTCGGGGTGGGATGAGGATCGGTGAGGTCCTGAAATTGACCCCCACTGACATCGAGGACAGAAAGCTCACTCTCCGAGCCCCCAAGAGTGGCAAGGAACGAGAGATTGTCTTTATCTCACAGAAGATTGCGGATCGTCTCAAGGAATACATAACCCGGAAAGGGATTGGGTCTGATCAGCGGATCTTTCCGGTATCCTATACGACCGGAAGAGAAGTTGTGAACAAAGCAGGAAAGGTGGTTGGGATTCATTTGAAACCCCATGATCTCAGGAGACATGCAGCGACCTACGCCTCTCGGTCAGGAGTACCCATAGAAATTGTCAGCAAGGTGATTCTGAGACATTCGAATCTATCCACTACCCAGAGGTATCTTGGGACGGTAAGTGATGTTGAGGCTATGAGATGGATTGACAATCTCTACGGTTAGTAAATTGGAAAAGGGGTGAGGAATCGAAAACCCCACCCCTTTCTCAACCAAAATCCAGCAATATTATCTTCGAACCATAACTTTGCAGGTCCGGGAGAGGGTTACGATTTAGGAGTGGACGTCTCACCGCGATCGCATTGACCCAGGGAGGTCTGAAGCTGATCAAGACTGCGGACCGCGTCTGTAAGATGAGACAATCTGGATCGGCGGGAAGGTCACGACAGACATCGTGCATGACCCGAGGATGTTCTTAGGAAAACGTTCGCGTCTCCTCAGCCTTTCCTGCCCTCTCTCGCTTCCCGGGTTGCTCCTCTTGACTAATAAGAATGCATATTTTAAATATCCATTTGAAATATCACCTCTCTTTTGCGAGGCCGGAAAGGATGGACCGGGGGAGACAAGAAGGCAGAAGCGACTATTCTGGAATCGACGATATTGAGTCCTACGCCGCCCATGTCGTGAATTTCTCGTTGGCTGGAATCCGCTCCATCCGAGAGGAAGCCGAAAAAAGAAAAAAACGAATCCATAGAGGCATTCATGAAAATCAATGACAAAGTCAAATTCATTGCTGGCGCGGGGGTACTCGTTGCCGGACTGATGGCGCCTGGCTGCCGCTCGCAGCAGGCTGCTCCTCCGCCTGCCCTCCCCGAGGTTGCCATTGTGACAGTCAGTCCGGAGCGGACGGTCCTAACCACCGAATTGCCGGGTCGCACATCCGCCTACCTGGTTGCGGAAATTCGTCCGCAGGTGAACGGCATAATTCAAAAGAGGCTGTTTGAGGAAGGATCGGATGTCAGGGCCGGTAAAGTACTCTATCAAATCGATCCCGCCCCCTTTCAAGCCGCCTACGACAACGCAGCGGCCAACCTCTCTGGGATGCGGAGGGCGGCCGAGCGGGCGCGGGCTGCGCTGGAGGCGAGCGTAGCCGGCGTTGCGCGACAGCGGGCCACCCTGGAGCTCGCGCGGACGAACCGCTGGCGCTACGAAGAACTTTTTAAGAAGAGCGTCATCTCCGCTTTACAGCGCGACCAGGCTGTGACCGAGGCCGAAGTCGCCGAAGCCACACTCCGGGCTGATGAGGCGCAGGTAAAAAACGACCAGGAAGCCGTGGCCGTCGCGGAGGCAACCATCCAGCAGGCGGAAGCGACGATAGAGACGGCCCGAATCAATCGGGGATACACTGACGTTGTGGCGCCGATCACAGGGCGTATCGGCAAATCCAATGTCACAGTAGGCGCCCTCGTGACCGCCCAGCAACCCACGGCTCTGACTACCATTCAACAGCTGGATCCCATTTACGTCGATGTGCCCCAATCCACCACCGAGCTGTTGCGTTTGCGGCGTCGAGTGGAGGAAGGCCACCTCCATAACAGCGGGGAAAACCAGAGCAAGGTCCGACTCATCCTGGAAGACGGCACAACGTATCCCCAGGAAGGAACGCTTCAGTTCCGCGACGTCACCGTGGAGCTCGACAACCGGGTCCGTCACTCTGCGGGTGATCGTTCCCAATCCAAAGGGCCACCTCCTGCCAGGCATGTTCCTCCGCGCCGTGGTGCAAGAGGGTATCAACAATGAGGCCATCCTGATCCCCCAGCAGGCTGTATCGCGGGATCCCAAGGGGAATCCCGTTGCGCTCATCGTAGACGGCGAGGGGAAGGTCGCCCAGCGGATGCTCACGCTCGATCGAGCCATCGGCGACCGATGGCTCGTTGCCTCAGGGCTTGCACCAGGCGAGCGGGTGATCGTCGAGGGCAGCCAAAAAGTGCGGCCCGGCGCTGCCGTAAAGGTTGTCCCGTTTCAGGAGGGTGGAACAAGTGGTGCGGCGCCTAAAAAGACGGCTCAGCCGGCCCCAAAATCGAACTGACGGAGGCGCGTAATGTTATCGAGATTCTTCCTGGACCGTCCGGTCTTCGCCTGGGTCATTGCCATTATCCTGATGGTGGTGGGTGGCCTGGCGATCTACAACTTGCCCATCTCGCAGTATCCCCCCATCGCCCCGCCTTCCATCAGGATTGGCTGCCTTTATCAAGGGGCCTCGGCGGAGACGGTGGAAAACAGCGTGACGCAGATCATCGAGCAGCAGATGACCGGCCTGGACAAAATGCTGTACATGTCCAGCAGCAGTGATTCGTCCGGCATCTCCAGCATCGAGTTGACCTTCGCCCCGGGAACCGATCCGGACCTCGCCTGGGCCAAGGTGCAGAACAAGCTCCAACTGGCAATGGCGAGACTGCCAGATCAAGTGCAGCGCCGGGGCGTCTCGGTCCGCAAATCCACCAGGAACTACCTGATCATGGTGGGCCTGATTTCCGAAGACGGCAGCATGAGTGATATTGACTTGAGAGACTATGCTCTCACCACCGTGCAGCAGGTGCTGGCGCGGGTGCCGGGCGTTGGGGAGGTGGAAGGATTCGGTGGCGAGTACGCCATGCGTATCTGGCTCAACCCTGACAAGTTGACGGATTACGGCCTGACGGTGGACGATGTGACCCAGGCGATTCAAGCCTACAACGTGGAGATCTCCGGCGGCCAGTTCGGCGGGGCGCCGGCGGTCAAAGGCCAGCGACTCAACGCCTCCATTATCGTCCATAGCCTGCTCAAGACCCCCGAGGAGTTTGCCGCCATCCCCGTCCACATCAATCCGGACGGCTCCATCGTGCGGATCAAGGACATAGGGCGGACGGAACTGGGGACCGATCTTGCCGATACCTTTAATAATTTCAACGGCATGCCGGCGGCCGGGTTCGCCATCCGGCAAGAGCCCGGCGCCAATGCGCTGGAAACGGCCAACCGGATCCGGGCCAAGATGAAAGAGTTAAGCCGGTACTTTCCCCCCGGCGTGAAGACCGTTTATCCCTTCGACACCACTCCTTTCACCGTGGTAGCCATTGAGGAGGTGGTCAAGACCCTTCTCGAGGCGATCCTATTGGTCTTCCTGGTCATGTACCTTTTCATGGGAAACATGCGGGCCACCCTCATTCCGACCATCGCGGTGCCGGTGGTCCTTCTCGGCACCTTCGCGGTGCTGGGACTGTTCGGGTTCTCCATCAACATGCTGACCATGTTCGCCATGGTGCTGGCCATCGGCCTGCTGGTGGACGACGCCATCGTGGTGGTGGAAAACGTCGAACGTATCATGAGCGAGGAAGGACTCCCGCCCAAAGAGGCTACCGCCAAATCCATGGACCAAATCACCCCCGCCCTGATCGGCATCGGGTTGGTGCTGTCGGCAGTCTTCGGACCGATGGCGTTCTTCACCGGGTCCACGGGGGTCATCTACCGCCAGTTTTCCGTGACCGTTATCGCCTCCATGCTCCTTTCGGTGTTGGTGGCCTTGATCCTGACGCCGGTCCTCTGCGCCTCGTTCCTCAAGCCGGTGCCGAAGGGGCATGAACCGGCGGAGGGCGGGATATCTTTCCTTCGCCCGTTTTTCAGATGGTTTGATCGCGTTTTTTTCCGAGTCCGAGACCTGTACGTGAGACTGGTCGGTCACTCGTTAAACAAGAACGTGCGCTATGTGTTTCTCTACGTGCTGATCGTGGCGGCGATGGGATTCCTGTTTCTCCGGTTGCCTACGAGTTATCTCCCGGATGAAGACCAGGGGGTGCTGCTCTGCCAGGTTACGCTTCCGGTGGGTTCCACGCTGGAACAGACCGAGGCGGTCATGGAGAAGGTCAGGGATCAATTCCTAAACAAGGAAAAAGACGCGGTGGATTCCATTATGACGATTTCCGGTCAGAACCAGTCCGGCCGGGGCCAGAACATCGGTATGGCCTATATCAAGCTCAGGGACTGGAAACTGCGCACCCGGCGGGAGCTGAAGGTTACCGCCGTGGCCAACAGGGCCATGCGGGCGTTTTCACAGATCCGCAACGCCATGGTGTTCGCCTTCCCGCCGCCGGCGGTCACCGAACTGGGTAATGCCAAGGGTATTGATTTCCAGTTGCAGGACCGTGGCGGTCTGGGCCACGACGGTCTGATGGCGGCCCGCAAGCAACTCCTCGACATGGCAGCCAAGGATCCGAGATTGGCCCGGGTGCGGCCCAACGGGCTGGACGATGTTCCGCAATACCGGATCACCGTGGATATGGAAAAGGCCGGTGCCCTGGGGCTTCCCATCACTGCCATTCACAACACCATTTCGACGGCCTTTGGCAGCGCCTATGTCAACGACTTTATCAAAAGCGGACGGGTCAAGCACGTGGACATTCAGGCCGACGCCCCCTACCGAATGTTGCCCGGGGATCTGGAAAAACTCTACGTGCGTAACACGGGGGGCAAGATGGTCCCCTATTCCACTTTTGCATCCGGCCGGTGGACCTTCGGTTCTCCCAAGCTGGAGCGCTTCAACGGCTTTCCGTCCATCAACATCTGGGGCGAGGCAGCGCCGGGCAGGAGTTCCGGTGAGGCGATGCAGGCCATGGAGGATTTCGCCTCGAAGTTGCCCAAGGAGATCGGCTTTGACTGGACGGGGCTTTCCTACCAAGAGCGGCAAGCCGGCGCCCAGACCGTCCCGCTCTACGCCTTTTCCATTCTGATCATCTTCCTGTGCGTAGCGGCCCTGTACGAGAGTTGGACCATCCCGTTTGTCAACATGCTGATGTTACCGCTGGGCGTCTTTGGCGCGACGGCTGGCGACGTGGTTGCGCGGTATGCCGAATGACGTTTACTTTCAGATCGGATTTCTCACCACCCTGGGATTGTCCACCAAAAACGCCATCCTGATCATTCAGTTCGCACAGCATCGCATGGGCTATGGAGAGAAGCTGGTCGAGGCAACCCTGGGAGCGGTGAAAACCCGATTCCGGCCGGTCATGATGACCTCACTGGCATTCTTCTTCGGCGTCTTGCCACTCGCCATATCCACCGGCGCCGGAGCGGGAGCCCAGACCGCCATTGGGACGGCGGTTGTCGGCGGGATGCTTTCGGCCACCTTCATTGACCTCATTTTCATCCCGCTTTTCTTTGTCCTTGTATCCCAGATATTCAAGCGAAAGGGGTTACACCAGACGCCTCAGCATCGCCCGGATTCCACGGCTTAACCGTGAGCTTGGGGAGGTGGTTGGAGGCAGAGCAAACACATAAGGCCTGAATTGATTTATGTATGGAGAGATCTTTTTAGAAAAGACGACAGAGATGGAAGCCAAGATGGGAATTGATGGGTCGTCTCTGGCCTGAGAGCCGTTAAGGACGGGTCCGCCTTAATCGGTCCGGCCGTGACGGTGAAAGAGGTTTCGGGGACGCTGGACGCTTATACAATCGACGACTTCAAAATCGGCATGGTTATCGATTTGGCACTAGGCTTGTGAGGCTAACTCAAGGCCATCACAGGAAGAAAATTCGCCTAAATATCTAAACGGTGGATATCTTGCCAATACGTCAGTCTCTTGAAAAGAAATGAGGAAATGTCTCTATCTGATCTTCAAACCGTAGCTTTTTGGGCTTGAAAAACACAGGTCCATAGCAGAATGGGCCAGCCGGCGTTCTGCCTACCTCGTAAACAGCAACCCGACCAGGAACAGGTTCACACTGGGGAACACGGTCATAATGAGGAGAGCGGTGATAAGCGGAATATAGAAGGGAACGACGCCGCGGATGATGGTGGCGAGATCGACGCCGGTGCATTTGTTCAGGACGAACAGCACGACGCCGAAGGGGGGCGTGAGGAGGCCGATCATCAGGTTGAACACCATGACGAGCCCGAAGTGGACGGGGTCGATGCCCACCTGCTTGATAATCGGCATAAAGATGGGGGTCAGCAGGGTGAGGGAGGCGATCGTCTCGAGGAAGCAGCCGACAATCAGCAGGATCACGTTGATGATCATCAGGATCACCAGCGGATCCCGGCTGATCCCCAGCAATTTCTCGGCGAGGATGACCGGCAGGCCGGAGCTCACCGCTAGGAAGCCATAAACCTGGGCCGTGGCGATGATCAGCATGATGGCCGCGGAATCGATCATCGTCGCCCTGCTGAGGTCCCAGAACATCTTCCAGGTGAAGGTGCGATAGGCGAAACCGAGGATCAGCGAGTACAGTGTCGCGATCCCCGCGGCTTCGGTCACTGTGAAGATACCCGAGACAATCCCCCCGACGAGGATCAGCGGTGTCAGGAGGGCAGGTCCGGCCTCGCAAATCGAGCGGCCGAAGCTCGCCCAGGTTGCCTGCTCCCCCATGGGAAAATTGCGCCGCTTCGCGACGACGTACACCATGGCCATGAGACAGAGGCCGATGAGGATACCGGGCAGGATGCCGGCGATAAGCAGCTTCCCGGCGGACACTCCCGCCAGGATGGCGAAGATCACCAGGGGCAGGCTCGGGGGGATGATGGGCCCGATGGTGGCTGCCGCACCGAGCAACCCGAGCGAGAACCCGTCCGAGTAGCCGGCCTCCTTCATGGCCTTGTGACCGATGGGGCCAAGGCCCGCGGCGTCCGCCGTGGCCACCCCGCTCATCCCCGCCATAATCATGTTGGCGATCACGCATACGTGCGCCAAACCGCCCTTGAACCGCCCCACGAGCTGGTTCGCGAAGCCGAACAGGCGGGTCGTGAGCCCCGCTTCGTTCATGATTCTCGCCCCCATGATGAACAGGGGCACGCAGAGCAGAACAAAGCTATCGATCCCGCGGAACATCCGGCTGATGATGATCTCCGGGTTGAGGCCGGACCCGATGCCGAGGGCCATCAGCGCAATCGACGTAAGCCCCAGCCCGAACGCCACGGGAATCCCCGAGATGAAGAAAAAAAGCAGGATGCCCAAGAACAACAACAGCATGACTACTTCGTTCATACGTCCAGCCCTTTCTGCGCCCCGGCCCCGCGTACGCGAGCGCTCTGAAACTTTTACCCGCGCGCAGTTAGATCCCGCACAGTCAAGGCGAGGTGTCGGAGGAGATAGTACAGGTTGAGGAGCAGGCAACCGAAGAGCGCCAAGTAGATGTGGCCGATCGAGACGAAGGCGGAGCTGAAGCCCACCGGCACATGCAGCATGCGATTGCCCATCCGCCAGGCCCCGTAGGTCGTAATCGCGAGGAAGGTGATCATGAGCATATCGGCGATGAAGTTGAAGGCCAGCCGCAAGCGTCGTGGAAGTCGCTCCACGAAGGACGAGATATGGATGTGTTCACCGGTTCGCAGGGCGATCGCCGACCCCAGGAACGAGGTGAGAATGAACAGATACCGGGCCAGCTCTTCGGTCCAGCTCAGCGTGCGGGAGACCTGCCGGGAGAGGATCTGCACGGTGAGCAGCACGAGTACGAGAATGAAGACAGCCGTCGAGAGGGTGACGAGAGCGCGGTCGAACGTTCCGGCGGAATCCGCCGCTCTGCCGACCGGCTGCCCTTCTGCGGACCCGGAAGCGGCGTCGGCGCTCGCGTGCTTCAGAGGTGTGGTCTTTTTCATGGTACCTTGCTACCTGGCCGGGGAATGTGCCCTCTTCTCGGGGGCGGACGCGATGCGGGATGGCTCCAGGCAGCCCTCCCCCGGTCTATCCCGACTTCGCGCTGGCCACCGCCGCTAGAGCTTGGACAAGTCCGCGTACGTAGTTACGGTCCACTTGGTCTTGAACAGTTCGTCGATCTTGTCCCGGATCTTCGCTGCGAACACGGATTTATCTACGGGCGTGACGAGCTTCATCCCCTTCTCCTTGACCATCTTGTCGATCAGCTCGGTTTCCCGCTTTTTGCTCAGGTCCGATCCCCATTCCACTGCCTCCTGGGTGGCCGCCCAGATCACCTTTTGGGTTTTCTCGTTCTGCTTCCCCAGGAAATCCTGGTTGATGGTCAGGAGGCCCATCGTGGGCAGGTGATTCGTGATGGACAGGTACTCCTGCACTTCGTAGAGGGCGAACGACCAAAGCTGATCGGCCGGCCCCTCGGTCGCGCTCACGACGCCGGTGCTCAGGGATATGTACAGGTCGTTAAGCGGGATCGGGACCGGCTCCGCGCCGAACTGCTTGAAGAGCGTGACCCAAGTGTCGATCACCGGGATGCGAAGCTTCAGCCCCTTGAAGTCCTCGGGCGAGCGGATGGGCGCCTTCTTCGACATAAAGATCCTGCTGCCCCGGTAGAAGGGCTTGAAGATCTGGATCTTGCCCTTGTCAAGCACCTTCTGACGCATCTTGTCGCCGAGCGCGCTGTTCCAGAATCGGAAATAGTGGTCGCTGTCCTTCATGATGTAGGGAGCTTCGCAGAAGAAATACTCCGGGGTGTACATGTAGATGAGCATGGCATCCGTCGCCGCCATTTGAATCGCCTGCAATGTCACCGCCTCATTGATGGCTTCGGAATTGCCCACGCTCCCGCCGGGCAGCACGTTGACCTTGACCGCCCCCTCGGTCTTCCGCTCGATGATCTCCTTGAACTTCCGGGCGACCTTCACGACGATGCTCTCCTCGTCGTAGGCGCTGGCAATTTTGATCTCCGTACGATTATACGGCGTCTTTTCCTGCGCATAGGTGAGCCCGAGAGAGCAAAGCACTCCGGCAATGACCGACACTCCGATAACAAAATTTGGCCTCTTCATGTGGATAACCTCCCTTCTTAGTTAGTGCTCCAGTTCCAGAGCTATTGAAAGGATACGCCTTGATGCCTTACTCCCTTCCCTTATTATTGCTGACGAAGTGGTACACGGAACCGTTCATGTAGCAAGGTTAGCATCCCCACCTCCCTTCGTAGGGAAATTGTCGCAAGTATTCGTGAATCGCATGCCACCTGTCAAAGTCGCGATGAGCATAAACCATCATGTTGAAAAGTTTCGTGAGTCGGTTTCTTACCTCGGTCCGGAGTGGTTCAGGTGCAGGGTAACCTTCGCTTCTCCACCAACTGATCCATCTCTTTATCCTATGGTATTCATCCTCTGCTATGTAACCTGATTCCAATAATTCAACTAGCCAAAACTGCATACCCGCCTGCCACTGCTCGGGCCCTCCCCACCATCCACCGTTATACCGGCTTCCCCACGTTGGAAGCGGTTTCATCGGAAGAGAGCGGGAATCATGAAAGGCCCATTTTCGGGTAAAATTGCAATCCATTACAGCATATGGGTATGTGCTGTATAACTTCATATAATCATGTGACTCTGCTATTTCCTGATCGACACTTAATCCCACTTTCCTTCCGAGCAGAAAGGCATAATCAGCACCAGGGACATCTTCGAGCAAATACGTCGTGCATTCAATATTCACTGGACATTCGGCAATCCCTGAGGTCTTGACGGCATGGGAAGGTAGGTGAGTAAGGCCGACAGACCCAACGTCTGCTGGAGCAATTCTTTCGAGAGTTTCAAGCTTATCGATGAGCGAGCGGTCCGGGATCGATATCACAAATTCGCCTGTGCGCTTAATTGAGTCATAGGCAGCGGACCTCTTAGGGATCGGGATCTGAACAGCAGGCTTTGTGTGCATTATCAGACCACCCATGATGGGCAATGCCAGGTTTTTACCATTGCCTTCGTTGAATGTGATGATATAAGTAGGCCTTGGCAAGAGCGCTGTAATGAGCGTGGAGCGGGCATCCAGATCTTTAAAATGGTTATGGCTTACATAATGTTTTCTGTTCTCAGCGGAGGGGGGACCGATTCTTTCGGATAACGCCGTCCATCCTCCTTCCGCTTCACCGCTCAGAACGCTGACGGCATATGTCCCAGTATATGGATGCTTCTGAATCGCCTCATGGACGGGCAGAATCTGCAGAGAATCAGACCGACTCATGGCAAGCAATGTGGAATCAATATGGATACCGACAATCTCCCCAATAACTATGTTGCGAAGAGCTCCACCCAGTTTAATTAGGTGTTGTTTCTTACATTCAAAATTGATACGACACTCCTTGATGCCCGGGGTTTTAATTTCTTGGGGCAGAAGTTCAGTCCAGCCTGCCACATCGATTTCACTAATGCCGTGCGGAACACTACAGGCTGTAGCCCACATCTGATCAAGTTGGTCTTTGCTTGGTATAGCTACGGTAAATTCTTCTGCATCTTCAAATACAAGTTTGGAGTCCCAGCTTTTCACTCCGAAAACAATGTGGAATGGATCAACGCTTAGTATCCCACCGCTGTAAGGCGCAGCGTTTAGATACCCCGTCGTTTTGTCCCTTACAACAGGGATAACTGCCATCCTGGGCATTTTGGATGCCTCAACACTACTCTCTTGCTTGGTCATCATTTCAATTTCGTTAAAAAATACCTTCTTTGGACTTCCGATCATATCGAAACCTCTTTTTCGACAAACAGGCTTGGCCTTAGTCGTGCCGCCTGCTCATTCAGGCTTCGGTTCTTTTTCAGTTCGGGTTCCCAGATTGTGATGACATCGTCAAGGTGCTTCGTGATGAGTTTAGATGCAATATCGGGATTCCCCTTCCTCAGGGCATCGAAGATTTGTCGGTGCTGTGGCGGAACGACCTTCATAATATTCGGCAGACGGCTTGCTCTTTGCTGTTGGTAGACAAGAATCCCCGAAATATTCCGCAAGGCTTTCAGGAGGAAACGATTTCCAGCAATCTTCCCAATCATGAGGTGGAATTCTGCATCGAAAGTGCTATACGCATCGAGATTACCACGTGCTTGTTCTTCGTCCATTTTGTGGAGGATATTATCAAGTGACCGTAGGCTTTCATGGTTGATCTTCTTTGCTGCCATTGTGACATTATAGTTTTCGATGACTTTTCTCCCTTCGAGCAATTCGATTAAGATAGGGGGTCCCTTACTTAGGAACATGCCTCTGCATGGCTAATCTCAATTAGCCCTATGGTTTCAAGGCCTTTGAGCGCCACTCGTGTGGAGACAAAGCTGGAACCTATCATAGCGCCAAGTCTTTGAGCCGAAGGCAGTTTGTCGCCCGGCTGAATATCTCCCTTAAGGATTGAATCCAGTATCACTTCTACTTACAGCATCCGTAGAACGCCGCGTTCTCATGTCAACTTCATCTTCTCAAGGACAGTTATGAATTAATATCTTAATAGATATGAACTTATCTTATATTTTTTATTTCTTGTCAAGGCTTTTTTCTCTAAAAATGATCAACCAGTTGACTTCTTCTTTCCCTAAACAGGGCTATTGGGTGCTGTTTATTCTAGAAGAGGTCATTCTGGACAATATTATGCAGAATCTGCTTAATTTAAGAATGGATTATAAACGGAGATTCTTGCACCTGGGTCTACTGTTAATTTCCAGTTATACTGTTCACTTTTTTGAACACTGGTAAAGAGCAAGTTACAGGAAGGAAGTCAGTATGGAACCACCCCAATAATGGGGGTCTTTTTGGCCTTCAAAAGCGAGAGTTTCTTGCCAAGATGTGCTATTTCGAAAAGGCTTCAGTATGAAAAGCAAATCAAAACCCTCGATTTGTCCCCTTTTTTATCACTCGAAATGTTGCATGGAGGCAGAAAAACGTAAAAACAACATTACAGGAGGAAAGCGAGACGAAACTTGACACTATCTGAAAAGTAAAATCTTAACTCCCACACTCTCCTAACGGGCCGTATGAAAAAGTCTATCTACCCTTCGCCATCAGTATACTCGACGACCTCACCCAGATAATTACGTAGAAAGAAAGTCTGCCCCTGTCTCTTCACATCATTAGGGAGAATCGGTACCTTCCCCTTCCCTCCGGGCAGGTCGATCACATAGTAGGGGGTTGCCATTCCTGAGGTGTGGCCGCGCAAACCTGCCATAATTTTTAAACCCTGTTCAACAGAGGTACGGAAATGACCGGTTCCCCGGACCAGGTCCAGTTGGTGAATGTAGTAAGGCCGTACCCGAATGGTCAGGAGCTTTTGCATCAATCGTTTCATGACTGCCAGATCATCATTCACCCCTTTCAAAAGTACAGTCTGGTTTCCTAAAGGGATCCCTGCATCAGCAAGCTTGACACATGCTTTGGCGGATTCGGGGGTGATTTCTAATGGATGATTGAAGTGGGTATTCACGTAAAGGGGGTGATAACGCTTCAAGATTCGGCAAAGGCGAAATGTGATCCGGTGCGGTAAGGTCACCGGTGTACGCGTATTGATCCGGATCATTTCAAGATGGGGAATCTGATGCAGCCGTCCAAGGATCTCTTCAAGCTCTTCATCGGAGAGTAACAGCGGGTCGCCGCCGGAGAGGATCACATCCCGGACTGCCGCTGTTCTTTCAATATACTTCAAGCCGCCATCAGTCTGGTCGTACGTTTTCAACACCTCTTGACATCCGATCCGGTGTTTCCTCATGCAGAACCGACAAAAGGTTGCACAGGCTGACGACACCAGCAATACCACACGGTCAGGATAACGGTGGATAACGCCTGGGACAGGAGACAGCTCAGCTTCGTTAAGAGGATCGGCAGGAAGGTGATTATCTTCCAACTCGCGTTGGTCGGGCACACATTGCCGCCATATGGGATCATCCATTTCGTGGATGAGGTCCAGATAATAGCGGCTGATCCGCATCGGATAACGCTCGACCACCGGTTCCAGTGGTTCAATGTCGAAGTGGTAGCGATCGGCCAACTCTTTTAGACTGGTGATGCTTGCGGCGAGAGATCTCTCCCAGTGTTCCATTTATTTGTGTTCCCTCTAAAAAATGTTACCCTATTTTGAACAATAATACAAAAACTCTTTCCCCTCTCCCTTGACGGGAGAGGGATGGGGTGAGGATGAATCCCCTCCCGCCAAGGGAGGGAAGCTTTAAGGTAGCCCCAGAGATACCGATTGACAAGAGTGAGGGGATCGATAAAATGTTATCATAAGAAAGCGTGGGCCATGTCTGTATTCTCACAAAAAAGCAAGATGGTTATTACCTGTGCGAAGGGTATCCCGCCCTTTTTAAAAGAGGAGGTTCTTTCCCTCGGTCTCCCAATTTTATCGGAGGGTATTGCAGGTATTGAAACTGAAGGTACGATGGATGATGCCATAAAACTGAACCTTTTACTCCGAACAGGCCAACGGGTTCTTTTTCTTCTTGAAGAATTTGATGCAAAAGGACCTGATGAACTTTACAAAAAGATGTTGAGGATCAAATGGGAAGATTGTATTCCAGAAAATGGTTACATCTGCGTGACTTCCTCTGTTGAGACCCCGACGATTAAGGATTCGAGATTTGCGAATTTAAAATCCAAGGATGCGATCGTTGACCGGATGAATGAAAAGTGCGGCCGCCGACCTGATTCGGGCCCTAAAAGAGATAGAACGGTGATTCATTTATACTGGAAAGACGAGGCGTGTCAAGTCTATCTCGATACTTCTGGCGAGCCTCTTTCCAGGCGCGGATACAGAAGGATTCCGCTCAGGGCACCGATGCAGGAGACGCTTGCAGCGGCTGTCATCCTGGCAACCGATTGGCAAGGCAATGGAAACTTTGTCAATCCCATGTGCGGTAGCGGCACGCTTGCCATTGAGGCAGCGATGATTGCCCTTAACAAAGCTCCGGGCTTATTAAGAAACAATTATGGTTTCATGCATCTTAAAGGACTTCATAAATCTTCCTGGGATGCTTTGCGCAAAAAGGCATCTGCAGTCGCGAAAAAAAGCTTAGAGGGAAAGATCATTGCGGCGGATATAAGCAAAGAAGCTGTTGAGGCAGCGAAGAAGAATGCAGCGACCGCTGGCGTGGAGCGTTTGATTGAATTCGGGGTGTGTGATTTTTCAGAGACGCCTGTTCCAGAGGGGGGAGGAATTGTTATTCTCAATCCCGAATATGGTGAGCGGTTGGGGAAGGTGGAAGAACTCAAGGAGACCTATAAAGGGATCGGGGATTACTTCAAAAAGAGATGCAAGGGATATAGGGGGTACATCTTCACCGGCAACCTCGATCTCGCAAAGAGAGTGGGATTGAGGACAAGGAGAAGGATTCCTTTTTTTAACAGCAATATTGAGTGTCGGCTGTTAGAGTACGAGCTGTACGAAGGAAGCAGAAAAAGGGAGAGTCGAGGGTCACATTGACGGAATCGTTTTTTTTCGGTAGGATAGGCTTGCAAACAAGAAGCGAAGGGAAGAAAATAGGAAGAAATCGAGAAGCAATCGAGAAGCAATCCTGAAGGTCCTCGACGAAAAGAAATAGGCGAATCATGTTTGAACAAATGTTGAAGTCTTATTTCAAAAAGATATTTGAGGTTAACAAACCAGGAGACGCCACAGAAGAGAGTTATTATTCGACCTTAGAAGACCTTTTAAAGACCTATGGCGATTCAATAGAAAAAAAGAAGTTTCATATTACAACCCTGCCAAAGAAAACCGAAGCTGGCAACCCCGATTTTAGGATATGGGACGGTAAGCAACACATCGTTGGTTACATTGAAGCCAAAGACCCGACGAATGAACATTTAGACCAAATAGAAACGACAGACCAGCTAAAACGTTATCTGCACATCTTCCCTAACTTGATATTAACCAACTTCTTTGAGTTCAGACTTTACCGAAATGGGACCTTGATGGATAAAGTCTCCATCGCCAGACCTTTTATTTTGCGTAAACTCAAAACAATCCCGATGGTTGAAAACGAACCAGATTTTCTTAGACTGCTTGAAAATTTCTTCTCCTTCTCTCTACCAAAGGTCTATGATGCCAAGACATTGGCTATCGAGCTCGCAAAAAGGACGCGTTTTCTGAAGGAAGAGGTTGTTGCAGAGGAGTTAAAAAGAGAGGAAAGCCAAGGAAAGGGATTTATCTCCGGGTTTTACGAGGCGTTCAAACAATATCTGATTAGAGGCCTCACCAAAGAAGATTTTGCCGATCTTTATTCGCAAACAATTGCCTACGGACTTTTCGCTGCCCGCACCCGCTCAGAAAATAGTTTCAATCGAAAACTTGCGTACGATAATATCCCTCGCACCATTGGAATATTAAGGGATGTATTCAAATTCATTTCGCTTGAAGACCTGCCTCAGCAGATGGAGTGGATTATTGATGATCTCTCGGAAGTCTTAGCGGTGACTGATGTAAAAAACATTCTCCACCAGTACTTCCACGAGGGCAAAGGCAAAGATCCTGTTGTCCATTTCTATGAGACTTTTTTGACTGAATACGATCCTAAAACCAGAGAGAAAAGAGGCGTTTATTATACTCCGGAACCAGTGGTCTCATATATTGTCCGGTCTCTACATAATATCCTAAAAGAACATTTTAATAGGGAGGATGGATTTGCCAGCGATACGGTTACCGTATTAGACCCCGCGGCAGGTACGCTTACATTTCTGGCAGAGGCTGCCAAATTAGCCGTAGAGGAATTTGTTTCAAAATTTGGTGAAGGCGGAAGAGAGAATCTCATTAAGGAACATATCCTTAAAAATTATTATGCATTTGAATTGATGATGGCGCCATATGCCGTGGGCCATTTAAAGATGTCATTTCTCTTAGAAGAGCTTGGATATAAACTTAAAAAAGATGACAGATTCAAGCTCTACCTTACCAATACCTTAGAGATGGAGGAACTCTCCCAAACCGAGCTTCCAGGCATGGTTTCACTTTCTGAAGAATCTCATTCAGCCGGAAAAGTCAAAAAAGAACAACCCATTCTTGTTATACTTGGCAATCCGCCATATTCAGGGATATCAGCAAATAGAGGAAAATGGATAGACGATTTGCTTAAGAAGGGATATACCTGCACGAATGGTGCAAAAGATCCTGGTTATTACCAGGTTGATGCCAAGCCGCTTGGGGAAAAGAATCCAAAGTGGCTGCAGGATGACTATGTCAAATTCATCCGCTTCTCACAATGGAAGATTGACCAGGCAGGCGAAGGAGTTTTGGGTTTCATCACAAATCACAGTTATCTTGATAACCCTACTTTTAGAGGTATGCGACAATCCCTGACGAAAAGTTTCAATGAGATTTATGTATTGGACTTACATGGAAATACCCTTAAAAAGGAGAGGTGTCCTGACGGCTCCAAGGACGAGAATGTATTTGATATCAAGCAGGGAGTAGCTATCGCCTTGTTCATAAAGCACTGTCCTGAGTCTGTCGAAGGAAGAAAGGGTAATCCCCCCATCCCCCCTTTAGAAAGGGGGGGTAAGGGGGGATTTGAAAGTAAGGTTTATCATTCTGAGATTTGGGGGTTGAGAGAAGACAAGCATAGGTGGCTTTCAGTGAACGATATAAAAACGACCTCTTGGCAGAGGTTGTCCCCAAAATCGGAATTTTATCTTTTTATCCCAAGAGAGGAGAAACTTTTAGAGCAATATAATAAATATCCAAAAATAACAGAAATATTTCCCCTTAACGGTGTCGGAATGACGACGGCGAGAGATAGTTTTGTCATAGATAAAGATAAACATTCACTTCTGAATAGAATACGCCTTTTCAAAAACAGTAAATATTCTGATGACGAGCTTCACGAATTCTTCCAGATAAATAGAAAGAAAGGTTGGGGTATCAGAAAAGCATCGAGTATGCTTCAATCGATTTCCGATTCCGACTTAAATAAGTTTATACTCCCTGTTCTATACCGGCCATTTGATGTTCAATGGATTTTTTATCATGATTCTGTGGTGTGGAGAACCGTAAGGAAAGTTATGTGCCATATGATGCAAGAGAATTTAGCGTTATGTGTCGGTAGGGCGGGCCAGGTTGTAGGATTGGAAAAACCTTGGAATATCGTTTTTTGTTCTAGATTTATGGAGGATTTTAATTTATTTTACCGCGGGGGAAGCGTAAATTTTCCTCTTTATGTTTACCCAGACAAAGATAAAAAAGACTTGTTTACCTCGAAGAAAGAGAGAGACGAAAGAGAACCAAATGTTAGCCCACAACTTTTAAAGGCCGTCGAAGAGGCATTTAAAAGAGGCCCAACGCCAGAGGATATTTTCTATTACATCTACGCAGTCCTCTATTCGAACATTTATCGAACAAAATATGGTGAGTTTTTAAAGGGAGATTTTCCGAGAATTCCTTTTGCAAAAGATTACAAACTATTTTGCAAAATGGGAAAACTGGGAAGGGCACTTGTCGAGTTGCATTTGCTTAGGTCAAATAAACTTGAGCGGCCTATCGCTAAGTTTCAAGAGAAAGGAGACCACAAGGTTGAAAGGGTGAAATATGGACAAGGGAAAATCCATATAAATGATGATCAGCATTTTGAGGGCATTTCACCTGAAATGTGGCAGTACCAAATTGGCGGCTATCAGGTTTGTGACAAATGGCTGAAAGATCGAAAAGGCCGGTCTTTATCGTTGGATGATATAAAACATTATTGCAAACTCGTCACGGCAATAAGGAAAACAATAGAAATTCAAAAAGAAATTGATGCAATTTACCCAGAAATAGAAAAAGAGATAATCGAATTCAAAAATTCAAAGAAAGAATAATTTCATGGAACTGAAATCTAACGTTGGATTGAACAAAGCACTGGAAGATATAAAAACCGGAAAAATATCTCCCGTCTATCTAATTTGTGGGGATGAAAATTATATCATTAAGGAGGCTACGCAAAGTTTAATAGCGGCTATTTTACCCGAGAAGGATAGGGAAATATGCTCAGAAACTATTGAGGGTGATGAGGAAGATTGGGACAAGATAATCCAATCATTGAATACTTATCCAATGTTTGGTGGAAGGAAGGTTATCGCAGTAAAGGACACTAAAATCTTCTATTCCAAAATCGTGGTTGAAAAGATAATAGAAAAAAGTATGGAACAATTTGAGAGTAATGATATCAACGAAGCCATCAGACTATTTAGAATAGCCCTTGGCTATCTAAAAATCAAAGAGGTTAATGAAATAAGTGATAAAAAATCGGGTGAGATAGGCGGTTTGGATCATAAAGGTCGAGCATGGCTAAAAAGAATGGTGGAAGAATGTGTAAATCAGGAGCTTAACCCTATTTCTTACGAGGATAATTCAGATAAATTAGACAAAGTTCTTAAGAAAGACGAGAATGGGAAGGGAATACCTCTAAATAATATTTTGGTATTGGCCACTGAAGACGTAGATAAAAGGAAAAAACTTTATAAAACGATAAATGATATAGGGATCATCATTGATTTTTCGATCCAAAGAGTGAAAAGAGACTCGGCGGATATCGAAGAGGACGAAAAGAGAGCCTTATTGCAAAAGGCTACTGAATTATTGAAAAGAAGCGACAAAGTATTTGCTAAGGGGGCTTTTGATGCTCTTGCGAATAAGACAGGATATAATATGGGAATATTCTTGAGCGAATTGGAAAAGGTCGTTCTTTCCGTAAAGGATAGAAAAAGGATAGAGGTTAGAGATATCGAGGAAATTGTAGGAAGAAGCATAGAGGATTCCATCTTTGACCTTCAAGAAGCTATTGGCCAAAGAGATCTCGAAGGGGCGATGCTTTATTTAGCTGAGCTGCTGGGCCAAGGGGAATTTTATTTACGTCTTTTGCAAGGTATCGCCAGAGAGATACGGCAGTTGATTGCAGCAAAAGAATTTATTGAAAATGAATTAAAAGGCAAATGGAATCCAAAAATGGATACAGAAGCTTTTAAAAAATTTATCTATTTCCCAATTAAGAGAAAGGAGAAGGAAAGTCAAAAAGGAGAACAAAAGAAAAGAGGTTCCAAACTTTTTGCATTACCTCCCAATGTTTTATTGGAGTTATTAAAGAATTCTGAAAATTTTACCAAAGAAGAGCTATACCGTTTCATTAGGCTGCTCGCTGAAACAGATTTAAAGACGAAAACCATAGGGGTGCTCCCCGTCCATTTACTGGAGAAAGCATTGATGGAAATCTGCCTAAACAAAGAAACCAGCAAAAGGGTCGCAGGTCTCAAATTGTAAAAGTTAGTGTTTACTTTGACAGACAATGTCAAATACCATAGGGGCTTCTTCCTCCTAAAGTGATATGTCTCTGAGATCGTAACCTTTTAGAAGTGCGGATCTTGGCAAGCAAATCCTCGGTTTTAGAGTTAGGGCAAAATCCCTTCTTGCGACGGTCTTGACTTAGCCTCACAAGCCTGGTGCCGGGCTGGCGCCCGAACAGATGAGGAGGATTCTCCAATATCTTGTGGTCGATTTTTCTTGACATACTACTGTCTTTTTTGTATATTCAACCCATCCCGAAGCAAGTTCTTATCACTGAGAATTACTAAAGGTTTATAAGAATCACCCCCGATCTGTGCTGAAAGATCCAAGAATGTGTCCCACATTCCCCGTATGGAAGAGAGTATTAAGCGGGGATACTCGGATACTTTATATTACCCGAAACGCTGAGGCAATAGCTATATCTACATTGAAGTATGATAATATATTAACCTGAAACCTGCGTGAAAACTGTGAATCAGAATTTAAATCTGTGGATCTTTTTGGTTGCGAATTCGAATGTCTCCTTATACAAAAAGTTAGCCGGTAATTTTAAAGTGGGGCGATTATCAGATTTTATCAGCTCTCCTGGAATTAAGAGTAAGCGAGATCTTAATGTTCTAAGCGTCATATTTTGAAACTCCGTTGACAAGCAGAGTCGTTTGAACCAATTGATGAGGTTGTAGGAAAATAGAAGAGTGTGGAAGTAAGCCTCGTTGGCTGCAAACCGTTTTGTCGGGATTTTCCCCAAAGGATAATCCCCTTTGAGTTCTTTGATAATCAATTCTACAGCGGCTCGGCCATTGTAAAACCTCCAGGTATGGAGAGGGGTCAGTTTCATATTCGTCACAATCACTTGATAGCTGTATATGCCCATAGAGAAGAGGGTGAGTTGTTCGGTAGGATCTTCTGGGATGAGACGCCTGATCACTACAAAACGGTACTCCTTTTTCCATTTCGTGGGTTGATACATAAACTCTGCGGTCTCCAGGCCAGAGGAATGGACCTGATAAGATAAGGTTGAGATTTGTCTCTTGACCGGACCGGTAAGCTTGGCCACAATGGCAAAAAGGGCTCTCTTGAATTCCAGGTATTCGATGGTCTCGTGATCGTAAAAGCCCTTGTCGGCTCGGATAACTACGATCTTTACAGAAGGAGGTAGTTTCGCAAAGGAGGCTTTCAGAAGTTCTATGGTTCCAGTAGCGGTATGGGTATCGCCAGGGCGCAGTTCTCCATGCCAGAAATCCTTGGTGATCCCGTTGAAGCAGAGAAGGGGATGATAAGAAGGTCTCCCCCACTTTTTGGGATTGTAACCAATACGAGCCATCTCCTGTTTTCCATAGAGGATAAGAACGGTGGAGTCCAGATCGAAGATCACCCTGGTAGGGCGAGAGGGTTTTAAGATCATGGATAAGAGTAATCGGTCGTGAAGTTTCCTCAATTTTGGAAGAGCGAGTGGGGCCATCCGAAGAAGGAATCGTCTTAAAGTAGTTGGATTGGGATAGGTGGGTAATCCCGTGAGATATTGGAAGACACCATTGTATCTTAAGAGGTGAGATGTTTCGATCCGTCCTAATCCCAGGGCAATGGGATAAATCAAGGCTAACATTTCTTCGGCGGCTGTGTAGCGATTGTTGCGCTGGAGGAAATGCAGATATTGAGATAGAAGTGACCGGAGATTGATTCTTTGGAAAAACCTCTGTAGAAGATATAATCCGCCAAAATGGGTCAGGTTTTTGCCAGAGAAGGAAATTTGTAAATGTTTTGGACCCCGTTTCATGGTATAATGCTAACCTAATTAAAAAGTAGGTTAAGATTATACCAAAAATGAACGTAATAAAAACCAAATATTTCATTTTGAGGGCCTATTTACGGATTAAAAATTATTTTGCTTTAATCCCTTATTTATAGTTTTCACGCCGGGGTCAGGATGAATAGAAGAGAAAGTACTAGTAGAAGAAAGAAAAATATTTAACGATATCTGTAATACCAGAGTTAAGAAATACACTTTAGTATTTCCATCCCTCGAAGTGAGCTATGAGAATTTCTTTTCGGATCAACTTGAGATACAGATAAAGAAAATGGCCGATTTTCTTGATATCCACGAGGATCTAATGGAAATTGCATCAAGAGTAATAGATATTTCTCAGGATCACTCCAGATCAAAGAAAAGGAATAAAAATGGAATTACCTAATTACGTAAAAACTTACCAAAGATATACCAAAGAACTATTACAAACTTATGACAGAAAACAAGCAATGTCCCTTGCCGTAGGAGGGGAATTTGATGTAATTGGAAAGCTTGAATACTCTATACTTGTTAAATATGGTTTACAAAAGCAACATACAATCGTCGATGTTGGTTGTGGTAGTGGCAGATTGGCTTTCCAGTTAAGAGAGTTCTTGACTGGTGAATATATAGGAACTGACGTAGTTCCCGACTTGTATGAATATGCTCAGGAAATATGCGAACGGCCTGATTGGAAATTCCTGTATGTGACTGGACTAACAATTCCGGCGCCGGATAACTACGCAGACTTTGTGTGTTTTTTCTCTGTATTCACGCATCTGCTACATGAAGAATCCTATAAGTACCTCAAAGAAGCTAAAAGAGTAATCAAACCTGGGGGGAAAATTATATTTTCATTCTTGGAATTTTCCAATCCAGATCATTGGCAGCATTTTCAGGGTACTATGCCTGACGATAATCCAGATAGGGTGCCAAATTATTTTATTAGCCGCGATGCTATTCAGGCATGGGCCGAACATCTAAATTTACAAATCCTTGAAATTGTCGATGGCGGACAATCAGTTTGTGTACTGACAAAAACATGATTAACCTCTAAAGAGATAATAACATGCCAGAACAAATAAAAGCTCTTATTCACGATCTCGATATCAAGATAATAAGCTTAGACATTTTCGATACTCTCATAGAACGCCCGACGATTTTGCCAACAGATATTTTTATGCTGTTACAGGAAAAAGCAAAGAGTATCGTCAAATCTCAAGAATTCAACTTTCATGAAATTCGCTGTTCGATTGAACAAGAGGTAAGACCTCATATATTCAAAATTACCTGAAGGAATTTATGGGAAGCAGGTGACACCCCTCCGATAGAGATTCCAGGGTAGTTTCCTTGTGATTTGGGTCTCAATTTGTGTTTGAAATCGCAATCTATTGCAAGGCGAGGGAATTGGCAAGATATTCGCGGTCCGGAGGTTAAAGCATTTTACACGCTTTATTGATAATTAGGGTTGCCATTCCTTGACCCTACTGAAAGCGTTGAACGGACATTGTGACCGGCAGGATTTTGGAGAAAAGACGAATTCTTTCTAAAGGAATTGACACTTTCTTCCGAAAAATGTAGATTTGGAATAGTAACAGAGAGCCGCATGAACAATGAATCTGGAAAAGATATCACCTGATTTGTATCCTATTCTTCTTCGCAGCATAAAGGATCCTCTTAATATTCTTGACCTGAATTTTCGAATTCTCTGGGCTAACGAAGCACGGGCTCAGATTCACCAACGAAGTGTGGCGGAAATGATCGGGAAGTTTTGCTACGAAATGTTTCAAAGGAGGAACGAACCTTGCCCAGAATGCCCAGTGAAGAATGTCTTCCGGTCATGGAAACCTTCTGTCATGGACCGATGGGTTGACCTGCCGAATGGCTCACGTAAATGGGGTGAGGTCAGAGCGTATCCCGTCTTTGATAAGAGCGGGAATATTTTCTATGCGATTGAAATTGCCGTGGACATAACCGAGAAAAAATTCACCGCCGAGAGGCAAAGAAGGTACGTTGAGTCTTTAGAAAACACCATGAAAGAAATGACAAAAGGAAGGACAGAAGCACTTCTTGGCCATCCGACTGAAAAAGATCAACTCAGCTTAACCAAGCGAGAGATTGAAGTTCTCATGCTGTTGGCAAATGGATTTTCAAACATTGAAATTGGCAAGGTTCTTACTATAAGTCCTCATACTGTTAAAACTCACGTCATCCACATATATAACAAACTCGGAGTTAAAGACCGCATCAAAGCAGCTACTTGGGCCTCTCAACATAAGTTAACCTAATCATCTATCCCTATTGCCTCCTATCCCCCAAATGGGGGATTCCCTAATTTTGATTAACCCATTATTTTATTTATGGTTCTCCTTAGAAGGAGGAGTGCAATGAAAAGATTCGAAAAGTGTATCTTTAATCCCAAAATGGTTTCTGAATTACCCTACCACAGCACCATGCGAAATGTTCCCGTCTTTATTGATAAAGAGCTGTATAAAGATGCCAACATATGGGTGATGATCCCCAAGCTTCCTAAATCATTAAAGGTGAAAATGGGCGCTGCGGAGGAGCCTCACGCCCATGATGTCGCTCAAATATATTGCTTCAGCCAGGACATCAAGGCAGAGGTGAATCTCGGAGAAAACGCTGATGAGATGGAAACCTATTTAATAGAAGCCCCCGTTACCGTATACATTCCTCCAAATATCTTCCATACCTTGGCTTTGTTAGAAACGGGTGATAATCCATTCGGTATTTCGATCCTACTCAGAGGGTTATATGAAAAATTACATGAAGGACAAAATGGATGACGATTGCATCGATGAACCCGGAGGGAGATGGAGAAGGGTTGGCAATCTAATTGTAGATTTGTGCAGCTTAGAGAAAGGCTTTCGTGAAGTGGAGAGACATAGACAGGAGATTTGGGAATATGTGAAATATCGTGAAAGTTTAATCATGTGGTCATCGTCCAAGTGTGGACTTGGTCTATCCTCTTCGGCTTGAAATGAAATAGATTTTGTAAATTTCAGTTCCATAATTTTCTCGCTTTCTAATCAAAATCGTCAACTTTTGCCTTCACCTAAAGATGAAGATGAGTAGGTGTTATCTGCAGTCAAACTCTGCGGAAGATTAGTGCTAATTCGCCCACCCGAGATTGGGAGAGCGAAGGGCATCCATGCTCTCTGTTCTCAAGGGCACCACCCTTAATTTTGGCTTGATTTCCTCTCCTGAGCTGGTAGACTCATCAAAAGAGAGATCCCTTGTGTCAAGAACCTTAATGAACGGCCGAAAGCAATGATAGGCTGAAGGAGGACGGTGACAGAGGATGGATTAGTTTTGTTGTTGTCTCGAGAGGAAGGATCTGACAACGACCTGATCAAGAAATTCAGAGAGAAATACCGAGACCATTCAGATTTGATAACGAAGGCTTCCCAGGGGGATTCAAAAGCACTCAGACGGTTGAGGTGGCTATGCGGTCTCAAGGTCATCACAAAATTGGGTACAAGGGAGCCTCAAAAGAAACAGGATGGTTGAAGGTAAATCTCTTTTTCTGCTTGATTCTAAACCAGTTGTCGAGTATATTGAAAGCTATTCAAATATCACTTTCTTAGGAGGAGGGTAATAATATGGCAGCTGCCAAGAAGGTTTTGACCAAAGGACAAGTGGTTAGTCACTTCGCTGAGAAATTTGAGATTTCCAAAAAGACCGCTGCTTCCATCATTGAGGAATACGCAGCACTGGCAATCGCGGAAACCAAGAAGAAGGGGGCATTCGTTCTCCCAGGCATCGGCAAATCGGTTCTTGTTAAGAGGAAGGCCCGTATAGGTCGGAATCCGCAGACTGGTAAAGAAATCAAAATTCCGGCAAAGACCGTGGTGAAGATTAGACCTGCCAAAGTCTTTAAAGAAGCGATTGTTCCGGCGAAATAAGGAATAACATCTGAAAAGAAGCAAGGGCAGGCAGATCAAAGGAGTCTGTCCTTGCTTTCTTCTCTTGCTTGATCACTCAGATCCAAGACCGTAGATCACCTATCCCATCTTGCCTCAAAGACACCTCCTTTTCAGGGTCCAAACAATTGCTGTATGAAGACCAAATCTTCACCCTGCCCTCTTCGTCCGCAGGAGGTAGTTTTGGCAAGATATTGTGTTTTACCCGATGACTTGTTCCTGGAAAGTTGTTTTTCAACTTTTACCTTTCAATCCAACATTTCTAAATGGAAATCAATAAATTTTTGTGCCTAAATTGACCTTATTTTACTTCGGTTGATAGAGAAAAAGATACCCCTTCTGGTATGAAGGCTGCTCGCCTAATTTCCGGCTCTTAATCCGTGAATTCAGTAAGGGTTTTCACTCTGGTGTAGGTCTTCTATTTCGAATCGATTTTACAGCGACCTACGCGATTCTTGCCTTGCCAAATAAACTTGACAAATATTCCTTATTTGTGTTTAATGATCACCGGTTGAACATGGGCCTCAAGTATCCTTCCTCGAAGGTGTCAATTTCTGGATTGTCATTTGGCTGTTTGATTTAAAGGAACGGGCAATGTGAAAAAGGGACTTAAAATTGGATCCCATTTCTCAAGAAGCAATAGAGGTTTATTGGCCAAAAAGTTGATTAAACACGACGGAGGTAAAGAATAAATGAAAGGAACGATGCTTCATTTACTTTTTACCGTTCTGGTTGTTATTCCCGCACTTATTCTCGCCACACTGACACCAATATTTGGCGAATCCGGAGTCAGGGAATTGCTTCCTTCCGATCTAAACTTGATGAGTGAGACTGATTGGATTTCCGCATTTGAATTGATGAAAAAGAACCAGAAGGATTTTCAAATTGAATCAGTGGATCAATTCAAGGCAATAACAAAATATTATGATGACAGAATCCACGACGGGACTGAGGTACATAGGTTTCGTCTAAAGAATAGCGACACCATTCAATGCATACTTATTCATACGCAGGGGGCATTAAGCTCTTTGGATATCAAGCTGGAAGACATACAATATGCTCCGCAAAGTGAGCCAATCGATACTGCGCCGTCAACCCCACAGGTTGAAAAGATTAACGTTGCAAAACTGTTTGGCTTAGATGGATTACCTGACGAGGATGGTAATCTTAGAATCTGTCCTAACGGGTCATTCCCTCGACTTATGCCCGAACTTGAGAATCTATATCGATTTCAAAGGTTGGAAGATATATACCGTAAGTATCCAGACCGGATTACATCTTCCATCCCCGATGGCAACTCTGCACCTCCACCCCCACATGAATATGCCCATGCAGCCAAATGGGTCAATAACATTGGGATTTCAGCCATCTTTAATATCTGGGCGCCATACGTCCAAACCCCTTCCGAGTCTCCGGAGTTTTCCCTTTCGCAATTGTGGGTTATCGGTGGTTCGGGTGATAATCGTCAAACTGCAGAAACTGGTTGGCAGGTTTTCCCAAGTAAGTACAGAGATACCCAACCAAATCTATTTATCTATTACACTACCAACAATTACAAACAACCGTGGGGAGACTTTTTAGGATGCTATAACCTTGACTGTAAGGGCTTCGTACAAACAAATTCCAACGTTATCATTGGGGGCCCTCTCTCAACAGTGAGCGTAATTGGTGGAAACCAGTACGATATACGACTTATGTACTATCGTGATGTAACGAAGGCAGGAAATTGGTGGTTGATGGTAGGCGATCAATGGGTGGGTTACTTCCCAGATTCACTCTATAATTCGCAAGGGTTAGCGAACCAGTCCCCCTATATTGATTATGGCGGTGAAATTGTTAATACCGCTACGGGTGCTCTCCATACAACTACACAGATGGGAAGTGGTCGTTTCCCTAACGAAACCTGGGAGTACGCTGCGTACATCCGAAAATTGCAATACGTGGATTTGAACAATACTCTACAAGACTCAGTCGGGTTAACTAAGGGAACAAAAGATACTAATGGTGTGGATAACAGCATGTATTATGATCTGATCTTGTTTTCAAGCAGTGATTCTAACTGGGCACAATACTTTTATTTCGGTGGTCCAGGTCGTGTCACATCCACAACACCTAACATAACCCCCTACCAACCCTCTGGATGGTCGGATAAGATTGTAGTCACCAACAAAACAGGATGCACATCAACTTCCTGCATAGATAGCAGCCCGCTTTATGCAACGGATACTCTTTATGTGGACTGGGCCGTCATCAACAGCGGTACAGCGGCAACGACAGCCACGTTCTACATGCAATTATATGTAGACGGAGCACTTAAAAATACGTGGCAAACTCTTCCGCCACTGAACCCCGATTACTCTGTTGTTGTTCCAGACTATTCTATTGGTTCGTTGGGTGCCGGAGGTCACAGTATCAAGATTCTTGCTGATTCTACTGGTGCGATGAATGGATATACAAAGACGATTACAGTAAATGCAAGTGGACCTGATTTAACGGGTTCATGGGCAACATGCACTCAGACTTGTAAAACTACAAAGACTGGCCAAAAATGCACGATAAAAGGAACATTCACGGTTAGTAATATAGGGAATAAGGATGCAGGATCTACTTATGTCAAGTTTTATCTCTCAAACACCAACAGCTATCAAAATGGAGATACACAACTTAAATCGGTTTCGACAGGGAAGCTTAAGGCAGGAAAGGGGAAGACAATTAGTTTGAGTTACAATCTTCCGAGAGGTCAAAGTGCCTCGGGTAAATATGTCATTGGATTCATCGATCAGGATAATTTAATAGGGGACATTAATAGGGGGAATAAAGTTATACCTTATGGGCCATTTCCGTAACGAAGAGGATAGGTTAAGGGGAACGCTGGAGCTTATGACGATTGGCGATTGCCATCCGCTCTGAATCGAGATGGTTCCGACCCCAGTGGTCCTGGTTACAACTTCACTCCGGGCCTTACGGCACTTGCGGCGGTGAGGCGACGATTAGAGGAGTAGACTGAAAGGCAGGGGTAGGATTAGCAAGCTGCCTTCTTTGTTTCAATCGCAAATCTTCAGCGGATTGCAGTTGCGTCCCTCGAAGACTTGTAGGTGAAAGCGCCAATGGAGAGTTGGCCTGGGGTGTGTCTGGCAACTCAAGTCCTATTTTCTTCTTGAATACCGGAGTTACACCTTTGATCTTCGCAAGATTTGATAGATCGTCGCGGGGCAAGCCTCCACTTTTTCCCCAATCTTCTTAAAAGACAACCCCTTGCTTTTCACCCCAAGATACCGGACTCCTTCATCTTCACAATATCTTCCGTTGAGTAGCCAAATTCTCTTAAAATAGTCTCCGTGTGTTCCCCGAGGTGCGGAGCCCTGCTATTGATCTTTGCCGGTGTTTTCGACAACTTTATCGGATTGTTAAGATTTTTAATCTTACCATACTCAGGGTGGTCCCACTCAACAAAAAAATCATTGGCTAATGCCTGATTGTCATGAGTTACCTCCAGAGGTGTCTTCACTGGCGCCCAAACAAGCTTATTCGAAGTTAAGACTTCGATCCATTCAGCATATGTCCTGGTGCAAAAAATGCTCTCAATAATTTCGACAAGATCACCTGCATGTCGCGCTCGCATCTCATCCGTTACAAAGCGCGGATCATTTTCAAGCTCTGAACGCCCAATGGCCTTGCAGAAGTCTGGCCAATAATGCTGGGCATTTGTCATACCTAACATAATCCACCTTTTGTCCTTTGTTGGATATACATTACGAATGGGGTTACCCATGGTTTGGCGCTGAGGGCGCATCGCATCCTCGCCACTTATAAGGCAACCTGAAATGTCATATCCGAGAACCCAGGTCGCTGTGTTGAAGAGCGACACTTCTACCTCCTGCCCTACCCCCGTTCTCTCTCGAATGTACAGCGCGGTCATGACGCCGGCGAGGAGGCTAAGACTTGTAATACTATCTCCATACCCCGGCCTCGAAATATTAGGAGCGTAGTCCAAATCATGCATAAGGTCCATTACGCCACTGCGGGCCCAAAAGGCCACCGAATCATAGCCGCCAGAGTTCTTCTCAGGACCTCGCTGTCCATATCCGGTGAGGTTGGCATAAATAATTTTCGGGTTCAATTTGGAAACAATGCTATAAGTAAGATTGAATTTCTCCATTTCATAGGGACGTAAGTTGTTGAGGAAAACATCAGCAGAGGCCAACAGCTTGTGTAGTATTGCCTGACCTTCGGAGATAGCCAGGTTGATGGCGATGCTCTTTTTATTCTTATCTGTATGTTCCCATAAATAATTAATAGGGTGAGGTTTCGCCCACCCGGCCATACCCTGGCGAACTAAATGACGTTGGATATCCCCTTGACCTGTCTGTTCCACATGGATGACTTCCGCACCCCAGGTACCCATAAGCATCCCGGCTAAAGGCATGGCAGCGGCCCCACCTACTTCGATAACCCTGATTCCTTCAAGTGTCGTTACCATTATTACCTCCTTGTTCCTTAATATCGCCAAAACTTAAATTTAATCTTCATTGAATAAATATTTGTTTTGTACTATCACGGGCTTATCCTTATTGACAAAGGAGAGAGCCCATGACAACCAACCGCCCGAAATCGCCCATGGTTCTTTTCTAAGAAGAGCATGAACGATTGAACCCAATGGTAAGTTCTTGTTCCCTTCCAGATGGTCTCATCACTCGGGCCCGTATCGCTCTGATGGCCGCTGAAGGAACATCCAGCCGCGCCATTACTCGAAAGAGAGTTCTCAGTGCCCAGGCAATTTGCGAATGGAGTACCCGCTATCTCCAACAAGGACTACCCGGTCTCCACGATGAATTACGCCCACCCCCCCTGTCGATTTTGGACGAAACGGTAGCTGCCCTCATTCGTAAGACTCTTCCAATAAAACCTCAAGATGGTATTCATTGGGCGATTCGGTCCATCGCCAAGGAAATTAAATTATCCGGGCCAACTTATCCGTTGCATCTAGCAGACCTTTGACCTTCAACTCCCATCTCCAATGCCCTTCCCTATTTCATAGTCGTACTCCGTAAGCATAGAGACCAACCCACAATCTTCTTCGCATAACAGTCCAACATGATCACCAGACAGACCCATGCCAGGACAGGGATCTGGAACTTCGTCATGCCGATGCTCCAATACCGCCTAGATTTCTCCGCCGTTTGTTACCTTCCGCAGTGGCCTTCTCTTTGCCTTATGAATTGTCTGGGTCACTACGAGACCATTCTCCTTCATCATATGGCGACCAGGTTTCTTATTCAACTTCTCCCTGCGCACTAACTACGTCCTCACTCGCCGATACCCTCAAAAGGAAGATCCCGTCTTGGTCCCCTTGATCTGCTCCGCCAGATCGGCATCCTTCACGTTTGGAAATCCTGTAACTCCTTTCGATCGACTCTGACCATAATAGCAACCTCGGGTTATCCTGAGAGCACAGCAGGCATCTCCACTGGCGTAGCACAACGTCCCTAGTGTCTTCACCCCTTCTACCTTTTCCCTAATAACTCCTCCGTTTTCTTAATATCTCGATCTCTCCTTGATAAGGATACTTCCCTGAAGAACTATTGTCAACAGCTTTCCTGTCTTGCCGTAATCCAAGATCGCCTAATCGTATCCACCTTTGTCCATGAAAATCCTTAAGCTTGGAATGGAGGATTTCAGAGGATCAGGAAACAGATGACCCTGAAACCCAGCGGAGAAAATATGTTAATCCACGAGCAATCAGCACGGGGAAAATCGCCGGTATTGACGCTCGTTGGGGGTTGTTGGAATGTTGACAAAGATTTCAACATGTGCTAAGAAATCAATTTAGTTATCGTTTGCTTAGAAGTATTTACGCAATTACAGCAAAATTATCTGGTGACTATGGTATTGTGCACAGAGCTTTCCGAAATTATCTTGAAATTTGAAGAAGCATTAGGACAAGAAAAGCTCATTTCCGGAAGCGGTAATTCATACAAACGAGAAAAAGATGACGATTTTGTTTCCAATCGGCATCCCCAAACATGGTGACCGAACAGGAATCTGCCGCTGTTTTCTCAAACTTTAACCAGATGTACCCCAGGCTTATGACAGCATGATGCGTGTCAAAGAAACTGCTGATTATTTTTATTCCTTTTCATGACAGTATAATCATAGCCAAAAATAGAATTTTTCAGGAGTGGGATGCTGCATCTGCTTAAATTCGTCAATGTGACTGAAGTGGGTCCCCGCGACGGTTTTCAGATGGAAAAACAATTCATCCCCACAGATATCAAGATTGAATTTGTCAATTCCCTTGTGCGCTGTGGTATCCGGCGAATGGAAGTGACCTCATTTGTTTCTACTAAAGCTATTCCCCAAATGCGAGATGCAGCCCAAGTAATCGCTGGGGTGGATAGAAACTTGGGGCCCGATTAGCAGCCCTGGTGCCCAATCCGAAGGGGCAGAGAATGCTGTAAAGGCAGGCGTGGATGAAATGGTCATTTTCCTTTCTGCCTCAGAAAGCCATAACCAGAGCAATCTGAATCGCACTATCGAGGAATCCTTAAACGGCTTTAAAACGGTGATGGAAGTGGGTAATGCTGCAGACATCCCGGTGCGGGGAGCAATTGCAGTGGCCTTTGGTTGCCCCTTTGAGGGAAATGTTCAGCCGGAACAGGTGAAAAGAGTTGTTGATCGATTGCTTGAGCTGGGTGCGTATGGAATAACCCTTGGCAACACGACCGACATGGCCACCCCCCTATCGTCCGTATTCTTTGTGAAACTATTTTAAAAACCTATCCAAAAGTTGATTTGGCGCTGCATTTTCACAATACACGAGGAATTGGATTGGTCAATGTTTATCAGGCCCTCCAGATGGGGTTGACCAGTTTTGAGTCGTCAGTGGGTGGCCTAGGAGGCTGTCCTTTCGCGCCAGGTGCGGCAGGCAATGTTAGCACTGAGGATTTAGTCTATATGCTCCATGAGCTGAATATCGAAACAGACATTGAGCTCCGCACCCTTCTCGCCATTGCGAGAAGGGTAGAGCAGGTACTCGGCCGAACCCTCCCCGGCCAGGTGATGAAGGCTGGCCTCCGGCTCGACCTTCACCCTAGACCCCTCCGTGTATAATAGTCTAATTGAATTGATAAATCTATTCCTGCTGAGGAAACCAGATTTCTAGTGAGACTCTTTCCAGATGAGAATGGGAGATGATGAAGAAAGATTTTTGTCTAATAATTGTTCTAATGAATGTTTGAATGATGTCATTTCCAGTCTGTGAGCCAACCACCAATTCAGAATAAACGATTGTTGCCGCAGACAGTGCTTGGCACACGGCCATGCTTTGATTTACGTAAGTGGTCAAGAAGAAAGTTCAAGGGATTATTGAGGTTCTGGTCTACGCCGTTGGATGGTGATGTTTTATGGAGAAAGAAAAGAGATCGTAATGCCTCTTAGCAGGATTAAAATAGTGGATTTAACCCGCATCATCGCTGGTCCATTTTGCACTTTACTGCTTGCTGATATGGGGGCTGAGGTAATTAAGGTCGAGCCACCAGAGGGAGATCCCCTCAGAGCACAAGGTGTTATTAAGGATGGGTTGAGTTGGTATTATACCTCTTATAACCGCAATAAGAAACCTATCGTGCTGGATCTATATACAGATGATGGAAAAGAAATCTTGAAATCTTTTATACCGAAGAGCGATATTGTGGTGGATAATTTCCGTCCCGGAGTTATGTCTAAGATGGGTTTCTCTTATTCTCGCCTTAAAGAATTGAAACAAGATATCATCGATTGTGGCATCACTGGGTTTGGAGCTGGTGGCCCCTACAAAGATCGCCCAGCCTTTGACTTTATCGCCCAGGCTATAAGTGGTTTCATGAGCCTCAATGGGTGTGAGGGAGAAGAACCAATGCGGGTAGGGGTACCAATTAGTGATCTAATAGCGGGTCTTTATGCTGCTCTTGGAATCGTTTCCTCACGGCTTCACCGTTCTGAAACGGGTGAGGGGCAGGAGATCCAAACCTCCCTCGTTGATGGGCTTTACAGCTTTATGAGTTACATGGCTGCCAATTTTTTAGCTAGTGGAGACCTTCCTAAACGTACCGGAAATGACCATCCTATTGTCTCTCCCTACGGTATCTTCAGAGCCCGTGATGGTGATCTAGCCATTGCCCCATCGAATGATCAATTCTACTTCAAGCTCATCAATGTTTTGGGATTAAATCATCTCAAAGACGACTCAGAATTCACCACCAACGATTTGCGTGTGGCCCAGCGAGCAAAGATCAATGCTATTATCCAGGAAAAAATTGCAATGCAATCCCAGGAATATTGGATCGAAGTGCTCAATAAAGCCGGGGTCCCTTGCAGCACGGTTAGGAATTTGCGGGAAGCCTTTAATGACCCACAAGTCCACCATCAAGAGATGATAATCGAAGCTGAATATCCTGGCCATGGAAAGGTCAAGATGGTTGGTTTTCCCATTAAACTCAGTCAAAACCCGTGTCGCATACGACGGCCCGCCCCGAAACCGGGTGAGCACACCGAAGAGGTCTTAACCCGCCTTGGGTATACAGTTGAACAGATAAAATCACTTCGAGAACGCAACGTGATCTAACTGACCCAAAATAACGGCGGAGCAGGGACATATGGGTTAGAGGAACGGAGACCGATTGAGTGACCTTAGGTCATGGAAATTAAAGATTTTGGTCCGGTCTTAGTGGATATCAACGCTTAGGTCCAAAACTTTTTTCGAAACCTGTAACCTGAGACACAGGGTAGACTATTTTCTATTCATCAAAGGTTCTCAATTCCCAAAGGATTTTATGGGAGTCCTTCTATTGTATTGCAGCAAAACAAATATCTACGAGTTACATATTTATACCTCAATTGAAAGAAAGGAGAGTCGGCCATGGATAGAAAGGGAAGTACTCCATTTGAACCATCAAGTATTTTTCAGGTAGGAATTGTAGTTAAGAACATCGATGAAACGGTAAGATTCTATGAAGAAGTATTTGGGATTGGCCCCTTTGAGGTTCGAGAGGTTAACTATCCCACCGCCACATTTTATGGTCAAAGCGAGGGATATCGAGGTAAACGGGCCTTTGCCAAGTCAGGCGCTATTACATTTGAACTCATAGAACTCATTGACGGGAAAACCATTCATGAGGCCTTTCTGAAAGAAAAGGGTGAGGGATTGCATCATCTTGGATTTGAGGTAAAGGACCTAAAGAGGAGCATAGAGGAGGCCGAAAGGCGTGGATTAAGAGTTATCCAAGGATTTACAAGAGAGGATGGGACCGGTTTTGCTTACCTAGATTCGGACAAAATTGGAGGCGTTATTTTCGAGTTGATTCGGAAGGCCCCTCAAAAAGCGTAAGGAAGCGGATTAAAAGGACGAGCAAGGACCAGGTATTTTCCAGAAATGAACTTTAGCAGCCGGGGGGTGAGTCAACCAATTTTTGAAGGGATTCAATTTCTCTTGCAGAATGAGTTTTTATCGAAGATTGCTTGAGAGAAGCAGAAATCCCATCTTTTACGGAGCAGAAAGCTGATATCCCAGTTTAATTCGATGCTATCCTTCGAGTTGAGCGCATGGTCGCCCACTTAGAGGATAGGATAGCCGAAAGGGGCATCAACTCTTTAATGGTAAACCAAAATGGTGGGGGGAATGCACGGTAGAGGCCTTTGTGACCCTCAAACCACTCAAAGGAGGAACCTGTGATGAATAAAAGAGTAATTCGATCCATATTGATATTACCCGTGAATAACCCCCGCTTTGTTGAAAAGGCTTATTCGCGGAGGGCAGATGCTATAATGCTTGACTTAGAGGATGCTATCCCCCCAGCAGAAAAGGATACTGCACGTCAACTGGTCAGGGATTCCATTCCTTTGGCTGCCAGAGGCGGAGCAAGGGTCCTGGTCAGAATCAACAATGATCCTAAACTACTACCCTTTGATCTGGAGGCCTGTATCTACCCTGGACTGGATGGTATCGTACTGCCCAAGACAGAATCAGCTGAAGATCTTGATAGTCTATCGACCAAAGTCGAAAAACTGGAGCGTGACCGAGGGATTGAATTAGGTCACACTAAATTCTTCGTACTCATAGAGAGCCCTCGGGGCCTGTTGAAAGTCAGGGAGATTGCGACAGCAAGTTCCCGGATTGAAGCGTTGAATGTTGGACCAGAGGATTATTGCTTGGAACTAGGCATAGAACCTTCGTCGGATGGTCTGGAAATTTTTTATGCCATCTCCAAGGTGGTAACGGTGTGTAAGGCTTATGGAATCAGCCCTCTGGGCATTTTGGGAAGTATTGGTGGGTTTCGTGACTTGGAAGGCTTTGAACGCTCAGCAATCCGCGCCCGTCAGCTTGGCTGTGAAGGCGCATACTGTATTCATCCAGATCAGGTAGAAGTGCTAAACCGTGTCTTTTGTCCCTCTCAAGAAAAGATTGAATACGCTCGCCGAGTGATAGAAGCTTTTGAAGTAGGACTAAAGAGGGGGACGGCTTCGGTAAGTCTGAATGGTAAGATGGTGGATATCCCTGTTTACAATAGGGCCAGGATTATCGTGGAGCGTGCCGATGCAATTGCTGAACTGGAGCGTCGAAAGTCAGAGGCGCTTGCGCGATTAAAATAGAAGAGTCAAGCGGTCGGAATATGCGTCAAAAGATACTGTTTCTTCGAAAGATCAGGGGCTGATCGGAAAATGAAGGTTTAGTTAGAGCTGAGTCCCATCATGAGAAATTTTCATTGACAATTTTTTAACTATATACTCTAGCCCAACTTCGGGGGTTCGAATAGTTTAAAAAACATTTTCGCCGACCAGGAGCACGTAAGCACTTGATAAGACGTGGGGTCATTTGGGGCAAGACGCACCGCTGTTGGGCTGGGCCTTTCTCATTCCGATTGAGCAGAAGAAAACGAGATGCCATGTTAGGAATAAGGGGAGGAATATGTCTCTTATAGTCGCCTGCTAACGGTCCCTTCACTTTGACGACATCTGTCCCAACATTCGCAAAGGTTAAGCTACATAAGGATCCTGGTATAGGGCTGGAAAGATCAAGCATTCTTATTTCGTTCAGAATAGCCATCGATTGGCCTTTTGGTAACCTACGGCGTCATTGGCAATGATTGTCTTATGGATATTGGCTGAACCTTCCAAAATCTGGTATAGTTTTGCCTCCCTGAGGTACCTTTCGACAGGGTAACCTTCAGAGTACCCATATGCTCCAAGGATTTGAAGGGCTATGTCTGCCACTCGCGAAGCAGCGTCGCAGGCATAATATTTAGCGATCGAGGTCTCTAAGGTATTTTTTATATCTTTATCTTTCCCGACGGCACATTTGTAGGTAAGGAGTCTGGCCGCCTCAATTTCGACGACCATACGTGCGATTTGTTCTTGAACCATTTGAAATTTTCCAATAGGTCTACCAAACTGGTGACGCGCTTTCGCATATTTGATTGCTTCATCCAACAGCCCTTGAGCAACACCCACCGCTCCTGCTGCTGCAGTAAGCCGTGTATTATCCAATCCACCCATAGCATATCTAAAGCCTTCTCCTTCGCTGCCGAGCAAATACTCTTGAGGAACCTCCGCATCATCGAAAAAGATCTCACCCGTTGGACATGCATGCCAACCCATCTTTTCCTCACTGCTCGTGGTACTGATACCCCGGGACTTTAAATTTACTATGAAGGCTGACATTCCCTTATGCTTTGCAGAAAGGTTTGTGTAGGCATAAATGATCCCCATATCTGCAACAGTCGCGTAAGTAATCCAATTCTTCGATCCGGTTAAAATGTATCGGTCTCCTTTTTTCACAGCAGTGGTTTGCATCCCTGCAACGTCTGAACCCGCATTGGGCTCTGTGATTCCGACGCATCCCAGCCATTCTGCTTTTACGAGTTTAGGAATGAATTTCTTCTTCTGCTCTTCATTTCCATACTGGAAGATTTCCCTCGAAGTTCCCATCGTTTGCATGTTGAAAGAGGCTCTCAGAGAACCGCTGACTCGTGCCACCTCCTCTGTGATCAAAGTGTGGGCAAGGAAGCCCGTATTTGTACCCTCATACTCTTCCGGAATAGGACATCCGAAAAAGCCTAAGTCTCCCATCTTACGAATGAGATCCCTTTGAAATCGATGTTCCTTCTCGTCCTGATCCACCACGGGACGGATCTCCTTCTCTACAAAATCTCGGACAGCACCTCTAACAATTCTGTGCTGTTCCGAAAGCTCAAAATTCATAATCTAAGCTCCCTTTTTTATCGAAAGAAGAAATTGCGACAATCTTCATGCTTTTCATCTTCCCTCACCGAAGGTGAAACAGTATTCTTGTCTCTTCTGTATTTGCAGGCTCGTAACCCAAGACCCTTATGATTTTCACTGCTTTCTCCACTAATTCCTTGTTACTTGAAGCAGGCTTTCCGCCTGCCAGATGCAATGTGTCTTCAAATCCGATGCGTACATTTCCGCTTAGGAGGACCGATTGCGCAACCATGGGAAAAGCCTGTGTTCCAATTCCGAATCCTGTCCAAATTGCATCGGAAGGCAGTTGCTGCGCCATAATCATCATGTTATAGGGTGTAGCTGGAATGCCCCAATGGATTCCCATACAAAGTTGAAAGAGTGGAGGACGTTCTCACCTTCCCTGTGTTCAGGAGATGCTTAGCGACCTCGATATGTCCTAGATCAAAAACCTCCAACTCGGGCTTGACGCCAGCATCCCTAATCTGTTCGGCCATTGATTCGACGTGTGGAAGAACATTTACGAAAATATGGGAGCCGAAATTCAGCGATCCTACATCTAATGAACAGATTTCAGGATTTAACCTTAATACATGGTCAATTCTCTTTTGAGGGGCACATAATGTCGATCCAGGTGCAAAACCTACGGGATCACGCTCATCCGGGATGAAACGCGCCCCAACTCCAGTTGTTAGATTAATGATCATGCCGGAACGCTCTCGAATACGCTGAACCACCTCCTCATAAAGATGAAACTTCATTGAAGGAATTCCTGTCTCTACATCCCGAACATGAATATGGGCCACAGCAGCACCAGCTTGATAGGCCTCCAAGGCACTTTCTGCAATATCTTTTGGTGTTACAGGAATTGGAAATTTCTTTGGATCACCAATTGAACCTGTAACTGATACTGTGATGACTGCTTTCTTCAGATCCACTAAATCCTTTTCCCTCACAAGATCTTAAAAGAGATGGGAGATAATACATTCGTATTTCAAAAATAATGTGATGTCCAGAGATTTACCCAAAGTATTCAAGACCCCCGTTAACCACAATCGTCTGGCCTGTCACATAAGCTGAGGCGTCCGAAGCCAGGAAGATTGCCACCGCAGCAATGTCCTCCGGCAATCCGAGCCGTCCCAAAGGAATTTTCTCAGCTAATTTTTCACGTTCCACATGGAAAAAAGTTTCTGCTTCCCGGAATAAAGGGGTATCGACAACCCCTGGGGCAATGGCATTGACCCGAATTCCAAACCGCCCCCAATCAGCGGCAAGGCTTTTGGTCAAGTGCATAACCCCGGCTTTCGCGGCCCCATAGTGAGAGGCACCCGGATACGATGTGAGGCCCGCTATTGAGCCAATGTTTATCATGCTTCCTTGGATCTTTCTGCTAATCATTACTCTTGCGGCAGATGCACTTAAAAGGAAAACCGATTTCAGATTAAGCGTGACCACTGAATCCCAACTCTCCTCGCTCAATTCGAGTGCAGTCCCTCTTTGCCCAATTGAGAGACCTCCCGCCACATTGGCTACGATGTTAATTCTACCCAATTTGTCGACTATTTGATTAATCAGTTTATCTATGGCCTCGCTTTTTGTGACGTTTGCAGCTATCGTTAGCGCCTGACGTCCCATTTTACGCACCTCCGAAGCAACGGTATCAACCGTTTCAGGGTTGATGTCCACCAATGCAACATCCGCACCAGCATTGGCAAACCCTAAACTCAAGCCTTTTCCGATACCACTACCGGCACCTGTCACTATCGCCACTTTATCTTTCAGCGAAAACAGATCCAAGCCAACCGTCATCATTTGAGTCTCCTTTCTCTATGCCAATCTTCTACCCTCACCTTTGTATCTCTCGATTTACAGATGAAAAGTCGCCCACTCACTGCTATTCAAATAGAAGACCCCTTAATCGTCTCATCCTTACGAGATCTATTGCAATGAATTGGTTAGGTCATGCTAAACCAAGCGATTTGAGATATCAAAGGAGGGACTAAACAGTTAGATATTTTCTGCTCACCTCTTCGTCCTTGCTAAGTTCTTTGACAGACCCTTGATAGCGGATTACCCCTTTCTCCAATACGTAAGCTCGCTCAGACAAGGCCAGGGCAAATTTTATGTTCTGCTCGGAAAGCAATATTGTAATTCTTTGCTCTCTTAACTTGCGCATTCCTTCTATGATCACTGAGAGCATTATGGGAGAGAGCCCCTCTGCAAGCTCATCAAGTAGCAGGAGTTTAGGATTAAGCATTAGAGCCCGCGCGGCAGCAAGCATCTTTTGTTCGCCTCCGCTAAGTTCTCCCCCGGCACATTTGGCTTTCTGTTGAAGGACGGGAAAGAGGTCATACGCATCATCCAAAGTCCACTGTGTATTCTGAGGGCTGATCGGCACCTGAAGATTTTCTCTCACAGTCAGATCGGCAAATATACCCCTATCTTCAGGCACAAAACCGATCCCCTTGCGGGCAATCTTCATTGTAGCCATACCTCCTATCTCCTCGTCCATAAATTTGATGCTGCCGGAAGTAGGAGGCGTGAGCCCCATGATGCTTCGTAAAGTAGTGGTCTTACCAGCGCCGTTTCTGCCAATCAGACAAACGGTCTCACCATAATCCAATGCCAGAGAAATCCCAAATAAGATATGGCTTGTCCCGTAATAGGTGTGAATATCCTTCAAGGTGAGGATCATACCCCGCTCCCAAGATAAATCTCTTGCACTTTCTTATTATTCTTTATCTCCATCGGTAACCCATCTACAAATATTGTACCCTGATGGAGGACTATAACCCGCTCCGCCCATCCAAAAACTGCCCTCATGTCATGTTCCACAAAGCAAATCGTGACACCCATCTCATCACGCAGCTTTTTGACCAGACTCATGATCTCCCCAGTTTCATCAGGTGCCATTCCACTCGTTGGTTCATCTAACAAAAGCATTTTCGGCTCATTGGCCAGTGCTATTGCCAACTCCAGACGCTTCTTTTCTCCGTGAGCTATTGTGCTGCTGAGCCAATAGGCCTTATCTGCAAGCCCAACAAGGTCCAAGAGCTGGAGCACTTTTTCCCGAAATATTCCCGCCCCTTTTGAGAAAAAGTCTAAGGTTTTCTTATTAGATGATATTACCGCTGACTGGACACTATCAAATAAGCTAAGTCTATTGAAAATGGACACAATTTGGAATGTCCGGGACAATTTCAATGAACTGATTGTGTAAGCCTCCAAGTTCGTTATGTCAATCCCATCAAAAAAAACTTTCCCACCATTTCCCTTAAAAAGTCCTGTTATCACATTGAACAGGGTACTCTTCCCTGCCCCGTTGGGGCCGATCAAGGCACAGAGGACCTTGGGTTCCAAAGTAAAACTCACATTGTTCAAAACTTTCAGATCGCCAAAGGATTTGTTCAGTCCTTTTACTTCGAGGATCATCTTATCTATCCTTTTTTTGTTGAAACCTATGCACGATTCGACTTTTTTGTATAAAACCTAATATTCCCTCAGGGAGAAAAAGGGCAAGCAGGATAAAAATCACCCCTAAAATCCAGGCCCAGTAAGCAGTGAATCTCCCCACAATCGTGTGCATGAAAAATAGCAATGCCACCCCGATTACAGGCCCAAAGAATGTGTGCATCCCTCCGAGCATGCAGGTGATCATGACCTCGCCTGATTTTGCCCAGTCCGCCAGATCAGGGAATACGCACCGAGTCACGATCGCGTGCATTGTCCCTCCGAGCCCGGCAAAGAAAGTTGAAAGCACGAAGGCAATCAGCTTGTGCTTTTCTAAATTCACTCCTGTAAACTCCATTCTCTGCGGATTTTCTCTCATGGCCTGGAGTGTCCGCCCGAATGGAGAATCTGTTATTTTATATATGGCATAAGTACAACCGACCATAATTACTAAAGTGAAGAAATACAAATTCCCGGGTGTCGAGATGACATTCGGTAACGGTATCCCAGTGATTCCATTTTCCCCGCCGGTTAAGTTATACCATTTGAGGATAACAGACCATATCAATTGTCCAAATGCCATCGTTAGCATAGCTAAGTAGAAGGCGCGCCGGCGAACGCTAAAAAAGCCAATAATCGCACCAAGCAAGCTTGAAAACAGTGGGGCTAAAACCAAGGCAGCCCAAAATGGCATCCTTCCCATAATGAGCGCTAACGCCAAAAAGTAGGCCCCTGCGCCATAAAAACCAGCATGCCCGAACGGCATCATCCCTCCATAGCCTAAAACGATGTTGTATCCCAGGGCAAAAATACAATAAGCCATTATGTCAGTAAGCATATAGATCCAGAACTCGGGCATGAAAAATGGTAATGCTACTAACAAAAGAGTCAATATAGTGGCCTTGAAGACCCACTTTTTGTTTTGAATGCCTTGAGTTATCTGCATCATATTTCTTCTTTGAAGAATAAAATGAGAATGCTATTTATGTAGCCTTTCCAAAAATACCATACGGTCGCACGAGAAGGACGACCACCATTACGAGATAGATCACCACAATGGTAAAACGCGGGACAATCAAGATGCCAAACGATTCCACAATTCCTACAATCAATGCCGCCACAAAAGTTCCCATGATACTGCCTGCTCCACCGATGATGACGATGATAAAAGCAAGAACCGTCGCCTCCGCATCCGCACCGAGTGAGGCAGAACTCAGCGGCAAATTCAGCGCGCCCGCAAACCCGGCCATGAAGCTACCTAAAGCAAAAATAGCTGTCTTTATCGCTGACACATTAACACCCAGAGCCTTTGCCATATTAGGATCAGCAGCACTGGCGCGTATTCGCCTTCCAAAAGTTGTTTTCTGTATAATTGCCCATAGACACAAAGCAGTTGCCACCCCTACAGCAATGACGAGTAGGTAGTAACTTGGTACGATGATACCAGCAGCTCTAAAACTGCCAGTGAACCCATCAGGCATACCTATTGTCTTTGGAAGCGGCCCCCAAATGAACTTCGTTACGTCACCCAAAACATAGACCAGTCCCATTGCCAGAACCAGTTGCATCAGGTGCTCTTTATCGTAAACGCGACGGAAAAAAATTACCTCTAATAGCGTCGCCATGGCTGCTACACATATTGGTGCTAAGACCAAGTTAAGCCAAAAGCCAAATACTAAAGCCGTCAGTTTGGTCGCCAAGGTGAACGATAAATACATCGCCAACACATAGAGGGAGCCATGCGTAAAGTTTATTACTTTATTTACACCGAATATCAGACTCAGCCCTGAAGATAAAAGGAATAAAACACTCGCTCTGCTAAATCCGGCTAAAAGCTGTGTTATTATTATGGTAGAGAATCTCATTTCTGTCCCTTAACGGTTGCAGTTAGTAACCATTGAGCTCATCCTGGCTTTTTAGGCAATGGTCTATTTCTTTGGAATAATAGAAATTTTAACTTCGTTCCTCCATCGGCATCTTGTAGACCGACTTCGACCCGTTCTTTGTTATTTTTCTTCAGTCGAAATAGCCTCCGAGTTTTCCTGGCCTGCTTCTCGGCAGTTGGCTCTAATTGAAAATGGTGTCCGCGGCAAATCTCAGAAAGAACTTCTTCTGTTTCATTTGCCGCCCATCCATGTATTGCCTACCTTTGCTCGTCTTTCTTTAACTTCTTGTTCAGAAGCGACAAGACCTTCTCCCTTTGGAACATATTGTATGTTGGTGAGCACACTATAACCCAGATCAGGATCGTACTTACTTACCCCGAAGATCCCCCCGATTGTAGAATTGTGATCCAACTTCCTGAACTTAATCCCTGGGGCTACCGGTGCATCAAAAGTCATATTCTCCAGGACATCTATCACCTTTTCAGTATCAGTGGTTCGTGCCTTCTTTATAGCATCGAATAGCACCATAGCAGCGACGTAACCGTGGTGGGCTATGCCTGGAACGAAGGGATCACCTGTTCTGTTCAGAAAGCGTTTAACAAATTCCCTATTGATTGGCGTATCAGGATAACCTTGCCAATAAAAGCCACTGAACAGAACTCCATCCGGGACGTCTTTGCCCATCGACTGCATGATATCCTGCATGCCCATTGTAGCACTGCACACAATGTGGACTTTTTCAAATAAGCCATATGGTTTCCCATGCTTAAAGAATGATCCCAACGAGACACCTTGTAATACACTAAAAATCGCATCCGCGTTACTGGCGAGAATCGAGGTAACGACAGGACCTAATTCTGTCTCGCCCGGTTTTAACCAGGTTTCACCAACGATCTTTGCATCAGGTTTAACTTCTTTCAACTTTTTCACAAATGAATTATTTACATTGTGGGCGTAAGCGTAATCCCAACCGATGGACCAGTAATTCTTGAATTGATTTTTACTTTCTAAAAGTGCCATAACTCCGCCGTCATATATGTCATTGTTGGCGAGCGCAAACAAATAACGGTGCCCTGATTCTATAGTATGTTGAGCCGACATTATAGCGCCGTCCATATACAACACCTTATACTCTTTGGCCACCTGGGAAATAGCAAATCCGCAAGGGCTATTAACAGTGCCTAAAAGAAAATTCACCTTCTCGTTGAGTATCAACTCCTTTGCGACTCGAGTGGCCTCAGCCGATGTTCCCTTATGGTCCCGTACGACATATTCTATCTGTCTGCCTAAAACCCCCCCGGCTGCATTGATTTCATCCCTTGCAACATTGTGGCCTTTTAGCATTGGTACGCCATAGAAGGCATGGGCTGCGGTCAAACCCTGAATCACACCCACTTTGATTGGTTCTGCCTTCTTGGAAGCCTGGGCACCCACACTTACCGTTGCCAGCACAGTCACCATCCACACTATGATTGTTACTGATAACCACTTTTTCATTTTGTCCTCCTTTTCAGCTTAGATTTACAACGTTACCACAACTTCTAATCTACTCTACCTTCTAATCTCAAGTAACTTCTAGAAACTTAAAATTCACCTGGTAAACTCTTCGGTTTGAGAGCACTTTTACCAGGCAGTTAAAAAAAATGTTTATTAGCTGTAGCAAAAACTCATCATGATGTCAAGCTCTTTTTAGCAATTTTCTTTATCGGGCTTTCACTTTTCTTTTTAACTTTCGAAGATCCTGAATCAATTCAAAGAGACCCACTCTCTGCAGAGTGTCTTCCGTAGGTATACCCGTCTCTGGTTCCCAGCCCATATATTGATAATAGCTGTGAATCATCTCCTTGATATGAGGCCCAGCCGGATGACCAGCCAACGGCCCGTGTTTAAACCCCTCCAAAAATCTTGGCCCAATGTCCAGATCGTCGTTCACAGTAAGCCCTCGCCTCAAATTAAAAAGCCGCATCACGTTGACCACTCTCTCACCTATCAGCAAAGCTTCCTCTTTCGTGAAGGGATCCCAACCCACTGCATACGACAACGCAAGTGGAGTGTAACGGTTTAAAGATCCTTCAATACCCCATGTAGAAAAAATACAGACTCCTAAACAGTTCTCCCACCTGTTTTTCTTCTGGGTAATGGAAACCACTCTCGGAGCTCTTTCTTTATCAAAGGGAGCAGGCTTCTCGAGATAGCCAATATCCGGTTCACTCCCCCAACCATCCACCCCCAAGCCCTCAATAACAGGACCTCCGCTGGATACAGCCTTGCCCAATAATAATTCCCATGACGATCGATAGTCATGGGCCATGGCCACCCCTTTATAGCCACCCATAAATTTCTCTGCCTCTCCCCCAATTGCCTTAGCCACCGCCTTGGGCCCCTCAGCCAACAGCTTACCTATCCCTTCTCTCTTTAGGGTCTTTTCCAAAAGCACTAAGGCAGCCTCAGCATTTCCCCAGTTTAACTCGAGGCCTCCTGTAAATTCCTTGTTTATCATTTTTTTCTCATAACATTCGAAAAGTATTGCCATGGATTGTCCTATTTGACCCGATTCAAATCCAAGTCGATCCAGCAAATCCACTAAATATAAGTTCGTCCCACCGTCTTTTACGCCGATCATGCCCCCAAGGCCCTCCATGTTCTCGGCCCCACCCCCGATTGTTCCCTTGTACCCTTTATAGGGACCTTTCCCAATTGTAATATCAAAAGGACATGAAATTGGACAATTGAAGCATGGACGAGGGGTATGCTTTGAATGTTTTACCGTGTCAACGATCGCCTCAGCCCACGGTCTCTGAAACAATTCGTCACTAAAATTTTTAACTGCCGCCTTCCATCCGTCTGCTACCTTTGTATAGGCCCTGGAAATTCCTGCGTCTCGAAGTAAATTTTGTAACGCCGTACCAGGAAGGATGCTCTTTCGGTATTCAATGGCAAGCTCTGTGAGCATCTTCCCATCGGCTACCGGCACCCCACCCATTCTTCCAGAAATTGCTATACACTTCAATCTCTTGGACCCCATCACTGTGCCGCCACCCGCCTTGGCCGCAATGTGATTCGTATCATTCGCCACACAGGCTCCGGGAAGGAGATTTTCTCCCGCAGGCCCAATCGCAGCCACACTTGCTGAAGGATCGCTCAACTCTCTACGTAGGATCTCCTCTGTTTCGTGAGTATCTTTCCCCCAAAGGTGACTTGCACCACGAAGTTCAGGTTTACCATCATGGATTGAAAGATATATCGGTTTGCTCGCCATACCCTGTACAATAATCCCGTCGTAGCCCGACCATTTTAACTTCGCAGCCCAAAAACCCCCTCCCCAAGCAGTGCCACAGGACTTTGGAATATCCGCGTGGGTAGTCATTAAGACGTACCGACTGGAGGATGGCCACACGGTTCCCGACAAAGGACCCGCCATAAATATTAAACGATTCTCGGGATCCAAAGGCTGAACATTGGGAGGGACCTCATCGTATAAGTATTTCGCAGCCAGTCCTACCCCGCCAACGAATTTTCGCAGAATACTTTCTTCGGGTAGACTCTCGTCTTCAACCGTTTGCTTCGTTAAATCAACCCTTAAGATCTTCCCCGCATATCCACCCTTGACCATTATTCTCTAAACCTCCTTTAATCATTCTCAGGAATATCGTTAGGCCTCACCGTCTTGCAAATAGATTATCTCCGTCAAGGAATAGAAATCACAATTCATCTGCCCTTTTGTGAGATTCAGAGACTTTCACAGCCACGAGAGCCCTCTTACCGGCTCCTATTTCATCAGCCTCACCGTAAGTCAAGGCCTCCCACTGACAGACCTTTACACAGGTGGGGTCTCCTTCGCAGGTATTACATTTCGCAGCAGTGCCGTCTACAAAAGTTATGTTCCCAAAAGGACATACGCCGAGACATAGCTTGCAGCCTATACACTTATTCTTGTCTAATTCAACCACCCCAGTTTCAGCATTTTTGGTTAGAGCATTTATGGGACAAACTGAAACACAACTAGGCTTTTCGCATTGCTGACAAACTAACGGAACAAAGAATCCTTCGTACCAAAAAGGGGCAACCCTCACTCGGGACATGTTGAGATCGCCTATCCCTTCATTTATGGTGGCACATGCCACCATACAACTTAAGCATCCTCTACATTTACCAGAATCAAAAATTACAACCTTACCCATACTCAAAAAGACCTCCTTTTCTTGATCACTAAATCATATTCGCCCTGCGTAAAGTTAACACTTCTATTTTCGTGCGCCTCTTACACCCCTTCTTTCCATAGTGGGGTATAGATCACCGTTAATGTCTTTGCTGGCTTTTTCCCAATATTTTCGCTTCTGTGTGGAACGCCGGAATCTAAATAAACGCAGTCCCCTCTCCCTAAAGAAAACTTCTTACCTCCGTAGTAAAAGTTGATCTTTCCTTCCAGAACATACATTAATTCCTCTCCCTCATGAGTAACATCCGTTACGTTGCCGGTTTTATTGATACTGACGACGAAAGGCTCCATTTTCTTCATCCTTTTCGTGGGAGCAATTGCCTCATATCTATATCCAAAAATGGTCCTATCCCGAACAACTATCTCTCCTTTACCTTTCGGAGTTACCACAATTTTGTCTTCCGATCCCCTCTGGTTAAAGAAAGCCGCAATATCTACATTTAGGGCACGACCAATTTTGCTCAACGTCGCAATAGCAGGAGATTTCCTTCCTAGCTCCAACATCGAAAGGTAACTCTTCGTAAAGCCCGTCTTCTCAGCAACCCGTCGAAGCGTGAGCCCATTTTTATGACGCAACTGCCGAATCCTTACCCCAATCCTTAGGTCATCCATAATAGTAAACTCTTTAAACCATAAGTTAACTCCCTTGTCAAGAAAAAATTGAAATTCACTCTCAAATTTATTCCTGTTTTGACGCATACGTCAGTTCCTCTCAAAAACACTTCGCGCGATCTATTCATCCTTGCTGCATTTGAATTTTTTCGAACCCTTTCAATTTTTCGTCAGAGGTTGGCAGAGGGGTTTTGGAGTGCTCGTATCCATAGACCCGAAAATTTTCGAGATTGGTTATCATCGAGACAGATTTGAGGCCATGAGGAAATCTAATAACTTCAGAGATACTGGGAATCTCATCTGTCAATACTCTTTAGCCGAGGCACTCTTCTTGGTCGTGGCCTCTCTTTTTGTCCTGAAAGGAGGGATATTCAAGAGCCGTACATATGAAAATTTTCAAAATTCAATAAACCAAGAGGACCACAATTTTTTGCTTGACAAAAAAGTCAACTTATGGTTTATGTAGTTAACTCTAATAATTTGCTTTGAAGGGGGATTTAAAAACTGAATATTCGGGAAACCTTGAGTACTCAAATTCAGATGAGGTATTGACGAGTTAAAGTAAGGAGAAAGGAGAAATCAAATGGCGCAATTCCGGATAGAAGATACCATTGACCTGAATCGGATGAGAAAGGAAAGAGTGGAAAAAGTACGGGATCGAATGAAAAGGGATGGTATAGGGGCTGTTTTGTGTTTCCATCCAGATAATATCCAGTATTTGACGGATGTCTCTGGTGGAATGGTCAGATTGGTGCCGACTGCCCGTAATGTCCTTTTTCCTAGGACAGGAGATCCCCTTTTATTTGAATGGGGAAACCGTTATTGGAGGATAAGAGATGAACTTGCGCCTTGGCTTAAAGGTAAGGTTTATCACGGCTGGAGGCTGGGTCAATACTTAGGAGCGGGTATATATCCTCAAGAGTTCATGGATGATCTTAAGAAAAGATTGATCGAGCATGATGTCGCTAACGAACCATTAGCGATTGACATACCCATTGTCACTTTAGGGCTTCCGGAGATTTTTAAAAAGGCAAATATCACACCAATAGATGGCGGTGGTATCTTAATGGATGCCAGAAAAATAAAAACAGTGGATGAAATTGCATGTCAGAGAATAGCTTCTTCTATTTGTGACCAACTTTTTTCTGCCATTCAAAAAGCCATAAAGCCTGGGATACGAGAATCGGAGTTGCAAGCCATAGGAGCCGACGCTGCTCTGAGGATGGGATGTGATACGCCTCCAGAGCTCGTTTTATGTTCAGGAGAGAATACAAGCCCCAATATGGGGGGCTTCAGTAATAGACCGGTGAAATCGGGTGATCTAATTTTTATCGATCCAGCTTTGGTAGAGTGGAGGGGATACCATGTGTGCTACTATAGAAGTTTCGTATGTGGCAAGGCGACGCGAAGTCAAAAAGACCTGTATACGAAAAACCTTGCTTTATTACGTAAAGCAATAGCCAAAGTAAGGGCTGGAGCAACGACAGCAGAGGTTTGTAAAGAATGGCCTGGCCCCGAGTATTGGGGATTAAAGAGCTGGTTTGAGGGCCCAGAAATTGCTGTCGGTCATGGCATAGGCCTTGGAATTCAAGAAGGACCGATCATTACTCCTCTTTTTTCATTGGAACATCCTGCTAAGCTTGAAGAGAATATGGTGATCGCTTTGGAAACTTGGTTATCTTCCAATGATAATCCAAAACAGGGTGTTCGTGTAGAAGAAACAGTGGTTGTTAAAAAGGATGGATATGAATTATTGACTACCTGGCCAATCGACGAAATCACTGAGACATGAGGATGGTTCAATCACGATAAGAACGATGAAATGTTAAATCCACGTTTGATTCGGAAAAGGGTATAACATTCTGTCGATAGCTACTGCCCCCGGTCTAACTTTTCCACATCAGCTATAAGGGAGGATTTATTATGAGACTTAAGGATCTCAGCATTGTGATAACAGGCAGCGGACGGGGAATTGGAAGGTCTATTGCCGATTGCTGTGCAGATCAAGGAGCCTGGGTTGTAATCAACGACATTAACTCTTCGAACCTTCGAGAGGCACAAATTGCTCTCGAATCTAAAGGAGCCAGAGTTATCAGCGTCGAGGGGGACATCTCTATACGGTCGGAAGCCCAGAAATTAATTGAGTCTGCGATTACAGGTTTTGGGCGAATTGATGTACTCGTCAATAACGCCGGCATTATGAAGGCTATTCCTTTTTTAGAGATTAAAGAGAAAGACTGGGATGATACGATGAGAGTCAACCTTAAAGGTGTGTTTAACTGTGCACAATATGCAGCACAGCATATGATTAGACAGCGAGGAGGTAGAATCATAAACATTTCTTCTCGAGCCTATTTGGGAACTCCGCAGATGGCTCACTATGCGGCTTCGAAGGCTGGCATCTTGGGTTTGACACGATGTATGGCTATGGAGCTGGGTCCATATGGGATTACGGTTAATGCGTTGGCTCCTGCACAGATTGATACGGAAATGCTTAGAAGTGTATCCGGTGACTTCATAGAAGATCGAATCCAAAAGGTCCCACTGCGCAGGCTTGGTGTTTCTGAAGATGTTGCTCATGCTGTTGTTTTTTTGGCTTCTTCAGAGGCTAGTTATATTACAGGAGAGGTTTTACATGTGACCGGAGGTGTTTACTAGCAAGAAGAGGGCGAAAATGGTATATCTGCATGTAACAATTCAAATTCAACGTGGCAAGTTGAAAGAATGGTAAAGATCCGGCAGGCATTGAGCCAATATCCACAAGTTCAAGAGTGTCGGCAAAAAATAGTTGATATCATTGGATTTGAGATCTCAAAATTGGTTGCCGAATTGAGTGAAAATGAAGAGGTAAGACATCGAAATTTATCCCTTTAGAAAAAACTTGCTTATGGTTGGAAAAGTGTCGAGGTTGGAAGACATGGGTAGTATACAAGGTTCGGCCAAGAACGGATCGAATAAAAGGCTATCGCTTTTTCCTCGAAAGAATGTATCTTCGATGTAGAAAAAGAAAATTTCCTTTTGATCTTCCGTCACATTCTTTGATGTGTTTTCCCATTTCAACTACGAGAAAGGTTTAAAAGACGTTCAAAATCAAATATTGGTTTTGGAGAGGATAGCCAGGAAGTCATTGAGAAATAGTGCGCTGGCAGGGAACCAAAGGAAAGTAACTTGAAAGTCCTCAAAAACTGAATATAGCCCTTAGAAAGAGGAGAAAAGGTGAGTAATAGGGTTTAATACTTACTAAGCGTTCAAAGGAGGCAACCATGGAGAAAGGTTCTAAAACGGAATTCAAGTTTGACCATGTTCATATCAAATGCCATGATATCAAAGCAGTAAAAAGGTTTTATGAGGAGATGTTTAATGCCAAGACTCGATATGAGGGAAAAGTCCGCAATATTCCAACGGCTATGATGGAAATTGATGAGACCGTCATTATTATAAGTGCGGCAGGAGATGAAGAAGTCCTTGAATCCCAAAAGAACCCAACAGAAAATATTTATACTCGTTACGGAATCGGTCATATTGGCCTTCGTGTAGAAGACCTTGATGAGGTGGTCCGAGAGTTGAGAGCAAAAGGCGCAGAATTTGTATGGGGGCCTAGGGAGGTCCGGGAAGGAGTAAGAGTAGCTTTTGTTAGGGCTCCCGAGAATGACGTGATTGAGATCATTCAAAGGAATAAGTGAAGGTTTATAGAGCTTGATCCAAAGATTGCGATTAGCGATAACTCGATGAGTGAGATTTATGAGTTTTATTGAAAGGCTTTCGTATAAAGGTTGCTAATCTTAGAAGAGAGGGGAGTTTTAGATGAAAAAAAGAGATTTAGATAAGACAGAGGTTTCTAAGAAAAACGGTCAGAAAAATATAAGTCATACCACCAAGATGACCGGTGGAAGGTTCGTCGCCGAAACTCTTAAGGGTTACGGCGTGACACACGTCTTTTTTGTTGAAGCTATTCTGAGACAAGCTCTTGTAGAGATGGAAGAGTTGGGAATTCATCGGGTGTTGACTCACTCAGAAAAGGCTGCGGCCTATATGGCAGACGGATATGCCAGAATAAGTCGAAGACCTGGAATATGTATGGCCCAATCTGTAGGAGCTGCCAACTTGGCATCTGGGCTTCAAGATCCATACCTTGGCCTTTCACCCGTGATTGCGATAACCGGAAGGAAACCTCCAACCGCGCAGTACAGACATGCCTATCAGGAAATTCTGCACGGACCACTGTTTGAGCCAGTTACCAAATATAATGTGATTGTGGAAACATTAGACCAACTTCCCTATATTCTGCGTCAAGCCTTCCGAGAGGCGACTTCAGGTGCTCCCGGTCCGGTGCACCTTGATGTGACTGGGTTTACAGGCGAAGTTATTGCAGAAGCGGAAGCAGAGTTGGAGGTGCTGATTGAGAAGCCTTTTACTCATTGCCCTTCAAGCCGGCCAGAACCCGAAGCAGAACTTGTGCGAGAGGCGATCCGAGCTCTACTGGGTGCCGAACGACCTGTAATTGTCGCCGGTGGAGGGGCGATAGCGTCTTCGGCAGGGCCAGATATTGTAGAACTTGCTGAGAGGTTATCGATACCCATTGCCACCTCCCTCAATGGGAAAGGGACTATTCTGGAGAACCACTCTCTTAGTGTAGGTGTGGTAGGTTCCTATTCGCGCTGGTGCGCAAATCGGGTCGTTTCGGAAGCGGACATGGTACTATTCATCGGGAGCCACACAGGGGACCAGGTGACGAACGGGTGGACGGTGCCGCGGCAGGGCACACCAGTGATTCAAATCGATATCGATCCGTCAGAATTGGGCAGAAGCTATCCAAACATTGTAGGATTGATGGGAGATGCCAAGATTACCGTTCATAGGCTAATCGAATGCCTCCCCACTCACCCTAAAACGAATAAGAGTCGATGGGCTCAACGAGCACAACAATTGGTAAAGGACTGGCAGGATGAGCTGGAACAATTCCGAAACTCTGATGCCACACCCATACGCCCGGAAAGGCTTTGCAAAGAACTTACGGAAGTTCTTCCATCAAATGGCATCCTGGTTTCAGACACAGGCTACTCTGCAATCTGGACGGGAACCATGGTTTACCTAACTCATCCTGGACAAACCTATATTCGGTGCGCCGGTACCCTCGGTTGGGGATTTCCTGCGTCTTTGGGAGCAAAATGCGCGGCACCGGATAGGCCCGTGGTGTGTTTTACTGGGGATGGAGGATTCTGGTACCACCTAAGTGAGCTTGAGACGGCCCGTCGGTGTGGGATAAGAACCGTAACAGTAGTGAACAATAACAACTGTTTGGGCCAGTGTTTGGATGGTATAAATCGTGCTTACGGAAACAGAACGGGCAAGAAGGAAGAAATGTGCATGTTTTTGAACATCGATTTTGCCAAGATAGCCCAGGCAATGGGATGCTTGGGAATTCGAGTAGAAAATCCTGGAGAAATCTCTGCAGCCCTGGATAAGGCTCTAGAGGCTGATTTACCGGCCGTTATTGATGTGGCAACGGATATGAATTGCAAGGCACCAAGTCCCTGGACGCCACCGTAAGTCACTTATCGATCCTGAGGCGAACCGGCCGTTCTTGCAAGGTCAGAAGATTACCCAAATCTCAAGAGCGTTTACCTTAATTTAAAAGCAACTGATAGGAGTGAGCGATGAAATTATTTACACCAATAAAAATTGGGAAATTAGAAGTGAAGAATAGAATTGTTATGCCGGCGATGTACACAGGATTTGCATCTGAAGACGGGCAAGTTACAGAAAGGATGATTAGTTATTATGAGGAAAGGGCGAAAGGCGACGTTGGTTTGATTATCGTCGAGTTTACCGGTGTTGAGCAAAGAGGAAGACCATTTCCCATGCAAAACATGATAGATATGGATAGATTTGTTCCCGGGCTACAAAAGCTCGTTGAAGTAATCAAGAAGCATGGGGCCAAGGCTGCTATTCAGCTTCACCATGGCGGAATAAAGGCATCTGCAAAGATTACTCAGGTTCAGCCAGTGGGTCCTTCCGATTTCCCTCCCTATCCTGTTGGGATGGGGCCTCCTCCTCGGGCTTTAACAATAAAGGAAATTCATGATCTGGTGTTAGCCTTTGGTGAGGCTGCCAGGAGGGCTAAGGAGGCTGGTTTTGACGCGATCGAATTGCATGGTTCCCATTCTTATTTAATCGATCAATTTATTTCCCCAAGGTTTAATCAGCGAACAGACAGATATGGGGGCAGCATTGAGAACCGTGCTAGGTTTGCCTGTGAAATCATTGAATGTGTGAAAGAGAAAGTGGGAAAAGATTACCCGATCATCTGCCGAATGACGGGGGACGATTATGTGAAGGGGGGTATTACTCTCGAAGATGCAAGGGTAACTGCCAAACTATTAATCAAATCGGGTGCGGACTGTCTTCATGTATCAGTAGGTATCTCTGATAACATGATCCCCACTCTTCCAATGTCCTTTCCAGATGGGTTCTTCCTACACCTTGCAGAAGGAATCAAGAAAGAAGTGGACGTTCCGGTCATTGGGGTTGGCAAAATAAGCAGTTCCGAATTTGCTGAGCAGGCTTTGAGCGGAGGGAAGTGCGATTTAGTAGCGATGGGGCGGGCGTTGATTGCTGATCCTTATTTACCCAAAAAGGCAAGGGAGGGGAAAGCAGAGGACATTATTCCTTGTATTTACTGTAATCAAGGTTGCATTACGCGGATCTCGAACTGGTTAGATATCACCTGTCTTGTGAACCCAGCGGTGGGAAGAGAGAGAGGATTCCAAATTGTGTGGACAAAGATGCCCAAAAAAGTCCTCATCGTAGGTGGTGGACCTGCTGGTCTGGAGGCCGCGATCATTGCTAAACAGAGGGGACACGATGTGGTATTGGCTGAGAAACAAGAACACCTAGGTGGACAATTAAATCACGCTTTAAAGCCACCCAAGAAGGATGGAATAGCCAAATTGGTTGATTATTTCTCCAAGCAAGTCAAGAAATTAGGAATTAAAATCTATCTTGGCAAATACGTCACCAAAGATTTCGTGCAAGAAATCAAGCCTGACATCATTGTCATGGCCACGGGATCCACCCCGAGATTTCCTGACATTTCCGGGATCGAAAGAGAGAATGTTCTTTTGGCCATAGAGGTTTTGGAAGGAAAGAAAGTTTTAGGCAAAAGGGTTGTTGTGATTGGTGGCGGACAAGTGGGTTTGGAGACGGCAGATTTTTTAGCCGAAGCAGGAAAGGAGGTCATGGTTTTAGAGATGTTGAGTGAGGTGGGAATCGATGTGCCCCCAAGAAACAAAATGTTCCTTATGAAAAAATTATCAGAGGAGAACATCCAGATTTTCGTGGATCGAAAGGTTCAAGAGATCTATAACAAAGGAGTCCGTGCCGATCATTTCGGTCAGCAAGAAGAATTTAGGGGTGATGCCGTTGTCATATCGGTGGGTTCGAAACCAGATAGAACTTCAATGGAGGAGTTAAAGGAGATTATTCCAGAATTGGAGGGATTCTACATGATAGGGGATTGTGTGGAACCTCGAAAGGCTCTTGAGGCTATTTATGAAGGCGCCCGCGTTGCAAGAGAAATTTAACATTCAAGTATCGCGAACAAAACTTAAGCTGACAATAGCAGATCATCCTGGATTGTCAGCAGTTACCCGACGTTCTGATTCAACTTCCAGTCGAGTTCCTCATCATGCCACTTCTTCGTGTCCATTCCTGTATCGAGCAGAATTTTCGCTTTGGGATGCTCAATATAGATAGAGGGAACTCCTATCTCAACAGTTCCCGGCCTGCCCCAAAGTTCACCAGTCATATCAGCAGTTACACCTCCGTCCATAACATATACCTTCACTTTTGCCATTATGTCCTCCTATCCACGTAAGCATCTCTTTTTCCGTGACAGAGAACCACAGAGAGCCCCCTTTCAGGGAGCAGGCGGGCCAGGTGAAAAAGATTTAGGGCGGAACCACTCATGAATTGGCTCTGTCGTCTAAAGTTCAAAAGTGCATAGGTTTACTTGAATTTAAAGTTGAAAAGTGCATAGCCTGATTTTTGGTAGAAGACTTTGTTATGTCATGTATTGCTATCTTATCGAAATACTGACCATTCTAAATTTTAATGTCAGAATTCGAACCTAAAACTTATACCCTTCCTTGAAAAATATCTTTATAAATAAATCCGTAGCTCATGGTGGATTTCCAAATCGAATTGCACTTCAGAATCTCAGCATCCCTCCTCGCACGGATGAGCCCATGGATGATTCCAAAGTCACCCAACTCATTTATCAGTAAAGCTCCGATGATGATTCCCTTCTCATTAAGACAGATTTTGCGATAAACGTTTCTCCTCTCATCCTTCTTAATTAAGGTTTCGACTACTCTCTTCGATTCAAAATCACCAATTGAGGCAATTGGCAACGAGAAAATTGTGGTGACATTCATTCTCAAATTTCCGCAATAGACTTCTTTCAGACCAGCGATATTCCTCCCAGCGATCTCTCCTTGTTCCACCGCTGATGGCCACAGTCCGTAGTTGACCTTCTCGTCAGTGAAGAAATCAGGGGTTTGGGCAGCATCACCTGCTGAATAGATTCCCTCAACATTCGTTTCGAGATACTTGTCGACCAGAATTCCATTTTGGGTTTTAATACCGCCGCCTTCGAGAAAAGAGATATTGGGTGTCACTCCTTTTCCGGCAAAGATAAATTCAGTTTCTATTTCTTCTCCATCATCCAGGACGGCTACCTTTGAATCATTTGTTTCCTTCAATCTAACGACATCCCTTCCTTTAATGATCCTGACGCCCACCTTCGGCAGCTGTCTTTCAACGATCTCTGACGCCTCACGATCGAGTATTTGTGATAGGATTCGATCTGATTTAACTACGAGGGTATATTCGCCTTCTGGCCTATATAAGGCCTGCAGGGTTTGAAGGGATACCAACCCTCCCCCTAAAAAAAGGACTTTCCTAGCTTTCAACTTCTTCTCTTTCAGCCGGCGAGCATCAGACAGATTTCTCAGAACAAGAATATTTTCGGGACCGGCTCCTTCAATTCTAGGTTGAGTAGGAGAACTTCCCGTTGCAATTAAGAGATAGTCAAAGGCTTCTTTTTTCCCTTTATTGAGAACGACCAATCTCGATCGGATATCAATCGATTCGACCTTTTTACTTAGAAGTGTTTTTATCCCCAATTTTCTATAAAAATCGCCACTCCTCAAGAATAAACCTTCTTCCTCCTTAATCTTCCCCATAATAAAGTAGGGTGTGACCATACGGGAGTATGCTAAAACTGATTCCTGATCAATCACTAATATCTGTGAATCTCCATCCCTCTTTCTGAATGCCTCCAATGCAGCGAGGCCAGCTGCACTGTTCCCAATGATCACAAGACGCATCCTCATTTGTCTCCCAAGCCTCAATTATTTCGCTTCTAATGTTAAAACTTCTTTTACATATGCCTGTTAAAAGCTGCGACATCACCTGAGAACAATTTTATATTTCTCTCTCTTTGGTGCCGCATCAAGAGATCATCACCATTTTAGGGACCACTCCCTTAATTTCAACTGGATTTAGCACAGACTCAATTTCCCGGCTAATGGTCTGAAATGCCCCGATTGGAAGACCTGGGCAGTCCCGCTCCTCCATTAATCCAGATAGCATGCAGATAAGTTAACTAATTGAACAGAAAGTTAACCTTCTTGTCAAGAAAAAAATGAATCGGAACCCTGACCCCTGAGACAGAAAGGAGAATAATTGAAAGGATATCTGTGAACTATGGCTTTGTCCCTGAGCAGAATGTCTTTTATAATTTTTATTAAACGCAGAGAACAATTAATTAAGCGTGAAAAGAATTAGCCATGAGTTTGAGGTTGTCCGAAAATGTTGAATTGACAGAAATTCCAATCTTCTTTTTCTAAGAAAAGGTAATATTTATTTTACCAACCTTTCGTTTGGAACTGAAAGGTTCGGGCATGAGTTGAAAAGAAGTTCGGACTTTATTTCGGGGGTTTGGAGAAAAATACTAGGACCAGAGAAAGGAGATTAGCGATAGCCCCGAGCCGGAAGGCTAGTTGATAGCTATGGGTTATATCGTAAATGTAACCTGCGACGAGGGGCCCAATAGCTGAAGCTATTCCTGCAATTGTGAAAATAGTACCAATGATCGAACCAGCCTTAATCCGGCCGAAATAATCCCCGATGACAGCCGGGAAGATTGAACTAATCCCCCCGTACGAAAAACCGAAGGTTGCGGCGAAAAGGAACAACCTGGAGCTCGTGGTCGTGCCCATAACCCAAAGCCAAGAAAAAACCTGCAAGCCAAAGTTTATGGCCAGGGCCTGCCTTTTTCCAATACGGTCGGAGAGGAGGCCCATAAACACGCGACCGAGTGCGGAGGCCCCTCCAAGAAAACTCAACGCCCCTAAAGCCGACTCTCTCGAGAGACCAATGTCCATACTGAAGATCACTAAGTGGACAGGAGGAAGGAAAACGAAAAGCCACGTGAAAAAAAGATAAACGTTAGAACCCAGAATGATTCAGTTCTAATCGCTTTGCCTACAGACCAATTCACTTCTTTATAGATTCCGCCTTGAATGTTAACCAAAGATTCGCTCCATATTTTATTGTGCCGACCGTAAGGCTGGCTGCCTGTTTTCTCGGGGTCTCCAATTAGAAAAAAAGCCCCCATGAATAAGGCGATGAAAACAAATCCACCCAAGATTAATAAAGCCTGGCGCCAGCCGAAAGCGTGTATGAGAATTCCTGAAAGTTGGGGAATAATAATGGCTCCTACCCCCAGCCCGGATTGGGCAATCCCCAAAGCAAGTCCTCTTTTCTCAATAAACCATTTCACAATTGTAGTGTTCGACGTGATATAAGTGGCACTCATTCCCCAGGAAGCCAAAAGGCCAAAGAAAGCGTAAAGATGCCATAATGCTTTAACTTGGCTGATTAATCCGATTCCCGTTCCCAGACAGGCACTGCCAACGATCAGAACAATTCGTGGACCAAAGCGATCGGTCAAACGCCCCACAATCGCCGCTAAGAGGGTATACATGAAGGCATATAGGGAGAAAGCGCCAGCCAAGCTTGAACGATCCCAATTAAATTCTTTTATCAGGTAGGGGAAAAAGGTCCCAAACGAGTATTGAGCCCCATAGGCTATGGCCAGATTTAATAAGGCGATCCCTGCAATAATCCAGCCGTAGAAAAATCTTTGTTTAGGGGTTCCTGATTGATCCATGATGAATTTAGATTCTCAACAATCAAGATTTTGAATTTATATCGATACTTTCTCAAAGTTCTGATATTTCGGTACCTATACCAAATGATAATTTGTGTCGTAAACTGCATTTGCAGTCCTTCGGATTACAATGCAGTTTCATATACCGCATTTTATCTGCCTTTGGCAGATGCACCTTTCATCCCCATCCCTGCCTACCGGCAGGCAGGCACAGGACACGGTTTTCAGGTGCAATCTTAATAAAATTAAGCTTATTGGGCGGGTTCAGCGTGATAGAGGCAATCTTGGCCTTCTTCATACAAAACATCTTTCGTTCAAAGCTCTTTGTATCTGAAGTCAGAAGTTTTGTTTCTTATTTAGAAAAAATTTTCAAAGATTCATCCTCAAGGATCTTTCTGAAAGAGGGATGGGAGATCTCTATCAGTGCCCGAGCACGCTCTCGCAGGCTTTTACCTTGAAGAGAAGCTATCCCGTACTCTGTCACCACATAATCGACATCGTGTCTCGGGGAACTCACGGCTGCATTCCCCTCGAGACGCGCAACGATCCGGGAATTCTTTTCGTCTGGAGTAGTGGAGGGTAAAGCGATAATTGATCTCCCTCCTCTGGAAAGTCGAGCCCCTTGAATAAAATCCGATTGGCCACCAATCCCGCTCACTTGGACTCCATTCAACGTCTCAGCATTAACTTGCCCAGAGAGGTCGACCTGCAGGGCTCCGCTGATGGAATAGAAATGATTGAGTTGAGCCAGGATTGCAGCACTGTGGGTGTAAGAACTAGGATAAGCCTCTACGTCAGGATTTTTGTCCACAAATCGATAGAGCCGATCCGTACCCATCATTGTAGTACCAACTATTTTACCGGGGTTTAAATTCTTTCGTGAATTATCAATTACCCCTGCCTTAACGAGGTCAACGATTCCATCGATCAGAAGTCCTGAGTGGATTCCCAAGTGTCTTTTTCCTTTTAGTGCTGTTAAGAAGGAGTGCGAGATCTTACCTATCCCAAACTGAATAGTCGCTCCATCAGAAATCAAGGTAGCAATGTAATCGCCAATTTTTCGTTCCGCTTCACTAGGACCCTTGGTAACCATTTGAGGGAGAGATCGATCTGTTTCAATGGCATAATTGATTTGAGATGCATACAAAAAGGTCTCGCCTTCCACCCATGGCATTTGCTGGTTGATTTCAGCAATGACCATCTTCGCAGCCTTGGCCATATCTAAAGTGTGGTCCACGGAGACTCCGAGACTCATTCTCCCATCCGGGCCAGGAGGGGAAACCGAAACTAAGGCCACATCCAAGGGAAGTATCTTTTCACTAAATAGAAGAGGGATTTCGGAATAGCGACATGGAATATAATTAGCCTTCCCCGCCCTTGCGGCCTCGACTAAAAAAGGATCCATCATAAACGTCTTCCAAGTGAAATGGATCCCTCGATCCATTTCCCAAATTCGCTGAGAGCTGAACTGAATCATCCCGACAAGCTGGGCACCTTTGAAACGGGTACAAGCTCCAATAAGCGCTTCCACAAGGGTCTGGGGCTCCCCGCATGCGTTTCCCAGACCTATTACGTCATCCGGGGGAATCAAAGCGATAGCCTCTTCTGCCGTGACAATTTTCATTCTTACATCAGGTATAAGCAAATATTCCAATAAACAAGAAGATAATTATAATATAGTCTTATGATTTTTTTCAGTTTGATAAATAATCTCGGGATTTGCTGTTACAGAAATGCCGGTTTCATCACTCTACGTTCAATCGTCCCCTCCCTCTGCAACTCATCTAATACTTTCCCATTCTCCTTCCAATAAGATGGTCATAAACTTCTTTTCTCTGGTCCAAACTGGATGGCCTAATACTTAACACAGGGTTTGCCTTTTCTCCTTTTTGAACACGACAATGACGCACCGTCTGAGCCATAATTCTCTGTTCCTCGGTTAGGTCGAAGTCCATAGGATTAACCTGTCCTCCTTATCGCTTATATAATACCTATTTGAATTCTTAACTTATAACTTAAAAAAGTGGATATATCCGTTTGGGTATTCGCCTATCTTCGACGAGGAGCCTTCCCGAGGCTCTCTCCCTTGCTCCCTCGGCAAAGATTTCTGAAACGATCACCGTCGCACGATGAATCTCAGAATCACGCCGTACATCACCCAATCGGTGTATTCTTTTCCTAAAACATTTAAACATAAATGAATGATGCCTCCTCTCACCATAGAGTCCTTACAACTACTTTATTTGTAAGTCAAGCTAAATTAATTCTACATTTTGATTCTTTTCCCTTAAAAAGAACATTGTAGCCAGCGAGTCCATCATAAATTGAATTTCTTTTTGAAAACTTCCCTTTTCAAAAACTCTCTGAGACGTTCTATTAAGTTCCGAGAGAACTGTTGAGTCTCCATTTACAGTGGCTAAAAATATACGGGAGTGACTCTTGAGCTAAAGTTTCCAAAAAAGTCTGAAGATATGGGAGTGGCAGACTCCTAAGGCTAATCATCACTTCGTCGTGTTAACTGATCTCCACAGCTTGTAGCTGTACGTGCGCCAGGAAGCTGCACAAGACATGGGGGTTGGCCCCTCGAAGTCGGCTTGCAGGAGCGGGCTTCAAACCCTCACAAGTTGCATGGGTAAAGAGCCCTTGTGGTGAGCGTTGAAGGAAAAGACATGGCTAAGACCGTGTCAGGTGAGGTTCAGGGAGACGAGCGCAAGCGAACCACTGATGAGGTGTCGAAAACAAAAGGACGATGTCGAAACTGGAGGCGAACACTACTCCAGGATAAGTCCAGGAGAAACCTGTTTACGGCCTGGACGGCATCCGGCATAAAGGTAGCATGAACCTGAGCCAGGCTCTTGTGTGGAATGCGGGAACCTGTCGTTCCGATGGTAAGGGAGAAACTCAAGTGGAGGACCCACGAGGGTGAGAATACCGAGGCGGAGGACAGGGGGGGAATAACTCGTAGTAGTGATGAAGTCTCGTAATGGGGATGGAGCGAAGGGGTTATATTGTTCAGCGTTATTGATTGGTCAATCAGAAATGGGAGGAGCCGATGAGTAAGGCGAAGCCGCTTTAGTATGGCTGGACAATAAGAGCCGGATGACGGGAGACTGTTACGTCCGGATCTGTGGGGGTTGCGCCTTGAAGCGCATGGAAGACTGTGGTCTGCGATGACCGCCTTGACAAAGCTTAGCCAGCAGTCAAGCACCGAGTCTTGCGTGGTGTGCGGTAACAAACATCGCGAAGCGTAGACAGGGAGGTGATAGGCCGGAATCGAAAGATGAAGAGGACAATTAGCCCCGAAATCGATCGTGTTGTGAAGCAGTCGACCTTATCTCTCTATGGGGAAGACGGAAATGTCATATTCGTTAATTGGCGAGAATATGGAATTGCTTCCGGGGTCGGTACCTACGGCATGTTGCCAAAGGATTCCATGTGAACAAGGGAGATCCGGCAAGCTCCCCGAAGGAGCGGGGTAGGGTCGGACAAGCCCACAAAGCAAGGATGGCCTGATGGTTTGTCGGAAGTCGGACTGGCTGATAGTACTCGGAGACAGGGAGAGCCTGTTACAGGGGGAAGCGGCCAGCAGGGTTTGAACTCTTCTAAGGAAACATGAGCTCCATACAAAGGGAGGGTACGAGCCTTAATTCAAAGTAAGGAGAAACTCAGTCATGGGAACGGGATTAGAAGGGATAGCAGCGAAAGCTCGGAGGGAAACAAAACTCAAGTTCACGTCTTTGTGCCATCACATTACCCGAGAGTTGATTTGGGAGAGTTTGAATAAGATTCCTAAACAATCCGCACCGGGGGTGGATGGTATTAGCGTGGAGGAGGCGAAGGAGACATTCGAGGTATGGATTGAAGAGATGCTTTCGTCAATCCACCGTAAAGCCTACAAGGCCCCACCCGTAAGGCGGGTTTGGATTCCCAAACCGGGAAAGACCTCCAAGCGGCCTTTAGGTGTTCCTTGTGTAGCGGATCGAGCCTTGCAGAGGAGTGGTACGGTGGTGCTGTCATGTATTTATGAACAGGACTTCTTACCTTGCTCTTTTGGAGGCCGACCGAGACTCAGTGCTCACCATGCCCTATCCACCCTCAATGAGATCATTGCGGGCAAGAAGGTCAGTTGGGTACTGGAGGCAGACCTGAAGAACTTCTTCGGTAGTTTAGACCATGGATGGTTACTACGGTTTGTTGAACATCGAGTCGGAGACCCGAGGATAATCTGTTTGATTAAGCGATGGTTAAAAGCGGGCGTTCTGGAAGAGGGCGAGTTGCACTCGGTTGAAACGGGGACTCCTCAAGGAGGTTCCATCAGTGTACTGCTGAGCAATATCTACCTCCATTACGTCTTGGACCTTTGGTTTGAAAAGGTGATAAAGCCCCAACTCAAAGGAGAGGCGTATTTGGTAAGGTATATAGATGATTTTGTAGTATGCTTTCAACTTCGGTCGGATGCGATTCGGTTTCAGGATGCGTTGGTGAAGAGACTTGAAAAGTTCTCTTTGGAATTAGAGCCTAAGAAGACTCGTTTGGTGGAGTTTGGGCGCTTTGCCCTTCGTATGGCGAAGGAAAGCGGAAAGAGACTGGAGACGATTTATTTCCTGGGATTTACCCATTTCTGTACCCGCAACCGTAAGGGAAACTTTATGGTGGGGCGTCAGATAGAAAAGTCTCGATTCCGGCGGAGTGTTCAAAGCATTCAGTCACTGATGCGGGAAATTAGGCATTATTCCCTAAGAGAGCAAGTTGAGAAGATCAACCAAGTTTTACGGGGCCACTATGCCTACTATGGAGTAGGGGGAAACTTTAAATCTTTGTTCAAGATTCATCGCTACGCCGAAAGATACTGGCATAAGATGCTTTGTAGCCGGAGCCGAAAGAGCTATATTACCTGGGAAAGATTTCAATTCCTTAAACAGGTGTTTCCGTTACAGCGGCCTAAGCTTTCTGTTCCGTATATGAGGATGAAAGCACTCGCTGTGCTGTGAAACAAATTCTGAAGAGCGTAGTGCGAGAAATCCGCACGCTACGTTCTGTGGGGGTTGGGGCATCCATTTGGTGCCCCTTCTACCCGGCCCTGGGGGTGAAATTCCCCAGGGCTACTCGACTCGTCAGCCAACATAATTACTGACCTCCTGCGAGTTGAAATCCTGTTGCCCAATAGAGGGGAGCTTGACCCTTTAAAAAAGGTGACTTCGATGGTTATGATTTCTGCTATCTATCCACTATTTCCCACACCTCAAAAAAGTTACGATTTGATATTCATACATTCAATTTGAGCTATCCAAAATAAGGCCTGAAAGCTGATTACTCAGAAAGGTTAAGCATCGAACCTTGAAATATCCGAACAGTAGTAGTGAAGTCGCCAGTAAGGAGTTAACCTGGCGATGTCTGTCAAATCAAGTTTTGACTTTTGTGCTTGAATTATAAATTTTTGGACCACACCGTTTTTAGCTGTCAAGAGAGGCCGAAGGTCCGAGGAGCTTCTGACGGAGAAGTTGGTCATCGATCTCTGCCGACCTGGTAATCCTCCCTCTCCGTCCGGCGCCAAAGTCAAGCTTTGAACAAAGGCGCCCCCCTTAGAAAAGTCGGTACGACTCGAAACCGAGGGGGGAGGAGGGGATTGGATTCGGTAGGTGTTAAGCGGCCTTGGGTTTAAGAGAATTGACCTCTCGGGTCAACCGAGAGATTTTCCGAGCGGAAGTATTCTTATGGAAGATGCCCTTGGAGTGGGCCTTCTGAATAAGAGGGATTGCCTTCAACAAAGCTTTTTGGGCACCTTCAACGTCCTTCTCCTCAATGGCCACCCTCACTCTTTTGACAAACGACTTCACCGTGGTTTTGACGTGGAGGTTTCGGAGCCTCCTTTTTTCATTTTGCCGAGCCCGTTTAATTGCCGATAGATGAATTGCCAAAATTGAACCTCCTCTCTTTCATATCATTGATTGATTTCATTGATTTTCTTAACATTTTGGGATAGCTTGTGTCAAGACCTTTTCAGAGATTCCAAAAAGCGGAATCTCTGAAAAGAGAGCATTAGTTTTCGATCTCTTTATGTCTGAAAACCGTAGGATCACCAAAGCTGCCACCACCATAGGGACGGGAACTCTCCTCAGCCGTATCTTAGGTTTTATAAGGGATATGGTCATCGCCCATTTCTTCGGAGCCGGGATGGCGGCCGATGCATTTTTTGTAGCCTTTCGGATCCCCAACCTCTGGCGACGATTGGTGGGAGAGGGGTCTCTAACGATCTCATTCATCCCGATCTATACCGAATATCTGGGTAAAAGATCGGAAGAGGAAACCCGAGAGGTGACTCATATTGCATTCACCATCGCCGGGGTCGTGCTATTGATCCTAACAGTCCTCGGAGTCGTCTTCTCAGGGATTTTGATCCGCCTTATTGCCCCAGGATGGGCCTCCATTCCAGAGAAGTTTCAGTTGACCGTTGCGCTCAACCAGATCATCTTTCCTTACATCTTTTTCATGGGCCTCTTCGCCCTCTGTATGGGAATCCTGAACTCCCTGAGGCATTTCTTCGCACCGGCTTTCGCTCCGATCTTTCTCAATATCTCCATCATCGTTTCGGTCTTCCTCTTCTATCATGTCTTCCAAAGACCGGTGATGGCATTGGCGGTGGGTGTTCTTGCCGGGGGGGTCATCCAATTTCTTTTTCAGATACCTTTTTTGTTGAAGAGGAGGATTGGCTTCCGATTCAATTTTAATTTTCGGCACCCGGCGATCAAACGAATTGGCTCTCTGATGGTTCCTGGCCTCATCGGAAGCGCAGTCTATCAACTCAATGTGTTTGTTGATACCATCTTTGCCTCATTCCTTATTGGAGGAAGTGTCTCCTATCTCTACTTTGCAGACAGGCTGATGGAATTTCCATTGGGAATTTTTGCGATCGCCATTGGAATGGCATCGCTGCCAAGCCTTTCGGGATTGGCCTCTGAGGGGAAGATGGAGGAATTAAAGGAGACGGTCTCTTTCACCTTTCGTCTGGTTTCCTTTATCAGTATTCCTGCCATGGTAGGGCTGATTGCCTTAAAGACTCCTATGATCAACCTCCTTTTTCAGAGAGGCTTGTTTGATCATTCTGCAACCGTCATGACAGCGAAGGCCCTCCTGTTCTATTCGGTTGGTCTCTGGGCAATCGCCGGTTCGAGAGCCCTTGTTCCTGCCTTCTATTCACTTCAGGATACCTGGACACCGTTGAAAATTGCCCTGATCTGCTTGGGAGCCAACGTGATCCTCAATTCGATCCTCATTTATCCAATGAAACATGCGGGGCTGGCCCTGGCCACGAGCCTTTCCTCCACCCTCAACCTTATCCTTCTCTTTCGAAAACTGATTCCAAAATTGGGATGGATGAATATGAAAAGGGATATCGAATCCCTCGTGAAGATTTTCTTCTGCAGCCTTCCGATGGGGTTTGCGGCCTATCTGATCTGCTCGTTGGGGAACTGGACCAGCACGGGCGGGGAAGTCGAGAAGGTCTTGCTTCTCGGTATCGGGATTGTGGTCGGTCTCGGAATCTACCTGGTCTGTTCCTACTGGATGAAGAACGAAGAGATGCTTTTTTTGCTGAGAATGATGGAGAGAAAAAGTAGAGGCAAAGAGATACCCCAGGCATAGACTTGCCTATGTTTGACAATATCAACATAATTTGATATAGATGTAGCTCAAAAAAGTGGCAGCTTCTCTGCAAGGACGGGAGGAAGTGTTTGCGTGAGTTTTTAGCAAACTATCTCGCACAAAGGAGGGTCACGATAATGAGAAAGATGGTAGTGGGAATGATTGTGGTAGCGGGAATGATGGCACTGATAGCAGTAGTCTTTGGGCAGACGACCCTGACGGTGGTGCGTCACAGTGACAACACGATCTGGAAGATGACGTGTGAGGGGACATCGAATTGTTCGGTTTGGACCCAGATTGGCGGAGCATTAAGCGCGGCGCCGACGCTGACCTGGGACCCGGAGATTCAGAAGTATATCCTGATTGGGATCGGGAACGACGGGTCAAGTATCTTTAGGAGCACGTTTGAGGCGGACGGGACGTGGAACAATGACTGGGTGATGATTGGGAGCGGAGCAACCGGGTCACCGTCACCGGTGGCGGTGACCGTAGGGGGATTCAACAAACTCAATCCTCAACAGATAGCCCTTCTCCGCTGGTATGGTGTTAATACTGTAGGGAATCATTTTCCTGTCTGCTCTATCTCTTTAGGAATCGCCTTTGACGGGGCAAACATCTGGGTGGCCAATTATTTCAGTAACACCGTGACGAAGCTTCGGGCGAGCGATGGAGCCAACCTGGGATATTTTCCTGTCGGCAGTGCCCCAGTTGGAATCGCCTTTGACGGGGCAAACATCTGGGTGGCCAATACGGGCGGCACAAATGTGACAATTCTTCGCGCGAGCGATGGAGGCTACGTGGGCACTTTTTATGTCGGCATTTACCCATGGGCAGTCGCCTTTGACGGGGCAAATATCTGGGTGACCGATACGGGCAGCCTCTCAGTTTTCAAATTCTGATAGACGATTCGCTATTCTAAATCCCCCAACTTTTCTGACTTAGACCGGAGACCAGGGGTAATATATTGTTTTTGGCGGATGGGGCGAGGAGTCTGCCCTGCCCCTCCTATCGCGCAGATCTTGTTGATAATAATTCTACTGTAGCTGTCATTTTTCAGCTTAATAGGCCTTGCTGCTATAGAAAAAAGAAGCTATTCAGTGCCAAAGAGCAAAGACAGAGTCAGCAGGGATCTGCATTATTATTCAACGAGCAAACGATAATCTTCAATATTCAGTTTGAGCCGACATTGAGGATAAGTAGGTGGAAGTTTCAAACTGGCCTTGTGACCGGCGGAGTTAAGGGAAAATGAGGATAACTTCCTGAAGTCTTGTTTTTCAATTTCAACCCTTCTATTCAACATTTCAATTGGTAATTGTTAAAAGATAATTTCGGCAAATCCGTTCTTAAAAAATAGGAGTTCCAATATATCCGGAATGTAAACTTGGAGAATACTATCTCTGACCTCCCAGACCGTCTACTTTTGATTTTTACGGAACATTATTGTTTTTTTCCAGTGACTTTGGTACAATCTCTCAAACATTTCTGGGGATGTCAATTTTAGGAGACGTGATTATCCGATTAAACTTAGAAGGAGGAATGGGTATGAGAAAAAATCCAAGGTTGAGAGACAGAGGCTCTGGCTCTGCTAAAAGCAAATGGATAACCCTATTTATGCTCATGTTTTCTTTCATCATGACATCCATGACATTGACTGCTTGGGGGGGACCGATTGCGCTGCCAAGGACAGGGCAGACAACGTGCTATAACGAAGCCGGAACGGAGATAGCCTGTGCTGGCACAGGTCAGGATGGAGACCTCCAGGCAGGGGTCGTATGGCCTTCTCCACGATTTACTGACAATGGAGACGGAACAATAACCGACAACCTCACAGGGCTCATGTGGCTAAGTGATGCAAACTGCATGGCTACCCACTACCCGGAGTTTGATGCGGATGTGACTCCAGGGGACGGTCTCGTCGAATGGGTGCACGCTGATGATTTTGTTAACAAAATAAACAAAGGGACGTACCCCCTTTGTGGCGCAGGCCGGACGGATTGGCGCTTTCCCAATGCAATTGAGCTTGAAAGCCTCTTTGATGCAGGAAAGAATGACCCGATGGCATGGTTAACATCCGAGGGCTTTAGTAATGTAGGTAACGGCTACTGGTCTTCTACTACGTATTTTGCCAATCCTACTTATGGTAATAGTAGATTCGTTTTCAACTCTTTTATTGGAGTAGTAACTTATCACGATCCCTTTTTTATAGATGAAGTAGCAGTCTGGCCTGTCCGCGGGACAACGTCAGGTCCAGCCCAATTGTGGAAGACGGGTCAGACCACAACCTACGCTCCTGCGGACGATGGAGACCTCCAGGAAGGGGTCGCATGGCCTGATCCTCGATTCACAGATAATGGGGACGGAACGATCACAGACAACCTCACAGGACTCACATGGTTGAGGGATATGAACTGCATCCTCTCACATTATCCGTCGTTTGATACGGATGGGTTGTCAGGAGATGGAGCTGTCTCCTGGCAGCATGCCCTCGATTTTGTGAGAGGGATAAACAGGGGCACCTACCCAAGCTGCGGCGCGGGCTACAGGGACTGGCGTCTTCCTAATATAAGAGAGCTGATGAGTATTTGTCATTACGGAGGGGATACCTATGCCTGGCTTCTAAGTCAGGGATTTACCAATCCCGATCGAACAGTCACCTATTGGTCTTCAACTACTTTCCTCTCCTGGAGCTTCACACCCGACGCATTGGAGCTCTTGTGGGATTGTAGTGTTAATCCTGAAACCAAAATAGCGGGTGAAGACAATGTTGGGGTCTGGCCTGTCAGGGGCGGAGCAATCTTGGAGAGCATCTCCACGCCGTCACCCCCTTCCGGCATGACCACTGGAGTGACAGGAGTCTCTTATGCTTATTCCACTGGAGATTCTGTATCGAACCTCGGGAGCGGTCACCCCATTGAATATCAGTTTAATTGGGGAGATCAGACCACTTCCGAGTGGTCATCATCAGGAAGCGCTTCACATTCCTGGTCCTCTCCTGGAATTTACAACATAACGGCACAGGCACGGTGCGCCATCGATCACGAAGTCGTCTCCTCATGGTCGGATCAAGCAAAAATTACAATAGCCCCAGAGCAGATCTCTCCTCCGTCAATCCCCTCCGGGCAAACCCTTGGAACTACGGAGACGCTTTACAGTTTTTCCACGGGAGGTTCTCTATTGAATTCTGAACATCCGGTCGAGTATCAATTTAATTGGGGAGATCAAACCCTTTCTGGGTGGTCGTCATCAGGAAGCGCTCAACATTCCTGGTCCTCTCCTGGAATTTTCCATATAACGGCGCAGGCGCGGTGCGCCATCGATCACCAAGTCGTCTCCTCATGGTCGGATGAAGCAAGTATTACGATCAACCTTCCCTCCGGACCAGATCTAACAGGAACATGGACGTATCTGACCCAGACCTGCAAGACTTCAAAAAGCGTAACAAAATGCAAAATTACGGGGGAATTAGTAATTCAAAATATAGGTACTCAGAATGCTCCGTCCTCTGTCGTCAAGTTTTATCTTTCGGATGATGGAGTCTATGATGAACAGGATACCTTCCTAAAGCAAGCGACCATTGGAAAAATGAAAGCGAAAGCCACCAAGACTACAAAATTGACCTACACTCTTGCTACGAGCGTATTGGGTAAATATATCATCGCAGTGATCGATGCTGACCATACCGTTAATGAACAGTATGAGACCAATAACAATATCGCTTTCGGGCCTATCAAATGACGGTCGTGGCTTAGAGTAGTCGGGTCTCGAATCGACGAAGACCTTCGAACGATTCGAGGAGTGGTTTGGTTTTGTTAAAGTTCAGATCGGGTGATATCTCTTCACCTCGTTGGAAAGCCCCACCATTTACCCCGTCGGATAGTAAACATCCTACGGGGTAAATGGCCAAGGTATACAAAGAAAATATCCATTCCTCATCGTGAAGTTAAAGCCTGTCCTTTCTAACGGGGTAAACTACCTTTAATCAAACAGAGTCAAAACAGATGATTACGATTCAGGGCCTTCTCGAAAGGATTACTTATTACAACGAAGAGAATGATTTTGTCGTCGCCAAACTCCAGGAGAAGGGGAAGAGGGGTTTGACCACCATTGTAGGCAATCTTTCTGGCATCAATTTAGGTGAATCATTAAGCCTCACAGGGAAATGGGTCCATAACAAGAAGTTTGGGGAACAGTTTCAGGTTGAAAGGTTTGAAATCACTGTACCAGCCACCCTCCACGGCATTCAGAAATACCTTGGTTCTGGATTGATCAAAGGCATTGGTCCGATCATGGCAGAGAGAATTGTCGAGAAATTTGGGCTAAACACCTTGGAGGTTATCGAAAAGAGGCCGCAACAGCTTTCTGAAGTTGAGGGGATCGGTCCCAAAAGGATTGCCATGATCACCAGGGCTTGGGAAGAACAGAAAGAAATCAAAGAGATTATGATCTTCCTTCAGGGACATGGAGTCAGTGCTGCTTATTCGGCCAAGATTTTTAAACAATACGGGAACCGGTCAATCGGGGTGGTTAAGGAGAATCCATACCGTCTTGCCAAGGATGTTCATGGCATTGGTTTTATCACGGCAGATAGAATAGCTCGAAACTTAGGGATTGCCCCTCATTCCCTCATCAGGACAAAGGCTGGTCTCATCTATGTGTTGAATCAGTTGGCGGAAGAAGGCCACGTCTACTACCCTGAAGGAGATCTGATTCGCAAAGCCCGGGAGATGCTGCAGGTTGGAGAAGAGAACATTACCCAAGCCTTGATGGAGCTTTTTAGGGAGAAGGAGATATTCATTGAGGATATAAATGTTGAGGGGAGTCATAGGGCCATCTACCTTGCGCCCTTCTATGTGGCAGAGGCAGGAATCAGCCAGAGGTTGAGAAGACTGAAAGAATCTCCGTCAAATATCAGGCCGATTGATCCTGAAAAGGCCATAGAGTGGATTCAGCAGAAACTGAGTATCGAACTCGCTCAAAGGCAGAAAGAGGCAGTCGTTTTGGCCGCAAGTTCAAAGGTGTTGATCATCACTGGAGGCCCGGGGACTGGGAAGACGACGATCATTAAGGCAATACTGAGGATCTTCCATCAGTTGAAGCTGAGAATCTTTCTTGCTGCTCCCACAGGCAGGGCGGCCAAGAGGATGAATGAGGCAACAGGTTGGGAGGCGAGGACGATCCATCGGATGCTTGAATATTCTCCCAGGAAGGGTGGCTTTAAGAAGGACCAGGATGACCTTCTCGAGGCAGATGTCGTCATCATAGACGAAGCCTCAATGGTCGACACCCTCCTGATGTATCATCTCCTCAAAGCCATTCCATTTCAGGCCCATCTGGTACTGGTGGGCGATGTGGACCAACTCCCATCGGTTGGACCCGGTAATGTCCTGAGGGATATTATCGAATCAGGCATTTTTGAAGTGGTCCGGTTGACGGAGATCTTTCGGCAGGCCCAGGAGAGCATGATCGTGGTCAATGCTCACAGGGTCAACAGAGGAGAGTTTCCTATTCTGAAGGAAATAGACCGGAAAGAAACGAACGATTTCTACTTTATCGAAGAGGAGGATCCGGAAAAGAATCTTAACACGATCATTAAACTCTGTGATGAGAGAATACCTGAGCGTTTTGGCTTTCACCCGATCAGGGATATTCAGGTTTTAGCCCCCATGCATAAAGGGACAACTGGAGTGACCAATTTAAACCTCGAGCTGCAGAAAAAATTGAATCCCGATCAGTTCGGCATCACCCATGGAAGCAGAACCCTCAGATTAGGGGACAAGGTAATGCAGATTGTCAACAATTATGACAAGGAGGTCTTCAACGGGGACATGGGGAGGATTTCAAGAATCGTTCAGGAAGATCGTGAAGTCACCATAGAATTTGATGGGAGGCTGATCAATTACGACTTTTCTGATCTGGATGAGGTTGTCCTGTCCTATGCCATCTCCATTCACAAATCTCAAGGAAGTGAATATCCGGTTGTCATTATTCCAGTGACTACCCAGCATTATCTCCTTCTTCAGAGGAATCTGATTTATACCGGTATTACAAGGGCCAGAAAACTGGTGGTGCTGATTGGGACCAAGAAAGCCCTCGCCATTGCCATAAAAAACAATAAACCGCAGTTGAGGTTTACCCACCTCTCAGAGAGATTGAAAGAATGATTACCGAGAGCAGTAAATAGTTCACATTTAAAGTCATTTTCACCGCCCGCTCCCCCGAAAAGATGGGGCTCCTTCGAGACACGGAGGACACGAACAGAGAGGAGGGGGACGGAACAGAGAGGACGGGGACGTAGTTAAGTTATTTAAGTTTGTTGACATCTCTTTCTATTTTTGATATTGGTACTGCATGGCGAGAGGGCCCAGACTGGATGCCCCGGGCAGTCTGCACCATGTGATCGTTCGAGGCATTGAGCGAAAAGAGATCTTTCGGGACGATCGGGACCGGGAAGATTTCCTGAGGCGACTTGGAGAAATCGTCCAAGAAGAGGAGGCAAGTTGCTTTGCCTGGGCCTTGATCCCAAACCATGCCCACCTTCTCCTCCGGACAGGGACGACACCTCTGGCCAGAATGATGCGACGATTGTTGACGGGCTATGCGGTCCGTTTCAATCTTCGGCATCAACGTTCCGGCCATCTCTTTCAGAACCGCTACAAATCGATTGTATGTGAAGAGGACTCATATTTGTTGGAGTTGGTTCGATACATCCATCTGAACGCCATAAGGGCGGGCTTGGTGAAGGATCTGAGAGGATTAGACCGATATCGTTGGAGTGGGCATTCGGTGTTGATGGGGTATGAGCAAAGAGATTGGCAGGCGAAGGAGGAGGTTTTGTCCCAATTCGGGAGAAGGAAACGGTACGCACGGGATAGATATCGGCAGTTTGTGGGAGAGGGGATTTTATTAGGAAGGCGAGAGGAATTGGGTGGCGGGGGATCAAGAAGAAAAGGGGAGAAGGTTGTTGAAGATGCAGGAGAAGCTTCTGACCCGAGAGTATTGGGGAGTGGTAGATTCGTGCAGAGGGTTTTGGCAGAGGAGGAGAAAGTTCTCTTGAGGCAGAATCTTTTGAAGAGAAAGAAGAGAGGCCTTCGATCTTTGCTGGCAATCGTGAGCAAGGAATTCGGGGCGGCAGAGGAGGAATTGACAGGGGGAGGGCGGAGGCGAATCTTAGCCATGGCCCGGTCGGTTTTCTGCCGTTTGGCCACCCGGGAACTGGGAGCGACAGGGAGGCAGTTGTCGGAGATGTTACAGATTACTCCTGCCGCTGTCCTTTATTCGATTGGGCGTGGCGAGAGGATTTTGGCGAAGGACAATCGTTTACAGGAGAACGTCAAGAATTATTTAAATAACTTAACTACGTTCCCCCGTAAGCTGACGCTAAAAGGTTTCAATGAAATGAGGTATAAGTGAAAATGAAATACTTTGAAAATGATTTCTGTCCTGCTTGGATGCCTGAAGAAATGAGACATTTAATCGATTTGAGTGAACTTGCTGAACCGACAATAGAAATCATCGAAGAAGCGAATTCTTTGATGAAGGAATTGGGAGAGAATATTGCAGTATACAAGAGTATACCTAAAGCAAAGCCGAATGGACTTTGTTCGTTCTTCAAAGCAGCTATCCTTCAATCGAAACAACTGAAGAGTTTAAATGAAACTGAACGAAGACTTAAGGATTGTGTCATAGTCGCTTATGCAAATCCCCTTCAGCAGCAAGATAAGAAAATAGATTTGCGACAACAGTTTTCCTTAGAAAAACAGAACGTACTTTTTTGCTGGAGTGGTGGTAAAGATAGCGCATTGGCGTTATATGAGATTATGAATTCCGGCAGTCACTCTGTAGTGGCCTTGTTGACTACCGTCACAGAAGACTTTGACAGGATCAGTATGCACGGTGTACGCACTGCTCTGCTTGAGCAACAGGCAAAAGCTTTAAACCTTCCACTTGAAAAGGTGTCCATTACGAAACATTCATCAAATGAAGATTATGAGGACAAGATGACTCAAGTTCTTAAAAAAGTTAAGAATGGTGGCACGTATTCCGTTGTTTTCGGGGATATTTTTCTTGAAGATTTACGCAAGTATCGTGAAAACAATTTAGCAAAACTTCAGATGAGCGCAGTTTTTCCGTTGTGGAAGAAAGATTCAAAACAGCTTGCCAATTCATTTATTGATTTAGGGTTCAAAGCGATTATCACTTGCGTTGATACAAAATTTCTTGATGCAAGTTTTACTGGTAGAGAATTTGATAAAACTTTGTTATCCGATTTACCATCTTCAGTCAACCCATGCGGCGAGAATGGAGAATTTCATACCTTTGTCTATGCCGGGCCTATATTCGACAGAGAAATCTCCGTAACCAGAGGTGAAATCGTTTTAAAAGACGAAAGGTTCTGTTTCTGTGACTTGCTTCCTGCATCAAAGAAAAAATGCGCTGGGGAAATCCATTATATGGAGGCCGATGAGGGTCGGACCAAGGCAAGCAATTGAATTCATGAGTAAACTGTGAAAAAAGAGGACCTATTTTGGGCTTAGAGTGGCAGTTTGAGGGCCTAAATTCCCCTGATTAGGAATTCTAAGGATGGCCAGAGCCAACAGGCATTACATTCCGGGCTATGTCTGGCATATCACCCATCGGTGCAACTACTAATTGGGGACGGGTCTCAAATATTTACATTATGAGGGAATCATCGAGAGAGAGCATTCCGGCAGGAAGAAGACTTCGAAAAATACTGGGAGATTGGGGGGGAGGAGTTTCAGGAAGAGGTAGTTAAGAAGGTGATCGAGGCTGAGCGGCCGGGAAGAGGAAGAGGGTTTCCTGCAACGGCGGCTGACAGCGAACGCCTCAGAATTTAAGACTTTTATAGTGTCGTTGAATCTGATATAATTTCATAATGAGGTGAATAGCTATGGAGATTGCTCCAAGAATTACAATAGATGAAAAAGTTAGATTTGGTAGGCCGGTGATAAAAGGGACACGTGTCCCCGTAGATTTGATTATTGGTAAACTGGCAGGGGGAATGACTTACGAAGCAATTACGTCTGAGTATGATCTTACCAGAGAAGATATATTGGCTGCTTTGGAATATGCTGCAAAACATCTATCAGATGAAGAAGTCATGGCTATAATTTAGAATGCTTAGACTCTTAATTGATGAGGATATTCCTCGGTCAACAGCAAAAGTTCTAAGAGACAAAGGTTATAAGGTTTTTCAGGCATTGTTATTGCTCATTTCCCTAATGAAATATCCACTTCAGAGTTGAACAATCAAATAATCAAAGCCTTTGATACCCTTACCGAAAAAGATTTTAATAGAAATCTTATAATCCTTGAGCCTGGCAAGATTAGAATTAGAAGAAAATAAATTGCCTGCAACGGATGGCTAACACGTTTGCAAAAGACTTCCGTTAAATTTGTGCGGCGCACGTTCTGGGCAATAGCCCTGCCCGAAAAGAGAATAAGAGCGCGCCCTAAAATCAAAACAAAGAAGGAAAACTACTTGTGGAAATCCATGAATGCACTGAGAAAGACAAACAGGCGATTTTAGACATCCTCAATGGTGCTGTTCTCAACACAACAGCTCTATAGAAGTTTGGGGTCAAAGCTGAGTGCAGCCCTTGAAGCTGCATAAGGCATTATATCTCCATGCAGATTGGTTAAACAAAATGATCAAACTTCTGGAAACCGATGGTTAACTGCTTGAATGTACAAAAATCATTCAGGAATCCTTCCAGACAGTCGCTGATGAGTTCCATTTAACCCCTGAAAATGCCCCGACTAATCCTGCGTTCATTCGCTTCGAACACGTCAAGGCGTCTATGAGTAAAGGCGCCGTGTTACACGGTCTCTATCAAGATCTTAAAATGATCGGTTGTATCGCTATCGAAAAGTCGAAAGACAACCATTCTATTTATTATATTGAACGGCTTGCAGTATTACCTTCATATAGACATAAAGGATACGGGAAACGGTTAATGGACTTCGCAAGTAATAAAATTATTGAGATTGGGGGAAAAGAGATATCGATTGGAATTATTGATGAAAACTCCAAATTAAAGAAATGGTATTTAGATTATGGCTTTATGGAGACAGGTAAAAAGACATTTTCACATTTACCGTTTACTGTCTGCTTTATGAAAAAGGTTTTAGCAGACTGCTGAAAAACGCCCATCTGCGGCGTTCCCCTCATCCTTCGTCGTTGCGGCGTACTCCAAGTACGTCTCACTCCTCAGGATTTCGGGCGCTCCCGCGAACGGGATTTCGCAAAACTCAACTTGCATCTGCCTGCCTGCCGAAGCCTCGGCATAGGCAGGGGCATTTTTGATCAGCCTGAAAAAGTGACTTTTTCAGCACCCTGCTCGTATCTAAATGAGGGAGCCGGCCTTCGTCTAACACGATTTTGTCGCCGAAATCAGGAATGTTAGGCGACATGTTGGGAAATATATGATATTATAAGAATCAAGATGCTGTGGTTTGAAGATGTAAATAAGAGGCAAGTAAGGTTGACGGAGGAACGGTAGGAACATATTGAATCCGATCATCCGGAAATGCCGGACCAAATTGCAAAGGTAAGAGAGACTCTGCTAAATCCAGATATTATAATCAGGTCAAAAACAGACACAGAGGCGGAACTATTTTATCGAGATTACAACATAACGCCTGTTACTAAAAAGTATTTATGTGTTGTGGTTAAATCAATCCTTGAAGATCTATTTATTATTACTGCATATTTCACTGATTCGATAAAGAGAGGTGAGAGATTATGGGAGAAGAAATAAGGGTTTGGTACGACAAAGAAGGGGATTATCTTGAAGTTCTTTTTGACAGAAAACCGGGCTATTTTAAAGAGACTGAAAATGATGCCGTCATGGAGAAAGTAGACAAGGAGGGGAATATCATTGGCTTTTCCATTCTAAAAGTAAGCGCTTTGAAGGAAAAGAAGCCAATTTCAATTGGCCTTAAAAAGCACGCCGCCTAACAGTAGGCTAAAAAGCTGACAAAGAAAAACCGTGGTGCCAGGCAACGGAAATTAGGTATAAAATCTTGAACGTTCTGTGCAATACCCCTGCCCGCAAAGACAATAAGAGCGCGCCCTAAAATCAAAACGAGGAAGGGAAGCTACCTGTGAAAATCCGTGAATGCACGGAGAAAGACAAACAGGCGATTTTAGACATCCTCAACGATGCCATTCTCAACACAACCGCTCTATACGATTATAAACCGAGAACAATGCAAATGACGGACAGCTGGTTTGATGCGAAAATCAAAGGAAAATATCCCGTCATCGGTGTCTTTGGAGATAATGAGGAACTATTGGGGTTTGGTTCTTACGGTTCGTTCAGGAATTGGCCAGCTTACAAATACACGATTGAGCATTCCATTTATGTTAAGAACACGATGCGTGGAAATGGGGTCGGAAAAATATTGCTCAAAGAAATTATTGATTCTGCGATAAGGCAGGAATACCATGTAATTGTCGCTGGTATCGATGCAACCAATGACATATCCATAAAGCTTCATGAGAAAATGGGCTTCAAATATTCAGGTACTATAGAACATGCCGGTTTCAAATTCGGAAGATGGCTAAACTTGGCATTCTATCAACTAATACTACAGACTCCACAAAAGCCTGTAGATGGATAATCGACCGTTCATTAAGGTATCACAATTTATGTATAACCTTTGCTTGCCATTGGATACTACAGAGTTCATTCCGTCTCGCATGCAATCGTGGGGGCGATTCTTTGTGCTGCATACGGGCTATTCCATCGTCTTCGCCTCCGGCGTCGCATGTAATGACCTATCTGCACAGGAAGACGATTGAGAAGTCAGTGTGCGGCGTCTCCAGCGGGTGTTTCCTCGCCTTCGGCGCACCTACTTTACACAAACTCCGCTCAAATCGAGCGTTCGAAAGATGAAAGAAGGAGGGAACCATGAAAAGACTGTTGATAGTCGCCCTGTGCCTTTGGAGTGTCGAAGTCGCCTTGGGTGGCCCCGTGGCCGAGCAATACGAGGTTCGCTTAATGCGGCCAGCTAAGGCCGGAGACGCATACCGCATGCAGGCTGCCTGCCGTCAATCGGAGAGAATGAAGCTTATTAGAGATGGGCAGGAAGTCAAAACCATGAACGTTGAATTCTCTCTTGAGTTCGAGGCCGGTGTGAAAATTTTAGAAGTCGATAAAACTGGAGATATCACAAAATTTTCCCTTTCTGTGGCTAACTTCGTCAAGACACAAGGTGAAGCCAAGAGAAGACTCATTCCGAAGGAATCCCTGATCACGGGATCTGTCACCGATGCCGGGTATGGCTTCGAAGTCAATGGCAAGCCTGTTGATTCAGAGACACACGACGCACTTTTAGCCGTCATCCAACTCGGTAAGGGTGGCCGATGGTCTGACGACGAGATCTATGAGTCCAAGGAACCTCAAAAGGTGGGCAACAGTTGGGAGATAAACGCCGCTGTAGCCGCCAGGAACCTTGCTAAAACAGGTGTCAAGGCGCAGGCAGAAGATATCACAGGAACCGCGACCCTCAAGGAAATCACAGAAATCGAGGGGACTCCTTGCCTGAAGGTACGCGGAGAGATGTTCATCAAGAGAATGTCGGCGCCGTTTATTCCAGATTTCAAAGTGGAGACTGCGGAAATGCACATGGCGTATACGGCGACATTTCCTGTGGATATCAATAAGGGACGTCTTTTGGAGTCTCAAGAGATGAGAATGACCCTTTCTACGAGAGGAAAACCGGACGCCAGTGGGCGCGAGTCGATTTTTCAGTCCGCTGCAGAAAGAATCCTCACAACCAAGATGACCTACCCAGAATGAATGTGATGATCCGAACCAAGCACTCGCTGGCTTAGAAACAACGGGATCCAGAAAAGGGAGAGTTTCGAACCTTCGAAAATCATTTGTAAGGAATGCCCGCGACGGCAGATAACACCGGCTAAGAAATTGGCATTCCAATATGCACTTGTTTTAGCGTTGAAGGAAACGCACTTCGGCGTGCACGCACGGGCTTTGCCCGTGGTGCTCCATTATTTTTGTTGACTTTATTTTACTATTTCTACTATATTCAAGAAAAATCATAGGTTAGCCGGAAATCGCTGTAAGGATTTAGGGATGAATATAAGGGAATGGCTGAGTAAACAGAACGCGATATTTTTCCTTATGTCAGGACTTTTTTTGGTTGTCGTGTTTGGTATTATTGACGAAATAACAGGCTCAGAAATTTCTTTTTCGATATTTTATTTGATTCCAATCCTTTTTGTTACTTGGTTTTCAGATAGGTGGGTCGGCATTTTCATCTCTGGCGCCAGCGCGATAGCATGGCTTATGGCGGATTTGATGGCGGGGCGAATTTATTCACGCTGGATCATTCCTTATTGGAACTCTATTATGGGGTTTTGCATTTTTTTGATCAATGTCTATCTTTTGTCGAAATTAAAAGTTGCATTAGAGCTGGAGAGGATGTTATCGAGGATAGATTCTTTGACAGGGATTACAAACGGTAAATACTTTATTGAATTGGTCAACAGCGCACTCATTCAACCCCATAATCTTCCTCTAACGATTGCCTATATGGATCTCGATAATTTGAAAACCGTCAATGATCGATTTGGACATAATGAAGGAGATATTGTTCTTTCCACATTGGCCAGCATCATTCGAAACAATATCAGAGCAACAGATCGTGTCGGTCGGCTGGGTGGCGATGAATTCGCAATTCTGTTTCCTGAAATGGAAGCCGAAGAATCTCAAAAAATTATTCCTAAAATTCACAAGAGTCTTTTGGATGCTATCCTGGAAAACAGATGGGGGATTACCATTAGCATGGGAGTGGGGACATTCAAAGGTCCAAATTTTAGTGCAGAAGAAATCCTCAGACTGACAGAATCTTTGATGTATTCTGTAAAGGATGCTGGTAAGAATAGAATTAAGTATGAGGTCTTTAGCAAATGAAAAAAGAGATCAAGATGGATTCAAAACTTTCTGAACTTGTCCCAAGGTGGAATTCCTTTTCTTCCACCAAGAGCAATGGGAATGAGGGGCAGACCTTGAAAATTCATCCGCCTACGCAGGAAACCACGCTTGGGGCGTAGGTGGGTATGGTTTTGGCGGACCACGCCTGCTTGCACGAAGCGTTTCGGCGAAGGCAGGCACTTCGGCGTGCAGGCACGGGCAAGCCCGTCGGGGCTCCATTTTTGAAGGAACGACCTGCAACGTCAGATCTGTGCTAAAAGATTGACATCCAAATCCCGCTTTGCGGGACTTTTTTTAGCCTTAAACGTCATGCGAAATTGCAGACGTTGAATCACTCCCACCGATAAGCTATTATAAAGATGACTCACAAACGGAGGTAGAATGGAAACCACAAAGCGTATTGCACTTGTTGCACACGACAACCTTAAAAAGGATCTGGTGGAGTGGGTGAATTGGAATTGGAACCTGCTGTTAAACCATCAATTGATATGCACAGGAACAACAGGGAGGTTAGTAGAAGAGGCCTTAGAGGAAAGAATAGATGAAGAACATCCTCTAAAGCATCATATCGTCAAACTGAAGTCTGGACCGTTTGGGGGAGATCAACAACTCGGCGCAATGATTGCGGACGGGAACATTGATGTTCTTATATTCTTCTGGGATCCCATGCAACCCCATCCGCATGATGTAGATGTAAAGGCCCTCTTAAGAATATCAGTGCTGTATAATATTCCCACTGCATGTAATAGATCGACCGCAGATTTCTTGATCTCTTCGGAATTAATGGAAAAGGAATACTCACCGGTGATAAGAGATTATTCTGAGTACCTGGATAGAAAAGTTGATATCGGGGGAATATGAGAACAAAAAGGACGCCCCCGACTTCGCATAGGTTTGGGTTGCCGGCTTCGGGGCCTTGGCGGGCCCCTTTGCGCGAATCCAGGGCTACTACCGCAAACGCAATAAATCATTTGTAGTGGAGGGTTTTAAGCCCGTCGTTTTTACGCCCATAAAGCCTGCCTGCTCGTAGTCCCGCCTTGCGGGACGAAGGCAGGGGCTACACTAAGTAAAAAAATTCATGCTGTTGACACTATTGACAAGAAATTTCTGAGAGATCGGAGAATAACTCCAGTCTTCCATAGGAGGTGGAATGATGCATAGGAAAAAATGGTTAATGGTCTTGTTGGTCATTGTGCTAACCTTGGCATTGGAATCTCCCTTGGTTGCAATTAATGGTAAGTCTAATCGGGCGACACTCCGAGGTCTGGGTGGGGTTGGAGTGTTAGTAGAACAATTGGCCTCCGAAGTCGAAAAGGAGGGACTGATTAAGAACCAACTCCAGACAGAGGTTGAACTTAAGCTTCGGATGGCAGGGATTAAGGTATTGACAAGGGAAGAGGCCCTGAACACGCCAGGTGAACCATACCTCTATGTCAATATTAATGTGAATACCGCAAAGACGGAGAGTGACATTTACCCATACAGCATTGATCTTTTGTTGATGCAGAAGGTTTCTCTCTTGCGAGATCCTAAGCAGACGACCTACGCAGTGACTTGGTCAACGGGTGGTGTCGGGTCGATAGAAAAATCAATATTGGGCCAACTCCGAAACAGTGTGGAAGAGATGGTGGGTCTCTTTATCAGGGCCTACCAGGCTGAGAACCCGAAATAGAAAAGAGGCGATATCTTGTTAAGAGAGTGAAAACCATCGGCCGTATAAGACCAAACTGGATGATTGGGACATTATTTGCGATGGCCTTCGTATTTCTTCTGATCCTTCGTCTCGGCATTTTCCAGAAGGATGAAGCGGAGGAGAGGGCGGATCGGTCCCTCGAGGTTCGGACACGAATGGATCGAGAAACCTGGATGAATATTTATCAGCAGGGACAAAAGATCGGCTATGCCCACCGGCAATTCTCCAAAACAGTTGAAGGATACAGGGTCCTGGAGTCGGTCTTTATGCGGGTCAACACCATGGGAATGGCGCAGGACATCCGGTTCAAGACAGAAGGGAATCTTCGTCCTGATCTCAGCCTTTCCTCTTTCGATTTCGAACTGCAATCAAGTCTCTTCCACTTCAAGGCCCGTGGGGTTCTTGACGGTAAAATCCTTGCCCTTTCTACTGGCACACCGGGCTCCGAGCAGAGGATTGACCTTCCTTTCGAGAAGGAGGTCCATCTTCCTGTCGGCATACTCGAAGCGCTGAATGCGGAAAATCTGAAATCGGGAGACAGCAGAACGTTTTATGTTTTTGATCCAGCCACCACAGCCGAGCGGTCTGTCAAAGTTGTGGTGTTGGCTGAAGAGATGATTTCTGTGATGGGCCGCCAGGAAAAGGCGAAGAAAGTATCCGTTGATTTTATGGGCGCTCCTCAGTATGCCTGGATCGGAAGGGACGGGACCGTTTTAAAAGAAGAGGGGTCTTTGGGGATCAGACTGGAGCAAGTCGCGAAAGAGGAGGCTTTGAGTAAGGTGGCTATTTCGCCGGGTGCGGACCTTACAGAGATCGCTTCGATCCCTGCCAACCAGGTTATTCGGGATGTGCATCAACTTCAAGAGCTGAAGCTCAAATTAGAGGGCATTGATTCGGCTGGTCTCTTTCTTCATGGCGGGCGGCAGTCACTCCAGGACGACGTATTGACGATTCGGAGGGAGTCCATTTTAAACTCTCTGTCCCGAGGGTCGGGCAAAAAGGTCTTTACAGGTGGAAAAACATACCTGGAGTCAACTCCCTTTATTCAGGCCGATCATCCTGAGATTCAAGCGAAGCTGAAGGAAATTGTTTCTCCTGATGATCCGGATCTCTTAAAAGCTAAGAAGCTGGTGATGTGGGTTAAGAAATCGATTCAAAAAAGGCCTGTCCTCTCCGTTCCCAATGCCCTTGAGACTCTGCAGAACCGTGTTGGGGATTGCAACGAACATGCTGTGCTCTTAGCAGCGCTGGCCCGCGCTGCCGGTATCCCGGCCGATATTGAGGCAGGGCTCGTCTATCAGAAGGGGCGATTCTACTATCACGCATGGAATGTCCTTTATCTCGGCAGATGGATCACTGCAGATTCGGTGATGGGGCAATTCCCTGCTGATGTGTCGCACGTCCGTTTTGTGCGAGGAACGGAACAACAGATCGATCTGATTCGAATCATCGGCAGGCTAAAATTAGAAATCCTGTCTGTCTATGGGCAACAGAAAATGTCACATTTCAATCCCGCCAAGGCGGGACCCAATGTCAAATGAATGCCAAAGCTCAAAATTTAAAATTTTGGCATTTGGCCTCTGAAGCTGATTTGACATGTGATGCCCTCGTCCGAAGATAGACTCTGGCGTCGGACGAACTTTGGCATATTATCGGTCAGGAAAATGATTGAATTAAAGAGTTTGACAAAGCGCTTTGGGGATATCGTGGCCGTCAATCGGCTTAACCTCTCCGTTTTCGGGGGAGAGATATTCGGATTCATCGGTCCCAACGGTGCAGGCAAGACCACCACGCTCCGGATGATGGGCGGAGTCCTCGCGCCCACTGAAGGCTCTGTGATGATTGACGGGATTGACATGGCGGAAGAGCCGGAGAAGGCTAAGAAAAGAGTCGGTTTCATTCCTGACAGACCATTCCTGTACGAAAAGCTAACGGGCTTGGAATTTTTGAGGTTTACAGCAGACCTCTATGGCATTGAAGATAGTTCATTTCGCAAGAAGTCCGAGGAGGTTTTGAAAAAGTTTTCTCTCCACCATTGGGCCGACGAGTTGATCGAATCCTATTCCCACGGCATGAAGCAGCGATTGATCATATCGGCAGCCATTCTTCACGACCCGAAGGTGATCGTCGTCGACGAGCCCATGGTGGGACTCGATCCGGCGGGCACGCGGATGGTCAAGGAGCTTTTTCGGGATCTTGCAAAGAGAGGGACAACGATCTTCATGTCGACCCATACCTTAACTGTTGCAGAAGACGTATGCGACCGCATCGGGATCATTCACAGAGGGGTCCTGATCGCGACGGGGACGGCAGAGGAGCTGAGACTTAGGGCTCGGGTCAGGGAGAGAGATCTGGAGGGGGCATTTATGATTCTCACAGAGGGAGAATCGATTTCATGAAAGAAGTTCTTGCGCTCTTAAGACCTCGGTTCTGGTCCTTTAAAAACCGGTCCATTTCAAGAAACCTCAAAGGCAGAAGATGGAGATTCTTCATCTTAAGTACGATTGGCCTTGGATTTTGGGGGTCCACCTTTGCTATCATTTACCGCGTCTTGAGATACTTTCAGAGGTTTGAGAGTTTTGGGGATATTCTCGCCTACAAGCTCCTTTCCATGACGCTCATCACCTTTTTTTCACTTCTCATTTTCAGCAGCATCCTGACCTCACTGTCTAAGCTTTATCTCAGCAAGGACTTGCAGCTGGTTCACTCCATGCCGGTATCGAGGGAGAAGATTTTTCTTGCCCGTTGGATGGAATCTACAATGGATAGTTCATGGATGGTTTTCGTTTACAGCCTTCCCGTATTTCTATCCTATGGCATCGTTTACAAGGCGGGGGCCTTTTACTATGCGATGGTGGGTGTCAATGTCCTGCCTTTTTGCCTGATCGCATCGAGCCTAAGTACCTTCATCGTCGTGATGGCGGCGGTATTGCTGCCAGCAGGCCGTATTCGAAGTGTTTTCTTTTTCCTGGGTCTTTTTTTGTTTCTCCTCCTCCTCATTTCTTTTCGTCTGATGAGGCCGGAGAGGTTTGCCAATCCGCAGTCTTTCTCAACGGTCATCCTCTATCTCAAGGGCTTGGAGTCATCCCATTCTCCATGGCTTCCGACGACCTGGTTCTTTGATAGTCTGAGAGCTGCCCTTTCAGGATCGGTGAGAGAGACTTTCTTTCATTCAGCTCTATCCTGGAGTTGTGCCATCACTCTGATCTTTATCACAACTTGGGTTTCAGGTGCCGTTTACTTTAAAGGTTTATCAAAGGCACAGACGGTGCCCGGGAGGTTTTTGCTCCTCGGTTCGAGAAGGCCGAGAGTTGACTTTTTCCTCAATTTTCTTTCGGGTCCTTCCAGGGCCTTCGCCATGAAGGAGATCAAGACCTTTCTTCGCGACAAGACCCAATGGTCCCAAGTATTCCTTGTGGTGGCCCTCATCGTGATTTATCTCTACAACTTTTCCGTCCTCCCCTTGGAGAGAGGTCCCGTCAAGAAAGAATATCTTCAAAATATCCTCTCTTTTTTGAACATGGGCTTGGCCGCATTTGTGCTGACCGCTGTGTCAGCTCGGTTTGTCTTTCCTGCTGTCAGTGTTGAAGGGGATGCGTTCTGGATTGTGAAATCTTCACCCGTATCCATTCGCACTTTCCTCTGGATCAAGTTTTTGGTTTACGTTATACCGCTCCTTCTTCTTTCCGAGATTTTGATTGTGGTGACAAATATCCTTCTTCAGGTGGACCCATTCATGATGATTCTTTCCGTGCTGACGATTTTTTTCATGGTTCCGGGCATCGTCTCAATGGGAATCGGCCTTGGCGCCATCTACCCGGATTTTCATTCTGAGAACCCGGCGCAATCTGTTACGAGCGTGGGGGGTCTGACTTATATGACCCTCTGCATCGGCTTCATTGGAGCCGTTATTATCCTTGAGGCGGGTCCTGTCTATAACATCTTTATGACAGGCATCCGCAGAGTCGCTCTGACCGGAATTCAATGGTTATGGCTTATCGGTTCTTTTTCTTCTGTCCTTGCTCTTTGTCTGATGGCCGTTGTGATACCGATGCGATGGGGAGAAAAGAGGATTTCTCAAGATGAATTGTCTCCCGGCCGCGATGACAGCACATCGGCTCCATCGAAACCCCTCGAAGAGCCACTGGCATAGGAAGGAGATGTCATGCAATTCAGACACTGGACTTCAGACTATAGACGCCGGACTTTCCCAGATAGGAAATTAACCCTTGAAGTGTGCTAAATCTGCTTATCGTGTCCGTGTCCGCTTTTTATATGTTGTTTTCTGCCTGCTATTTCTCCCAATCTCCTATCACCCCGTCTCGCCATTATCTTTTTTGTAAGCTCGGGCCCTTTCCTCCCCTTAAGTCTGATGTCTGGAGTCTATGGTCTAACAGGCTGCTGAAAAACGCCCATCTGCGGCGTTATCCGGCCGCCTCACCGTCTCGGCGGCGTGGCAAGGAGTCGCTCCTTATTCGTCGCGACGCCACCCCTCATCCTTCGTCGTTGCGGCGTACTCCAAGTACGCCTCACTCCTCAGGATTTCGGGCGCTCCCGCGAACGGGATTTCGCAAAGCTCAACTTGCATCTGCCTGCCTGCCGAAGCCTCGGCACAGGCAGGGGCATTTTTGATCAGCCTGAAAAAGTGACTTTTTCAGCACCCTGCTAATGTCTGAATCACAGATAGGAAGGGGGTGTCGATTATTGTTGCAGATTTGACGAGGTTGTGTTATCTTATGCTAAATTCATTTTGAGGTTCGGAAATGGCAAAAGTGTGTGATATCTGTGGGAAAGGGCCGGTCTTCGGCCACAATGTTAGTCACGCCAATAACAAGACCCAAAAAGTGTGGTATCCTAACCTCCATAAGGTGAAGGCCGTCAAAGAGGGAAGGACGATTCGAATGAAGGTCTGCTCCCGATGCCTCCGCTCAGGGTTGATCACCAAGGCCGCATAGTCCCCGGGTATTTGAAATGTTGAACGCCAAGGTCCCCACGGAGTGATGAACCAAAGGTGAATGTATGTCAAAACAAATCCAAAGACCAAATGTTATGGGACCTTCATTTTGGAATTTGACATTCATTTGACATTTGGATGTTGACATTTGGAATTATGATTTTACGGCCTGTGGTTCAAGGCTCACCCTTTCCACTCGATTTACCCCCTTGATCTTCTCAAGACCCTTGATCACCTTCTTCAGATGGTTGAGATCTCGGATCTCAACCTCGAAAGTGCTGATTGCCTTTTTATCGTCTGTTGTTTCGATTCTGGCATTGGTAATGTTGGCCTCATTGGAGGAGATCGAGTTACTGATCTCAGCCAGCAACCCTTTCTTATCGTCGGAATGGATGCGGATCCGGACCGGATAGATATATTCTTTCGTTGAATCCCATTCGACTTCCACCCTCCTGTTCGGGTCATCGTCCATCGCATTCTGGCAATCCGCGGTATGAATCGTCACCCCCCGGCCTCGCGTGATAAACCCTATGACTTTGTCTCCCGGCAGCGGATTGCAGCACCCCGCATACCGAACCATCACATTATCGATTCCCTTGATGAGGAGGGCATCTTTGGGGCCGCGGGTGATTTTCTTGATCAGGCGTTTCAGACGCCCTTCTTCCTGCTCTTCTCTCTGTTCCAGCCTTTCCTGGGGAAGGAGCTTTCCAATAATCTGGTGTGCCGTCATCTTCCCGTAGCCGATTGCAGCGATGAGGTCGTCCACGGCCTGAAAACTGAATTCGCCTGCTACCTTCGCCAGATCTCCCGATTTGATCAGCCTGGTCTGTTGAAGGTCGTATTTTCGAAGTTCCTTCTCCAGAATCTCTTTTCCAAGGATGATCGATTTTTCCCTTTCCTCTGCCGTAAACCATTGGCGAATTTTAGTCTTCGCCCGTGATGTCTTAACAAACTTGAGCCAATCTTTGCTGGGCCTTGCAGCAGGAGAGGTCATGATCTCGACCGTGTCTCCGCTTCGGAGTTCATATTTGAGAGGAACAATTTTTCCGTTCACTTTTGCGCCCATACAGTGATTCCCGATGTCGGAGTGGATACTGTATGCAAAATCGATGGGAGTCGCTCCGATAGGAAATTGTTTGACCGACCCCTTGGGGGTAAAGATGTAGACTTCATTAGGAAAGAGATCCACCTTGACGCTTTCGATAAATTCTGTGTCATCCTTAAGATCTCGTTGCCATTCCAAAAGTTGCCTCAACCAGGTAAATCGTTTCTCGTCGGCCTCCTCGATGATCTTTCCCTCCTTATATTTCCAATGGGCAGCGATGCCTTCTTCCGCAATCCGATGCATCTCATGAGTTCGGATCTGGATCTCGATCCGCTCACCGTATGGGCCGATCACAGAGGTATGGAGAGATTGGTACATATTCTCCTTGGGAAGGCCGACATAGTCCTTGAATTTTCCGGGAATGGGTTTCCAGAGGGAATGGATGACCCCGAGGACATCATAACACTCTTTGATACTATCGACGACCACCCGAAATGCAGTGATGTCATAGACCTGATCAAAATCGATGTTCTGGTCCTTCATCTTCAGGTAGATACTATAAATTTGCTTTAAACGGCCGGTCACCTCACCGTCGATATGGTTTTCGTAAAGTTTCTTCGTTAAGATTCGTTTCACTTCGTCAATATAGCGCGCTCTTTCTTTCTCCCTTTTCGCGATCTTACGTTGGATCTCCTGGTAGATATCGGAGTGAAGATATTGAAAGGCTAAATCTTCCAACTCTGACTTGATCCAATCGATTCCGAGCCGGTGAGCCAAGGGAGCATAGATATCGAGGGTTTCCTGAGCAATCTCCACCTGCCTTTCGGGAAGGTGGTATTTGAGGGTTCGCATATTATGGAGACGATCGGCCAGCTTCACCAGGATCACCCGGATATCTTTTACCATGGCCAGAATCATCTTCCGAAAGTTCTCTGCCTGGTCCTCTTCAGAGGATCGGAGAGCAATCCTGCTGATCTTGGTGACGCCGTCGACCAACTGGGCGATTTCCTCCCCAAAGTTCTCCCGGATCTCCTTGGGGTTGGTTAATGTATCCTCCACCGTGTCGTGGAGAAGTCCGGTTGCCAAGCTGGCGACATCGAGTTTGAGTTGAGTCAAGATTCCGGCGACCTCGAGAGGATGGATGAGGTAAGGTTCTCCGGAAAGACGGGTCTGGCCCAAATGGACTTTGGCAGAAAAGACATAGGCCTTTCTCAAAAGGTCTATGTCCGCATGAGGGTTATATGAGATCAGCCTGTCAAGAACGTCATTGAATCTCAGCATCTTGATCTCATATTACTATAACTATTGGAAAATTCAAGGGGGTTCTCGTCTTTGCCCACCCCCAGTTTTTCTTTCTCCCTTACTATTCGAGCGGATTGAATCTACCCTGCCCCCTGGCCAACCCCCTCTTCAAGACTTCATAAGGCCGATGTTTTAGAAAGTGTTTGTAACCTGACCGAGAGATAGAAGGGGCATCCCTTATAGGTTGAGGTCTCCGTGTCCGACTGTTAAACGGTGCGGCCTGTGAAGTCTTTCCGAGTGGCTCGCCCAGGGGGCTTAAGAGTTTGAGTGGCCATAAAAACTGGGGGAGGGCAAGGGTTTTCGTCCCGGTAGCAGGAGGCCACGTCTGCGTGCTGTAACGAACTTTGGCGTGCAAGCACGGCCTTCGGCCGTGGAGGAATGCGCCATCGTATGACCGGAATGTCGCCCCACATGGGCGTGGGACAGGGGGCCACGGGCTTTGTCCGTCGGGCTCCATTTTCAACAATGAAAGGTTTTGACAGTGATGAAAATGAAATTTATAATGAGTTCCATTGAGCCTTAGGGAGGATCATCCTGTGAAACGAATTATCATTATCATTTTTATAGTGGCTGGTATTTCCGGCGTCCTCTATTATCTCCTCACCCGGGATAATGGAGAAAGAAATACCTTTATCAAGGTGTCGGGAAATATCGAAGCCACAGAAGTGGATGTTGGATTCAAGGTCGCCGGAAGGATTGTCAGCCGCTTCTTCGAAGAGGGGGACTGGAAGGACAAGGGAAAAGTTTTGGCAAAATTGGATGATGAGGATCTTCGCAATCGCCTTGAAGTGGCGCGGGCCACCTTGGTGTCAGCTCAGGCTCGATTGAGTAAATTGCTTGCAGGGTCGAGGCCGGAGGAAATAAGAGAGGCCGAGGCCGCCGTTCAACAGGCCAAGTTCGATCTGGAGAATAAAGAGGCCCACTATGAGCGAATGAAACCCCTCTTTGAGAGAGGAGTCGTCCCCAAGGAGACGATTGATAATGCCGAGGCTGGATTTAAGATCGCAAAGGCCACTTTTCAGAGGGCTACGGAGAATTACCTGTTGGTGAAGGAGGGGCCGAGAAAAGAGGATATTGAAGATGCGAGGGCCCAAGTGGAGCAAGCCCGGGCCTCTGTGAAGCTGAGTGAGACACAGCTCAGCTATACGACCCTCTCTTCTCCCATCTCCGGCGTTGTTTTGGTGAAATCGGGGGAAATCGGTGAGGTCGTCAATCCGGGGACATCCATTGTCACGATGGCCGATATCGAAAATGTCTGGTTGAAGGCTTACATCCCCGAGACCGATCTCAGTAAGGTGAAGTGGGGTCAGGAGGTGATTGTGACCACTGACCTTCGGCCGAAAAAAGAGTACAAAGGGAGAATCTCCTTTATCTCCTCTCAAGCCGAATTCACACCTAAACAGATCCAGACAGAGAAGGAGAGAGTGACCCTGGTCTACAGGATTAAAGTAGACATACCCAATCTGGATCATGAGTTGAAGCCCGGGATGCCAGCCGATGGCAAAATCCGCCTGACATCTTCTTCTCCTCAAAAACCGTAAATGTTATCCATCCGAGCCACTAACCTGACAAAGACCTTTGGGTCATTGACCGCTGTCAAAGATCTGAACTTGGAAGTCAATACCGGGGAGATCTTTGGTCTGGTAGGGCCGGATGCATCGGGAAAAACCACCACTCTCCGCATGCTGTGCGGAATTCTTCCTCCAGACAGAGGAGAGGCAATGGTGGCGGGGTGTGATGTTCGGAAAGAGACAGAGCCTTTAAAAGAAAAGGTCGGTTATCTTCCTCAGAGGTTTGGACTCTACGGAGATCTCTCTGTTCTTGAAAACATCCATTTCTATGGAGATCTCTATCAAGTCCCGAAGCAGAAGAGAAAGGAACGCATAGAAAGGCTCCTTCGATTCGCCAATCTTGAACCCTTTGGGAAACGAAAAGCTCAGGATCTTTCCGGTGGCATGAAACAGAAGCTTGGGCTGATTTGTGCGCTGATCCACACGCCTCAAATCCTCTTCCTTGATGAGCCGACCACCGGAGTAGATCCTCTTTCTCGACGGGATTTCTGGGTCATCCTCTATGACCTGTTAAAGGAAGGGGTGACCATCCTTTTTTCAACTTCTTATCTGGATGAAGCCGAGCGTTGCAGTCGTGTCGGTCTGATTTACCAGGGAGACCTGCTGATCGTCGATACCCCTTCTGCTGTGAAGGCCCGAATCGGAGGGACGATTCTGGAACTGCGGATGGAAAACCGCCAGAAAGGGATGAAGTTGCTTGAGGGGAGTGAGTTGATTCGGAGCCTGGTCTTATCCGGAGATAAAATCCACGTTCTCGTGGACCATGCTCAAAAGGGCGAAGAGGTGATTCGGGAAGTTTTGAAAGCACAGGGGATGGAGATATTAAGTTTGACAGCAGTCAGGCCTTCTCTTGAAGATGCCTTTGTCTCGATTGTCCAAGGAAGGGAAAGAAATAATTAAGAGTTATGAATTGAGAATTATGAATGAAATCATCATTCATCACTCCTAACTCCGAACTCGTCACGATGCCAACGTTTGTTGTCGAAGTGGAAGACATCGTAAAGAAATTTGACAGCTTTGTCGCTGTGGACCATATCCATTTTCAGGTGGAGAGGGGAGAAATCTTCGGATTTCTGGGCCCAAATGGGTCCGGCAAGTCCACCACCATCCGAATGCTCTGCGGACTTTTGCTGCCTACTTCTGGGAAGGGGAAGGTTGCAGGATTCGATCTCATGAAACAGCCGGAGAAGATAAAGCAGGCGATCGGGTATATGTCCCAGAAATTTTCACTCTACGATGACCTTACGGTTATCGAAAATCTTCATTTCTTTGGAGGGATTTACGGCCTTTCCGGTTCTTCGCAGAGGGAGAGGGAGGGCAACGTGCTTGATATGATCGGCCTTCGAGACCTACAAGATCGAATCACCCGCACTCTCCCTGTCGGGTGGAAACAGCGCCTTGCACTGGGCTGTGCCATCCTCCACGAGCCTTCCATCCTTTTCTTGGATGAGCCGACTTCGGGAGTCGATCCGATCTCACGAAGAAATTTTTGGAGTCTTATCCAGCAGATGGGAGAAAGGGGTGTGACCACCTTCGTCACAACCCACTACATGGACGAAGCGGAGTATTGCAATCGGTTGGCCCTCATCTATCAAGGGAGAATCATCGCTGTGGGGACTCCTTCCGAATTGAAATTGAAGACTCTCTCACAGGGAGTGTTGGAAGTGGAATGCGATCCCCTGGTTCCGGCTTTGTACCTCTTGAAGAAAGAGCACTGGATCTCGGAATCGGCCGTATTCGGAGATGGCCTTCATGTGATCGGTAAGGAAAATGTCGATTTGGAGCGAGAGATCAGTCTTCTATTTCAAGAGCATGGGATTCTTCTTAGAAGGATGGAATGGATCAGGCCATCCTTGGAGGATGTCTTTGTCTCGTTGATCGAAAAAGAGGAGAAGCAGTGAGGTTTTCCCGCACCTGGGCCATTACGAAAAAAGAGTTTTTTCATATCTACCGGGACCCAAGGAGTCTGGCACTGGTGATCCTCATGCCTGCTCTCTTGATGCTTCTCTTTGGTTACGCCGTCACCCTCGATGTGAAGAAAGTCTCGATGGCTGTCCTGGACCGTGACCGGAGCCAGGAGAGTTTCAATTTCATCCAACGGTTCAGCGCTTCTCCCTATTTCAATCTTCGCTTTTTGGTTCGAGATGAAAAGGAGATGAAGCGACTGATCGACCGGGGCGAGGTGAAGATGGGGTTGGTCCTTCCCTGGGATTTTTCAAAAACGATCAAGGCAGAGAGGGTCGTTCCTATCCAAGTGTTAATCGACGGAGCCAATGCAAACACAGCCAGTATTATTCTCGGTTATGCCCAGGCGATTGCTCGACAATACACTCAGGAAAAGACCATCCTGAAGGTCGCACGGATGGGGGTGCAGAATGTGAACTTGGCCATCGATGCACGGCCAAGAGTCTGGTTCAATGAAGATTTGGAGTCGAAGAATTATTTCGTACCAGGACTGGTCGCGGTGATCATGTCGATCATCGGTGTGCTCCTTACCGGACAGGTGATCGTTCGGGAATGGGAAAAGGGGACGATGGAACTCCTCATCTCCACTCCTGTTCGAAAAGGAGAGTTGATGATGGGAAAGTTATTTCCCTATTTTTTCTTAGGCCTTCTCGATTTATCACTGGCCGTTCTGATGGGCAAATGGGTCTTTCAGGTGCCTTTGAGAGGGAGTATCGCCCTGCTTTTTGCTCTCTCTTGCGTCTACATTTTTGCGGCTCTGGCCCTTGGCCTGACCATCTCCACCGTTGCGAGGACACAGCTTCTGGCCAATCAGATGGCGATGGTCATCGGGTTTCTGCCTACGTTCCTCCTCTCCGGATTCACCTTCGTGATCGCCAACATGCCCACCTGGCTCCAGATCATTACTTATGGGATCGCGCCTCGGTATTATGTGACGATTCTCAAGGATATCTTCCTGAAGGGGGCAGATTTCTCATTTCTCTGGAGAGAAACCTTGGTATTGATCGGGATTGGGACGTTGGGGTTCTTTGTGGCGACAAGAAGTTTTAAAAAGGAATTGAGGTAAAATAAAAGGAATGATGGAGTGATGGAATAATGGAATACTGGAAAACATAGAAAAAAGCTTAAAAAATCTTTTCCCATCATTCCATTTTTCCAATATTCCAATATGGTTTTTATGTTCAATCGGGTTCGATACCTTTTTCTTAAAGAGTTGACTCAGGTTCTCAGGGATAAGAGGATGAGGATGACCCTCGTCATCCCGCCTCTATTTCAACTGATCGTTTTTGGATATGCTGCCAATCTGGATGTTGAACATATTCGCACAGGTGTCCGGGATCTGGACCAGAGTGTCGAGTCAAGGGATCTCATCGGAAGGTTTGGAAGTTCGAAATACTTTGATATCGTCTTTTTTCCCAATACTCCCGGAGAAGTCAAAGACCTCATCAATCGAGGGGATATCGCTGTCAGCATTGAGATCCCTACTGATTTCTCAAGAAAGTTGAAGAAAGGGGATACGGCCACGGTCCAGATTGTTCTCGACGGGACCGAATCAAATACGGCGTTGATCGCCTTGGGCTATGCGAACCAAATCCTTTCTGAATTCTCGACGCAAGTTCTCGTAAAAAGGTTGAATCGAGCAGGCATGGTCGGCTTTGAGGAGGCGGGTGTAGATTTGCGTCAGCGGATTTGGTTCAATCCAAATTTGGAAAGCAGGCTCTTTTATGTCCCAGGAGTCATCGCCTCCATCGCCTTTCTTATCCCGATCATTCTGACCGCTCAGGCAATCGTCAGGGAGAGGGAGATCGGAACCCTTGAACAGATTATGGTCACGCCGATCCGTTCCTGGGAATTGATGTTAGGGAAAACCCTTCCTTTTGCCCTGATCGGTCTCCTTGATGTCATCATGATCGCCCTGATCGGAGTCTTTTGGTTTGAGGTTCCTCTTCGAGGAAATCCCCTTGTCCTTCTATCGGGTGCCGTGCTTTTCCTGATGAGTTCGGTGGCCATTGGACTCTTTATTTCCACGATCTGCTCCACGCAGCAGCAAGCTCAGATTTCCACTTTCTTTTTCACCATGCCTGCTTTTACTTTATCCGGTTTTGCCTTTCCGATAGAGGACATGCCCGAGTGGATCCAGTACCTGACTTATGCCAATCCATTACGATATTTCTTGGTGATCATCCGGGGTGTCTTTTTGAAGGCGAATGGAGTGGATATACTCTGGCCTCAGATGTCAGCCTTGGCGGTTCTGGGGGCAGTCATGATTCTCCTGAGCTCCCTTCGATTCCAAAAGAGACTTAAATGAAAGAGTAAATGTCAAATGTCAAAGTCCAAAGTCCAAATGAAAAAAGAGGCAATGTCAAAGTTCAAATGAAACTCGAAATCCAAATGCCTTAAAAAGTTTTTAATATTAAGCCATTGGTCATTGATTTGACATTTGGATTTTGGCATTTGACATTCTGGTGAGCAGCATCATGACGATCCCTGTTATCGATTTATGAAAAACAGTCTAATGAAGATCTATCGGATACTCTACCAGGCTTATGGTCCCCGGAACTGGTGGCCAGGAGAAACCTCTTTTGAGGTGATGGTTGGAGCGATCCTCACCCAGAACACCTCTTGGAGAAATGTGGAGAAAGCCCTTCAGAAGCTGAAAGGGAAGGGGGTTTTAAATCCAGAAGGGATACATCACCTCAAAAAATCAGAATTAGCTCGGTTGATCAAATCATCGGGTTACTATCGAATCAAAACCGACCGATTGAAGTCTTTCATAAACTTCTTATTTGGAAAATATAACGGGGATTTAAAGAAAATGAAAAGAGAGAGGATAGGAGAATTGAGGGAAAAGCTTCTCGATGTCAGAGGGATTGGCCCTGAGACAGCGGATAGCATCCTCCTTTATGGTCTCAAGAAACCCATTTTCGTTGTCGATGCTTATACCCGACGGATTCTTTCACGACACCACATCATTTCAGAGAAAACTTCCTATGAAGAAATGCAGAAACTCTTTATGGATCATCTCGCTCACGATGAGAAGTTATTCAATGAATATCATGCATTGCTGGTCCATCTGGGAAAAACGTTGTGCAAAAAGATACCAAAATGTGATATCTGTCCCCTTTATCGCATAGAGCATGGTGCATGGCGGAAAGGGCAAATGACAAAACATAGAATGTAGCGCCTCCATTTACTGGAGGCGACAGAGGATTTTGCCGGCAATAAATGCCGACGCTACAAATTCTTTTTTAACGCTATGCCCCATGCGCTTAGCGCTATGCTGGGTAAGTTATGGCATACTGGGAAAAAGAGATTCGAAGTCTGATGGGGAAGGCGATCCATCGTTATGGGTTGATCCAGGACGGAGATCGAATCTTAGTAGGGGTGTCTGGAGGGAAGGATAGCCTTACACTTCTCCACCTCCTGCATGAACGAAGCAAACGAGTCCCCATTCATTACGAACTCTTCCCGGTTTACATCGATCTCGGTTTTGGTTCCGGGCGAGCCGAAATTCTGAAGGATGTTTTCGAAGCGAAAGGACTTCCTTACCACATTGAATTCACGGATATCGGGAGAAGGGCGAACAGCGCTGAAAATCGAGAAAACCCCTGTTTCCTCTGTTCCTGGGAAAGAAGAAAACGGTTATTTCACCTTGCCCACCGGTTTAAATGTAACAAGATCGCCTTCGGTCATCATAAAGACGATATCATCGAGACGCTTCTCCTTAATATTTTTTATAGTGCCGAGATCAGCACCATGGTTCCCCTTCAAACCCTCTTTAAAGGGAAGATCGCCCTCATTCGCCCCCTTGCCTTATTGGAGGAGAAAAAGATTGAGAGATTTGCCCGGGAAACAGGGTTGCCCTTTGGTCCGGGCGGTTGCCCGAGTTCTGGAAAGACGAAAAGAAAAGTGGTTAAGGATTTGATAGAAACTTTAAGCAAGAAGAACCGCCGGGTCAAAGGGAATATCTTCCGAGCCCTTTCCAACATTAAACTGGATTACACGCTTACTTCGATGGATCATTCCCGTGAAACCGGTTCGTGATAGGTTCAGGAAACGGGAATCCGGGGTAAGAATATGGATCTCTGCGAGCGCCTTCCGCGGCGGCTGAGTTTCCCCGGTGAAGACCGGGGCAGGGATGATTTTTCTTCTTGACAAATTTTTGGAAATTAAGTATCAATTAACGAAATTAATTATATTTAATTTCTCCCTCTGATGAAGGAAATCGGGGAAAAGGTAAAAGCCTACCGTTTAACCAATCACATGACCCTCAAACAACTGGCAAGCAAGGCCGGATGTACAGACGCCTACCTTTCTCAACTTGAGCGGGGGCGCGCAAACCCTTCCATCATGATCCTGAAAAAGATTGCCTCCGCCCTTCAGATGAAAGTCGTTGATTTCTTCGTTGAGCCAGAGACCATGGAGAATGATGTGGTCTGTAAAGAAGGGGAAAGAATAGATATTCGCTTTAAACACGGAGATGCAAAGATTCAAATGCTGATCCGGAGTATCCAGAATAAACGAATGCAGCCCTTCTATACGACGATTGAGCCTGGAGGAGGGTCCAAAGGATCTTACTCCCACATCGGAGAAGAATTTGGAATTGTCCTTCAGGGAGAGTTAGAGGTCAATTTGAATGGAAAACCCTATCGACTGAAGAAGAATGAAAGTTTTTATTTCTCGTCGCAGGAGCCCCATAGCTGGTCAAACCCTGGCAAAAGAAAGACAGTCGTGATATGGGTTGTGAGTCCACCGACCTTTTGACGGAAAATTGAGACAGAGGGAGGCTAATTCCGCCTTTGGCGGGCCTCCCGTACCCAATGGGTAAGGGCGACTTTAGTCCCCTGTAAAAATTAGAAACAAAGGTGAAAGGAGGTGAAGGATCAATCCATCGATTGATTTGAAAAGTCTCCACAATCTTCGGAAAGGAGGGATCTTATGAGGAAGCTATTTTTTGGAACTGTCATTGTCAGTCTTGCGATCGGTTTGGTTTCAGGAGTCGCATTGGCTCAACAGAAATTTACGATTGGATATGCTGACCCGTTAACAGGAACGTTCGGAAGAGACGGAAACTTGGTGAAAGATGCCTATAATTTCTGGGCAGAGCTGGTCAATTCAAAAGGAGGGATTGAGGTCAGGGGGAAAAAATATCCCGTTGAGCTGACCGTCATCGATGACAAATCGATTGCAGCAGAAAATGCCAAATTTACGGAAAAGCTGATCACGGAGGATAAAGTCGATTTGATCTTGGGTGGGTTTGGAAGCGATTCTGTCTTTGCAGGGAGCGCTGTGGCAGAGAAGTATCAATACCCGATGATTAGCGGCGCAGCCAGTTCGAACAAACTCTTCGAGCGAGGTTTCAAATACTATTTTTGTACTATAGGAAAGGCAACGGAGGAAGTCCGGGGGTGTGTGGATATCGTTCAGATCCTTTCTCCTAAACCTAAGACGGGGGCCATCGCTGGATCGGATATCCTTTTTACCTCCTTGGCTTGTGAGGGATATAAAAAATATGCTGCTCAAAACGGGATTGAGATCGTTCACAACGAACTCTTCCCGATCACACTTCAAGATTACAATTCCATGCTTCTTAAGGTGAAGCAGAAGAACCCGGATATTCTGTTTGTTGGATCTCACCTGATGGTGGCGATGAAGACGATTAAAGCGATGAAGGAGATTGATTTTACACCTAAGATGGTGACTTTCAGCTATGGTCCAACCGTCCCCGACTTTGGCAAGAATTTAGGGAAAGATGCGGAGTATGTTCTTGCCGCATCAGAATGGGCCCCCAACTTGCCTTACAAAGATCCACTTTTCGGCACAGCCAGACAATTTAATGAAAACTACTTCAAGAAGTACGGACGTTACCCGGACTATGTCGAGGCAGCATCCGCAGCAGGTGCCTATGCGATGCAGATCGCTATTGAAAAATTGGGGATTACACCGCCGGTCAAGGAAGAAGGCCGGGTTAGGTTGATGGAGGAACTTCATAAGCAAAGTTTGACGACCTTCTACGGAGTCGTCAAATTTGGTATCGATGGTGCTAATGAGGCGCATCCTCCCGTAGTCGTTCAGATTCAAAATGGGAAACTGGTCAATGTCTTTCCTAAGGACGCAGCAGAAACAAGTCCGTGGTATCCAATGAAACCGTGGAAAGAGAGATAACACCCCCGTCTCCACCCTCCCCCCTTGGAGACTGTGTCGTAATGATGAGGGAGGGTAGATTCCGGCGGAACAGGCAATCAGGCTCCTCAGCTTTGGAATGCGGTCGTTTAAAGTTGTGGGTAATCGGCCTTCTCAGAAATGGGATTCTTTTCATCGGTTTGGAGCTCCGAAGCTGAGTAATGAAAGGTTTCCGCCCCGCCTTCGTCCCGCAAGGCGGGACTACGCGCAGGCAGGTCTAAAGCTTCGTCACCCGACCGCCTGTTCCGTGTTGCAACGGAAGTAGTTTCTCGTTGATTACGACACAGTCTCTTGAGGGGGAGGGGAGGGCAGGGGGTGGATTTGTGAAGAGATGCTTCTATTCTTGCAATCTTTGCTTAATGGGATACTCCTCGGAGGAATTTACGCCTCCTATTCAGCTGGGTTTTCGCTGATCTTTGGGGTGATGGGGGTCATCAATATCTTCCATGGAGAAATGGTGATGTTAGGGGCCTTCCTTACCTACTGGGTTTTTACTTTGTTTCATATTGATCCATTTTTGACAATCCCTCTTTCGGTTGTCTCGCTCTTCATCTTCGGCTACCTGATCCAGAGATTTGTGATCAACAGGGTGGTGGAAGCACCCCCCATGATTTCCTACATTCTCACCTTTGGCATTCATTTAATAATTGCTTACACAGCCCTGTGGGTCTGGACTGCCGATTTCAGAGCGGTGACGACCAGCTACTCGGGATTTAATGCGAACATTGGTGGTATTATCGTTCCTTACGCCAGGTTAGCGACTTTCGGATTAGCCCTCTTTGTCGTGGTCGGGCTCTATATTCTTCTGTATAAGAGTGAGGTGGGAAGAGCCATTCAGGCCACAGCCCAGGATAAGGAAGTGGCCCGCCTGATGGGAGTTAATATTCATCGAATTTATGCCATCACGTTTGGGGTCGGAGCTGCGATCACTGGTGTTGCCGGTTCATTGATCTCCACATATTTTATCATCTTTCCCCAGATGGGCCTCCCTTATACGATCATTGCCTTCTGTGTGGTTGTTTTGGGAGGAATGGGATACATCCCAGGTGCACTCTGGGGAGGGCTGATCTTGGGAGTCGTTCAATCTCTTACAGCGACCTATCTTAATGCAGGGCTGTCAGGGGCCTTCACATTCATCCTGCTCTTCATTATGTTGATCGTACGACCTGCAGGCATTGTGGGAAAGGGAATTGTTGAATAGGTCCATGCTCAGAAAATTATTTCCAACCATCCTCATCGCAATCGCGATTGGCCTTCTTCTGGTTCCTTTCGCAGGATTTTCAGGATATCTTATCCGGCTTCTCGCCATGATCTTTTTGTGGATTGGAAAGACAGGCTGCTGGAATATCATTTCCGGATTTACGGGCTATATCGATTTTGGGGCAGTGGGATATTATGGAATAGGCTCTTATGCCACTGCACTACTCATGTCAAAGGGACACGTCCCATTTCTGCTCTCCATTTTGATCAGTGGTCTCGTTTCGGCTGCGATCGCTTTCCCCATCGGCTTGCCTACACTTCGATTAAGAGGAGCTTATTTCGGGATTGCCACCCTTGCCTTCGCCGAGGCGATGAAGCAGATCATACTGGAATTTGACAAAACAGCCGGGGTTAATTTTTTTGATGGGCCCCATGGAATTACCTTGCCGATCGGTCCAAAAAACGAATTTTTTTACTATATTGGGTTCGGGGTCATGGTCGCTGTAATTGGAATGACCTATTGGATCCGACGATCCAAATTCGGGTATGCCCTCCGAGCCATTCACGAAGCTGAACATGCCGCAGAGCTTTCAGGTGTAGATACCGTGAGAGCCAAGGTGGAAGCCTATATGATCAGCGCCTTCTTTTTAGGGGTCATCGGAGGCATTGAAACATATTGGCTGACCTACATTACCCCCCATATGGTCTTTGATGTCCTCATCACCATCCAAATGGTCGTGATGTCCTTGTTAGGAGGAATCGGGACTGTGTTTGGGCCAGTGGTAGGAGCCTCCTTCTTGACCATCGTTTACGAGCTACTTCACAGGGACTTTCCTTACACGTATGCAATCATCGTCGGGTTTATCGTCGTCGCAGTCGTCCTTGCAATGCCACAAGGGATCGTAGGAACTTTGACGACAAAAGTAAAAACTCATAAATTAATCAAATCTGCAGCGCCCTCATTGACTGAGGGCGATCATTAGATATCGTTCCGGACCGGAACGCTATAGGACTTGCGGGTATTCAGAAGGCATGGCGATTCTTGAAGGAAGGAATTTGACGAAATATTTTGGAGCCCTCACAGCCGTCAATTCTGTTAATTTCTCGGTGGAAAAGGGGGAGATCTTAGGGATGATCGGTCCAAACGGGGCCGGGAAATCAACTCTCTTCAATGTGGTCATGGGAGTTTATACGCCTGACCAAGGCCAAGTGGTCTTCAAGGGAAGAACGATTTCAGGATTGAGACCTCACCGGATTTGCAGAATGGGAATCGCTAAGACCTCGCAGATTGTCCAGCCTTTTACTCAGATGAGTGTTCTTGAGAATGTCTTAGTGGGCGGGCTTCACGGAAAGAACCTTTCCTTTGCCAATGCAACTCGCGAGGCGGAAGAGATTTTGGAGTTGGTTGGCCTCGGAGGTTTGAAAGGGATGGCTTCCGGTTCGATCACCGTACCGGATCGAAGACGGCTGGAATTAGCGAGAGCCATCGCAACAGGCGCAGAGGTGATCCTCCTGGACGAGAATATGGCAGGACTGAATCCAACGGAGATCGAGGAGGTTCTGAAACTTTTAAGAGAGATTCGAAATCGGGGCAAGACCCTGGTCGTGGTGGAGCACATTATGCGTGCCGTCATGGGTATTTCAGACCGGATCATTGTTCTTAATTACGGAGAAAAGATCGCTGAGGGGACCCCTGCTGAGGTAGCGAATAATGAAAAGGTCATCGAGGCCTATTTAGGTGAAAAAGTATGCTTCGCGTAGATAAAATCAAAGTGTTCTATGGAGATGTTCAAGTCCTTTGGGATGTCTCTCTGAGGGTCGATGAGGGAGAAATTGTAACCGTAGTGGGACCCAATGGTTCGGGCAAGTCAACCCTGCTCCACACGATTGTCAACTTGAATCATCCCAGAAAAACCGATCAGATGGATTCGGGTATTTTTTATCGAGGTAGCAGGATGGATGGTTTCTCCCCTGAGGAAACGGTAAAGCTCGGAATCGCCATTGTTCCGGAGGGAGCAAGGGTTTTCCCCGATATGAGCGTGCTTGATAACTTGAAGATGGGATCTTATATCAAGAAGGCAAGGGAGGTTCGAGAAAGGACTTTAGAAGAGGTTTATACCCTTTTTCCAAGACTGAAAGAGAGAGAATCTCAGAAGGCAAAAACATTAAGCGGAGGGGAGCGGCAGATGTTGGCCGTGGGAAGGGCGCTCATGTCAAAACCAGACCTTCTTCTTCTGGATGAGCCCTCTTTAGGACTTCAGCCCGGTTTGGTCACCCGGACCTTTGAGGCGATTCGAGAGATCAACAAGAACGGAGTCACCATTCTTCTGGTGGAACAGAATGTGAACTACTCACTTGAGATCAGCCATCGGGCCTATGTTCTTGAAAACGGGAGGATCATATTAGAGGGGGTAGGGAAGGAGCTTCTCGATAACCAGCATGTGAAGAAGGCGTATCTTGCGATGTGAGATCGCTCGCTCCCATCGCGCCAGAATAGATCGGTAATTTGCCATATTCCCCCTGTCCTCCCTCTAAGGGGAGGGAAGGGTGGGGGATAGAAAGGATCTGAGATGGAGATAAAGAAACTCAAAAATTACATCGATGGACAGTGGGTGGAATCGAAGACGGATCGATGGCTGGAGGTTCGAAACCCTGCTAAGGATGAGGTCATCGCTCTTTGCCCTGAGACAACCAGAGAAGAAATCGACCGGACGGTGAGGGCGGCTCAGGATGCCTTCTGGGGCTGGAGAATAACACCTCCCCCTCGGCGTGCCAAACTTCTCTTTGATTTTCATGAAAAACTTCAGAAGCATCAATCTGAGGTGGCTGAATTGATTGTGAACGAAAATGGTAAAACTTTGCCGGATGCCATGGGTGAAATAACAAGGGCCATGGAGTATGTAGAGCATGCCTGTGCAGGTCCGGAGCTCATGAAGGGGAGCCATGCAGAGGATGTGGGGACAGGTGTCGATACCCTGTACATCCGGGAGCCACTGGGACCTTTTGTTTTTCTCCCTCCTTTCAATTTCCCTGCCATGATTGCCTTTTATTTTGTGTGGGGGGTTGCCGCTGGAAATACAGCCATCATCAAATCAAGTCGTCTCTGTCCAATGACGATTACCAGGATCATCGAGGTTGCAGAGGAATGTGGTTTCCCAAAAGGAGTGATCAATCTTCTGCACGGGTCTGGCAGCGGTGTGGGAGATGCCTTGATTACCCATCCTGGAACAGTGGGCGTCACTTTTGTAGGCTCTTCAAGAGTAGGAGAGCATGTCTACAAGACGGCCATCAACCATGACAAGAGGGCTCAGTGCCAGGGAGGTGCAAAAAACCATGTCCTGATTGCAGAGGATGCAGTGATCGATGAAGTCATGCAGAATGTGGTCGATTCCTGTTTTGGTCACGTGGGTGAGCGGTGCTTTGCTGTATCGAATGTATTGGCTGTTGAGAAGATCTACGACAAGGTGAAGGAAAAGTTCGTTGAGCTTTCGAAGAGACTCGTCTTGGGCTATGGAATGGATAAAGGCGTGACCTTGGGCCCAGTCATCTCAAGGGATGCGTTGGATAAGATCCTGAAGGAAGCGGATCGGGGAATTAAGGACGGTGCAAAACTGATTCTCGACGGAAGAGACCCTAAGGTTGAAAAATATCCTAAAGGTTACTTTCTGGGTCCAACGGTATTAGAGGCTGAACCCGAAATGCGAATCTTTCAGGAAGAGGTTTTTGGTCCGGTTCGCTGTCTCAAGAAAGTGAAGGACCTTGCAGAGGGGGTTGAAGTCATCAATCGAAGTCCTTATGGTCACACGGCGAATCTCTATACGGAGAATGGCGGCTGGGCACGAGAATTCGCCCGCCTCGTTCAGGTCGGTCAGGTGGGAATCAACATCGGTACCCCAGCTCCCATTGCCTATTTCCCCGTGGGTGGGAAAAAGATCTCCATGTTCGGAGATATCCGGGGACGGGCCAATGAGGCGATTGATTTTTATACGGACAAGAAGGTGATCATCAGCAGGTGGCATTCGTCATTTCACGGAGTGGCCAGGAGTCTTGATGACGGCTTTGCAATGAAGTATGCCAAAAAATAGAAGATTAGAAATTCTGTAATCCCCCTGCATCCCCCTTTACAAAAGGGGGATATATCTCTCCCTTTTCTAAAGGGAGGTTAGGAGGGATTATGAAGATGTTGCTTTTCTGAAATTGAGAATTGTATGAAGATCAATTTTACGCTGAACGGGAAAGAGATTGCGGTGGACGTTGCACCCCACTGGACTTTACTGCGGCTCCTTCGAGAGAAACTTGGCCTCACCGGGACGAAAGAGGGGTGCGGGATTGGGGAATGCGGAGCGTGCACGGTCCTGTTGGAAGGGATTCCTGTCAATGCATGTCTTGTCTTAGCTCCCAAAGTGGACGGGAAAAAGATCCAGACAGTGGAGGGCCTTGGGAGTCGAGACGCCCTCCACCCGCTACAGAGATCTTTTGTCGAGCATGGGGCAGTCCAATGTGGGTTCTGTACTCCAGGGGTATTGATGTCCTCAAAAGCGCTATTGGAAAAGAATCCCCGCCCGACCACGGAAGAAGTGAGGGAGGCGATCTCAGGCCATCTCTGCCGTTGCACAGGGTATCATCAGATTATTGAAGCAGTAGAAAAAGCGTCGGAGGTTTGAGGATCGTCCTCCTTCGGAGGACTTGAGGCAAGAGGCAACAGATTTCCTGCCTCAAACGGTGTGCTTCTCCTCCCTCCAACCTTAAACAGAGTTATATGATTTCTCCTTTTGACTATAAAATTCCAAAGACACTCGGAGAAGCTTGCGATCTATTATGGGAGGCTGACGGGAAAGCCAAAATCATTGCGGGAGGAACTGACCTGGTGATTCGCCTTCGGAACAAGGATCAGAGACCGCAGCGCCTGATCGATATCACAAGAGTACCCGAACTTCGAACCATTGATGAAAAAGATGGAACGATTTCTATCGGTGCCGTCGTGACCCATTCTGAAGTTGCCTCATCTCCCTTGGTGAAGAAATGTGGAAAGGTATTATCGGATGCGGCCTCTGAGATCGGTTCTCCCCAGATTAGAAACCTGGGAACGATCGGAGGGAATATTGTCAATGCTTCCCCAGCAGCCGACACGATTCCTGCGTTGATGGTTTTGGATGCCGCTGGAAGGGTGGTGTCCAGGGAAGGGGAGAAGGAGGTTCCCCTCTTCCAACTTTTTAGGGGCCCTTATGAAACGAATCTTAAACCCTACGAAATCCTGACCCAGGTTAAGTTTCAAAAACTCCCTTCTGGTGCGAGAAGTAGTTTTGTCAGGCTGGCCAGAAGGGAGGCGATGGCCATTGCGAGGATGAGCGTGGCCATCGTTCTCCGGATGGAAGAAAGAAGAGGCCCAATAGAAGACCTACGCATTTCTGCGGGGTCCGTTACCCCCATCCCTCGAAGAGTGTCCGAAGCCGAAGAGATTTTGAAAGGAAAATTGCCTGACGAGGAGTTGATAAAAATCGCTTCCAAAAAAGTTTCCGAGGCGATGGTGCGTTGGAGCGGTGTCCGTCCTTCAACCTCTTATAAAGCGCCGGTGATAGAAGCTCTCTTTGTGAGAGCTTTTAGAAAAGCTTTAGAGGGATCAGCATGAAGCAGGTGGGGATCCCGATTCCAAAGGTTGATGCCCTGGAGAAGGTGCTGGGCCAGGCCAAGTTCGGTGCGGATTTGTTGCCAAAAGAACCTCTCCACCTCAAGGTCGTCCGGAGTCCAAGTCCCCATGCCAAAATTGTTAGAATAGAAATTAACGATGCCCTTAAAGTTCCGGGGGTAGAGAGAATCTTTACAGCAAAGGACATTCCTGGAAGAAATTTGTTCGGTGTCATCAGCAAGGATCAACCTGTTTTGGCTTCAGATCGAGTGCGGTATGCAGGTGATCCAGTCGCATTGGTCTCTGCTCAAACAGAAGAGGCTGCAGAAGAGGCCGCCCAAAAAGTTTTAGTGATGTACGAAGACCTTCCCTCCGTTAACGATCCGGAAGAGGCCCTCAAAATTGATGCGCCTTTGATTCATGAGAAAGGGAATTTGCTTTTGGAATTTCATGTGAGCAAAGGAGATGTGCAGGCAGGATTCAAGGAGGCCGAAATCCTCATCGAAGAGACCTATACCACCACTTGGGTGGATCATGCCTATTTGGAGCCGGACGCTGGTCTCTCCTATATCGATGATGAAGGAAGAATCACCGTGGTCTGCCCCACCCAAAATGTCCACTATGACCAGAAAGAGGTGGCTGCTCTCCTCGCTCTGCCATTGGAGAAGGTGAGGATCATCCAGTGTGCGACCGGAGGAGGATTTGGGGGAAGGCTGGACATCACGGTTCAGTGTCTGCTGGCTCTGGCTGCCTTCCATCTCATGAAGCCGGTAAAGATCGTTTATTCGCGAGAGGAAGTTTTTCAGGTTACCTCGAAACGGCATCCCTTGAAGATTCGATACAAAAGTGGTGCGAAGAGAGACGGAACACTCACTGCCATCCAAGTAGATATTCTCGGAGATACAGGCGCCTATGCTTCGTATGGCTCCACGGTGGCCATTCGATCTGCTGTCCATGCGACGGGACCTTACCGGGTTCCCCATGTCAAGGTGAGGAGCCGGATGGTGCATACGAACAATCCATGGTCCGGTGCGATGAGAGGGTTTGGAATACCTCAAATGGCCTTTGCCCATGAATCTCAGATGGATTTGCTCGCTCAAGCCTTGAAGATCGACCCCATCGAGATTCGACTCAAAAATGCTGTTATGGTCGGGTCTGAGACGGCGACCGGTCAAACCCTGATGGCAAGCGTTGGGATAGGGGAGACCTTGAGAAAGGTGAAGGCATGGAGGGATCAAGCGGTCATCTCCAAAGATGATCCCCCAAGGCCTTTCATCAAAAGAGGGATCGGAGTTGGTTCGATGTGGTATGGAGTCGGGAATACAGGGACTGCCAATCCTTCGACCGCCCAAATGGAGATCGATCCGAAGGGTGAGGTTCGGCTTTTTACAGGGGCGGCTGATATCGGCCAGGGGTCAGACACAATCCTTCTTCAGATCGCCTCCGAATCCCTGGGGGTTTCACTCAATGAGATCCGACTGATTCGAGCGGATACCGCAATGACCACGGATGCTGGCGCAACCTCGGCAAGCCGACAGACTTATATCTCTGGAAATGCGATCCTCGATGCGATTAAAAATCTGAAAGAGGAAATTACGAAAGAGACGAGTCGACTTCTTGGAGTCGATGGTAAAGATTTCTTTTTCGAAAATGGAGAGATAAAACAGAAGTCAGCCCCTTCCATCTCCCTTCCAATAAAGGAAGTAGCGAAGAGATCCGGAAGGATACTAAGAGGGGAGGGGACATTCGATCCGGAGACGACCCGGCTCGATCCCAAGACTGGACAAGGGGCTCCCTATGGTACCTATGCATTCGCCACCCACTTGGCAGAAGTGGAGGTCGATACGGAGACGGGCAAGGTAAGGGTAAGCCGGGTGATTGCCAGTCACGATGTGGGGAAGGCCATTCATCCGAAAAATGTGATCGGCCAAATCACGGGTGGCGTTGCGATGGGGACGGGATTTGCTCTGATGGAAGAGTTCATTCCTGAAGAGACGACCTCTTTTGTCAATTACCTTATTCCGACATCGAAGGACATCCCAGAAGTGATGCCAATTCTCGTTGAAGAAGGGGATCCTACCGGGCCCTTCGGAGCGAAAGGTGTAGGAGAACCGGCGCTCATCCCCTCTGCCCCGGCGATTTTGAATGCGATCGCCGATGCGATCGGACAGAGAATCTATCATCTGCCAGCCAACTTAGAGAGGGTTTTAGAAGCGATCCAAAAAAGTAAATCGCAATAATAATCCCCCCATGCCCCCCTTTACTAAAGGGGGGTTGGGGGGGATTAGACGATTCACGAGACCCGGACACGGTCACGTTATTTCGTAAATAAGGGAGGCTCGAAATGGCTAAACTGATGATCAAGAACATCGGCACATTGGTTTCAGGAGATATTTCTAATCCCATTTTGAATGCCGACGCCGTCTTAATAGAGGGGGGATTGATTCAAGCGATCGGCAAGGAGAAGAACCTCGACACCAAAGGGGTGGATCAGGTAATGGACGTTGGAGGAATGACAGTTACCCCTGGACTGATCGATTCGCACTGCCACCCTGTCCTTGGAGATTTCACACCCCGACAAAAGATGTTGGATTTCATCGAATCCTCCCTCCACGGAGGAGTGACGACTATGATTTCGGCAGGAGAGGCCCATCTCCCTGGAAGGCCGAAGGATGTCGCAGGAACGAAGGCCCTTGCCATTCTCGCCGCAAAATCATTTGCCAGCGCCAGACCTGGCGGTGTGAAGGTGTTAGGTGGGAGTCTTATACTTGAGCCTGGTTTGCAGGAGAAGGATTTTGAAGAATTGGCCAAAGAAGGTGTTAAGGTGGTAGGAGAAATTGGTTTAGGAGGAGTGAAGAGCCCGAAAGATGCAGTACCCATGGTCAAATGGGCAAAGAAATACGGGATGGTTGTGATGATGCATACCGGAGGGACTTCAATTCCCGGAAGCACAACGGTCCCTGCTGAGGATGTCATTGCCACGGACCCGGATATCGTTTCCCATATTAACGGCGGCCCCACAGCCATATCGCTGACCGAAGCAGGAAAATTGATTCGAGAAACCTCTCTTACTTTGGAGATCGTTCATTGTGGAAATCCAAAGATGATCGTGGATGTGATGAAGATTGTGAAAGAGGTGAAGGCATACCCAAGAATCATTATTGGAAATGATTCCCCTTCGGGAACGGGTGTGATTGCTCTGGGGATTCTCCGGGTGATCAACTTTTTGGCTTCTCTCTGCAATGTGAAAGCAGAGGAGGCGGTCGCGATGTCTACCGGCAATACAGCCAAGGTTTATCGATTGAATAGAGGAGTGATCGAAGTTGGCAAAGAGGCCGATCTGGTCATCATGGATGCACCCATGGGATCGGTTGGCAAAGATGCCCTCTCTGCAATGGAGGTAGGTGACATCCCTGGAATTGCCGGGGTGTTGATTGACGGCCAGATGAAGATCGGGGTGAGTCGGAACACTCCACCACCCAACAGAAAAATAATAACGAGTAAGCAGTAACCAGAAGGCAGAAAGCAGTAGGCAGTGAAGATCCAAGGTCGCGAAAGCACAATGACTCAATGGCGTTGTTATTTAATGACCCAATTACTTAATGACTTAATGACCAAAGGGATTTAAACATGATTGTTGATTGGGAGACCTGTATCGGGTGTGGTTTGTGCAAGGAGGTTTGTCCTCTTGAGGCCATTTCTATAACTCCGGAGAAGAAGGCCTCCATCTCTGAAATCTGCGTCGATTGCAACACGTGCACCAAAGTTTGTCCCAAGGATGCAATTGGGCCTGGGCTGGAACCGAAGGAGGGAGGGATCACATGCCCCTCCTGTCCGATCTCCTGCTATATTAAAGAGGGTAACACAGGTGCTTGTCAACGGTTTGTCAACCGAGATGGAGATTTGGTTCGTAACATACCCCTCCAACGTTATGAAGACGTCAAGGAGATCGTTGGTGAAGATTATGAGGAGGTGATACGGAAGCCGTTGATCACCGGCATCGGCGCGGGAACTACCTATCCCGACACCAAACCCGCTCCCTACATTGTTCAATCCAAGTTGGATGGGATCGACGTGGTCACGGTCGTCACAGAGGCACCACTGAGCTACAGTGGCGTCAAGGTGAAGATCGACACGGATCTCCACATGGGTAATGAGGGTGCCCCTGTTCTTATTGGGAAGAAGAAGGTCGGGCATCTCTGTACAGAGGAATACGGATCTAAAATCCTTTCCCTGGGAGGAGTCAACCTCTTAACGGGCAAGGATGGTCTCGAAGTGGCCAAGCTCATTGTCGATATTGCCAATCGAAGAGAAGTCCATCTCAAGGTGGAAGATGGGGCTGAATTGGTCCTCGAGGTGGGCAAGGCTCCTATCATTGAGGGACAGACGGGTAGGAGGATGAGAGTAGGCTGCGGAAGTGCATCGATGGGCCTCTTCGGCCGGTACTTTTTGAAGGCCGCAGATGAAGTGATCGTCCTCGACGCACATCTGATCGGACAGTTCACAGAGCATGCTGCGGGAAGAGAGCTTGGAGCAAAATATAGTGGTATTCGGTTGAAGGCGAGGCGATCTACTCCCGGCCGATATTTTGGTGAACATGGCCGGGGTTGGGGAGGAACGGTCATTGAGGACCCCATTGAGATCATCGAGGGGTTCGATCCGAAGATTGCGAGACCAGGGATGACGGTTCTGATCACCGAGACGACGGCTGAAAGGGCAGCCATGTTTCGTCTGGGAGAAGATGGAAAGTTTGCCCCGATAAAGTTGACTCCGAAAGCGAAGACTGCAGTGGGAATAATCGCCTCCAATTGCGAATCGTCAAAGGTCTCTGCCATCTTTGCAGGCGGGTCGGGCGGGAGCGCAAGGGCAGGGGTCACAAAAATTCCCGTTCAACTCAATCGAGCAATCCATCAGGGCCGGGCAAGGTTGACGGTCGGTGGCGCGCCAGCCTATATCCTTCCAGGGGGTGGGATCACCTTTTTGGTCGATGTCGAGAAGGTGATGGTCAGGGCGTTCACGTATGTTCCCACTCCTGCAACTGTCGTTCCTCTCGAATATACGATGAGATTGGAAGAGTATGTGGAGATGGGTGGCCATAAAGAGAACATCCGGAAACTAAAGGAAGTTCTGAGGGAGATTAAGGCCAAAGGATAGAGGCAGTAGATGTATGCAGCAATCAAGGAACGACCGGTGGTATATAGGCACCAAACATCAAATCACAAACAAATCCCAATCACCAAAATTCAAAATTTCATAAAATGTTTGGGTCATTTGGAATCGGAGTTTAGAGATTATTTGGGATTTGTAATTTGGAATTTGGAGATTAATTCATAGGAGGTGTGAAGATGGAAGTCCGAAAATATTTCATGATCGTGGAAGAGACCTCTATGGAGGGAGGCAAGAAAGTGGATCCTCCGACTCGAAAGGCCGCTGCCATTGCAGTGATTAAGAATCCATTTGCTGGGAAGTTCGTAGAGAATTTAGATCCCCTCATCGAAATTGGAGAGGCCTTAGGAGGGATATTGGGGAAAAGGGCGGTGGAGGCACTGAAGGTCCCTCCGAAAAATGCGGAGAGTTATGGAAAGGCAGCCATTGTGGGAGTGGACGGTGAACTGGAGCACGCCGCAGCCATCTTACATCCAAAACTGGGTACCCCTTTAAGGGAAGCGGTCGGTGGAGGGAAGGCCATCATTCCATCTGCCAAGAAGATGGGAGGGCCTGGGACGGAGATCGATGTCCCTTTACATTATAAAGACGCGGCCTTCGTGCGATCCCATTTTGACGCGATGACCGTGAGGATTCCCGATGCACCCCGGGCCGATGAGATTGTAGTAGCCATCGTTGTCACCGACTCAGGCAGACCTCACCCGCGGATTGGTGGTTTGAAGAAGAACGAGGCAAAGAAAGAAGACGGTTTGCGGTAATTCTAATCCCCTCACTTCTCCCTTCTCACCGCTGAGGGAAGGAAGGGTGAGGGGTTACACATCTTTGATGAGATTTGACCTAACTGACAGTTCAAAAATAAATCTTGACTATTGATTACCTACAAGTCATTACTCAAGATAACCTTGCCGGTTGACTATTACGAATAGAAAGCAAGCATAAGGAAGGCTTTAGATAAAACAAAGGCAGAGCTAATTCGACCCTGCCTTTGCTCTTTGAAACTTGGCCATCTGTTATATTTTTCTGTTTTTCCTAAAGCCCAAGACCGACCATCGAATAGATCGATCCAATCGTTAAACCGGTGAATAGAAACTGAAGGATCTGGCTGAACAGCGTCATTTTTTCAGAAATCCGATCAGATAAAAAAGGAGAGGCCGATTGCTCAGCCTCTCCCAACAGTGATCATTTCGCAAGCTCCCAATCGCCATGGACGACTTCAATCATCTCTGAAAGTAAAATTCATAATTGGCGGCTGCCTTCAAGGAGACTCAATCGGAATCCTTGCTACATCAACAGACTTGCCATTCTGTATCTGGCTAATAATCGACGGATAAACAAAAACTCGCTTTATCCCGTAACTTTTTTCACCCCCTATGTGGGTGGGACCAAAGACGCTATTCCATTTCATATCGACCAAAGTATCCCTAACCGCCGTTGAATCAATGCTCTTTGCTCTCTTCATAGCTTCCAGAATTGTGTAAACGCCACAATAACCACAAGCAGCCTGGTAGGTCATCGGCTCTTTGTATATTTTCAAGAATGTTTTGGAAACTTTTCTTAACTCGGGTGAAGCATATGGGCCAGAGGTGTCCCAGTCCAGTCCCATCAAATACTCTTCGGCAGCCTCCTTCCCTGCTCCTTTTACTATATCATTACCATGATCTCCCGTTGAATCGTATTTAATTCCCCTCCAGCCAACCTCGTATAGAGCTTTCAATATCTGAGCTGCCGCAGAAGAACCGGGACAGCCCAGACCAATGATGTCAGGCCGTTTAGCTCTCATCTTTGTTGCAACAGGCAAAAATTCTGCAGTCTCCATTTCATAATACTCTTCTCCCAATACCTCCCAGCCGAAGTCTTTGGCCAAAATCTTCTCTCTATCGACCGTGCCTCGTCCATGTGGAGCATTGGGAGCAACGAAAGCGATCGTTTTCGCTTTGGGGTAGAATTCCTTCAGTTTAGTCATCAGAGGAATAGAGTTCTCGTCGCTGAGGAGCATAACTCTAAATGAGTAGGGTTTTTGGGGTGATATGGTTTGTCTTGCTATTACCGTATGAAATGCTAAAACTTTGGCTGGCTCAGTGACCTCCTGTAGGCCAAGAACTCCCCCTGAACTGTTACAAGAAGCAATAAATCTCCCTTTTTTTTGATATAAAAATTTCTCTGCAGCTGCTCTTCCGCCTTCCACCGTATATTTATTGTCAGCCTGGAAAAGCTCAAATTTATAAGTCTTACCGCCAATGCTGAAACCACCTCCGCCATTGATTTCTTCTACGGCCATTTCTACTCCATGTAGGCCAGGAATTCCATACGTCGCTGATGCCCCGGACAAGCCAAGTATAGCGCCTATAGGGATGATCTCTTCTTCAGCTGCCACCACTTCTGCTACGCCAGTCAGAGTAGCTAAGCAAATTCCTATAACTAAGAGTGTTAAGAATGTACAAAGATTCTTTCTCATTTTTCTCCTCCTTTTTGAATTAATTGTATAACATCCACGCTCGCCTTGAGGAAATTAATAGGAATTATATCACCTCCCTTCCTTTTTTTATTTTCCAAGAATTCCTATGGATATAAACGAGCATGCTTTCTGTGCAATAATTAGCGATTGATATGACAGCGAGCTTACCACCATCAATCTTAAATTCTCGTTCCCCGATATACCGCGCAAAAGACACTTTATTCCCTGTGCTCATAAGTGAAGCTTCCTCCTGTTACTTTAGGAGGCTCTTTTAGGTTCAATTGCTCATATGTGTTGGGGACTCTAAAATGAATTTTGTCCCAGTTGGACACAAAGCGGGGGGGATGCTGTCCGTTAAATCCACTTACGGGGTTGCCCCCATAATAGCCGAAATTTCCGTTTGCCATTTTAACGTTGAGAATTTTCGCTTCCATGAGGTCATATAATGATTCAAAATATCCAATATAATCTTCAACATCCTGGTATGAACATTGGCCACCATTAGATTCAAAGATTGGTTTTTCCGACCCGATTGCTTTGCGTACCTTATACATCCTCTCGTGGAAGAACAAATCTCTATTCGCCTGGAGTATGATCGCTCCCTGTGATGCTCTTTCCGCTTGGAACCATAATTTTCTCGTGGCAAGCCAGAGGAAAATAGTAGCCCCTGCTAACACGGCTGTGAAAATGATAATAAATAGGGCTTCGTGTTTCTCAATTGTATAAATTATTTCAGCCATACTAATGCTCCACATTAGGATAAGGCTGTTGGAAAAAACGGTTGGATGAAGATGTCAGAAAAAATTCTACATCTTTCACCCTCCTCTAACTGATCCCTTTTTTATTTGCTAAGGAATGAACTGCCCTTCCAGTCCTCCCACCCTTGAAGAGAAGAAAACAATTGGGAATAACTTATACGATTCAGAGGGCAAGAGTCAAGGGATTTTTTTAAAATATTCTTGGAACTTAACCCCTCTTGCTGATTTGCGGTTGAAACGTTGCATAGAAAGGTAGGAATTGAAAAACAACATTTCAGGAAGGAGTCAATGCCTCATTTAACTTTCATAATGACGAAATTAAATTCAAACCTTACGAATCAAATCCCGGATAGCAGCTGAATTAAGCTCCTTTAAAAAGAGATAGAGGAGTTCTGCCGTGTTCTCCACGTCCCGCCATTTGGCCAATTCCAGGGGCGAGTGGCTATAGCGGCGAGGGATATAGAGCCCACCGCACGGAATCCCTTTGCCTGCCGTGTGAATGGTTGACGCATCGGTCCATGTCCTGAAGATATCCTTCTGGTGGGGTATTCCACGCTTTAGGGCTGTGGAAATCAACCTCTGCCGAATTTTTTTCGAATAGATCGTTCCCCACCCTAAGGCATTGACATCCATCGAACGGATGACCGGCCCTTTTCCGCATTCTGCGGTCGCCTGCTGCGGCGGGGTAATGGGGTCAGAGGCAGGAACCGTGTCGACCACAATCGCCATATCAGGTGCGAGCGATTGGGCAGCAACTTTTGCGCCCCGTGAACCCACTTCCTCCTGAACAGCGGCAACAAAAAATAATTGGTAGTCTATCTTCTCTGCGTTCATCCTTTCGGCCACATCGATGAGAATAGCGCAACCTGCACGGTTGTCGACTGCCTTGCTGATAAGGGTGTCCTTGCCGATAGACAGAAAATTTGGATGGAACACTACCGGGTCGCCGATCTCGATTCCCCACTGCCTGGCCTCTTCTTCACTCTCAGCGCCCACATCAATCCATAGGTCTGAGAGGGTGATCGGCCGCTTGAGATCTTCGGCAGTCATGAGGTGGCGATTCTTCACCCCGACCACGCCGGTATAAATCCCCTTTTCGGTGCAAACGTCCACCTTTGTGCTGAGCAGGACTCTTTCATCGATCATCCCGTTGAGATCAAAATAGAGATACCCTTTCTGATCGATAAACTTGACGAGCATGCACATCTCATCCAAATGGACGCAAACCATTGCTGACTTCTGACCTGTTCCAACCCTACCGATGACATTTCCCATGGGATCGACTGTGACATCGGAGACTCTTTTTCTCAATTCCGAGGCGACGGCTTCGATCACCTTCTCTTCAAATCCACTGCCACCAGGGGTCTCCACCAATCTTTTGAAGAGCTCAAACATATCGTCGCTCCTTTGAATATGGCCTTATGTCAGCCTTGGTTAAGGCAATAATCAAATCTCTGAATTGCGGATACGATTCAGCCAATCTATCCTGCCTGCCGGATTCATAGTCGGCAAACTCAAACCCAGGTGAAACCGTTGTACCTAAAAGGGCAAATCTTCCGCCCTTCAGAAGCCTTGCACCTTGCCAAATTCCTCTTGGCACAATCACTTGCGGCTTCATTCCATTTAAAAAATCAGAGCCAAGGATAAGAGTCTTTCCTGACCCGTCAGGCCAGAGTTGAAGCATTTCGACCGGATCGCCGAAATAGAAATGGAAAATTTCGTCCGACTGAATTCGGTGTATAGCAGAAAAGGTTTCGGGCGTCAGCAAATAGTAAATTGCCGTTGCATAAGACCTGAGCCCTTTATAGCGGTCTGGCAGAGCCCCCGCTGGAATATATTCTGAAGACCGATACGTCTCTACGAAGTAGCCACCTTCTTCAGGGTGGGGTTTTAGATGAAGTGAAGTTTTTATTTGATCTGCCGTGATCATGAGACCTCCTATCGATTAAAGATCTATCGAAACTCTTTCGGCGCCATATGAAAGTTGACAGATCGGCTATCCTTGCCACCGACGACTTCCCGACGATTTGTTATTTTCATCATACAACATTACTCTTGGTGAGGGCAATGATGAGATCTCGGAATCTGCTTGACAATTTGGAAACGAAAACAATAATATGGACGTAATCTTTCGATAAAGGAGGAGTAGATGTCAAGGAAGAAAATGATCGTTCTTTCGGCTATGATTTTGGGGATTTTTTGCAGTTCAGGGCAGGGCGTATGGGCAGGTCCAAAAGTAAAAATCGGCACTGTTCCTATGGCTTACACTCTTCATTTTGATTTTCTACCAACGTTTGGCAGAGATGAAGGACTCGACGTGGAGGTGATCGATTTCAAATCCAGTTCTGATGAAAACCAGGCGATCGCTGCGGGGAGCCTTGACGGCGGGAATGTGGGTGCTTTAGGGACAAATGTCCTTTTTACGAAAGGCGTTCCCGTAGTGATCGTTTCAGGAACCGTGAGAGGAGGTTCTGATTTTGTTGTGAGCAAAGCGATTCAATCTGTTCAGGATCTTCAGGGAAAAAAGATCGGAGCAACCAAAGGGGCCACGTCGGAAATCCTGGCAAAATATCAGTTAAAGAAAGCTGGGATTTCGGGGACATGGATCAACCTTCCCCATGCCCAACTGGCGATTGCATTGGCACAGAAGGATGTGGATGCCATTGCCGCAGGAGAACCTTGGGCAGGGCTTGCAGTGAGTAAAGGGATCGGAAAACGTCTTCCGGGCTTCAATGTCTATGATAGCCCGGCTCGGGAGGTAAGCGGCGCTTTTGTCATCTCACAAAAATTGATCAAAGAGAACCCTGAGACAGTCCAGAGGCTTATCAATGCCTTTGTCAAGGCTGTCAATTTTGCGAATACGAAGCGGGAAGAATATGTCAAACATGCGGTAGGAAAGCTGAAGATCCCGGAAGAGGACGTACAGATCGCCATGAAGAATGCGGAGATCACTTACCGGATCTTTCCGGCAGAATGGCCCGCTTTGGCCAACATGGCCAAGGATTTGGGCTATATCCAGGAGGTGGCAGACTATTCCAAAGCCTTTCATCTCACATTTCTTGAAAAGGCCATTAAGTGAAACGCACGACGGCAATTCTTTTTCCCCTCCTCTCCTTTGGTGGAGTCATCCTCATCTGGCAGCTTGTCGTCAAGGCGGGCATCTTCCAGGAGTTGGTGATGCCTGCACCCTGGACCGTTGCCAAGACCTTCTATCGGTTCTTTGTCGATGGGGAATTCTTTATTCACCTCTGGGCAAGTTTTGGACGCATCATCACGGGGTTTTTTTTCGGCGCTCTCTTTGGGGTCATCTTAGGAATCTTGGTCGGCCATTTTCGTCTCGCTGAACAGCTCTTCGACCCGCTCATCCAGGCTCTTCGGCCGATTCCCATTGCAGCATGGCTTCCTCTGGCCATTGTATGGTTTGGCATTGGCGATAAACCCGGGATTTTTCTTATCGTCATCGGCACCTTCTTTCCCGTCTTCATCAATACGGTCCATGGGGTGAAGTTTACCCAGCCCATTTTGATCCGTGCCGCTCATATGCTCGGCGCCAGGCCGTGGAGGCTTCTTGTCTATGTCATTCTTCCGGCAGCCCTTCCCAATATTCTCACAGGGATTCGGATTGGATTGGGATTGGCTTGGGTCTGTGTGGTCATCTCCGAACTTCTGGGTGTGACCGCAGGATTGGGGTTTGTCATATGGGATGCCCAAGTCTACCTTCACACGGACAAGGTGATTGTGGGTATGATTGTGATCGGTGGCATGGGTACACTGACCGATCGAATCCTCCTTTATATCTCTTCAAGATTGTTAAAGGGATAAGTTGGAAAACAAGATCAAATTGGAGGGAGTTACAAAAGTTTTTGGCGGAGGGACTGTTGCTTTGGAACGCCTCTCCATGGGGGTGCTCCCAAACGAGATCCTATGTCTTCTCGGACCCAGTGGATGTGGGAAGTCGACGGTCCTTAACCTCATCGCAGGATTTGAATTTCCCACCTCAGGACAAATCTCCTTAGATGGGAAATCCATTAGTGGGCCGGGCCCTGACCGGGGTGTGATCTTCCAGGAGCATGCCCTTTTCCCCTGGCTGAATGTCACACAGAACATCGCCTTTGGGAGGAAATTGAGAGGAGGCGTTGAGGATGAAGTTCGTTATGGAGCGTCGGTCAACAAGTATGTGGAGTTGATGGGCCTTCGCAGTTTTGAGCATCACTACCCTAAGCAACTCTCGGGCGGCATGAAACAGAGGGTAGCTATCGCACGGGTCCTCGTGAACGAACCGGAGGTGATGCTGATGGATGAACCCTTTGCCGCCCTGGATGCTCAAACACGCCTCTCCATGCAGATGCTTCTTTTGGGAGTCTGGGAGCGCCTCCGGACGACCATCCTCTTCATCACCCATGATATTGATGAAGCCGTTTTCCTGGGAGATCGAATCTACGTCATGACCGCAAGGCCTGGGAAGATAAAGACCTTGATCCCTGTTCCCTTAGAACGGCCACGACGTTACGAGATGGTTCTGAGTTCTTCCTTTAACGAGACCAAGGCGAGTATCTTCGAACTGATTAAGGAAGAGACGACAACTTTTATGAGTGCCATCCAAGGATAATGCATATTTTGATTGACCTTCACTCTTTTTGTCGAATCTCTAAAGGAGTGGAAGGTGAAGCTCTTTCTTTGGCCGCTTGAAGGAGGACGACTGCAGCAATCACTGCAATGCCACCCACCACCTGTAAAGGATATAACACCTCTCCCAGGACAAAATACGCTGTAAAGCCTGCCACGACAGGTTCCCAGGTCGCCGTGATGCTTGCCCGGGTTGCCCGGATTCGCTCAATCCCCTTGAAGTAAAGGCCGAAGGGAATGAGTGTTGAGAAAATGGCGATATAGAGAAAGGCCATCCAGACTCTGACAGAATAGCCACTCGTCATCATCTTCATTGGTGAAATGAGGATCCAATAAAAGACTGCGCCAAACCCGAAGCCATAAAGAATGAGCGTCCAGGCATCATACTTCTTCAGCCCTTTTTCTCCATAAAGGGCATAAAAGGCAAAGAAAAAGGAAGAGGCGAGACCACTCGCAATTCCGATTCGGTTCAACCTTAAAAGATCGATTCGATATCCACCTACAACGAAGTAAATTCCGAACATGGCCAGAAGAAGGGAGATGATCTTTCCTTTAGAGAGAGGTTCTTTCTGAAAGAGAAAAGCATAAAAAGCAATCCAGACCGGAGAGAGATACTCGATGAGGACCGCCGGTCCCACATGGATCTTACTGATCGTATAGTAATAGGTAAATTGGACGCCTGCTACACCGATGAAGCCGAAGACGAGAAAATAGGGGCAATCTCTCAACGAAATAATCAGGCGTCTTCGGTCGAAAAGGAGCAGAATGAGAAGAAGCGTGAGGGTGGAGAGGGTCAACCGGACGAGGACCAGTTCAGCAGGAGTGAGTCCGATGTTGAAAAGGGATTTGGCGACGACGCTTGAGATCCCCCAGAGCGTCGTCCCGATCAGGATGTAGAGATAACCTCGAAATTCAGCAGATGCCATCAAGCCCCAATCTTGACATAACAACCGCTTGGAATTCAACCTATTTTCTGAAGCCGTCCTCAGACTAAAATATTCTTGACAAGGATTTCCCCTTTTCGTATTAAGTCAGCATAATAGGTCCCTTAATTTGGCGTATTTGTAGAAGAGACTTTGCCGAATGCTGAGACACGGGTGAATCTGGTATTCGAATTTGGAAAGCCTGGATTCTTATCCGGGATGATTCGCGGGGGGGGTATGAAAATGGCGGCTGGAAAAAGATGGAAACGAGGGATAAGGTTTGCCGACAAGAAACTGCAGGGGCTATTTTTTGTGCTCGTTACTTCGTTTTTGCTCTCTTTTTCAAGTTTCGCAAACGTGCAGATTCTCACCCCCATCTTTTTTGATCGCTTAAGAGTGATTACTCGTAATCCCTCAGTTAAGGGGATTCCTGTTAGAAAGGCATTGGTAAGCGGTCCGATAGGAGTGCTGAAAAAGCTTTATAGCGGCTACCTCTCAGCGTGATGCACTGAGGATGAACCGCCATGATAAAGCCCATTTGCTTCATGACGAATGTTACCCATAAGATCCAATTGATCCGCTTCATAAAGCTTTGGAAGCATCCCTGTCGGGCCGTTGGGATCAGGGCTCAACGGTTACCCCACCAGACTGAGGGATTACTATTACTCAAATATTTTTATAGACATTGGCGATAAATTTCTGTTATATAAAAGGAAATTTAATTTGATCTCGGGGGTGAAAGGCATGTTCCATATTGCAGACCCAAAGGATATAAAAGACGGTAAGATGACGGACGTTTATTTCGTGAGAACGATGGAAGTTCTTAAGGCGAAGAAGATTGACAAATGGGTGAAAGCCGAATTTATTGCCAAACGGTTTCCAGAGGATTATGGGTGGGGGGTGCTGGCTGGAATTGAGGAAGCCACTTATCTGCTCAAAAACCTTAAGGTGAGTGTCAGGGCGATGAAGGAGGGGACGATTTTCCGGGCTTTCGAACCCATCATGGAGATCGAGGGGATGTACAGCGAGTTTGGCCTCTATGAAACCTCTCTCCTGGGTTTACTTTGTCAGGCCTCAGGGGTGGCAACGAAGGCCGCTCGTTGTAAGAAGGCGGCCGGAGATCGGAGGGTAATCAGTTTCGGCGCAAGGCGTATTCATCCCGTGGTCGCACCGATGGTCGAGCGGAACGCTTTCATTGGTGGTTGCGATGGTGTATCCGTAGTGAAGAACGCTGAGTTGATCGGTGAAGAGCCGGCAGGCACAATGCCCCATGCTTTGATACTGATCATAGGAGATACCGTGGAGGCCACGAAGGCCTTCGATGAGGTGATCCACCCAAAAGTGAAACGGGTCTCTCTTATCGATACCTTTAATGATGAGAAGATTGAAGCCATCAGGGTCGCGGAGGCCCTTGGCAAGAGACTTTTTGGAATCAGGCTCGATACCCCGAGCTCGAGGCGGGGAGACTTTCAGAAGATTATTGAGGAGATTCGCTGGGAACTGAATCTGAGGGGGTTTGGACATGTACGGATCTATGTCAGCGGCGGATTGGATGAGAAACGTATTCTGAGCCTCAATTCTGTGGTGGATGCCTACGGGGTGGGCACCTCGATTACCAATGCACGGGTGATCGATTTTGCCATGGACATTGTCGAGATTGACGGAAAACCGCTGGCGAAGAGGGGGAAGATGTCAGGGGCAAAGAGTGTGGTTCGATGCTCCAGATGTTTTCAGGACAGAATGGTTCCATTCAAAGGAAGCCGAAGCCGCCCCATTCAAGGTTCGAATCGATGCTCGTGTGGCGGTCGGCTCAAAGAACTCCTCCTCCCTCTCATTCAGAAAAGAAAGATCCTCTGGGACCTCCCCACCCCACAGGCGATACGAGAATATGTCCTTAGGCAACTTCCTCATTTTGAGCTTTAGCAGAGTGCTGAAAAACATGGCTTTTTCAGCACTCTGTTAGATGCTGCCCCTCATTTGAATAGGCCCGATCATGCCTGGAGACAGGGAAACTGAAATGAAAGAGGCCATGCTTTACAACCCTTTGAAGGAGGGGAAGGTACAATGTCATCTCTGCAACCATCGATGCACCATTCCACCTTCAAAACGGGGCATCTGCGGAGTGAGGGAGAACCGGGAAGGGAAGCTTTACACCCTTGTTTTTGGCCGTGCGGTCTCCCTGAATGTGGACCCTATTGAAAAGAAACCTCTCTTTCACCTCTTTCCTGGATCGAGCTCTTTCTCCATTGCCACTGTGGGCTGTAATTTTCGATGTCTTCAATGCCAGAATCATGAGATCTCACAGATGCCGGTGGATGAGGGGCGGATTGAAGGTTCGAACGTCCTCCCCTCAAAGATCGTTTCATTGGCCAAGGAATACCGGTGCCAATCGATCTCCTACACCTATACCGAACCCACCATTTATTATGAATATGCGTACGAGACCGCTGTCTTGGCCAGCAAGGAAGGGATTAAGAATATCTTCGTCACCAATGGCTACATGACGGAGGAGGCCCTCAAGACGATCCAACCCTATTTGGATGCGGCGAATGTCGATTTGAAGAGTATTCGGGAGAAATTTTATAAAGAGGTCTGTGGGGCAAGATTGGAGCCTGTTTTGGAGAACCTGAGACAGATGAGAAAGATGGGGATCTGGGTGGAGATTACGACCCTCGTCATCCCTACCCTGAATGATTCGGATCAGGAGTTTGAGGAGATTGCCCAGTTCATTCTCTCCTTGGGGCCCGAGGTTCCCTGGCATATCTCTGCTTTCTATCCCACCTATAAGATGCTGAATCTTCCACGAACCCCTGCTTCTCTGCTTCATCGAGCCAGGGAAATTGGCATGAAGAAGGGACTCCAATATGTCTATTGTGGCAACATTCCTGGGGAGGAAGGAGAAGATACCTTCTGCCCTCACTGTGGGCGGAAGGTGATCGAGAGGGTGGGATTTCGGGTAGTCAGAAATGAGGTGTTGAAGGGGGAATGCGGTCATTGCCATACTAAGATCGAAGGCGTGTGGGGTTAATCCCCCCTCTCCCCCCTTTACTAAAGGGCGCCGCCGCCGTCCAAAGCCAGACTATGGCGCCGGACGGTTGGGGGGAATTTGAAGATTAATTTCAAGGCAGGGAAATTAAAAAGGGATGGGTCAGCCTCAGAATGATAATCGGAAGATGATTTGGACTATCGGAGGTGGTAAGGGAGGGAGTGGGAAGAGTTTCATCACCGCCAACATCGGTGTCTGCCTCTCCAAATTGGGTGCCCGGGTTATCCTCATCGATGCCGATTTAGGAGGAGCGAACCTCCACACCTTCTTGGGGATTTTCCCTCCTGCCCTCTCTCTTTCCGATTTCATTAAAAAAAGAGTCTCCCGTCTTGAAGAAGTGCTCATCCCTACTGACATTCCGAACCTTCAACTCCTATCGGGGGCGCAAGATCTTCTCAATGCAACAGATGCAAAGAGCGTTCAGAAACGAAAATTGTTACGATCCATTCAAAGTCTGGAAGGCGATTATGTCCTGGTCGATTTAGGAGGGGGTAACTCCCTGAGTGTTCTGGACTTCTTTCTCATGTCCGATGGGGGGATCCTGGTGGTAACCCCTGAGCCGACCTCGATAGAAAATACGTATCGATTTCTCAAGAGCGCTTTTTACCGAAGGCTGAAGCAGTCCGTTTCCTCCTATCCGGTCAAGACCCTCATCGATAACGCGATGGATCGAAAGAACGAGATGGGAATTCAAAATCCTCACGACCTCATGAAGGCAGTGAGGGGTATCAGCGAGGAGGATGCCAAGAGGATCGAAGAGGAGGCGAAGACCTTTCACCCCAATCTTATTCTCAATCAGGTCCGGTCAAAGAAAGATATCGAGGTCGGGTTTTCGATTCGAAGTGCCTGCCAGAAATACTTCGGCATCCATCTCCACTATCTTGGCTATGTTGTCTACGATCAGGATGTGGGCCACTCCATCCGCAAAAGGAGACCTTTGGTCTTAGAAAACTCCCGTTCCAGGGCTGCACAGTGCGTTGCGGAGATCGCCGCCAAGTTGGCCAATAGTTATCAGAAGTCTCGCCGATCTGAATCGGGTTGAACATGAAGGGGATCGAAGAACAGACCTATTATGAGATCCTGGAGGTGAGCCCTGCCGCCACTGCCAAGGAGATCCAGAGAGCTTATGAACGTGCCAAAGAGACCTTCCATTCCGATTCATTGGCTGTTTATTCTCTTTTCTCCGAGGGGGAGATTCAGGAAATTCAAACCGCCATCGAAGAGGCTTACCGAGTTTTAACGGATGATGCGTTGAGGAAGAAATATGACCAATCCTGCCTTCAAACATCAGGCGGGCAGAGATGGGAAGAACCTCCTGAAGCACAGGGAGTCTCGCGAGAGAAAGAGCCTCCCCTTTCCTTTACAGGCCTTGCGGTCAATGTCGGAGAGGAAATCTATCGAGGGAATACGCTGAGACAGATTCGGGAGAGAATGGGCATCGACCTGAAAACCATCTCCGTGGAAACAAAGATCAATCCGAAGATCCTGGAGTTGATCGAAGGGGAGGCCTTGGATAAACTTCCTGCAATGGTTTACCTGAAGGGGTTCTTAAGAGCTTATGCAAAATCCCTTGACCTGGACCCCCAGAGGGTCGTCGAGGGATATCTCCGTTTCCTCGTGGAGAGCAAGAAGAGATAATCAAATTTCACTGAAGAATGTCAAATGTCAAAGCTCGCACGAAGTGATGAACCGAAGGTGAATCAAGTTCGAACGAAATCCGAAGCCCAAAATGGAAAGCGATGGAAAGCGTATGATCCTCGATTTTTTTGTGGAAGGTGAAAATATTTTGACATTTGGCCATTGGAGCTTCATTTGACATTTGGTCCCGCCTTGGCGGGATTGAAATTTGGAATTGACTTGTATTGATTAGGGTTTTTCGGAGGTGAGGTCCGTTACCTTGGCCGTGACCACAGCACTATTAAATCCAAGGATCTTTTCCCGAAGCCTTCCCTCTTTATCGATCAAGATCGTGGTGGGAAGGGCAGTCACCCCGAAATCCCTCGATACCTCCTCTGGGGTGACGGCGATAGGGTAGGGGATATCCATCGATTTGACAAAGCGGCGCACGGTATCCGTATCGCCTCTATCCACGTTCATACCGATGACCTCAAGACCTTTTTCTCCGTAAGTCTTGTAAAGCTCGACCAAATGGGGGATGGATTCCCGACATGGAGCGCACCAAGTCGCCCAGAAGTCCAGAAGAACAACTTTCCCTTTGAGCTTGGAAAGCGTAATCTCTTGGCCCTCAAGAGTCTTGAGCGTAAAATCCGGTGTCGAAACGGACTCCTTCCCTTTTTTGGCGCAATGAGAGAGAAGGAATACCCATAGGACACAAAGGCAAAGAACTAAAAGGCATAAAAAGGAGGACCGTTTCATGTCGTCCAATTCGAATTTCGAATAACGAAACCTGTTCCGGGCAGGTTCACGAATCCGATTCTATTTCGTCGGATAGTTATAAGGCCTTTTCGATCATTTCCTTTAGACGGTTCTTCGGCACCGCGCCAACAATCTGATCGAGAACCTTTCCATCTTTGAAAAGAATGAGGGTAGGGATTCCCCTCACACCGTATTGACTCGGTGTGGCTGGGTTCTCATCGACGTTGAGTTTGGTCACCTTCACCCTACCTGTAAACTCCTTTGCCAACTCCTCGACAATGGGACTGATGCTACGACACGGGCCACACCAAGTGGCCCAAAAATCAACCAGCACCGGGAGGTTTGCATTGAGAACCTCAGCGCCAAAATTCTTGTCATTCACATGCATCAAACCTGACTCATTCACCATCTTCTCACTCCTCCTATCGCTCTGCCCATACCCCCGCACCGCACGGTGTACGGGGCGATGCGCCTGCCTCTGGCAGGCAGGCTGAACAGGTTCGCGTTTCTTGTTTATAGTCTTCTTTCTAATACATAATCGGCCAATGCGCAAAGGGCCTCTTTCTCCTTCGAATTTGGGAAGAGATGGAGATGTTCCTTGGCCTTTTCAACATATCCCTTCGCTTTCTCCCAAGTGTAGGGGATCCCACGGTACCCTTCGATGATCTTCACGACTCGGAAGAAGGCTTCTTTCGTAATAGGATGAGACTGAACGGTTTCGCGGATAAAAGCTCCCTCTTCTTGGGTGCACTGGTTCAGTGTGAAGATCAGGGGAAGGGTGATCTTACCATCCTGGAGATCGATGCCGATCTTTTTTCCGAATTCTTCTTCTTTGGAGGTGTAATCGAGATTATCGTCGATCAACTGAAAGGCGATCCCCACATCCATCCCAAACTTTGACAAGGCCCCTTCTCTTTCCTCTGACGCATTTCCCAGAATGGCGCCGATCTGTGTGGCGGCGGAGATCAGAGCGGCGGTTTTACGAGCGATGATGGAAAGGTAGCTCTCCTCTTTCAAAGAAAGGTCATTCGTCCTGATCAATTCTTCCAGCTCTCCCTCGGCCATGAGCGTGGTGGATGTGGAAATCGTATGGAGGATCTTCCGATTACCATTCTCCACCATCAATGAAAAACATTTGGTGAAGAGAAAATCTCCAACGAGGACACATGCTTCGTTGCCCCAGATAGAATTGGCGGAGAGGCTTCCCCTTCGCAACTCCGCCCGATCGACCACATCATCGTGGAGCAGAGTGGCGGTGTGTATAAATTCGATGAGGCTCGCCATAGAGATGTGATGATCTCCCTCATAGCCGCACAATTTCGCTGAAAGAAGAAGGAGCATGGGCCGAAATCGTTTGCCACCGCTCAGAAGAAGATATTCCCCGATGGCGGAGATGATCGGGACATTGGACCTTAAGTTCTTTCGGAACTCCTCATCCACTTTTTCCAGCTCTTGCGTGATCCCTTCGAGGATCGCATCGAAAGAGGAGGTTTTTATATCGTCAATGGAAGGTGCGTGATCGAAGACATTCATCTTAAAAATTAATATCCCATTCACCGGGCATTGTCAAAATATTTTTCAGACTCCATCTGGTGCCTCCTCACCTTGCCTGCCCTGTCTGCGGGGAGGCCCTGAACTGTGCTGGTGCAGGGCAGGCCCCGAACCACGCTGGTCCGCGGGAGGCATACGATTTCCGTGAAGGACTAAAGGTTCCATGATCTTTAGTTCGACTCCAGAGGCCTTCACAGACTCGGCAAGGATCAATTTCGCACCTTCCTCGATACGGGGATAAACAAACTGCAATCGCTTTGGCTCCAACTTTTCCTTCCTTAATGACACTAAAAGATCGATGGTTCTCAAGGCAGGGAAGATCAGATAGCATCTCCCCTTAGGAGGGAGGAGGTAGGAGGCAATGGAGATCAGGTCTTCCAGCGTTCCTTTGATCTCGTGGCGTGCAACCGCCTTCTCCACGGAAGGGTTTACCCTCCCCGTCCGATATTTTCGATAGGGCGGATTGGAGAGGACGACATGGAAAGACCCTGGGGAGAAAATTCCTCTCAATTTTCTGAGATCCTTGTGAAGGATCGATATCCGGTGCTCAAGATGATTCAGCATCACATTTTTCTTTGCTAATTCTGCCATCCCCTTCTGGATTTCTACACCGACGAAGGAGCGGGCGTTTGTGGTTTGTGATAATAACAGGGGGAGAATCCCACAGCCTGTTCCCAAGTCAATCACGTTTTCATTTTTCCGAATCTTGATAAATTGGCTGAGGAGGACTGCATCGATAGAAAATCGGTATCCCCTTTTCTTCTGAAGAATTTGAACGGTGCCGTTCAAAAAAGTATCGCGGGTTTCATTCGATGAAGGGGAATCTTGCAACCGAAAGATGTCCACCATAGAGAATGCTGCGGAAAAAGGAAGATTGCCTAAAGCTCATTAACACAGGAAGAGTTTTGTTGTCAATTCCACCCAGCCACCTCTACCAAGTGTTTCAGTTCCTGCCCCCCCTGAAAACCCAGCCCCTCCTCGGGTCAAAGGGGTAAAATTTGTGCAGCCATATGAAATTTGTGTATAGAAACTATCCACATTGAAGGTCAGGGGAAATAGAAACCGTTTTACTTTGTTTGGAAAACTTTAATATTTTTAATCAATTAGAAAATACACGATCGGGCTTGGTATGGATATTGCTTAGAATTTTTCTTGACAATTCGTTCACAAGGGGCTAATTTTTAACCAATTTCTATGGGGAACTCCATCCCTGGCAAACACAGTACGAGAGGGGAAAGACGATGAATAGGTCAAGATCACTCTGTTTCTTTGGGACGTTGATCATGGTCCTCTGTTTGGTTTTTTCTCCGTTGGCACAAGAGAAGAAAGAAGCGGAAGAATTTTATACCATTAAAAAAGGAGACACCCTCTGGGACATATCATCTAAGTTCTTGAGTGATCCCTTTCTCTGGCCAAAATTGTGGCAGCGGAACCCTTACATCACCAATCCTCATTGGATCTATCCGGGACAACCGATTCGTCTGTCCGCCATTGAAGAGGTGAAGAAAGAGGAACCCAAGAAGGTGGTGGTCGAGGAGAAGCCAAAGGAGGCGGTTAAGGAGCCAGGGGTTAAAAAGGAGGAGATTGCGCCAATAGAAAAGAAACCTGAGGAACAACCTGCAGAAAAAAAACCTGTGGAGACGGAACCTGCGGAGACGAAACCTGTAGAGGCGAAAGCTGTGGAGGAGAAGCCAATGGTATTCCCCGAGGCTCGGACCGCAGGATTTTTCAGTGATATCGACTACAGGGGAATCGGCATTGTCATAGAAAGCAAAGAGGGGAAAGGCGCTATGATCGATGGTGATATTCTCTATCTCGCCTTCAGGGCCCGTGAACCCGTTTCGATCGGGGACAAGTACACCGTCTTTCGCGCCTCGGAATTGATCAGCCATCCTGTCACGGGTAAGAAGATCGGCCGGAGATATAACATTACGGGAAACATTCAGATCATCGACCGGTACGGCAATTTTTATACGGCAAAGGTCATCCAGGTTTTTATTGATGGCATCTTTAAAGGTGATCTGATCCGGCCTTATACGAAGGATATGACGGAGGTTGAAGGAAAGAAATAATCCGGACGAATTCAAGAATTGGGATCGTTATCGAGCTCCAAGCTTCATTATCAAAAATTTATCTGGAATTGGCTTGTCGCATCCGGGGATTTGGTCACTGGATTTTTCTAATGGGCTTCGAAGATACCCTTCTATCTTCCGAGCCTTTTTTTATCATCCGATCCGCCTTCAGCCGATAAAACATCTCTTGCCTGAGGATCTCTATGCCCGAAGAGGTTTTCTATTGGTTGGCCCTGAGCCTCACACCCGGGGTTGGGAGTACCCTGATCCAACGCCTCTTGGATCGATTTAAAACACCGGAAGCTGTGTTTCATGCTCCGACGAAGGAGCTATTAAAAGTGGAAGGGTTAGGGGAAAGGGTGGCTGGGGAAATCCGGAAAGGCCCGTTGGAAAAGGTGGTGGAAAAGGAGTTATACTTACTAAAAGAGGCAGGAGGTAAAATCGTCACTTTGAAGGACGATGGCTACCCGAAGCGATTAAGGGATATTTACGATCCTCCCGCGCTGTTATATGTCAGGGGAGAGTTAAAGAAAGAAGATGAGCTGGCTGTTTCCATTGTAGGCAGCAGAAAGACCTCCCCTTACGGAAGGTGGATCACAGAGAAGATCGGTCAGGAGCTTGCCCGTCATGGTGTGACCGTTGTTAGCGGAATGGCGAGGGGGATCGACTCGCTGGCTCACTGGGGAGCACTCTCAGGAGGAGGAAGAACGATTGCAGTGTTGGGTTGTGGAGTGGATGTGATCTATCCCTCTGAAAATCGAAAACTCTTCGAGAAAATTATCGATCGTGGTGCCGTGATCTCCGAATTCCCGATGGGATCGCCTCCAGAGGGAGGGCATTTCCCGAAAAGGAACCGTATCATCAGCGGCCTCTCGCTGGGGGTGGTCGTTGTCCAGGCCAGTGAGAAGAGCGGTTCTTTGATCACAGCCGGCTATGCATTAGAGCAAGGGAGAGAGGTCTTCGCCGTCCCCGGGAATGTCGGGGCGGAAGGCAGTCGGGGTACCAATCAGTTGATTAAGGAAGGAGCCAAGATGGTGGAGTCGAGTGAGGACATCTTGGAAGAGATATTACCTCAATGGAGGAGGGAAGGTGAAGTCCTCCGGGAGGTGAAGCGTCCAGAAGAGGATCTCATCGAAGAGGAGAGGATTCTCTATGAACTATTGGGGGAGACCCCCACACATATCGATGTAATGATCCGGGAGAGTCGATTCGATCCAGGGAAGGTGTCGAGTCTCCTTCTGGACTTGGAATTGAAAGGACTGATCACCCAGTGGCCAGGTAAATGTTTCAGCAGAAAGATGTGAAAAAGAGTTAGTTCGCTTACAATTGGAATAACGGAATGGTGGAATGATGGATGAATGATCAAAATTTCAATGACAGAAATTTGAATTTGATTATTGGATTGAGTTATTGTAGCCCATTGTTCCAGTATTCCATCATTTCATGGTCAGGAGTAGAAATTCTATGTCAAAAGGATTGATTGTCGTTGAGTCTCCAGCCAAGGTGAAGACCCTTCAGAAATTTTTGGGAGGAGACTATGTGATCAAGGCTTCGGTGGGCCATATTAAGGACCTTCCTGAGAGCGAGTTGGGAGTGAATCTTGAACATGATTTTCAACCTCAGTATACGATCATCCCTGGAAAAGGCAAGGTCATTCGTGAATTGAAAAAGGCGAGCAAAGGCGTCGAAACGATTTACCTTGGACCTGACCCGGATCGGGAGGGAGAGGCGATCGCCTGGCACATTGCCGAGGAGATTGGAAACGAGGGGAAGAATGTTTACCGAGTTCTCTTCAATGAGATTACCAAGAAGGCCGTTGTCAATGCTCTTCAACACCCGGGTCGATTACAGCAACCCAAATACGAGGCACAACAGGCAAGGCGGATACTGGATCGTCTGGTCGGTTATCAGATCAGTCCGATCCTTTGGGAGAAGGTCCGTCGGGGGTTGAGCGCAGGTCGGGTCCAGTCGGTTGCCGTTCGGATCATCTGTGAAAGGGAAAGGGAGATTCAGAATTTCGTCTCCCAAGAGTATTGGAGCCTCACCGCCACCCTGAAGGGAAAGGATTCGTCGATTGCCTTCGACGCCAAATTAGTTAAGTGGAAGGGGAAGAAGGTGAGCATGGCTAAGGAATCAGAAGCATTGGCCATAAAGCAGCTCCTCGAGACAGTCCCCTACACGGTTTTGAAGATCGTTCAACAGGAGAAGAAACGATATCCTCTCCCGCCGTTCATCACCAGTCGACTCCAGCAGGAGGCCTATCGAAAATTATCCTTCACCGCTAATAGGACCATGCGGATTGCCCAGAGGCTGTACGAAGGAGTAGACCTCGGTGAGATCGGGACAGTAGGCCTGATCACCTACATGAGGACGGATTCGCCCCGGGTCTCTTCGGAAGCAGTTCACCAGGTGAGAAGCTGGATTAAGGATCGTTTTGGAGAACCTTACCTCCCTCCAAAACCCAATCTCTATAAGAGCCGAAAGGGCGCCCAGGAGGCGCATGAGGCGATCCGTCCTACCTCGATCGATTTGGAACCTGAGAAGGTGAAGGGCCAATTGGACAGAGATCACTGGGCGCTTTATAAACTCATTTGGGATCGATTTGTCGCCTCACAAATGGCCTCCGCCGTCTTTCATCAAACGACCGTAGAGATCAAAGCGGACGATGCCATTTTTACGGCAGTGGGGACCGTTCCCATCTTCCAGGGATTTATGGCCCTTTATATCGAGGGAGTGGATAACTCCGAGAACGGAGATCAAGAAAAGGGGCTGCCCGCCTTATCCGAAGGTGAGATCCTGGAGTTGTTAGGCCTCACTCCAAGACAACATTTCACCCAACCTCCCTACCGATTCTCTGAGGCCACCTTGATCAAGGAATTGGAAGAGAGAGGGATTGGGAGGCCGTCCACCTATGCCACGATTTTGAGCACCATCAAGGAAAAGGCATACGCCGGGTTGGAAAAAGGAAAGTTTTTCCCGACCGAATTGGGATGTTTGGTGAACGATCTCCTCGTGGTCAACTTTCCTGATATTCTCGACGTCGAGTTCACAGCCCAGATGGAGGAGAATCTCGATAAGATTGAAGATGGGGAGAAGGGGTGGGTTGAAACGCTGAAAGAATTTTACATTCCCTTCCAAAAGGATTTGGAGATGGCAAAGGTCTCCATGAGGGATGTGAAGAGGGAGCAGATCCCCACCGACGCGCTCTGCGAGCGGTGCGGTTCGAAGATGGTTAAACGGTGGGGGAAGCGGGGCTATTTCTTAGCTTGCTCAAGCTATCCCCAATGCAGCTATACGAGAGAGGTGGAAGAAAACGGAGAGAACAAGATGGAGACCGATGCCCGGTGTGAAAAATGCGGGAATCCGATGGTGGTCAAGAATGGAAAGTTCGGGAGATTTCTGGCCTGCTCCAATTACCCTGCCTGTAAATTTACTCAGCCTCTGGAGACCGGTGTCCGCTGTCCTCAGGATGGATGTGGTGGCACAATTGTCGAACGAAGGACCCGTAAAGGGAAAACCTTTTACAGCTGTACCAACTATCCCAAATGCACCTTTGCCCTGTGGGATAAACCCATTCCGGAGAAGTGTCCTCAATGCGACTTCCCTTTCTTGGTTAGAAGCATGGAAAGGGAGGAGTCATCAAGCGATGCCCGCAAAAGGAATGCGGATACCGCGAGTCAGTATGAATGACAGATGGTTTCAAGTTTCAGGTTTTAGGTTTAATGTTTTTGAAAGCTCTCAACTTGAAACTTTAAGCTTCAAACGTGAAACTGAAATTAGTATGAGCGGATTCGATATCTTTGCCTACCCTCGATGATCTTTTTCTGTGTGAACCGGCGCTGCATAAACTGAAAAGGGAAGTAGACCAAACGATTGGTCAGGGTGGATGGATAATCCCACTGGAATCGTTTGAATATGGAGGGAAGGGAATAGAACTCCTTCCAGGCCATCTTCCAACCTTTCCTCAGTGCCTCGCCGCTCATTTTCTTCGGAGCGAAATGAGGAGCAGACTCTTCCGGCCTTTCGATGAGCCACCATCGATCTTGGATCATCCGCCCCTCCCCTTTCACACGCTGATAAAAGGCCGTTTCCGGATAAGGCGTCAAGATTGCAAAGACCACGGAGAAGAGTTTCGTCTGAATGGCGAAGTTGACCGTCTCTTCGAAGACGGAGGGTTCATCTTCGTCAAAACCGAAGATAAAGGACCCCCAGACACTGATGCCGAACCGATGGAGGGTATCGATGATTTCCCGGTACTCCAATGGATCGTTCTGATATTTATGAGATTGGACCAGATTCGATTTGGAGAGTGACTCGAAGCCGATCAGGAGCCCATTACATCCACTTTTGCTGAGTAATTCGGCATTTTCAACCGCCTTTAATCCGGATAGGGAGGCTTGCCCGAACCATCTTTTCTTAAGAGGGACCAGGGCGTTGAGCAGCTCTTTCGAGAAGGAGGGATCGCCGATGATATTGTCGTCGTTGAACATGATCAGTCGGTGCGGGAGGTTTCTGACCTCGTCCACGATATCAGGGATTGGCCTGAAGCGGTAGGTGTCCCCAAAAAATTTGCGCACGGAGCAAAACTCGCACCGGAAGGGACATCCCCGTGTGACCTGAACCACATCAAGCGGAAAGTATCCCCTCCGAGGCAGGATCTCACGGCGGGGTCTCGGAATTTTTATCGGGTCAATGAGGCCCTGCTGCCGGTAGAATGGTTTGAGATTCCCGACTTTGGCATCTTCAATGAGTGGGCCCCAGATTTCTTCAGCCTCACCAATGACGACCGCGTCGGCATGCTCTTTGGCTTCTTCGGGGAGAGCGGTGGGGTGAATTCCACCAAGAACGACAGGGACTCCTTTTTTTCGGTAAGCATCAGCAATCCGGTAGGCTCTCAAGGCGGTCTTGGTCAATACTGTAATCCCAACGAGGTCGACCTCCTTACATCCCTTTTCCAAATCGATCGGGGTGAGAAGGTCATCGGTGAAAGAGATTTTTACATCCGGTGGAGAGAGCGCAGCAAGAAGAGGGAGGGCGAGGTTGGGAATCGGGGCATTTTCTTCAACAGCCGGGACGATAAGTTCAACCTTCACAATCTATTCCTAACAGCCTTCACAGGCATTGTCAAAAACAAAATGGGGACGGCCTCTGTGTCCCCATTATCCGGCCGCTCAGAGTTCCGATCCTCTGTTTTTTGGTCTAAGGGTCTCCATTTCGAAAGTGCTCATAAAAATAGGCAACCTATAAAGTTCAATAAAATGTCAGACCTTGACAGGGAATTTGCTTTTAGATTTTCCGGGTGAGGAAGATCCTATTGCGAAACTTGTTAAGACAAATTGTGTGAAGCGACGCCTTGATTTCTTCCTGTTGTCAAGAATCAAATAATGAAGCGAGACATACCGTATTACAATTGGTAATTCACAGGAGATATCTTTCCTCTTTCCGTCGAAAGAGAGTCCGGATTAGCCCTTGTCTCATTTTGAGTTTTGATATGTGCTTCAATCGCAAGTTCTTACAAGGGGAATAGAGTGAGGAGCTATCGGCTGTTTAGAGCTTAGGATTTTCCACCCCGCCTTGAGATTGGCTTCTCTGCTCTTTTTCTCAATCCGAGGCCTCAATCGATAGGTTACACCGACTCCTGTCGGGGAAAATCAGGAAATCAGTTTGAAATGGTAGCAAATGCTGCAGAAAGTTTTATGTCATTGTTATAGGGTATTTCAAAAATGAGGAAAGTGGTTTTCAGGATCTTCAGTTGTTTGATTTCAAAGAAAATTATTGTTACCATTAGTGCATTTGTCAATATAATGGATGGAGGTGCGGTGGTTACCTCCTTCGTTTCAGGTGGCTTCGTTGCTCTTTTTTACATCTCGACGCAGGGTCTGTTTGGCTGCATGGTTGCTCATGCCGTCATTGATGGAGTGGATGTTTTAACCGCTCACAGTGGAGCATGGGCTTCATGACGGAGAGCCTAACTGTTGATCCCACAGAGCGGCGGGATCACGTCCGTGAATGTCGATCGAAGGTTCGCGGCTCAGAGCCTCTGAGCTTGCAGCTTGGCCGCTTAACCGGGAGGTGGGAAAATGGCTGCCTGCGTAATAGGCCATATCACAATCAAAGATCCCGAAAAATGGATAGAGTACTGTAGCAAGGTCCCCGCCACTCTTGCTCAATGGGGAGGGGAGGTGGTCTTTCGTGGTCGTCGGGTCGCTGTGTTGTGCGGGGAGCATCGACACACTGATGCTGTCGTGATACGATTCCCTGACACAAAGGCTGCCTCAGGATGGTACGGGTCTCCTGCTTACCAAGCGCTGATCCCCTTGCGCCAGCAAGCTGCGGACATCGTATTAATCAGCCATGAATCATAACTCTCAGGCAGCCGATTAAAGGAGGAGGTGAAATCAAAGATGGAATACGGGGAACTGATTAAAATGGCAGAGGCGAATTTAAAAGCCAAGGATATACTGAAAAATTACTCTTTGGGAGAAGGGACTTCTTTGAGAACGGGTTCTGAAACGAATTTTGTCGGCCGTTTCAACTTGCAATATTTTGAGCGATTCGGCTTCAGATTCAGGATGATCGGCTCTCAGGAGGCTTCCACGGAGATCACCCTTTTTAACAGGAAATTTAAGACCCCGATTTTAACGGGTGCTCTTTCAGGGATGGCCGATATCACGGACAGGCCTTTAGCGAAGGTGGCTTCCGGAGTAAAAGAAGGCGGGTCCATGATGTGGGTGGGAATTGCCTCCTCAGATCAGGTAAGAGAGGTGCTTGAGACGGGAGTTGCAACGGTAAGAATTGTCAAGCCTTACCAAGAGATTGACATGATGGTCAAAGAGCTGAAGGAGGCTGAGGAAGGAGGAGCTGTTGCTGTTGGAACCGATATCGATTTCTTTTATGGAGCCAAGCGGGGAGATCGAATTTTTGCTCCAAAAGCCATGTCCCCCAAAAGCGTCGAACAATTGAAGAGATTGGTAGGAGCCACCAAGCTTCCGTTCATCCTGAAAGGGGTCCTCAGTGCCTGGGATGCAGAGAAAGCCCTGGAGATCGGGGCAGGAGGGATTGTCGTTTCGAACCATGGGGGAATGATTATCGACTACGCAGCCCATCCTTTGGAAGTATTGCCGGAGATCAAGGAGGTGATCGGTAACCGGGTCCCCATTTTTGTTGACAGCGGGTTTCGAAGAGGATCTGATGTGATGAAGGCTTTGGTTTTAGGTGCAGATGCTATTCTGGTCGGATGGCTTTTGGTCATGGGTTTGGCCGCCAACGGCAGTCAGGGCGTCACAGAGATGATCGAAATCTTGACGGCTGAACTGCGGCGGATCATGAGCGTGACAGGGTGCAGGAACTTATCCGAAATTGACGATAAGGTGTTAGTCAAGCGGGATTAATTTGGAGTGGTCATCCTTAGTCAAACATTGTCTATCCAATCAGGTTCTGACCCCTGCAACTAAAATCATTTCTAAAGGAGGGTTTTATGTCAAAAAAATTGATGGAGTATTTCAACAAGCTTCAAAGCTGAGCTGAGTCTTTCATGATCAGAACTGCCGACAGAAAGGAGAGCGTTGCGATGAAAGAATTTGGCCATGATTTTATTCAAGAGATGAAAATCAAGCTGGATGTTGAATTGATAGGAGTAGCTTCCGTAGTGACCTCAGGTTCAAGGGAGCTTAAAGAGAAAGCCACCTTCCTTTTACCGAGTGTAAAATCCGTGATTGTTGTGGGGAAAGAAATTTATAAAGAGGTGGTCGCCCTGCTGAAACCTTCAAAGGAAACCGGGGAAGCAGAACCCGGAGAACTTTTGGGCCCACATAGCGATTATCTCAGCGGTCGATTGAACAAAGCGATCTATGATTTAGCCATTCTCTTCCGAAAAGATAGGTGTCTCTCTTTGCCCTTACCTGCTGCAGGATGCCCAACCGACCAGAGATCTTTAAAAGCCGTTTTCTCTTATAAACATGCAGCGGAATTAGCCGGACTGGGGACGATTGGCCGGCACAGCTTACTGATCACACCCGAGTTTGGACCCAGGGTGAGGTTGGCGTGCCTATTGACAGAAGCCTCTTTGGAATCCTCTCCACTCAGCAATAAGAATAAGGACGATTGCATCAATTGTGACGCCTGTATCCGGGAATGTCCTGCCCAGGCTCTTCAGGTTCCTAAGCAAGGGGACCGATATTCCATGAACAAATTCGCTTGCCGGACTTACCGACAGGCTGGTCTGACTTGTAGCGTCTGCATGAAAGCCTGCGACGATCTGCTGGGGTGATGTAAGAAGGAGTAGAGGAATCTATTTTTTTTGACCTGAAGAATTGGGGTCACCCATGGCTTCCTCGGGCGTCCGATCTGAAGATTCAGGGCCTGTTGCCCTAAATTTCATTCTTCCACTTCGATTCCCGTGGCCACCAGGAAGCGCGACACCATGTTATAGCCGGCGATGGTCCCCACGAGCTCCACTACCTGTTGGTCCGGCAGGAAGGCGCGGACCCTTGCCATGGTCGCGTCCGCCACGGTGATGTTGCGCGTCATCTCGTAGGTCAGCGCCAGTGCGGCGCGCTCCGACTCATCGAACAGCTTGGTATCGTTGATGGCGGTGGGCACATCTTTCAGCGCTTCCATCTGCGCCTTGGTACCGCCGGCGGATAGAAAGTCTGGCGCATGCTGCACCCATTCGTAGTCGGCCTTGTTGATCACCCCGATCGCCATGATTGCCAGCTCCCGCAGCTTGGGGGAGAGCGCCAGCTGACCCCGGATCGCCGCGAACATCGTGTTCCAGCCACGCGCAAAGGCCGGGCTGTGCAGCAGCATACGGTCTAAGTTCAGCAACTTGCCGCCGGGACGGCGGGCGCGGATAGCGTTGACCAGCTCTTCAGGCCCGGCCTGGGCGTTATCCGGGCGATAGGGGATGCCTGACTTCGAGACCTTCTGTTTGGCGTCAACTGCGTCAGCCGTCCAGGCCGGAGTCGCGACGCAAGCCAGCCCGATGAGCCACAATGAAATTAATAAAATAAGTGTGAATCCATAAATAGTAATGTTCCTCTTTCTTGGAGTCATGATCTCTTCCCCCTTTCGGATGATTTATAATAGAGAAAATGAAGAAAACCCCATGGAATAAAAGAATCCTTCTTAGAGGTCTCGTAGCGGTATTTTCCGAAAACGCCTCCTCATCGATCACTCCAAAAGGTTAGGTCGGGCGGGGAAGGTTAGTTTTCTGGAATCCGATTGTTTGGCATGAGTCTACCAATTTTAAATGGAAACTTCAAGAAAAATTTTAGATGACCGGTCATCCTTCAGTCCCGTGGGGTAACCGCAGAACCTTGATCCCAACGATCCGACAGAGACGCTTCCAGAGCTTTATGAAGCAGATCAATTGGATCTTATGGGTAACATTCGTCATGAAGTGAATGGGGTTTATCATGATTGAATGCCTCCCTTCTTGCCCACCAGGGCTATTTCACGTAGACTTCGCCAAAACCTCGGGGTGAGCGAAATGACGATATGCCGCCAACCTGATGATCATAAGGGAGCCAGAGATTTACGTTATAACCCCTGTCTTTCTCTTAACAGCTCTTCTACCCATTCCAAACCGAGTTCGATCAGTTTACCCCGGCTGGGACGGCCTGTTTCGGGATCACAGCCGATCACTTCGTAGAGCATCTCAATCCCTTTTTGAAATTCCCTTTCAGTGAAAATCGTCTCGCCGGCATTTGGCCCATCGGGTTTTGGATCGAATAGCCGCCGGGGCAATTGATCGTCCTTGATCGTAAATCCTTCGAGACTGTTAAAGGCCCTGGCCATCATCGTGCCGCGTTCAGCGGCCTTCATCAACTCAAAGAGGCTGGCGTTCCAACCTGTTACCGCATTCAAGCACTGGATCATTAAATCGAGCGGCATCACGCCCCGGGGTGCAAATCCAAAAACACAGAGCCCCAGGGCATCCATCATTTTCCAGAGATAATCGAGCAATATGTAAGTCCTTACCTTTTCATTGGTGATTTGTGTTGGAGACATTGCCTTGTAAATTCCCAACGGTTTGACGGATTGAAAGGAATAGAATTTCTCATCAAAAAATAGAGTATCGTGAGGGGCATTCATATGGTCAGGCCCGTAGGGGCAGGCAGCATAACCTATGCCCACGCCTACCTTCACACGAGGGTCGTGCATCGGCAACTCGAGGCCCTTGACCGCCAGATGGTAGGGCTGATCTGACACCTTCCATTTGTGTGCGAGCCGTGACACCCCTTCCGCCAAAAGATCGCCGAAGCCCTCTCGCTTCGCAATCATCTCCAGCAATTGAATCACCAGATCCGGATCCCCGAAACGAAGCTCCAGCCCACCCGTGTCAGCCTTTGTGATCACCCCTTTCTCGAAACATTCGCAGGCAAAGGCGATGACCAATCCGGCAGAGATCGTATCCATGCAGTATCGATTGCAGATCTCATTGGCTTTGGCGATGGCTTTGAGGTCCAGAATATTAAGATTGGTTCCGAGGGCGGCAATCGTCTCATATTCAGGCCCGCCGTAGCGGGAATCAACACCATATTTTGAATGCTCGAGAGCAATGCCGCGCTTGCACCGGATGGGGCAAAGGTAACATCCTTTTCTCTTTTTCAGAAGAAGTTCGTTATAGGTGTCGCCGCTTACAGGTTTGGAATCATCGAGTTTGGTTCGTCTGAAGTTGTTAACGGGTAAGCCACCCGCCTCAGACAGGATTTCGCAAAAGATTGTGGTCCCATAAACAAACAGGCCTTTCCCCTGGGGATTATCTTTGAAGGTTTTCGCATAGTCCTGGGCAGTCTTGCGCAGGAACTCAGGATCAAAAAATTCGATCTTTTCTCTCCCCAGGGCTGCAACAGCCCGGACATTTTTTGAACCCATCAGGGCTCCGAATCCATCTCTACCGTTGAAATGGCCGAGATTGTTTGTGATATTGGCAAAACGAACGAGATTCATTCCAGCAAGGCCCGTTTGGGCAACCCGGATCCTATCGCTTCCCATCTCCTGACGGATCACATCTTCAACCTCTCGGGCTCCTTGACCTGCCAGATGAGAGGCATCCTTGATCTCGGCCTTACCTTCAGTGATCCAGAGATAGACGGGTTTGTCTGCTCTTCCTCGAAACATAATGGCGTCAAAGCCCGCCATTTTCAGTTCGGGGCCGAAAAAACCTGCTGCCTCTGATTCAGCCGCTGTCCCTGTGAGGGGCGATTTCCCAATGGCGGAGAATCGACAGGATGCTGCGATAGGTGCCCCTGTCATCACTCCCGTGGCAAGAATCAAAAGATTATCCGGTGAAAAGGGGTCGATCCGAGGTGAAACCTCCTTGATGAGATAGTGGTAGCCAATTCCTCGTCCACCCAGATAAGTTCGGTAGAACGTATCGTCTTTCTCTTCCACCTCGATCTTTCGATTGCTCAAATCGACATGAAGAATCTTACCTCGATACCCGTAGCCCATAGGAGTTCTCCTTAAAAAAAGTTATATTTTTAATAATAAAATCCTAACAGCCGGAATACAAGCTCCGGGTTTATTAGAAAAAGTAGTTGAAGAATTGGTAGTGAAGAATTGGGGTCTTGCTTTTTTGATATTTTATAGCAGTTCTTATTTTATCCAAAAGTAACTGTTCCCTTTCGCGTTTATTGACCTCCATTGTACAACCTATGCCGGGGATGGTTTGGATTCCTAAGAAGCTTTCCACATCATTTATCGCCTAATCTTCTATCTCCCCCTTCAAGCGGTTTTTATCAGGAAGTGCTCATAAAAATAGGCAACCTATAAAGTTGAATGAAATTTCAGACCTTGGCAGGGAATTTGCTTTTAGATTTTCCGGGTGAGGAAGATACTCTTGCGAAACTTGTTAAGACAAATTGTGGGAAGCGACGCATTGCTTCCTTCCTGTAGTCAGCAACTCAGTTCTTTATCAAAGTATACACGATTTGAGTCGGTAATCATCGGCGCTCTTTTTCTTGACAAACAACTCCCTTTTTCTTATATTCAACTCATCCCAAAGCGAGTTCTTATCATTTTTATTAGAGAGATTATGTCCAAGGTTTTGTTTCTGGAGGACAGGCAAAAGGTAAGAGGCCAGGAATACGGAACGCTGCCTGCAAGGCTTGGCCAAAAATACGGAATAACATTCGTGAACAGCCTGACTGACATGCTCGGGGAATTGAACAGGGAGCAGATGCAAATAGGAATACTTGAAGAGCCTGACGCTCCTGAATATGATTTGCTTATATGCGACACAGGAGCGCTTTACAAGATGCTGGAATCAGAGCCGCGAGAAAGGGCCCAGCGGTTTAAAGATAAAGTCCTCCCTTATTTTACTGGGGATTTGCCGATTCCAGTGATAGTGCTGGCTGATAAGGAGCTTGCGGATTACATAAGGGGCGCCGTCAGGGATTCCAGGGTCGTGCAGTTTGACAAGCCGTTTGATCCGGAAAAGGTTCTCAAGGAAGTGGACTCTCTTATCTTTGAATATCTCATGAAACGATTCTAAGAAGCCGATAACTCTCTCTTTCAATCGTAAATCATCACCTTTTAACACAACCCAGTGCTCACGCTTTGTAGCATCTGAGCCCGGCGCCTACGTCCCCGGGCTTGTCCAATGAAAGCAACCCTTGCCTAATGTGGGATGGGTAACATATAACACGGCTACATTCCGGCAGCTAAAACCTTATTCACACTGGTGTCACGGTACCCGTGTTGTAGCATGGTTCCAGGCGTTTTCGGTTGTCCCATTGGTGATGCGATCCCGTTTAGGAGATTTATCGAAGTAGGCCGACCTGGGCCGGAACGTGCCCCATACCATTCTAGGGAGGTCTTGTGATGAAACAGTTCAGGAGAAAGGGTCCACCACAAAAGAAGTCCGGCTCCAGTTCCTTCTCCATGATCAACAAGGACGCCGCGGGCATCGATATCGGCTCCGGGGAGCATTGGGTCGCCGTACCCGAAGACCGGGATGAGGAGCCGGTACGCTGCTTCGGTTGCTTCACGGCCGATCTCCAAGCCATGGCCCGGTGGCTGAAAGAATGCGGTGTCACCACCGTCGCCATGGAGTCCACCGGGGTCTACTGGATTCCCTGCTACCAGATCCTCGAAGAGCACGGATTCGAGGTAAAGCTCGTAAATGCCCGCCATGTGAAGAACGTGCCGGGCCGCAAGAGCGATGTCTCCGACTGCCAGTGGCTCCAGCGTCTCCACACCTATGGGCTCCTGTCAGGTTCTTTTCGTCCCGACGACCAGATATGCGTCCTGCGTTCCTACTGGAGACACAGGGCGAACCTTGTCCGCTACGCCTCCGACCATATCCAGCACATGCAGAAGGCCCTCACCCAGATGAACCTTCACCTGCACAAGGTACTCTCAAACGTTACCGGGGTGACCGGCATGAACATCATCCGGGCAATTATATCCGGGGAACGAGACCCCGAAAAGCTCGCCCTCATGAGAGAGCGCGGCGTTAAGAATACTCCTGAGGCTATCGCCAAGGCCCTGGAGGGCGACTACCGACAAGAACATCTTTTCGCCCTGAAGCAGGCAGTTGAGCTCTATGACTTTTATCACCGCCAGATAGAAGCGTGTGATCGGGAGATCGAGCGCTACCTCCACACATTCGAGGCGAAGGTCGACCCTGTACAAAACCCTCTTCCGAAACAGAAGAGGAAGAAGGAGATGCGCTACCAATCCTTCGTTGACCTCCGGACCGAACTCTACCGGGTGAGCGGGATAGATTTCACCCAGATACCCGGTCTCGACGTCGTCACCGTGCAGACTCTCGTCTCCGAAATTGGTCTCGATCCGGGAAAGTTCCCCACGGAAAAGCGCTTCGTCTCCTGGCTCGGACTCTGCCCCAATAACCGCATCACCGGAGGGCAGGTCAAAAGCACAAAAACAAGGAAGACCGCGAACCGCGCAGCCAATGCCTTCCGTATGGCCGCACAGTCCCTCGCCAACAGCAATACCGGCCTCGGGGGGTTCTACCGGCGCATCCGTGCCCGTCTCGGTGCTCCAAAGGCGATCACCGCCACCGCCCATAAGCTCGCCCGCATATTCCACCGCATGTGGACAACCGGGCAGTCCTACACCGATCTGGGGAGTGACTATTACGAGAACCGTTACAAGGAGCGGGTGCTCCGCAACATTACCAGGAGGGCGCGAGAGCTGGGGTACGACGCAGTCCTACAACCGATCGAGCAGCGGGTTGCTTAGGAGGTGAAGTCGCCGGTCAGAAGTCGGTCTAAGAACGTCCCTCAAATCAGGTGTCGGCTTTTACAATTAGAAGAAGTACTCACAAAGTAGTCCTTAACCGGGGGTTAAACGTTCCGGCCTTTATTCCGCATCCTTTCTCAGCAGTTCAAATCTCACAACCGTTACTCCATTTTGGCGATTGCCCTTTATTTTCAGGCCCGGCTTGATTAAGAAGGTAGTAATGAATCTCACAAGTGCATAGATGAACCAGACCGAAGCAAAGATGTAGCCTATTAAGATAGGGGACCTCTGGGGTCACCCATTAAAATTCGATGTCTCGACTTCTCCGGGGAAACCTTCCGTTCTGAAGAAGGGCATAGGAAGTGAGGGAATGCGAAGAAAGACAGAGATAAACAGTGGCCGGATTATTATGACCGGGTAAACGTTCTTGATGAACTCTTGGAAGAGCCTGTCAAAAAGCAGGGGACGCTGGTTTTAAAACAACATGCAAGTGGAGGAGCAAATGGTGAAATAGGTTCCGGATTTGAACCATTATATTAAAATGCTTTAGAACCTACGCGACCCCTTCGTCTTAAGGCAGAGTGCATCGCATAGAGAAGTCAAGAGATCTACTGGGATTGATTCTGAATGATGGGTTTATTTTGTATGAGCCTGAATACTCTTAACAATTAACATCCTGGCATAGGTCGTAGGAGGTAGGCCCTCTTTATCAGCAAGCTCTCTTAATCTCCTTATGAACTTAGGCTCCAGACGTAAAGAAATAACTTCTTTCCTGGGTCGAACAAAAACCACATTTTTGGTTGTCTTGAAGTCATCGAGATAATCGGTTGAATCATGGGTATCCCAGAATTCCCTTTCTTCTTTTAAAGTTTTAAATTTTGGTACTTTCATTCTTTCCTCCTTCTATAAAATCGTTTTTCCTTTTCAGTCATGTCTCTGGCAGTAATGATTTTTGTTTTTCTATATTTTAAGGCCCACACGATGAACAATAGCCGCCCTCTATGAGTTTTTCCATAAGCAAGATATTTACCTTCTTCTCCTCGCATTACAAGTGGTGTGTCTACATCATTAAACAATACCTCTTCAACCTCTTCCGGTGAAACCAGGTGATTAGAAATATGATCAACTGTTTCCTGATCCCATGAGATTTTTTCTATTTTCAAGATATCCCCATTTGGTTAATAATGTATGGTTAATAATGTAATACATTTTTAATAAATAATCAAATCATTTTCAAGCCGAGATAAAGACAAAGAGTCAGCCTTTAAATTAAGTCTCGAGGGACATAGCTTAGTTATTTAAGTAACCTGACTGCTCTGTCTGGTTGTGATAATCACAGGTTATGCCAGGGCGGTGAGAACAAATGGGGTCACGCCTTTCCCGATATTTCCCATCAGTTCCTTTTTTATTCAAAAGTAAATGGGCTGTTCCCTTCGCGTTTAGTGACCTGCATCCCACAACTTATGCCAGTGACGGAATGGATTTCTAAGAAGTTTTTAACATCATTTATCGACTAATCTTCCTATCTCCCCCTTCAAGCGGCTTTTATCAGAAGGCGCTCATCAAAATAGGCAACTGTCAAAAAAATAGGCAATTTTCTGTTCGATTCTCCATATCTCTAAATCAACAAAAATTTAAATAATCCTGTAATTCTGGAAGCTTATAAAATTCACCAGAACTTAAAAGCTTGGCAAGGAATTTGCTCTTATAATTTGGCGGTTCAGGGGGCCAAGCATGCCGCGAGGCAGGGATTCAAGTATTTAAGTTCCTTTTACTTGAACCCGTGAACCCTTGAATCCTTGGACCCTAAGTAAAAAATAGGAGTTGACTTTTTAAAACTTATCGAATAGACTGTTGCTGTTTTAAAACACAGGCTTTGGGTGGGAACTTTTTTATCGTTCCAGAGTAAAAGATGAAAAGTCATCCCCAGAAGATGCCATGGCGTAAGCTCTAAGGGGATCTACCGTTCCCTTGGAGCCTTCCTCAATTTTATCCTTCACAAATCGAAAGGTATCCGAAGTCTTTAATATCATTTTTTTCACTCTTTCTATAGAGAGGAGGAGTGATTGTCAGGGGGAAAGATTCGACCCCATGAACCTGCTGCATAGGCTTCTTATGGTAATATATTACCGAAGTTAGAGGTAGATCCTCCAAAGAAAGCGTGGAAATGAATTTTGAAGGTGACCCCAAGTGGGTTTTCCATGTAGTGAGGTAGTTTTCAGGGGGACCGGTACAGATACCTGGAGAAAATTCTTCAGTTCTTTTAGTATGAATTGCCATAAACACCTTTATTCTTGAATAATGCTGAGGAGGAATGGAGAGTATGTCACGAGGTGATTGGTTGGGCAGGTTGGGTCTATGTTGCATAGCGCTATTCATAATGGTGCTCCCTCTTATGTTTAAAACGCAACAACCACGGGCAGCATCACCGCTGTGCAGCAAGATAGACGATGAAATGGCGGATGTCATGCGGATACGTAATGCCATGGACCAATTGAGTGCCCAGGCAAAGGCTAACAAGTGGGACTATCAGAAATTCATGGACGAAGTAATAAAACTCCTCAGCGGCACACCGGATGGGGGTACGGGTAAGGAAGTGCTCATAAAAATAGGCAACTGTCAAAAAAATAGCCAATTTTCCATTCGATTTTCCGTGTCTCCAAATCACCCAAAAATGGAATATTCTTTTAGTTACCATCTGTTATAAAATTCAACAAGATTTCACCCTTTGGCAGGAAGTTTGCTTTTATATTTACGGGGTGGGGAAAACCCTATTGCGGAACTTAATTAGATAAATTGTTATAATACGACGGCGGTGACTTCTTCCTGAAGTCGTGATTTCTAAAAATCCTCCTTTCATACAACCTTTCAAGTCATAATCCTCAAAAGATAATTTTCACAATCTCATTCTTAGTTGACAATCTGTTCCCAATTTAGTACACTCGTATTGAAACTGAGGCCATCCGTTATTAATCTAAAAAACTCATAAGGTGGGGATGGGGCCGCATTTTTAAACAAAAAGCTGCGTGAAAACAGAATCAAAAGAAACCAAACCCCGTTATGGGATCGCCAAATTTGAAAGAAGAAGATATCGCAGATTTATAGTCCATTTGCCGGTAGAGTATTATCGAGTCGACTCGCCAATCAATCAAACTGGCCAAGCTCTGAATATCAGTGAAGGTGGATTGGAGATTCTTTTTCCAGAACAGATGAAGATTGGCCAGCATCTGAAGATAAAAATGTTTTTCTCTTCTGGTTCCGAATTGAATACAATTGAAGCTCTGGTTGAGGTGGTTTGGATGGACGTTGATTTGGGCGAAGATGAGAAATATTATCGATCTGGGGTGAAATTTATCGAGATCTCTCCTGAAGATATGGATAAGTTGAAAAATATTTTGTTAAGCCTTTTACAATAGCCATTATATCCTCTCCTATCGAACGTTACGAGGATAGATTTTAGGCATCAATAACCTTTAATTGGTTAGAGTGACATGGTCTGAAGATGAATTCAGACCACAGCGCTTCAAAAAGAAGTGGAGTTTTTCATTTCACTAACTCTCTATTTTTAGGAGAAAAAGAGAATCAAGGAGGCTTTAAGCATTACTTCGTGGAGTTAATAAGATGAAAGATCAAAATAAGACGAAGAAGCAATTGGTCGATGAATTAATGGAATTGCGTCAACGGATTATTGAATTGGAAAAGGGAGAAATGGAGTGGAAGCGAGCAGAGGAGTTATTACAAAGGGAGAGGGAAACCTTTTTCCCCGTCCTACATAAGGCTCCCTATGGTGTAGCTCTGATCGACAAAGACGGCGAGTTCCTTTACATCAATTCTGAGTTCACCAACATTACAGGATATACTATGGAAGACCTCCTCGTCGGAAGGAGTTGGTTTAATAAGGCATACTTTTTCCCAGAATATAGGTTGGAAATCATCAAGATCTGGAAGCAGGATGTTATCCAAAGAGGGATCGAGAAGGTATTTAGCATCATTTGCAGAGGAGGGGAGAGCAAGGAGATAGAGTTTAAGCCAACCATCTTGGGCGACGGTAGAATTATCGTGATGTTATCTGACATCACCGGGCGCAAGCGTGCGGAGGAGGAGTACAAAACTATCCTCCGCACTACCATGGATGGTTTTTGGATTGTAGATATGGAAGGGCGTTTTTTGGACGTAAACGATGCCTATTGTCATTTGATAGGTTATAGCCGAGATGAACTGCTGGCTATGAGAATCCCAGATGTCGAAACAGTAGAGACGCCTGAAGAGACTGCTCAACGCATCCAGCAGATAATGGAGACTGGCGGAGACCGTTTTGAAACCCGTCACAGGTGTAAGGATGGGAGAATTATTGATATCGAGGTCAGCGTCAATTATTTGGAGACTGACGGCGGACGGATGTTTGTATTTCTTCGCGACATCACCGAGCGCAAGCGGACGGAAGAGGCACTGAAAGAGAGCGAAGAGAAATATCGGACCCTTTTCGAGAGTTCCAGAGATGCAGTCTATATTACTACCCGAGAAGGCAAGCTCATTGATTTCAACCAGGCTTTTTTGGATCTCCTTGGGTATAGCCAAGGAGAGCTGATGGCGATGTATGCCCAACAGCTATATGTTGATGCTGTTGACCGATATAGGTTTCAACAAGAGATAGAGCAAATGGGATTTGTTAAAGACTTTGGGGTGAAACTCCGTAAGAAAGATGGGATCGAGATAGAATGCCTTCTCACTTCATCTTTGAGACTAGCCAATGATGGAAGCATTCTGGGATACCAGGGCATCATCCGTGACATCACCGAGCGGAAGCGGGCAGAGGAGGCAATTTATACTGAGAGACAAAGATTTCAGACTCTATCAGAAGATGCACCGTTTGGAATGGTGATGATCGATAAAGATGGTACTTTTAAGTACATCAATCCTAAATTTAGAGAACTGTTCGGCTATGATTTAAACGATGTTCCCAATGGAAAGACCTGGTTTAGGAAAGCATACCCTGATCCCGCCTATAGACATCATGTGATCTCGACCTGGATTAATGATTTGGAAAGTCATGGACCAGGAGAAAAAAGACCCAGGATTTTTACGGTCACCTGCAAAGATGGAACGAAAAAGGTCATCGATTTTATACCTGTTCAATTAGAGACGGGTGAAAATTTGATAGCCTGTGAGGATACCACGGCTCTCAAGCAGGCAGAGGAAAAGATGGTTGCTCTTCAGGAGCAGCTTCGCCAATCCCAGAAGATGGAGGCGATTGGTCGTTTAGCAGGGGGGATCGCCCATGACTTTAATAATCTTCTGACCATCATCAGGGGCTACAGCCAACTCTCCCTTCTCGAGCTCAAAGAAAGTGATCCCCTAAGAGAGAATATGGCGGAGGTAAGAAAGGCCTCAGATCGGGCCTCAGATCTGATCCGTCAGCTTCTGGCCTTCAGCCGTCGTCAGATCTTAGAGATGACGGTCCTCGATCTGAACATGGTTATGGGAGATTTGGACAAGATGCTTCGTCGGGTCATTGGTGAAGATATCGAACTGGTCACCCTGTTGGCAGAGGATCTGGGAAGGGTGAAGACCGATCCCGGGCAGATTCAGCAGGTCATCATGAACCTTGCGCTCAATGCAAGGGATGCCATGCCGAATGGGGGAAAACTCACTATAGAGACGGCAAATGTAGAGTTAGACGAGGCCTATGCCCGTGCCCATATCGCAGTCCAACCAGGCCGATATGTGATGTTATCAATGAGCGATACCGGAGTAGGAATGGGTGCGGAGGTGAGAGAGAAAATCTTTGAGCCTTTCTTTACGACCAAAGAGAAGGACAAGGGAACGGGATTAGGTTTATCTACGGTTTATGGCATTGTTAAGCAAAGCGGTGGTAACATCTGGGTCTATAGCGAACCCGGGAGAGGAAGCACCTTCAAAATCTACCTCCCTCGTGTGGATGAGCCTTTGGAGGAAGTGAGGGAGGCGGTGGTAAGAACAGAGCTTCCGCATGGCAGTGAGACGATTCTTGTCGTGGAGGATGATGAGGCCGTACGGAATTTAGCAAGTCAGATATTAAAGAGCCAGGGGTATCGGGTGTTAGAGGCATCCAGTGGGGAGGAGGCTTTGGGTTTTTATGGAGTGATGAAAGAGCCGATCCACTTAGTTTTGACGGATGTGGTGATGCCTCGGATGAGTGGTCGTGAATTAGCGGATCATCTCATTTCTTTGTATCCAGAGATGAAAAGACTTTATATGTCGGGATATACGGATGATGCGACGGTGCACCATGGTGTGCTGGAGGAGGGAGTCAGTTATATTCAGAAACCTTTTACAATGGAGGGGTTGGCGAAGAAGGTCCGGGAGGTTTTAGATAAAGAGTTAAGTTGATCTTTAAAAGACTTATTCCCATAATCATTTATGATGCTCACTTTCAATCCGTAATCATCACCTTTCAGTCCAACTCCCGAGTGCAGACTTGTAGTCAACTATACTTCGACCACCTCCTTCCGAAAGTGAGATTTAGTTGTTAGCATGGCAAAAAGGACCCTTAGCAATTTATGAGCCGTGGCAAGGATAGCCTTCTTGGGCGGTAAGCCTTCTCTTTTTCTTTTGAGAAAATATTCCCTGAAGATATTCTGGCTTCTCACCGCGCAAAGGGTCATCAGGAAAATCACACGCCTCAGATGACGGTTTCCTCTCTTAGAGAGCCTACTGATTCCTTCATATTGACCGGATTGGTGAATGGAGGGATCGAGCCCTGCAAAAGCAATGACATGCTTACAGGATCTAAACGTTTCAATATCCCCCAACTCTGCTAAAAAGGTAGACCCTGTAATCGCACTAATCCCATCTACCGAGGTAATAATATCCAGTTCATTCACCCTCATGGATCGACAAGCCTCCACCAATGCCTCCGTGATCCTTTTCTGCTTCCCTTCGAGATAAAGAAGGGTTTCAATCTTCTCCGAAAGAATCAATTCCTTGGCCACACTATCAGGGGCCACAGAGACCTTGGCGAGTTTGATAATCTCCTCGGAGCTAATGAAGACTCTTTTTCTCTTACCCTCTGTATGGATTAAGGCTTTAGAGATCTCTTTCGGCTTTGCGATCCGGATGGTCCTAGCCGAAGGAAACTTCATCAGAAACCCCAGCATCGTCTCCGTAAAGAGTTTACACCGATGTTCCAGCTCCGGAAAGCTCATCTGTAGGAGCCTTCGCACGTCGTTCTTCAACCCAGCTATCATGACCGCCAAAGATTCTCGCTCCCTGGCCAAATCCTTCAGATCCTGGCTGTTCTGGGAATAAGAGACCTGGGAAAGCTTGCTCCGATGAGCCAAAAGGAATTGAGCAATGGTCAGAGCATCTTTCTTATCCGTTTTGGTCTTCCAGTGCAGCCGGAAAGGTTTCTCCTTTTCCGGAAATATCCGGATGGAAACAATCAGGGGAAATTCAAACTTTTTCCCCCAGAAATTTATATGACTACATTGATGGAGGGGCAGAGCTTTATTTGAAGTATGATTTTCAGGAATTGAAGGTGGCCGAATACCTTAATGATAAGAAAGCTTCGGTAACTGTTGAAATCTATCGCCAAAGCATTCCCACTCATGCCTTTGGAATCTACAGTCAGGAACGCCTTGCTAATGCAAACTTCATCAATGTTGGGGTTCAGGGATATATTGACAGTAATGTTCTAAACTTTTTGATTGGTCCGTGCTATGTGAAGATAAGTAGTTACAACACCGGAACTGAAGACCAGGAGATTCTGCTCACTTTTGGCAGAATGGTTTCTGAAAATTTAGGAGAGAGAGGATTGCTTCCCTCCATTCTATCCTTGTTCCCAGGAGAGGGGAAAAAGAAGAATTCCGAAAAATTCATTGCTAGAAACTTTCTGGGTTATTCATTTCTTCATTCCGCTTTTACTGCAGATTACGAACTTTCCGGGAAGAAATTCAGGCTCTTTGTCATTGAGAGCGGGGATCAAAACGAGTGCCGAAATATGATCCACAAATATCTGGAGCAAACAGGGAAAAATGAGAAAGCTGTTGTGGAGGGAGGTTACATCATTTCGGATCCTCATCATGGGGAAGTCGACCTTTACTGGCAAGGAGCATACATATGGGGTATATTAGATCTTAACGATCCTGCTCTCCGGTCAAAATATCTGAAACTGTTTGAAAAAGGTTTGGGAACAAAGAACTAACCCCTTAATGTTTCGAAAAACCTCAGCATGTGGGAATTTAATGAGCTTGTCACCAGGACTCCTGAATTCAGCCACTAAAGTGCCAAATTGGGTTCGACGCCTCCAAGAAGATTAGAAATGTGGGTCGGCTTCGGAATGTGCCGCCGGAGTTTATTGTCTCAAATAACCTATCGATCTCATGCCTCTCCATAGTAATCATGGAAAAAGCATTCCTGAAGGCACCTATATTCAATCTTTAGGGAATTCGGCGAGGTGGAAATTGCCCCTGCCTAACTATTTCGAAACGAAAGAAGTGCATGTATCTGCTAGTGCGCCACGAGGTTTCACAAGAGATGAGGGGAGGCCCCTCGGAGCCGGCTTGCGGGAGCTGGTTTCAAACCACCTTAAGCTGCTCTGGTAAAGAGCTGGGGTAGTGAGCGTTAAGGGAGAAGTCATGGCCTAAGATCATGGCAGGTGAGGATTAAGGAGACGAGCGCAAGCGAACCATTGATGAGGTGTCGAAAACAGAGATGACGTCAAAACTGGTGGCTAGCAGAACGCCAGGATTAGTTCAGGGGAAGCCTGCTTATTGCCTGAGCGGCGTCCGGCATAAAGATGGCGTGACCTTGATCCAGGCTCTTGTGTGAAACGTGGGAACCTGTCGTTCCGATGCGAAGGGAGAAACTCAAGTGGAGGAGCCCACAAGGGTGAGAGTACCGATGCGGAGCACAGGGACGGAGCAGTCCGTAGTAGCGAGGAAGTCTTGTAATGGGGATGGAGCGAAGGGGCTGCGTTGTCTGCCTTTATTTGCAGGTCAACCAGAGATGGGAGGAACCTCGTGGATAAAGCAAAGCCGTTTTGTATTTCAAAATGGGAGGTCTGGGAGGCATACGAGCGGGTTAAGACGAACAAGGGAGCGGCTGGGGTAGATGGGCAATCCATTGCAAAGTTTGAAGAGGATTTGAAGAACAACCTCTTTAAGATTTGGAATCGGATGTCCTCAGGCAGCTATTTTCCACCACCCGTCCGCAGGGTTGATATACCGAAGGATAATGAAGGGACGCGGCCGTTAGGGATACCTACGGTAGCTGACCGCATTGCCATGACGGTAGTCAAACGATACCTGGAACCGATCTTGGAAGAGCACTTCCATCCGGACTCTTATGGGTATCGGCCTGGGAAGTCGGCGATTGAGGCTGTAGGGGTTGCTCGCCAACGTTGCTGGCGATATGACTGGGTTTTGGACCTCGATATCAAGGGCTTTTTCGACAGTATCGATCATGATCTGTTGATGCGGGCGGTGAGGAAGCATACGGATTGCAAATGGGTGCTTTTGTACATTGAAAGATGGCTGAAAGCGCCCGTGCAATTGGAAGATGGTAGCCTGATTCATCGGGAGAAAGGGACACCACAAGGGGGAGTCATCAGTCCCCTCCTTGCGAATCTCTTTCTGCATTATGCGTTCGATAAGTGGATGCAGAATAATTTTCCTCAGATCCCTTTCGAGCGTTATGCGGATGATGGGATTTGCCACTGTCGAAGGAAAGCCCAGGCTGAAAGTCTTCAGGCGGCGATTGAGCAGCGTTTTGCTGGATGTGGACTGGAACTACATATGCAGAAGACGAGAATGATCTACTGCAAGGATGATAGGCGGCGAGGGGTCTATCCTGAGCAGAAGTTCGATTTCTTGGGCTATACGTTTCGGCCCCGGGGAGCGAAGGACTGCTGGGGTAAGTTCTTTGTCGGTTTCAATCCTGCAATCAGCAATAAAGCGGCAAAGTCAATGCGTGAAACGATGAGGCAATGGCGCTTGCATCGGCAAACGGACAAATCTTTGGATGAACTGGCCCATATAATCAATCCAGTGGTAAGAGGATGGATTAACTACTATGGCAACTTCTACAAGTCAGCTTTATACCCCACCTTTCAGCGCCTGGACAATATTCTTGTCAGGTGGGCTACCCGGAAACACAAAAGATTGAGGGGTCATAACCGGAGGGCGCTTCATTGGTTGCAGAGGATAGTGCATAAACAACCGGAGCTTTTTGCTCATTGGGGACTCCCTCAGTTCAAGGCTGGGCAATAGGAGCCGGATGAATCGAGAGGTTCACGTCCGGTTCTGGGAGAGTTGCGCCTTGAAGCGCATGGAAGACTGTGGTCTGCGATGACCGCCTTGACAAAGCTTAGCCAGCAGTCAAGCACCGAGTCTTGCGGGGTGTGCGGTAACAAACATCGCGAAGCGTAGACAGGGAGGTGATAGGCCGGAATCGAAAGATGAAGAGGACAATTAGCCCCGAAATCGATCGTGTTGTGAAGCAGTCGACCTTATCTCTCTATGGGGAAGACGGAAATGTCATATTCGTTAATTGGCGAGAATATGGGATTGCTTCCGGGGTCGGTACCTACGGCATGTTACCAAAGGATTCCATGTGAACAAGGGAGATCCGGCAAGCTCCCAGAAGGAGCGGGGTAGGGTCAGACAAGCCCACAAAGCAAGGATGGCCTGATGGTTTGTCGGAAGTCGGACTGGCTGATAGTACTCGGAGACAGGGAGAGCCTGTTACAGGGGGAAGCGGCCAGCAGGGTTTGAACTCTTCTAAGGAAACATGAGCTCTATACAAAGGGAGGGTACGAGCCTTAATTCAAAGTAAGGAGAAGCTCAGTCATGGGAACGGGATTAGAAGGGATAGCAGCGAAAGCTCGGAGGGAAACAAAACTCAAGTTCACGTCTTTGTGCCATCACATTACCCGAGAGTTGATTTGGGAGAGTTTGAATAAGATTCCTAAACAATCCGCACCGGGGGTGGATGGTATTAGCGTGGAGGAGGCGAAGAAGACATTTGAGGTATGGATTGAAGAGATGCTTTCGTCGATCCATCGTAAAGCCTACAAGGCCCCACCTGTAAGGCGTGTTTGGATCCCCAAGCCGGGGAAGACCTCCAAGCGGCCTTTAGGTGTTCCTTGTGTAGCGGATCGAGCCTTGCAGAGGAGTGGTTCGGTGGTTCTGTCATGTATTTATGAACAGGACTTCTTACCTTGCTCTTTTGGAGGCCGACCGAGACTCAGTGCTCACCATGCCCTATCCACACTCAATGAGATCATTGCGGGCAAGAAGGTCAGTTGGGTACTGGAGGCAGACCTGAAGAACTTCTTCGGTAGTTTAGACCATGGATGGTTACTACGGTTTGTTGAACATCGAGTCGGAGACCCGAGGATAATCAGTTTGATTAAGCGATGGTTAAAAGCGGGCGTTCTGGAAGAGGGCGAGTTGCACTCGGTTGAAACGGGGACTCCTCAAGGGGGTTCCATCAGCGTATTACTGAGCAATATCTACCTCCATTACGTCTTGGACCTTTGGTTTGAAAAGGTGATAAAGCCCCAACTCAAAGGAGAGGCGTATTTGGTAAGGTATATAGATGATTTTGTAGTATGCTTTCAACTTCGGTCGGATGCGATTCGGTTTCAGGATGCGTTGGTGAAGAGACTTGAAAAGTTCTCTTTGGAATTAGAGCCTAAGAAGACTCGTTTGGTGGAGTTTGGGCGCTTTGCCCTTCGTATGGCGAAGGAAGGCGGAAAGAGACTGAAGACGATTTATTTCCTGGGATTTACCCATTTCTGTACGCGCAACCGTAAGGGAAACTTTATGGTGGGGCGTCAGATAGAAAAGTCTCGATTCCGGCGGAGTGTTCAAAGCATTCAGTCACTGATGCGGGAAATTAGGCATTATTCCCTAAGAGAGCAAGTTGAGAAGATCAACCAAGTTTTACGGGGCCACTATGCCTACTATGGAGTAGGGGGAAACTTTAAATCTTTGTTCAAGATTCATCGCTACGCCGCACAATGAAGAGTCAATTTTTTTCGCGATTCTAACCCACTTCAGTCCTGCCTTTTTTCTATCTAATGCGTGAAACAAATAATATTTTTTCGCAATGAGCATTTTTTTGTTGACATTATTTGGAAAGTATATATACTTATAAATATGCCACGTCATCTGATGACCAATGAACGGGGAATGATAGCTCTGGAGCGCCTCAGAAAGATAAAGCCCTTTGTCCAAGCCTCCCTGAGTATTACAAAAAAACGGTGCGGCAATCCTCGATGTCGGTGTGCTCAAGAAGGTCCCCTTCATGAAGTGGCTCTTCTTACGTGGAAGGAGGAGAAACGCACCCGTACCTTGTATATCCCAATACAACTTCGTCAGGAGGTTGAGAGATGGGTCCAAGAAGGGAAGCTTCTCAAGCGCCTCGTGGCAGAGGTGTCCCAGGCTCAGAGGGAGTTTTTGAGCAGCAAGAAAAAGAGCAGGAAGAGCAAAAAGGGTTGATCCGTGCTTTGACGGGCACCGTGCACCATTTCTTTGGTGGTTTTTCCCCCTCTATTCGCCCATCTCACAGACCCCCGAGATCCTCAGAAGATCCTTTACCCCCTCGCGAGTCTTGCCTTCGCCGGTGTCACGATGTTCCTGTTTCAGCTCAAAGCGAGGCGACAGATTGGGTTGTTGCTCCGCAACGGTTCCTCGGTCATCAAATTCCAAGCCCTCTTTGGAGTGAAGTCTTTTCCTCATGGCGATACCCTGGAAGCGACCTTTTCAAATCTGGAGACCGACCAGATTCAGATGGTCGTGACCGGAATGACCGAAACCCTCATTCGCAAGAAGGTCCTCTACAGCTACCGTTTATTGGGAATCTACTTCATCGTGGCCATCGATGGAACGGGCACGATCAGCTTCAGCCACCGTCACTGTCCCCATTGTCTCACGCGTACCCGCAATGGAAAGACCCTTTACTACCATCCCGTCTTGGAAGCCAAACTCCTGACTTCCAATGGCTTCGCCTTCTCTCTGATGACCGAGTTTATCGAGAACCCCGGAGACAAGGCGACCAAACAGGATTGTGAACTCAAGGCCTTCTACCGACTGGCGGAGCGACTCAAGACCCGGTTTCCACGGCTGCCCATCCTTTTATCGATGGACGGTCTCTTCGCAGGGGGACCGACCTTTGATCTATGCCAGTCTTACGGCTGGAAGTTCATGATCGTTCTCAAGGACGACGATTTGCCTTCCGTGAACGAGGAGTTCGATGCATTGTCCAAATTACAACCCGAGAACCGATTGGCTTGGCGCACGGGGAAGGAGGCCCAAGTCAAACAGGTCTTCCGCTGGGTCGACGATATCGCCTATGTCGATTCCCTAAAGAAGGAGCACACGTTATCCGCGATCGAGTGCTTGGAGACCAAACCCGACAAGGAGGGACAGAAGAAAACGACGAAGTTCAAGTGGGTCACCAACTGCCATGTCTCGTGCAAAAATATCACGACCTTATCCAATGACGGAGGGAGGATGCGATGGAAAATTGAAAACGAGGGATTCAACGTACAAAAAAAGGGAGGATATGAACTGGAGCATGCTTACACCAATAATCCTAACTCAGCCAAGGTCTTTTACCTCCTCTTGCAGATCGCTCATCTGCTCGCACAACTTCTCTACAAAGCTAAACTTCTTAAAAGAGATTTCCCTGGTGGGTTCGGCTCGGCAAAAAACCTGGCGTTCCGATTGCTGGAAGCTTGGCGAAATGCCCGCATGGCTCAAGCAGACATCACGGCGGCGCTTCAAAAACGATTTCAAATTCGGTTTGATTCTTCTTGATCCACTCGGTGCTCCAGTCCTACCCTCCCTGACAACCTAAACTTCTATTACGGTCCCATTCCATGGATCGCCGGTCCCTTGTTCCCTTCTCCCTGGCTCTCCTCATCCCAACAACCTCTTGCCCGGATACTCCCTCTCCTACCACCCCCTGACTCTTCATTGCTGGCTCACCGAAAGATACTGGCATAAGATGCTTTGTAGCCGGAGCCGAAAGAGCTATATTACCTGGGAAAGATTTCAATTCCTTAAACAGGTGTTTCCGTTACAGCGGCCTAAGCTTTCTGTTCCGTATATGAGGATGAAAGCACTCGCTGTGCTGTGAATCAAATTCTGAAGAGCGTAGTGCGAGAAATCCGCACGCTACGTTCTGTGGGGGTTGGGGCATCCATTTGGTGCCCCTTCTACCCGGCTTGCGCCTTGAAGCGCATGGAAGACTGTGGTCTGCGATGACCGCCTTGACAAAGCTTAGCCAGCAGTCAAGCACCGAGTCTTGCGGGGTGTGCGGTAACAAACATCGCGAAGCGTAGACAGGGAGGTGATAGGCCGGAATCGAAAGATGAAGAGGACAATTAGCCCCGAAATCGATCGTGTTGTGAAGCAGTCGACCTTATCTCTCTATGGGGAAGACGGAAATGTCATATTCGTTAATTGGCGAGAATATGGGATTGCTTCCGGGGTCGGTACCTACGGCATGTTACCAAAGGATTCCATGTGAACAAGGGAGATCCGGCAAGCTCCCAGAAGGAGCGGGGTAGGGTCAGACAAGCCCACAAAGCAAGGATGGCCTGATGGTTTGTCGGAAGTCGGACTGGCTGATAGTACTCGGAGACAGGGAGAGCCTGTTACAGGGGGAAGCGGCCAGCAGGGTTTGAACTCTTCTAAGGAAACATGAGCTCTATACAAAGGGAGGGTACGAGCCTTAATTCAAAGTAAGGAGAAGCTCAGTCATGGGAACGGGATTAGAAGGGATAGCAGCGAAAGCTCGGAGGGAAACAAAACTCAAGTTCACGTCTTTGTGCCATCACATTACCCGAGAGTTGATTTGGGAGAGTTTGAATAAGATTCCTAAACAATCCGCACCGGGGGTGGATGGTATTAGCGTGGAGGAGGCGAAGAAGACATTTGAGGTATGGATTGAAGAGATGCTTTCGTCGATCCATCGTAAAGCCTACAAGGCCCCACCTGTAAGGCGTGTTTGGATCCCCAAGCCGGGGAAGACCTCCAAGCGGCCTTTAGGTGTTCCTTGTGTAGCGGATCGAGCCTTGCAGAGGAGTGGTTCGGTGGTTCTGTCATGTATTTATGAACAGGACTTCTTACCTTGCTCTTTTGGAGGCCGACCGAGACTCAGTGCTCACCATGCCCTATCCACACTCAATGAGATCATTGCGGGCAAGAAGGTCAGTTGGGTACTGGAGGCAGACCTGAAGAACTTCTTCGGTAGTTTAGACCATGGATGGTTACTACGGTTTGTTGAACATCGAGTCGGAGACCCGAGGATAATCAGTTTGATTAAGCGATGGTTAAAAGCGGGCGTTCTGGAAGAGGGCGAGTTGCACTCGGTTGAAACGGGGACTCCTCAAGGGGGTTCCATCAGCGTATTACTGAGCAATATCTACCTCCATTACGTCTTGGACCTTTGGTTTGAAAAGGTGATAAAGCCCCAACTCAAAGGAGAGGCGTATTTGGTAAGGTATATAGATGATTTTGTAGTATGCTTTCAACTTCGGTCGGATGCGATTCGGTTTCAGGATGCGTTGGTGAAGAGACTTGAAAAGTTCTCTTTGGAATTAGAGCCTAAGAAGACTCGTTTGGTGGAGTTTGGGCGCTTTGCCCTTCGTATGGCGAAGGAAGGCGGAAAGAGACTGAAGACGATTTATTTCCTGGGATTTACCCATTTCTGTACGCGCAACCGTAAGGGAAACTTTATGGTGGGGCGTCAGATAGAAAAGTCTCGATTCCGGCGGAGTGTTCAAAGCATTCAGTCACTGATGCGGGAAATTAGGCATTATTCCCTAAGAGAGCAAGTTGAGAAGATCAACCAAGTTTTACGGGGCCACTATGCCTACTATGGAGTAGGGGGAAACTTTAAATCTTTGTTCAAGATTCATCGCTTCACCGAAAGATACTGGCATAAGATGCTTTGTAGCCGGAGCCGAAAGAGCTATATTACCTGGGAAAGATTTCAATTCCTTAAACAGGTGTTTCCGTTACAGCGGCCTAAGCTTTCTGTTCCGTATATGAGGATGAAAGCACTCGCTGTGCTGTGAATCAAATTCTGAAGAGCGTAGTGCGAGAAATCCGCACGCTACGTTCTGTGGGGGTTGGGGCATCCATTTGGTGCCCCTTCTACCCGGCTTGGGGCATCCATTTGGTGCCCCTTCTACCCGGCCGCGAGGGTGAAATTCCCTCGCGCCACTCGACTCTGTACGCTGTTTTTAGACCCCTAAAAAAGCTACGATATGATTTTCATATATTGAATCGGGACTCATCGCTTCAAGGAGTAATAAATAAAATTCATCTTGTACACAGATCCATCTTGGAAGGTGTTCAATTCTATGGGAATACTCGGCTCCGGCATAGATCAACATAAAAGAGATATAGATCATAAATTGATGTTGTGGTGTGACAAAAAAAGTCATTTTTAGGGTTTTCGAAAAATTAATATTCGAAAAAATCCTATAAAATCAAAGCGCTTAATAGCTCTTTCTGCCTTGGCATTGAAATTGCTTCTAAGATATTAGAAAAAACTAAAACCAACATTGACGATAAAGCCAAACCACGAGTAATCGTGGGACGGAAAGCCACGGGTCCCCAATTCTCGGGACAGCCGGGTTGCCGAAGCAAAAGGAATTTTGCGGGCCCGTGGTCTATTTTAACACGGGCTCTTTTTTTAGGGTCTTTTTCCTTCATTCCAAGGGAGGTGATTTAGATATCAACTTTAAGAAAATGTCCATTTTATCAAGATTTCAAAAACCTCAGCACGGGTCCGAACATCGGGCATTGTGACCTCGATTCCCGAACAAGGTGCGCTGGAGATATTCAGTTTTGCAAAAAACCAGATGCCTTGAGGAAATATCTTTTAGAGCAGAGGAAAAAGAGAGGAGTGGGATACTAATCAGTCCATAATTGTATGGACGCTGATGACTAAATCCCTCCTTCCCTCCCTTTACAAAAGGGAGGAATTTCCCCTCTTTGGAAGAGAGGGGTCAGGGGAGATTTCCAGAAGAATATGTTTAAGCAATTATGGACTCCTTAGTTAAAGAGAAGAGGAATGTCCACATGACATTACCTCGTAATTCTCTCTGAACTCCTGTATCCAAATAAATCTCTGACGGGTTTTCATAAATCATTTGATATTGTGATACAGAGGGTCATGTTTTCCCATGGGTAAGAATGGGAAGGGTTCCTATCAAGAATTTTGGGGGCGTTGGATGACAATAGATTCGATCAAAGGCCACATGGAGAGTCATCGGGATGAGGTCCATGGCAAACAGGGTTTTTTTATTCTCTTAAATAGTAAGGGGTTAAAGAATTGTAATTCAGGCTTCACTCTTGTTGAATTACTGGTAGTTATTGCAATCATAGGCATTTTGGCTGCAGTGGCGGTGCCATATTACCAAGGGCATATATTAAGGGCGAAGTTGGTTGAGGTTGAATATGCAATGACGAAGGTGAAAAATGCGGTTTCCGAATACCGTCAGGAGAAAGAAGATTCTTGGCCTAATTGTGCAACAATAGACGAAATCAGAAATAGTTTGGGGGTGGCTTTAGGAGCAGTCACAAGAATCTCTGATATTTCCGTGATAAATGGCGTCATCACTGTAAGAGTACAGAATATTCATCCGATGGTGGATGGGAAAACAATCACCCTAACGCCGAACCTGAATGCAGATGGTTCGTTCAGTTGGGCATGGGGTTGGTCCCCGGATTTCCCTGTCCAGTTTAGGCACAAAACCCATTAGTGTCAGCATCGGGGATGGTGGAAACCCCTCGTCTTCAAGGCGAGGGTAGTTCAGTTTTCGATGAGCCTCCATTGTTATGGAGTTTTGCATGAAATGTAACCGCTGAGGAAGTATGATGTTTTATGATAAATTTTACGGTTCTCAGGATCATTTTTGGGGATGGAAATGCATCATCTGCGGGGAGATTTTTGACCAAATAATTTTGGAGAATAGGATGAATACCAAAGATGGGCGGGCAAGAAGGGTAAGAAATGGGGAGATGTTGATGATAACTAAGGAAGGAGAGATGTTAAAAAATAAATTAACCAGGGATCTGTATAAGGTAAAAAAGATTGAAGATACAAAAGTGATATTGGAGAATGAACTCGTATATGTACATATATACACCTTGAAAAGAAAGACCTGGGAATCTTTTATGAGAGAGTAAATGGAGGTAATGGTCAATGAGAATTGTGGAAGGGGATAGATTCAAGGATAAATCAACCGGGCACCTATACGAAGTGAAGAGAATTAATGATGGGACAGTTGTTTTAGAGGCCGAAGATCCACCAAATAGGGTGTGGCTTAGGGAAGGAAGCGTGAAATTATTTTTCGAGATGGTAGAAAAAAAGAGAAAATGAACCTTAATATTTTTCTATTTGCCAAATATCCGCTTTGGAAGAAGTCCTTTACTCTGCGCCCTCTGCGACTCTGCGGTGTAAGTAAACAATTTTCTGCTCCGTTTAATAACTCACCCAAAAGCGGGTTCTTATTCTTATCATTAATAGAATATGTGTTTTATTATAAGGATGCAGCAGGAGAAAATTTGACGCTTGTATTAGCGTACTATACTGATACGCAAACTGTTAAATTGAAAAACACGGATATAATCTGGGAGAAGCCAAACGATGAAAAATCTGATGACCAGAATTTTTAAAAGAAGAAAATTTGTTGTCGATAGAAAATTTCAATTAAGACTTATGATCATATCATTCAGTTATGTAATTCTCTTCTGTGCCGTTATGGGGACGTATGTGTTTCTTCCGTTGATGATGGAACTGGATAAACCAGGTACATCTTTAGACAAGGCGTTCGTAGCAGCAAACCAGATCCTGTACTTGCATGAGAAATTCTGGCCTGCATTATTATTGTCCCTTTTTGCTATAGGTTGTCACTGCATATTCATTTCTTACAAAATAGCAGGGCCTCTGTACCGCTTTAATCTTATCTTTAAGGCAATTAATGAGGGTATTGTGCCAACCCCAATACAGCTCCGGAGGGGTGACTACCTCTATAGCGAAATGGAAAATATCAATCAGATGCTTGAACGGCTCAGGGATAAGTTGACTGAACTTCAGGAAGCACAGGCACACCTGAATAGATCCATAATAGAATGCAAAGATATAGTCAGTCATTCTTCAATGAATGAGTTAATTAAAAAAATGGAGGACCTGGGTGAGGAGGGAAAAAAGCTTGAAGAAAAGCTGGGGTATTTTAACATTATCTCATCATAATGTTGTTCACTGTCTGCCCAGAGCGCCTGAGCCTAAGAAACGATTCTGCAAAGAGCTCAACGACATGATGCAGCGGTAGTAGTCTAACCCCTCGTGGCAACGGACTCGCTCCACTCGCCACTGAACCCGATCACGTTATACTTACTTTCAATCAGTAATCTTTGAGTGCTTAGTCTTGACGAAGCCGCACCTTTGTAGGTGAAGTCGCCGGTCGGAAGTCGATCTAAGAAGTCTTTCAAATCAAGTTTCGGCTTTTACAATGAAGGGAGTCTTAATATGGCCCCGGGGGCGGCTGCGGGATGGGAGGCCCTTATTCCGCATCCTTTCTTAGCAACTCTAATTTCACAACCGTTACTCGATTTCGGCGGCTTCCCTTTATTCTTCGGCCCGGCTTGATTAAGAAGGCAGTAATGAATCTGATAAGTGCATAGATGAACCAGACCGAAGTAAACCCCGTTAGAAATTCCAGCGGGGCACTCGCCGCGCAGGCGCTGGCGCAGCGGGTTAAACCCCACCGGAATTATTCTAAAATCTAACCCGGCTGCAGAGCAGCGGGGCATTATTTCTAACGGGGTAAAGATGTAGCCTATTAAAAAAGGGTCGTTTATTCCAATAGCAAGAGGCAATATTATTCCAGCCAGAATGGACGCTGCGAAGGTAAGCCTAAAATACCCTTTTTGTTTTTTCATTTTGCTTTTCTCTTCCTGTCCCGATCTAACAACCTTACAATCGCCCTCTGGGGGGAAACCTTCCGTTCTGAAGAAAGGCATAGGAGGTGAGGGAAGGTGAAGAAAGAGATAAACAGTGGGCGGATTGTTATGACCGGGTAAACATTCTTGATGAACTCTTGGAAGAGCCTGTTGAATTTGGCTTAGGAGAAAAACTGCGCCTGGTTTTTGGTCTAAGGGTCTCCATTTCGGAACTGCTCATAAAAATAGGCAACTGTCAAAAAAATAGGCAATTTTGTGTTCGATTTGCCATATCTCCAAATCAACAGAAATTGAAATAGTCTTTTAATTTAGCTGGGTTATAAAGTTCAACAAAATCTCAGCCTTTGGCAAAGAATTTGCTTTATATTTCGTTGGTTTTCTGGTATGTTAAGGCAACCGTCAAAGGTGGGGGTCAATACCCTATGCATTCTCCTCTGAACCGAAGCCTATCCTCAAAAAGGAATGGGCTTTTGTTTTTTGGGGATTTGATATATCTTCGAGCGAAAAGTGGTGGTGCGGAACCGAGGCTTCTACGCGGGCCGGTCTGCCCATTGGATAGACCGCATCGGGAAGCAAATGCGTTTTCAAATTTCGAGGCTCGACGCCCAGGTACACTCAAACATTTAATCTGCCGGGCAATATCAAATTGGACATTGGGTTCTCCTATAAGCCCAATATTTAAGGGGTACATTCATTAGTATAGAGCACAAAACGAAATAGAGACTTACACAAGAGCTAGAAAAGATGCCATCTGACATAGGTATCACTGCTGGTGCTCTAATCGCCCAAGTTTCCATTCTAGCGATCATGTGCATCGGATCCTTCTTGATTGCACTTGACCAGCGCGATGCTCTTAGCGCAGGGTTCATCATCCTCGCACTGACTCTTTTAACCGTCGTCCCTCTTATGCTGACATCTGGCTATGCGGCAATATGGACACCTCTCTTCGGCGGAAGCAGTGAGATAGGGATGCAACGGTCAACCTCGATGGGCCTGATGTTCGTCCTCGACGTTGTCGCTCTCAGCGTTCTTGTTTGGAAGTCGGGAGGTAGCCTCAACAGCCCGTTTCAGGCCATCTATTTCCTACTACCGGCACTGGCAATTTTTCTGCGCGAGCCTGTCAGCCGGTTGGTTCTTTATTTCCTATTTGTAACCACGTCATTCACTTTTCTGATGTTCCTGGTTTCTAAGCGCAGCTGGTATGACCCGTCAGTTCGGATCGATAGGGTTGCCTACTGGTTCGTGGCAGTGGCATGTTTTGGACTCGCCATGTACGTAGGGTATGTTACCCGGCCCGTTTCATGAGGTAAAGTAGGGACAGCGGCCGTATTTGAATTAAAGGGTACTAACTGGTAAGGGGAGAAGAATCGAAAGTATAAATCGTAAATTGCTTCGTTTTTTTAAGCAACATTACAAACCTGGGATAATTGGTATAGTGGGGCCAAAGGAACCGTAGGATTGGCCATCCGCGGAGCGCAGAAAGCTGTTACAACGGATGGAGAGACCTCTCTCCGGTTGCACTGTTTATTTTTGGAGACTTGGGGCTCGACAGAAGAGCGGCGGAGGGTACCAAGACCAGGAGTCCGTAGATGCTCGAATCCGACCTGAAGGTGAATGTCTTTAAACCTCAACTTCGAAACGACGCCCGGGAGAACTGGATTGAAAAGCACTGCAGAGAGAAGGTTGAAAATGCTGGTTTGATAGATTTCGGGCTCTGAGAAGCTGAAAGGTACAACGGTCTTGCAATAGCCCTGCAGCTTGTGGATGAGCAGGTTATCTATCCGAAACATAGGCATCTCCAACACAACCGGCGGGGATGTTGGACAGGCCGGGATGAAGGCGGGAAGGCTGCTCCAGTATGTGCCATAATACCGTGTTTCCGTTGCTTGGCCCTCTTGCTTCTGATTAGATGATGACGCCGATCAGAATCGGGACCGTCCAATTCTTCTTCGTCAGCTGACTGATTTCGACCGTCAATGCAACACTTGATAATCGTTATCTGGAATACTGACCTAAAACCTTCCACAGTATGTTCTGGGCTTCTGGGCTTGACAAACAACCCCGTTTCTCGCATATTTGACTCGCTCTAAAGATAAGTTCTTATCAGATAATTTGGTTATTACAAGCAACCTCATCGCATCGCAATCAAGGTCTATCAAGATGGCACCCTTAAAGGAATGTGACTTGAGAAATCATTTGGACCACCCTGCGAAATCAACGCCGGGTTTTCTCAGCAATGGCATTTCCTTTCTTAAAAGGCAGCAGAGAGACTGGAAAGTTACCGTTGCTCGCACATCCATGGATAAACTGGCCTACCAGATGGTCTTTCCGTACCTGTCTATTTATATCGTGGCATTAGGGGCTTCCGCTACCCAGCTTGGCATCGTCAACAGCATTGGCATGATGATAGCTGGCCTATTCGGTCCTTTCACCGGCTGGTTCATCGATAGGATTGGCCCTAAGAAGATATACCTTGTGGGCATCACTTTTATGGTCGTCTGTTACCTGACGTATGGTCTGGCGCAAAGCTGGGGAGTGACCATTATCGCCATGATTGCCTACTGGCTGGGCTTTTCCACCAGTATTCATAGCTGCGCCACCATCTGCGGTAACTGCCTTGTCAACCGCGACAGAGCGACAGGAATGATGATCTGCGAAACCGTCACCGCAGGTCTATTAGGAATGGCTGGACCTATAATAGCAACTTGGCTGGTTAGCCAATTTGGTGGCGTAAATCCCAACGGTATCCGGCCGCTATTCTTTTCTGGTCTCATTATTACAGTGGGTACTTTCGTAGTGGTTCTGACGCAGCTATCGAGTCGAAAATGGACTAAAGCAAATACGAATAGGACGAGCTTATTCAAAGAGATCTCTCAGGTATTTAAAAGCGGCAAACATTTGAAACGCTGGATAGTCATTGCTGCCATTACCCAATTGCCGATAGGTATGGTTTTCCCTTTCTCTCAGGTCTTTGCCTACCAGCTAAAAGGGGCTAACGAATTTATACTGGGAGCCATGGTGACCGGGTCCGCACTATCATCTATTGTGTTTGCCATCCCCTTAGGGAGGTTGGCAGATAGGGTAGGCAGGAAGAAGGTTTTATTTGTTACCATACCACTTTTCTTGCTTTCCAACCTGATGCTTATCTTAGCACCGACACCGGCTTTTCTGGTTCTTGCTGGTATCTTGCAAGGCTTTCACTATATTGGCAGCCCTATCGCAGCGGCTATGGAAAGAGAACTGGTACCCGCTGAGCATATGGGTAGGTGGATAGGTATTACCCGATTTTTTAAGATGATTTTTAGCGGTATCCTGGCTCTAACGGCAGGTATAATCTGGGATAAATTCGGGCCGCAATACATCTTCATTACCTTTATCGGCATTGAACTCCTAATAAGATTACCCTTACTCATTAGCATCTCGGAAACCTTGAACAAACGATTCAAATCAAGAGATGATGTTGTTTCCAGCAGTTAACTTATACTGAATTATGATATCGAAAAAGTAATGAAGTCTCGTAATCCGGGGAATTTCACCCCCAGTGCCGATGAGGGGATTACTCAATTGATCCTGCTGTCCCGCCTTTACTCCTGTTAAGCCGGACCAGAGGGGCCAGCCCTCATTTCATCCGTAGCTTCTGGCACACTATCTGCTATCTTTGTTGGGTTTTTCAAGGCCAAAAAACCTACGGTTTGAACTTCAAATAGAAACATTTCCTTATTTCTTTCAGCCAGTTACGATTGGCAAGACATGTTCAATTCTTGGAGGCTTGTCACGGCGAATAATGAACGGTATGCCGAGGGTTACGTAAAGGGGTGTCCATCCCATTTTCAAGGGAGATACGGTTATGACCATACTGTCTTATCGCTTGGCTACTAATCTATTCTCGAAACAACGTTTGCCTTCTGCTCATGATGATTGTTTCTTCAACCTCTCTCCCGTCTGCCGGTTAGAGAAACACACGGGACATCGAAGCTGGATGTTGCTTGAAGGATATCTCTCGACATGCTAAATTTAAGTGCCGCTTTTCATTGTTTCGGTCTTGGATTGATCGGCGGAGTATCTCAGAATGAATCATGGTCTTAAGATAGGAGGGATGATTCCGGCCTTCACTCTCATATCGCCACGAACGATGCCCTGAGTTATAATTCTTAAGGATGGCATCAGCTAAAGGTTACAATCCCATTCGTAAACCAGCAGGGAGAAGAAGATGGTAAATCATGATTTTGCATCCAGAATCAAGAACAAGGCCGAAGAGTTAGGATTTTCCTTTTGTGGGGTTTCGGATGCCTCTCCGTTTGAGGAGTTTATAGAAAACGTGGAGAAACGCATTCACCATTTCCCGCAATCCCAAGGTTTATATGAGAAACTGATACAGTATGGACACCCGGAGAAGAGTGCCGAGTGGGCTAAATCCATTATCGTATGTATCAGTCGGTATGGTAAATTCAGAATTCCACCGAAATTAAGAAACCTCGTAGGAAAATATTATTTAGTCGATGGGAGATTACCATATTCAGTGGAGTACGCTGCTTGTCAACAATTTGAGACATGGTTGCAGGGGATGGGATTAAGAACGTGTAAGGATGCAGTTACGGCAAGGTGGTCCGCCGTGAGGGCGGGGATAGGACAATTTGCCAAAAATAACTTTATCTTCACTTCCGATGGCTCTTGGATAAAAATGCACACATGGATTGTCGATCAAGAGATGGAATATGATCACCCGTCGCTGTCTATTGTCTGTCCTGAAGGTTGCACAAGATGTATTGATGTTTGTCCAACCCAGGCTCTTGAAGGTCCATTGGTGATGAATTACGGAGACTGTATCGCACGCCTCACGTTTAGGGTATCCTCCTTACCCCCTTCAGGATTGAGAGCCAAGATGGGAACATGGTTATATGGGTGTGATTTATGCCAGGATGTCTGTCCTTTGAATAAAAATCGTTGGGAAGAGGAGGGAGAATTTCCGGGACTTGACGAATTTTCAAAAATCCTCACTCTAAAAAACCTCAGTGAGATGGACGATGATTCATTCATCCAAACGATCTACCCCAAATTATGGTATATCGAAAAAGATAAACTGTGGCTATGGCGATGTAACATCTTGAGGGCGATGGCCAATAGCAAAAATAAAGGCTACATCCAGTATATTCAACGCGCATTGAAGCATTCAAACAGCAATATTCGGGAAATGGCTGCTTGGGCCTATGAGAGACTTGGCTCAACCTGTAGATGAATGAGAACCCAGGTCGAGGTTAAAACGAATTTACATCTTAAGAAGTTTCAGCATATCCTATTTGTTGACTTTTTGAAGAGGTAAAAACTTTTTATATCCGAATCATATTTTCTGTTGGGTGAGCCTTTTTCCGTGTGTTGACCATGGCAAGCAATCCGCAGTTTAGAGTTTAAAATTTTTCGTCGCCACCTTATTTGTGTTTTGCTGCAATGTTGTTTCCACCACAGACGATTCGAATGCTTTATTATAAATGGAAATGATGCAGAAGCGGGGACAATTTGTTTTGGTAAAAACATTGACGAATTGAGATGGATGGACTTCACTGATAGCTTTTTTGTAACGGAAGGAAGTTAAAATGTTGGCGGTTGTCATTAGATTTCCGGCCGTTGAGGAAGGGAAGGATGCGAAATCTCTTGCCATCCCGCTCGGTTTCAGGGAGACTGCCTGTATATGAACATGATTTCGTTACAGGAGCAGAGAGATTGATCGTAACTGCCTTCTTTAACCGAAAGTTCAAATACACCTATTATGATGATATGAAGTTAAGCCGGAAAACGAAGGGAGCAAAGCTTGAAATATCGCAAACTGGGAAGAACTGAAGCGCACGTGTCGGCTTTGGGCTTGGGCTGCATGGGAATGTCTGATTTTTACAGCGGACGGCAAACGAACGATGGCGAAAGCGTAGCCACAATTCGGTACGCGCTTGAACTCGGCGTAAATTTCCTCGACACTGGCGACTTTTACGGAGTCGGACACAACGAGGAACTGATCCGCGAAGCAATCAAAGATTTTCCGCGCGAACAGGTCTTTATTTCGGTCAAGTTTGGCGCGTTACGCAATTATGACGGCAATCTTATCGGCTTTGATAGCCGTCCGGTCGCCGTTAGAAACTTTTTGTCCTACAGCCTGCAACGATTGCGCGTTGATTACATAGATTTGTATTACCCCTCCCGGGTTGATCCGAATGTGCCCATTGAGGACACGGTTGGAACGCTTGGAGAGCTCGTCAAAGAAGGCAAAATCCGTCACGTTGGGCTTTCAGAAGCCGGTTCGGAAACGCTGCGCCGCGCCTCGGCTGTTCATCCAATTGCAATGTTACAGACGGAATACAGCCTTTGGACGCGAGAGCCGGAAACTGATGTTTTACCAACGTGTCGCAAACTCGGCATCTCGCTTGTCGCCTATTCTCCGCTCGGACGCGGCTTTCTGACCGGAGCCTTTCGGAGACCCGAAGACCTGGCACCGGATGATTTCCGTCGCCGCATGCCACGCTTCCAAGGCGAGAATTTTGGGCACAACTTCACCCTGGTTCAAAAAATCAAAGAAATTGCAAAGCAGAAGAACTGCACACCGGCGCAACTCGCGCTGGCTTGGCTTTTGGCACAAGGCGAAGACGTCGTGCGGATTCCGGGAACAAAGTGCCGAGAACGGCTCGAAGAGAATTTACACGCGATTGAGGTTGAGTTGAACGACAACGATTTGCGCCGTATCGAGGAAGCTGCGCCAGTGGGATACGCGGTGGGAACGCGCTATCCCCAAGCGGCAATGTATACAGTTAATCGTTAAGCTTGATCGAAAGGAGAATTCAAGGATTACTTTAAGTGACGAAGGAAATGCGGACTTGGGGTCAAAGCTACATTCTACACTTTACAACGAGGATGAGTTGCGGTGGTTTCATCCATAAAAAAGTTGGCCCATCCAATTGCCGAATGTGGATTGCGGAGTGCGGATTGAATAAAAAGCAAACGAATGATTTAACGGGTGACAGGTTCAAGGCTCGAATCTAGACCGTGAGGCCTGACTGAATTTTTCAGTCAAGTGTTTCAAAGCAGATAGGTTGTAAGTAAGGTTTCATCCATAAAAAAGTTGGCCGTTCCAAATGCGGAATCCGGAATTCTAAATACTGAAAACAGGATAGAGCAAAGCGCTTAGCGAGAAACTCACTTTTTCTTCTTGCAAAACATCTTTCTTACTTCTATCTTAGAAAAGAGAACGTTTTTTTGTTTGATCTTCCCCTCTTCAGAAAAAGGAGGAATACCTATGGCGAAAATGGATGAATTTATCTCCCTCGACGCGACTGCCCTAGCCGCATTAGTGCGACAAAAGCAGGTCAAGGCGATTGAACTCGTAGAGGCTGCGATTGAGCAGATTGAGCGCCTGAACCCTACTCTCAACGCGGTGGTGACGCCAATGTATGAACAAGCTCGCGAAGCGGCCGTTGGCAAATTTCCCGATGGTCCTTTCGCGGGGGTGCCTTTTCTGCTGAAAGACCTGGGAGCCCTTTATGCCGGGGTGCGAATGACGATGGGCACAGCCTTTCTTCGTAACTTTGTACCTGATCATGAAAGTGAATTGGTAACCCGGCTGAAACGGGCCGGTTTGATCATCGTCGGGAAGACAAACACACCAGAGCTGGGCATCCTCCCGACCACCGAGCCCCGTTTGTTTGGCCCCAGCCATAACCCCTGGGACATCCATCGGACTCCTGGCGGCTCAAGCGGGGGGTCAGCAGCGGCGGTGGCTGCCCGTTTCGTTCCGATGGCCCATGCCAATGATGCGGGCGGGTCGATCCGCATCCCCGCCTCGTGCTGCGGTCTCTTCGGTCTCAAGCCTACCCGGGCGCGCAATCCCTTTGGACCCGATCTGGGCGACATTTATAGCGGATTGGTTATCGATCACGCAGTCACCCGCTCCGTTCGGGATAGTGCTGCCCTTCTCGATGCGACGGCGGGTCCTGATGTGGGCGATCCTTACTGGGCGCCACCCCCGACACGTCCGTTCCTTCAAGAAGTGGGAGCTGACCCAGGCAAGCTGCGTATCGCTTTTACTGTCACAACACCCACAAACGTTAAGGTGCACGCGGATTGCATCAGCGCGGTGCAGGATGCGGCTGCACTCTGTGCTGACCTGGGGCATGAAGTGGTGGAGGCAGCCCCACAGATAAATGGGGAGTTGGTGGCCCGGGCCTTCATGGTGTTGTTTTCAGCGGGATGTGCCTGGACAATGGAAGGCCTGGGACTTGCAATGAGACAGGCTCCCACCCAGGAAAAGTTTGAACCGCTCACCTGGGCTCTGTATGAGATGGGACGCCAGCAGAGCGCATCGTCCTATTTACTTTCCCTGACTCTCCTTCAGAGGGTGGCCCGAGACATTGCCCGATTTTTCCTCAAGTATGATGTCTTGCTCACCCCCACACTCGCCGAGCCTCCCGTGCCTCTGGGAACTTTCGATTCGCCTCTGGAGAACCCTCTGCACGGTCTCCGGCGAGCGGAGGCATTCGTTCCCTTCACGCCGATGTGCAATGCCACCGGCCAGCCGGCCATGTCGGTTCCTCTTTACTGGAATGCTCAAGGACTTCCTGTGGGCGTCCACTTTGTAGGGCGGTTTGGGGACGAAGCAACCCTTTTTCGTCTGGCAGCACAGCTTGAGTCTGCCCGGCCATGGGCTGGCCGGCGTCCAACAGTATCAGCTTGAGACGGCTCTTAGGTCAGGCCGTGGGGACGAGATCATGGGGGGGGTAGTTAAATGAGTTAAATGATAATCCGGTCCTCATGCCATGTCTCATGGCTATTAGAATTTAGTATTTTACTAATCAGTCCATAATTGTATGGACGCTGAAGACTAAATCCCTCCTCCCTCCCTTTACGAAAGGGAGGAATTCCCCTCTTTGGAAAAGAGGGGTTAGGGGAGATTTTCAGAAGAATATGTCTAATCAATGATGGACTCCTTAGTAATTCTTTTAAGAAGGTCAAACAAATTCAATGTGATTTTTCATCTCGTTGGGTTCGATTACGTTCGCTATAAGCACCAGGCTTTCGATCAATTCGCCAACTGTATAACGCCCAGTCTGGGAAAAGACGATGCCTGTATGAGGAACTCCGGTAGTATCAAGTCTTAAAAAGTCGTCGTCAAATGTTACAAGCACACGGCCTTCTCTTGTAGCAAGGGCTAATTGCTTTTCATCTGAATGACCCGACCGGTCCGCTTCCTGCACCGTCAGGACATCCATACCACGACGGCGCAGTCCTTCAACAACGCCTTTTGGAATATGCTCGCCCAGATAGAACTTCACTCCGTTTTGCCTCCAGTTTCTCCATTAGCTTTGATGGATGGCGAGAGCGGGCTTTTGCTTCAACCTCTTCAGCACGCCGGATTTCGGCCTCGATCTCTTTTTTATGATCCCAATAGTAGGTCAGGGCTGCATAAACATCCGCAAGGGTCAACTGGGGAAACTGAGAAACGATCTCATCAGGAGACCAACCCAACTTATTGTGCCAGAGCACTATGTCCATCACGCGAATTCGATGCCCAGCGATGCGGGGCTTCCCACCGCCTATCCCAGGAGTGATTTTGACATGTTCTTTTGCCATGGCTCTCAAGGTCACCACCTCCTTAGATTCTATTTAGCATAAGTTCAAAGAGAGTTCCTCTTAAAAATAATTCTGACTTTCCTCTGACGAAAAAAGGGAGACTACCCCTTAGTTAACAAAAAACATCAGGGTATCGGCGAATCTGTTCTTCGAGATCCTGATCGAAACGAATGACAATGACCCGATAGCCGAGATCTTTTAATGCATGCCTTGTAATGCGATCCTTTTCCTTTTGTGTTGGCTCATCATGGACAGAACCATCACAGGATTATTCCGTCTCATCTGTGAGTAAGTAAGATAATTAGGTTGATGGTATTTTATGAAATCTGAATACAATGGTCAATAATGAAAATTATGGGATAAAAATGAGAAAAGGCAGTTTACCGATATAAATTTTTC
>CAWGWZ010000022.1:0-466622 GCA_963826305.1 uncultured delta proteobacterium | reverse complement strand
TGTTCCAATTCTTTTTGAATATCCAGTCCTTTTTGAATTAACGCTTCTTTAAAATCTTCCATCTCCTCCTGGTCAATTCTTTCTTCTTTACGTGATCTCTTCAACTGGCGGAAATGGTCTTGGCACAGGTTATAGGCAATGCGAAATATCCAAGAGGACAATTTGGAGGGATCTTTTAGGCTTTTTAAATTATTTTGAATTTTTAAAAACGTTTCCTGGATTAAGTCATCCGCCACCCATTCATCCTTAACAAGGGTCAGGATAAATCTTCTAACCTTAACGTAGTATTGATCATAGATATCCCAAAATTCCATCTTTAAATCCTAACCAAAAATAGTTTTAATTTTCCCAGTTATTCCCCTCCCCCTTCGACGGGGGAGGGTGAGGGTGGGGGTGAAAAAAGAAGCCTTAATTCCCCCTCCCCTTTCTCCCCTCCCGCCAAGGGAGGGGAGGTTTTTAGGAGTCTTATGATACTTACCCGCAACATGATTTGCTGGTTTGCCTATCACAGGGCAGATCATACTCCTTTACTTCACCCATGAGACCATTGATACAATTCTTTATGGCCAGATGGGCGCCTTTCTTGACCTGGCTGGCAAGATCGACAGCTTCCTGAATTTCCTCATTTTTAACAGCTCCTGCTTTTGCCTTTCCGAAATAGTGCTCGAAACAAGGGATGCAGTTCGCTGCGGTGGCTGCTCCCAAGCAAATTAAAAGCCTCGTCTTTTCGTCCATGGTCGAGTCCTCCTTTTATTTTTTATATATAAGACGGAAAAGACCCCCGAAAGGTTACACCGCTTTACCCCAACCCTTCCCCCCTGTTATGAATAAGAATATTTAATCAATTAGCACAAAACCATATCGATTTTGGATGCCCTCTTTACTTTGAAGAACTTCACAGGGTAGTCCTACGTTTCGCACGGTTTTGTAAACATCAATGCCAAAGCTTTGATCACAAGGTCTAACCTTATCCGGGGTCGGGCAAGGATGACCTTCTTTAACGGCGCAAGCCTTACACAAATTGCAGAATCGAATTGCAAACGCAAAATAGTATCCATCGAGGAAAGCAGTCCTTTCGATTTCAAGAACGGCCTCACTCAATGTTCTGGCATCATTCGAATGGACGAGCAGAATATGATTGTATCTCTTGATCATCTCCACTCGTTCCTGATAGGTCGTATCTCTGGTGTGACACCTTATACTTTCCTGAAAAAAATCTTCACAGCCCCATCGACATTTCAAAATCGCCCGAATATCAAAATAGATTTCCTTGGGTGAAATGATCATTGCATTGACCATTCCTAATTCTTTTGCCAACCGGGTATACTTCTCCATCTACATATCCCCTCAAAATTGATATCAATAAAAATTAATGGAAATGAAGTGTGATCCTATAACGACATTCTTTTCCAAAAACCATCATACATTTACCCAATGGTGGAGCAAGTTCATGTTTTAATCCCTGGGCGTCGATCCAGCCTTGAATCCTTGCAAAAATCCCGCATTCATATTGATCCTTTATCCCTGCCCTCACAATATTTTCATAGGCGAAACATCTTTTCAAATGCATCTCATACGATTGATGATCGAGGATCTTGATTTCATATTCGATCGAGACCAGGACCATAGAGTGAGAAGGCTGCTTTTTTGAAAGTTAAGGTATTCGTTCTATATCTTTTGGCGGCGATAAGGCTAAAGTTTTCATGAACCGCTTCATTTCCACCTGGCCTAATTCCCGGCACACCATTTGATTCAATCGGTTCGCCGCATCGATGCCAAAATGTTGTGTTACTGCCATAAACCACCTGGCATCGTGTGACATCCATCCTTTGACGAGAAGGTCTTTCTGGGTATCAAAGGATAAAGGACTCAACATAGGATTTCTCATCTTTCACGCCTAATACAAACGCAATAAATATTTTTGAATTTTATTCGCTTTCCCCTCACCCTCATCCCTCTCCCCTTGGAGACTGTGTCACAATAAGGGAGGGTGAAGGGGCTTGTAAATAGCTTTTTAATGTAAACTGCTCTTTGACAACAGCATAGAGATAGACGGTCGTCAGAGCAACTCTGCTAACAGGGTTCTCCTTTCTCTTGAGACCTGTCGGCTGCACAATGGGGAAGCTATCCAAACGCTGGGACGTGAAGCGTCATCAGTTTTTCGATCAACCCCGAAACGCCAAGAAGCGTGATCATCCGGGCCAGGTTGAAGCACGTGGCAAGCAAAGAAGTCTCTGCGTTAACCCCCGTGCGCCCCCGCAGCAGAAAGGCATCGGTTTTAAGGTTCCTCTTAATGTGCCCAAAGGGATGTTCCACTCGGGCCTTTCTTCTGGCATAAATCTCCTGAGACGATGCTTCCTCATATTGAGCTTCCAGTTTCTCTTTGATCTCTTCGAGAGGAAGACGAATGATTTTGCGCCCCTTCTTGGCAGTGGTACAGCCCCCATAGTGCACACAACCATGACAAATCTTTCGATTGGTGATCTGATAATGCCTCTTCCCACTGCTCTTATCCGTCCCCCCATAGCTCAACCGATGCCCCTCGGGACACCAGTAGCAATCCCGCTCCTTGTCATACCGAAACTGGCTTTTGCTGAAGGGCCCCTCCTCCTCGTGTAAAGCCTGCCGCTGTGAGGGAACAACCACTTTGATTCCTTGCTCATCAATCTTTCCAAGCTCCTCCGTATCGGCATAGCCCGCATCCGCACAGGCCACCTCACAGGGCTCTTTCAACACCTCATCGGCTTGATCAATCTGCTGGGCAAACTGATTGACATCACTGGTCTCACTGACCGCTTCCGCATGCACGATCAACCCATGCTTGTCATCCACCACACTCTGCACGTTATAGCTCGCATGACTGCCTTGAACACTGTGCATCAGCGCACAGTCCGGATCGGTCAGATTAATTTGCTCTCGACCGGTCTCCTTAAGGGCTTGCAAAGCCTCCTGGATCTTGCCCCTTAAACGCTCCGCTTGGGCCAGCTCTTTGTCCATGGCCACACTCGAACCCAGTCCCTCTTCCTGCTGGTCCACCCTTTCACACTCTTCCAAAAGCTGCTCAACGCGACCCTCTATCTCCGACATCAACCGCTCATAATAGGCTGAATCGTGCGTCTTCGAACGGGAAGCATTGGCCCGAATCTTCGCACCATCTACAAACAAGGCATTGCCCGAGATCAGATCCAACTCGATGCAAATCTGGGCACACTGCTTCAACACCTTCTTCAGGGCCCTTTTGTTCTTGCGCCGAAACTCAGCAATCGTCTTATGGTCCGGTTTTAACCCGCCCATAAGCCATATAAAGGAGAAATTGTAATGAGTCTCCCGCTCCAGTTTCCGGGAACTCTTAATCCCGTAAGAATAACCATAAACCAACAGTCTCATCATCGCCTTAGGATCGTATTCCGAATTGCCCACTTTGTCTGGGTCAATCTCGATCTCTAAGGCACTAAAATCCAGGGCTTCCACAAAAGCATCATAAGCCCGAACGGGATGATCTTCGGGAATATACTCTTCGATGCTTCGTGGAAATAAGGCCATTTGATAACGGTTACCATATCGATATGCCATGGGCCACTCCCCTTTCGTTGTGCGGTATTGTATCATATCGATATGGTTTCCTTATAAGATATTTTACGTTTCATGCTAAAATTACCACCCCTCCCTAATTACGACACAGTCTCCTGGGGGAGAGGGGAAGGGTGAGGGGGGCTGGTCTTTTCTGCAAACTAAACCTTGCGCACCCGACAGGGTATATAACGATGTAACGGCGTGGCTGCCAGACGATCTCGGTGTTTCGCTGGAGCCAGCTGGTTAACATTGACTCCATGTGCCTCTCCGCCGTGAACGAGCCCAAAGCCATGAGGGATGACCACCTGGCCCTGGTGCGAGCTATCTGTCACTTCAGTTTCGATCCTGGCAGATCCTGCTTCTGTCTCGATAAGGGCAAGGTCACCATCGCTGATTCCTAACTCCTCTGCATCCTTTGGGTTCATTCGCATGGTGCAAGGCCGCCTCCCCTCATTCCAGGCAGGGTCACGCATGATGGTATTGGCCACCATCTCCATATGGTTTCCGGACATAAGAACCATGGGATAGTCCTTGCTCACGAGTTGGGTCTCCTCGGCCGCAGGGGTTACTTCCTTGACCCACGACTCCATCTCAGGGAAATGGATGTGGATTTTCTTGTCAGGGGTCTTCAGAATGGAAAGGTTGTTTTCCGGGTCTACCACTCCGATCTTAACGCCCCCTGGTGTGTTCAGGATCTTTCTAAAGATTTCTTCTCCTGTGAGAGGACTCACCTTGTAACCGGCGCGGGCAACATCCTCTTGATGCATCATCGGAAATCGTGCCAGTAGTCCCCAGAGCGTAGACAGATTTTTAGATCCCAATTCCTCCCCAAGGGTCTTCGCTAAAATGTAAGGCAGCCACGGCTCTACCTTTGGATTAGCACGAATATATTCCATCAGCGCAAGGCCAAAACCTAGTCGGTCCTTGGCCAGTTCTCGAAGCTTGGATGGGTAATCCGGGATCATTCCCAATCTTTGAGCAAGCTCCACGAAGATGGTCGCTTCTTCCACCTGCTCTCCATCCGACTGCACCACAGGACGGCGCATATCGAAGTAGTAGTCGGGATACCCCAATTGGAAAAATGTGCCGTCCCATTTCTCATAGCCTGACCTGGCTGGCAGGACATAATGGGATAGAACAGCTGTTTCGCTCATGGCCACCTCGATCGTTACCAGGAGATCCAGCTTTGCAAAAGCTTTCTCATAGGCCCTTGTGTCAGCGTAAGAACGCAAGGGATTTGAGCCGCTGACGATCAGAGCCCGGATGCGTTGAGGGTGATCGTTATCGATCTCTTCCGGCAACACGTTGGGCGGGAAGACCCCCATAATCAGAGGAATATTTGTCATGACTGTCTTCCATGTCTTTGGATCTTCCTCCGGCGTATGGGATCCCATTGGCATCAGGTGACCCAAAAAGACATTGCCCCCTTTGGCTCCTATGCGGCCTGTTAATGTAAGCAAGATCAACTCTAAATAGGAATTAAGCGTGCTGTGCCGTCCCATCAGGATGCCAAGGTCACTGCGCATAGCCGTTTTGCGGGTGGCAAAAAGCCGGGAGAATTCTCGGACAGCATTTGGATCCAATCCACAAACTCGGCAGTTTTCTTCAACATCGACATCATCAAACCAGCTTCGAATCGCTTCAAAACCATTGACTCTGGCTTCCAGATAATCCTTGGCCACAAGTCCCTCGGTTAGCAAAATCTTGATCATTGCTTTGAACAACAAGGCGTCCGTCCCGGGCCTGAGTCGTAAATGGATGTCAGCAAGCTTGGCTGTCTCCGTCACTCTCGGGTCGACGATGGCCATTAAAAAACCAGGCTCCTTTTTCTTGTTCCGAAGCACTACCGGGGCATTGGGTATATCGTGGCTCACCATGGGATTGGCTCCCCAGAAGACAAGAAGATCTGACCCCTGGATGTCGGGGAAGGAATGCATATACTGGCGGCCAAATGCTTTACCACTCACCCAGAAAAAACCGGTGAGCTCCTGGGCCAGGGGACTATAATGATTTTTTGACCCCAATCCATTCAAAAAGCGAACACCAAAGGCTGCTTCAAAATGACAGCCCTGGCCCCCTCCCCCCATATAGGCAATGGAGCGAGGCCCATGCGCTTGGACAATTTCTTTGAGCTTGGCTGCGATTTCATCCAGAGCCTGATCCCATGAAATGCGCTCAAATCGATCCCCAACACGCTTAAGAGGAAATCTCAGTCTCTCCGGGTTATTTTGAAAGTACGCAATGTTCGCTCCTTTTCGACAAAGATAGCCCTGTGAACGGGGATTTTCCTTTTCACCCCTGACCTTTACGATTTTGCTGCCTTCGGTGATCACTTCGAGGCCGCAATTGTTAAAACACAGCACACAAGATGTCTTTTGCCATTCGCTCATGACTCGCTCCTTTTTATGAGATCCTTTTATTTACTGAGTTTATCGCGATCTTCTACACCGAGTTCCATAACGATGTGTCCCCAGCCACCGCATTGCACTCCAACATCAAAACAACCTGCCCTTCTGAATCGCATCTCATTCGGCTCAATCCCTGCACAGAACAGCTCATTTGACGCAAAAATGAGTTGGGTAACCGAACTCAAGGCATAGATGCAAATTCTTTTTGGACAAAGATTAGTGAGAAGGTTTCCGGCTCCGTCGAAATAGAACTTGTCCCCTACCCTGTGCTGACTATTACACCCTTTGGATTCCACCACTTTGATTACGATGGTTTTATTCATGAGGCCGGGTGATTTGGTCAGGACATCTTCGTTCCTTGGATTCTCTCTGAACTGTTTCATCTCCTCATCATTATAACCCAGATGCTGTTGAACAGTTTTCCAGACTTTTTCATCAAGTTTCATGTTTTACCTCCTAAAAGTAAATTCTATTAAAACTCTCGAGTGGGCGCACAATGGGATTCACAGATAAGGGCAGACAGAAACACATTGAATACATCGGTACATGGAATGGTCATCTACCGCAGTGAGATGGTTGATCATCTGAACATCTTGAGGAGGAATTTCTGCCTGTCCTTCATCATGCTTGAAAATATGGGGCTTTGGCTCGAATATTTGGTGCAAGCAACCCTATCCACTTTTCCGCTTTTATCAATAGCCTTAACTGGACATTCCTCCTGACAAATAAAACACTTCTCGGGACAACCTTTCTCATCCTTCTCCGGCCATGCAATGGGAGGTAATTCTGCCGTGGTCACAATTCCACCCAAAATTAACCTGGGACCGTATTTGGAATTGAAGAGCAATCCGTTTTTACCCACCTTTCCAATACCAACTGCTTCAGCCATTTTAACCAAGCCCATATAGCCCCAGAAATCTGCCTTTCCTTTAATGTCGTAAGGAAAACAGCCATAGATCGGCACAGCGATTTCCCGCTTTTCCTCGATGATGCTCGCAACCTGCATCAAGACCATATCTATGTTTCGGTAATAGATATTTGCAGCCCTCCAATACATCCATTCTGATCTTCCCTGACATTTAAATATTCCTTTAGGAACAGGTATCCCCAGGCAGAGGATGGCTTTTGCTGAAGCGAGCATATCTGACGGCCTGTAACCTAAAGGCTCATTCTCAAGGGAAGATGCCTTGGCAATGCCGAATACAGGGATATTATTTTGGGTGAACAAACTTGCCATCTCTTCACTGATCTCTTTCATGCTGATTCCTCCCGATCAGAACTTATTGAAGGCTCCAATCAACACTTTTTTGAAATTCTCAATTTCCTCCTTTGAGTATCCTTCTTTGATCTGCTCATTTAACTTTTTGATGATTGGTAAGGCCTTTTTGGCCACCCTGTTTCCCTTTTCAGTGATATTAACTAAGTAAACACGCCGGTCATTGGGATGATCAGACCGTTTTACATAGCCCGATTTTTCTAATCGGTCAATCAAACCTGTGATAGTCGGATTCTCCAGCATTAATCCCTGACTAATTTGGGTGAGGCTTGAACCATCATTCTTTTGAAGAAAAAAGAGAAGCATGACCTGGATTGGGGTTACTTCAACTCCGCTTTCTGAAAAGGCTTTTTGAAGGTTTATTATAAGTTTTTGACATACCTTAGAAATTAAGAAGATAAGCCGATCTTCTATAGCCATAAGTTACCCCTTTAGATAGATATTTATATGCTAATATTTAGCATACTAAATAATTTTGTCAAGTAAAAAATTCCGGCCCGACCAATATTGGGGACGAAAGACAAGTTCAGATTGGGTCACGATTGAACCTTTCACCTACCTATACGTAACATAATCTGTATTTACTATTGATATTATGATGTTGCGTAGTGTTTAAGTTTTCATAATTTCTTTCTCATGTCAAGGATTATTTGGGTTGCCAGCCGTTCGTTGCATGATCACCTCCATGGCTTTGTAGTAATCTCTCTGTACTTTGAGGTTTGATACCCGGCAGTAGCGTTGGGTCGTCCTGATAGAGTTATGCCCCAAAAGATCCTGGATGGTAGAGAGATCAGCATCCGCATTCAACATCTGCGTTGCCATCGTATGGCGAAGATGGTGACAGGAGATTCTCAAGTTTGTTTTGCGGGCATAATATTCCATCCGTTTCTGGATGCCGCGAATGGATAAAGGTTGCCCGGTGAGAGGCCCTTTCTCTACAAGAAAAACCTTTCTTACTTTATTTGCGGGTCGCACCCTTAGATATTCCAGGAGAGCATGAAGGGCATCGTTGCTGAGATAGACAATCCGATCCTTCGCACCCTTGCCATCCTGGATGAGCAGCATTCTGCGTTTCAGATCAATATTGCTGAGGGAAAGATGAGCCACTTCTTCTACCCGTAATCCGCATCGGAGCATGAGCGTGAACATGGCCTGATCCCTTCGCCCTTTCAGATTCTTGAAGAGGATCTCTATGTGCTCGTCTCTCAGATGTTTGGGAAGCCCCCTGGGAAGCTTCATGATATTTGGCTTCTTCACAGGGTTGACGATCCGGATTCCCTCTTCTTCGCAGAGGTAGTGGTAAAACTGACAGATGCTGTTGAGATAACAGTTGACGGTCTTAGGTTTTAACCGTTTTCCAAGCAGCTCATCCATATACTCGTCAATCTTTCTGTGTGTGACCTTTTCGATCGGCTCATCAAGCCAGAGAACAAAGAGTTTCAGGCTGTTTAAATAGTGCTTAACGGTATTCGGTGAGACGTTCCTTCTCTTCAAGAAACGCCTGTACCTGATGATCGAGTCGGTAATCGCCATTGATCTCCCCCCTTTCTATAATCGTCATGGCTCTGAAGTACTCTTGCTCCCTGGTCTTATCCGTGAGCCGCGCATAGCGCCGCGTCACATCCACAGAGGTATGCCCCATCAGCGGCTGGAGGCATTCGAGGCGCATCCCGGCATTTAAAAGCTCACTGGCAAACGTATGTCGTAGGGCATGGAGGCAATACCCCTTATGGGCAAGACCGGCTTTCGTCAGGTAGCCTTTGAACATGAGGTATGCGCTCGTGTAGGACATGGCATTTTTCCCCGTCGCATAAAAGAGAAATACTTTATGAGAATCCTTCACCTTGATCCAGGCTTTCAAAGCCTTCATGGCATCCTCACTGAGGTAAACCACTCTTCCTATGCGGTTCTTTTCTCCCTCGTAGATATCCACTCTTCGATCCTTCAGGTGAAGATCCTGCATCCTGGTGCTCAGCAATTCACCGATTCTCATCCCCGTCCGTAAAAGCACCATCACCATGGCCCGGTCTCTGGGATTGTTGATAACAGAAAGTAATGCTTTCACATCCTCCGGGTCTATGGCCCTCGGTAAGGTCTCGGGTTTCCTCAGACGAATCCTTCTTGCCAGAACATCCCTACGAATCACACCTGCTTCAATCAGATAGCCTAAAAAAGCATTGACACAGTGAAGCCTTGTCCGCACCGTCGATATCATTAACCCCCGATCCTGCTCATGTTCAATAAAAGCCTCCAGATCATCCTTGGTGATCTCCTCCAAACGGGTCTTTCCGGAACCTCTAATCAGAGTGAGAAAAATATAGATTGCGGTCAGGTTACTGGAGTACGTTTTTGGTCTGAGGCCCCGCCTATACATGTCCCGCAAATAGTCCTCAACGTGCTCTTTTCCCGGCAAGCGCCAGCCCGAAAGCCGATTCAGTGCCCATTGAAACGCTCTTGTCTTCGCCTCGAGCTCAGGACAAAACGGCCTCTCTGTTTTTCCTCTATGGGTCTTGGATAAAAAAATGGATGGGTGAATCCCCTCCTGTCGATCAATACTTCCAAATTCCGTCAGGGATTCATTCGTTGGAATGACGCTGCAATATTCTATAGCCCTCTGGTCCATCTCTATCTCCTTTCCTTTGAATCAATAGGAAATACAGATAGATGATGAACCTGATAAGCTTAACTTTCAATCACCTTTTTGTTACGTATAGCACCTACAAGTCAGATTTTTCTTCCCTGAATGACCCGGATCACTACCACGACGATGGCGATGACCAGCAGGATATGAATGACTCCACCCACCGTGTAGCCACTCAACAAATCCCAGCAACCACAGAATTAAGAGAATCACACATATGGTCCAAAGCATGTTCGACTCCTTTCTGACGACAGAATTCGTCCTTCCATTTCAATCTACTTTGGGGACCCTTAATAGCAAGGATCATGCAAGTAGTAATTGCAAATGGCTTGCCAATAAGCCGGAAAAAATCAAAAGTTTGGAATCATCCTTTAATAACAGGGGATTAGATTAACAGGAGAGAACCGTGGAGAAGAATGAAATGATTTGTTTGGCCTCAATATTTGGTGGAACCTCAATATATTGAGGGATACTTTGAGGGGAGGCGAGAAAGCCTAATCTGACTCCTTGGTCTCCGGCCGGACTATCCCGAGCTTATGCATCCTCGCTCTTAATGTGCTCGGGCAAGGCCCAGAATAGTTACAGCGCCCTCCCCGCCTTAGATGCGCTAGTTGGTTTTATACAGGACTTTGAGGATGTGATCTCGTCCGACTTCTCCGAGTCATTAAAATCTTACATTGCGCCACGGAATTTAGAAATCACGCTTTCAGAAACAAATAAGGTGGCGATTAAGAATTATAAATCGGGATCAGCGTACAGCTTGCCATGTCCAACACATGGAAAAGACTCTGTCGACAGCAAATATGATTCGAATATAGAAAGTTTCTTGGTCTTCAAAAAGTCAACAGTCATAGCAGATATCGCAATTTCTGCAATATCGTAATTCTAAGTCTATAAAAAAGGCAGTTGCGCCTCGTCCCCCTTGGTTATTGTTTCTACATCCTACTACTCTTCATTCCAAAATAATCCTGAATGTTTACGATTATGGTTCTCTTGTTCTAACCGACAGATATTATAGAGGGCAACTTTTTTAAACTTTTTGTCATCCTACTTTCTATGTTCTACCTCCCCTCCTTCAGGTTTTCCTTGAGGCTGAGAGTGTTGTGGTTGCTGAACCTGAGGTCTTTGCTCTTGTCTTTGCGGTTGCTGAACTTTCTCCTGAGGTTGTTGTCTTGGTTGCTGAACCTGAGGTTGTCTTTGTTGCTGTTGTGGTTGTTGAACCTGAGGTTTCTGAACCTGGGGTTGTTTTTGTTGCTGTTGTCTCTGTTGCTGATGTTGCTGAACCTCAGGCCTCTGTTGATATTGCTGTTGCCTTTGTTGTCTTAGTTCCTGTCTCTGTTGTTGTGGTCGAGGTTGATAGCTCTGGACGCCCCAAGTTCCTCGCCTTTCCCAATGTCGATCTTTTGCCAACTGCTTCCAGTTCTGTTGAAGTCGTTGGTTAGGAATCCGTTCATAGTTCCACCGATGCCCGTACCAATTATGGTCTCTGTAGTATCCTCTCCAACCTGGGTCTACATCAAAATAAAAACTTGGAACATTGTTATAATAACCCCAGCCCCGGTTATAATAATGTGAGCGATACCAACGACCTTCCCATAGACGCCACCACCAACCATTCCAGAAAAAGAGGTCTACATCAATGTCAGGAGCAACGTAGACATAGTCTCAGGTATCACTATTAACTCTGGTGGTGCGGCAAATACGATGGGTGGTGGCAGAGGAAAACTAATACGTATATCTACCTGCCATCGTTGGAATAGGAACTACAATTACCAACGCCAAAAGCATTGTTCCAAAAAGTAACTTTTTCATTTTGTTGCCTCCTTTATCCTTTTCCGATGCCATATAGGTTAAAAAATAATTCAGACTTCTTTTAATATTTATAAAAGTTGGAAAAAGATAGTTCAGAATTTAATAGCCCTCTCATTTCGAACCGTAGTGTCGGTGGTAGTCATGACGGTCGTGGTGATGCCACCAGCGGCACTCTACCAACCCCGAAGCCAAAACCAACAATAAAATCACCAAAGCAATCTTTTTCATTCATTTCACCCCCTTTAAATATTTTGACCACATTTTAGATTTTTACTCTAAAATAATAACCCCACATAACATTTTTACTGTAACCTCCTTATCTCATTTAGGCGTAAGGAATGGGAGAATTATTCATACTCCCCTTCCTTTTTTTGTTCGGTCAGATTCGACACCGTGTCCGCATCAAGCGACGGTGAAGATGAATCGCTCCATAGTCAGTGCCACCGCCTTCTAAGATATTGAAAAGATAGTGGCTTTTTGTTTTTCTGCATATCCACAAGGTTGCTTGTTGGAAGGTTGGTTTAAAACTGACCGTCTGTTTTTCCTTGTCCAGTCCATGGGAGCCCATGCTGCCCTACCACTCTAAGGCGTCAAAGACCCTCTCATCTTTGCCGTCCTTGGGTCCATAGACTGCTTTGGATTCTTCGGGAAGATAGTACCGCCGACGAATAGCGTTGCCGCGCCCTAAGTCCAAATTATAGGCTGCAAAAGATTGACAATCTTTTGTCGATGTTAATTCGCTAATCTTCTAATGTATGAAATCTTCCGCCTTCTGCTTTCTAATTCAGGGTCTCAAGGTCCAGCCCATGGGCTTTGCGCAGAACTCCCTCGATGCATCAACCGGATAAGGGGTTCTCTCAATGTCCACCAGCACAGTGAAACAAGTATCAAACCGCTGAAGAATACCGCGTATAGGGAAACTGAAAATCGCTGTGACCGCGAGGGATAGATACATTCTCAACCTGGACCACAAGCTGATCTTTATCCTGGATTCGGATATTTCCCCGGATGGGTCTGCCATCATTTCTCAATCTCATCCTGAATCCAATGTCCTGTCCTGGGGTAATCGGATCAGGATACATCTCCAGCTCTTCAACGTAAAGGGGCCCAATGCCCTTGTCGCTCAGTGTCCATCCATTTGATGTTTTTCGGGCACAGAATTCCTTTGCCAGATTGATCGGCCGCCTGGTGTAAAATGATTTATAACAATTTTGCATTAGCATGGCAACAGAAAAGTGGCTGAAAAACCTGTTATGAAAATTACTCTGACTCGGTAGTGATATTTCAACGACTAAGACGCCAAATACACCTAATCAGCTTATCGATTATGGGTTGAAATCTGCACGATTAAGGCAAGAAGTGTTGATAAGGATTACAAGGAAGGAGTTTATGATTTGTCACTAGGTTCTTTCGGCAGATGTTTTAGATTTTTTATGTATCTTGCCTCATTAAATGGGACCTTCTTTTTCATCACACCAAACAATTCTATAGCAAGAGCTTGTCCTATAAGCTGTTTCGCTTCAAGTTCAGAATAACCTTCATTCATTAAACGTTTCGATGTTATGGCTGTCTCAACTGGGTCATTTGCATTGGTCTGGTTGTCTATTACCTCAAAGATAGCATTTCTCAAATTCTCGTTGACTTTCATCTTGTGAGGTCTCGATTATCGCACGAAGTCTTTGCAATGATGGCAGATTTTAAAGTTTGAAGGGTACAGGAAGGAGTCTCCAAGAAATTGCTCTAACATTTTATTTAAGGTGAAAAGGTTCGTTACAATTTTGTGTATCGTTAGAATTTAAGATTCAAGGCTTTGAACTCTGAACTAATCACTCCGAACTATTATTATCCTCTCAATTTCGGATCAGAGATATCTCTTAAACCGTCGGCAATGAGGTTGAAGGAGAAGACGGAGACGAAGATGGCGAGGCCAGGGAAGATGGAAAGCCATGGAGCATTGGTGAGTTGATCCAGACCGTCACGGATCATAGCCCCCCAGCTTGGGGTGGGAGGTCGGACGCCGAGCCCGATAAAACTGAGGCTTGCCTCAACAATGATGGCAGTCGCCACCCAGAGGGTTCCCATTACCAAAATTTCACCGAAGATGTTGGGCAGAACATGGATGAGCATGATCTTTCCGTCATTTTGGCCCACGGCCCGAGCGGCCTCAATATACTCTTTTCCTTTTACAGAAATTGTTGATCCCCGAGCCAATCGTGCGATACGGGGGGTGAGGGCAACACCGATTGCAATGACGATCTTGATCAGACCTGGTCCCATGATGGCCAAAACGAGAAGTCCCAGAATCACAATGGGAAACGACATGAAGATGTCGATGAATCGGAGGACCAAATTGTCGATTCTGCCCCCTTTATAACCTCCGATCATGCCAAGAGGAATGCCCGCTGCCATGGCGAAAAGGACAGAAAGGGTTCCCACCACCAGAGAGACTCTGGATCCCCACAGTGTCCTCGAGAACTGATCCCTTCCGTAACTATCCGTGCCAAAAGGATGTGCCCAACTGGGAGGGTCATGCTGAATATTCATATCTTGTGAGATTGGGTCATAAGGAGAGATCCAGGGAGAGATCAAAGCGATGATGACAACAGCAAAAGCCATGAACAGACCGACGACGGAGGTCTTGTTACTTTTAAATGTGCGGATGAGAATTTGTTTTTGGCTGATCGTTGTCATAGCAGCTATTTAATGATATTCGATCCTCGGGTCAATCAGGCTGTAAAGCAGATCGGTAATCAGATTGAAGAGAAAGACGAAAGCAGAGAAGATAATGATCACTGATTGGAGGGCAATGTAATCCCGGTCCTTCACAGCAAAGACCATCATCTTTCCAAGACCCGGCCTGCTAAAAATAATCTCTGTCAGCACCGAGCCTCCCATCAAGATGCTCATATAGATTCCGATGACGGTCACCGTTGGAATGAGAGCATTTCGGAGAGCATGTTTATAAATCACCACTCTCTCATGAAGTCCTTTGGCTTTTGCGGTTCTCACATAATCTTCCATGAGGACATTCAACATGGAAGAGCGCACCATTCGACTGATGAAGGCTGTCATGATGATGCCCAAGGTGAGGGCTGGAAGAAATAAATGATACAATCGGCTGCTTAAATTGCTGAGGTTGCCCCCTCCCAAAACAGGAAAGAGCGGCAATTTGATGGCGAGGATGTACATCAGCAAGATGCCCAGATAGAACTCCGGCATGGAGATGCCCACAAGAGAGAGGATTCTGCCAATATAGTCCGGGGGACGATTTCTCCTTAATGCAGTGATGATGCCAGTGGGAATCCCAAAAAGGATTCCGATGATCATTCCTCCAATGGCCAGATCCAGTGTGTAGGGTAATGCCCTGTAGATTTCCTGGGAGATGGGTTTGTTGGTGATTAATGATTTGCCTAAATCTCCCCGACAAAGGTCCTTGAGGAATTTCCCATATTGCACAAGGATCGGCTTATCGAGCCCCATTTGCTTTTCGAGCTGCCGAATCGATTCTTCCGTCGCATACGATCCAAGAGCTGCGACAGCAGGGCCCCCAGGAACAATGCGGATCAGAAAGAAGACAAAGGTGACCACGGCCCAGAGAGTGGGAAGGACATAAATCATTCTGCGGATGGTATATTTGAGCATTCTCTCTGCACAGGACTTGGAGGCCACTCCTATGGCGGAAGTGGCCCCCAGAGTGGGTCAATCACTTCTTTCTAATATCCGTTGTCCAAGTGATGGGCGGGGATAAGTTGAGGGTTGATTTCAATTCATATCCCAGGTCCACATAGACCTTTCTCGAAAAGACGAACTTGCTGATGCAAAGGGGAAGAGCCGCTGCGTCCTCGAGAATCTTTCTCTGGGCCTCTGCCCAAAGTTCCTTCTGTTTTTTGGAATCGACCTCCACCTTTGCCTTATCGATCAAATCGTCGATCTTATTGTAATGAGAAAAATTGGTAATTGCGGTGGGTGTCCCCACAATCGACTTTGAATAGAAAAATTGTGTGAGTGGGGGATCTGCGGTCGGGAACCGGGCGAAAACATAGAGAACGAGTGGATTGACATCTTTTCGAATTTGTTCGTGATAGGCCGTGTGAGTGATGACATCCATTTTTAGGTTGATCCCGGCCCTTCGAAGTTGCTCTTGAACCTGCTCCATCGGTCTGCGATAGTCGGACATCTCCGTAATCACCATGGAAAGATCGAGCCCTTTTGGATATCCAGCCTCTGCAAGGAGCTTCTTCGCCATCTCGGGGTTGAATTCGTACTTTGGAACCTTGTCTGTTCCGCCCAGGTAATCCATCGGGACGACTGAGACAAGCTTTGTGGTCACATCCGGGCCGAGAAATTTCATCACTTCATCCAGATTGATGGCGTGGCAGATGGCTCTTCTGACGCGAATATCGTCCAAGGGTTTCTTCGTCATATTGAAATTGAGAATGAGCATTTCGCCAGGCCCGAAGATTTCGATTGCCGTCCCGGGGACTTCTCTCATCTTCTTTACCCATGCCTGTTCGCGTTCCCCTTCAACGAGATCGATTTCGCCCTTTCGAAATGCCATCTCACGACTGCTTGAATCAGGCATGAACCAGAATTCAACCCGATCCAGTTTTGGCTTCCCTCTGAAAAAGTCTGGATGCCTTACCTCGACCACCTTTTCCTTGGGTACATATTCTTGCAACATGAATGGGCCTGTTCCGATCGGATCAAATTTGAACTTATCACCCTTCTCTTCCACTGCCTTCTTTGATACGATGTAGCCTCCGTGGTAATCTGTCAAAATCCCGAGGACCGAAGGAATGGCACTCTTGAAAGTTAACCGGACTGTATATTTATCAAGGGCCTCCACTTTTGCCAGGGCGGAATAGTCTGCCGCAAATCCTGAAGTCGCTTTGTTAGCAGCCTTCTCCAGCGAGAACTTCACGTCCTCAGCCGTCATCTCTCCATAGCCCTTGTGGAACTTCACCCCCTTTCGGAGATAGAATGTCCAGACGAGACCATCCTTCGAACGCTCCCACCTTTCCGCCAGATCAGGCTCAATCTTTTCTGGATTGATGTCTGCGGGTTTGAAGCGAACCAAGGCATTAAACATTGGAGCAATACAAGCATAGTCAATTGTCGTCGTCCCATAATGAGGGTCAAGGGACCTAATGTCTGAAGCTTTCAGAGCCTCTCTCACCACCTTCTCCTGCGCGACCGCGGGTGAAAAGAAACCGATTCCAATGGAAACGAATACAATTAGAAAAAATAGAATGTACTTAGACCACTTCATTTTGCACCTCCTCCTTTATTCTTTTCGGCTTAAACTTTTTATGCAAATATTTTTGAATCACCTCCTTTGATAGAATTTCTTAGGATAAAAGGGAACCCTATGCTTGTCTCTTAATAGCACAACTGCCTATTTTGTCAATCCTTTTTCTTGGCCATCCTACAGCGGACGCCTTCTACTCAAACGCGATCTCCTTCACGCGCTCGATCACCCTCATATAATCATCAAATTGTATTCCATCGACCGAATTTTCCTGTTTGAAGGTAATCCCATCGATGGCCGGGCCATAATAGATGAGATGGTCCAAAACCTTCTTCTCGTGCTCGGGGGTCACTTTTTCTAAGATATCCAATCTTCCCATGGCCAAAGCCACCCCTGCCATCAAGGCATACCCCCCCCAGTTCGAAATCCCGCAGGAGATCAAATAGTTGGTCTCCATCCGGCAGGAGAAAATGGCCTCTCGATGGGTCATCGAATGCTCCTTGAAGACTTCCCATGGAATCTTTCCAGCTCCGATCTCATTACCACGGTCTCCGATGCCGATGCTTTCAATCGGCAGACCCAATTTTTTCTGAACTTCAAGAAGGAAGTGAGTTTTTCCAGTGAATCGGGTGATGTCCTCCAGGCGGGAGTTGAAACACCGGTTTCTTAATATAGGAGGGAGGGTGGTTTCGAAATCTTTCAAGGGCGGCGGACCCTTGCGTACTTGGGCGATGAAGGAGTCGAGGGTGTGATTCGGGCCAACCCTTTCGATATAAACGAGATGGGTGAGGTCCTTACCCAACGGGCCATTGAAAAAGTCCTGAACGAAGGAGAGAGAAGCAGGACTCTCGGCCTCTTCGTTATTCATCCGGCTGATGTGATCCTGGTCTGAATCCTCCAAAGGAAAACAGATCAGGGGGATTTCTTTACTCGAGATCTGAAGGGCATCTAATCCTGCGCTCAATGTCGGGAGTGTGTACTCATCCGAGAGGAGATAGACCTCCATTCCCATATATTTCAAACCCTCCGCCAGGATGAGCGCACCGGGGGGGCCATCCGTCTCTGTGGCGGGTGGCTTTCCAGCAGGGATATAAAATCCAGTGACGATGGCCACTTTGCGTCCCTTTTCGGTCAGTGAATGAACCGCTCCTGTTAAGTCAGAATGAGGGACCATGGGGAGATTTTCCCAATGGTAATTCTCATGAGAGAGGAAAGAAGTGGGGAAGTTGATCACCTCCTCCATGAGAAAGATTTTGTTACGAACTGGATCTGAAAGGATCATAGGAGCAGCTAAATGTCAAATGCCAAAGTTCAATTCTTGAAACAGAGGTTAAGGCTGAGGTTGAGGTTAAGGTTACAAAAATAAAATTCTAAACCTTAGCCTAAACCTTAACCTTAGTTTGAACTTTGACATTCATTTGACATTTGGTCCCGCCTTAGCGGGATTGAAATTTGGATTTCTTCAATAGATTGGATCCATAGTCGCACAACTTCCGAATAGGACATCTCTCGCAGAGAGGTTTTCTTGCCACACAGGTTCTTCGGCCATGCCAGATCAGGAGGCTTGAGAAATGGGTCCACTCTTTCTTTGGGACGATCTCCATCAGGTCGAACTCAATCTTGGTCGGATCATCGTTTTTCGTCAGACCGATCCTCTGACTCACTCTGTGGACATGGGTGTCGACCGCGATCCCAGGAATTCCGAAGGCATTTCCTAAAATCACATTGGCCGTCTTCCTCCCTACACCGGGAAGGGTCACCAATTCCTCCAAGGTTCGAGGGACCTCTTCTCCAAATCGAGCGACCAGCTCATCGCAACACTTCTGGATCGACTTGGCCTTATTTCGATAGAATCCTGTTGGCCGAATGTCCTCCTCCAATTCTGTCAAATTGGCCTTCGCATAATCCTTCGCGGAGCGATATTTCTTAAATAGATCGACCGTGACCTGATTCACCTTCACATCGGTGCATTGGGCAGAGAGGATGGTGGCGATCAGGAGCTGGAGGGGATTGGAGAATCGAAGGGCGATTCTGGAATCCGGGATCTCTTTGGATAAAATCTTGATAATCTCCTCCACCCGTTTTTCTTGATCGTTCTGTTTTTTCATAGCCTCCCCCGATTAAACGATGAACTATGGACAATGAACAATGAACGATGAACTTAAGAGGGTTTCCTCTTTTCTAAAAAATCCCTCATCTCCTCGAAATCCATCGTGTTGAGGATATCTTCAGCTTCTAACCATCCTTTTCGGGCGATTCCCACTCCGAAATGAGTATCCTTCAAACCCCTTTCTTCATGAGCATCCGGATTGATGGCAATTTTGACCCCTTTCTCTTTGGCATATTTACATAATCTCCAATCAATGTCCAGCCGGTAAGGATGAGCATTGAGTTCGATCGCAACCTTTGACCGAGCGGCCTCATCGATCACCCGGATCATATCGATCGCATAGGGTTCCCTGGCCAAAAGGAGGCGACCCGTGGGGTGTCCGAGGATGGTCGTGTAAGGGTTTCGCAATGCCTTGATGACCCGTTTCGTCATCTCCTCTGAGGGCATATTAAAATGGGAATGGACGGAGGCGATCACGAAGTCGAATCGTTTAAGGATGGCCTCCTCGTAATCCAATGATCCATCAGGAAGGATGTCGGATTCTGTCCCCTTAAAGATGTGGAATCCCTCCATTTCCTCGTTCAATTGGTTGATGTCTTCCCACTGCTTTTGAAGTCTCTCCAAGTTTAAGCCTCCTGCATAACGGGCGGATCGGCTGTGGTCGGAGAGGCCGATATAGGAGAGCCCCATCTCTTTCGCTGCTCGGGCGACGGCTTTGATGGAGGTCTTTCCGTCACTGTACAAGGAATGGACATGGAAGACTCCCTTGATCTCCCTGTCCTCAATCAGACGGGGGAGTTGGTGGACTGCCGCAGCTTCGATCTCTCCTTGATTCTCCCGCAACTCTGGAGGGATAAAATCGAGCTCCAGCACGTTGAAGATTTCCTTCTCCTCTTTACAGGAAATGGACCTGCCATTTCGACGAAGATCGCCTTCATTGAGTATCAATCCTCTGGTCTTCGCCCTTTCAAGCATGGAATTCCAATGACTGAGGGTTCCGGTGAAGCAACAGAGCTGAAATGGAAAGGTCTGATCCGAGGCGATTTGGAGATCCACCTTGACCCCTGAGAAGAGGGAATAGCGGCCACTTGACTGATCTCTGAATTGAACCATCTCCACCTCGGGGAGTTTGGAGAAAGCGGCCAAGACATCTTTTGGATGTTGGGTGCTCACGACCAGATTGATATTTCTTACCACCTCCATCTTTCTTCTCAGGGAGCCCGTGAGGTTTGCCCGGAGGACTTTAGGATGAGAGAGGAGCCCGTTCAAAGCTCCCTCAGCGGTATCGATCACCTCTCCATAGAGATATCGACCTTGATATTTTTTGATCTGCTGAATGCCCTGAAGGAGCCTTTCCTGCGTCTTCTGGCCGAATCCTTCAAGTTCAACCAATCGGTTTTCCGAACAAGCATATTCCAACTCTCCAATCGTTTTGATATCGAGGGCATCGTAGAGGGCCTTGATCTTTTTGGGCCCAAGACCAGGAATTTTGAGCATTTCGAGATGGCCTGGAGGAACGGAAGTCCTTAACTCTTCAAGAAGTTGGAGCTTCCCGGTGGTCACCCATTCAGTAATGTGCTGGGCTAATGTGTCACCGACCCCTTTCATTTCTTTGAGCCGGTTTTCATGAATCATCATCTTCAGGTCTTTTTCCAAGATTTCGATCGATCTGGCTGCACTGGAATAGGCCTTCACCTTAAAAGGGTTTTCACCCTTCAACTCCAAAAGCAAGGCCACCTCTTGAAGAACTTTGCCTACCGCTTTGTTATCTGAGATTCTGTCAGGCACATAAGAATTTTAACCGATCTTTTTTCAGTGGAACAATAGAAAAGGCCATGAAAATAAAGAAAATTTTCCAAAAAGGAGACAAAAATTGTCATTCAAACTCTCGTATATCCGAAGGCATAATAGCGAATTAATTTTTAATATTGAGAAGTTAAATGATATTCGCAGGCTTGGTATGGAAAATGCTATCAACTCATGTAAACTCCAATAGAAAGGGTGGAAAGCCATGCTAAAAGAGAGGGAAGACGTTGTCCTGACGACTCAGGAGGCCTGCCATTATCTTCGTATCTCAAGGCCTACCTACCTGAGGTATCTTTACATGGGCAAAATCAGGGGCGCAAAGGCGGGAAAAGGTTGGAAGGTTCTCAAATCGGAATTGAATCGATTCCTAAAAGGGGAGAACCAAATCAGCCAGATGGAGAGCACTGGGTTCTGAGATGGATAAAAAAAATATTGCGCCGCCGAAAAAAGAGGGGAAGAAGGATCTGGCGAATCGTTTAGAGGATAAGCCAGATCTTGTTGAAGAGAAGATGCTGGAGGAGGGAGTGAAGTCGACGAGGGCATTGATTCAAACCTTCCTTCAGGCCGTGAAGGCCTATCGCCTCTATGAGGCGAACCATCCCATTCTCCTTAAGTTTTTGGATCGGCTGAAAAAGGATTTTGATCGCTACTTTGATGAATTCGATTCCTTTTCCCTACAGATCGGTGAACATCGACTCCTCTATCAGGGAAAGGTGGTCTACGAAAGTGAGGATGTGAAGGAGAGCTTAGCGTTTTTCTTTTTTAAGGATGGGGTTCGTGAAATTCGATTCTTAAAAGGACTGGAATTCCGGGAGGTCGTCGATTTCCTCTATGTTGTGAGGAAGGGTGACTCCGTCAATCGATTGGAGGATGATCTCGTCACCCTGCTCTGGGAGAAGGATTTCTCTCACATCGCTTTTACGACGGTGGATGAATTTTTGGAAGAAGGGAGCAGTTTGGTTCCTGCAACGGAGGAGGACCTGCTGCGAGGATTGGAATATAGAGGCTCTGGGGAGGAAGGGTATAAAGAATTTGGGGCTCCCGGAGAGACCGGAGGTTCTCATGTCCTTGTAGCGGAGGGGTTAAAGGAAGTGATGAATCTCTCTCCAGGGCAATCCTTGGTTCAGGCCTGCCAGCTCAATCCTGTTGAGCTTGAGAAGATCAACCAAGAGGTTCAGCAGGAGCATCGACCGGAATATGTACCTGTTTTGATGGATAACCTGATCGAAATCTTGCTCCATCTGGGTGAGGACATCGAGGCCTATGAGAATATGATTTCCTACTTCGAGCGGACCATCGAACTCTTCCTCCAACAGAAAGAGGTGGGGAAGGCCGTAACGATTTTGAGGGGCCTCAACGATACGGTTGAATCAATCGCCCTCAAGGACAAACAGATCTTTGCGATTCGCCGCATTCTTGAGACTTCCTCCGGTCCACATGCTATCCAACTTTTAGGGGAGGTCATGAAAGGTAACGGAGAAGTTGAATCGGAACCGATCCTCGAGTACCTCCGACTCCTGACGAAGCAGGCCATCGATCCTCTCTGCCTTTTGTTGGGCGAGTTGGAGTCCGGAAAGTGGAGAAAAGTGGTCTGCGACCTTCTCGCTGGGCTCTCTCAACAGGATATCCAGCCTCTGAGTAAATTCTTATCGGACCGTAACTCCTTTCTGGTCTCCCACATCCTTCATGTCCTTGGAAAAATTGGACATCCCTCTACCGTGAAGTATTTGGGGAACTTGGTCTCCCATCAGGATCCGAAGGTGAGGGAGGAGACGCTTCAAGTGCTGAGCAAATTTGGGGAAAAGGGAGGGAATCTCGTCCAGAAATTTTTAAGGGATCCCTTGGCTCAGATCAGAGCGAAGGCTTCCCTCGTTTTTGCAAAAATGGCGAGGGAAAACGCAGTCAATCCGCTGCTCGAAATCATCCTCTCCCAAGATTTCTACAAGCGGGAGTATGATGAGAAGGCTTCTTTCTTCAGAGCCCTCTGCGAGACAGGTTCGAAAGAGGCGATACCGACCTTGAAAAAGATTGCCCAAAAGAGAAGGTGGCTCCAAAGGGCAAAATGGAATGAGATGCGACTCTGTGCATCCAGTACACTGAAAATGATGGAAGCGGGTGAAAGATCCGATTCCTCAAAGGCGAAAGATAGATTAGATCATATCAGACGGTCGATCCATTAAGGAGATAAAATGGAAATGGCGGCATCCACAATCCAGTCCCCGAGGGGGATTAAGAAACCATCAGAGACCATGGAGTCTGATCTATTGAGACTGGGGAATAATCTTGTCACGAAGCTTCATGTGTTGATGAAGATCTCCCAAATTTATGATTCCAAAAATGTTGCTCTCCATCAGTTCATCCAGGAATCCCTCCAAACCATCAACACTTTGATAAAGAAGGAAGGGGGCCTCTCCCTCAAAATCGTGAAGAACGACCTCTTCCTCAACGAACACCGATTGCGTTATTCGGTGGAGGGATTCACCAGTTTCAAATATCTCCTCACCCAATGGGAAAAAAGGTTGATCGGGGAAGTGGTATTCAAAGAACCCATGGACGAAACGACCTTGAGGGAATTTGTTTACGCCTTGATGAGCTTGGAAGAGGGCCGCGAGGAGAACGCTTCGGTTTTCACCGAACATTTGGCGAACCTCAGCATTCTTTCGATCGAGGTAAATCCCTTGGAGGTTTTTGAGGGGGAGGAAGAAGGGATGACCCTCCACAAGGAGGATCATCGAGAGGTGGCCAAAAAGGTATTTTTTGAGACGATCGGGACGATCGAAGAAGTGATCACCCACATCAAAGGGAAGCAGCATGCGGATGTGAGGAAGTTAAAACGGTTGGCCCAGAAGGCAGTCCATCTCGTCATGGAGGACGAATCGATCCTGTTGGGAATGACGACGATCAAGAACTATGATGAGTATACCTTCAACCATTCTGTCAATGTCTCGATCTATTCCTTGGCGATGGGAAGGCGACTGGGATTCTCCAGGAAGACCTTGACAGAACTGGGGATTGCGGCCCTGCTTCATGATATCGGAAAGTCAAAAATCCCGAAAGAGATCTTAAATAAACCCGCCAACTTCGATGAGGGAGAATGGGGTCTTATGAAAAAACATCCTCTCCTGGGAGTGGAGGTTCTCCTTAATCTGAAACAGTTGGGCGAGATCAATCCGAGGATCGTGATCGGCATCTTCGACCACCACCTGAGAAGAGACTTTGCTGGATACCCGAAACTTTTTCGGAAAAAGGAGGTGAGCCTCTTCGGACGGATCATTCAGATCGCAGATTCTTATGATGCAATGACGACCCCTAAAAATTACAAAAGAACTCCCTATACGCCGGAACAGGCCTTGGCGATCATGATGAGAGAGAGGGGCGCCCAACTTGACCCCATTCTTCTGAAGATCTTCATCGGCGTCGTTGGCATTTTTCCTGTTGGATCCTTGGTCGTTCTCAATACCCGTGAGCTGGGAATCGTCTATAAGGCTAACCCTGATCCCAAGTGGATGGATCGTCCACAAGTGATCATTGTGGAGCGAGCGGAGAAGAAGGATGTGAAAAAGGAGCTGATTGACCTTACGGAAACCGATGGAGGAGGTCAGTTCAAGCGGAGCATCGTCAAGACATTGGACCCGAATAAATACCACATTGATATCGCCAAGCATTTCCTATAGACCGGAATTCGCAAAGGGCATAGAGCAAAGCGATCAAAAGCACCAAATCCCAAGCACCAAATAGCAAATAAACTCCAATGACCCAAATTCCAAAAGATCAGTTTCGGTCATTGGAGATTGAGGGTTGGAGTTTATTTGGAATTTGTGATTTGGAATTTCTCACCCCGTCACCCTATCTCCCCATCATTTCTTTTTAGTCTCCCCATCACCCCATCCCCTCATCTTCTTATCTTCCTTTTTTCTTCTGAGGTGGGGGCGTCTCTTTACATTGGGACCGATTCCATTCCTCGGTCAGTCTGCGGAGGATCTCCTGCTGCTGCCGTATGGAAAAATCTGCGTACTTGGGGTCCCTTTTTCGGTAAGTCCTTTCGACGAAGGCAATGGAATTCTTAGCGCTTCGGATTTGAGAGAGGATCATGTCGCACTTCTTCAGCCCCCAACGGGCCTCAATAGAATCCTCCGGATGAGGGGAGAGCCAAAGATAGTTCTGATAGACGTGATAGAACGTGACGGAACGATCCTTTGAGATAGGGATGAAGATCGCCTCCATCTTTTCCTTCACTGCCTCTTGATCGAGATGGTTTGATTCGATGATCTGATGGAGGTGGTCCATCAGTAGAGTGATCATTCCGTCGCGGCCTGGAGTGCTGTGGATCTCCCATAGGGCCGAACCCTCCGGACAACCGCCTTTGCGGCACCTTTTGTAGCCATCCAGCACAACAGGGATTCTGTCTTTCAGAAAGGTTGTGATCGTTTCCAAAACTTTTTCCATCTTTTCCCAAGGATCATAAATTGTCGGATCGATCCTTTTGGCCACTGCCTCAACGAAGTCAGCATAACCTTCATAGAAACCCGAGGTATACTGTTCTTCAGAGTAGAAAGGATGTTCCCTGGCAGGGAGATATTTCCATTGCCCACTTTGGATCACTGGCCAACGGAATTTTACCAGACCTGAATGGGTGGTCGACTCCGGCCTTGCAGAGAGGAAATTCCTCTGACTCATCTTCTGAATCTTTGCTGGAACCGTTGCCTCCCATGTCTGGAGTGGATGGGCATAGCTTCCGTCCAAAGTGACGCGGCCGATGATCCCTGAATGAGATTCGGTTACAAAAAAAACCGTGCCAGGCGTAACAGAATCCGGTGCGATTCGAATCGGGTAAGTGTCAAGGGGGAGTGTTCTTGTAGTCGTCTCAGAAAGCAGATAGAGAAGGGCCCTTCGAAACCGGAGATCCTTGTGCCACTCGGGATGGGTTGGCAGATGTGCCCACTCCGTAGACCAGTGGCCGATCAGTTTATCGTCCTTTGTTGTGGCAGCTGCTGGAAGGTGGGCGATCCGCGCGTAGATCCAGCGTACTGCATAGGGGACATCCGCACAGTCAACGGGAATCTTATAATGGATAAAGAAATCCTCGATAACATTCGCTTCGACCCATTTGCCATAATTGTACTCTTCCTCAACCGTCCACCGTCGATCACCTGCACTCCAGACCTGAGAAGGTGATTCGTTGATCGGTTGGCAAATGGATGGAGTGGAAAAGAAGATGAGAAGTAATAAGAGAAGAAACGGCATGCTTCATATTAAAAAGATTGATAGAAGATTGTCAATAAGCGAGGAAGATCGGGGGCTTAAAACAGGAAGATGAGATGGCTGAGAATTATATAGGAGTTTGTCGTTTGAACAAAACAATACGAAATCGACCAGCGCAGGGAAACTCAAATCCGAAAGACGGTTCTCATCTGAAAATGGCTGGGGTTCAAAAGTTTCTCTTTGGCGAAGGTCTTATCCAGCATTCTTCTTGGATTCATTTTGGCCCTTGACAAATTATGGGCATATGCTTATAATTAATTTCGAAAGGAGGGGTTTCGAATGGCAAGGCCGAGAAATTGCAGACGAGTTGGTTCCATGCCGGAAAGCAATTACTTTAAACCAAGAGGTATCCCCCTTTCAATGTTAGAAGAAGTCATTTTGACTGTTGACGAATTCGAGGCCATCAGGCTTGCTGACCTTGAGAGTTTATACCAAGAGAAGGCGGCAGAAAAAATGAACGTTTCCCGTCAAACGTTTGGGAGGATTATCGACTCTGCACACAAAAAAGTGGCGGAGGCATTGTTAAAAGGCAAGGCATTGAAGATTGAAGGAGGTGAGTTTGAAATGGCCGATACAAGAAAATTTAAGTGCGATGATTGTGAGCACACGTGGCAGTTACCTTACGGAACGGGTAGACCGGAGAACTGTCCTTCCTGCAAAAGTGGCAACATTCGCAGAGGTGAAGGAGATAGGGGCTGTGCCAGGGGTTTTGGCAGAGGACAGGGCAGATGTTGCCGCGGGACCCAACAAAAACAATAACGAAGGAGAAAATAGATAACCGAAGCATTGCGAAAATCTGGGAAAGTCCGAAATGAAAGGATTGCTGATTCCATTATTAACAGGAAGGCCTTAAGAATAGAGACCCATATCAACGAGAAAGGAGAAAGTCATGAAGGTAGGTTTTGCAGTTCAGGGTAATGAAGGAGTTGAAAGCAAGGTTTATGACCATTTTGGTTCGGCACCGGCATTGATCATCGTCGATACCGAGGGGAAAGATGTTCTAACGGTGAATAATAGAGACTTACACCATGTCCACGGTGCATGTAATCCAATTATGGCTCTTGATGGGAAGAGTGTCGATGCAATGGTCGTTGGAGGTATCGGTGCAGGTGCACTCACGAAGTTGAATGCATTGGGGATAAAAGTGTATGGGGCTGGGGCGTCGACCGTAAAAGAGAATCTTGACCTCTTAAGTGAAAAAAAGCTCCAGGAACTTTCCGTGTTTCATTCCTGCCGACCACATCAAGGTGAATGCGGGCATTAGCAAGTATATTGGTTTTAAAGAGATAGAGAAATTGTTTGGAAAAGAAAAATTCTCCCCTCATTTCAGGGAACAGAAGGCGAAGAGGTCAGGAGTGGGCAGAGGACTGGCAGAGATTGAAGCCTTCTTAAGGTGTAAAAATGTCTGAATACAAAAAATTTTGCTATTGGGTAGACTTTCAAGGGCTAAAAAATGTTAGGGAGAATCTTGAGAAAAAAGAAATTGAACTGCGAGAAGAAGTCCGCATTCCATGTCGGGTATTGAGGACGTCCATGGAGGTCGGCTATGTCGTGCCTCTATCCTGGGAGGGTTTCTGCAAGAGGAGGACCTCCTGGTATTTGAGTTCCGAGAAGGCAGGGAAATTTCTGGTTGTCAGCGATCGACCGTTGAATCTTTCGGGTCTGGGTAACCCGATTCTCATCATGAATTCGGATTTTATACCTGATCGATTGCCCACTGCTTCGGAAACGGCTGAATTAGCCAAATCTGGATCCTTTCAGAGGAAGAAGCCTCGAATATGGGATAAGCCTCATCCTCTTGAGAGGGATTTTTATCAGAGGTGGTTTGAACGCCTTGGGGTCAATGAACCCTTTGACTTTGATAAAATCCTTGTGAGCCATTCGGCGAACCATGCCAACTTTCTAAACCCCAGATTGTTTGCCACCGTGAATGGCGTTAAGGCACCTTATTCCATTTCGGACAGCATTCATGCCTGCTCTTCCTGTCTTGAATTTTTCAATATCTTGGGCAGTCAGTGGTCGGTGAAATACGTGGTTCCCTGCATCGGGGCTGTTCAGTTCGCACGTCTCCCTATGGATCAGTATTTCGAGGTGGAGACTGATTGGAAGGGAAGCTGAAATGCTCATTTATAAGAGTGTTGAAATTATTAAATCTCTCAAGAAGACGGAGATCGAGAAGCTTGGTGTTTCTAATTGTACATGAATGAATGCAGGTTTCAGACTTTATAAAGAGTTTGGAGACCGATTCTTCTTCCTTAAAGCACCCAGTGACATTTCTTATCAAGGATGATCGAGTGACAGGATTACCTTCGCGGTAATATCCTTGAACCTCAGAATTCTCTTGCCTTGATGCTCTTTCAGGAACTTCTTTGCATCGGCTTCTTTTTCAAAAGGAATGGGTTCATGACCCATTGGTCCATAAACATCGCTCCAAATAACAAAAAATGCCTGCAGAGCTTCGACAGATGTTTTAGAATAGTAGTCCTTCACAGAAACTACATTCACATCATCTCTGTTTTTTGACGGATTATATTTCTTTATATTTAAGTAATACTTAAACATACACTTAGCTCCGTCAAAAATTGCATACGTGGCGTCCTTAAACTCGATCCTCGCATTCCAGTCGGTAAACATCGCAACGAACATCCCGCAAACAGGGCATTTGGCCTTTGGGGAGGGGGTGGAATCCTCAGGTGCCGCTGCAAATGAAACGGCGACAAGAAAAAAAATGATCAGAAGAGGCATTGCCTTTCTCATATGACCTCCTGTCCCACTCTCAGCCGCCAGCACCGGGTTTCTGCTCCATCATCTTCATCCGTTTCATCTTCCTTTTCTCCCTGATCATTTTCGTATCTTCGTACATATCTTCATAAGCGGTCTTCATCGCTTCTTCGAAGAAAACAATCTTCCCCTGGTTTGTCTTCATGAAGCCGTCGGCGTCCTCCTTTTTTTCAAAGGCCCACTTTCCTCTTTTTGACATCACCCCGGGTTTGTTGCCTCCAACCACCCAGAAGGCCTTCTCCGCATCGACAAGCTGCCTGCCATTAAAATCACCGACTTTGATCGCTTTCGGCGTCTTGTCGATGTTGTTTGCCAGATCTACGGCAGCACAATGAATGCTGCAGAAGGCAGCAATCGTTCCATCATCATATTCGATCAACATACGAGAGAAGTTGTAAGTCCCTCTGTCCATCCCACAATATTTACATGCTTTATGGACAGAGATGTCATCGTTCGTCTGCTCAGCAAACGTTAATCCACCCAGGATGAAGCAAACAGCAATGACCAGGTTCACAACATACATTTTTTTCATGACACACCTCCTCATCGATGCGTTGACCTATCTTACTCTTAGCCCTATGTCATATAACTTCCTTTATTAAGATCACACCTGAAAACCCCGTCCTGTGGACGGGGATGAAAGGTGTGTCTGCCAATGGCAGAAAAAAAACTTAACCAGATGCTAAAACGAGTTCAGCATGACAATGGGGTTTGGTTCTCGTTTTTGTCATCCCGAACTTGTTTCGGGATTTCGGTTTTGGGTTTAGAGAATTTGGGTTTTAAAGCCCCGCCCTGTGGGCGGGGTTCTTTATTCACGACAAGTCCGGCGAAGCATTGTTGCAGTAGATGTCTTCCGGTTCGCAAGCAATCTGACAAATCTTGCCGTCTCTCATCTCGAACATCCGGTCTGCACACCGGGCCAACTCCTGGTTGTGCGTGACCATGATGATTGTCAGGCCCACGTTTTTATTAAGCTCTTGCAGGACCTGCACAATCTCTGCTGACCTTTTCGTATCAAGATTTCCTGTCGGTTCATCGGCCAGGAGTATTTCGGGCATATTCACCATGGCCCTGGCTATTGCCACCCTCTGCATCTCGCCGCCTGAGATCTGACCTGGGAGGTGGTCCTTCCGGTGTTCCATCCCCAAGAGCCGCAAAAGTTTGACTGCCTCATTCTCCGTGCCGGGCTTCCGGTAGAATGTGAGCGGCAGCATGACATTTTCCATGACGGTCAGGGTGGGGATGAGGTAGAAATTCTGGAAAATGTATCCGAATGTCTCCCTCCTGATCTTCGTCAGTTTTCGTTCTGAAAGGGGTTTGGCATGGTTAAAGATCGATCGGTCTCCCAGGAGAAGTTCGCCGGAAGTCGGGTTGTCGAGAAAGCCGAGAAGGTTGATCAGAGTGGTTTTACCAGATCCTGAGGGACCAATGATTGAGATGAAATCCCCTTGATTGATCCGCAGGGAAACATCATTTACCGCTGTGATCTCTTCGCTTCCGCGTAAATAGACTTTTTTCAGGTTGATTGCTTCTATGGAGATATTTTTCTGACTCATCTGCCGACCTCCCCTCTGATAGCCTCCAAAGGCATGATCTTTCCGGCCTTCCAGGCGGGATAGAGTCCGCTGAGAAGGCCAATGCACAGGATTGAAGCCATTGTAATAAGGATAAGTTTCAGGTCTATCAATACGAGACCACCGCTCGGGGCATAGGGCAGTACGTGACGTATCACCAGGTCAGTTACCCTTGAGAGTATCAGTGCCAGGATGACCCCGAGGACGCCTCCGGTCGTGCAGAGGATCAAGGTCTCCATCCAGACCAGCTTGAATATGTCCCCCGGCATGGCCCCGATGGTTTTTAGAATACCTATCTCCTGGAATCTTTCCCAAACCGACGTCAAGATCGTGTTGATAACACCGACCATGGCGATCAGAATGGCTATGATGGCGATTGAGAGCACCATCACCTTTGCCGTGGAAATAAGCTTCATGATGGTATCCTTCACCTGTGCCAGGCTCACTATCTGGACGTCCGGGAGCTGGTACATCTTTTCCTCAAGACGGGTGCTGTCAACACCCTTTTTCACTTTGATACCTATTGTGGTGATTTCATCGGTTCTGGCGAATATCTTCTGCGCAGTCTTGAGGGGCACAAAGATAGTGCCGTCATCCTGCGTTCCTGTCCTCTCCAGTATGCCGACCACCTTGAATTCAATGTTCTTCTCAGGCATGAGGATCTTGTCTCCTACCTCACGCTGTTCAAGTTCGGCCGCCTCATAACCCATAACAGCCGCATAAGCGTTTTCATCCGTAAACCATCCTCCCTGCCTGAATTTGAGAAAAGGCTTCATTTCGCTGAAACTCTTCGGTTCTATACCGAAGTATCCGGCTATGCCCCCGCTTTCCCCCTTATTCGGATCGAAGACGGCCGCCATAAGGATAGGCGTGGTCTTCTCTACCTCAGGCTCTTTAGCAACGTCATCCATGATGGACTCTTTCATATACTTGAGCCCTGTCCCTCCCTTGAGCATCATGGTGGCTGCCTCATACGGGCAGCCTTTGGCCATGATCATCAGCTGAAAGCCCATGTTGTCGATGTCCTTATTGAGCGAAGTTTCATAGCCATGGTTGAACCCCAACAGGCTTACCAGCACCCAGGCGGAAAGTGCGATGCCAATCAGGGTCAGAAGGCTGCGGACCCTTTTTCTGTGCAGGTTTTTATATGCCACCTGAAATTTCGTGATCATTGTTCAAAACCTCCCGGATAAGATAGTACCTATGGCGTCGAAAAGACAAATTCATCCATGAGAATAAGGTTCTTTTTTGTTGCCCTGAGGCTGGCCCTGAAATCGGCCTCGGCCTCAGGAGCCGGATTTTTTATGGCCTCGACCTTTCCGGATGCCTTTCCTGAAATGACGTCGTAAAGGTCAAAATCCTTGAGTGTCAGACCGAGGAACTGCCTCCCGAAATTCGCATCACGCAACTTCCCGGCATACTTGCTGGTCATTTTCTGTATATAGAAGGCCTTAATCCTTCCTTCAAGGTCGAGGGATACAAAGACCTGAATGCCGCCGAATTGCCCCTTCTGGTTAACGCCATGTATGTAGCCGATCTTCTTTTTATTGGCGAATATTTCGTAGATGGTATAAGGAACGTTGATCGTTTCATAGATGCCATGGAATTTGTCTCCGAGTTTTGTTTCGATCCTCGCCAGGAGAGGCTCTCCGCCCTTCCGATCAATAGAGACGTAGTGGGTCTTATACCCTGTGGATTCCGGGAAGAGCCTTGCCACGTCACGGTCGGGGTCATTCAGATCACAACCCACCGCACCCCAGGCTGCTGTGTATCCTGTCAGGACGAGGAGAAGCGCCAAAAAAGCTTCAACGCAAATTGCAGATTGCGAATTGCAGAATTTAGAATGAATGAGTTTTTTCCTTAGAGTCTGCATTTCTCTTTTTCCTTTAAATTTGCATTTTGCATTTTTCACTCTGCACTTTTCATTTTAAATGAAATTTAGTGTTTCTTTTCGAAACGCTGTCCAAAGATCTTTGAGATTTCTCTCAGTTTAATTCCCTTCCCCCTTTTTAAGCTTCTCCGCCAGTTTGGACAGCCATGATACCGGCCGGTAGTAATAAAGCTGCAGAACGACCCTGTTGTCCTTTTCGTTGCGATCGTAAAAATACGCTAAGCGAACCGTCAAATTCGAGGTCGCCAGGAATGAAAAGCAGAAGCTCTGTTGATAGTTCCTCTCTTCACCGAGCCTCCAGTATGATGGCTGGGCCTCGATCTTAAACCTCCCCTCCTGATCCAGATTTACTCCGAACCGGTAAAAGAGCGCGTACGTTTTCTCGCCGAGCCACTTGCCTGCGAGAAGATCAAAACGGTGTTCAAAGTTGTTTCTGAGAAAAGTGAAATCAAGTCCCGCAAGGGTCATCTGCCGGGGTTCCGGGTCCCTCAGCTTGTAACCCATGGTATCGAGTGTATTGCCGTAGCCCAGAGAAAAACCGAGGTTCATATTGTCCTTGCTGAGTACCCAATAGGAGACCCTGCCAGCGGTCATGTAATTGTCCTTGAAATAGACCGGCATCCCTGAACCAGTCGTGGCACTGGCCGAAATATCCCCCCACGAGAAGTCTCTGTAGAGTCCGACCCCCCAGTCCCGGTCATAGCCGAAGCCCTCTATGGCAAGGGTCCGCAGCAACAGTCCGTGGCTGTCAAAATAGGACGAAAGCCCGAAAGCCGGACGGTTATGCCCGATCCACACATAAGGCCCTGGGGTCTTCACTTTCAAATAGGCGTTGTACGCCTGCGGCTCTAACTTCACCCTATCCCCTTTTTCCGCATTTACAACCAGGGCCAAACGGCCCTGAAGGGCAAAGGTGGCTACGTCTCCGGATTCGCCCGAAAATCGCTTGATGTAGTCGAACCCGAGGCTCGGCTTCTGCATTTCAGCATCCGGGTTCTGTGAATAGAAGATCCCCTTTTTGAGCTCGGAGGAATAACCCGCGATCCCCTGTGCTTCGAGATAGAGCAGATGATCCGCGGCCTGTGCCATACCAGCCAGAATTAGGAATAGAAATATTGGAAGAATGGAACAGTGGAAGAATGGAATGATGGGTAAGAAAGCAATTTTATTCCTTGTTCTCTTTCCAACATTCCAGTATTCCATTATTCCAGTATTCCGGTTCTTGTTAAACATCAAATTGGTAACTCCCTCTGAAAATGACCTTTCCCTCCTTTAAGAGGGTCAGTCTCACTTCCCAATCGCCCGGCATGACGATATCTATCGGTAGGAGATAGTCCCCTTTTTTGGAGAGTTTAAAAGCACGGTCGCCTGTCTCATGGGCACCCTTCATGGAAGGCATGCCGGCATCAGCCTTCACCTCCATGGAGGTGTCTTTTTTACCTTCCTTGGTAAAAATCTCAACCTTCATAATCACTGTGCCCAACTTGGGTTTCTTATCGAAGCGGTATATTAAGTAATAGTCGCTTCCGATCGAGACCTTTTTCCCTGGCCCCGGCATTGAAGGGTAAACCGGCGTCTTCTCGGCCTCGGAAACGGCTGAGCCAACTGCGGTCTGTTTGGATTTGCGCCCCCCTTGGCTCTCCGCATGGAGAGGAAGAAATGTAAGAGAAATGGCCATTAGAAACAGAATAAAAAAGAATCTTTTTCTCATGCCCGAATGTTCCCTCCTTTCAAACACCAAAGAATTATCTCCCCTTCTAACTTTTTTTGCTCTGACTCATTTCCCAAGACTCCGGTTCTTATAGTCACACCTCTCACATAGATCCTGCTCATCAAACGAGACCTGGCAAAAAGTACCGTCTCCCTTCCAGCATGGCTTAGCACATCCCTGCCTGATGGACTGTCGCATGCACTTCGGACAATGGTCATGCAGCCAGCATGGGTAGAAGGTCAGATGGTATGCTACACCTGCCAAATTGAGGCCTTTATCAAGAAGTTCTCGAATAAAGGAAAGCCGCTTTAGGTCGTCGTCGGTGTATAGTCTTTGGGCGTTTCTTCGAGGAGGCTTAAGCAAGCCATGGCGCTCCCAGACCCGGAGGGTTTCCGGATGCACGCCCATAAGGTCTGCAATAACGCCTATTGTATAAAGAGGTTTCTTCTCCATATAATCCCTTTTTCTTACATTCCTCCAAACGAAAAACGTCAATTACCTCAAAGAATTCTTTGAATTGTTTTCAATTCATCTTTAGAACAGGTTATGCCATTCGGACAAGAATTCGTATAGGGTAAAGTATGTATTCTTAGGTAGAATATACTGTATTTTTCGGTTTACTGTGGTTAATTGTCACCCTTGAGGGTACTCCGTAAAGTGGGGCTGGCCAAATGTTAATGGATTTTAAAGGGCAAGCTCTTGAGGGGATTTAATCCGTGTTGTTGTGTCCCTTCACAAGCTTCTAGCAGGCTGTTGAAAAACGCCCATCTGCGGCGTTCCCCTCATCCTTCGTCGTTGCGGTGTACTCCAAGTACGCCTCACTCCTCAGGATTTCGGGCGCCTTGCATCTTGGCATTTTTGATCAGCCTGAAAAAGTGACCTTTTCAGCACCCTTCTAAAACCTCGTATAGAAGCAAGGCGTAATCTCACCAGTGACCTAAAACCAAAAAGGATTGACAAATATGTTTCAATGTTTTAAAGTTTACATTGTTTGAAACTAATAAACTTATAAACGAACAGGAAAGCGAATGAAGAAGTTACTATTTGGGGGTATTTGATCTCGTATTGATGCTGCCCGAAGTGTAGATTCCGCGTTGAGGTGTGTTTAGAGGTTTAAAGAGCGATTAGAAGGAGGAAGAATGGAACAGATATATGAACTTCATGCCGATCTCTGCAAGATTTTTTCCAATGCCAAACGACTGGAGATCATCAATTCACTGAAAGACAAAGAGATGTCAGCCAGCGAGTTGATTGAGAGGATTGGTCTCAGCAAAGCCAACCTTTCCCAGCATATGGGTGTGTTGAAATCGAAGGGGGTGATTCTAACCAGGCGGGAGGGGGTCAATATTTATTATCGTATCTCAAATCCTAAGATCATTCAGGCGTGTCATTTGATCAGGGAGGTTCTCTTCGAACAATATCAGGAAAAAGGGAAGATGGTCTCCAGCCTCAGGCAAATCAAATGAGACTTTCATCCGATCTGAGCCAACGGGCAAATCAAATCTGTTCGTGTGGCAATGATTTCAGAATATCGTCATTTAGATTCTTAAAAGGAGTGAAGCATTGAGCCAGCTGGATGAAAAACACCAATCCTATCTGAAGGAAAAATTTGGAAGCAGAGTATCATTCCATAAGACAGAACGTAGACTCTATGGTCATGATATCGCCGCTCTTCCGGGTCTGATCAAGCCGCTTTTAGGGGATACAATACCCGATGCAGTAGTTCAGCCCGAAACTGAAAAAGAGCTTGTTTCGCTGGTTCACTGGGCACGAGAGAATAATATCCCTCTTACGCCCCGGGGAAAGGCTACGTCTGGCTACGGTGGCGTGTTACCCTTGAAACAGGGTTTAGTCATCGATTTTTATCGAATGAATCGAATTATCCGCATTGATCCAGACGGGTTAACGGCAACCGTACAGGCAGGAGTTGTTTGGGAGAAGCTGGACCTGGCTCTCGGGCGAGAAGGGCTCACCCTGCGACTCTACCCGGGTAGTTACCCATCCTCCACGGTTGGCGGGTGGTTGGCCCAGGGAGGGGCTGGTATTGGCTCTTATGAAGCTGGATGGTTTCGGGATAATGTCGTCAGCACGCGTGTCGTTCTTCCCAACGGCGAAGTAAGAGAATTCGAAGGCCAGGATCTTGATCTCGTCTCCGACATGGAGGGCATCACGGGTTTGATTAGCGAGGTCACCCTCCGTATTCAGCCCCTCGAGAAGGTTGAAGTTCTCTCGATCAGCTCCCCGAAGGCCCATGATTTCCAAAAACTTGCACAATCCTTGATCGAAAAGAAACTTCCTATTTGGTCATTGGTTTTTATCAATCCACACATGGCAGAGCTCAAGAACAAGGCTCCTTTAATGGAACACAACGGTCATCCAGTGGAGGAACGGGTCATTTTGCCGCTTTCTTACATCACCACCTTAGCTTTTCGCAAGAAGGATCGAGAGGCAGTGATCGGTCAACTGCCGGAACCCCTCAGATCCTGTAACGGAGAGTTGCTTTCCAATGAAATCGCAGAGCATGAATGGAAAAATCGCTTTAAACTGATGCTTGTCAAACGCCTTGGCCCGAGCCTTGTGCCCGCAGAGGTAGTGATCCCCCTTTCTGCTCTGGGTGACGTGATGGAGGAGATTGAAGATAAAGTCAATCAGCCTCTTGTCAAGGAAGGTGTTGTCATCCGCCGGGGCGCAAGTGGTCAGCCTGAGGTGGTCATTTTGGGCTTTCTTCCCAGTGATGAACGGAAGTTTGCCTACAACCTCGTCTTTGGTCTGATTCTAACGGTGATAAGGATCGCTGAGAAGCACGGGGGACGGGCTTTCGCAACAGGAATTTATTTAGGGAAGAAAGCCCCGATGATTTTGGGAAAAGACAGGGTTGAACAGTTGAAGACATTGAAGGCTCAGATTGATCCAAAGTCGATCATGAACCCCGGTAAAGTCATTGCCGATGGTTTCCTGGGTAAAGCAATTCGTCTCGCAGAATTCTTTGAGCCTCTCCTTCGACTCGTGGGAAACTCTGTTGTCACGCGGATGGGCGAACAACCAACAAAGCCTATCCGTGATATCCCCGCCGATGTGGCTTGGTATGCTTATAGTTGTTCTCAGTGCGGCTACTGCATTGATGAGTGCGATCAGTTCTATGGCCGTGGGTGGGAAAGCCAAAGCCCCCGCGGTAAGTGGTACTGGCTGAGGGAGTATATGGAGGGCCGCGAGGAGTGGGATCAGTTCATGGTGGACACGATCCTCGTCTGCACGACTTGTGAGCTCTGCAACCTTCGCTGCTCTGCCTCTCTGCCCATTGAGCCATCGTGGATGAAGCTGCGCGGCCTGCTCGTGAACGAAAAGAAGAAGATGACCTTTCCGCCTTTTGAGATGATGGGTGCTGCCCTTCAGAAGGAAGGGAACATCTGGGCGGCCTACCGCAGAAACCGTGCCGCATGGTTTCCTAAAGACTTCCAGGAGAAGCACGGTCCCTCGCATCGTGCCAAGGCTGCCTACTTTGCCGGCTGCACCGCAAGCTATGTGGAGCCCGATATCGCCATGGCCAGTGTCCGTTTGCTGGATGCCGCAGGGGTGGACTTTACTTATGTCGGTGAGAAAGAGAACTGTTGCGGAATACCCATGTTGGCGGCTGGGAAGTGGGATGTCTTCGAGGAAACCTTCAGAAAGAACCTTAAGGTAATGAAAGAGACGAAGGTCGATACGGTTATCGCTTCTTGCCCAGCCTGCAATTTGATGTGGCGACAGGTATATCCTGCTTGGGCGAAGAAGTTGGGCCTGGAGTACGGCGTTACCGCCAGGCATTATAGTGAGGTTCTGGCTGAGAAGATTAAGGCAGGAGAGTTTTTATTTCCCTCCCCCTCCCCGTCCAATGACAAACAGAAAGCCGCCGTCACGGTCACCTGGCACGATTCGTGTCATATCGGTCGGGCATCAGGAGTATTTGAGCCCCCTCGAGAAGTGATTCAGGCGATTCCAGGCGTCAACTTGGTTGAAATGCACCACAATCGGGAATCGGGACACTGCTGCGGAAGTGTTTTGACGCTGCTTAAGGACCCTCCAGTGGCCGCCGAGGTGGGCAGGACAAGACTGGATGAGGCACTCGAAGTGGGTGCAGACAAAATGCTCACCCTCTGTCCTTGTTGTCAATTTCAACTCCGTGTCAGTGCTGATAAGAAAAAGATCCCCATTGAGGTGGTGGATCTCGCACACTTCGCCGCTTCGGCTCTGGGCTACGACTTCCCCGATCCTAATCCAGAAGTGCACAGACAGTGGGCCGTCTTTGAAGCGAATGATTGCCTTAATGACACCTCAGGGTTTCGCCAATTTGATGAGCACCATGTGGCCGGATCTTATCGATGCCATGCCTTTTGGTATGGGATCGAATGATGCGATTCATGGGCAAGATCCCAGTGGCGCTGGATCTGATGAAGCCGATATTTCCTATCTTGTTCCCTCGGTTGCTGCCCTTGATGATGCCGAAGGTGATGCCGGTGATGCTCGAACGGGTGGCTGCACAAGTTCCGATGCCAGACTATATGCAGGAGCAAATGGGGGAGTTAATGCCCAAAGTGATGGATAATTTGATGCCGCATATGATCGGGGATGTTGTCCCTCTGGTCACACAGCCGATGATTGACTATTTGAAGAAGAGAAATGAGAGGCCCCGGCCTTGATTATGCTCGATAGGAATTTGATGGCGTCAGAAGAGACATAATTAATCAGACCCATTAAATATATTACATTCGGACCCGAAGAAAGCTGTCCTTGCGAGCCCGAAGGGCGTGGCAATCTCGCTTTGAGATTGCTTCGTCGCTACCACTCCTCGCAATGACCTATCGGGGGTAATGTAAATTTATTATGCGCCTCTTAGTAATTAGGTTAAGAAGTCGGTCGATGATTGTCAATAAGAGGAAAATAAGTTATTTTTATTCTGTTAACCATGAATCCCTAACCTTAATACGATTCAACCATGAAAGGAGGTGAAAAAAGATGAAGAAGAGAATGTTCGTTTGGATGTTGTCCATTGTTTTCGTTCTTTCGATGGTCAGCTTGACATTGGCCCAGGAGAAGCCGAAGGCCCCTGCCTGGCAAGCCACCGTGGTCAAGGATTGGGTGGCAAAGGCAAAGGCGGAGATCAAGAAGGTCCCTGCAGCGGACGTAAAGGCAGCCATTGATAAGAAGGAGAAGGCTGTTATACTCGATGTCAGAGACCCCAGATGAGTATTCAGCAGGACATCTTCCCGGAGCGATCAATGTCTCAAGGGGAACGTTGGAGTTCAATGTCTGGGATAAAGTTTCAGATAAGAACGCCAAGATCTATGTCTACTGCAAAACAGCTGGCCGTTCAGCATTCGCCACAAAGACCCTGAACGAATTGGGTTACAAAAATGCGGTATTGATGGATGCCCAGTTTGAAGATTGGATCAAAGCTGGCTATCCCGTAGAGAGGTAAACAAAATTCAAGATGGGCATTCGAGGACTTTCGGATGCCCATCCATTTCAAATTTTGCAGGGAGAGGAAAACAGACAGTGGATATCCAAGATCTTAAAATAACGAGACGAGGTTTTCTTAAAGGCACAGCAACTGGCGTAGGGGCTTTGGCTCTAAGCCATGAACTTCTCGATTTTAAGAGCTGGGTTCATGCAATCACTGAGGCGCCGGTCACCACATTTCCAACTTTCTGCAATGGATGCGGCAATCGTTGCGGTATCATCGCCTCTGTAAAGAATGGAAGGCTATGGAAAATCGAAGGGAATCCTGAAGCCAATGGGAATCTTGGAGTGGTCTGTCCCAAAGGACATGGCTACCTCCATGAATTATACAATCCTAATCGACTAAAGTCGCCTTTAAAAAGGGTGGGGGATCGTTTTGAATCCATCTCCTGGGAACAGGCCTATAAGGAGATTGCAGAAAAAATCAATTTGATCCTTATGGATTCTGGTCCCCAAAGCCTCTTCTGGGTCAATTATCCTCAATCGAATCACATGTATGCATTGAGGTTGATGCATGCTCTCGGAAGCCCTCACTACTTTACCCACGGATCCACATGCTATACAGCGAGAAATGCAGGTTGGGCATACACGGTCGGCGAACTTCCATCCAATGACCTCGGTAACGCTCGATACATAATGATCGTCGGTCGCAATCCAGCAGGGGGGATCGATCTCGCTCAGGTGAAGAGGATTGTGGAGGCGAAAGAGAAGGGTGGTAAATTGGTGGTTGTGGATCCAAGACATAGTGAGACCGCCATCCTGGCGGATGAATGGCTTCCGATCAAACCTGGCACCGACCTCGCCTTCCTCCTCGGTCTTATCAATGTTCTGGTGAAGGAGGAGCTTTACGACAAAAAATTTGTCATGGAGAGGACTGTGGGGTTCAAACAACTGGCGGAGGAAGTCGTCAATTATCCTCCAGAATGGGTCGAAAAAATCTGTGAAATACCTGCAAAGACGATATACCGGATCACACGAGAGATGGCCCAAGCCAAACCTCAAGCCCTCATTCATCGGGGCTATCACGGAGCATTTGGGGCCCAATATCTCAACAGTTTTCAAACCGCTCGGGCTGTTGCCATTGGCAATAGTCTCTTGGGCAACATCAATCAGAAGGGTGGAATCTATTTCGCGAAGTCCGCCAAATTGGGGGAACTCCAACCTAAACATCCTGCCCCGGGGTTTCCCAAAATGGGTAAATTAGATGGGACTGGAGTTCCTGGAAGATATCCATTGGGTAGTTATGGAGATGGAATTGCCCATGCCATCCCGGAATTGGCACTCCGGGGTGAATTGAAAGCAGGATTTGTTTATCACAATAATCCACTCAGAACCAATCCGAATCCGAAGCGAGTGATCGCCGGTTATAAGAAGCTTGAACTCTTGGTTGTCATCGATACCGTCCTCTCTGAAACAGCCTCCATTGCTCACTATATTCTGCCCGAATCGTTCTATTTGGAGCGTGATGAGGCAGTGGACACAAAACATAGTGGAAAACAAGCCCAGGTCAGCATCCAGCAGCAAGTGGTCAAACCCATGTTTAATACTCGTCCAGGCACACAAATTATTATTGAAATGGCAAAACATCTGGGCGCTGAGAAATATTTTAATTTTAATATTGAAGAGGCCAACCAATTACGACTCAAACCTTTGGGTGTAACGTTAGGGGATTTGAAAGCAAAAGGTGTTCTCTGCGTGGGTGAGAAATGGAAAGAAGGCTTTAATAAATTGGAAACCCCATCAGGGAAAATAGAGCTCTACTCGGAAACTCTCAAGAAACTCGATTTCCCGCCTGTCCCTAAGTGGGAAGAACCCTTAGTTTCTCCAGATCCAAGAGACCCCCATGCTTTCCGTCTGCTCCATGGAAAGCAGGCCATCCATACCCATTCCATGACAGCCAATCAACCCTATCTGATGGCTATCAGTCATCGGTACGATATGATCCGGTTGTGGATGAACAGATGGAGAGGGAGACAATTGGGACTTGAGGATGGGGATTGGGTGAAGATCAAATCGATGGTTGGGGAAGGAAAGATTCGAGTCCGCCTGACTGAGGGAATCCACCCCTCCTGTGTCTGGATGCCCAGCGGTTATGGAATCTTTTCAAAACATTTAAAGACAGCCTATGATATAGGATTGTCTTATAATGATTTTCTTCCAACCTATTTTGATCCTACGGTAGGGCCATGCGATGGCCTCAGAAATCGTCGTTAAGGTGAATAAAGTTTAAGAAGTTCGGAGTTAAGAGTTCGGAGATTACGGTTCATGGTTCATAGTCCATCGTGCCATAGTTAGAATAATAGATGGGAATTAAGAGGTAGTGTGTTCATGCCACGATATGGAATGGTCATTGACGAGTTGAAATGTGTGGGATGCAATGCATGCCGTGTCGCATGCCAGAATCAGAACAACCTTGCACCCTACGAAGCCTATAACCATCTCGAAGAGCGGGAATATGGAACCTTTCCAAATTACAACCGTGAATTTTTACCCGTTCAGTGCCAGCACTGTGATAATCCCCCCTGTGTGAAGGTCTGTCCCACAAGAGCCTCACATAAGAGACCGGATGGAGTGGTTCTGGTGGATAAGAACAAGTGCATCGGTTGCAAATATTGCATCGCCGCCTGCCCCTATAATGTCCGGATTATTAAAGAGGATGGGGGCTACATTGAAAAATGCCGATTCTGCATTGAATTGGTTGAGAAAGGCGGAACACCGGCCTGCGTCACAACCTGTATGACTGGAGTTCGAATGTTCGGAGATCTTGACGATCCTAACAGCGAAATTTCACAAATTCATTGCGAAGAATAAATTGAAACAATTCAAGGCCGAAATCAACACAAAACCGAGGATTTATTACCGAAAGGCATGAGGAAGATGACGAACGAAGAAAGGGAGCATTTTTCTGAGATACTGGCCTGCCTCTTTTCTCCTCCAGACCGTGAGATGGTCGAACTGGTTCATCTGGGAAACATCCATTCCTTTTTCCACCATTATTTTCAAATTTGGGGAGAGGATTCGGACATCCTCAAGGATTTCTTATAGAAGGGGTCTCTGAAATCATTTTCAGAGATTTGAAAGAAGAGTATGGCCGTCTCTTTTCTTCAGAGGCAGGAAGCGAAAAGATTTCATTAGTGGAGTCGTTCTACAAGCCCTGGACTCAAGACCCTCATTGTCCTCTTCCCTTTGCCACTGAAAAGGGGCTGCTCATGGGGGATTCTGCACTCCATCTGTTGGCCCTTTACAAGCAATGCGGTTTGGAGGTGGAGGGAGAATATCAGGGAATGCCGGACCATCTGATCATGGAGCTGGAATTTTTATCCTATCTTTACCGGTGGAAAAAGGATAAAGAAATAAAAAGATTTATCGAGGATCATTTAGATTGGATCACCCTCTTGAGAGAAAAGTTCAAGGAGTTCCATTCCCATCCCTTTTACAGGAGTACCCTGGAAGTCCTTCTTCTCTTTCTGCAGTAAGGAAAAAGAAAGATTGGAGGTGGAGTGTCATGGATAGAAGAAGATTTATTGAAAGATTTTTCCCTTTCTTGGCCTTGGGAGGTATCCTCCTTCTGGGAGCAGGAGGCTGCGAAAAGTATCAGCATAAGGAACTCAAAAAATTTGGGAACCAGGAAAAGCTCTGGCAACTATCAGCCGGCCAAGAGAAATTGGAAGAACCACTTGAACTGGCCTATGCAAAGGATACCCCTGTCCTGTACCGGGATGCCTCTATGGGGAAGGTTGACCCAAACTTTGTCCCAAAACTTACTGGGGGCTGAAGCTGAGAGGAGGATTCGTCGGAGACGAATCGAAAGATAACGTGGCCGTGACCGTGCCACGTGTCCGTAAAAGCCATCGAGGAGTTAAATATGGAAGGAATGATACTGATTCATTGGAATTGGATTGTGGCGATCTATCTCTTCGTTGCAGGAGTGAGTGCAGGGGCCTTCATCATTTCGGCCACGGCCTATTTCCTTGGCAGAGAGAGATATGAGACCATTACCAGGATCGGAGCCTATATCGCTCCCTTTCCAGTGATCATTGGAATTCGCTGCCCTCATTTACGATCTTGAAAGGCCGCATCTTTTCTGGAAATTATTTCTCACCTTTCAACCTAATTCGGTAATGTCCCTGGGAGCCTGGCTCCTTCTTTTCTTCTCCATCTTTAGCATGGTGCATTTTTATCTCTGGCTTCCTGAAAAATATGATTATCTTAAAGTCATCCCGGCTATCAAATCGAATCGATTTTTAAGCCTTTATAGAGGAGATAATTTAACGAAGATCCGAGGGCTGGTGGCTGGATTTGGAATTCCTATTTCCATCGGAGTTGGGATTTATACGGGTGTTCTTTTGGGGGCCCTCACTGCAAGACCCTTCTGGAATAATCCTATGTTACCGATGTTATTTCTTCTCTCATCGATGAAGACGGGATCCGCTTCGATTTGTTTTGTGGGCTGTTTTATTTTGGGATTTCGTGGGAATGACCCGGGACCGATCAATACGAACAAATTCATGATCAATTCTATTGATTTCACCCTCACGGTCTTCTTCATCATTGCTGTCTTTCTCTTTATCCTGGGCCTCTATGTTTCACCCAGAAGTTCAGTAGCGGCTGTCCACCTGATCATGGGCGGCGAATTCACTTTTCTCTTCTGGACCTTTGTGGTAGGAGTAGGTATCCTCCTTCCTTTGGCCCTCGGGGTCTATGAGTTAATTCCCCATTACATTGAACAAGTGGAACTTAGGGAGCATAATCCCTGGATCTCCGGGATCATCACCACATCTGTCCTCATCGGGGGATTCGCGATGCGATATGTAGTCATCTATGCAGGACAGATGGCCCAGGTCATTTCGTCGTAAACCTAGCTGTTGCGAGGAGCCCCGCGGTACCTTGTTTTTATTGCCTCTTTGGTTACTGTTAACTTCACATACAAATTTATCCTGGTTTTGTAAAAGATCTCGCCCTTTTTGGTCATATCCTAACCATTAAAGGAATCTTTAATCCTCAGAAATGAAACTCGCCGTGCGATGAGATGGAGAGCCCTATGAGCCGTCATGGCTGTGAAAAAAATATTTTTATTCCGGCATGTTTGCCCTTGACAAATTATGGGCATATGCTTATAATTACCTATGAAAGGAGGGATTTCGAATGGCAAGGCCGATAAATTGCAGGCGAGTGGGTTCCATGCCTGAGAGCAACTACTTCAAGCCAAGAGGTATCCCCCTTTCTATGTTGGGAGAAGTCATTTTAAATGTTGACGAATTTGAGGCTATCAGGCTTGCTGATCTTGAGGGATTATACCAAGACCAGGCAGCGAAGAAGATGAACGTTTCCCGTCAAACCTTTGGAAGGATTATCGACTCTGGGCACAGAAAAGTGGCAGAGGCGTTGGTTCAAGGCAAAGCATTGAAAATCGAGGGAGGTGAGATCGAGATGGTTGCGATGAGAAAATTTGAGTGTTACGAGTGCCGACATTCATGGGAGCTACCTTATGGAACGTGTAGACCGGAGAATTGTCCTTCCTGCAAGAGTGGCAACTTTCATAGAGCAAAGGAAGAGAGAGGATATACCAGGGGGGGTGGTAAAGGACAAGGCAGGTGTTGCCGTGGAAGCCAAGACAATTAGTTGCGGGGAGAAATAGAGCCAAGTATTGCAAAAACTCGGGAAGGCAAAAGCGAAAAGGTTATGGATTCTATCACTAAAGGGAAAACTCTAAAAATAGAGGCGACTCATCGACTAATAACAAGAAAGGAGAAAGTCATGAAGGTAGGTTTTGCAGTTCAGACAAATCAAGGAATCGAGAGCAAAGTTTATGATCATTTTGGCTCGGCGCCGGCATTCATCATTGTCGATACCGAAGGGAAAGAAGTTCTAACGGTGGATAATAAGGACTTACACCATGTTCACGGTGCATGCAATCCAATTATGGCTCTTGATGGGAAGAGCGTGGATGCAATGGTAGTTGGTGGGATAGGCGCAGGTGCATTGACGAAATTAAACGCGTTAGGGATAAGGGTATACGGAGCCGGGGCTTCAACCGTAAAAGAAAACCTTTCCCTATTGAGTGAAGATAAGCTCCAGAAACTTTCCGTATATAATTCCTGCCGATCTCATCAGGGCGGATGTGGGCATTAAAACGATCTTGAAATGAAACAAAAAGATCACTGCATAGGCAGGCAGGGTGTTGGAGTCTGCAAACGTGAAGGAGAAGATCATGCCGATTTATGAGTATCGCTGTGAGAAATGTGGTCAAGTCAATGAATTTCTCATTCTGGGAAGACGGGATCAGTTGGTCTGCAAGCAGTGCGGCAGCAAGGATTTAACAAAGCTGCTGTCTGCTCATAATATAGCCACTGCGACGTCGCGTGGACTCACCGAACCCGGTTCCGGAGGCTGTTGCGGGTCACCCAATTCATGCGGGACTCCGGGAAGTTGCTGTTCCGGGTAGGCTATCATAAAAGTAAGGACACATACCACTTATAGTAACCCTTTGATATTATGTAAGGATTAAAAATGGGATGTGTCCCTATTTTATAAGCCGTTTTAAAGGGGAGAATTTGACGAAAATAAGAGGGCTGGTGGCTGGATTTGGAATCCCCATTTCCATTGGAGTGGGGATCTATACAGGCGTCCTTCTCGGTGCGCTTACAGCAAGACCTTTCTGGAACAATCCCATGCTGCCGATGTTATTTCTGATCTCAGCCATGATGACCGGGTCAGCTTCGATCTGTTTTGTAGGCTGTTTCGTAAAGGGATTTCAGGGGATGAGCCGAGAGCAAATTAATACGAATAAATTTATGATCCATTCCATCGATTTCACGCTCATGGTCTTTTCCATCATTTCTGTTTTTCTGTTCATTCTGGGGCTTTATGTCTCCACAAGAAGTTCGGCCGAGGCCGTCCACCTGATCATGGGCGGTGAATTCACTCTCCTCTTCTGGGTTCTTGTTGTGGGCGTAGGCATCCTTCTCCCTTTAGCCCTCGAGGTCTACGAATTGATCCCCCATTACATCTGGCAGGTGGAATTGAGAGAGCACAATCCCTGGATCTCTGGAGTGATTACAACCTCCGTGCTCATCGGAGGGTTCGCCATGCGATATATCGTGATTTATGCGGGACAGATGGCCCAGGTCATCTCTTCTTAAAATTTTTTCTTTCCTGAAGTCGGCAGCCAAACTTTTCTCATTCGGTATTGATTTCTTGATCTTCTTTTAGTATCCTCTCATCAAACCTATCATGATGGCTCAATCCTTTTTAGCTGAGCAGGAGATGTATAGCGCCTTGAGAAAATGGTTTGAATCCATAGAGAGATTAACTTTGAGTGGAGATGACGATGAGCCTTGATTTTGGAGATCTTAGAGAATCAAATGATTTTTTAAATGCCCTGATCGATAACATTACCTCAGCCATTTTTATTGTTGACAGGGATGTTAAAATTCGAAATTTTAACGATCCGTTTCAAGCTTTGTTTCAAAAAGACGAAGATAAGATATTAGGAGAACGGTGTGGTAACGTAATCGGTTGTGCGTTTACGGTAGATCAAAGTAAAGATTGTGGGGAGACAAAGAATTGTAATGAATGCGAACTGAGGAGATCGATCCTAAAATCTTTCTTAGAGAAAGTACCTACTTATCGGGAAAAGATCGTCCGTGATTTCTATATCCAAGGCGAAAAGATATCGAAATATTTCCAATTCAGCACGAAATACATTCAATGGAGCGATGAGACAATGGTTTTAATCATTGTTGATGATATCACCGCATTGGAGACGCAGAAATTAATATTGGAGCAGCAAAATATGGAATTGGAAGATTTGAGCAGGCAGAAGAATGAATTTTGCGGAATGGCAGCTCATGACTTAAGAAATCCAATAACAGTGATACAGAATTCTTCATCGATTATTTTGAAATATTTAGGCGAAAATCTAACGGATAAGCAAATAGAGTTTTTAAAAAGGATAAATGATTCCAGCAAATTTATGATCAACCTTTTAAACGATTTGCTGGATATGTCAAAGATTGAATCAGGAAGGTTGGGATTGGAGATTACCCAGAACGATTATATGGATTTTTTAAACGATAATATTGAATTGAATAAATATTTTGCGAATGAGAAGGGTATCTCAATCAATTCAAGACTGAGAAACGGAATCCCTTTGATTGATTTTGATAAAAATAAAATAGAACAGTTACTTAATAATTTAATCAGCAATGCTATAAAATATTCTTACCCGAATACAGAGATCAATATCGAAGTGGAAAAGGAAGGTGACTTTGTTCTCACAAAGGTGATCGATCAGGGGCAAGGTATTCCAGAAGATGAACTGCCCAATATTTTTAAAGCCTTTCAGAGAGCAAGTACAAGACCAACGGCGGGCGAAAAAAGTACAGGCCTTGGATTAGCAATCGCAAAGAAAATAGTAGAAGGACATAAAGGTAAAATTTGGGTTGAAAGTGAAGTTGGAAAAGGATCCACCTTCTATTTTAAATTGCCTATTGTTCACAACGGCGAGTCTATATAGTTCAAGATAACTCATGACGGTGCAGATTTTCCCTCCGATGCCTTTCGGGATGACGCTGCCTCGGAGGAGGGCTGGAAGGCCTCTGTCATTCCCGCGAAGGCCATCAACATTACTGCATGATTTAGATGGACCTCTGATCCAGCGTTTGAGGCGGTTCCAGAGAATTAATCTTTCAAATAAATATCTTATTATAAAGATTGATCCGGATAACACCATCCCGGAGTCGAACGAGGGCAATAACACTGTGGCGGGCCAAATTCTTAATTTTCCGTAAGACTGAAATACGATACTCTGAAACAAAAGATGCTTAACCCTGAGATCCTGAACCGAGTTCAGGATGACAGAAGAGGTCTGCGAGGGTTGTCACCCTGAATTTATTGATTCACATTCGTTCATCACTTCGTGCCAGGGTCTCAAGGGATGAAACAAAAAATGCTGGACCAAATTCAGCATGACAAACAAGGACGTGATGACCGTCGTCAGGGCAAGATTCAGGATGAGAACAAGGAGGCTAAGATTTGGGTGGACCTTTGATCCATCTTTTCAGGCGGTTCCAGAGGGTGAGCCTTTCAAAGACATACAGACCTTCTCTCACGTTCAGATAGACGTTCTTGCCCATCTTTAATTCTTCTGGGGAGCGGTAATCCGGGTTGCACGCCATTACCATTTCTCCCCCTTTGGTTTTGACGAAGCCGAGAGTGAGAGGCGAGCGGAACCCTTCTGGCGGGGCATAGAGGATGGTAAAGGTTTCTAAAAGACCAATTCCTTCTGTGAGTAAAGAAGCAGAAACCTTCTTTGAAACGTTCATCTCTGGATGATAATCGGGTCTCCAGCCTTCCTTCACCACCCGTTTCCGATCACTTCGTTCCAGAATGGTGACTAAGTTGTTATTCCCCAGACCTCCAATGCTTTGGGCCAATCCAATCTCTGCCCTTTCCAACTGCCTCCCTTCTCCTGCCTCACCCCTGAGTTGGAAGACGATCTCCACCAATTGAGCAAGGCCAGAAGCGCCCACGGGATGACCCCGGGACTTCAAGCCCCCTGAGGGATTGATCGGAAGCCTTCCTCGAAGTTGGGTCTTCCCTTCTTCCAAAGCCTTCCAACCCTCGCCAGGTGGAAAGAAACCTAAATCTTCTGTCCCAATGATTTCAAAAAGCGTGAAGGCATCGTGGACCTCTCCAAATTGGATATCGGAGGGGTTGACTTGAGCCATTGTATAAGCCTTTAGAGCGGCGTCTTTTGTTGAGTTGAAGGAGGTAAGGGATGCTCGATGGGTGACTGCGGAGGTGTCGGTAGCATGGCCAATACCAGAGACCTTAACAGGGGTATGCTGGAGAGTAAGGACGATGGCCGATGCGCCGTCCGTGATCGGAGCACAATCATAGAGGCGTAGGGGATAAGAGACCATTTGACTCTTTAGATAATCTTCTTTGGTGATGATTTTTCTGAATTGGGCATAGGGATTGAGGGAACCATTGGAGTGGTTTTTGATCGCCACCTGGGCAAGGATGTCCCCTAACTTCGGCGGTGAGAGATTATATTCTTTTGCATATTTCTGCGCAATCATGGCGGCGAGGGCAGGCATCGTCGCTCCATATCTTCGCTCGGATCGGTCGATTACTTCTGAGAGAATCCGGGTCGTTTTAGCCGTGGGGAGATGGGTCATCTTCTCTCCAGCAAGGACGAGGACATTCTTCATATGCCCCGAGGCCACTGCATAGAATGCTGCCTCAAAGGCGCCCGCGCCTGTGGAGGAGGCAGTCTCCACTCGAGTGGAAGGGACACCGGTCAGGCCAAGTGTATCGGCTAAGATGGCTGCAAAATTTGAATCTCCAACAAATTCCTCAACATTCATCACCCCGATGTAGATTGCATCCACTCGTTCCAACTGAGCATCCTTCAGAGCTAACGAAGCGGCCTCGGACATCATCTTTTCGAGGGAGTGGTTCGATCTCCCAAATTTCGTCATACCCACGCCTGAAATGTAAACATCCATTTCTATTCCTAAGAGATTGTTAAAAGGGTTCCTGGATTCAAGGGTCCCAGGGTTCAAGACCCCGTTCTAAAGGTTTTCACTTGGTCACTTGACTCCTTGCCTTGTCTAATCCTTCCAATTCATCAACAATATTACAATAAAAGGTTTTGATTTAACAAGTCGATCTCTTCTCGCCTGGTTTCCTGTCACCTTGAACCTTGGGCTGAGTAAAATCAGGTTCGTTTCAGGGCCTAAAAATCTCAGGGGTTCTTTTTTTGTCCTGTATGAGAGAGCAAAGGCATAAGACGGGATGCTGGAATAAGATTGAGCATGACAAAAAATGAGAGAGCGAGATGGCGACCTACATCGGGGCAGGATTCAGAATGGGATAAGGGGAAGGATATTCAAGGCAGGGAAGCCTGTTAAACCATGGTCGCTGTGGTATGTAATCTATTGAAATTAATTGGTATTTCCTTGTGAAAAAAATTGTTTTGACCTGGGAGAAAGGGGGTATTATATTGGTAGTAGGGCGTTTCCTAATTATCAGAGTTGCGAATAGGGTTGAAAATGCGGGCCTGCCTGTGGGCAGGGGGTTCGCTCACTCAAGTGCTTGCTTTCCAAGGATTTGATTATTTTCATAATACATTTATAGAAAACCGGTATTATTTTGAAAATTTTTGATTCCTTGCCTTGCTTAATTTGCATCACTTGACCGCTCGAATCCCGGAGCCCTCGTACCTTTCCAATTAAGCAACTGATCTGGAGATGACGCCAACAAGTTCATCGGAGGCGGAAAGATATGGATGAGATCGAGTATCAAAAATTCTTGACAACCAGGATCTGTGAGTTAGAGCTGGATGTCGACAAAAGTATGGAGCCCTATTTCAAAAGACTGAAAAAAGAATTAAGGGAAAAAGGAATTCTCTTATGGCCAGATTTCTACTTTGGGAATGAGTGGGGGTGTGTGAATAAAAAGATTTCGATTAGCATCCCTTTCTATTTATCCACCTCTGAGTTAAAAGCCCTCGAAGGAGATGAGACAACCAATGAGGAGATGATGAAGATCTTGCGTCATGAAACTGGCCATGCCATCAATTATTCACATAAACTCTGGCAACAGAAGGATTGGAAAGAAACCTTTGGAGACTTTAATAAAAAGTATCGGGATGGATACCTCTACAGGGTCAACCCCTGGTCAAAAAGTTATGTCCGACACCTCCATTACTTAGGCGATCCTCACTACGCCCAGAAGCACCCTGATGAGGATTGGGCAGAGACCTTTGCCATCTGGCTCGATCCCAGGTCGCATTGGGAAGTTAAATATCGAAACTGGCCCAATGCGTTAGAGAAGTTATCCTATGTGGATCGCTTAATGGAGGAAATTGCAGGAAAGGAACCATCGAATGGGAGAAAGAAACATGATGGGACTTGTTCGATGATCGAAGAAACCGTATCGGAATGGTGGGGGTTAGATGGAGAGATGCTGGATCAGGAGCTTCAGGAATATCTAAAAGATATGAATGAACTCTTCATCCAACCGACCAACGGGCATAGAAAGTTTCTCCCCGCATGGAAATTGATCCGAAAATATGCGAGGCTCCTGACGGAACAAGTCAGCCTTTGGATCTCAGGATCGAATAAACACACAGTCCGGAAAAGTCTTCGTCGCTGGGAGGCGATCTGTAGAAACGAGTCCCTGGGATACCTTCCTGAAGAGGAGGAACGAATATTGGTCGAACTGACGACCCTCCTCACCTATTATGTGGTGGATGGAGTCCACCACCTCCGCAATTAATCTTTCTTTATCTTCCCCAGATAGACACGGAAATCAACCCTTCTCCCTCTCCCTCGAGAGACTGTGTCGTAATCATGATGGAGGGTGGATTCCGACGGAACAGGCAGTCAGGTTCCTAAGCTTTAGAATGCGGTCGTTTGAAGTTATGGGTAATCGGCCTTCTTGGAAACGGGATTTATTTCATGGACTTGGAACTCCAAATCTGAGCAATGAAAGGTTTCCGCTCTAAAGCTTCATCACCCGACCGCCTGTTCCGTGTTGAAGCGGAAGTAGTTTTTCGTTGATTGTGGCACAGTCTCCGACGGGAGAGGGGCGGGGTGAGGGTGCCATATAGCTGTTTGACTTTCCATCCCCTCCCACCAGTGGAGGGGATTTACCGAATTTGATTTCGCCAATGTCCGTTTTAAGATTTTCTTATGGATTGACTTGAACCTCGGAGGTGGATTAAAAAGGAAAGATGAATTCCTCCAGAAAAGGTCACCCATTCGGGGTGATCATTTTTTTCATCCTCATCTCTCTACCCTCATCATCTGTTTATGCCACCGAATATTATGCCTTTCGGCTCGCGGGTTCTGATTGTCTCCTATGTCACGCTGAACCAAAGACCGGTTCGTTAAACCGGATCGGAACCTCATTCCAGGAAGAGGGGTACCGATATCCCTTCACCTGGAAGGGAACATTCTTCTACTTCCTCTGGGGATTGACTCTTTTCTTTATCCTCTTTGGTTTCTATCGCCGGTCTCGGCTCTGGCATCTGGGGAGGAGTGTCAGGAAATGGAGTCAATGGGAAGAGAGATTGAGAGGGCTGTTTTTGTATGTCTTCGGACATCGCTCCACTCTCAGAAGCTTTTTTCCAGGGATAAGCCATCTTCTCCTTTTCGGATCCCTTTTCATCCTGAGTCTTGCCGTCAGCCTCATTCTCATCCAGGAGTACTTTTACTTTCCTCTATGGAGAACGAGGTTTATCGATTCGAAAACCTATCCTTATCTCCGCCTCATTTTAGACCTCTTTGGTATGGTAGGATGCGCGGGGACGATACTACTCATTTTCAGAAGGTACATTCAGAGGCCAAAGGAGTTAGATAATCAATGGACCGATTGCATCTCCCTCGCTCTCCTCTTTTTCATCTTCTTGACAGGGCTTTCATTGACTGGGGTTCGGAATCAACTTTATCAATCCCCCTGGTCACAATGGGCACCCGGGGCCTCAGCCATGGCCTCGATTTTTTCAAAATTCTTTAGGGAAAAAAGTGGTCTCACCAGTTCCCTTTATATCCTCTGGTGGGCCCACCTCCTTCTCTCCTTTACATTTTTATCTTACATCCCTTTCTCAAGGCTCTTTCACCTCCTTTCTTCACCTCTCAATATCTTCTTCAGAAATTTAGAGGCAAAAGGAGCGTTACCCTTCCTCGATCTCGAGACCTCAGAGATCTGGGGCGTCGGAAAGATTGAGGAATTTACATGGAAAGACCTGTTAGAGTTGGACGCCTGTACCCGTTGCGGCCGGTGTCAGGAAGCCTGTCCAGCCCACCTGAGCCAGAAGCATCTCAATCCCAAGAGAGTGATTCAAAATTTGAAACGACATATGGGAAGTTTTTCCAGAAAGGGGGAGGGTTTCCAACTTATCGGAGGAGTTGTGACGGAGGATGAGATATGGGAATGCACCACCTGTCGGAGTTGCTTAGAACATTGCCCGGTCTTCATCGAGCCGATGGCCAAACTGATGGAGTTCCGAAGGAATCTGGTGCTCCATCACGGCAAGATCCCAAGGGAGACGCATTTCGCCTTTCGAAATATTGAACGGAAGGGAAACCCGTGGGGTTTCGAGCCAGAAAAGAGGATGTGGTGGACGAAGGAGTTAGGTGTAAGAGAGGTCTCTCCTGGAGAGGAGGTGGATATTCTCATCTGGGTTGGATGTTATGGCTCGTATGATGATCGAAATATTGAGGTAGTAACTTCTTTAATGCGTATTTTGAAGAAAGCGGATGTGGATTTCGGAGTGCTGGGGAATTCAGAATGGTGTTGCGGCATCGATCTCAGAAGAATGGGGAGTGAATATCTCTTTCAGCTGAATGTGGAAAAGAATCTGAACCTACTTCGGCAAATGAAATTCCAAAAGATTCTCACAGCCTGCCCCCACTGCTTTAATACGCTGAAGAATGAATACCCGCAATTTGGTGCTCAATGGGAGGTCGTCCATTATACCGCATTTTTAGAGGGATTGATCCGGGAAGGGAAAATTCCGTTGAATTCGAAAGGCAAGAGCACAGAGGTTACTTTCCATGATTCGTGCTATCTCGGTCGTTACAACGATGGCTATGGGCCCCCTCGCAAGATATTGGGTATGGTTCCTGATCTCAAGCTGAGAGAGATGGAGCGGGTCCGAGCGAAGGGGTTTTGCTGTGGAGGAGGGGGATGTCATATGTGGATGGAGGAGAGGGCGGGAAGACGGATCAGTCAGATGCGAGTTGAAGAGGCAGAAAAGACAGGGGCCGAGATTCTGGCCACCGTTTGCCCTCTCTGCTTGATCTCCCTTGACTCGGCGATCAAGGTGTTAAATCTCGATGACCGGATTCGCGTGATGGACATTCTTGAATTGGTTGGGGAAAGAATGGTACCCTAAATCAAAAGCGAGAGAGGGAATTCGGATTTCGGAATAAAAGGAAAGAATATCAGAGCTTTCTGACTTTTTAATTCCCCAATCCGCATTCCGCAATCTACAATGTACTCAGAGGATGACCATTTTTTTGATGGTCCTGACAATCTCCTCAGGTTCATCGATGAGTTGAAAAATTTCCAAATCAGCGGGAGAGATCTTTCCCTCCTTTAAAACGACCCCTTTGATCCAGCCCAAAAGGCCTTTCCAATAGTTTGAGCCCACTAAAATCACAGGGAAAGGTTTGATCTTGTGCGTTTGGATAAGTGTGACCGACTCAAACAGTTCATCCATTGTTCCAAGCCCGCCAGGCAGGATGATATAGGCCACTGCATATTTGACAAACATCACCTTTCGGACGAAGAAGTAACGGAAGCTCAAGGTGATATTTGCGTAGGGATTCGGTTTCTGTTCTAAGGGGAGTTGGATGTTGAGGCCGATCGATTTTCCTCCTGCTGCGGAGGCGCCTTTGTTAGCACCCTCCATGACACCAGGGCCTCCTCCAGTGATGACACTAAAACCATTCTCCGCCAGGAGCTGGCCAATTCGCTCCGCCTTCTGGTAGACCTCGTCGCCAGGTTTAACCCGGGTGGAGCCAAACATGGTCACTGCCGGATGGCATTTGGTAAGGGCCTCGAATCCATCCACAAATTCTGCCATGATCCGGAAGAGCCTCCAGGAGTCCTGTATAGTAATCTCATCGATGACATACTGCCTATCCGACATGCTGCCTCCTTGTCAGTTCTAATACGAGCACATTTTCAAAGTCCGCATTCTACAGTTTTGGAGATATCCCTCTGGCCGGCCCACTGCCCCTAATTTTTTCAAACCTTCAGGGGGGCAAGAGGGGATTTGAAAAAACAAGGATTTTATATTAGAAAAAAGGGAGCTGAAAGTCAATCCCGGATGGAAAAATTTAGAGTTCGGAGAGATTAGTTCGGAGTTTTCAGTTAAGGTTTTTGTTCCGAACACCGGTCCCATGAGTTAAAAACCTTTTTTCCTCCCCCTTGATGGGGGAGGGTGAGGGTGGGGGTGAAAAGTAAATGTTAAGTTCCCCCATCCCTTCATCCCCTCCCGCCAGGGAAGGGGCATCGTTAGGGTGAAAGGGTCTTAATCATGAGGGTTCAATTCTTAGGAGGAGTCAGGACGGTTACGGGCTCGGCTACCCTTTTGGAAAGGGGTTCGTTAAAATGGTTGGTCGATTGTGGGATGTTCCAGGGTGGCAAAGAGATCGAGAAGAGAAACCGAAGCGTCCAGCACTATCATCCAGAAGAACTTTCTTTCATTTTACTCACTCATGCCCATATTGACCACAGTGGTTTGATCCCAAGATTGATCAAGGAAGGATTTCATGGGAAGGTGATCTGCACAAAAGCCACCCGTGAACTGTGTCAAGTGATGCTCCAAGATAGTGGCCATATTCAGGAGACGGAAGCAGAGTGGCAGAATCGCAAGAGCAAAAGGGCGGGAGGGGAAGAAAGAGATCCTCTTTATACTGTAAAGGATGCCGAAAGAAGTCTCCAATATTTTCAAACCATTGGTTACGGCGAGATCTTTCCGATGACAGATGGGGTGAAGGTTCGATTTCAAGATGCAGGACATATTTTGGGCTCAGCCATGATTGAAATCTGGATCGAAGAGGAGGGGGAGGAGAAGAAATTGGTCTTCTCTGGGGATTTGGGCAACTCCGACCAACCCATCATCAGAGATCCGTCGCTCGTTAAAGAGGGCGATGTCCTTTGGTTGGAATCGACCTATGGAGACCGGCTTCATAAATCGAGGGAGGAGACCGTCCAAGAATTATTAAAGATCATTCAGGAAGCCCTTCGTGACCAGGCCAAAGTGATCATCCCAGCCTTCGCCGTGGAGCGAACTCAAGATATTATTTTTACGATTGGCCAGTTGATGAGAAAGGGACTCATTCCTTCGGTTCCCGTCTATATTGACAGTCCATTGGCGATCTCAGCGACGGAGATCTTTAAGAGGAATTCAGACTGTTTTGACGAAGAAACCAAAGCCCTCCTCTTGGGAGGGGAAAATCCGTTAGAGCTTCCTGAGATCATTTACTCCCAGACCACCGAAGAATCGAAGGCCATCAACGGAGACTCGAGGCCCGGGATTATCATTTCAGCAAGCGGGATGTGCGATTCTGGAAGGATACAGCACCACCTGAAACATCATCTCTGGCGAGAGTCGTCTCACATCGTGATCATCGGTTACCAGGCAGAAGGGACGATTGGAAGGAGGATTGTCGATGGAGCGAAGACCATCAGGCTTTTCGGAGAGGAGATTGCGGTAAAGGCCCATATTCACACCTTAGGAGGGTTCTCAGCCCATGCTGACCAGAAGGGGTTGCTCGAGTGGCTCTCTCACTTCAACAATCCACGGCTTGAGGTCTTCGTCAACCATGGAGAAGAGAAGATTTCAATGGAGCTGGGTCAACTCATCCGTCGGGGTCTCCATTTTAGAACGGCCATTCCTCAATGGAGGGAGGAGAGATTTCTCTTCGCTCCGGAGAAAGAAATAGGGCCAGAAATGGTGACGCCAGAAAAGGGTGTGCCGGAAGAGAAGGTTGAGGAAGTTTCAGCACCGGGCGAGAAATTATCCGCCCTCTTCAGGCATCTGGATAGGAATTATAAGAGGCTTCGCCGAAAATTAAAAAGGGAGAGATCGAAGGGCAAAGAGTTTATAGACTCCCGTTGGTTGAGGCAATTGGAGGAGATCAACGATAAATTGGAGAAATTGGAATCGGAATTGGAATGAAGGAGAGTTGAAAGGGTCATGGTCGAATTAATAAAAATCGGGCTTGTGTTTTTTATGATCCTTGTGTTCATGTTCAAAAAGGTGAACCTGTGGATCAGCCTCCTCTCTGCTACCGTTGTGATGGGGCTCCTCTTCCGTCTATCTGTGACCAAGATTGCCATTGACCTTCTCTCTTCTGTATGGGACGAAAAAACTTTACTCCTCGTCGGTGCCCTGGTGACCATTCTTTTTTTCAGTAATCTTTTAAAAGAGACCGGTCGGATGAATGAGATCTTAGAGGGGTTCAGGAATATCCTCAAAGATGTTCGTGTGGTGATCGCCTTGCTCCCGGCGATTATCGGGCTGATGCCTATGGTAGGAGGGGCATTGGTCTCAGCACCCATCGTGGTCGCGGGGTCTGATGAACTAAAACTCTCACCTGAGCGGAGAACCTTTATCAATTACTGGTTTCGACATCTTTGGGAATATATCCTTCCCACCTATCCTGCTCTGGTGTTAGCCGCTACCTTATTGGGGATCCCTGTCAGAAAGTTGGGGTGGATCAATCTCCCGCTCACTCCCGCCGCCATCCTCAGCGGAATCTTTTTTGGATTTTGGGGTGTCTCAAAATCGGTGAGGGAGGAGGAAAATTCTTCGAGCACTTCATCCGTTTGGGGATTATTCAAAAACCTATGTCCCCTGGTGTTTGCGATCCTTTTAGTTGTTGTTTTCAAAGTGGAGTTGGTTTATGCTTTCGGTGTGACGATTTTGGGGATGATTATTTTTTATCGAATTGGAAGGCGAGAGGTTTTAAAAGGATTTAAGGAGAGCCTCTCTATCGAGCTTCTGTTGACGGTGGTCATTGTGATGGGGTTTAAGAAGGTGCTGGAGTCATCTCAAGCCATTCCTGCGGTTTCTGCCACATTATCATCGTCCGGAATTCCACTCTGGCTGATCGCGATGTTGATTCCGTTTCTGATCGGTTTGATTACCGGATGGACGATTGCACCGGTAGCGATAGGCTTTCCAATTCTTATCCCTTTGCTCCAAAACGGTTCTAACTTCCTCAATCATATCATGCTGGCGTTTGCGAGCGGGATTGGGGGAACTTTACTCTCCCCCCTTCATCTCTGTCTGGTATTGACCAAGGAGTATTTCCAGGCCGATTGGAAAGGGGTCTACCGTTTGGTCTGGATCCCGGTCATTTCTGTTCTGGCCGTTGGGTTTTTGGTGACCCTGTTTCGTTAAGGAGGTGACGATGAAAAAGAGAGTTTTATCTTGTTGGGGATTAATGATGGTCTTTCTTTTTATTTTGCCGTTTCAAGAATGCATCGCCGGCGTGGTGATAGAGCAAGTGGTAAAGGATAGAGACGGGAAGGGCTCTGCCGTATTCATTTATTTTTCAGACCAGCAACTTCGAACGGATCATCAGGAAGGGGGTCTGACGACAATCATGGACCTTAAAGGCGATCGGTTGATCATGATCGATCATCGGTCCAAGACTTACGTAGAGACGAAATTTTCTCAATGGGAGAAGGAAGTTTCGAAACGGCTCAAGAAAGAGAGTCCTGGCATCGAGCCGAAGGCGAGGAAGATCGTTGTGAAAAGAGCCGGGGAAAATGCTATCATCAATGGTTTTCAGACAGAGAAGATTCAGATATGGGCGGATGGAGAATTGATGGAGGAGAATTGGGTTACCCGCGATGTGGACATGGGAGAGTTCGAGAAGGTGATGGAGAAGGTGGCCCAAGGGCTCTCGAAAGAGTTTCGATCCGAGACGAAGGAAGGGCAGGACATCTATGAGAAAGTGAAGCCCTACGGATTTCCCATTTTAGTAAAAGACCATACGATTACCTATGGTTTAGGGGCAGTCAACGTACTGGAAGTCAAGAAGATAGAACGAAAGGATCTGAAGGAGGATATTTTCCTCCCACCCCCTGGCTATCGGCGGGTTATTCCAGAACTGCCTAAGAAGTAACCGCTGCGCCGCAGAACACTGTAGCGTCGGCATTGACTGCCGACGCCCTTCTCCCCACCATCTAAGCGGGAAACCTCACATCGATCTGATTGATCCTGGGGTCGAGACCCGCCTTGATATTGGTCTGCTCAATGACACCGATCACGATCACTACCTTCACTGAGGTGAGGGTCCCCGGTGTGAGGTGGCCTCCTAATGTGACGATCTTATCTTCGATCACCGTGGATGCGGAAAAATGGGCATGGACTTCTATGTCGCCATCCTCTTTCGTTGCGATCCATCCGGTCAGAGAGACGATCTCCATCGGTTGTTCTAATTCGAGGTAGACACGGTGTTCTTTTTCCACCTTGAGATCAGGAGGCAGAATTTTTAGGTTTCGAAAGGTGCCCTTTTTCAGAGCACCGATACCGGATAGGATCACCCCGGTTTGAATTTTTTCCTTTTTGGCCAGTTCATGGATTCCTTCCAAAAGATCAGAATCCATACCCAACTTTCCCATCACAATTCGATCCATCCTGCCCCTTCCAATTCCTTCCAAAAGATTTAAACCACTTCCCATCTTTATCTCCTTTCTTGAATGGATAAATTGAATATATCAATGATTTATCGAAGTTTCCATTGTAAATTACTATAAAGGAGTATACTACAGTTTACACTACCTCCCCGGTAGGTCATTGCGAGGAGCCGTAGCGACGAAGCAATCTCAAAGCGGGATTGCCACGCCTGCGTGCCGTAACGCCGTTCTGCACAAACCTTGGTGGGTGAAAGGGCACTTCGGCGTGCAGGCACGCACCTTGCAGGTGCTCGCAATGACCGGATGGGAAAAGGGTTTCGGTTTCTAAATCGGGATTTGGGATTGATATTTTCCTTGCACGGCGGCATAAATTGTGCTAATTTAGGCCACGGTGTGAGCTTTCATTACTATTTCGGTGGGGGCACATTTGACTTCCACATCCTCCTACTTCTGCGACGGTACTTTCCAACCCCACCCAACGGCCGTTGGGTTTTCCTAACGTTTTGAGTCAATCCAGAGCCTATTCTCAAAAAGGGAATGGGTTTTTGTGTTTGGGGATCTAATCCCTGATACCTTATACAGTTTACTCTTTATGGGTTAGTACCTTCCAGAACAATTAAAAGGTGAGAGTGAACTGAGGATTTAATGTTCAAAGACAATTGAAAGAATTGAACAAGTCCCGGAGATTTGTTACAAACAATAGAAAACATTTAAATATTTGATGTGCCTGGGGATATCACAATTTGTGATACCTTTCAGAGGTGAAATGAAAGCACTTATCCCTTTAGACGTAATTGGACAGAGAATTTTGTTGATCCGTGGGTTGAAAGTTATGTTAAGTACCCATTTGGCAGAACTTTATAATGTTGAGACAAGGGTTTTAAATCAGGCAGTTAAAAGAAATGTCAGTAGGTTTCCTGAAGATTTTATGTTTCAGCTTAATAGTGCTGAAGCGGAGCAGCTGGTATCACAAAATGTGATACCACATAAAAAGTATTTTGGCGGGTCACTCCCCTATGCCTTTACAGAACAAGGTGTAGCAATGCTTTCAAGTGTATTAAACAGCGAGAGAGCGATTAAGGTCAATATTGAAATCATGAGGGCATTTGTCAGGCTCCGGCAGATACTTGCGTCAAACACGGAGCTTGCCAAAAGGCTGGATGCCCTCGAAAAGAAATATGATGCCCAGTTTAAGTTGGTTTTCGACGCGATCCGTCAACTGATGGCACCGCCAGAACCAGAACCTCCAAAGAAACGAATAGGGTTCGTGGTGGAAGAACCGCATGTGCCCTACAAATCCTCAAAAGGATCTAAGAAGCAGAAAAGGCAATGAGCCCTTATCGGGAACATCATTAGGAATGGAATTCTTGGGATCAATTGATGCAAGAAAACCCTCAAGGGAACCTACGCGTAACGCCTTGCGCCTTACGACTTACGGTGGGAAGCTCAATGCTTTTTGCTCTATGCTTTTTTACGGACACGCAACACGAAACACAGTCAAGTCTTTAATAGGTACGCAGACAAGACAATTAAAAGGTGAGGGCGATTAGAATACTAACAGGGTGCTGAAAAAGTCACTTTTTCAGGCTGATCAAAAATGCCCAGATGCAAGGCGCCCGAAATCCTGAGGAGTGAGGCGTACTTGGAGTACGCCGCAACGACGAAGGATGAGGGGAACGCCGCAGATGGGCGTTTTTCAGCAGCCTGCTAATTCACATTTAAAGGCCTTTGGCGTTGGCATTAGACTGTTTAGCGAGGAGATAGGGCCATGAGGAAAAAGCCGACATACGTGTCAGGAACGAAAAAGACACCGCTGTATGAGCGAATCCGACAGATTCTCGAATCGGCCCGCTCCAGTGTGGCCCGAGCGGTAAACACCACTCAGGTGGTTGCTAACTGGCTGATCGGCCGGGAGATCGTGGAGGAGGAGCAGAAAGGCAAGCGAAGAGCCGAATATGCGGAACAGTTGTTACTTGACCTTTCTGCCCGGCTGACCGCCGAATATGGCAGAGGGTACTCTGTCGATAACCTTGAGTTCTTCCGCCGGTTCTTCCTGGAATACAACAGCTTGCTTGGGTCCGAGAAATCCGACGCACTGCGTCGGATTTCAACCACGACCGACATTTCCGACGCAGTGCGTCGGAAATCCATGGAGAGCATCACAGTCCTGTCGTCTCAAAAACAACACGCGCCGCGTGGTGAATCCTGGCAACCTGGTCAACTCCATTTGAATCTCTCGTGGACCCACTATCGAACCTTGCTACGCGTGGAGAAAACAGGAGCCCGCGCGTTCTACGAGATCGAGGCCATCCGAAACAACTGGTCGGCCCGGGAATTGGAAAGGCAGATCAACAGCCTCCTGTTTGAGCGCTTGGCGCTGAGCAAAAACAAGAAAGGCCTGATGCGACTGGCCATGAAAGGGCAAGTGATACAACGACCCGGCGATGTCTTCAAAGATCCAGTCGTCATGGAGTTCCTCGGCCTTCCTGCGTCACCAAAGCTTGTAGAATCCCATCTGGAGGAGGCTCTGATCAACAACCTTCAGGCGTTTCTGCTGGAACTGGGTAAGGGCTTCGCCTTCATGTCCCGGCAAGAGCGGATCACGCTTGACGGCGACCACTTCTACATCGATTTGGTGTTCTACCACACGATCCTCAAGTGCTTCGTGCTCATTGATCTCAAGGTGGGAAAGTTGACCCATCAGGACCTGGGCCAACTACAGTTGTATGTCAATTACTATGACCGCGAGCGCCGGACCAAGGGAGATAACCAATAAGGATTGAGACGACTTTTGAAGTCGTTTCAATCCGTTGTTCAAGAAGCCCGAAGCGGCAGCGGCCATTCATCTTAATAAGGGTAATGCTTCTTTAGATTGATTGGAGGGAAGAGGCTGAAAGATCAGATCCTCAGGTTGTATGGCGAGGTAGCTGTTTTGAGGTGCCAGTTCTTGCTGCGGCTGAGCGATTTGCCCGGCCAGAAGCGCTATAGGTGAAGGCGAGCCATGTGAAGTTTTTCGGGACGTGGCAGACCTCACCGAGAGCACCTGAGCGAGAGCGCGCAGGTGGAGAGGCGTAGGATTTTAATATTGTTTCTTGATACCGAACACCTCCTATCCGGACCACATGAGGATTTTCGAGGGCAGCACTAAGGAACGGAGTCTGAGGGTGCCGCCACAGGATGGACAAGTAATAGGCTGCCAGGGTTCGAGATCGGTATTGGGTAAAACCACATTGAAGCCATAGCTCAATTCGATCAAAGTGCTGATGTGATCAAGAGGAACCCCACAATTTGGATTCATGAATCCATAGTAACGGACTTTCATAAACCCGGTTGGGAGCACATGCTGTAAAAAGCGCCGGATGAACTCCATGACCTCCAGAGCAAGGGTTCTTAAGCGGTGACAATGAGGTTTCCGGTAGCGAATGAATACAGTACGGTCCACGACTTTTAAGATTCGAGAATTGGAGATGGCGACTCTGAAGACGTAGGGGGCAAGGTATTTGAGACTTGCTTCGCTGGAACCGACGGCTTGGGAGTTGACGTTCCAGTCGATCTGCCAGACTTCCTGGGGAATTTGATCGAAGAGACCGACTTGGTTCATTTCATCGCGGAACTTGGCTTTGAAGATGATGGAGAGAGCTTGGACGGGGAGATAGAAGTCGATCCTGGAGGGGTGCCAGAGGTCATCGGTGGTGGAGAGGGCGCCGCCGGGAACAATGTAATGGAGATGGGGGTGATACTCGAGGGTTCGTCCCCAGGTGTGGAGGACGCCGAAGAATCCCGGGAGATCACCGCCGATGTAGTTTTCGTCGAGGGCGAGTTTTTTGATGGCCTCGGAGGAGGCCTTGAACAGGGCAGAGTAAGCCACCCTTTGGTTTTTGCGAGTGAAGCGGCGCAGATTTTCCGGGACGGTAAAGGTGAGCAGGAAATGATGACCGGGGAGTTGGCGTTTGATCTGTTTTTCCAGCCACTGGCGGGTTTTATGGTGTTGACAAGAAGGGCAATGGCGATTTCCACAGGAGCGATAGACCCGATGGAACTCGCCACACTTTTCACACTGGTAGAGGGCAATGCCGTAGAGCTCGGTGCGACAGCCAATGATGGAATCAATGACTTTGCGGTGTATAGGAGGCATGACGTTGGCGTAGCGTTCGAGGTACTCGGGGGCGAAGGTTCGGAAGATCTCATTGATTGTGGTCATGGTCTAGGCCCTCCATCACCTGATTGATCAACTGACAGGCATCCTCCTGACCTTTTTGAGTAAGGTGGAGATAGACCATGGTGGTTTCGAGTTGGGCATGGCCCATGTATCGTTGGATGACCCGGAGGTTGATCCCGGCTTCGAGAAGATGGGTGGCATAGGAGTGTCGGAGGGTGTGAACGGAGACGCCCTTTTTTTGGATTCCTGCAGCGACCTTGGCCCGACGGAAGGCGCCTTGGACGCTGCTTTTGGCCATGGGAGACGGAGCGTCCTTTGCTCCATTACCGTTTCGGCCCAGGGCCGGGAAGAGGAGGCTGGGGTGGCGGTGAGTGAGCCAATAGCGGCGGAGCAGACTGAGGGTGGAAGGTGGGAGAGGGACGTAGCGATCTTTGGCGCCCTTTCCTCGGTGGACATGGATCATCATGCGGGTGGAATCGATATCGGAGACTTCAAGGTGGAGACCTTCGTGAAGTCTCAGGCCACAGGAGTAGACGGTGGAAAGATAGGCATAGTTCTGGAAGGTTTTGACCAGGGCAAGAATGCTTCGGACCTCCTCACGGCTGAGAACGGCCGGGAGTCGTCGCTCATTTTGGGCTCGGAGGATTCCGAGGATGTGCCAATTGCGTTGGAGGACGTGTTCATAGCAGAAACGTATGCCGCAATAGCAGATGCGCATGGTATTGGGAGACCAGTGATCGACGTTTTTTCGGTGGAGGAAGTAGTCCTGGAGTTCCTGCTCGGTGATCAGGTCGGGGGATTTGCCATAGAACTGAGTGAGCATGCGAACGGAGCGGGCGTAGGCCTGCTGAGTCCGTTCCCCTTTGCCATTGAGTTGAAGAGCTTGGATCGTTCTATCATACCACTCTGTCTTCATGATAGTTCTCCTTTCTCTGTAACGAGGGATTCCCCCTTCCATTGTGGAGGGGTTTGGAGGTATCATACTTGACAGAGTGGTATGCTGCCTATCGAATAGACTTCTGAAAAGAATTTTTAGGAAGGCTTACAAAAAACAGTTATCTGCCGCGTAGCGGCTTACTTGAACCCCGCGTTAGGGCTGATCCTCTGCACGGACAAGAACGACGCCGTCGTTCGCTACACCCTCGGGCCGGACCAGCAGAAGAAGATTTTCGCCAGCCGCTATCAATTATATCTGCCAACGGAGGCAGAACTTCAGGCGGAACTACGGCGTGAACTCAGACTGTTAAACATGTCTCCAAAAAGCGGAAGGAACACATGAGTTGCACTATGCATTTTATCCCTTGCACCTTACGATTTACGACGGTTAATTTACGCTATGCTTGATGTTTACCCGCCGAAGGTTGAGTTATACCGCAGGTGGGCGCTCTGCGATATTTTGAGGTAACCATGCCAGTAATTGCATCCCTTGAGGACTTGAAGGCTGCCCGCAACCTTTACGCTATGCGCTATGCTCTATGCTTTACGGAAATGGCGCAGGATAGGTTGGAAGAATGTGTGTGGAGCCCCCATGGGAAAGGGTCGAGCCATTCAAAAGCTGGGTGGGGGCGACATCCCGGCCCCAAGCGAATGGTCTTCTCTGCCGGGGTAAGCTGTGGTTACAGGAACGCACCCCTGAGCAATTGAAAGTTGAGGGTGGATGAGAATTCTGATAGGAAAAAATAAGTGGAAGAATTCAACAACCCATCGATAGGCTGTATTTTCATTTTCCTCTGATTTGGTGTATATAAATATATAGAAATAAGGAGATAAAACCCATGAAAGAGCTCAATCGTATAACCATTGATCCAGATATTTGCCTTGGTCAACCTACGATTCGGGGAATGAGGATAACTGTTTCAGTTATTCTTAAACTCGTCGCCAATGGAATGACAACTCAAGAAATATTGAAGGCTTATCCAGAACTTGAAGAGGAGGATGTCGTTCAGGCCTTAAAGTACGCAGCCTGGCTTTCCTCAGAAAAGGCGAGACCGATTCCGTTAAAGGGGGCCATGGGTGGCTAAACTTCAATTCCTCGCCAATATGAACATTTCTCCCTTAACCGTGGAGCAGCTGAGGACCCGGGGATGGGATATCACTCGTGTCTCTGAGATTATGGAGAAAGGGAGTAAGGATCTAGATATCCTTGTCTACGCTCAGAAGCAGAATAAAGTCGTGATCACACAAGATCTTGATTTTTCGACCCTCTTGGCATTGAGTGGATATGCAAAACCAAGTCTCATAAACCTCCGCCTTGAGAATCCGAGACCTGATCTTGTTTTAGCACGTATTATTGATGTCGTGTCCTTAATGGAGAAGGAGTTAGAGGAGGGGGTCGTCATCACCGTTGATGAGAGTTCTGCTAGATATAGAAATTTGCCTATCAGGTTGGAATAATATGGGCACTGGTTTTGCGTCAAATTGAAGCCTATTCTCGAAAAGAATGGGCTTTTTGTTTTTTACCCCTGACGCCTTACCCTTTACGGCTTGCGATTGAGGGTTAAGGCAATGCTCCATGCGCTTTGCGCTATGCGATTTATGATTTCGACTCACGCCTTACGATTGAGAGTCTGCGCTATGTTTACCCGCCGAAGGTTGAGTTATACCGCAGGCGGGCGCTCTGCGAGGTTCTGTATACGGACACGGATAACGGACACGGTCACGTCCTTACAGGAGAATGCCATGCCAGCGATTGCATCTCTTGAAGATCTAAGAGCTGCCCAGAAAGAACTTCGTTCTCGGTTTTTAGCATTTACCACCAACGCCTCACGACTTGCACCTGACGGTATCTAAAGGTTGTGGCTTCAGGAACGCACACCGGAACAGTTGAAAGGTGAGGAGGGGTGAGATTTCTAAAAGAGAAAACAAGATAAAAGAATTTAACAAAATCCCTCTTATTTAAAGGTCAATTAATATGCCGACATTAGACTGGATCGGGAAGAAAGCAGTTATTAACCACCATAACGAAGTGCCGTTTCACCTACTGAAGGAGGTCCCGGGCCTTGCGGTAGGAGAGCCTGGAAGTGGTAATCTCGTTGTTGAGGGGGACAATCTACTGGCGTTGAAAGCTCTGCTCCCATACTATGCCGGCCAGGTAAAATGCATTTACATTGATCCACCTTACAACACCGGCAACGAAGGCTGGATTTACAACGACAACGTGAACAACCCTGAAATCAGGGCTTGGCTGGGGAAAGTAGTTGGCGGCGAGGCGGAAGACTTGTCCCGCCATGATAAATGGCTCTGCATGATGTATCCAAGGCTTCAGCTGGCAAAACAGTTTCTATCCAGTGATGGAGCTATATTCGTCTCGATAGATGATACGGAATTGCCTTTCTTGCGCACTTTGTTGGACGAACTTTTCCCTCATCCTCAGGCAAAGAACAGGATTGCATGTTTTGTTTGGCAAACAGAAGGTAATTTCGATAACCAGGCAAAAATCAAGAACTGTCATGAATACATATTAGCGTATTCTCGGAGATTTGAAGAGTTTCCGCCTCCGCCAGTTATCGATCCTACAATTCCCAGGAACAGTAAACTTTATAAACCAGAGATTCGGAACACGATTGTCAAGAATGGGCCCAAAAATCCCGTTTCTGGAATTAGATTAACAAAAGATTTCCCCGCATCTTTTGAAAAAGGTTTGATTAAGGCAAGAAGTAATAAATGGCCTCATTATGAAACCGATTTGAACGTCGAAAATTACAAGCTTCAAAATGAGGCACTCGCATTAAGCGGTTGGAGTTCCAAAGACATTTGTGAAGAGTTCATCAGAAATCAGTTCCAACCAGTAAGAGACTCAAAGGGGCAAGTGACGACCTTTGAATTGACCAAAACCGGAGCCATCGAGTGTGCTAAAAAAAGAGATACTTCACAAAGCCATGTTATAACTGTTATTCGAGAAGTGGGGTCAACGCAACAAGCTAGCCAACAACTCGCCGAAATGGGAATTAAGTTCGATTATCCTAAACCCGTTGGTTAGCTACCTAATTTCTATGGTTCGGGACAAATCTGCACTTGTGCTGGATTTCTTTGCCGGATCCGGAACAACAGGGCAGGCTGTTATTGAGTTAAATGATCGAGACGGTGGAAATCGACATTTTATTCTAGTCGAAATAGAACCCGAAATTAGCCGGGAAATCATTGGTCAACGACTGCAAAAGATCTGCAACGGCTATGAAAAATCGGATGGCACACGGGTTGGCGGTCTGGGCGGAGGGTTTCGATATTGTAAGCCTGGGGAGACTTGCTTCGATGAGCATGGGAGAATCACCTCCGAAGTGGCTTTTGCCGACTTGGCCCGACACGTTTTCTTCACAGAAACAGGCGAACCACTTTCTGCCCAAACGAAGGGGAATAGTCCATTAATAGGAATTAATAAGGGAATGGCGATTTATCTTCTTTACAATGGGGTTTTGGAGGATAAGCGACCGGAAGGTGGGAACGTGCTGACGCAAACGGTCCTTGATGCATTACCAAAACACGATGGCCCTAAAGTGATTTACGGAACTGCTTGCCGGTTCAGCCCAGCGCGGTTAAAGCGGGAGAGCATCGTTTTTAAACAGATTCCATACGAAATTAGGGTACGTTGATGTTGCAACTGAAAAACTATCAAGAAAAAGCGCTTGAGACCCTACGACATTACCTGAGAGCATGCGACGACCTCCAGGATGCCTCATTGGCTTTTTACAAAGTGACTGAAGAGCTTTGGGAACAGGGGCTTCCTTATCGCGCAATCAAAGAGCCGTTAGAATTAGCCGATATTCCTTATGTTTGTTTACGATTGCCGACCGGTGGCGGCAAGACGTTGCTGGGGTGTCATGCTGTGGCAGTGGCGAACAAAGAATACCTGAAGCGGGAAAATTCGCTCGTGCTCTGGCTGGTGCCGTCTAACGCCATTAAAGACCAGACGCTGAATGCACTGCGGGACCGCGAGCATGCTTACCGTCAGGCGCTGGATAGTACACTGGGCCAGGTAACTGTCATTGATTTGAGTGAAGCGCTTTACCTACAACAGGGCGTCTTGATGGGCTCGACAGTAATCATTGTAGCAACGCTTCAGGCTTTCAGGGTAGAAGACAAAGATGGACGCAAAGTGTATGAGGGCGCGGGCGCGCTCCAACATCATTTTCAGAATCTTCCGACAGAGATCCTCAATAAGCTGGATCGAGACGAGACTGGAATTGTACCCTGCTCACTGGAAAACGTCATGCGAATTAACCGCCCAGTGGTCATAGTTGACGAAGCGCACAACGCACGGACGGAACTCTCTTTCGACACGCTGGCACGGTTCCGACCGTCGGCAATTATCGAATTCACAGCTACGCCAGCGAGCAGCAAAAACCCCAGCAACGTCTTGCACAGTGTTTCAGCAGCGGAGTTGAAAGCGGAAAACATGATTAAACTTCCGATCCGCCTTGAGACACATACTGATTGGCAGGCACTTTTGAGTGATGCGATTGCACAAAGGGTTGATCTTGAAAAGAAGGCGGATTTTGAGCGGCGGAAAAACGGGGATTATATGCGGCCAATTATGCTGATCCAGGCACAACCGCATCGCCATGGACGTGACACCTTGACTGTGGAGGTTATTGAGAAAACCTTGATTGAAGATCACCACATCTCTGAGAATCAGATCGCACGGGCGACCGGCGAGGACAAGGGCCTTGAAAATGTGGATTTGTCGGATGAGAAATGTGAAATCCGATATGTGATAACCGTTCAGGCTCTACGTGAGGGCTGGGATTGTCCGTTTGCTTATGTACTCTGCTCCGTGGCTGAACAGCGCTCTATCGGTGCGGTAGAGCAAATACTTGGGCGTGTCTTGCGTTTGCCTTACTGCAGACCGAAGGAGATTCCAGAGCTCAACCGAGCTTATGCATTTGTGGCTTCCCCAAACTTTATAGAGGCAGCACAGAATCTTATCGACGCGCTCGTTGAAAACGGCTTCAATAGGCAGGAAGCAAACGATTTCATTAAACCTGTTAATACGGAGCCAGGAACGCTTGGGCTGGAACTTTGGCGACGCACTCCGCCGTCCAAGACAATAACGTTACCCGAGGTTCCCGATCCAGACCGGCTCTCTGTAGAATTGCGAGACAAAATTGAAATTCATCAAGAGAATAAGACTATCACGCTCAAAGGCGTGCTCTATCCGGAAGAAGAGACCGAAGTCATGAAATTGTTTGTGGGGCATGATGTCAAGGATATCTGGATAACCGAAGTTAGGCGATATAAGACCGAAGTAGAAGAATTATATAAAAGTCCAGCCGAGCGCCGTTTGCCCTTTCAGATTCCTGTATTATGCGTTAAGCGGGCAGAACAATTGGAGCTTTTTGAGGAAGATCACCTCCTTGAAAGAGCATGGGATTTAAACGCTTTTGACGCAAAGTTGACGCCGCAGGAATTCAGTGCCTTGAGTGGTGAAGGTGGTCAATTTGGCGAGATTGATGTGGGAGTGGAAGGTAAAATCAAAAGCAAATTCATCCCTGATTTGAACCGCCAGTTGCAACTCATTGAAACGGTTGAGAACTGGACAGACGCCCAACTCATTCACTGGCTGGACCGAGATTTACTTTTTATGGAACTTTCATCACAGGAGAAGGAAATCTTCCTCACGGAAATGATAAGCGACCTGCTGGATTACCGGGGTATGAATTTGGGTCAACTTGTGCGGAAGAAATTTGAATTGCGGAAGATTGCCCAACAGAAAATCAAGGCATGTCGGCATGAAGCGCGAAACAAAATATATCAAGAACTGCTTTTCGGTGAAAATGCAGATCAGGTTGTTGTTTCGCCAGAGAAATGTTTCACCTTTCATCCTGATCAATATCCCAGGAGATCTGATTGCCCAGCATCAGACACTTTTAACAAGCACTATTATCCCAAAGTGGGTGAACTCGATGGTGAAGGAGAGCAATTCCTTTGTGCTCAGTTCATTGATCAGATGGAGGAGGTTGAATTTTGGGTCCGTAACCTCGAACGACAGGAGACCTTCTCATTTTGGCTTCAGACCGCTACCGACAAGTTTTATCCCGACTTTGTCTGTAAACTGAAAGATGGACGTTATCTGGTAATTGAATACAAAGGTGCTGATCGATGGAGCAACGATGATTCCAAAGAAAAGCGGCGCCTGGGTGAACTGTGGGCGCTCAAAAGCGGGGGGCAGTGTCTGTTTGTCATGCCAAAAGGCAAGGACTGGGGAGCCATTAAAGCAGCAATAAAATAATAGAAAATCCTGAATATAAAATTTGGTGTCATCCATAAGATGCGGCCTGGCAAGGCCGCGTAGTCTTGTAGGTGGGAAGCCTACCCAGGTAGCCGTTAGCCACGGGCCTGGAATCCAGCCTTGCAGGTGTTCTGGTAACAGGATGCTTGATGCGTAGGCAGGAGAGGAAGCGAGGTGCAATGGTACCAGGTCATGCTGACCGTGAAGGTGTTGAGCCCCGATAAGACAGTCATGGGAGAGGCCGATGGTGTTTATGGGCCAGCAGGCAACAGTCCTTTGTACGTGAGAGGCGAGTGCAAGGGGCCGCCCCGGGGTCTTAGGCCGTGTCGAGCTTTACATGGAGACTACGTGGTAACCAGGGAGATCCGACAGTCGGCGCAGAAGGAAGCGCACCCTCGGACAAGTGTAAGAAGCGAGGAAGAGGGCGGAGGCTGTCGGAAGTCGGAGGCACCCATAAGAGCGATGAGGTCTGGTAATGCAGATGGAGCAAAGGGGTGCCGGTTTGAGAGAACAGGTCAGGGAGACATGGGCCGACACAGAGCGGGAGAAACCATGACAACACGACTGACCCGTTTGACACAGAAGGTTCAACCTTCGTGGAGGACTCAAGCTGGGAGCCGGATGGTGTAACGCACCACGTCCGGTTCTGCGAGGGTTGCGCCTTGAAGCGCATGGAAGACTGTGGTCTGCGATGACCGCCTTGACAAAGCTTAGCCAGCAGTCAAGCACCGAGTCTTGCGTGGTGTGCGGTAACAAACATCGCGAAGCGTAGACAGGGAGGTGATAGGCCGGAATCGAAAGATGAAGAGGACAATTAGCCCCGAAATCGATCGTGTTGTGAAGCAGTCGACCTTATCTCTCTATGGGGAAGACGGAAATGTCATATTCGTTAATTGGCGAGAATATGGGATTGCTTCCGGGGTCGGTACCTACGGCATGTTACCAAAGGATTCCATGTGAACAAGGGAGATCCGGCAAGCTCCCAGAAGGAGCGGGGTAGGGTCAGACAAGCCTACAAAGCAAGGATGGCCTGATGGTTTGTCGGAAGTCGGACTGGCTGATAGTACTCGGAGACAGGGAGAGCCTGTTACATGGGGAAGCGGCCAGCAGGGTTTGAACTCTTCTAAGGAAACATGAGCTTCATTCAAAGGGAGGGTACGAGCCTTAATTCAAAGTAAGGGGAAGCTCAGTCATGGGAACGGGATTAGAAGGGATAGCAGCGAAAGCTCGGAGGGAAACAAAACTCAAGTTCACGTCTTTGTGCCATCACATTACCCGAGAGTTGATTTGGGAGAGTTTGAATAAGATTCCTAAACAATCCGCACCGGGGGTGGATGGTATTAGCGTGGAGGAGGCGAAGAAGACATTCGAGGTATGGATTGAAGAGATGCTTTCGTCGATCCACCGTAAAGCCTACAAGGCCCCACCTGTAAGGCGTGTTTGGATCCCCAAGCCGGGGAAGACCTCCAAGCGACCTTTAGGTGTTCCTTGTGTGGCGGATCGAGCCTTGCAGAGGAGTGGTTCGGTGGTTCTGTCATGTATTTATGAACAGGACTTCTTACCTTGCTCTTTTGGAGGCCGACCGAGACTCAGTGCTCACCATGCCCTATCCACACTCAATGAGATCATTGCGGGCAAGAAGGTCAGTTGGGTACTGGAGGCAGACCTGAAGAACTTCTTCGGTAGTTTAGACCATGGATGGTTACTACGGTTTGTTGAACATCGAGTCGGAGACCCGAGGATAATCAGTTTGATTAAGCGATGGTTAAAAGCGGGCGTTCTGGAAGAGGGCGAGTTGCACTCGGTTGAAACGGGGACTCCTCAAGGGGGTTCCATCAGCGTATTACTGAGCAATATCTACCTCCATTACGTCTTGGACCTTTGGTTTGAAAAGGTGATAAAGCCCCAACTCAAAGGAGAGGCGTATTTGGTAAGGTATATAGATGATTTTGTAGTATGCTTTCAACTTCGGTCGGATGCGATTCGGTTTCAGGATGCGTTGGTGAAGAGACTTGAAAAGTTCTCTTTGGAATTAGAGCCTAAGAAGACTCGTTTGGTGGAGTTTGGGCGCTTTGCCCTTCGTATGGCGAAGGAAGGCGGAAAGAGACTGAAGACGATTTATTTCCTGGGATTTACCCATTTCTGTACGCGCAACCGTAAGGGAAACTTTATGGTGGGGCGTCAGATAGAAAAGTCTCGATTCCGGCGGAGTGTTCAAAGCATTCAGTCACTGATGCGGGAAATTAGGCATTATTCCCTAAGAGAGCAAGTTGAGAAGATCAACCAAGTTTTACGGGGCCACTATGCCTACTATGGAGTAGGGGGAAACTTTAAATCTTTGTTCAAGATTCATCGCTTCACCGAAAGATACTGGCATAAGATGCTTTGTAGCCGGAGCCGAAAGAGCTATATTACCTGGGAAAGATTTCAATTCCTTAAACAGGTGTTTCCGTTACAGCGGCCTAAGCTTTCTGTTCCGTATATGAGGATGAAAGCACTCGCTGTGCTGTGAAACAAATTCTGAAGAGCGTAGTGCGAGAAATCCGCACGCTACGTTCTGTGGGGGTTGGGGCATCCATTTGGTGCCCCTTCTACCCGGCGCCGGGAGTAACGATTGGATGGTTGAGATCGTGTGGCACCGCCGGGAAACCAGGCGGCAACAGAGAAGACAAACATCAACCTGTACCACTCGGAGAACCCGGTCTACTCACCAAAAGTTGGCCCTGTTTAATTATCATTGTCCATAAATAAATGAGCATAAGATTAATATGAGAATAATTCATTTTGCTGATACCCATTTGGGTTTCGCCGATTTTACGAAAATAGACCCCGAATTAGGAATCAATCTAAGAGAGGCCGATGTGTATCGGGCTTTCCCTCAAGTCGTCGAGTATATCAGAAAGAACCCACCAGATATTGTTTTACAATCGGGGGACCTTTTCGAAACTTCCAGACCGTCAAACAGAGCAATTAATTTCGCTTTAAAGGAAATTGCTAACATTTCACAGATGGGAATTCCATTTATCCTGATATCCGGAAACCATTCCACACCTCGCACCAGTGCAAGAGGCTTCGGTGTCGCGTCTGCACTATTCACAAGGCAAGATGGTCACATACATTAGGATCGTCAGTGATGGGGTCACCTCCAAATGTCAATTAGCGGCGAAACCTTCCGCGTCCTGAAGGATAAGGAAGAGCGGGAGTTCGGTGAAGACCATACCCGCCACCTGGTCTTAAAGGCGTGGGATACATTTGGAGGAAGATGATAATTGTGGAGATTGGGTATACCGTTTCTCCCCAAAAGAAGATATGGAGTTCAGTATCATTTCGTGCTATCCTATTTGATAGATGTGGAGGTAAGTATGAAGACTCTAGACCGAATCACGTTCAATCAAGAAGTCATGGGCGGCAAGCCGTGCATTCGGGGGCTCCGTGTCACCGTGGGGACAATTGTTGGTCTCATTGCAGCCGGACGGACCAAGGGTGAGGTATTGAAGTTATATCCATACCTAGAGCCGGAAGATATTGATCAAGCCCTCGCATACGCTGCATGGCGAGTTGAGGAAATAGACATCCCGATCATTACCGCATGAAGATTCTGATCGACATGAACCTTTCACCCGCATGGGTGTCAGTGTTGGAAGAAGCGGGGCATACTGCCTCCCATTGGTCAACCATCGGCTCGTTAAATGCTCCTGATCGCGAGGTTCTGTTATGGGCTAAAGCGAATGGGTATTTGCTGTTCACCCATGACCTCGACTTCGGGGCAATCCTTGCTGCCACTGAAGCCGAAGGACCAAGCGTCATCCAAATTAGGGCACAAGAGATCTCTCCTGACTACGCAAAGGATTTGCTCCTCAACATCCTCAATAAGTTTGCCAAGAATCTTCTTCAAGGGGCTTTGATTTCGGTGGATGAGGAGAAATCAAGAGTTCGTTTACTTCCCTTAAGACAAGATAAAACAGAATAGGGGGTGGATTGCGGGGTCACCCCTTTTTATCAGTATGCGAATAGAGTTGCTCATCTGCATTTTCTTAGAAATCTTAATGGAATAAAATCATATTTAGTCTTTGTGAATTTCATTGGAGATAAGGAAATGGGTGGTCCCAAAAGCGAACTGCAATGGCTTGGCGTGAACAACTTGATTCAATCACATCTTGTATCTTGGGATTGGAAAGATCAATCTAAAACGGTTTATGGCCGATATTTGCATAGATGTGGCAGAATTGTCTTAGAAGATCTTTTAATAATTGTTATTAGCAAAACAAAAAATAGAAGAATTTCCTTGATCCCACCATCATCTCCATTTTCGATCTCATGCTCAAGGTGGGCAAGGCTGCTGCCAATGATTTCTTTTTCTTCGGGATTGCCATAGATTATGGAATAAACTCTGGCCCTCCTCATTTCCTCCAGCGCTTCTTTCATCCATCCCATATTCCGATAATATAAGCCAAGATCATGGCGGGCAAGAACATCATTGGGATCAGAGGCTAAGATAGTCCTCAATTCTTCAATAGCGTCACCTGTCCATTTTAGGGAAGCATAGGCACTTGCCAAAAAGAATCTCGAATCGTTCTCCGAAGGATTGGCTTCAAGCAATTGGGTATAAACCTTTATAGCCTCCTCAAACCATCCCAATCTTAAAAAGCAGTAGCCAAGGTCATTGAGAACAGCTGCTCTCCTCTCCGGTTCATCTTCCAATTGAAGGCACCGCTGTAATTTTATTGCAGCATCTTCAAAATACTCATGATGCATGGAGTGACGGGCCTCTCTCATAAGAACAGAAATAATTTGGTGTGTTGTGTCAGATTTATCCATATTGAGATCTCCTTGATTTACGAACCTATTATAAATCCAGATCTCCCCCAATAAGTGTCCTATGTTTTTAAAAGGTGTATATAGGTGATGTTGAGCTGCTTGAAGCCTGAAGAAGGGATAACGAGAAAAAGGCGGTTTAGTAGAAAGAGATCACAAAAAAGATACCCTTCAGGATGCCTGGGGTCAGGCACGAGTAATTTCATATCTTTAATTCCAGACTCCGCTGTTATCCATAAAAAGTTGGCCGTTTCAATTGCAGAATGCGGAGTGCGCCTGCCTGCGATAGGCAGGGAATCCGGAATTTGAAACTAAAAACAGCATTGCGCATCCTCTTACGCCCCGCCTTGCAGGACTACGGAGGACAGGTAGCCCTCCCCCACGATAGATACTTTCGGCAGGCAGGTACAGTGTATAGAATCGTTTCTATTTATTCTCTTTTGAAGACAAGGGATTTAATGTATAATGGCTTAAAAAGCGTCGTAAATAGAAAATTATTTGGATTTACATGGAATTTCGGGAGGTAAGGAAGTGAAATTCAGTCGAATTACAGTTAATTCCAATCAGATGGGAGGGGTCCCTTGCATCCGCGGATTACGCATTCCAGTGGCCACTGTTGTAGGAATGATAGCAGATGGCATGACAGAGAAAGAGATTCTGAATGCATATCCAGATCTTGAACCTGAGGATCTCCAAGAAGCTCTCCGGTATGCTGCTGAAGCGGTGCGGGAAAGGGAACTCCCACTGGTGACTGGATAATGAAGTTTCTTGTGGACAATGCACTATCTCCATCGGTGGCTCAGGGCTTAAGACAAGCCGGTCACGATGCATTGCATATCCGAGATACGGGCAGTAGCCCTCATTCCTCTTTCGAAGATTCTTAGGTCTCAAATTTTAATTTTCGTCAAGCCCAACGCGGGCGAAGTCCTAATGACATCATCCCGTCCGTTTTTGTGTTGATGAGGTCTTTCATTCCGGAAGAAGAAAAGGGGAGTTTCCTCTTTTCCCGGAGGAAGTCGAGGGGTTGATTTTTCGATTCTTGGTGTTATAAAGAAGTAAATAATCAAACAAGGAGGTTTAGCCATGTGTTTAGTCAGCCATCCTGCACCCGGTTTTGAGCTCGAAGGTTATTTCAAAGGCCAATTCGAAACATACAAGTTGTCAGACCACAGGGGGAAATGGGTGATTCTACTTTTTTACCCCCTTGATTTCACCTTTGTCTGTCCCACGGAAGTGCTCAACTTCTCGGCCGCAGCAGAGCAATTCGCCAAACTCAACTGTCAAATCTTTGGCATTTCAGTGGACTCCATGTATGTCCACAAGGCCTGGGTCGATACGAAGCGCGAAGACGGAGGTCTTGGCGGAAGCCTCAACTATCCCCTGCTATCCGACCTGAATAAGGTGACTGCCCGAGATTATGGTATCTTGCTGGAGAAGGAGGGTGTAGCCCTGAGAGGACTTTTCCTGATCAACCATGAGGGGATGATTATGCACTCCACGATTAATAGTCTTTCTGTGGGTCGGTCAGTGACGGAAACCCTGCGGGTGCTGAAGGCTTTTCAATTTGTTAGCATCCACGATGGTCTGGTCTGTCCTGCAGACTGGGAGGAGGGGAAAGATACGATGGTTGCCAATTCCGATGGGATGAAAAAATATCTCAGCAGCCATTAATATAACGAGCCATTCAGCAAAGGAGAAAATAATGGAGCAATGGGAACGGTTTTTTCGGGAAAAGCAAGTGGAACGAACAATCAATGCACTGAAAAAGAATAACTTTGAAGCCCTTTTTGTCCCGGATTCAAAGGCCGCACTCGAAGAGGTGATGAAACGGATACCGGATGGAGCCACCGTGGGAGTGGGAGGATCGGTGACGCTCGGTCAGATCGGATTATTGGATGCCTTAAAGAACCGAAACATCCACCTCATCTGGCCTTTCACTCAAGCCAAGACACAGGAAGAACTGCATCATTTGGTCCAGAAATGTTTTTCCGCAGATATCTTCCTTTCGAGCACCAATGCCGTTACAGAAGATGGAAAGCTATTTAATGTGGATGCTACGGGCAATCGCGTGGGGGCGATGTTCATCGGACCCAAAAAGGTGATCGTTGTCTCTGGGGTGAATAAGATCGTCAAGGATGTGGACGCCGCAGAAAAGAGAGTGAGAGAGTGGGCTGCTCCGCAAAATGCAAAGCGACTCAACAAGAAGACCCCCTGTGTTGAAACGGGGGTGTGCGGCGATTGCAGTTCTCCGGATAGGATCTGTAATATCTATGTGACCCTGGCGAAAAAACCGAGCCGCACCGATGTGATCATCATCCTGATTGGGGAAAATCTGGGGATCTGATGCAGAATTGTGGATTGCGGAATGTTGACTATGCGAATAAGCTGGAAGCTCAAGGCTGAAAGCTCAAAGCTGGAAGCTCAAAGCTGAAAGCTCAAAGCTGAGAGCTCAAAGCTGAGAGCTCAAGGCTGAAAGCAATAAATAGAATACACTACGTTCTCTGCGCTGTGCTTAAGGTGACTTAAGGAGAATACGGGCGTCGACGGCGAAGGCCCCCCTATGCAATACCTTCACAGGATTGATATCAACCCCCTCAATTTGAGGGAAGTCCATCATCAACTGCGAGAGCCTGAGGAGATTTTCGACCAAGGCCTTCACATCCGACGGCTTTTCTCCTCGAACCCCTTTGAGAATGTCGGCGGCCTTTAATTCTGAAATCATCTCCTCTGCCTCGGGTCGATTGATCGGAGCCACCCGGAGAGAAGTCTCCTTGAAGACCTCCACATAAATTCCTCCCAATCCAAAGAGAACCGCTGGACCGAAAGAAGGGTCCCGTTTTGCCCCTAAGATGATCTCCTTTCCACCTGAAACCATCTTTTGGACAAGGATGCCGGATGAATTTCCTCGACTCAGTTTCTCGATCTTCCTATAGGCCTTCTCCGCCTCTGCGAGCTGTCCGATATTGAGAATGACACCCCCGACATCCGATTTGTGTGAGATTTTTGGAGAGATGACTTTGAGCGCAATGGGGCCATCCAATTTCTCCATTGCTTTTCTTAGGTCCTCTATTCGATGAACCACTTGATAATCCGCAACCGGAATACCATAAGCCCTGAGGACTTCGAAGGCCTCCGGAAGGAGAAGATCTCTCCTCTCTTTTCCTGCTCTCTGAAGGACCTGTTTCACCTGACGCAGGTTCACCGAATAAATCGGAGGTTCCTCTTTTAAAATATTTTGCTTCCTATAATGTTCCCTGGAAACGGCTAGAGCACCTAAGGCCTCACTGGGTTCTGTGAAGATCGGATAGTCGAAGGCCCTCTTGATGTAAGCCAATTCTTCCTCCTCCGTCATATAGCAAAGGGCAACCGGCTTCTTGTAGTGGAAGGAGAGTTCCTTTACCGCATGAATTAATCTTCGGGATGGCTCCTTTTCTTCACCGGCTGCTCCATGCTGGAAAAGAATTCCATCGACCTCCCTCGTTCTCAAAACCTGCTCAAGAATTCTTGTATAAAGATCAAAGTCGAAAAGGTCCCCGAGATCAAGAGGATTGGTGGGCTGGATAACCTTCGCTCTAAAGTAACTGTGGATTCGGTTTTGGAAACTCCGGGTCAAGGGAAAGAGACGAAAGCCATAGCGTTCGGCAGAGTCGGCTGCGACGATGGCAATGCCTCCAGAACGGGAGAGAATGACCAAGTTATTTCCCTTCATCGGCGGAAGGGAGAGGATTTTCACAGTGCTGGCAAAGGACCGAAAATCTTTTGTCCTGACGATGTCCGCCTGTCTCGCTGCCGCATCAACCACCTGATCATCGTTCGCCAGAGCCGCTGTGTGTAGTTTGGCGATGTGATGGCTTCCCTCCCCGATATTGGCTTTGTGGAGGATGATGGGCTTGGACGTGGATCGAGCAATCTCCATCAACTCCCTACCTTTTTGAAGACTCTCAAGGTAGAGACCAATGATCTCGGTCTGGGGATCGTGGATGAGATATTTAAGGTAGTCGATCTCATTGAGATCAAGTTTATTTCCCATGCTTACAATTTTCGCAATCCCCACGTTGGCGCTTGAAAGAAGGTTGAAATAGGCCACGGATACGCCACCGCTCTGAGCTAAAACGGACACTTTCCCTCTGTTGATCGCTCCCCTCTTGAGATTGACGAAGGGGGCGACAAAACCGTTCTCCACGTTGATGATGCCGATTCCATTCGGTCCCACGATTCGAATCCCCCATTTCCTGGCAATTCGCAGGACCTCCTCTTCCAATTTTGCTCCTCCCTCTGAATATTCGCTAAAGCCTCCTGATTCAATGATGACCCAGCGAATTTTTTTCCTCCCGCAGGATTCCAATATCCCCGGCACGGTTTGAGCAGGGGTGAGGATGACAGCGACATCGATTCCTTCTTTCAGATCCTCTATGGAGGTACAGATTGCCCTCCCGAAGAGAATTCCTTCTTTTTGGCCAACCAAAAGGATTTCTCCATGAAATTGAAATTCGAAAAGATTTCCGATAATGACTCGGGCGAGGTTGTCAGGTTTTTCTGAAACCCCTATCACAACCACCGATTTTGGGTAGAAGAGTTGGTCCACTTTCCAGGCTCCTTTCCCAAAATCATATCCCGGGAGGAAGAGGTTTTCAACAAAAAAGAGATCGGCAAGATTGAGTGCATGTGTTCAGAAGTTGTTGCAATGGACCCAATGAAAGACTCTCCACATTCAAAAAATGAAAAAAGATGCCGGTTTTAGGTATGGATCAGAGGGGCCTCGCTTATCCGGAAACTTTTTGTCCTAAATCCGGCTCAGGGTGGACCGTCACATCGGCACTCGGTATAAGTTTCTGGATGGTATGCTCTATTTCCTCGGTCAGGTCATGTGCCTCTCTTAAGGTTTGGCTACCATCCACCAGGATATGAATGTCTACAAAAAGCTGGGGTCCTGAGTAGCGGAGACGTACACTGTGACAATCCGTTACACCCGGAAGGGCCTCCACCGCTGTGATGATTCTTTTCTCCATGCCAGCCGGGGCAGTGTCCAGCAATGCCTGAATCGTGCGAACACCTAACCGGATGCTGACATAAACCACAATCAATCCGACCATGATGGCTGCTAACGAATCCGATTGGCGAAGGAATACCAAGCCTGGTAGCCATTCGCTCAACTTCACACAGACCAGTCCCAAGATAACCACGCCAGAGCTCCAGATATCGGTGCTAAAGTGCAGTGCATCTGCTTCAAGGGCCTGGCTGTTGTATTTCCTGGCTGCCCGATAAAGGACACGGGAACGGGAGATATCTATCACAATCGATGTGATCATGACTGCGAAAGACCAGAGGTTCACTTTAAAATCAACGGGATGGAAGAAGAGGCGGTGGCTGGCCTCATAAATAATCCAGAAACAGGTGACCAGCAAAAGGAATGTCTCAAAGAGAGCAGAAAGATTTTCTGCCTTGCCGTGACCGTAGAGGTGACTTTGGTCCGCCGGCTTTCCAGAAATTCGGACTGCCAGGAAAGTCATCATTGCAGCGATGAGATCGAGGCCAGAATGAGCTGCCTCGGCAAGAATGCCCAAACTACCAGTGGAAAGCCCGATGATGATCTTAAAACCGGTCAGCCCAACCGCCGCGATGACGGAACTTATTGCCGCGGACCGTTTTTCATTTGCTCCAAATTGGGAGAAATTACCATCCGACATATCATCAAGCCATTTCAAGAAGAATTGGAACCCTTGTTTGATTGAGAAGTTTATTCTCTCTCGAAAATTAGGCACATTATAGGATGAAAGGTTCTTGATTGCAACGATTTACCTTTGCAGAATCGCAACCCGGGAGGACCAGCTTTTCAACAAAAAAGAGGCCATTTATCCCCAAAACAGGTAAGAAGAGCCTAATTAATTTAACCCTACTTAAAATATACGGCATTTTTTCAGAAAAAATACAGGATTCACTGTATTTACTTTTTAGGGCCTCCTATTGTACAATACCACCATGTAAGCACAACTGTGTGGATACAATCTGTATGCGGATGGAAACGGAGCAGTTGTATTCGCTGACGAAGGGAGGTGAGAGATAATGAGGAAGTGGGTGAACATTTTCTTGGTATTAGCGCTTTTAACAGTTTTCTCCTTTGGGTGTGCTGGGGTATCGAGAGACGCAAAGATTAAATGTCCAAAATGTGGCGCCGTCTTCACCGTCGATGAAGGCTTAGCCGAGATTCAGAAGAAGGGATATTAATACCTCACTCGTTAAGGAAACAGCATTAAAATTTATTTGCAGGGATTGCTGCCGGGTAGCGAGAACGAAAAAAACCTTCTCGATAGGCTGATGAATAGAAAACTTGTCTATCTGCTGGTCATTTGCTTTTTTCTCTCTATTCTGGGACTTACATTCCACCATCATCAGGATGGAGTCTCCCATGACAATTGTTCCATCTGCTCTTATGTCTCCCACCATCCAAATTTGGTCTTTCAGGATTTTCCTCAAATTTCACTACTATCTTCCAATATTTCGTTCATCTCCATAGAAAATACGCTCAACAGCTCATACCTATCTTATCATCCCTATTCAAATCGAGCTCCTCCTGCATAAAGGACAAGGCCGGAAATTGACTCTTCAATGCGTACGGGACCATGTGATGTCATCCTCTCTTTTTTGTTTCGTTGGGATGCATGCCAGGGGAAATATTGTCTTTTAGATCGAGTATCGAATGCATGGAGGGATCAAAATGAAAACGATTCTTATTTCCATTATTATGTCCTTTGTCTTTTATTCCAGTGGGTTCGCCCAGACTTTGGAGGACCGCATCAAGTTATTGGAAGAGGCACTTAAAAAGCAGGAGGAGACCATCAAGGAGCAGCAAAGGCTCATTGAGGATTTAAAGTCTGAGATGAAACAGGTCAAGCCTTCAGAACAACAGAAGGTAGCACAACCCAAGGAGACTCTTCCTCCTGCTCCACCCGCGGCTGCCACGACGACTCAGACGGTCACGCCCGAGCAGATGCAGCAGCAGGTCCAGCAGTTGAATGAGAAGGTGGATCAGGTGGTCGAGGCGCAGAAGAAGAACATTCTGAGCGTGTTCAATCCTGCCATCGGGCTCGTGGGTGAGACGATCCTCTCCTATCGTAGCCAGGGAAAGAAGGAGACAGGCAGCGACCGGCCGGGTGGTTTCGACTTCTTCCAACGTTCGGTCGAACTGAACCTTGCCGGCTCGGTCGATCCGTTTGCGCGGGGTTATGCGGTGATCAACGCCTCTGCAGACCCTATTACTGGCGAAGCCAGCGCGACGGTGGAAGAGGCCGCGATCCAAACGACCTCACTGCCGTGGAACCTGACGCTTAAGGCTGGACGGTTCTTCGGTGAATTCGGCCGGTTGTCGTACATCCACGATCATGAACTGCCCTTCGTGAATCGTCCGCTGGTGCTCGACAATTACATCGGCGGTGAATCGAAGACAGACGGGTTACAGATCAACTACCTGCTGCCGATCCCGCATTACGTGAGCCTGACAGCGGGAGTGGGCGATCAGTTCGGAGATACACCAAACAATGTCGGCAATTTCCGTCACTTCAGAGAGCTGAACTTTTGGGGCCGCTCGTCCACTTATTTCGACCTGACCCCCGATGTCTCTCTCGAAACCGGGATTTCAAGCTTGTTCAATCCGAAGACACAGGGCCGTGGCGATGCGCTTGTTCAACCTGACGGCAGCACGTTCAATGAGCGCAGGCGCCTCGTGGTGGGAGGAGACTTGGTGCTCGCCTACCGGCCACTCCGTAACAATCAATTCCAGAGCCTCACCTGGGGCACGGAACTGCTTTACAGTGACAACCGCTATCTTGTTAATCCCAAAAAACCGGGGAGCGTCGAGTTCAACCGCTCCGTTGGCTCCTTTGGCCTGTACTCGTATCTCGCTTACAAGCTCCATCGGCAGTGGCAAGTCGGATTCCTATTTGACTGCATGGAGAACCCGCAGAGCGAGCATGACCATACCTTCGCATACTCTCCGTTCATCACGTGGGCCATGAGCCACTGGAGTCAGCTGCGCCTTCAATACACGCACACCACCCACAATGAGGTCTCCAGCCTGCGCGACGATGATGCCATTTACCTGCAATGGTCGTGGATCATCGGGTCACACGCGCATGGGTGGCAGGAACGCTAATTATCGAGAGGAGGAATCGGACATGAAATCGAAACTGTTCCGTTTGTTGTTGATCATTCTGTCTGTCGGGGTGTCGTGTGCATGGGTGCTGCCCGCTCATGCGGCCAAAATCCGCATCGTGACGACGCTGACAGACCTGGCGGACTTTGCTCGCGCCGTCGGCGGCGACCTGGCCGAGGTTCATAGCCTGGCCACGGGCGTCGAAGACACGCACGGGGTTCCGATGAAACCGAGCTTCGTGCCGATGATGAATCGAGCGGACCTCTTGATCTTGGTGGGGTTTGAATGCGAACACGCCTTTCTGCCAGCGTTGATCGAAGCGAGCAAGAATCCGCGTATCCAGAGAGACAGGTCCGGCTACGTGGATTGCTCGAAGGGCATCATCCCTCGCGACGTACCTAAGTCAACCGACCACTCTGCAGGCGACGTTCATCCTTACGGCAACCCGCACTACATGCTCGATCCGGTGTTAGCGAAGACCGCGATCGAAAACATCTACAACGCGCTGGTAGCGTTCGCCCCGCAGTATCAAGCGGATTTTACGCGCAACCGCGATGCTTATCTCGCCAAGCTCGACGCCAAGATTGCCGAGTGGGAGAAAGAGGCGAAACCGGTCAAGGGCGCGAAGTTTGTGTCCTATCATGAACATTGGCCATACTTCGCGGACCGCTTCGGCATGGACTATTTTGGCACCATTGAACTGAGGCCCGGCATCGATCCGACGCCACGTCACATTCAGGAATTGATCGCCGCAATGAAGGCCGAGCATGTTCCTATCGTGGTGCGGGAGCCGCAGTTTCCCGAAAAAGTGCCGAAACGCATCGCCGAACAGACCAGCGCAACAATGATAACGCTGCCCATCATGCCGGGCGGCGTGCCGAATACGGAAACATACATTAAGATGATGGATTACATCATTCACACAATGGTTACTGCAGTACAAGGCAGGAAATAAACGCAGGAAGATTGGGTCCGCCCGTGTATTGTTAGGGCGGACCCCGCTTAAAAGACATATGAATGAAGGTCTCATCACACTGGATAACCTGAGCATCGGCTACAATGGTCAGCCTGTGCTGTCTGGGATTTCGGTGTCGATTGCCCGCGCCAGCTTCACCGCCATTCTCGGTGCAAACGGCTCAGGCAAATCGACTCTGCTTAAGACGCTCATTGGACTGCTTCCGCCAGTCGCCGGCCAGATCGACACCGCCCCAGCGACAGGCGCACCGCTCGTGTTTGGTTACGTGCCTCAATTCATTCAGTTCGATCCGATTTATCTGCTGACGGGGTTCGAGGTTGCTTTAATGGGCACGTATGGACGCGTCCGGCCAGGGCGTTTTGTCCCGTCAATCGAACGTTCCTTCACGCGCGAATGCCTGCGCGCCGCGAGTGCTGAGGAGTTTGCTCGCAAGCGGTTTTCTGAACTTTCTGGTGGCCAGAAACAACGCGTGCTCATCGCCCGCGCCCTGACGACGCGGCCTGACGTCCTGGTGCTCGACGAACCGACCGCGGGCGTGGACCACGCAGCGACACATGCGGTGCTGGAATTCATTTCGCAGATCCGCGAGGAAAGGAAGATCACGGTCCTGCTCGTCACGCACGACTTTCCGATGGTGCGCCATCACGCCCAGGAAGTCATCTGGCTTCACGAGGGCAAGGTGTTCCACGGCGCCACGGACGAACTGCTTACGCGCGAACGGATGGCGGAGATGTTTGAAATGGGGATCGGCTGATATGGAAACGTTACGTCAGATTCTCTCTCCTGATTTTCTCCTGCGTAATTCGGTTTATACCAGCGTGCTCGTCGGTTTCGCCTGCCCGCTCGTCGGTGTGTTTCTGGTGATGCGCCGGCTGGTATTCATGGGCGTGGCACTGCCACAGATTTCCTCGACAGGCGTCGCTATTGCCCTCTCGCTTCCCCTGTGGCTCGGATTCAAGCTGAGTGATCATGGCTCACACAGCGCCCACGCGCTCGCCTTCGTCGGCTCGATGACATTCTCGCTGGCCGCGATCCTGGTGCTGGCGTTTCTGGAACGACGCGGACGCGGCCAGCCCGAAGGCCGACTCGGCACTGCATACGTCGTGGCCGCCGCGTTGAGCATTTTGTTGCTGTCAAAAAACCCTTATGGCGAGATCGGCTGGCTCGATATGTTGAAAGGTGAGGTCATTACCATCTCCAATTTCGATCTCGCGCTGACGGCAGCAGCGCTCACGCTCGTCCTCGCAGCGTTAGGGCTGTTTCACAAAGAGTTGCTCCTGGTTTCGTTCGACAGGGAAATGGCAATTACACTTAGGAAGAACGTCGTTTTCTGGGACGTGCTGCTCTATATACTGATCGGACTGACTGTCTCGATGGCAGTGCTCAGTGTCGGTCCGCTGATCGCGTTCGGATTTTTGCTGATTCCCGCGCTGACGGCGCACTTGTTCGCGCGCAATATGCGCCAGTTCACGGTGCTGGCCTCACTGGTCGGTGGCGCGGTCGCGTTCCTGGGTTTCTGGATTGCGTATCAATGCGATTTGCCCGTTGGCCCTACGGATGTCGTCCTCCTTGGCATGCTCTACGGGGCAGCCTGGGTTATCGCAAAACTTCTCCCCGGTAGCTCACGGGAATCTCGCAAGGCTTAGATAAGAAAGGGGGATACCGAGATGCTAAATGCGTTGCGATTCTCGCTCATGTTCATAGTCTCCGTCCTGCCGCTTCTCAGCCAGCCATATGTGGCTGAGTCAGCGGAACAGAAGGAGATTCGAATCTACCTCCCACCTCATCACAAGTCGTTCGTTATCGCCGCAGAGGAAAGGTTTGTGGATAACGGAGACGGCACGGTTACGGACACGAGGCGGGAAATAATGTGGCAGAAGGGCGATAATGGAAAGGAGGTTACATTCGAGGAGGCGCAAAAGTACTGTAAGACTCTACGAGTGGGTGGCTATACTGATTGGCGTCTGCCCAAACCTGACGAACGAGATACCGCAGTGATCGTCGAATTGATGATGCCGAGACATTCCCGCGATGCCCATGCCCATTTTGATCTCTATTGGTCATCCGACCCCACGGCCTTGATCCCATTCAACTATCACCCCTCTGATGGGAAAGAGGTCTCGAGGGTATACTTTGCAAGGGAGGGTACCAGAGGCTTCGTGAGAGCTGTCCGCTCACTGGGAGCTGCTAAACCTGAAAGTGGTGGCTAAATATCCATGCGAATCAAAGCATCCGGTTCCCATTGTATTCGATATTTCTTGAGATGCTTCCTTTTGCCCCGCCTATGGTATTTTTTTTTACAGTGTTTCCTTATTCTAACTTAAAGGAGGTAAGCCTATGAAAGTCAAGGAAGGTGATATCCTCATTTGTAAGAGCAAGGATTGTACAGTGGAGCTTAAAGTGACAAAAGCATGCGACAGTAAAACCTGCGGGGTCGAGTGTGACGTCAAGACAACATGCCACGATAAGCCCATGGAGTTGAAGAAAAAATAGAGCAGGCACGGAACTGAACGTACCATAGAAGTAAGAACGGGGAAGGGAGCGGACGTTCCCTTTCCCACTTTTTAGCATTCAAACTCGGACCCATGTATCGTACGGGGTCGAATATTCTTGTTGCAATGTATCTCCTTTCGTTGCGCATATAGAGATAAAATCAAAAAGGAATAGGATCTCTTTTGCAAATGAAACATCGGCGGGGGCAATAGCTGCCATCGCTGGGGCGTTTTTCAGGTCCTGAAAAGTTATTATCTGAAAATCATATCTACCATTCTCCACCCTTCTGAGCGACTTTCCGTCTTGGCAAGATACTCTCGCCTTTAAGGGGCCAAAATCACCCCCCAACATACTGGACTGATCCCTTATTGACCCTGACCATGACAGAGAGCTGCATGACCATACTCAATAGGGCAATGGCCCGACCGGTGAAATAGGTTCTGTAACCGAATCGGGAGGATAGTGTGGCCGGGAAGGGTTTCATAGGAGCTCAAACTTAATCGGGATGTTTACCCAGACCGGGATAGCAACTCCCCCTTTTTGACCAGGAATGAATTTCCATTTCTTCACTGCCGAGAGAGCAGATTGGTCAAGTATCTGATAGCCGGAGGAACCTTTCACCTCGACCTTTCCTACCCCCCCATTCGAAAGAACCTCCACTCTCAAGAGAACTTCTCCCTTGTATCCTTTCTCTCGGGCCTCCAGTGGATAGATAGGTTTTGGATTTTCAGCGTATCTAGGGTGAGGCATACCAGTCCCATAATTTCCTGAACCTCCCAAGCCAGAACCGCCACGTCCCAGCCCCAAACTGTCTCCAGACCCTCCCCCGCTGGAACCACCCTGGCCAATCCCCGCTCTTTTCCCGGATCCCCTCAAACCAAAACCCCCTTGTCCGGATCCGTCTCCCCACCCAGCACCACCAGAACCCCCTCGTCCTGTTCCTGAACCGTCTCCAGAACCTCCACTACCGAAACCTCCTTGGCCCGATCCTTCCCCCGTACCTGCCCTGGAGATGATGTTCTGATTCTGTTCCCCAGGATGGACAAAAGATAGGAGGACGGGGAGATTATCTTTTATCTTAATGTTCGAATCCGTATCCGAAGGCAATAACTCACCTATCGGCAAGGGAATGGGTGCTTCTTCTTTCTTCTGGGAAAGGGAAACGTGTTTTTGTTCTTCCAAAGGAATTTTAGATGTTAGAATCGGGGCCGAAGGATGAATCTCCGAATCCAGGTCTTTCTTTTCAAAAACATCTTCCTTCTGCTTTATCTCTTGTTCCCTTTTGGTTTTTTCTTTTTTGATGTGAGTTTTTACAGGCATAGGCGTGTGAGCAGCACTGGGACTGGAGTCGGTCTGAGGTGGTACAGTTCGAAGAGTAACTCGATAGACGACTGACTCACCTTTTGTGTGCAACGGTCTTAGGCCGAGAACCAGGAAGCTCAGAAGAACAAGATGAAAGAGTAGTGAGATAACCCCTGTTCTCAATAATCGGTCATGATTAGGGAAAGACGAATCGTTCAAAAGACGTAATTGTTCACTTCGGTCTTGTAATCGCACCATTCTTTCAATTCCATCCCCAATAGGGTTTTTCACTCCAATCTTAATGAAAAGCTTTAATGATCCGCATTCAATTATATTCGAAGACATCCTCCAGAGTCAGTGTATTTTCTGCTCCGGGGAAATTAATAATCTGGATGTATTTACATTTCATGTTTTTCCTTCGGTCAAAGAAGTTTTCCCATCTCTCATTTAGTAAACCATTTCACTCAGATGTTTTACCCGATGGAAATCATGAGAAACCAGGAACGGTGTTAATTTCTTTTCTTGACGGATCGAATGAAGGTTGTCCGTAATCTCAGAGCGGGATTCGTTACCCAAATAAGTGGCGGGTTCGTCGAGAAGCAGAAGCAAGGGTTCTTGGGCCAATGCTCTTGCTAATGCAATTCTTTGTTGTTCCCCACCGGAGAGCCCATAGACGAGTTTCTTTGCAAATTGCATCATCGCCACTAGCTTCATAGCTTCATAAGCCTTTTCCCAGTCACTTTTTTTGGCCTTCGCATCAACCCTATTTTTCCATATCGTCCCATGAGTGCAATCATCCGGGGCACAAGTTGAAAAACCATGAATATGCCCAGGAGAAGAACGCGTAACGCCGGGTAAGACCTGAGCCTAAAGAAAAGTGTGACTGTATGCCTTTTCAACCGCTCTTCCGATCCGGTAACCGAGGAAGCCGCCCAGAGCCGAACCCACAACGCCCTGGCTCGCCTGGATCGTCACAAACCAGGCGGCGTAAAACTTGTGCCATATGAAGGGTGCGGAGACGAGATAGAAGTAGAGGTAGACAACGAGCCCCCGCAAGGCCCCAGCGGCAGTTGCACCCCAAGGAGTTCGAACGTAATCGCGGGCTATCAGAAAAAAAGTCTCCAAAAACAGCGATTCGATCATCGCGTACGGCCACCAGAGGGGATTTACACCCCTCGATATCATCTGGCCAAGAAGACTATTCCCGATGATAATCAAAGAGGCCGTTCCGGATTTCGGTATCAACCGAATGCCGGTGAAAAGAACGCAGGTGAACGGGACCGAGAAAAAGAAGGCCTGGATGAAGGGAATTCTACTCAGGCCCATCTTAAAGGGCAGTGCCGCAAGATAGAGGAGGCTGATGAAGAAGGCGATCACGACAAGGTCGGTGGTCGTGAACTTCTGGAACAAGCTCTTGGAACGGGATACAGAGGTGGTTCGGGTTACAGAGAATCCACGCACCTCGGCGGCAAGGGCTAGGAGGCGGGCCTGCCGCAGGGAGTTTATGACAAGGGGCTGGAGCAACAGACGAAGGGCCTTGAAGGCGTTGATTATTCCCCTTGTCCTAATCCCCCTCAATCGTAGCCCCAGGAGTATCCTCCTCATCTCTTCCAGAAGCTGAGGCATGAACCGCAGGCTGACAAGGAGGATCAGACCGAGTTCGCGGGGGATCCTTATCCTTTTGAGAGACAAAAGGATTTCGGAAGGGTGAGTCGATGCAACGATAGCGGTCGCTACAAGGGTCCCCGAGATAAGGCGCAATGACTGGACGAGACCGTAAGTGAGCCCCTCCTTGTAGAGGTGGACGCCCCCCGTAATCCTGCCTATGCAGGGAAACTGCTTCGGCACAATCGTCATGAGGACCGTGCGGGGTTCGAAATAGTAGAAAAAGGCCTGGGAAATCATTGTTGAGATGACGATCGAGAGTATGACCAGAAAAAGAGCCCTGAACCGCTGAGCACGGACCCCGGCGAAGAGAAGCACCGTCAGGGTTAAGACGGCCAGGACGAGGAGGTGGGCTGGCCGGTTGAGGATGACAATCAAGGCCGAGATGACAAGGCTGTAGCCGATCTTGGCGAGGGGATGAACCCGGCTGAGTAATGACCTACCCGCGCTTTTCATCGGCGGCTATCCTGCCCTTCTCTAAGGCGACAATTCTCTTCCCATAGCGCCTGATGGCTCTCATATTGTGGGAGGAGAAGATAATGGTCGTCCCGTGTTCGCTCAGGGCCTTCGCAAGGTCCATGAGCTTTGCCCAGTTTCCCTCGTCGAGGCCGGTTGTTGGTTCATCTAACAGGAGGACCTCGACCTCGGGCCTTAATATTGAGAGAAAAGCCACTTTTTTCCGCTCGCCCCGGGAGAGGCAGTGGGGATGTACTGAGCGTTGATGGACAAGCCCCATGTAGCGTAACAGTGGTTCTATAAGCGTGTTTGATGCCCCCCGTTCCCGTCCGAGGAGCAACTCCGCTTCGACCGTATCGGCGAAAATCTGCTCGTCGGGGTTTTGGAACAGGTAGCCGACCTTGCCCGCCAGTGAATCAAGATAAGGATTCTCGTGCCCCAGGAGGGATACTGACCCCTGTTGCGGCTTTGCAAGCCCAAGGATTATTCGAAACAGCGTGGTCTTGCCCGATCCATTGTCGCCCACGACCGCCACCATCTCCCCTCTCATGACGGCGAGCGAAATATCGTGAAGGGCGAAACTCCGGTCTTTTACCTCGTACGTGACATCATCGAGCTTTAGGACTTGTTGACATGTTGTGTGATGCCTCTCCAGAATCCCTCCCCCTCGATCAGGATGGGTGCGGGTGCGGGAGGTTTCCATCCAGTCCGCCGGCTTGGGCATCTCCCCACCCCGATCCTCTTGGTGTCCATGCCTTTCCAGGAGCAGGACCTTGTCAGGAGAAAAGGGAAGATCTTCACCATCATGGTCAGCAATAAGGATAGTATGACCCTCCTGTTTCAGTTTCCCGAGCATGTCGAAGAACTCTCTCCTACCTTTCTCGTCGAGGTCGGTTGTCGGCTCATCGAAGAGGAATACTTTCGGCCGCATCGCATAGGCGCCGGCGATGGCAAGCCTCTGCCTCTGCCCACCCGAGAGCCTGGATGTCTCCCGGTCTTGCAGTTCCGTCAGGTCGAGTTCTCGAAGAGCCCCATCTACCCGCTCTTTTACATGCTGGGAGGGGAGGCCTAGATTTTCGCAACCGAAGGCTACATCTTCCCCAACACGGAGCATGAAGATCTGGTTGTCGGGGTTCTGGAAGACCGTGCCGACAGTTCTGGACATCTCACCGACGGTAACATCCATGGGTTTCACCCCGTCTATTTCAACATCACCCGACAGCGTGCCTTCGATTACATGGGGGATGAGCCCATTGATGCAGAAAAGGAGCGTGGATTTGCCGGTGCCTGATTCTCCCTTTATAAGGGCTAACTCGCCCTGCCCCACATCGAGGTTCACATTGATGAGGACAGGCTCCGGCGAGCCCGGATACGAATACGCGAGGTTGCGGATCTTTAGCATCGTCGTAGACTATTGGTAAAGAGGTCGATAACCCCGCTGTAGTCCTCACCCGAGGAACGGGAGAAGGTGACATTCCGTAAGTGCCTGCCCGCAAGCGACGCCACCTGTTCGACTTCTTGATAAGACGGTTCCCTGATGTCGAGCCCGTCCACCTTCATGTAGCCGATGATCCGGTAGGGGATGTCCTGGTTGACAGAAGCCACGAACCTTGCAATCCCTTCGATCTCTTCGCTGTCGATCATGCTGGGGATATAGACGGATGAGGCCGAGAGGCCGACACCAGCCGTGTGGATCTCCCTGAAGTGCTGGAGGCACTGCTGGTTCGACTTGCCGGTATACCTCCTGTGGAGCCTGTCATCGAGGGCCTTGATCGACATGGCCACGTGGGTGACACCATCAAGATCAGGGAGTATGTAGCCGTTGGTGATCAGTCTCACCTCGCAGCCGAAGGCCTCTCTCAAGGCCGCGGGCAGGCGGTTGAAGACCGGTCCAGGCCTCGCCTCTCCACTAAGGATCGATACACTTCGAGGACGCACAGGCTCAAGGAACGTGAGGACTTCATTGAGATCTAGGCGCTTGACCCTTTTGAGGTTAACTTTTCCGTAAATCTTCTTCCAGTAACAGCCGAGGCAGCGGAAATTGCAGCCGATGAAATAAAGGGAACAGGAGCCGGTCTTGGGATTGTGGGTGATGCGGTGAATATTCATGCTAGAACCTCCATCGGGCGGATATCATAGCAATGCGCGGGGGTGCAAAATAATTGAGAAACTCCTCATACTTGCTGTTCCTGATTTGGTTGCGTGACGCTTGCAACTCCCTTGACTGTTTCTATGTTTGCTCCAAAAAGAAAACCACGAAGGGGAAGGTCTCCGGACCCTTCTGCCTTCGTGGCTGATGTCAATATAACTTTTCTTTGTCGGATTTGTCAAAATATTTTTCTTGACAAAAAAGAATGAATTGTTTATAGAAAGATCTAAATTCAATGCCACGAAGGTTTGGGTCTGAAGACCTGCTCTCGTGGCTTTTTTATTTTATCGAAATCAAAACCACGAAGGTTTGTGTCTCGCTGAAGCGAGACCATTCGTGGTTTTTTTATTTAAAGAACTCACTAAGAATATGCTTTTTTAGTTCCCTCAAAAACCCCCGTCAAGAAGTCGGTCTAAATCTTCCCGAAGGAAGAAAATCAAATTTCAGAGGAATCTATGGGAGCGGCTGTATGTAAGCGGGTGGCAACTGTTAGGTTCTGGGATGGCTACGCGAGATGGTACAAGCTCTGGATGGAGCATACCCAGTATCACCAAAGGATTATCGAGGTTCTCCTGGCCATGACCGAGCGGGGTTGGAGGGTTCTCGATATCGGCGCAGGGAACGGTATCCTCTCCATTCCTCTTTATGTAAGAGGCTGTGAGGTGACAGCCCTTGAACCCTCCATCGGCATGAGAAACCTGCTGTATCAAGAAGCCTTCAAAAAAAGGATTGACGGATTGGCTGTCGATGAGCGGATATGGGAAGAGGCCCCCTGTTATGAATTCTTAGATTATGACCTCATCCTTGCGTGTAATACCCTCCATCTGACGCAGATCGGTTTTAAAGAAGCCCTCGAAAAGGTATTCCGGGCAAGACCGGAAAACTTCTTTCTCATCTCGGAGGTTCGGCCGCCAGATATTCGGGTGAAATGGCAGTATGGGAATTATACCATGATCTTTACAAAATCCTATGAGGTGGACAGCTCTTGCGCCTATCATCATCTGAATGAATCAGTGGAACACTGGACCTCCAAAAAGGGACGATCCCTTCAATCTGATGAAATCCGTGATTTAAAGGAAAGGGTCGTTCTTCAGGACGGCCATCTCTGGATGAAAGATACGGCCCAAGTGATGATGTGCTGGTGGAAGAGGGATGGTTAGAAATAAAACTGATTAAGGAGGCTGAATCTTGATCATTCGGATAAAGGCGCATGGGCAGAGAGGGTGAGATTCACGCTGAACGTAATCGACAAAATGAGACTTTCAGATGTCAATAAGTTCAGTATCGTGACGGAAAGGAGGAAACAGAGGGAAGAGTAAAGGAATAACAGGTTGTATTTCGGGACGGGGCGTGACCGTCGGCTCAAACGAATAGCACACCCCGCCCGCAGGGAAGCATCCCGATAGGCAATGCCCCCTTTTTTTTATTTTACCACAAGAAATGGGGTGATAAAAGAACTTTGAGGAGGGTTTTTATGAGACAAGTGACAAGGACGTTTATAGCGATCATTTTCGGTTTGATTCTATGCATCTCCACGGGGTTGGCGGAAGAGGTGCAAAAAGAAACAACGCTTGAAGAGATTGTGGTGACCGCGACAAGAACCGAAAAAGAGGTGACGATGGCGCCGGCTTCCACCAGCGTAGTGACAAAGCAAGAAATCGAAATGCGCAATACCCAGACTGTTGACGAGGCACTGGACGATCTGCCGGGCGTCTTTGATAGGCGCGGCAAGGGCCTCATGGATACGAATTCCAGTGTGACGTTAAGGGGTATTCCGGGGCAGCAGAGAACGCTGATCCTGCTGGACGGCATGACCCTTAACAGTGCATACGACGGGACTGTTACCTTTGCAGGTTTTGCACCGGAGGATGTGGAGCGCATCGAGGTCGTCAGGGGCCCTTTTTCGAGCCTCTATGGAAGCTATGCAATGGGTGGGGTTGTGAATATTCTGACCAAGATGCCCCAGAAGAGGGAAGTTACCCTGGAGGGAAGCTACGGATCAGACAATTATTGGAGGACCTATGGTTCTTACGGGGATAAACTCAAGGATCTAAGCTTCTTTGTGAGCGCCGGGTACAGATCGACGGCTGGCTACGCAACGAATTTCAATGTCCAAAGCCTCCAGCCACCGGCAGACATTCGCGGATGGTCGCCGACAACAACTAGCCAGGGCCTGCGCCGCTATCTGATCGGCGATACGGGTAAGAATGGATGGTTTGACTACAACGTGACGGCGAAAGCCGAATACAATTTTACGGAAACATCTAAATTGAGGTTCTCCTATTTGAGAACCGAAAACGGTTATAACTACGGTGATCCGGACACTTATCTGCTGAATGCTTCCGGCAAGTCGATATTTAGCTATGGCACCGTAAAGGAGTCAAGCTTCCTTTCGGGGAATGGGGGTAAGACACAGAACATCTTCAATCTTGGGTACGAAACCAAGTTCTCAGACATCAAGGTAAAGCTCCTTCTGGGCTGCGATCAGATGGAGGATAACTGGTACATCACGCCCGGCTCGACTTCGGCGACCACGCGCTTCGGAGGACCCGGCACCCTATCGTCGACTCCATCCATCAACTATAATGCCGACCTGCAGTTCACGGTACCCATCTTGCTGCCCATCGTGGGCAAACACGTCCTCACCTGGGGTGGCTCGTATCGATACGATTCGGCCAATACAAAGGAGCATTACCTCACTGACTGGAAAGAAGAAAACTCCACCACCAAGCTCACTTATGAGTCGGGAGGAAAGGATATGAACTTTGCCTTCTTTGCACAGGATGAGATCCCGATCCTCAATAACCTTATAGCCTATATCGGTTTCAGAGAGGACTGGTGGAGGGTATTCGACGGTTTTGCAAATAGTGTCGGCCTTTCAGGTTATCCGCAGGATTATAATTCGAGAACTGCCTCCTCTTTCAGCCCCAAAGGGGCTCTGGTCTATAACCTTTTCGAGGGGACTGTGCTGCGGACCTCCGTTGGAAAAGCCTTTGGGGCCCCAACCCTTTATAATCTCTTCAGGACATGGAGCTATTATGGGGTCACCTACCATGGAAATCCCAATCTAAAACCTGAGACAAGCTGGTCGTGGGATATCGGTGCAGAGCAGGGTCTGGGGAAGGGAGTCTTGGTCAAGGCCACCTATTTTGAAAACTATGTAGACGATCTGGTCTATAGGAAAACCATTGATGCAACAAACCAGCAGTATATTAACGTAGGCAAGGCACAAATCAAGGGGGTCGAACTTGGGGCTGAACAAAAGTTTGATTTCGGTTTACGGTTATTTGCCAACTATACTCATAATATTGCTGAAAAGGTCGTAAAAAACAGTATCAACCCAGGGTCCGAAGGCAAGCAGCTAACCCTCATGCCGAAGGAGATGCTTAACATCGGAGGGGAATGGGCCATGGGCCCCTTCAGCGCAAGACTCGTAGGCAAATACGTGAGCAAACGATACAATGACGATCTTAACCGGGATACGGTCAATCACGTCTACGGCTCGTATGATCCTTACTTCGTTGCAGACGCGAAGCTGTCGTACAAGCTGACTATGTTCGGGGTTTCGGGGATCGCTTCATTTGCGGTCAACAATATATTTAATAAGGACTATTTTTCCTACTACAAGGCGCCTGGCAGACAGTGGTTTGGTGATCTGACTATAAAATATTAGCTAAAGACCTGGACCCGGCCGTTTGCGGTCGGGCCAGTTAACTTCCATAATTCACCATTCCAATCGCTAATCACGAACTCTTCGGACTATGGGGGAGTAAATGGTAGCAGGTGCAATTTTCAATGGATAGTGGGCTCATTGCTGACCCGCTCCGTGATGAGCCCTTTTACCCTACCTCTTTAATCCCTTTTTAAAAACAGCCATTTATGATCAGGCCTCATTATCATTCATCTCGCCTTTGCGATGGGTCTATGATGATCTTCTTGCAACTTTGGATTCCCCCTGCTTTCAGGATTGTTCCTTTGATCATGGCTCAAAATTCTCTAAATTGGAGGTGAACATACTCCAAAGACCAGAAAGGAGGCATTACCATGATCTTAAAAGAAGCTATCACTTTATTCGGTTATCATCGACAATCCAACCTGAAGGTAAGAACTGTTCGAAGCTACCAACCCCTTCTCCAAAGATTTGAAGTCTTGTTTTGGCGGACGGTCCTTCGATTCTATTGGATGAGATGAGATTTTCCAATCCTTGGAGGCATTTACAGGGGATCATTCCAGATCCACACGGCGACTGAGATATGCCCAGTTGAAGGCCTTCTGCAACTTCCTCATCGAAAAGTGCAATTTGAACCTGAGAAATCCCTGTAATGCCCCTCTTCTCTCTAAAGCCTTTAAGACTCCTAAACAGGTGGTCCGAAGAATTTTGGACAGGGAGATCGTAGAGGAGTTGATCTATAACACCCAGACCCTCAGGGATAGGCTGATGGTAGAACTTCAGGCCCGATGCGGGTTGAGAACTGGAGAATCGTTAAAAATTAAGGTCTCGGACGTCTCAGACAGAAAGCTGGTTTTAAAGGAACCCAAGTCAGGGAAGGAATCGGAGATGGCCTTCATGCCTGAACAGATTGCCAAACGGCATCATGATCATATCCACCACGAAAGCCTCTCTCCTGAGGACAGGATATTTCCGGTTTGTTATTCCACGGCGAGGGCATTGACTTTCTGCCGGGGCAAATTTCGGCACGGTTAAGGGTAGCTGGACTTAATAAAAAGGGCGGTCCGAGGGGTGTGAATAGCTGCTATGGACGTTGCGTTTTTCTAAACCCAAAAACCTGCGGGTTTAAAGACCAAATAGAAACATTTCCTCTTTCCTCTCGATGGGTTGTATTGGCAAGATATCCTCGGCTTTAGAGAGTCCAAAACCACCCCCGACAAATTGGACGGTTGCCTCATTGACTTCTTCCTTAAAGTCGTGATTTTTGAATCTTGTCCCTGGATACAACATTTCAATTGGAGTCAATAGGATAGATTGATTTGGACTGGAGAAATGTTGCTGGAAATGGAATATGGGGAAGACAGGCTCAAAATACAGTCTTCCTTCTCGTAAAATACAGTGTTCACCTTATTTACTTCGAAAATATACTGAATGAAAATGTTTGTAATGGAGGGGGCCAGTCCTTGGTTTCAGGCAACTAAGGCCTCATCATGATTTCCATATTCTATGAAAGGAGAGACCCATGGGGAAGAGAGTTCTTATATTCATATCGATCTAAGTCACCTTTCTCGGCATGATCTTCTCGGGCTCAGATTCCTATGCTCAGGCAAAGGGAAGCTCAGTAATCGTTCACTTTGCATATGCTCAAGAAAGCATTCGTCAGGGAGGCGTCTGGAAGATTTATCTCTCTATCAGCGATCCGGAAGGTAACATGTCAAGGATCGTGTTTCATATCGAACAGGACGGAGGGACACGCTTTAGTGGGCCAGACTCTACGTACCTCAAGAAGGGGATGGAAAAAGGGTTTACCGGATATTTCGCCTTTTCCACAACTGGTTCCACTGACAATTTATCGGCAGAAGAACTGAATCTTAATGTGGCTATCTTGGACAGAAGGGGAAATGAGCTGAAGACTTTAGACTTTCCGCTAAAATTTGATGGCGAGGCGATGAAGCCTCTTCCACCTGATCTGGAGAAGGATTTAAACCAGCGTCTTGGGACGATCCATATCGGATTTATTCCCGGCTAAAGAGGATAGTGAATACCCGCTCTTTAAGATCCAATCTGCACTTTCTTGAAGATCTCAATTTCTTCCTGTGGTAGTAGCGGGCGTTCGGCAGGTTTCCAACATAAAAAGGAGGTAAAGAAAAATGTCAAAGACAGCAAAATACTTTGGATTGGCAACTGCAACTCTCTTATTGATTATTGTGTCGATTTCTACTTTTGCCCAGTCTCCTCTAAGGGGAGAGTCCAGTTACTCCCCAGTCGTCATCAAAGAGAGTTTTGAAGCGATCATGACCCGGATGAAAGCTGCAAAGCCAGAGGTTGTTCAGGGTCAGGCAGAGTTTTGATTCCAGCGCCAGTCCTTCAACTCATCCTCGGTTCTCATTTCCTCGGACTCCTTTCTTTGAAATCATCCATTGATTCTCTGTTTGATACCAAAATTGATCAAAATGTGTCATGATTGCCGTGGGTTGAGCGGGAGCAGGGAAAAGTGCTTCCCTCGGATAGAAATACAGTCTTTTCCGGCAGTAAATACTAATTTCACCCCATTCAAAAATGGAGCTATTTGGGTCAAAATTATAATAATCTTGCAAGGACCATTATATAATCGGGGAGGATGGTCATTATAACATCCTATGCAATCAGTCATGCAAGTGGGAGGTAAGTGTTATGGTAAGAAAGACGGGAGCAAAACAGAGTAAGGCAGACGCGAAGGCCGTGACAAGAAAGGTTCAATTCGAATATCCGTCGCCGGAAGCAAAAGAGGTTTACTTAGCCGGAGAGTTTAATAATTGGGATACCCATGGGAGCCCAATGAAAAAAGACAAGAACGGGGTATGGAAGACAACCCTTTCCCTGAAGCCGGGAAGATATGAGTATCGCCTCTTTGCTGATGGCAGCTGGGAGAATGCCCCTTCCTGTTCTGGTTGCGTTCCGAACGAATTCGGAACCCAAAATTGCGTTATCATTGTCAAGTAGCAAGTGGAACTCTAAGTTTCGTCAATTTTAAAACTGCCTCCTGAGGGAGGGAAGATCATCTTTGATGTTTGATGTTTTTAGGGAAAGCTTCATGGCCGGAGAGATAGCATTCCTTAAGGTCGATAACGTATGCCCCGTGACATCCCCGTAGGAAATGGGACCTTGTTGATCACCTTTGATCAGGATTACTGCCTGAGAGATATTTACTATCCCTTTGTTGGGAAAGAAAATCATACGGAGGGACATAAGTTTAGAATGGGCATCTGGGTCGATGGCAAGTTCGATTGGGTCACAAGAGACTGGGGCCTCCACCTTGATTATGCCTATGAAATGTTAATGACCCAAGTGGCTGCATTAAATTCTGTGGAGGCTGCCCGACTTATCCCGGTATTACCGGTATTAAAGGAGAGATATTATTCTGCGCGAGAGGCAAAAGCAATTCCCCGAAACCGAAATCGGGCTGTCATTGTGGTACGTGCGATATCTGGGACAAATATGATCTGACAGATTTTTACTATTGCATCGAAGGAGCAGCAGAATAGCGAAATGAAGAACTTGGATGAACTCTGTATCAACACGATCAGGATGTTGTCCGTTGACATGGTCCAGCAGGCAAACTCGGGTCATCCCGGACTGCCAATGGGCGCAGCGCCCATGGCCTATGTCCTCTGGACAAGATTTCTCAGGCATCATCCCAGTCATCCCCAATGGCCTGACCGTGACCGTTTCGTCCTCTCAGCTGGCCACGGCTCAGCACTTCTTTATTCTCTTTTGCATCTCACAGGCTATGATTTGTCCATCGAAGAATTGAAACGATTCAGGCAATGGGGAAGTAAGACCCCAGGGCACCCTGAGTATGGAGAAACACCGGGGGTTGAATGCACGACGGGCCCTCTGGGTCAGGGATTTGGAAACGGTGTTGGCATGGCCATGGCTGAGCGTTTTCTCGCTGCAAAAATTAACCGTCCGGGATATGAGATCGTTGGTCACTATACCTATTCGATCGTGAGCGACGGGGATTTGATGGAAGGGGTTGCTTCTGAGGCTGCATCCTTAGCTGGACACCTTAAATTGGGTAAGCTGATTTACCTTTATGACAATAACCATATTACCCTCGCTGGAGAAATTGGACTTCATTTTACGGAGGATGTCTGCAGGCGTTTCGAGGCCTATGGCTGGCACGTGCAGTCTGTCGAGGACGGAAACGATATTGAGGCTATTTCAAAGGCGATCACGGCAGCCCGAAATGAAACGTCCCGTCCTTCTCTCATTTCGGTAAGGACCCATATCGGTTACGGCAGCCCTCATAAACAAGATACCTTTGAGGCGCATGGTTCTCCCCTGGGTCCGGAGGAGGTGATTGCCACAAAGAAAAATCTCGGATGGCCCCTCGAGCCAACGTTCTATATACCGGATGAGGCTCTCGTTCAATTCAGAAAGACCCTCAACAGAGGGGCACAGTTTGAAGCAGAATGGAAGACAAACCTGGAGTCATACGGAAAGGCCTACCCAGACCTCGGGATCGAGTGGGATCAGTGGATGAGTTCAATCCTTCCAGAAAACTGGGACGGAGATATCCCTGTTTTTCCTCCGGATGCGAAGGGGATTGCGACGCGCTCTGCGGGTGGTCAGGCGATCAATGCAATCGGCTCACATCTTCCTTTTTTGATTGGGGGTTCGGCGGATTTAAATCCTTCAACAAATACTGCATTGAAGGGTAAGGGCAATTTTCAGTGCCCCGGATCTGGTGATGAGTCCGTTCAAGGCTCCGTATCCGGGCCTTGGGGATATGGAGGAGTCAACATCGCTTTTGGGGTGCGCGAGCATGCCATGGGAAGCATCTTGAATGGAATAGCTCTTCATGGGGGGTTAATCCCTTTTGGGAGCACCTTTCTCATTTTTTCAGATTACATGAGACCTTCGATCAGGTTAGCCGCTTTAATGCGACTCCATGTGATCTATATTTTCACCCATGACTCAATTGCCCTTGGGGAGGATGGCCCCACCCATCAGCCTGTCGAACATCTCGCCAGCCTGAGGGCAATGCCAGGCCTGACCGTTATCAGGCCCGCTGATGCGAACGAAACGGCCGAGGCATGGAGAATGGCAATTGAATACAAAGAAGGACCTGTCGCAATCATACTGACAAGACAGATTGTTCCGGTGATCGATAGGAACAGATTTCATCCAGCGATCGGGCTTCGAAGAGGAGCCTATATATTGGCTGATTTACCTTTTGGCAAACCGGAGGTCATTCTTATCGCGACTGGTTCAGAGGTCCATCTCGCACTGGATGTTCATGAGAAGCTTCTCGCAGAGGGTATAAAGGCCCGTGTTGTGAATATGCCTTCTTGGGAGCTGTTTGAACAGCAGTCAGAGAACTATCGTCATGAAGTTCTGCCACCGGAAATCGCAACGAGGGTATCTATTGAAGCAGGCTCAACCCATGGCTGGCACAAATATGTGGGATCGGAAGGAGAGACAATAGGGATCGATCATTTTGGAGCCTCGGCTCCGGGAAAGATACTCTTAAAAGAGTTTGGTTTTACATCTGAAAATATGCTGGACAGGGTAAAGACTCTTTTAGCGAGAAAGAAAGGGAAATGAGAATGGTGATTACAGTCGCTGCAGACCATGCTGGATTTCATTTGAAGGTGCTTGTTGTGGAGTCTTTAAAAGGACTTGGACACGATATTGTGGATCTTGGCACTCAAAGCGAAGAACCCGTGGATTATCCCGATTACGCCAGAGCAGTGGCCATGGAGATCCTAAGCCAAAAGGTGGAAAGAGGAATCCTGATCTGCGGAAGTGGGGTGGGAGCCTGTGCGGCTGCCAATAAGTTTCCGGGCATACGGGCCGCCATCTGCCATGATACCTTCTCGGCCCACCAGGGTGTTGAGGATGATGATCTCAATGTCCTTTGCCTTGGCGCAAGGGTGATCGGACCTGAACTGGCCAAAGAGATCGTCAGGGTTTGGTTATCCGCTTCGTTTTCAGGGGCTGAAAGGCATCGCCGAAGATTGGCCAAGATCGGCCAAATAGAGAGGGAGTTCTTCAAGGGAAGAAAAAAGAGTCATGAGGAGGGTGATGATGAATAAAAATCCATTAATCGATCTCAAAGAACTCGGGCAGAGTGTCTGGCTCGACAACCTGAGCAGAAAACTGATCAGCTCGGGCGAACTAAGACGTTTCATCGATGAAGATGGTTTGAGCGGGATCACGTCCAATCCAACCATTTTTCAGAAAGCCATTTCAGGGAGCCCCGATTACGACGCATCTTTACGAAGTATGCTGGATCAAGGGACCAAGGACGAAAAGGAACTTTTCCTCGGCCTGGCCTTTGAAGATATTTCGGCAGCGGCAGACATGTTATGGCCAGTCTACCGGGCAACCAATGGTCTGGATGGGTTTATCAGCATTGAGGTGTCTCCTGACCTTGCCTATGAGACGGATGCGACGATTGGAGAGGCCAAACGCCTCTTTTCAGCCATAGGGAAGAGAAATATCCTGGTGAAAGTTCCCGCCACGAAACAAGGACTTCCTGCGATTGAGCGGCTCATCGGCGAAGGAGTAAATGTAAATATCACTCTTTTGTTCTCCATCGAGCGCTATGAGAAAGTTACGGAGGCTTATCTCAAAGGGCTGGAAAGGAGAATGAGCAGAGGTCAGCCCATCCATGAAATCGCCTCTGTGGCAAGTTTCTTTGTGAGCAGGGTGGATACCCTCACCGATAAACTCCTCGGAAACCGCCTTTCTTCCAGCGGTTCAAAGGGTGAAAGAGATAAAATTGCAGGCCTTCTGGGGAAGGCAGCTGTGGCCAATGCAAAGATTGCCTACAAAAAATATAAACAGATTTTTTCTGGCAGCCGTTTCCTCGCATTGAAAGAAAAGGGAGGTCGTGTCCAGAGAATATTGTGGGGCAGCACCGGGACCAAAAACCCGGCCTATAGCGATATCAAATATGTTGAGGAGTTGATCGGACCGGAGAGCATCAACACCATGACTGAAACAACCATCAAGGCCTTTAGGGACCATGGTCAGGTGAGGATCACCATCGGCGATCACCTTGAAGAGGCAGAAAGATTATTCCAGGAACTGAAATCCATCGGCATAGACATCCACGATGTGACGGAACAATTGGAGCGAGAGGGAGTTGAGCTTTTTTCAGATTCCTTCTTCTCCCTATTAAAGGAAATTGCTAAGAAAAGGGATTCATTTTTATTAAGGTGAGAGAATGGACTCAAAGGATGACGAAAAGATCGAAGAAACCGATGCTCCAATGAAGACCAGACCAGTGTACCGGACAACGGGCCCTTGCGCAGCCGAAATTCCGAATCCATGCGCTCTGATCATCTTCGGTGCTTCGGGAGATCTTACAAAAAGGAAGATCATTCCTTCTCTCTACCAACTTCAAAAAAACGGGTTACTTCCAGAAAAATTTTTCATTCTTGGTACGAGCCGTACAGAAATAACTACGGACCACTTCCGTGAGAAGATGCTTTCAACGGTGAAAGAGGCATTTTCAAAAGATTTCGATCAATCCTCTTGGAATAAACTTGTCAATAAGATCTATTATTCGCCAATTGATTATGCCATGCAGGAATCCTATGTGAAGTCTCTTAAAGAGATACTTTCTCAACTCGAGAAGAAATACCAGACGGAGGGGAATCGAATCTTTTATTTAGCCATTCCTCCTACCCTTTATGAAAATGTCATTCTAAATCTGGGAGCTACAGGCCTTTCGAAGGAGGGTGAGGGCTATACTCATGTCGTCATCGAAAAGCCCTTTGGGCAGGACCTCGATTCAGCCGAGAGACTCAACCGTATTCTAAAAAACTCTTTTCAAGAAAACCAGGTCTACCGGATTGACCACTTTCTGGCTTTGGAGACGGTTCAGAATATCCTCATGCTCAGATTTGCAAACTCTATCTTCGAACCATTGTGGAACCGAAGGTATATCGACCATGTCCAGATTACTGTTTCCGAGACGCTGGGTATTGAACAAAGGGCTGGATACTATGAAGAAGCGGGTGTTTTAAGAGATATGTTCCAGAATCATATGTTTCAGCTCCTTGCCCTGACCGCGATGGAACCTCCGGTCACCTTCGCGGCGGAACCCGTGAGGGACGAAAGGGTGAAAGTGTTTCATTCGATCAGGCCATATCCGTTAGACAAGCTGAACGAATATGTTGCCATAGGACAATATGGAAGAGGTGAGATAGATAAGAAACCGGTTCTTGGTTATAGAGAAGAGGCAGGAGTTTCTGAAAAATCGGCAACATCCACCTTCGCGGCCATGAAGGTACTGATTGATAACTGGCGATGGAACGGGGTACCATTCTATCTCCGTTCAGGGAAAAGGCTTGCAAGGCGGAAGACAGAGATTTCGGTACACTTCAGGCCTGTTCCATACTTGATGTTCTCAAATACCTTAAGCGAACCGATAGAACCGAATACATTAGTGCTCCGGGTGCACCCGGATGAAGGCATGAACCTCATTCTTCAGACTAAAAAACCAGGCTCAGAAGTGTGTTTGACGTCCGTCTCAATGGACTTTTCTTATCAGAGGGGCGTGTTAATGGATGCCTATGAGTGGGTATTGCTGAATTGCATGCACGATGACCAATTGTTGTTTATCAGAGAAGATGGAGTTGAACAGACATGGTCTTTACTCACTCCTGTCATCGAGAGACTTGAGTCTGCGATATCCATCGATCAATTCCCCAATTATGCTGCGGGCTCATCAGGGCCAGAGGAGGCAGAACGATTGATCGAGAAAGATGGCCGCAAGTGGAGAGCATTGTGACGGAGAAGTCCCATTCGCTGGTTGAAGTGCTTTCTGATCTGGAAGCCATCAGTCATCAGGCCGCCTCCTTTTTTGTGAATGCCTCAAGAAGTTCGATTGCAGCAAAAAATAGATTTGCAGTGGCGATTTCAGGAGGATCTACCCCGAGAAGATTATACACGCTTCTGAGGGCCGAGTCTTATCGTGATCAAGTGGATTGGCAACATGTTCACTTCTTCTGGGCGGATGAGCGCTGTGTGCCCAAGGAAGATGAGGAGAGCAATTTTAAGACCGCTTTTGATATGCTTTTATCGAAGGTTTCCATATCGGATGGGAATATACACCGGATCAGAGGTGAAGAAGACCCTGACAAGGCAGCCGGGGATTATGAGGAGGAGATCAAGATGTTCTTCGGTATATCGGGATTCCCAATGTTTGACCTCATTATCCTCGGAATGGGAGAAGATGGACATACCGCCTCACTTTTTCCAGGTTCGAAGGCGCTGCAGGAAACAATCCGGATTGCTGTCCCGGTTTACCTGGAGAAACCCAACCGAAACAGAATTACCCTCACCGTTCCCGTTCTGAACAATGCCGCTCAAGTGCTCTTTCTTGTAGCCGGTGATTCAAAGGCGAAGACCGTATCTGAGGTCTTAGGAGACGGAGAAGAAAGGAAACGATATCCTGCAGGATTGATCAGTCCTGTTCACGGATCTGTGACATGGTTGATAGATCAAAAGGCAGCCGGAAAATTGAAACGGATCAAACAATAACGATACTTTTGGGGATGCGATCATGGCTGGGAGAGGGGTGAGAGCAAAGGGGACCCAAATTGTACTAACGGGAGATATCGGTGGGACAAAATCTCGCCTTGGGCTTTTTCGTTTTGAACATCAACAATGTCGTTTGACTGTTGAAAGGACTTTTCGTAGCGAAGACTACCCGAGTTTGGAGATGATCCTCAGGGAATTTCTTCGAGGGCAGGAGAAGATCGCTTCAGGTTGCTTGGGTATAGCCGGGCCAGTGACGAATGGAATCATAAAAACCACTAACCTTCGATGGCGGATCGACATTCGAACCATTCAAAAAGAGTTATCGATCGGGAAGGTGGAGATCATCAATGACCTGGTGGCCAATGCTTATGGGATTTTTATGTTGAAAAAGAAGGACTTTGAAACCCTTAACACCGGTAAGGCAAAAAAGGCAAACGCCGCACTCATTTCAGCCGGGACAGGTCTTGGGGAGGCGGTTCTTTTTTGGGATGGGAAGGAGCATAGGCCATGCCCCTCTGAGGGAGGACATGTTGAATTCGGTCCGAGAAACGATTTAGAGATTGAACTCCTCCAGTACCTCTTTGATCGCTTCGGGCATGTTAGTTATGAACGAGTCCTTTCAGGAAACGGTCTTCTTCATATCTACCAGTTCCTGAGGGATTCAAAAAAATTCGGTACGGAGCCAGCATGGCTCTCTAAAAAAATGAGACAGGAAGATCCTGCTGCGGTGATTGCTGAGACGGCTCAACTAAAGAAGAACAGAATCTGTGTGAAGGCGCTGGATCTGTTTGCGTCCGTTTACGGTGCGGCTGCCGGAAACCTCGCCCTCCAGGTCATGGCTGTAGGGGGAATCTATATTGGAGGTGGGATTGCACCAAAGATCATCTGGAAGCTTAAGGACGGGACTTTTATGGAGGCTTTCAAAGACAAGGGACGGCTATCTGAGATGGTTGCTCAAATTCCTGTCAAAGTCATCATGAATGACAATGCAGCTCTTCTTGGGACGGCTTACCGGGCAGTGGAACTCTTAAATGAATGAGGGGCGGTTTCACCCCATCACACCGTCGAATATCTTGACGACGACTGGAAATCGAACGATATTAAAAATACCAATCAGATTGATAAGGGGAGAAGGAGTAAGGATGAACAATTTTGAGAAAAAGATCGCCACACTCGGTTATAAAGAGTTGCAAAGCCGAGAAATCGAAATCCTTCAAGTCAATCTTGGACTCCGGTGCAATCAGCGATGCAACCACTGCCACTTGGAATCCTCTCCTCAACGAAAAGAGATGATGGAATGGCGTACCATGGAGTGGGTCTTAGAGGCTGCCAGGGGAGCATGTTGTCAGCTTGTTGATCTGACAGGGGGAGCCCCAGAGCTCAATCCCCATTTCCACCGTTTTGTAAAGATTCTCTCTCAAGAGGGTCACCGCGTCCAGGTGCGAACGAACCTCACTGTTCTCCTTGAACATGGAATGGAAGAGATGCCGGGTTTCTTCCGGGAACACCAGGTTCGGCTCGTCGCTTCCCTGCCGTGTTACCTGGAAGAGAACGTCCGTGCACAGCGGGGGGAGGGGGTCTATGGAAAAAGCATCGAGGCAATCAAACGATTGAACGCCCTGGGCTACGGCTGGGAGGCCACTTTGCCTCTGAATCTTGTCTACAATCCTGGAGGGCCATTCCTGCCACCGCCACAGTCCGTTCTTGAGGAAGACTACAGGCGTGAACTGGGCCGCCACTTCGGGATTACATTTACCCACCTTCTCACCATTACCAATATGCCTCTGGGACGCTTTCGTATGGAACTGGCTCGGGAAAATGAGGAGAAAGGTTACTTAGACCTTCTCCGGGAATCTTTTAATCCAAAAACCGTGAATGGGTTGATGTGTCGCCATCAAATCAGCGTGGGATGGGATGGGATGGGACTCTTTACGACTGCGACTTCAATCTGGCCCTTGGCCTTCCTGTGGATCACGGAGCTCCTGGCCATATCCAGTCTTTCAGACCGAAGGATCTAAAAATGAGGCGGGTGGTCACCGGAGAACATTGCTTTGCTTGCACTGCCGGATGTGGCTCATCCTGTGGTGGGGCATTGGTTTGAATCAAAGCAGAGCAGAATCACTTCCTTTTCACAGCGCCTCCACATCTCCAGGGGGAAAATTTGCTTGATCAAGATGATGGAAAAAAGATGGAACAGGTTATGTCACCACCCATCAAAAGCCGTAAGAGAGGAGTGATAAAAGCTCTTCTGTTTGTTTCCTTCATCATTGTGGCAATTTATGTTGTCCGGTTGACTCCGGTCAGAGAATTTTTCACACGAAAAGCTCTTGAGGCCTACCTGCAGGGGACGGGTTTTTGGGCTCCTCTCTTCTTTGTGCTCGTGTATACAGTGGGAGTCTGTGTGTTCGTGCCAGGTACCCTGCTGACTGCGTTGGGGGCTGCCATTTTCGGCGCTTACTGGGGGTTTTTATATGTCTGGGTGGGTGCCATGGCTGGGTCCAGCGCTGCCTTCTGGATTGGGCGAACCTTGGGCAGAGAATTTGCAGCTTCCGTGATCGGAGATCGCCTGAGAAAATACGATGATGCCATTGAATGGAAAGGGTTTGCTACCGTGCTCTATTTGCGCCTGGTTTATTTCCCTTTTACCCCCCTGAATTTTGGCATGGGCCTGACGAAGGTCAGGTTCTGGGACTATTTTTTTGGCACTGGATTGGGCATCATTGTGGGGACTTTTATTTTAACTTTTTTTGTCAGCATCCTCAAAGAGGTTTGGGCCAGTGGTGACTGGGCTCGGCTTCTTTCGTTTAAGGTTTTGTTCTCCGTAGGCCTGTTTGTCTTTTCCCTCTTCATCCCAAGAATGATGAAGGAGCTCAAAAAGGAAAATTAACCATAATCATCCGGTCTTTCACGCCCCGGCATGAGATCAAATTCAATTTTGGAGGCCATCCAATCTTCCTGCTTCTCCCAATGTTTCAAGAAGGGCGATGTTTATCGGTCTAAGACAGACGACCGGAGAGATTATATTGTCAGTTACACCTACAAGGTGTGAGGATTAGCCTACAGTAAAGATTGTTAATTTCCAATTGAAAGTGAGTATTCAGAAACATTGCTGGAACGATTGATCCTAAGAAATTAAGGTCTTCATTGTTCAATTGGCAAGATGTCCAACAGTATTCTCTGATTCAAATTCAATAGAAAAGCCCCCCTACTTCTATAAGAATGATTATATGTTCAATAGCGTACAATTTTGTAAGGAAAATCCCATTTTTGAACATCTTAATAATCCAATATTCAATTAAATCCCTTAAATCCCTTTGCATTTATCAATTTCAAATCTGGTATAATTATTGCTTAATTCTCTACAAAGGACAAAGGAGGTTTACCTATGGCTTTCTGCAAATTCTACAAGAATTCAATATGTACTCTCAAAGAAGGTTCTTGCGACCTCAACTGTAACCAGACAATTGGTGACAAAGATATTCAGTATTATGATGAGATTGACATTCTCACTCGATGGCGGATTGAAGAAGTGCAAAAAGAAGTTGAAAGCCAAGGATGGAAATTTAAATAATCAGGATCGGATCAGATTATCCCCCCAACAATTTTCATTTCTGATTATACAACTTAGTATTTCCTATCATGCCCCATACGTCTGGCCTACACTGAAGCAGAAAATTCCACTTGCTTTCAATCTTGCTGTCCATTTATTCCTTTTCGCCTTACGGGGGAGGGAAACGAGTCTCTACCTATTTTATAGCTTATGAATGAAGTTTATTTTTTGGAAGTCCTATTACTTAGGGTTCTCACAAGTTCGTTGCCTAGCCCAAGGCACTTTTTCTTCGCTTCGTCGGTAATGGGACGTTCACTTCCTACGGTCTCCCCCACCTGCTGGAAGAAGCGCTGGGCAAGGGATTCGAAAGGCTGCCGCACTTTCCCGCCACCACCACAGGAGAAAAAAAGTGCAGCTGGTTTTCCTTTGACAGGCTTTCCTGCCTGATCCCACAGGTAGATATCATCAAAAAAGGTCTTAATGGTGCCCGCGACGTATGAGAAATAGTCAGGGGTGCCGATCGCAACCGCATCGGTGGACAAAAATTCTTCTAGGGTTACCCGTCTCTCGTTTGTGTTAATAAGGTTAACTTCAGCCCCAGCTTCCCGAGCCCCCTCCGCAAGTGCTTCCGCAAGAATCTTAGTATTCCCATACTGCTGGCTGTGATGAATAACAATAATTTTCCCCATAATCCTCCTCCTCTCATTCCTTGGTTCATAGACCTCCAAATGTTGCGCATCCTCCGGTTCTTTATGAAAAGTAATTTATCCCGAAAGGCTCCTTAAAAAAGTTTTCAACTTAGTCACATCCTCTGGAGAGATATCAATAAATTTTACTCCACACCGATAATCTCCCCAGCTTTCACCCAAATGAATGTCCATCCAAACCACCTCAGCCAACACTTCAATGGTATTCAATTCAGAACCTAAAGGAAGAAAGAGTTTCAACCTTAGATATTGACTTACATCCATCTGTTCGGGGAAATAAATCAGCACCCCACCCTCGCTGATATTGAGACCTCGCCCAGCATGACTGACGGATGAGTCGATTCGGTAATATTCTATCGGCAAGTCAACATTAAATCTGGGATATTTTCTTCTTTCAAAATTCACAGTCCCGTAACGAGGTTTGACTTCTTTCTCTCCGTTTTTCACTGAATCTTTCTCTTAAAAAATTGGTTCTAAAGGCTTTTTCTGCGTAATCCACAAAGGGGTGTTGAATCCCATCGCGGTTGCATTTCTCTTTATCCACAACAATTTGAATGATGTTTCCTCACTGAAGAAACGTCCGTGATCAGGCATCGGACTTCGTCATGAATTGTGCTGTTCACGCGTTCGAAGCCCTGTCTCCCCGAAAAGCTCACCGAGGTGGCACCGTCCGCCACTGCCTATCCATCAAGGGATACGACCATGTTGACCGTATGGGTGAGGCGGACACCTCAGCATGCTTTTTGTCAAGGGATTCTTCTCGGTTGCTTCGATAGCTTCCCTTTTGCCTTTTGTTCCTGTTTGTTTATCTTCTGTTTCCGAACCTTGTCCTTATCCTTCTTGCCTTTGTCTCCCATTGTGTACCTCCTTTTCCCGTTGTCCCTCATCTTCTCGCCACGATTCAGCACGTGCGTATAGATCATGGTTGGAGTTGGATGAATTAACAATATAAAGGAGGGAGTTGTATGTCAAGAAAAAGTAGCAACGATGATTACCGATTCAAATCATGTATGTTTTACCAAAATGTCCAGTTGTGGACTTCAGGAACGAGTCTACACCTTTCATCGGGACCTGTAAATACTAAAAATGAGATTGTGAAAATTATCTTTTGAGCATTATGACTTGAAAGGTTGTATGAAAGGAGGATTTTTAGAAATCACGACTTCAGGAAAGGAGCCATCAACGGTTTCTTCTGATACTCTTTGGCAAATGAAGCCTTACATTTCAGGTTCGCACAAACACCCAATTCAGCTGGGAAGTTAGTTGGCCGCCAGGGAGAGAGACGGCTACCAGTAGGGGATCGAAATGGGACTCGTGCCTTTTGACATTTCCAAAAGATTAAGACTAAAGACCTCGCCCTCACGCGCTCATACGCTCATATGAGAGCAGGAGAGGGAAGAAAGAAGGAAGAGAATATCATCCCAATCTTCATTGCAAAAGCCAAATTTCTGGTCTACAGGGCTCGGATAATAGTCAAATAAGTATTTATCCCCTCAGGCCTGTTTCTCACTGCAGTTTCGAAAGCGGTGTGGGCTTCGACCACCCATTTTTTGTAAGTCCACCACACCCCAGGGCCAACGGCAAAGACCCTGCCCAAATCATGATTCACCCTTGCTTCAGCCGTCTTATCATCTGTGGTTTGTTGATAGAAATATCCAAATGCCCCGACCCTAAATTGATGTGCAGCACCCGTTTTGGTGAGGGCATACTCGATGCCGTAATCAAAGTGAAATTCTTGTCCGGGCGTAAGGTGAGTTTTTAGACCAGTTAAACCGGCATTTCCCATTTTGGCAGCCGTTGAAGGACTAATAATGAAATCGTCATTTCTCGTGTTGAAACTATAATCCATTTTTATCCCTGCTGAGAGATTTGGGTGCCAAGGCAAAAAACCTGTGGCTGCAAAAACAGGCGAAAAGCTCCAATCATTTTTTCCAATATTAACTAAATTTCTTCTATTCCATGGACCGGTTGGAACAGTGATATCCAAGCCGCTTGCGGCATGAAATAAACCATTTTCGGAATGCCATGATAAGTTAGGACCGAAGGTGATATCCCCTAATGCATTTCGATGCTCACCCATCTCTAAAGGACCCCCCGGTGTTGATGCGTCCAATTTCATGCTGGCCCTTGCCCAGGGGACAATCATCTGTGCTCCCACAGATCCACCTATAACCTTTAGTGGGGAGATATAAAGGAATCGTGTGGCGGAGGCATGGACGTCGAGTTTATCTAATTCGGCGCCACCCCTCGCAAGGTCCAAGGTTCGACCCCTATCATTTTTTAACTTGTCGGCGGTATAATAGTTGAGGTATTCCTTGATATAAAAACCTGGTGGAGGTAAGATCCCTGCCAAGAAGGCTTCCGCCCCGAGGGGTTCATGATTCACTCCTCCAGCAAAGGCAAAAAGAGGAGGAAGTAGAATCATTGAAGTAAAGAGTGCAAGCATAAACCATCTCAATAACCTTCCCCTATATTCCATCATCGATCTCCTTTCTTCTGGAATTCCTTTCCATTTTAAACTTCTTGTGCCCATGCAATGATGAGCAGAAAGCATCCGCCTCTCTTTCATATCTTGGATGACAGACAAAATCTGCGGCAGAGAGTGAACTTTCCACTCCGCCGAAATCCGATTCTTGACAGTCATACTTCCTCGACGATAAAAGCCACATGACCCAATGCTCCACTTTGAGCGGTACATTAGCTCTGAGGACAAAGGGTAACTCTACTCTCAACTCCATAACATCTTTATTTCGTTGATTTCCAGTTGAAATGCTGCATGGTGAGGTGAAATTTGAAAATCACGAATAGAGGAAGGAGTCCTCAAAGGTTCATTCTGATACTCTCCGGCAAATGAAGCTTTACTCTTCAACGGATGTTCACCCCTATATTTTTTATAACTATTGAAAATCGTTGCAATTATATATTTTTTTGCTCTGATATGTAGTCACTAATTATTTGGGTATACTAGTAAAATGATGCTTGAAAGTAGGGATTAATTGAGGTATATTGTAGTTATGCATATTGTGGAGAACCAATCGGCCCCGAAAACAGGTAAAAAGATTTACCGATCCATCCTTCTGCGGGAATCTTATCGAGAAGGCAAGAAGGTCAGAAAACGCACCATCGCCAACCTCTCGCATTGCACGTCAGGGGAGATCGCTTCCATCAAGCTTGCCTTAAAGCATAAGGGGGACCTAACGGTTTTGGGATCGATCAAGGAGTCGGTTGAACTTCAAGAGGGGCTTTCGGTGGGAGCCGTCTGGGCCGTGTTTCAGATTGGTAAAGACTTAGGTATTGAGAAGGCGTTAGGGACTGATGGTGAGGGCACGCTCGCCTTTTGGCAGGTAATTGCCCGAGTGATCGATCAGGGGTCAAGACTTTCAGCCGTTCGATTGGCACAGATGCATGCGGCTTGCGACGTGTTAGAGATCAGGCGGGGATTTGATGAGAATGATCTGTACGATAATTTAACCTGGTTGGCCGATCATCAGGAGAGGATTGAGCAGCGGCTTTTTTTATCCCGGCGAGGCAAGACGAAGCCACAGCTTTTTCTTTATGATGTGACCAGTAGTTATCTGGAGGGGGAGAAGAATTATTTTGGTGAATATGGATACAGTCGAGATGGGAAAAAAGGGAAGAAGCAGATGGTGATTGGTTTATTGTGTGATGAGTGCGGAGATCCCGTAGCCGTAGAGGTGTTTTCGGGCAACACGCAGGATATGCGCACCTTTGCTTCCCAGGTGAGGAAAGTGGCGGAGGGGTTGGGATGTCGGGAAGTGACCTTTGTCGGGGATCGAGGAATGATCAAAAGTACTCAGATCGAGCATCTTCCAGAAGGGTTTCACTATATTACGGCGATCACGAAACCGCAGATTGAGGGGCTCATGAAGAGAGGGCTCATCCAATTTGGATTATTTGATGAGAAGGTGTGTGAAGTGGAGGAGGTGGGGATTCGCTATATCTTAAGACGGAATCCGGTACGGGTGGAGGAGATGGAGAAGAGTCGTTTGTCCAAGCGGCGCACCCTAGAGGAATTCGTTCGTGAGAGGAACGATTATTTATCGGAGCATCCGAGAGCCAAAGTCTCCACTGCCGTAGAGAAAGTAAGAAGCAAGATTAAGTTGCTTCGTCATGAGAAATGGCTGAGCGTGAAAGTACAGGATAGACAATTAAGCCTGGAGCAAGACGAGACTGTGCTCAAAGAGGAAACGGTTTTGGATGGTTGCTATGTGATTAAGACGGATCTTGCCAAGGAAGTGGCAGACAAGCAACTCATTCATGATCGATATAAGGATTTAGCAGAGGTTGAAAGGGCGTTTCGTGACTGCAAGACGGCAATCTTGGAAGTTCGGCCTGTCTTTGTACGATCGGAGAAAAGTACGCGGGGACACGTGTTGGTGGTGATGCTGGCGTATCTGATTATACGCAAATTACGTGAGGCTTGGGCAGCTCTTGATATGACGGTCGAAGAGGGGCTCAAACAGTTATCCACCCTTTGTTCGATGGAGATAAAAGTTAAAGATCATGGTTCCTGTCTAAAGATTCCAAGGCCTCGCGAAAAATCGCGGGAACTGTTGAAGGCGTTGGATGTTCGAATGCCTATGGTTTTACCTCATCGGGAGGTGCGTGTAGTCACCAGAAAAAAACTACCGGAACAACGTAGAATGCCTTAAAATACGTTCACTAAGGCCCTTTCATCTCTCTTTCATCAGGGGTGAACATCCGCTTCAAGTTCGCACAAACACCCAATTCAGTCGGGGAGTTGGTTATCCACCGGGGAGAGAGTGGCTGCCAGTAGGCAGGGGGTGAGAGGAGATCACAAACGGAGTTAAATTCCTTTGGAAAAGGGTTTGGCATATCCCGTTAATTCGACATAACCCATTCCTTTAATGGGGTTGCCCTGATCTATCCCTTCAACCTTTACACTGCCCTCCCAGTACGTGACTCGTGTCGATTCTTTGGTAATCAATTCCTGATCCTTGACCGTTGGGGTCAGCAACATATCGATTTGGTGATGGGGAACCTTGACACGCCATCTGGCGGGGTAGGTCGCTCCACTCTTTTGACTCTTCCAGTTGTTCAGAACCTCAATCTGAAAATCTTTCAGAGAGAGGTGCTGATGATTCCCGTCGGGGAAGATGATCGTTCCGCTCGAATAGGGATCGATTTTTCCGTCCTGCTGTCGGATCTGGTAGAACATTAGATCGATTCCATTATTCAATTGGATGCTGAACCAATCCCATCCAACTTGATATTCGCGGAGTTGGCTGGAACCAAATTCATGATCCATCCAACTGATTCCTTCCACGGGAACCTCTTCCTTTTTTTGGAGGATCTTCCCCTCCGTTTTTAGGCGGGAAATGGAGTAATAATGCGACGCATATCCTTCCCCTTCTCCCTTCTGACTGATCCCATTTTGGCCGTGGATCACTGGTTTTTTTTCTGGCATGAGCATCAGCTCAATTCCGAATTCCTTATCGCCGGCCTTGAGGAGTTGCGTTTCCATCGATGGTCCCTTTCCCTCCAGAAACCAGTCTTCGATCCAGACGCGGAAAGTCTTTTCATCTTTCGTGTAAGAAGAAGCCCCTGCCTCCCCCAAACTTCCTCGGCTGATCTTTTCACGATATTCGAACCTCTTCTTCGATTCGTCCGTGAGAGCAAAATGGGCGAAATAGAGGCTTTGAATTGACCATTTCGATTTTTGGTTTTTTGTCTCCCTCCTTAAACCTGTTCTAAAAAAGGTAAGTTGGTAACCATAAGATTTCTTATCCCGGTCCTGGGATTGGAGATGACCAGAATAGTACCACCATTCGGTTTTGAATTCGGGATGAGAGAAGTGGTCCTGGGGAAATGAGAAGATTTTCCCTGGAAGGGCCCGCTTGAAGCCCTCAGCATATATTTCTGCATGAGTCAAAAGAAGGATAAAAAGGAGTCCCGAAATGGTTAAACTCTTTTTTTTCATGCCTAAACGCCCACTGAACCAGGGAAGAAATATCATGGTTAAAGCGGCTTTTTGTTGTAAAGATTGTCAAGGGGGCTTCTTGGAACGCTGGTCACATCTCTTAAGACATGGGTGTAAATCATGGTGGTCTCAACATGCTTATGGCCCAGTAAATTCTGTATCTCCCTGATATTCACGCCATTCATTAGAAGATGTGTCGCAAAGCTGTGTCTTAGGGTATGCACCGAGGCCTGTTTCACAATGCCTGCCTTTTTCACACCTTCTTTAACAGCATTCTGAATCGCCTTTTCACTGATATGATGGCGCCTTATCCTCCCACTCCTTGGGTCAACGGAGAGCTTTCATGGTGGAAAGAAATACTGCCAGCCCCATTCTTTTGGGGCATTTGGATATTTCCGTTCCAGGGCATCCGGAAGGTAGACTTCCCCGTGTCCTTCTACAAGGTCCTTGTCATGCAGTATTTTGACTTCATCAAGGTGTAACTTTAGTTTGTCTTTTACTGTCTGAGGCAATATCGTTGTTCTGTCCTTGTCCCCCTTGCTCCCCCTTACAAATATAAGATCCGAGGCAAGATCGACATCTTTCACTCTTAAACGGCCGAGCTCCGTCAGACGGAGTCCTGACCCATAAAGCAGTTGAAGGATAAGAAGGTTCAAACCTTTTACATTCTTAAACAACGCCTGAACTTCTTCCGGAGACAAAACAATGGGTAACTTTTGTCCGCGCTTTGCCCTTACCGTTTTACTCAAGTCACCAAGCTCTACCTTAAGCACGTCCCTGAAAAGAAACAGAAGGGCACTGAAGGCCTGGTTTTGTGTGGAAGCCGAGACTCTCTTTGTTAGTGCAAGATAACTCAAAAAATCTCTTACATCGTCTGAGTCTAAACCCACCGTATGAACGTCTCTCTTTTTTACATTGGATATGTAATCATTGAACCTTTTAACCCAGTCAAGATACGAACGTTCCGTTCTATAAGAGTAATGTTTGATGCGCATTGCCTGACGCATCTCAGCAATGACTTTGGAAAAATCGGATAGCCTTTTCCGGGGCGGGTCGGGAGAGAGTATGGAGGTTCCACCTTTAAGAAAATGTTGGATATACAGTTGAAGCGCATCGCCTGCCTGTTTAATCTGCCAATCAGCGATATTCTTTTGTGATTTCAAGTCATTCAAAAACTTTTCGACTCTTAAATCAGGTTGGAGTTCCTCATTTCTGTTAGAGAAAGCCAAGAATTTACTCACCCAGTGAGCATGAAAAGAGACATTCTTTTCAGGAACAAGAGAACGGGAAAGCAGGAAATTTTGAAACTCAGGCAAGATTCGATTTTTCACTTTAAGCCCCTGAATTTGCCAAAAGTCCAATGATATACGAAGTTCGTATTTTATGCTATTATATGGAAAATACGAATTAGAATCAATAAATTTATAGACAGAAGGGACAAAAAGTAGTAAAAAAGGGAGGAGTAGAAGAGTAAATTCCAAACAAATACGAAGTTCGTCTATTAATCGTTCGGCGGGAACAAAAAGAAAAAACCGTTCCCGCCGAACGCTCGGCGCTGAGCTTCGCTAAGCGCGCCTGGCCCGGCGCCTGACGGTCGTGATCAATAATAATAAACAAACGGCATTTGGCGCCGAACCAGGCGCTGGAGCGAGCGGTCACTACGGCTTCCCACCTTCGGTGGAGCCTCCGTGCCTGTCGCTCAGCGCCGAGCGTTCTGTGAATAGAGATGAAGAAACTGCTTGAGAAGAATATCCGTGACAGCATTGCTTTCTATGAAGGTGTTAGCTGGTCTATATCCGGGATGATAGACACCATCTATTTTCCGAACAACATCGGGTCCATAATCTTTTCTACAATTGCCAACAGGCTCAAGACGATGCGCTTCGCCGTAAGGAACAGCTTCATCTCCGATGCCTATGTATTGATGAGAATGATCTATGAAGACATCTTTACCTTCATCTATTTAGAGGTAAGAATGGGCGATGGGCGAGGAGACGACGGCATAAAGCAATGGATACAAGGCAAGAAGAAGTTGCACAGTCTAAACATCAAACAATTGCTTTCTTTCTTGACTGGCAACAATACTGACATAAAGAAGTGTTTTGACTTGCTGGACGTATCCGGCAAGTACATCGGCATCAAGAGCTACTGCAATGATTACGTGCATAATAATCGCCTTTCGAATCTTATTCTGAATACTGACTGTCTCACCGATGGAAAGGCCCACTACGAACGCATGTCCGAATATCTTGAAGCCTTGAAAAGCCTCCTATTTGCTGTCATATGCATATTGAAATCTCACTATGCATCATCGTCAGACTATATGGACCATGCAGAGCTTGGTCTCTCACCGCCAGACGGTTGTCAGTATTGGGTCGCACCTTTCATGCAAGATGAATTCGATAGACTGTATGCCTCAAATAGGGAATTGGCCGAAGTCATTCTCGGTTCGTCATGTATGGAATTCAAGATTAGTACCGATGATAAAGCCACAGAACAACTGCATGGAGCGGATCGGTAACAAACGACGTTACCTCCCGCTCATGCTGGCGTTCGGCGGGAACAAAAAGAAAAAACCGTTCCCGCCGAACGCTCGGCGCTGAGCTTCGCTAAGCGCGCCTGGCCCGGCGCCTGACGGTCGTGATCAATAATAATAAACAAACGGCATTTGGCGCCGAACCAGGCGCTGGAACGAGCGGTCACTACGGCTTCCCACCTTCGGTGGAGCCTCCGTGCCCGTCGCTCAGCGCCGAGCGTTCGACAAGAGGATAATGACTATGGACTCAGGAATATTCACCAAGATGCTGTCTGGCATTGCCACACCCAGCATATTTTGCGGCATTTTGTTCATCGTGATCAGTCTGCCTCTTCTACGTGGCTCGATACCGATGAATCGTTTCTATGGGTTTCGCATTTCAAAGGCATATACATCCAACGCAAACTGGTATGCAATTAACAAGTACGGTGCGAAGGCTCTTATTCTTTGGTCAATAGTGATGATTGTATCCGGAATGCTGTTTCTGTTTGTCGGTCTACCCTCACCCCTGGCAGGTCTGATTCCACTTGTGCTTTGCACGGTAGCAGCGATAGGCCAAACGCTTCGCTTTGCTCGGCAACTTAAGAACTCAAACGATGAAAAGCCTGTCGAACAATAGCATTAACCTGACGCGGATTAGCCGCGTCAGGTTTTTGGCATTACTGATTGCCCGCGCAGGTTATGCAAATCGTTGTACGAAGATGAAGATATAGATTGAAAACAAATGACTCATTACCAAAGTTGTCAGAAATCGCCCTAAACAAAATAGAGGACACCCTTGCGTAACAAAAACATTATCTTTGTTTTTTTGTTTAGTATTTTCATTCCGCTTAATTTTTTGACTTTGATTAGTAGTCAGCTTCCAGATTTTCAAGAAGCACTAGAACTCCGCACTGCTTCGGGCATTCCAATTTATTTAACTACATTCCAACTTTGGACCTTTAACATTGTTTCCTTATTATGCGATTCGATCATTATCGCCATATCTGTCAGCATAGTTGGCTATTACATAAAGGAAATGAAGGTCTATTTGGCTTTATTATTTGGGCTTTTATCACGATATCTTATATTGATTGGCTCGCTTTTATATTATGGTGGAAGGCTCTCATCTCTTTTGAACGAAGTTACTAAACGTCATGATTCTGGGTTGTATATATTAATCTCTTTGAGAATCCAGGGGACGTTGATGAAAATAATCACTTTACATCCCTTGGTAATTGTGGTAGAGGGCAGAAATAGCGGGACATGTGGGGGTATGTGGATCAGTCGTCAAGGTAATTCAAAAGATGGAGTCAGCAGACTAAATTCATATATTTCATCAACGTCCCCTTTTTCCCCTTTAATTCGGCTCTCGGTGAGCCGCAGCGTTAGCTGTACAGCAGCCCCAAAAGCATGCGAAGCCTCAGTATATATTGTCAACCGTGGTTTGGCTGGAGGCAGAGGACCATGGCATCAGGAGGAAGAGGGACAATGGGCAAAACACCAGCTTCAGATCCAACAGGACAGGAAATCGAGATAGATTTTTTCCGTATCGAAGATGCACCTGGGATCGCCCGGCTTTTTCGCGAAGTCTACGGAGAAGGGTACCCAATCAGGACCTATTACCTCCCGGACTCGTTAATCGAGGAGAATGCTGCCGGTCACATCATCTCCTGCGTGGCCCGCACACCCGCCGGCGAAGTTGTTGGCCATAATGCGCTCGTTCTCCTGGACTCTGCCACTCACCTCTATGAAAATGCAGCAGGAGCGGTGCTACCAGCTTTTCGCGGGCAAGGCGTCTTCCCCCGCTTGTTTAAGCATACTATCGTCAATACATCGAAGCGTTTCTGCGTGGAAGGAATTATCGGGGAACCTGTGTGCAGCCACACCCATGTACAGAAAATGAGCTTGCAGCTTGACTTCAAAGAGTCAGGTCTTGAAGTCGATCTGATGCCGGCCGCTGCCTATGGCATGGAGTCGGGAGCATTCAGTCGCGTTTCTGTGCTGCTCGGAGTTTTCATGCACAAACCCAGAGTGCAAACCATCCAGATGCCGATGGTCTATCGGGATGAACTGGAGTACCTTTATGCTGGTTTGAATGTGGAGCGCACCTTTGTGTTTTCGAGTAGTGATTTGCCGACTGAGGGAAGCAGTCAGGGCAGCATGCGCGTATTCGAATTGGCACGAGTCGCACGGATTGCGATAGATTGCATTGGGTCGGATTTCGAACCATTCATTGGCCGTTTGGAAAGTGAAGCGCGCGAAAAAGGCACAGTGATCTTCCAAGCCTGGCTGCCACTCGCCTCTCCATTTACATCTGCAGCAACTGATATCCTGCGTGGGCAAGGCTACTTCCTCGGCGGCATACTGCCCTGTGGGCGCAACGGGGATGGCTTGCTGATGCAGAAGGTCAGTCAAGAACCTGACTGGGAGAATATTGCACTCTACTCTGAGCGCGCCAAGAGAATCGGAGAAATGATCAGACGTGATTGGAAGTATGTAAACGCAAGGGTATAAGAGCTACGCCCAAAGCCCAGACGGCCAGCTTAGTACTCGACACTACAACGATGCTGCCACGGTAATAGTTTAGTCCCTATCTTTCCTGCCGGCCATTGAGACATCAACTTGAATTATTATACAGCGCAGCTTGAGCCGTTGCCGTATCTGCAGTGAAGAGGGTCTGCAGGAATTCCCTTGGATGAACGCCCTGTCTTCTGGCGGTTTGCACCAGACTGGGAAGGATGCTGTGGGTTTTCAGTCCGCTTTCCGATCTCGTTCCGAAGCAGATCTTGCGGAAGATCACCAGAGGTCTAAGAGACTGTTCTGCGTGATTGTTGGTGGGTGGTACGCCGGGGCGCCGGAGGAAGGTAAAGAGAAATTTCTGCTCGGGTCCTACGAGATAGGCCCGGAGGGTCTCGGCGGGTTTGAAACGAAGCCTCTGTTTGCTGATCTTGTTGAGTTCCTTGAGGAAGCGTTTTTCTATCTTGGGCGCTGTTTTCCAGGGGATATCGCCGGATGTGAGCTTCTGCCCCGCGTCGCAGAGTCGTGAGCATAGATCCATGAGGCGATCGCAGAAGGGGCCCGTAGCAGTGTCCTTCTGGGTCTGGGGCAGGAGCGCATGTTCCCCGCTGATTTCCTTGGCCCTTGTGAGGATATGGGCGATACAGATCTGCCAGTCCACTCCGATACCGTTATAGGCCGCATAGCGGTCGCGCACCAGGGTACCGCCAAAGTTTTCTCCGAAGATGGTTTTTGCCACCTCTGCAGAGCGATGCCGGTCGATATGAAAGAAGGCGAGGTTTTCATTGCCTGCGAACCATACAAAATGCCCCACGCCGTCACTGCGCCATGAGGTTTCATCGGCATGGACCACGTCGGAGGCCCTGATCTTGTCTCGCAAATCCTCATAGATCGGCCTTCCCCGTGCCGCCGCTTTGCGATCGAACAGAAGGGCTGAGGCAGGAACAAAGTTCAGGCCGAAGAGCTCCCGGAACAACTCCGCTGTTTTTCTATAGGGGATTCCTATCCGATAGCGTAAGTACAGCGCCACGGATTTTGCGACTGGCCCGATGGGGGTGTTCAAAAGCTCGTCCTCGCCTGCCTGAACCACCGGATGATGGCACCGTGTGCAAAACGCCTGCCCATGCAGATAGCGGGTAACCGTGGTCCGAGGCCGGATGAGGATATCCTCCTGAAAGTGCTCCGTCCTTTCCTCCATCGGCCTCAACTCGTCCGATTGGCAATGGGGGCAGATCGTGGGAGCGGGCACGTGGACGGTCCGGTCAATATGGTCCGGCTTGGGCCGCACCCATCCCGGATGTCCCAGCGGCGCCCCGCGTTTCTTCTTTTTCCCTTCGTTGCGCGATGAGGCCCCCTCTCCCCCAGTCTCCGCGTGTTTCTTCTTATTCGGCCTAAATTGCCGTTGATGCAATGCTTGAAGCTTCGCCTTCAGTTCCGCATTCTCCCGTTCCAGAACGCGTATCCGCTCATCCCTGATTTTTAAGTCGCCATCAAAGCCATCGATGATCCGCAGATGTTCCTGGTACACATCGGCGGCCCGTCGGTACTCCCCCAGGACCCACCGGGTGGATAATCCGCCCAGATAGGGGCAGCTGTGCCTGTATAAGCATTCAAAATCATGAGGCGGATAGGGGTAGCGCGGCACGCCTAGCTGTTCTCCAGGTTCAGGATCTCCCAGTTGACTTTCGAGAGCGCTTGGATCAATGTCCAGAGTCTGTTGTACCGCCTGCCCATCTCCAAAGCCTTCGGGACAATGTCCTTTCGGACATAGAGCGTTACGGTCTTTCCCTCCACCTTCGTCGTCAGGCTATGGCCGGTCATGGAAGGGGACTTTGCGACCGTCCCGATAAGAAAACTATCCAGCATGGACGCAATGTCCTCCCTCAGCCGGGCCTGGCGCTTCTTCAGGATGTCTGTTCGGCTCATTTAAATCCCCTCCTTATATGAGTATTTATACTCATATTATTAAATCACAAAAAAGCCCACAAGTCAACAAAATTGTGGGCGCGTGATTAAAAAAGTTCCAAAAGGACTAAACTATTACCTGCCACGAACGAAAGTCGAGAGGGTCAGGCAATCGTAATAAAGGATTGATATTGTTTCCATTTTTGACAAGGGCTTCAGTGTCGCGCCGGGGGTCGGAATAACTTCCGATGGCAGAAAATAACTTCCCATTTTTGATTCAGCAGAAGGAAGGTTTTTTAAAAAACTGACTTTTTCTACAGACTCATTAGGGAAAAATAGAATGAAAGATAATGCACTGATCGATATGAAAGCTTACCAGCTGGCCAAGGATTATTTGCCGGGCAGGAACATCCGGGGAGTGACGGCAAGCCTTATTGAAAAGTATCTGAATCCTCTCACGCTTAACCCGAAGCCAGCATCCAAAGAGGGCATCTATCGAAGAATTCTTGAATCCGCACAAAACGCCAATATGAAAGCCGGGGTTATCGGACGAGCTATAGGTGGCGTGGAGAAGCTGTCCCTCGTATTGGAAGGTTTCAACCCAAAAGCCGTCATGGATAAATACGCGGGTGACTGGGAAGCCATCCTTAACGACATTGTGGAAAGGGTTGAACCGAGGGGTGAGGTTCGCAGAACGCCGCGCAGCATTTGGCCGCACTACTGTCAGACGATACTTTCCTCTGCGAGCTTCATTGAGCAGTTTTCGTCGGCGTCGGACTTCTTCAGTTGGGTGGATTTTTTTGACAGAGACGATAGAGCACGTGCAAGCCTACCCATGCTTTTGAGTCGAGAAATTGAAGGCTTCGGCTTTGCGTTGTCGTGCGACTTTCTGAAAGAAATGGGCTATGTCAATTTCCCAAAGCCCGATGTCCACCTTCGTGATATTTTCACAGCTCTAAGTCTCTGCTCAGATAAACCTGACGATTACCAATTGTTCAAAGCAGTTATTCGCGTGGCTGGCCATGCCGGGGTCACCGCGTACAACGCGGACAAGGTATTCTGGCTGATTGGCAGTGGCTATTTCTACAACGATCTTGATATAGGTAGCCAGGGGCGGGTAGGAAGTCGAAAAAGGGAATTCATCGAGTATGCAAAGCCTCTACTCAATAAGACATAGTCCCCAACATTGGCTTGGAGCCTACCCTCAACAGCGGCGCTCCGCTTGCTGTCGCGGGCGGCCGAAGCCAAGCGTTTGCGATAAATACTAATTTACACGCGCATCTGATTTAAGCTACAATAAATTACGAGAATGAAAACCATTGTATGGCAAAAGGTGACAATATACGCTACTACTGGTGAGGTGGTGTGCAAATGAAACAGAAAGCAGAAAGCCCAGAGCATATTGAAGTTTACAGATGCATTCACTGTGCAGGAGTGGCCAGCATTTTAATACGCGAACATACAAAAAAAGGAACATGGCCAGAAATTGAATTCTGCCCGTTCTGTGGATTGTCTAATATATACCCAAGAGAATTCGGCAACGAGCAACACAAAATATTGAACGAGAAGAAATTATAATCAGGCGTAAAACAAGAATAGTAACTTGCCAAGAACATATCCGAAGAAGCTAAAATTATTTAGTGACGCATATGACGGGTCACTCTACCGGATCGCCCAAACGACGAGCTTCCGGCGAACTCTGTGTTCGGTGCATGGACAAAGAAAACGAGAGATGCTATTATGTGGTTGAGGTGATTGAACATGGGCAACACGTACACTGCAGTGACAAAGAAGGACGGCGAATGGTGGATTGGATGGATCGAGGAGGTGCCGGGGGTGAACTGCCAGGAGCGCACCCGGGAGGAACTGCTCGTCAGTTTACGTACCACACTGGCTGAAGCTCTCGAACTCAACCGTCAGGAAGCAATTCAGGCTGCGGCCCCCGATTATACCGAGGAACTGGTCACCCTATGAAGCGCACGGAGTTGCTCAGGCACTTGCATGAGCAAGGCTGTGTCTTCATTCGTGAAGGGGGGAGTCACTCATGGTGGAGCAACCCGCAACAGAACCGACGTTCGTCGGTCCCCCGCCACGCCGAGATCAACGACAGGCTCGCTCGGAAGATCTGCAGGGATCTCGGAATCCCTTTCACAAGATAAGCACCGAACCCGTCGCTCCAGCGGACGGCTCATAGCCCCCGCTGATTTTACCGTTATGCTGCCGGTTTTCTTTCCTTCAGAATCTCACGGTGCAATTCTTTAAAGTCCTTTGGGGGAATGGCATCGGACTTTCTCACCAGCTTTACGGCTAAGGCAGGGCAGGGGACGGCACAAACTCCGCAGCCAATACACCATTCTTTGTCCACAACTGGGAAATCCCCTTCCATCTTGATGACATTTACAGGGCAGATCTCCACACATTCTCCACAGCCGGTACATTTCTCTCGATCCGTTTCTCTGAGAAAATAGGTGGCCATCAGGACATCTCTTGGAATCTTCTTTCTCCGGATCGTCCCCACGGACCAGCAACAGCAGCCGCAGCAATTGCAGGTATGTTTGATCCCCTCCCTGGCATTGTCAACCATGTGAACCAGACCTGCTTCTTCTGACTTCCGGATCACGTCAAGAGCTTCCTTCCTTGAAATTTCCTTTCCAATCCCCTTCTCAATCAGATATTCTGCCAGCTCATCATATTTGATGCAGTTCTCCAAAGGATGGTCACACCGTTTCTTTCCAATCAATTGGGCGGTTGCCCGGCAGGGACAGTGGACAAGGGCAATCACTTTGACCTTCTGAATGACCTCTTCCATCATCTCGAATGGGAATACGGCATGCTGTTCAGGCTCTACGGACGCCATGGCAGGGAGATAACGGAATGCCTTTGTTTTGGTGTCTCCGTAAACCTCATTGAGTTGCTGTTTTCCGGAATATTTGGCGACAAGCTCTGCCATCTTTTTTGCGTTCGGGGTATTGACCCCTCTCCAGAAAAAGGTCTGGGGGAAACCATAACCAAACTGTTGGAGAGCATAGCCCGTGCTTCCGTCTTTTAGCTTTTTGGAGAAGAGAAGTCCCCGCTGGGCTAAGTTTGATAGGATCGATTCCAACTCCTCTCTTGAAATGTTTTGGGGAGGGATGATCTCTGAAACAGGGGCGGGCTCAAAGGGGATCACTCTTGTAGGGATAGCTAAGGCTACCTCTGCTTCCAAAGGGGTGAAGTTCTCTCTGAGAATCTCCAAAAGCTCTTCTTTCTCCGGATAACCCATGCCCAACGAGGACAAATGTTTAGCTAATCGCCTATAGATATCCTCACTCATCGTTTCCTCCCTCCGGCTCTATGCATAGAGCATAGCGCATGGCGCATAGCGTTTAATTCTCAACTCATAATTCATAACTCATAACTTGCAACTCTTAACTCATCTTCATTCCATTCTCAATGATTCCACCACTTTCATTTTAGCGGCCCGTCGGGCCGGGATAAAGCCTGCACCAATGGAGGTGAACATCACCACCAGCCAGGACTCGATGAGACTCCGAAGAGGAATGGAAAACTGGATGGTCCATCCAAAGGACTGTTTATTGATAACGTAGATGAGAAGAATGGAGAGGAGAAAACCACAGAGGAGGCCGAGGACATGGCTGAAAAAACCGATCATCCCTGCCTCGATCAGGGTGGTCTTCTCAATCTGCTTTCGAAATGCACCCACGGCCCGGATGATTCCAATATCCCGCTGCCTGTCGATGATCAAGGCATTCAAGGAGTTGATGATTCCAAGAACTGCCACGATGATGGCGATAAACTCAAGGGCATAGGTGATGGCAAAGGTCTGGTCAAAGATCTTCAGGACTTCCTTCCGCAATTCGCTATGGGAGACCACAAAGAGGCGATAAGGTTTTGAATATCTTTCCCGGATGATCTCCTTGAAGGCCTTTTCGGAAACACCTTCCTTCAGATAGATGCCAGCGCTATGGAGCGTCTCATCATTCCACAGCGATTGAAAGAGTTTTTTCTCCAACAAGATCATGCCCCAATCAGACGAATAATCGTAGAAGACTCCGGAAATGAGAAATTCCTTTTCACCCTGCGGGGTGTTGAGCTTTATCCTGTCTCCAGCTTTCACTTGATGTCTGAGGGAGAAGCTCTCTGTGACAAGGATGGCCTGACCTGCGGCAAATTGCCGGAGGATGGTCTGAGGATTTCCTCGGGTGAAACGAATGACCTTCATATTGAGAAAGACCTCTCCATCCACCGAGGCGATCAGAGCGGGTTGGCCTCTATATTCAGCCTCCAGGGCCCTGAAGGAATCCACGGCTTTGACTCCGGGGAGAGACGGCAGCGCCCGGGAGACCTCGAGAGGGAGGAGGGCAGAGTAACCCGTAATGGAATAGGAGCCCGGAAAGATGAACACATCGCCATTGATCGATTGCTCCACCCAGAGGTCAACCGTCTTGCGGAAACTGAGGATCATGATGGAGATGCTGATGAGCATGGAGAGGGCGGTCATCAATGCAGCGATGGTGATCACGGTCCTTGCCATGGAGTCGTGGACGTATCGGCTCGCCAGTTTTCCTTCAGATCCAAACAGGAAGCCGAGAAGCGGAGCGACGAGGCGGTTAAGGAGATGAGTGATAGAGGGAATGAGAAAAGAGACTCCGATGAGGATGAGAAGGGCGGCCAGGAATCCGAAGATGGGCCGGTGATCGATGGGCTTCTGGAGGGCAAGGATGAACGAAAGGATGAGAATCCCGATACCGATAAGGCTAAAATATCCAAGGCGCATCTTTATTTTCGTTTCAAGGGTCCCCAGCGCCAAGGCCTCCTTCGGTGCAATTTGGGAGGCCTCTCTTGCAGGGCCGATCGAAGAGAGAACCGAGGCAAGCACTCCCAGCCCAAACCCCGCCAATAAAACGGATGGAGAAATCAAGAGATGTTCTGCCTTGACCAGGATGTAGAGGGAGGTGATCGTTCTTGAGACCAGGTAGAGCATCCCCTTTGCCAATCCTATCCCCATTCCTATTCCAATCAAACTTCCCGAACAGCCGATCCATGCCGCTTCACCCATGAAGAGGCTGAGGACCTGAGATCGAGTGAGCCCAAGACCTCGCAGGATACCAATTTCCCTCCTCCTCTGAATGACAGAGATGGAGATGGCATTGTAGATCAAAAACATCCCCACAATTAAAGAGATAAAACTGAGAGCAGTGAGGTTGAGGTGAAAAGCGGAGACCATCTTCTCGATCTGACCGCTCCGGGTATCGGACCGGCGAACCTCAACCCCTGGAGGGATCACCTTTTTGAGTTCCCCCTCGATCGACTCCATGGGCAGAGATTTGTCCACCATCAGATCAATTCGGTCGATGAGCCCGACCTTCTCCAGGATTTCTTGGGCGGAGGCGATGTCAATGAGGCCAAAATTTCCTTCCAAGGATTTCGCCGGCCCCTCCATCTTTAAGAGGTTTGTAATGGTGAGGGTGACTTTTTTTGAACCCACGATGAGGGTAATCTTCTCCCCTTTTTTCAAGCCATGTCGATTGGCCAATTTCTCTGTGATGGTAATTGAATGAGGAGTTTTTAAGAAGAGAAGACCTTCTTCATCGGGCTGGTAGAGCTGGTATTCCCTGAAGGGCTGATCACTGAAGACATCGATGCCAAGAAGGTAGAGGGGTTCTCCGATGGGCTCATCCATCTTGGCGGTATATTGAATGACAGGTGTGGCCGCCTTGACCCCGGGGACTTTTTTTACTTTGAGATAAACCTCTTCAGAGAAGCCTCTTCCGAAAGAGGTGATCTGGAGATTAGCCTTTCCCGAGACGTGATCGACCGAGGCATTGAAGGATTCGATGGCGGTGTGTATGGCCAACTGGACACTGACGAAGACACCCACTCCAAGGGCGATCCCTATCACGCAAAGAAGGGTCCTTCCTTTATGGTAACGAAGATGGCGAAAGGTGATATTTTTTAGAAGGTGGAACAGGGTCATAAGAATCTCCCCTCACCCCTCTTTGTTAAAGAGGGGGATAGGGTTTCCCCCTTAGAAAAAGGGGGATGAAGGGGGATTTATTTCAAAGGAGCCTTCCGTCACGCATTCTCAAGACCCGATCCGCGATCACAGCCCCTTCTTGGCTGTGGGTGACAAGGAGGATGGTTTTCCTCTGCTCATCCCTTAATCGCCGCAGAGTCTCTAAGACCTCTTTTCCAGAGGCTGAATCGAGATTACCTGTTGGTTCATCTGCCAAGATGAGCTCAGGATCATTGATCAAAGCGCGGCAGATTGCGACACGCTGCATCTCTCCGCCTGAAAGCTCATGAGGTTTATGATGCCTTCTTTGGAAGAGGCCCATTTCGCTAAGGAGGAGATCGATTTTGGGGCCCGGGGGATTTGAGTTCCCCATTAAAAGATAGGGGAGTCCGATATTCTCTTCAACGGTCAGGATGGGAAGGAGATTAAAAAATTGGAAAATGATTCCGACACGGCTTCGCCGAAAAAGGGTTAACCAGTGGTCGTCCATCCGGGTAATGTCCTCTCCATCCACCATCACCTGGCCCTGATCAGGAGAGTCCAATCCTCCAATGATATTGATCAGGGTAGACTTTCCACAGCCACTCTTTCCTGTAACAGCTAACAATTCTCCTCTTGAAATTTTTAGATTGAGGTGATCAAGGGCCACAACGGGGTTTTTCCCCTGGTGATAAATTTTAGTCACGTCAATGAGTTCAATGAGATGGTCTTCGATCATAAACAAAAGAGCAGGAAGATCATCTACCTGCTCTTTTTTATATAAGGGGAGGAAAGGGGAATTGTCAACTCAAAAACAAAACGTCTTTACTCTTTACAGATGGAGGCCTACTCTATTTTCTTCAAGTGTCTGACGAGGATAATTAACATTATGGGGATGATCAATCCAACGACGGCGACAGCTCCTCCCACGATATAGATTCTCGGGCCTACATCTTCCACAGTCCTCACCACTTGCATCATCGCAATTGAAACCATGGCCGCAAGGATGCACATTAAGATGATGAGACCCACAACACTCGAGGCACTTAACTTTAACATTTTCGATCCCTCCTTTCTCAATATCACTTCTTCACTGCGACGGGCTCTGTCTCCGGGATAAGAACTTCCTCTTGAACCCTCTTTCCTTTCCTCGAGGCCATTGTTGTCGCGCTACCAACAAAGCTGAAGAAGAGGATTCCTGCCGGGATCAACTGGAGAAGAACGATCATTGTACCAACGATCAAAAAGATCCAGAGGGCGGTCCCGGCCCCTTTCAACTCTATGGACCGCGCAAATGCTGGAGTGGCGAGAAGTGTCATTGCTGCTCCCATCAACCCCACCTTTAAGGTTTCTTTCTTTTCTGACATGGCTCATTCCTCCCTTCTGAATTGATAATGTTCTTAATTGGCTTCACTTTTTTAACTGCATGCCTAATGCCAAAATAGATAGAAGAGGCTAAAAGTTTTTAATTAACTGATTTTATTAAGTTTTTTGTCATAGTTATTTTTGCTTGGGAATATCAGAGAGGTGCTTAACGCATTTTTTAATTATACATATGGGACGGTCTGATTTGGGAGATTTTAGATAACAAATTGAAACTCAAGCAGAAATTCCGTATAAAATAAAAATACAGGGGGATACTATTAGTATTCACCTCGAAATGATATCAGGGCATTTGAGAAAAAAGAAGATGCTGAGAAGTTTAAAACCGAAAATGGTGGTGACCTTGCCATATGTGATCAAGCCATCAAGACGGCTTACGAAGATATATATTAGGATAGGAAGATGATCAGGGAAAGGAGGAGGAGGATGAAGAAAAAGCCGATGGAACAAAAGCAATAACGGATAAGGGAAAGTATTGTTTTGGATGGAGTGCCGATATCATAGGAAAAATATGAAAAGGGTTGACGGTGCAAGGGAATTGAACTTATAATGAATTAAAACTTTCGGGGGTTTCTATGTGGGATTACACGGAAAAGGTTAAAGATCACTTCCTGAATCCGAGGAATGTCGGGGAGATTGAGGATCCGGATGGAGCCGGTGAAGTGGGGTCCCTTGCTTGCGGGGATGCTTTGAGGCTCACTTTCAAATTGGATGAAAATAAGCGCATCGGAGATGTGAAGTTCAAGACCTTCGGTTGTGCTAGTGCTATTGCTTCTTCTTCTGCTCTGACTGAAATCATCAAAGGCATGACCCTTGAGGAAGCGGGGAAGGTGACCAATCAAGATATTGCGAGTTATCTGGGAGGGCTTCCCGAAGAGAAGATGCACTGCTCGGTGATGGGAAGAGAGGCCCTTGAAGCAGCCATTGCCAATTATCGCGGGCAGAAGGTGACGAAAGAAGATTTCGAGGTGATCTGTAACTGCTTTGGCGTAACGGATAGAGAGATTATAAAGGCGATTCGGGAGAACGATCTCAAGACGGTGGAACAGGTGACCTACTATACGAAGGCTGGAGGTGGATGTGGTCAGTGCCATCCGAAGATTGAAGCGATCATCGAAAGAGTGACGAAGGAAATGAAAAAAGAGCTCCCTCCTCCCAAGCCTGAGAAGAAGAAGTTGACGAACATCCAGAAAATCAAATTGATCGAGGAAACATTAGGGAGGGAGATCATTCCGGCTTTAAAGGCGGATGGAGGGGATTTAGATTTAATCGATATTGAGGGAAGCAAGGTTCTGGTGGCATTGAGGGGGAAGTGTTCGTTCTGCCCCAGCTCTGAATTTACTTTAAAACAGTATGTGGAATCGAAGTTAAGGGAATTTGTCAGTGATGATATCGAAGTGGAGGAGATCAGACCGTGAAGACCGTCTATGTAGATAATAATGCGACGACAAAAGTGGCTCCAGAGGTCTTGGAGACAATGCTGCCTTACTTTTCTGAGTATTATGGAAATCCTTCGAGCATGCACTTTTTCGGAGGGCAGGTTCAAAAGAAGGTGGATGAGGCGAGGGAGAGGGTGGCCGATTTTCTGGGGGCCGAACCCTCCGAGATTGTCTTCACCAGTTGTGGGACGGAAAGCGATAATGCGGCGATCTTGGGAACCCTTGATTCCTATCCTGAAAAGCGACGTTTCGTCACCACCCGTGTCGAGCATCCTGCTGTGGGTAATGTTTCCACTTATTTGGGCCGAAAAGGATACCGCGTCACCGACCTTTCCGTGGATCGAGAAGGACGGCTGGATCTCGATGAGTTGAAGGAGTCGATTACGGAAGAAACGGTTCTGGTCTCCATTATGTATGCCAATAACGAAACGGGAGTGATCTTCCCTGTCGAAGAGATCGGTGAGATTGTGAAGGCCAAGGGGATTCCTTTTCATACCGATGCTGTCCAGGCAGCCGGGAAGATCCCTCTCAATATGAAGAAATCGAAGATCGACATGCTTTCCATATCCGGACATAAACTCCATGCGCCCAAAGGGATCGGGGTCCTCTATATCCGAAAGGGGACCAAATTTTCTCCATTCTTGATCGGTGGCCACCAGGAGAAGGGGAGAAGGGGAGGAACGGAGAATGTACCCTACATCATCGGCCTCGGAAAGGCCTGCGAACTGGCGAAGAAACGTCTCGATGAAGAGAACACAAGGGTCAAAGCCTTGAGGGATTATCTCGAGGCGAAGCTCTTGGAGAAGATTCCGAATACCTTAGTCAATGGGGATCGGGTCAACCGACTTCCCAACACCGTAAGCGTCAGCTTTGAATATGTGGAGGGAGAATCGATCCTCTTATTACTCTCCGATCTCGGCATCTGCGCCTCTTCGGGCTCGGCATGTACTTCGGGTTCACTCGAGCCTTCGCACGTCCTCAGGGCGATGGGTGTCCCTTTTACAGCCGCCCATGGGTCAATCCGATTCAGCCTTTCCACTTATAATACAAAAGAAGAGATGGATTACATCATCGAACATCTTCCCCCGATTATTCAGAAATTGCGGGATATCTCGCCTTTCTGGAAAGATTATTTGAAGTCTCAAGGAAAGGTTTAGCCTGATTCGAACTGACATCCCTCATTCCTAAAGAGAAGTGAGTATTTTCAACAATGTCTCTCCTTTAATCGTCCCTCCTTTATTAACCTGGGAGGAGCCGATGGATGAAATGAAGTCCTATCCAATTCCCTGTGGGAAAAAAACGATAAGCCTAGAGATCCCCGATGATATTCCGGTTCAGTGGGTGGAGTCTCGGAAAATAACGCCAATTGCAGACGTGAGAATGGCGATCGAAGAGGCTCTTTATCGCCCAATTGGAACTCCCCGGTTAAGGGATTTCGTAAAGCCTGGACAGACTGTGGCTTTAGTGGTCACGGACATCACGCGAAGACTCCCGGAAGAGATTATTCTGCCCCTTCTCCTCCAGGAATTGGTGGCAGGTGGAATTAGAAGAAGGGATATTCATGCAGTGGTCGCTACAGGAACTCACCGGCCAGATACTCCAGAGGAGTTGAGAGAGAAGTTTGGTGAGGTCGTTGATGAAATCTCTTTTGTGAACCACGATCCCTGGAATCGGCAGAATCTGATCGATTTAGGGACTACAGAGGCCGGAATCCCCCTTGTCTTCAATCGAACCGTTGTTCAGGCCGATATTCGAATCTCCACAGGTGTGATCGAAACCCACCTGCTTGCAGGTTACAGCGGCGGGGTGAAAAGTATTGCTGTTGGAGTGGCTGGTGAAGAGACCATTGCGGCGAGCCATAATTACCAAATGCTTCAAGAGACCCGGCTCGGAATTGTCGAAAACAACACATTTCGGAGATTTCTCATGGAAGCAACCCGGGCGTTGGGACTCCATTTTATTGTGAATGTCGTGCAGACCGGCAAGAAGGAAGTGGTGAAGGTGGTTGCTGGGGATCCCGAGGCAGCCTTTCATGAAGGGGTGAAGGTGGCTCGAAATCTCTACGAGGTGGAGATCGATCAACCGGGCGAGATTGTGGTGAGTGGGGTAAGTTATCCGAAGAGCCGAGACCTCTATCAGGCGACCCGGGCAGCCAATGCAGTGGTATTCGGGCCCAAGCCAGTGGTGGTTAAGGGAGGAGTGATTCTTATCCCTGCTCCCTGCGAGGATGGATGCGGACATCCGGGATATTGCAATATCATGAAGAGAGCAAAAAATGCAGAGGATGTGATCGCGATTTCTCGAGAAGAGGGATTTGCACCTGGAGAACACAAGGCATTGATCTTGGGATGGATCTTGAAACACGGAAGGCTCGTGATGACAGACTGTTCCCTTCCAGAGGACACGTTGAGAGAAATTCACCTTGAGTCGAGTCCAACCATGCAGGAAGCTCTGGATCGAGAATTAAAAAGGAATCCCAAGGCAAGGGTGGTTCTCATACCCGATGGGCTTTTAACCCTGCCTATCGTTAGAGAAGTTCGCCCACTGAAGTAATCCCCCTCTTTCCCCCTTTAGCAAAGGGGGAGGAAGGGGGATTTGTATCATCTGCCGTGAATATGTAGCGTCGGCATTCCTGCCTAACGCAGGCAGGTATCGCCAACGAAATGGAGGAGAAAAATGTATTTTCAACCTAAAGGAATCATTCCAGCCATGGTGACGCCGATCACTTCAGAAGGAAAGATCAATCTGGAGGCTCTCAGAAAACTCACAAACTATTTGATCGATGGAGGAGTTCACGGCCTCTTTCCTGTAGGAAGCCAAGGGGAATTTTATGCCCTCACTTTTGAGGAGAAGAAGCGGGTGATTGAAGTCGTCGTTGAGGAAACCAGGGGGCGAGTACCGGTTTATGCGGGTACCGGAGCGATCACCACTCGGGAGGCCATCGAACTGACACAGATGGCTGAGGCGGCAGGGGTCAATGCGGTTTCTGTCTTAACACCTTTCTTCATCCATCCCAACGAGACAGAACTTTTTGAGTTTTATAGTGCTGTTGCCAAAGCCACACGGCTCCCCGTTCTTCTTTATAATAATCCGGGGAGGACCGGAGTGAGCATCTCAGCGAACCTCGTCGTCCGTGCGTCGAAAATTGAAAATATTGTGGGCATCAAAGATTCATCTGGAGATCTTTCGCTCACCGCTGAATATATCCGAAGGACCGATGAAAAGTTCTCTGTTTTGGCAGGCCGGGATACGCTCATCTATGGAACGCTCTGTTACGGAGGAAGAGGCGCCATCGCTGCAACAGCCAACGTCGCTCCTAAAGTCATCGTGGAGATTTACGAAGCCTTTCAGGCCGGAGACCGGAAGCGATCCCTTGAAGCCCAATTCCGTTTGGCTCCGCTCCGTTTGGCCTTTGATTTGGGGACTTTCCCAGTGGTCATTAAAGAGGCCCTCAACCTGATCGGGATCGATGCTGGGGTCGGAATACCACCCGTAGGAGGAATCAGTCCAAAAGCAAAAGAGGAACTGAAGGAGATTCTGAAGAACATGGGACTGCTCAGATGAATCACAATGTCAAATGTCAAAGATCAAAGTTCAAATGAAATCCAAAGCCCAAATGACAAGAAGGAATATTTGACATTTAGAAATTTGTCATTGATTCGACATTTGAACTTTGGCATTTGGATTTAGGTTAGGAGGAACTATGACTTGGACAGGTTTAAGAAAGAGGGTTCTGGCGGGAAATTGTGTTTATGGGACAATGATCCGGCAGGCCAGGGATCCGGGAGCGCCTTCGATCTTTGCCGCCGCTGGATATGACTTCGTCTTCATCGATATGGAACATGGTAACTATAACATGGAGACCGTAGCCGATCTGATCCGGGGTGCAAAATCAGCAGGGATTGCTCCGATCATCCGTGTTCCCCGTTTGGAGACCTTCTTTATTTCAAGAGTTCTTGACGCAGGCGCAGAGGGGATCATGATCCCTATGATTTCCACAAAGGAAGAGGCAGAAGAGATCGTTCGTTACAGCAAATATGCTCCCATTGGACAGAGAGGATTTAGTACCCAGATAGGTCAAACAGACTACCAGCCCTTGAAGGCTCTTGAGTTCTCGAAAGAGGCAAACGAACATACTCTTACCATCGCCCAGGTTGAAACTCAAAAGGCCATTGAGAACATCGATGAGATTCTCAGCGTGAGAGGGATCGATGTAGGTTTAATCGGTCCGAATGATCTTTCCATCTCCTTGGGCATACCGGACCAAATGGGATCAGAAGTCCTGACGAAAGCCATCGACAAAGTGGTTGAGACAGCCAAGAAGCAAGGAAAGTCCTCAGGCATTCATATCGGGAATATCGAATCCCTTAAAAAGTGGCGTGCAAAGGGGATGACCGTTCTTGCCTGCTCCATTGACATTGCGTTGATGTATAACGCCTCCAAATCGAACCTCGAAGAACTGAAACGCCCTTGACGATAGGTTTACAGGAAGGAGTCATCTGATATGGTTTTGAATTCAAACCGGAGAAATAGTTCTCCCTCTTCGTTTCAGATTATGTCTTTTGAGGGAAAATCACCCCAGTTTGATGAGACCGTATTCATCGATCTCAGCGCAAGGTTAATCGGGGAAATTATCCTTGGATCGAGAGTGAGCATTTGGCCTTTTGCTCTTCTAAGGGCGGACAGCAATCGAATCGTGGTGGGGGATCGGTCTGTCATTCTGGACAAAGTATTGATCGAGTCTCCCAAAGATCATCCAGTTGTCATTGAGAGGAGGGTGCTGATCAGCCACGGTGTGATACTCCATGGATGCATCGTCAGAGAAGGTGCTGTGGTAGGGATAGGGGCCATTGTGCTGGACGGAGCGGAGGTGGGGCGAAATTCTATTGTGGGAAGTGGAAGCGTTGTTCCTCCAGAGATGAAAATTCCTGACCGTTCGTTGGTTCTGGGTATCCCTGCAAAGGTGGTCAGGAAGCTTGACAAAGCAGATCTGAGGAGATCGAAGGACCAATTGGCGGAGGCTTATGAAAAATCGAGAAAGTATTTAAAGATGTTTAATAGACAATGCACATGAGTTCTGGTAATAGAGTCCCGGAATTTGCACTGGCCCTTTGGGATCCGCTGAAAGTATCTGATCGAAGACTCGATGGGTTCTGATCAGGGATAGGAAAGTCGATCTCCGATTTTCTAACCGAAATACCTCCCCTCTCTGGGTGCCCGCTTGCGATAGGTAGGGTAAGAGATAAAGGGTTATTATGGACGATACCAGTACTTCTGTTTGAGGAAGACCAATAACAATAGAGTGTACCCAGTGGCATCAGAATAAAGACCAGGTTTGATGAGCAGGACTGCAGCGATGAGCAAAACGATCCGTTCCCATGTTTCCACCTTCTTCACGAACCATCCCATCATTCCAGCGGCCAAAGCGATGACCCCAAAAGAAGCGCTGACCGCTGAGGTAATAATGTCGAAAACCGGGCCGATGAAGAGCAGGGATGAAAAATTACTACACGCTCTCTTGTAATAGGCGTAATCAATCATGGATTGATTACGCCCTCAATTTTTTGCTATATTTCCAATGCGGATTGGGATGAAATTCCTTTAGGAGGTGGAGACATGCATTCAATGAAATGGACCCGGGTGATAATGATTTTATTGGTGGGACTGGTGTTGATCCCTGTTAGTGGAATGGCATCAGACTTTCCGAACAAGCCCATTACCCTCATCGTTCCTTACCCGGCAGGGGGAGCAACGGATGTCGTGATCCGGCCTCTGGCTGAAGCAGCCAAAAAACATCTTGGCCAGCCGGTGATCGTGGAGAATCGGGGGGGTGGAGGAGGTGCCGTGGGTGTGGGAAGCATCGTTGGGAAAAAACCGGATGGCCTACTCCTCTCTGTGGTGGTTACAAGCCTACATCGAAACTCCTACATCAATAAACTGCCCTTCGACACAGTGAAGGATGTTACTCCAATTATCCGACTCTGCGGATACCTCTATGGAATACTTGTCCGGTCTGATTCCCAATTTAAGACCCTTAAGGAACTGGTTGAATATGCAAGGGCAAATCCTGGGAAAATTACCTACATGGCCTCTGGAGTTGGGACAGGAGGCCATATCGCCATGGAGGAACTAGGTTATAACGGATGTTCACCCCTGATGAAAGAGAGATGAAAGGGCCTTAGTGAACGTATTTTAAGGCATTCTACGTTGTTCCGGTAGTTTTTTTCTGGTGACTACACGCACCTCCCGATGAGGTAAAACCATAGGCATTCGAACATCCAACGCCTTCAACAGTTCCCGCGATTTTTCGCGAGGCCTTGGAATCTTTAGACAGGAACCATGATCTTTAACTTTTATCTCCATCGAACAAAGGGTGGATAACTGTTTGAGCCCCTCTTCGACCGTCATATCAAGAGCTGCCCAAGCCTCACGTAATTTGCGTATAATCAGATACGCCAGCATCACCACCAACACGTGTCCCCGCGTACTTTTCTCCGATCGTACAAAGACAGGCCGAACTTCCAAGATTGCCGTCTTGCAGTCACGAAACGCCCTTTCAACCTCTGCTAAATCCTTATATCGATCATGAATGAGTTGCTTGTCTGCCACTTCCTTGGCAAGATCCGTCTTAATCACATAGCAACCATCCAAAACCGTTTCCTCTTTGAGCACAGTCTCGTCTTGCTCCAGGCTTAATTGTCTATCCTGTACTTTCACGCTCAGCCATTTCTCATGACGAAGCAACTTAATCTTGCTTCTTACTTTCTCTACGGCAGTGGAGACTTTGGCTCTCGGATGCTCCGATAAATAATCGTTCCTCTCACGAACGAATTCCTCTAGGGTGCGCCGCTTGGACAAACGACTCTTCTCCATCTCCTCCACCCGTACCGGATTCCGTCTTAAGATATAGCGAATCCCCACCTCCTCCACTTCACACACCTTCTCATCAAATAATCCAAATTGGATGAGCCCTCTCTTCATGAGCCCCTCAATCTGCGGTTTCGTGATCGCCGTAATATAGTGAAACCCTTCTGGAAGATGCTCGATCTGAGTACTTTTGATCATTCCTCGATCCCCGACAAAGGTCACTTCCCGACATCCCAACCCCTCCGCCACTTTCCTCACCTGGGAAGCAAAGGTGCGCATATCCTGCGTGTTGCCCGAAAACACCTCTACGGCTACGGGATCTCCGCACTCATCACACAATAAACCAATCACCATCTGCTTCTTCCCTTTTTTCCCATCTCGACTGTATCCATATTCACCAAAATAATTCTTCTCCCCCTCCAGATAACTACTGGTCACATCATAAAGAAAAAGCTGTGGCTTCGTCTTGCCTCGCCGGGATAAAAAAAGCCGCTGCTCAATCCTCTCCTGATGATCGGCCAACCAGGTTAAATTATCGTACAGATCATTCTCATCAAATCCCCGCCTGATCTCTAACACGTCGCAAGCCGCATGCATCTGTGCCAATCGAACGGCTGAAAGTCTTGACCCCTGATCGATCACTCGGGCAATTACCTGCCAAAAGGCGAGCGTGCCCTCACCATCAGTCCCTAACGCCTTCTCAATACCTAAGTCTTTACCAATCTGAAACACGGCCCAGACGGCTCCCACCGAAAGCCCCTCTTGAAGTTCAACCGACTCCTTGATCGATCCCAAAACCGTTAGGTCCCCCTTATGCTTTAAGGCAAGCTTGATGGAAGCGATCTCCCCTGACGTGCAATGCGAGAGGTTGGCGATGGTGCGTTTTCTGACCTTCTTGCCTTCTCGATAAGATTCCCGCAGAAGGATGGATCGGTAAATCTTTTTACCTGTTTTCGGGGCCGATTGGTTCTCCACAATATGCATAACTACAATATACCTCAATTAATCCCTACTTTCAAGCATCATTTTACTAGTATACCCAAATAATTAGTGACTACATATCAGAGCAAAAAAATATATAATTGCAACGATTTTCAATAGTTATAAAAAATATAGGGGTGAACATCCGTTATAACGCAGGCGGTGTCAGGTTCAGCCACATTCCTTCAAAGGGCGACCAGGAATCCACCGCTTCCCTTCTCGGAGGGCATATCGATGCCATCTCCACCACTTCAGGCTGGATACCGCAAGTGGATGCAGGAAATCTACGGCTCCTGGCCACATATGGAGAAAAAAGAGCGAAGAAATTCCCAAATGTTCCAACCGTTGTAGAACTGGGGTATAAAGTGATCCACAATTCTCCTATTGGAATTGTGGGACCGAAAGATCTGCCTAAAGACATCGTAAAGATTCTACACGATGCTTTCAAGAAATCTCTTGATGACCCAAACTTTCTTTCCGTCATGGATAACTATCAGATGCCTGTCATGTATCAAATCCGAACTCTCTCAATTGATCTGGGCCACACAGGGGATTACTTCGAAAGACGGGGAATTTGACTTTAGGGCTGCGCCCTCTGCTGGAGCCCTTTACCCCATTGAGACCTATGTCTTAGTGAACCGTGTTGAAGAAATTTCGCGAGGTCTCTACCACTATAATGTGAAGGAAGCGCAACTAATGCTTCTGAAAGAAGGTCATTTTGGCCCTGATCTCCAGCATGCTGGATTGGGTCAGGAGATGCTCGAAGAGGCAGCGTGCGTTTTCATCTGGACAGCGATCGTTGAGCGCTCGAAGTGGAAGTATCGGGAGAGGGCATATCGATACATCTACATGGATGTGGGACACATTGGACAGAATTTATATCTGGCAGCTACGGCGTTGAATCTTGGATGCTGCACAGCGGGTGCTTTTTTTGACGACGAGGTAGATCGCCTTATCGGGGTGGATGGAAGAGAGGAGATATCGATCTATCTGGGAGCAGTTGGCAGAACTCGTTAGAAGGACTTTACGAATCTCTATAAAGGGTAAGTGGTTTTGCGGACACGTGGGCTCGAAATACAGTCTTTCTTGGCATAAAATACATTATTTTCACCATTTACTTCTGGCGCCATGATGATTAATATTTAATATAAGGTAGGCTAAACTAACGGGGATGAGATAACCAGGCGCTGCAGGGGGTTTCTATGACGATGAGAAAGAATCTGATAGGACTTTGCTTTATTTTAGTTCTGTCGGTGGGGTGCGCCGGGGTTCCAGTTAGAGAAGCGGTTAAGGTTGATCTCAGCCTTCCGATCGTCAAGATTGAAGGGGGTCAATTCACAGGAGTTCGATACCCGTTCAAAGTTTCGACCCCTCCTCATTGGAAGGTCGCTACAGAGTACCCAATGTTTATGTTGGAGTTGGGCTATGAAAAACCGGGCCTGGAGGAGTCGCAAGTCTTCATTTACAATCCTGACACCCAGTCAAACTTACAGATCGATTTCACACCGGCAGGCCGTTATTCCAGATTTAGCCAGGAAACGATAGAGTGGCTTACTACAGCCGCCACCGGAAGCTTTAAGGAAGAATTGGAAAAAGATTATGGGAAAGGAATTCAGGCTGAGATTGCCCCTACAACGCCCATCTCTTTAAAAGGCGTCCCCTTTGCAGCAAAAAAATATGCAACCTACACCCTCAAGGAGGTGAAGCGGGAGCAGGGATGGATTTATGGGTTTTCAGAACCTTATCAAATCTTTATTCTCTATATGTTATTGGAAAAGGAGGGGGCGGACGATCGTCAGGATTTGAAGAAGATACTCGATTCTTTTGAGGTGATTTCAAACAAGTGAAAATTTGGAGAGAAAGGAGAAATGAAAAATGGCAACAAAATCAGCGACAAAAGTTTACAAATGTAAAACTTGCGGGTTGGTGACCACTGAAAAAGGTCATCTCTGTAGCCCTCAGGAGGTCAAGAAGGCCTATGCCTGTGAGTATTGCGGCGTAACTGTGAGCGATCCCAGACATGTATGCAAGCCAAGGGTCGCAAAATTAAATTATGTTTGTGACGCGTGTGGTCGGGTGGCTGTGGGCCAAGAGGAATTGTGCCATCCCAAAAAGATAAAAAGTTAAGGGGATTTCATCATTGTCTTTGAATTGGGTATGTGTAGTTCAAAAGGGCCCCTCAAACCCTTCGGTTTGAAGGGCCTTCCTTTTTTTCTACATAGAGGTTTCGATTTTAGATTTAGACCAGGTCCCAAATTCCGATTTAGAAATTGTCATTGCGAGGGAACCGAAGCAATCTTGCCTTTTTCAATGAGATTGCCACGCCTGCCTTGCTCCGGCGAAGGATAGCACTTCGGCGTGCGGGCACGCACCTTGTCCCGCTTTTAGCGGGACTCGCAATGACCGGATGGGAAAAGGGTTTCGGTTTCTAAATCGGGATTTGGATCAGGTTGATTCCATTGATTTTTGTTCGAAAATTTTCTATTCTTAAATGCTTAGATCATTAGAGATGATGGAGGGTGCAAATGGAAAAGGTGGAACTGAAGAAAGGGATTTATTGGGTTGGGGCGATCGATTGGAATATTAGAGACTTTCACGGCTATTCCACTCCTTATGGAACGACTTACAATGCCTATTTGATCTTGGATGAGAAGAATGTTCTTGTAGATACGGTAAAGGCCCCGTTCTATCTCGAGATGCTGGGACGCATTTCGGAGATCATCGATCCATCGAGGATCGATATGGTCGTCTCAAATCATGTGGAGATGGACCATTCCGGTTCGTTGACACAAATCGTCGAAAGGATTGGAAGCCCAACTGTGATCACCTCTGAGAGGGGCAGAAAAGGACTGGAAAAGCATTATAAGAAATCATTGAAATTCAAGACAGTGAAGACTGGAGAGACATTCTCCATCGGTCATCGGACCCTCACCTTTGTGGAGGCTCCAATGCTTCACTGGCCGGATAGCATGTTTACCTATATCAAAGAAGATCAACTCCTATTACCCAATGATGCTTTTGGCCAGCACGTCGCCACCTGCCAAAGGTTCGAGGATGAGATCGGGGATGGGGTGATGAAACACGCTGCAAAATATTATGCCAATATCCTCTGGCCCTTGGCGCCACTCATTTTGAAAAAAGTGGACGAAGTGGTGAAGATGGGAATCCCCATTGATATGATTGGGCCCAGCCACGGTCTTATCTGGAGAAAGGATCCCGGCCGAATCATTCAGGCCTATGTGGATTGGAGCCAGGGAAAGGTAGTGAATAAGACCCTCGTCATCTACGATACGATGTGGGGAAGTACAGAGAGTATCGCAAAGGCTGTTCTCAAAGGCTTGATAGAGGAGGGAGTTGAATCAAAGCTTCTCCATCTCCGATCCAATCATCGGAGCGACATTATTGAGGAGATGCTGGATGCAAAGGGCATCCTGTTAGGTTCTCCTACCTTGAACAACGGGATGTTTCCCACGATGGGAGATTTCTTAACTTATATGAAAGGGTTGAGGCCGAGAGGGAAGATTTTCGGCCTTTTCGGATCGCACGGGTGGGGAGGAGGAGCGATCAAAGAGATGAGAAGGGTTCTCGAACAGGAGAAATTCGAGATTTGGGAGAAGGAACTTCCCGTCCAATTTGTTCCGGATCCAGAAGAGTTGAAAAATGCAATTCAATTCGGAAAAGAGTTTGCCCGTAAAGTCTTAGGCAAATAAAGAATGCATAATGCAGAGAGCACAGCGCATACGTCAAAATTCAGGAATTGACATATTCACAATTTAGGAATTTAGGGATTTAGGAATTTCGATTCATAATTCCTCAATGCCTTAATTCGCAATCCCTAAATTCATAGCACAACTCCTCAGTCCAAATACCTCCTGCTCTGCAGGGTGGGTCGAAGACAGGGGCTTCGTAATGGAAGAGATAGGTTCCTATAATCAGATTGTGATGGAGCATTTTACTCATCCGAGGAATATGGGTGAAATGGAGAACGCCGATGGAGTTGGAGAGGCGCAAAATCCTGTGTGTGGCGATACCATGCGGCTCTTCATCAAAGTGGAGGTCGATCGGATCATCGACGCAACGTTTCTTACCTTTGGGTGCGGGGCCGCCATCGCTTCGTCGAGCATCACCACCGAATTGATCAAGGGAAAGACGCTTCAGGAAGCCCTTACGATTTCAAATCAGATGGTGGCCGAGGCCCTCGGCGGTCTCCCCCCCACCAAAATTCATTGTTCTGTTCTTGCTGAAAGGGCCATTCAAGCTGCCGTGTTGGATTTTCGGAAGAAGACCTCCCTCTCCCCTGGTGGGAGAGGGGAAGGGTGAGGGGCAGGAAGAGGGGTGATGGGATGATCGGAAAAGAAGCTTGCCTTGGCTTATTAAGAGGAGTGATTCAAGATTCCCTTGCCGATCAGACAGAGGCCATTCTATTGACAGAAGACTCTTCGCTGACCCGCTTTACCCCATCCACCATTCATCAGCATGTGGCGGAGCGGAACGGGACATTGATCCTCAGAGTGGTTTTGGGAAAGAAGATCGCGGTGGTCACGACAAATCTCCTTAGACTTTCTTCGGTGAAGGATTCACTTCAAAAAGCGATCTCCCTTGCCAAGATTCAACATCCCAATGAAGAGTTTACTTCCCTGCCAGAACCAAGGCCCATTCCTGAGGTGGATACGTTTTCGAAAAATATTGATCGTCTGACCCCGAACAGAAAAGTGAAAGTGATCAAAGATCTCTTCACGCTGGTGAAAAACAAGGGGTTTATGGCGTCGGGGGCCTTTTCCCATGGGAAGGTGGAGCTGACAGTTGTCAATTCCTTAGGAGTGGAAGCCTATCAGAGATATTCTGACCTTTTTCTCCATCTGATCGCAGAGGATGAGAGGGGCTCCGGTTATGCCAGTTTCGTATCGAGGGACCCTGATCAATTGGATCTCGACTCTTTAGCCCAAGAGGCGATCGCGAAGGCATCGAGGGGAGAACCGATTCGGATCGATCCTGGGGAGTACGAGGTCATTTTGGAACCCTATGCAGTGAGTGAACTCCTATCCTTTCTGGGCTACCTGGGTTTTCATGCATTGGCGGTTCAAGAGGGGCGGAGTTTCTTCTGCAATGAGTTTGGCAAAAAGATGGTGGACGAAAAGGTGACGATCTATGATGATGGCCTGGAGCCCGGAGGATTACAGGTCCCTTTTGACTTTGAGGGCATTCCAAAGCAGAAGGTGACCTTCTTTGAAGAAGGGGTTGCAAAAGGGGTGACCTATGATTCCTTCACTGCAAGCCGGGAGGGAAAGAGATCCACAGGCCACGGTCTCATCGCACCCAATACAGAAGGCCCAATTCCAATCAACCTTTTTATGAAGGAAGGAGAATCCTCTCTGGAGGAGATGATCAAGTCTGTCCGAAGGGGCATCTATGTAACGCGATTCCATTACACCAACGTGGTTGAACCCATGAAGGCTGTTCTGACAGGGATGACTCGAGACGGGACCTTTTTGATTGAAGAGGGTGAAGTCAAAACCTCGATCAAAAATCTAAGGTTCACCGAATCGATTCTCAGGGCCTTTTCGCGGGTGAGCGCCATCTCAAAAGCGCGGAGGATCTGTTCCGAAGGGACGGTCTACTCGAGGCGTTTTGTCACAGGGACAGTGGCCCCGGCCATCAAAGTGGATGGATTCAATTTTTCAGGAGTATCCGCATTATAACAGTGCCATTGCGAATTGAGGGATTGAGGAATTTAGGGATTCGCAATTCCTTAATCCCCTAATTCCTCAATTCTATTCCATACATTATATGTTTTGCATCATGTGGAGAAAGCGATGAAAAATCTCATTGATCATATCCTCGATTTGGCAAGAGTGAAAGGTGTGAATTACGCTGACCTTCGAATTGTCCGCCGTCGGAGCGAAGAAATTGAAGTGAAGAGTGGAAAGGTGGAGGCATTGACCTATGATGAGGATTTCGGCTTCGGCATCAGGGTGCTCTTCCAGGGTGCATGGGGATTTGCCTGCAGTTCAAAGGTTAATAAGAGAGAGATGGAGTCTGTGTTCGGCAAGGCGTTGAAGATTGCCAAAGCCAGTTCAAAGGTCAAAGGGAAAGATGTCTTTTTCTCTTCATGTGTACCGGTGGTGGATCAATATCAAACTCCCACGTCTATCGATCCCTTTGAAGTCTCCCCCGATACAAAACTGGATCTCCTCCTCAAGTCCGATGAGATCCTTCGCAGGAATAAGAAAGTGAAGATTACAGAGTCTTTTATGGGATGTTATAAGACGGAGAAGACGTTTGCCTCCACAGAAGGTTCGTTTATCGAGCAGGAGATCGTGGAGTCCGGTGCAGGAATTTCAGCCACTGCGATAGAAGCTGGAGAGGTTCAGGTTCGATCTTATCCCAACTCCTTTAGAGGAAATTTTGCGACCAAGGGTTATGAGTGGATTGAACAGTTGTTCCTCCAAACTCATGCAGAAAGGGTGGCAGAAGAAGCCGTACAACTCCTCTCAGCAAAACCGTGCCCATCGAAGGTGACCACCCTGATATTGGACGGTTCCCAAGTGGCCCTTCAGATACATGAATCGATCGGGCATCCCATTGAACTGGACCGAATTCTCGGGACAGAAGCCAGTTATGCAGGCACCAGTTTTTTAAAACCAGAGATGGTTGGTCATTTTAAATACGGTTCAGAGATAGTGAATGTCGTTGCCGATGCGACCTTTCCGGGGGGACTGGGAACCTTCGGGTATGACGATGAGGGAATCAAAGCCCAAAGGGTTGCCATTATCTCTCGAGGGATTCTGGTCAATCTTTTGACATCCAGGGAGACAGCACATGATCTGGGAAAAGAAAGCAATGGGACGATGAGGGCGGACGGTTGGAATCGGATCCCCCTTATCCGGATGACCAATATCAGCATCGAACCAGGAGAATGGACGCTGGAAGGGATGATCGGTGATACGGAAGAGGGGCTTTTCTTGAGCACCAATCGAAGTTGGTCCATCGATGACAAAAGGATCAACTTCCAATTTGGGACGGAGATCGGATGGGAGATTAAGGACGGGAAGCTCGGAGATCTGGTGAAGAATCCCACCTACACGGGGATTACCCCGCAATTTTGGAATTCCTGTGATGCCATCGCAAATCGGGACCATTGGCGAATGTGGGGGACACCGAATTGCGGAAAGGGTGAGCCCGGTCAGGTGGCTCATGTTGGGCACGGAGCAGCGCCGGCAAGGTTCAGAAACGTCCAAGTAGGAGTGATGAAGGGTTAGGAAAGGCACTTAGGTTGGCACTTACCCCTGGCACATAGGTCTTCAATCCAAATAACACGGCAAGATCAGTAAAGAAAAACAGTGGCACTTAGGTGTCGTGGTTTGGTTTGGGGCCGGGTAGGGAGATTGTGAAAAGGTTTATGGTCGGGTCAGAATAAAGGGGGGCGGAGGGCACCTACAAGTCCTCACTCTTGAGCTGAATTCAGAGACAGTGATTACGGAAAGTGAGCATGATACTCCGAATCGAGGGTCAAGGTACACGCCACTCCCTTATTTGCCATCTCATTGCCTGTAATTTGTAATGAGAAGCTCTGTGGTTTTTCCGCGATTTTCCGAAGTGCTTGCTAGCATGCTCGATCTTTCTAAACGATAATGGTTTCCAAAATCGCGGTAAAGCACTCTAATAGATCTGCTGTCAGCATTTGACAACATGATCAGTGCACCCCTGCTGGAGGCTCTTCTTATCGCCGACGCCAGACGAATCTGGTCATTCCACGAGAACAGATTTGCATTGTACTTGATGAAATTATTGTTGTTATGCATGACAGTGTACGGAGGATCCACATATAAAAGATCGCCCTTCTTCGCTTGGTCTATTGTTGCCTCGAAATCAGATACACGCAGTGCCGCGCATTGAAGTGCTGCGCTTAGATCTTCGAGGTATCCGTCGGGAAACTCAACAACGGTTTTCGAACCCATTGGAACATTGAAAACCCCATTTCTATTGACCCGATACAAGCCATTGAAACATGTACGATTGAGGTAGATGAATCGAGCGGCACGTCCGATAAGGTCATCTGGCATCGACTCCCTCATCCTATAGTAGAAGTCGGGACGGTGCTTTTTCTGGAATGCCTTCAGAAGATTGTGAATGTTTTTGGGTGCCTTCTTGAGCGCCTGATATGTCTCAATCAGCTCCTCATTACTGTCTGACAGCGTTGCCATTTGTGGAATTAGATAAAAGAATACTGCACCGCTGCCCAAAAAAGGTTCGATGTATCTTTTGAATGGTTTCGGCAGAAAACAAGCGTAATATTGAACAAGCCAGCGTTTACCCCCTGCCCATTTCAGGAAAGGCTCAAGCATCAGTGTCCTCCGATGCTTCGCTGGCGTCAAGTATTGGGTTCCGCTCGGCCTCTCGTAGGCGTCGAAAGAATTCGTCATGAATAAAATCGATATAGTCAAAGTCCTCAACTTTGTAGTGACGTTTCTCCGATGGATGGGCTGGGATCCTCCGCAGGTCATTCACCCGCTCCATCCACTTCAAGTTCTTGGCGTGCCCCTTCTCCCCTGGTTCTGGAATGTTGAATACGGATTTGAAGAGGGGCCAGTTTTGTCTGTGTTCAACGATCTTCTTGAAATCTATGACATCAAGATAAGTTTCCGGTGGTAACCGCTCCTCCACATCATCATCGAGAGACCGTTCGTAGGCCTTTGTCTTTATGATTTTGTCGGGCACCCCTTTGTCCCAGTATGCGTCTTTCGCCTCCCCATGGATTGTCCGAAATATTAGAAAGATGAACTTTTGCATTTCCACGAGGAGTTCTCGTACCTTCCGATCTGCAGTTTGGATCTTTTCTTCTGATTGTTCGGCTTCCCAGTCCTGCATACCTTCTGGCTGAAAATCAGGATACTTCGCCTTTACCAATCGGCATAGACGATAGTAATATTCAGGTGGGCCTCCAGAACCAAAGGGGACTTGGAAACCATTTTTCATCGCCATGTCATCGGCGTGTTCGAGAAATTCCAGGATTGGAGACATGTACTCTTCAATTTCGAGTAGCATCTCCTCAACGGCCATCTTGCGAGGATCACTGGCTGTGTTCACCTCCCAGTACTTGATGAGAGAACCGAGGAACATGATGTATGCTTGAACTGCAACGTTCGTACACAAATTCCCCTCTCTCCCCTTCTCCCATTGTGTGAGGCTGGCATTACGGATTAGGTTGAAGTACTGATTTAGCGCACAACGGGCCCTATCCAGTGTTTCACTATCTGAAGGTCCGCACAGCGGTCCCAATTCGTAGTTGCTGTTGTTCATAAGAGCACGGCCGAGCAAGAACGAACGTCGGAGCGCATCTTTGAGCGCAGGCATCGTAAGACAGGTCTTATTGGTAGAAGGGATTCCCTGCTGAGTGATTCTGTTATAGAATGGTTCACCCACGTCCAAATTTAGGTCATTAATAAGCCGAGCAGAAATTGACCCAATTCGCTCGCTCGGAACGTTTGATCCCCATTTGAGTTCGCCTTCGAGGTCATCCAAGAGGTGCTTCGGAACCGATTTCTGTTCGTGGTTAATGGTCACAAACAGATTTGCTTCTTCCCCCCTTGGCAACAGCTCGAATGCGAGAACGATAATGTTCTGATCCAAGAATGAGTCTCCGATTGGAGAAAAACCATATAATCGGTGTTGCCCATCAATGATCCAAACTGAACGGTATCTATCGGGAAGATAAAGCTGTCCATAGGTAACACCCGACTGCTCATCATGGCTGATCTTGTCAAACCGCACAGTACGAGTGAAGTTGATCAAAATGTTGTTTGGAAAGTAGCCTCCGGTCTTTATGAAGGCACCTATATCTCGAAGTCGTGAACGACTTATCAGACGTTGATATGTCGGCCCCCCTTCAGGATCATTCAGGGAACGGTGGTTCACGAAGGAAACCTTCAGAAGATCTCTCGGGGTTGTTACAAAGCAATAAAACTTTTTACCACCAAGCTTTCCTCGAATGGCTGGAACCTTTTTTCCACTCAGCTCGGGAATTTGCTGGTCCTTCAAGAATTCAGCCAAGAACTGATATCGAGCCGCTTTACGAAGGTGTTCTGCAATCTGGGAGTAGTATCTGAGCTCCCTTTCCGTGATTATCCGAATATTTTCCCCGAGGGCTCGCTCGCGGTCTGGTTTAGACCAGATAATGTTTTCTGTAACGAACATCCAAATGATCTTAGGTTTATAATCTGCCCTGTAATGTTTATGGATCGCACTAGCAATTGGCCCCTTCAAATTTGCAAACTCCTCAAGATCTTTCTGGAGGCTTCGTTTTGTTACCTTCTCTGCTGCCTTGCATTCAGCCACAATGACTGTCTCATCGTCTTTCGCGAAGACATCGATCTGTTTTCGAAGAGGCTCAGCTCCCTTCCTTTCAATCAGGGCCGTGAATTTCCGCCCATCGTTCAATTCTGGATAGCCCATCTTGAAGAGGAGCATCCAGAACCTGTTTTCCAGACGCTCATCTATCTCTTTTTCTTTTCTAACTTTTGTTTTCCGTTTTCGAAGTTGATCAACCTGCCATCCATCAGCCTCATGCTCTTGGATTCCCTCTGCTGATATTGATTTTTCATCGAACATTTTGCGACGTCGAACTGCTTCTCGGGCAAGGTTTTTGGGGTCGGTTAGAAGAGGAGTAAGATAGGGCCCAAAATTATTCCCCATGTGTCTGTCCTTTCCAATCCTGGATATTTGAGAATGAAATCTACACCTTTTGCGCAAATATGTCAATTGCTGTTTTCAGGCAGCTTATGTCAGGCTAAAAATAAGATTGTGAAGATTATCTTTTTAAGGATTGCTAGACGAAATCTTGCATAGGCGGGTGGATTTTTAGAATCACTCTTTTAGGAAAAACTCCTCTTTTCTCCAAAGAGCTGCCGAGATGAGATCGGCCGCAAAATTAGAGAATAAATAGATCAATGTTCTATTGTTGGGGAGGAAGTGCTGGGACAGATATCTGTTGTACTGCTTGCTGTTTAACCAATGCCACTCCATTGTGATTCTCAACCATCTTAAATGAAGGAGTATTCATTAGGCTGTGCATATAGCAATGGTGAACGGTAAGTACTAAGTCTTGTAACTGGTCGTCATCTTCTATTCTTTCAACCTTTAATCCAATTTTCCGACATTCTTCAAGGTGAATATGTCTTTCGTGGCGGAGATTTCCTCTGTAGTCAGATAATTTTCTTACAATGTTTTTCGCTTTACTTTTTGCATTAGCGTCTCCGTCAAACATTACCGTCTCAAGTTGCTCTTGAACAAACTCGTTCGACCATTTTATCGCGTTTTCGCATTGACTCAAAAAAGTTGGTTTATATTGGCCTATGATGTTACTCCATAAGCCAATCTTATTCGGTTCTTTCTGGATTTCTTTATAGGCTCTCTTAAACTCTTCAATAACTCCATAGGCAGGTAGCCCTCGTAATTGGGGATCGATAGGACCAAGGTTTGAATGCTCCGTCATTAAAACTGTTTTGCAGGAACACGCAATCATAGTGCCAGCCGACATAGCGATTTGAGGTACTATCGCACGAATATCGTTCTTGAACATCTTATGAAGATAGTTGACAATGGATTGGGTTGCAGCAAATTCTCCACCAGGAGTGTGAAGAATTAAATCCAAACCTTGCTTTCTATCAAGTCTATGAACGGCCATCATAAAGCCGTTCTTGTCTTCATCGGTTATTTCTAATTGAGCAATCCCAGGTTTTGAAAGAAAGCCAGAATAGTATGCTATGACATTTCTCTGAGTGTGATCAAAAAGCTGTTTTAAGTATTTCCTTCGAACAATATCTACGGATCTCCGCCCTTCGGCTATCAGTGCCTGCCCTTGGGCATTAAAATTATTCCGAACATTTACAATTTCGGTAAGGACGTCGTTCCAATTTGGCATACTTTTAAATGGGCTCTTCGTAAGCTCCGTAGGTTGTTACGCTATCAACAAATTTATTGATATGGGGTTGTCGAAGCGTTTCTTCTTGAGCAACAAAAGAACGAGGAATCTTAATTATATCAACATATTGAGCCTCAAGTGATGATTTTTTTTTCTTAGAATTTAATTTATTTTTTTTCATTTTCAACACCTCCGTTTTAACAGAAGGCTACTCTTTAATTATATCGGAAAAATCTCACAGATGCTTTAATAGATTTTTATATATATACTTTTGGGTGGGTTGTCAAGCAAAAAGGCTATACCTTGTTTTTCTTTCCACAAGTTCATTTCTTTCAACCGCATTGCCCTGTGGGCCATGCAATTTATTTCTTTTTTGGGGTGACATCTTCAGCATATCCTTCACGGAAGCCTTCGACGATTTTCTTCGAGACCTTTTCGGTGGCCTGAAAGATCTTCTTCAGCCCTTCCTTAAACAACTCCTTCGCTTCCTCAAGGTCTTCTTTTTCTTCTTGCATGATACGATGTCACCACCCCTCACCCCGCCCTCTCCCCTGAGGGGAGAGGGAAAGGGTGAGCGGAAATTCATTTGACCATCTTTTTCAGTTTCTCCATCTGGGTCCTTACTCGCTCGGCTCTCTCACTTTTAGGATCTACTTTTAGATATTCCTCCCAGGCCTTGATCGCTCCTTTCATATCCTGTTTGTCGTGAAGGAGGACCAGACCGAGATTGTATCGACTGTTGAAATGGTTTGGATCGCTTTGGGCCGCCTTTTTGAACTCCTCAATCGCCTGATCAAAATCTCCTAACTTTCTATACATGATGCCCATATCCGTTCTCACATCCGGATTGTCAGGTTTCACAGCAAGATACTGGCGATAGGCCTCAATGGCCTCTTTGGGCTGGTTGGAATCGAAATAGAGGTTTCCCATCTCCACCCAGGCGGAGAGATTCTTGGGATCCTTCTTAATGATATCTTTGAGAGTTTGGATCTGAGAAGCGACTTCGATGGAATCGCGGGCGGGAGGAGCTTGTGCGGGAGGGGCCGGCGCTGGAGCCCCCGGGAGAGCCATTTGGGGTTTTTGGACCATGGCAGTCTTTTCGGCACCTTTTGTAATCCAGAGAATTCCAACTGTCGCTCCAACGACGAATCCAACGACAAGTGCGATGACAATATACAAAATAACCGTCTCTTTTTTCATCTAAGATTCTCCTTTTTTCTTTAAAATTTTATCTTAAACAGACGGATTAAGCAAATGTAAGATGATTTCCAACAGATCCTGTAAGGATTCAGGTTTTCTGTGGAAGTAGATAGAAAAACTTTGAAGAGATGGTCAAAAGGCGGAAGAGTTCAAAATCTCTTTGATTCTATCAATGATGTAAGGTTTTTCTACATAAGCCCAGGCCCCTTTTGCTCTGGCCATCCTTCCCGTATCCTCATTTCCCCGGGCCGTGATGAGAATGACCCGAGGCGGTGGCTGAGCCTGTATAGCCGTTTCCAATACCTCCCATCCATCTGATTCTGGCATGATCAAGTCAGTGATGATGAAGTCAAAGTGCTGTGCCTTGGCTGCCTCGATGGCCTTCCTCCCATTCTCGACCGAAATGACCTCGTAGCCTTCCTGCGAAAGAGCCTGGGTGAGGGACCACCGGATCAAGAATTCATCATCGGCAATTAAGATCTTATGGGAATAAATGGCTTTTACTCCTTTTCTGCCCTTGGATCAATTCATCTATTTTGACGAAGACTAATTCGTGAAAGAATTTGCAAAATCTCTTATCATTCCGGGTGAATCTTTTCGCTTTAGCCCGCAAACTTCGAGCATCGCCTCCAAAAATGGTTCTGGCTCAGCAAAGCTGCCCTGCCGGGTGTGAACGACATCGTGAGAGCCGTCGTTATGATTAATCTTGATGGCGATAAAGTATGGAGTTCTGACATCTCCCAAGGCCTTGTGAATGCTAAACTCCTTATCGGGAAATAGGGGGAAAGGGATATTGTACGCTTCCTTGAGCACCTCCACTTCATGAGGAGAATTTCCCGCGCCGATACCAATTAATTTCATTTTGCCTTTAAGGTCGGGGTTATTCTCAATGCTATGATACACCTGGGTCATCCCTGACGCCGTGCTTTGGCAGGTAGGACAATATAAGCTAAGGATCGTAACGATCACTGCCTGGGCCTTAATCTGTGGTATTTTAAAATACCCCTTCCCGGAAAGTCCCAAATAGTTTCTTTCATTTTGATCTTTAGGGATCGGAAGATTGATCACGGGCAGCTTCCCGCCCTTCACCGGCGGCGAGTCTGCCGCGAAGTTAGGATTACTGAGGACTAAAAACAGAATGGAAATAGCAGAGAAAGAATGTAAATTTTTATTCAATGTCTTCGATCTCCCTCAGACGGCATTCGGCAACATTTTACAAGCAAAATATATGCCTTGTCAGTGACTGACTGATCACAGAATTCCAAGAGGAATGTAAGTAGTTAATTCATAACGTAAATCTGACTTCTTCTGCATTCCTTAAAGCTGGGAAAAGAATTTTTCAATTACGGATTATGTAAATTCCCCCAGATGGGTGAGGGATTTCACCCAATCCTATTTTTCGTTTTTTGGATCGATGCCCTGAGTTTATTGGGCGTTCTTCGAGAGATTGGATCTCCAGAGTAATCCCCCAGTTATGAGCGACATTAAGGAGAGGGAGCCTTTTCTGGACTGGGAGGGGCTATCTTCAAAACCTTAGCAAGCGGTCATTCATCCAGAAAGGCCCCGCTGGGAGACTGCCTACACGCACTGCGAAATCTTGCTTGGCATCAAAAGGGAATGTAAATATTGCAAGGTTTTTAAACTTTGCAATAATCCCTACAGTTGACCGCCCAAGTCCGTCCTCCATTTTGCCGTTCCTCTTTTCTATCTTTCACCTCAAATGAAAATTGATTTTCAAGGGGCAATAAGCTATAAAAATATGTTTTCCTTCCTTAAGTCATTAGCCTCTAAATTTGGAGATTTGAATGGGTTCCCTGCTACGGCCTAATTCTCTAATCTTTAAAGTGATTTTTATCACCAGTCTCATTATCATCCTTGCCATTTCCATAAGAGTGTGGTTGAATATACGACTCCATGAGGCGAGCATACAGAAACTTACTTACGAGAAGACAAAAATCATTTCAGAATTTATTGAGAAAAATGTCATCCGGACGATGGAGAAAGGGAGGCATTTCGAGATCCACCGCGTTTTGCAAAATTTTGCCACCTATAAAGGCATCCGGAAGATCAATGTTTTTAAACCCGACGGAACCATCGTCGCATCCACATTTGAGGAGGAGTTAAAAAAGAATGCCGGGAATACCAATTTCTTTTTGGAGAATCGCAATTTTATTCGGGAAGAGATCGTTCGGCATGAGAATGGAAGCAGAGAGAAGGAACGAATCTATTACTATGTGAACCCCATTCTAAACCGCCGAGAATGCTTTCAATGCCATAACCCAAAAGAGAAGATTGTTGGAATCCTGACGGTGGCCAACTCTCTGAAAGAGATGGATGAAGAAATTTCCAAGGTGAAAAGAGATGCTCTGATCATTGCCATCGTCACCATAGGATTTTTGTCCTCTGCGCTTGGTCTTCTTTTTATGAGAATCATCAATCGGCCGATCACGAAATTGATCGATGTGATGAGGAGAGCTGAGGCGGGCGATCTCAATGTAAGAGTTGATCTTAAGAGTAAAGATGAAATGGGAAGGTTGGCCGAAAGTCTCAATACCATGATCGAAAAACTCAACTTGGCAAAGGAGGAAGCCGAGGAGTATCACCGGGAATTGGTCCAGAGAGCTGATCGGATGGCTTCCATTGGAGAGTTGGCTTCAGGGATTGCCCACGAGATTAGAAACCCGCTGGCGGGTATTCAAGGAGCCATTCAGATACTGGCAGAAGGTTTTCCTAAGGAAGATGCCCGAAGACAGGTAACCGATGAGATTCAAAAACAGATTTATAAGCTGGAACGATTGGTTAAAGATCTGCTCAATTATGCCAAACCTGTCCCGGCAAATTATCTGCCCGCGGATATGAATGAACTGGTCCATAAAGTCCTCTCCTTCTTTATGTCTCAGCGGGGAAGGTCAGATCATTTCAAGATTGAGGAGAGGCTTTTTTCTCCCCTTCCGAAGATAATGGTCGATCCAAACTCCATGGAGCAGGCCTTTCTAAACATCGTCCTCAACGCCCAGAAGGCAATGCCAGGGGGAGGGACATTCTCTGTTTCCACTCATCTGCTGGATGAGAGAGAAGATGATGGAAATGAGGTTCAAATGGTCCAGATCATTTTCGAAGATACGGGGATCGGGATTCCGAAGGATAACCTCTCCAAGATTTTTAATCCCTTCTTCTCCACCCGTCTGGATGGAACAGGGCTCGGGTTGTCCATCACAAAAAATATTGTGGAACAACACGGGGGAAGAATAGAGGTGGAGAGCCAGTTTAATGTCGGGACAAAATTCATGATCACCCTCCCCGTTATGAAAAACGCATAGCGCGGAGCGCATAGCGAAAGATAAGCAATGAAATTTTAGATGATTAAATTCAGGTTTCAGGATCTAAAGATTTGGCAATTAGCAATTAAGATTGCTGATGAACTCTTTGATATAGCTGATGGACTTGAAGAGAAAAGATTATACCGTTTTGCTGAGCAACTTAGAGGGGCAGTGATGTCCATGTCAAACAATATAGCCGAAGGTCCGGGCTCATCGTCCAAAAGGGAGTTTAAACAATTCTTAAATACGGCCAGAAGATCCACTTTCGAGAATGCCAATATTTTGATTTTGTTGCAGATGAGGAATCATATAACGAAGGAATCTTTGGATAAATTCTTGGATGAACTTGATCATCTTTGTCGCCAAATTACGAACTTTCAAAATTCACTTGAATAGAAAACGCTACGCGCTCTGCGCCATGCGCTTTGCGGGGTAAGAACGTTGGCGGAAGCCAGGATTTTAGTTGTTGACGATGAATATCTCATCCGGTGGACCCTCCAAAAGAACCTGGAGAAAGAGGGATATGAAGTTCTCTTAGCGGAAACAGGCGAGGAGGCATTGGACAAAGTCAGGGAGGAAGCACCGGATTTGGCCCTTCTCGATATCAAATTGCCCGGGATGGACGGGTATGAAGTCCTGGAGAAGGCACTGGAGATTGACGAGGGTATCATTCCCATCATGATCACAGCTTATGACGAGGTGGAGAGAGTGGTCAGAGCCATGAAGTTGGGGGCCTTCGATTACATCACCAAACCTTTTGACTTCGGCAAAGTTCGTCTATCCATCCAGAAGGCATTGGAAGCCTCCCAACTGAAAAGGGAGATTAGACATCTCAGGTGGGAAAAGAAGAACTGGTTTGGTTTTAGCAACATTGTCGCGGTCAGTCAGGAGATGGGAAGAGTCCTTCAAATTGCTGGAAAGCTTGCCCAAAGTGATGCGGGAACGGTCTTGATTCAAGGGGAGAGTGGGACAGGAAAAGAACTGATCGCCCACGTCATCCATGAACGAAGCAAAAGGCAAAACATGGCCTTCATCACGATCAATTGTGCCGGCTTCCCAGAGCAGATGCTTGAAAATGAACTCTGTGGTCACGAGAAGGGGGCCTACACCGACGCCAAGGAGGTAAAGAAAGGGCTTCTTGAAATGGCGGATGGAGGAACCCTCTTTTTGGATGAGATCGGGGACATGAACTTGAACCTGCAGGGGAAACTCCTGAGATTGGTGGAACAGAAGACCTTCCGAAGAATAGGCGGCCTGAAAGACATCCAGGTCGATGTCAGAATCGTCACAGCGACCAACAAGGATCTGGTGAAGCTAAAAGAGGAAGGCAAATTTAGGGAGGATCTCTTCTACAGGATTAATGTTGCATCGCTGAAAATCCCTCCCCTTCGGGAGAGGCCGGATGATATCCTTCCCCTGACAGAATACTTTGTGCAGAAGTATAATGAAGAATTCCACAAGAATGTCAAAAAGATTTCAAAAGGGGTAGAAGATTTTCTCAGAAGTTATAATTGGCCCGGTAATGTCCGGGAACTGAAAAATGTGATCGAGAGGGCCATGATTCTCGGCGACGGAGATACCCTTCTCATGGAGCATCTGCCGATAGAGATTCTTGGTCAGGCTTCGAGGCAGGGGGGAGTGATCGATGGGATTCGGATGCCTTTAGAAGGTATCTCTCTGGAGAAGGTGGAAGAAGCGCTTGTAAAACAGGCTCTTAAGATGACCAATGGAAACCAGACGAAGGCAGCCAAACTCCTGGATATCAGCCGAGACGCCCTCCGCTACCGAATGCAGAAATTCGGAATGCTCGAAGCGTGACCCTAAAAACGCAAATTGTCCCTCACCTCGCCGGTTTTTCACTCCCCTAAAAACACGGCATATCCTTTATAAGGGACGGAACATGGGCTTTCCACTTTTGGACGCGATCTACCTGATATTCTTCTTATCCTGTTCCGCCGCTCTGATGTACGAGGTCATCCGGGTCTGTTCATAGTCTCTGATTTTTGGCGGGTCCCATCTTGTAGTGACTACGATTTTGTCCGTTTACATGGGTGGGCTCGCTTTGGGTAGGTACCTCGTTGCAAAGTATATCCAACAATTCAAGAAACCACACAGAGCCTATGGATTCCCAGAGGTCGGGATTGGCCTTTCTACCATCGTTCTTGTTATTTTTTTGACTAAGCTCTACCGTTCGGTCTACATCTACCCGCCCCAAGGGAGAGACCATTCTCTATTCTACCTTTCTTTCATTCGTGTGGCTTTTTCTGCGACTGGCTTAATTATCCCCACGACTCTCAATGAGGGGACTCTGCCTGTTCTCTCCACCTTCTTTTCTAACCAATCCAAAAACACGGGTCGGCGTTCCCCTGAGCATGAAGTCTGGAACGGCCTCTATTGATTAAAAGTGGTCCCCTTTACACCTTAACCAATCTTTAGAGTCAACTGATGCACTCAGAGGGGGCAGGTATAATGTTGAACCTGACATGGTTGAGGCCTTTACTGAGAATGACACAGTGCACTTTGTTGAGATTTTGGCCAGTTCCAGAGAGAGAGGGGATTGGCGGGTGGCAGATTAACTGCGTAAAAGTCCGCAGGGGTGAGGATTTTTACGCTGGCAAAGTACTTCCTTTCATAAAATTCACAAAGAACAGCAGCATTCTAACATCTCTAATCCATCGCTTAAGTCCTTTGAAGTTAAATGATTTTAATCATTGCTTCTGAGAAACGTTTTGTAAGCGACATAGGGATTAAACTTGGAATGTAATTTGCAAACTCCCCTCCATGAATTCTGAAGTTGAAGGAAAAAGTCAGAAACACCTCACAAGACAGCGAGGGGTAGGTATTGGCTGAATTCAGGCTGCCTTATGTAGCCCTGAAAGAATGGAAAGAATAAACTAAAAAGGAGGAGATATGAAGCTACAGACCAAAATGCTGTTAGTAGGAGGGTTTCTTGTCCTGGTTTTTCCGCTGGTTTTTTCCGGCGTCGCCGGGGCGGTTTACGTTGGTGACGGATCCGTACAGAACGGGACATACGGCGACTGGGATATCACTGACTATGGTGTCTGCGTTACGGGAATAAAAAGCGACGGCACCATGGTGATTGATGCATCCAAAACATCGCGCCCTGACTGTCTCACAGTTACTTTTCCGAATGACGCGTCCTTAACATCGGCGGCTTTGTGCACAGGCGACTCGGACGCCAATGGCGGCTCCCATTACTGGGCCAACACTTGCGTTGCGAATGATGGCACAAGAATCTCATTGAACGGTCTGGACAGAACCACCACGAACTGCGATCAGAGGGCAAAAGCATTAGGCAAAGCATCCGGAACAATGACCTCAAAATGTACTGGCTCCTGGGTCTACACAGGACCTGCAGCCGATGGTGCCCCGGGCTTTTGCTACACAAGAGTTCAATTGACAGGCGCTGGATATACTTCAACAACCTGCCCTACTGCTACCCCTGGGTATGTATGGGATACAACGCATGTTAACTGTGACTTTTCCTATGGGGTCATTGGTTATGTCGACGCGGACATAACGAAGAAGAACGGTACTGCTGGTCCTGTGCGTGGTAGTTTTGTTGATTTAAGTGGATATACTACTCAGGGGCAATGCTTACGCGACGGCTATTCCTGGAGCACCGGTGTCACGAAGTCAGGTACTACTACAGTTGCCACGACTTCGCCATCGACCATAGCGGTTGCGACCGGCGCTCGCGCAGGCTGTCTCGAGTGTCATAACACTGTTTCTCAGAACAACAGCTATGCAGAGAGATGGAAAGAGACCTACCTCCAGACCGGCCACAAAAACATGCTCAAAAAGGTAACTCCCGGCAAGAACTGGGCAGGCCCTGATGGCCATGTCTATACCGGGGCTGCCGGCGGGCAGACATTAAACTTTACTGCTGGAACGGCCACTGGAACATACGGCACCAAGACTCTTATGTATATTTTCGGTGACTGGATGGCACCGGCGCCTGACGGTCTTGACACAGTTGTTGACATGGGCGGCGGAGTAGCTAAGTATAACGGCACCAGCGCTTACAGTTGCGCAGCCTGCCACACAACAGGCTGGAGCAACTCAACGGCCGGACTTTGCAGCCTGTCCTCAAAGACCACACAGGCTACCTGTGAAAGCGCAGGGGGCACCTGGTACCCTTCAACAGGCATACAGGGAACAACCGGAGCAGAACCTTTGGCATCATTCCCGTCATATGCCAGCGGCATAACTGGCACGTGGGACAAGGACGGCATTCTGTGCTCAAGATGCCACGCTTCGACATTCCCTGCAGTCAATGCACCTACATATACAACACAGGCTTCATGTGAAGCTGCGGGATATGTGTGGTCTTCTTCTACTGGATGTGCTGTCACGAGCACCCATACTAGCGGGACTATCATTCTTGGACAGAACACAAACAACCTTTGCTTTGGTTGTCACCAGAGCCTTGCCAAGACCGCTAAAGGTACAGGGGCAGATACGGACCTCAACCTCACGGGTAATATCCCTGTCAAGAACAACGTCACTGCACCGGCTTATGTCCCGGAGTACAATGGTCACGTGATCGGCAACCAGTTCCTGAACAGCCCGCACGCAAGGTTCACCGGTACAATCACTCCGAACGAACTCGGCAAGTATGATCTCACTACCAACGATAAGTCACAGTATGCCAGCACCTTTAACGGCATGATCTGCAGATCTAGTAATGGTGTTGGTAGCGGCAGCATCCTGAAAACATACGTGGATCCTTCAAGCGGGGCTGCGGCAATAATCAAGGACAGCGCTGACTGTTTAGCAGCAGGCGGTTACTGGGTAGCCTCCGGTGGTAGTGCTGCAACCACTCAGGGCAGCTGTACCACCTGTCACGATGTTCATCAGAGCACAGTCCCTGAAGTCGGCGCAGCAGAGCCGTTCGTGAGAGAATGTACCACCTGTCACGTTGATCAGGTTGCGACGTACCCCGCGCTGAGTGCTATAACAAACATTCAGCACTCTGCAGGGCCAGGAACACCTCGTGAGAATGAGGGAACCGCACCGTCAAGCCCGTGCGAAATCTGCCATATGCCTAAGGCGACAAGCGGAGGCTCCCCAAGCCATCTCTTTAGGATCAGCGTTGATCCTGCCTACAGGACATTCCCGACTTCGGCTGAGTTCCTGGGCAATACCAAGAAGATCGCCAATACTGCACCTGACGGCACATTCACCAACGCAGTATGGACCGACCTCGACATCGCGTGCGGCCAGTGTCACGGCGGAGGAGTCGACGGTAGGGGTGCGAAAGTTCTTCCTATGTCCAAGGAGCAGCTCGCACTGCACGCAAAGGGCATGCACGCCGCCGTCGTCACGCAGAACACCGGGCCGACAGTATCAATGACCGGCTCGTCCACTGCAACCACTTCAACCGGTTCCACTGTCTCCGGCTCGCCCACTGTAACCGGTTACACTGTTTCCCTCAAAGACAATTCTACAGATGCCCAAGATTCACAGTCAAACCTTCATATTACCGTGAACTGGGGTGACTGGACCATATCAACAGGCTTAGGCGGCGCCACCTTCTCGCATACCTATGGGTCACGTGGGAAATTCACAATCATCCACAGTGTGAAAGACAGCGGAGGTCTTATGAGCTCCGAAAGTGTTTCAGTGGTCATTAAGAAAACGAAAATCAAGTGAAATAGCAACTCTGGTTCTTTTCTCAATGGGCAGGTGGGGAAATTCCCCATCTGTCCCTTTTTGTTGTGCGCCCGGCAGGGCGACTCACTTGGAGATGAAAGTCCTCTACGAACTGATGATGGGACTGTTAGCTAAACCCAAGGGGCTGTCACTGTGAAGTGGGTCTGGAGGAAGCAAGATTTATCCTCTTTTTTGTTGTCATTCCGGGCTTGACCCGGAATCCAGTCTTTCAATTTCTGGATTCCTGCTTTCGCGGGAATGACACAACATGCGCAATTTATTATGTCGTTATGTATGAAATTGGAATTTTTTCTTGACAACTGAAAAATAACGTGATTTCTTTATTCAGTAGGGGTGATGTCTGTTTTTTCCCTCTTTACTTGAAGATGTCCGTAAATTTTTTCCGATTCAAATCGAGTCATCAGAGAATTTTGTTGTAGGGGGTCTCAAAATACTGTCTTTTTTTCGCAAAAATACGGGATTTCCCCCATATACTTTTAATATTTAACTTGGTAATTTGGTTTGAAACTGGTTTCTAAATCCTTGAAACGCTAAATTCGAAGGAGGAGGGAAGTATGAAGCTTCAATCTAAAATCAAATGGATGGTATTGCTCTCCTTTTTTCTGATGGTCGCTACTGTCTTGGGAGCAAGAAACGCGGGGGCGGCGGGATTTGTGGGTACCCAGACCTGCATTAATTGTCATTCAACCTGGCAGGACAATAATCCACCCATACAAGATCTCATATCAGGTAACGTCAGCACGGGTTATGTCCCCCTCAATTTGCTTGCTACGCATGCAGACCAGCCATTCTATTCCATTCCGGAGGGATATGTCGGCTCCGTCCACAATATTCCGCCGTTCAACCTCACCGTAACAGACGAAGTGAAATGTGAAGGATGTCACGGCAGCGGCCTTGCCCACTTTGGAGTGGGTCCCATCCCAACACCTATCCCCGGCATAAGTACCTGCGGAACATGCCATAATGAAACCCATGGGTTCCCTTTCCAACAGTTTGTAGAAACCCTCCATGCCAATCCCGCAAATACCCCTTCAAAATACTTCGACCAGAGGAGAAATGGAGAGGTCCAAGGAAAAACCTCGTCTCTTACTCCGAATTTTTCACAGATAGGTGTCGTCTCCTTATTTAAATCGGATGGCGCAACCAAAGTGACAAGGAATGAGCGAATTCAAGAATGCAGTGTTTGCCATAACTATGCTCTAAATTACCCCCAGTTTATTAAGAAGATTGCCCAGAATAATATGCCCAAAAAACCTACGGTGAGCTGCGGGGCCTGCCATGATGGCCACATTCCTGCTCCCGATGGCAACGAACCGTTGGTGGTTAATGGGCCGGTGCAGGTGACAGCTTTGTCGGGTACAACAGTGACAGCCGTTACCCCGGCGGCTCCGGGCTCGGCGTCTTATCTGAACCATAAACCGTACAAGCTTGCTGCGAGTGGTGCTCAGGATACGATCAATGGAGAATGGACCCGTGGGTCCGCAGTTGCACGACCGAACATTTCAATTGTAAACGGTATAGGAACGCTGAGTGTTGGGAGCGACGGCTCGAATCTTCTTACCTTCGCAGGAGGGGGATTCCAAGGGAACGTCAATGCCTTCAACACACTTTTCATCTCTGGGGGGCCAGCCTCTGGAACGGCTAATCTCCCTGCGGATGCTGTCAATGCGGGAGCGCCGGTTACTGTGCAGGCCACCTTTGATAAGAATGGGTTTCAAGTCCTTGGGGTGACAGATGATAATACGCTGGTAATAGCGGCTCCAACGGTATCAGCCACGGTGACTTATAAGAAAGCAACGACTGGGACAGGGACGCAATCGGTTCCCGTTACGCTCACAGGATCGGTTACCTTCGATGTCAGAGACATGTATGTGAATACAGAGAATCTTTGTGGAAGTTGCCACACACAGGGGAAGTTCAAATTTTCCGCATTCGGAAAAAAGAGGGATGGGGCTTTTATCGATGTAAGCAATACGCATAACAATGACATTCTGACCCAGTACCTGACGAGTGGTCATGGAGACAAATTGGCTCCGCCATTCTTCGAATTCACTGCCTTTGGCGACCACAAGATGGTATACCCCTTCGATCAGAGTATTACCGGATCGGGTGGAGTGGGTACCCTCCGTAACAGGAGTAGTGTGTCTTTCACACTGACTCAGACTCCCAATGCAGCCAATGCCTATCTCTCCGTCGCGGGCAATACGACCTTACCGCTTGCTACGAGTACCAGCTTTGCCTGCAACCAATGCCACAACGGCATAGGATCGATCGATTTTCAGAGTGATGTCGAGGGGACCTCCGATGCCCGGGTTCTCTGGGGAGATTCAACGGTCACCTGCTGGACATGTCATAATCCGCACGTCAGTAAGATTGATTCAAATGTGCGTCTCCCTGTAAAACTATCGATTAATACGACATATTTTGGAGACCCGGTGAAGAACCCAAGGGGTAGTATTGACAAATTCCTGGATGGGACGGACATTCCTTCGGGGGTTGGAAACGGTAAGATCTGTCTCTTCTGCCACCAGGGTCGGGAGAGCGGATTAACCGTCTTTCTCAACATTAAGAAGAATACTACGGTTGATCCTTATACCAATCCTGATGCGCGACTTACGGGGATTAACAACTTTCAGAATCCTCATTACCTGGAAAGCGGGGCCATTCTCTGGGCCAAGAATGCCTGGGAGTATATCTTTGGTGGCACCCCGCAGACATATACATCCGGAATCCCCGAGCACCAGCAGCAGAACTGCATGGGGTGCCATATGAGTGAGGCGAGCCCCAATGGTTTAGAAGGGGGTCATACCTGGAGGCCGAGGATAGAAACCTGCCAGCAATGCCATGGATCGGTTACGAGCTTCACCGACATCCAGGCCTCTGCAGATTGGGATGGAAATGGGAAGACAGAGTCGGCCTTCCTGGAGATCGGGGGAGTCCTTGACCCGGTTGTTGGTACTGGAAATTTCGGCCTCATGGGGCAGCTCAGGCAAGCCCTTGCGGCAAAGGGGATTTTCTACAATCCCAATGGCCCGGGCCAATACTTCTTCACCTCTGAAGATTTTACCACCCAATTCACCAACTGGACGACAAACACCCTGACGGCTGCATTCAACCTGTCTTTCCTGTATAAGGCCGGGGTCTGTCGCTCTCTCCATAACGCTTTCTATAGTGCTCAGATCTTGCTGGATTCGCTGAAAGCCCTGGGAGTGACTTCTCCAGGTTACGTAAATCGGCCTGCGGGCGACCGTAACGCAACGGATTACCGTACGATTGTTGTAAATCCGTAGAGGGTTTTTATGAAGGGCAAAGGGGCGGCAGGACTTCGCCCTCCCTTTGCCTTGCTGGGTTTGACATCAGTTTGACCGAAGGTAATTAGTCTCATCCATTTTTAATTTGCGGGGGTGAAACAGTCTTTTGCTTACTACCTAATCTTCAGGCGGTCGTAACATAACCATACATAATAGATGTCAACGATCTTTAGTGCTGAAGATGCCTATCCATCAAAAATGAAGGAGATCATTTATGGAGAGGAGTAAGTGTGTTGGAATGGTGATGGTCGCAATCATTGCTGCGGTTTCCTTCGTTGTGTTTCCTTCCTTCAGTCAGGAGAGGGCGAAAGAGGAAAGGGGTGAATATGTAGGAGAGGAGACCTGTAAGGAGTGCCATCCGGATATGTATGAAGGCTTCAAGAGGGATAATCCCCATTGGAAGAATATATCCGACCTCAAGGTTCCGCCAGACAGGAAGGGGTGTGAATCTTGCCATGGTCCGGGTGGAAAACATGCCGAGGCAGAAGGAAAAGGCTTCATCTTCTCTTTTAAATATGAAAATTCAGTAGTCCAGTCTGATGTCTGCTTGAAGTGTCATCAGAAGCAGAAGGAATTGTTCCAATTCCCGAGAGGAGTCCATCAACTCAGCGCCGTTAGCTGTAATAACTGCCATCAAATTCATGGAACCCAGGTCGCCAAAAACCTCCTGAAAGCAAAAGACCCTGATCTCTGTTTCTCCTGCCATGGGGAGGTTAAGTCCAAGTTTTATCTTCCTAACAATCATCGGGTCATCCGAGGGGCATTGAAATGTTCTGACTGTCATACACCCCACGGAAGCCGAAACCGCGCCAGCCTCAGAAAAATGAACAAATTTGATACTAACGTCTGCTACAAGTGCCACCCGGAAAAGCGAGGACCCTGGGTCTTCGAGCATGGACCACAGAAGTTCGAAGGGTGCAGCACTTGCCACACTCCCCATGGATCTCCGAATAAATTCCTTCTGATCCGCCGGGACGTGCGAACCCTTTGTATGGAGTGTCACGGCCAGCCTCATTTTCCGAGATTTTCGTGCATCAATTGTCATACCCAGATCCATGGGTCTAATTTCAGTAGCCGGTTCTTGCAGTGAGAAAGGGGGAAAGGATGAGAGGATTTTTTGCCAAAGTTATTCTTGGGGTATTATGCATTTCCTTTTTCCACCTTTTTTCAGTCCACGACGCAAAGTCGCAAGAGTCTGGATTTACAGCTGGAGGCTTCCAGTGGAACGGGGCCATCGAGCTTGGCTACCGGTTCACTGATATTGGCGGGAATAGAAATCGGTATAAAGAGGACGTCAACCTGATGCAAGGGTTGAGACTTTTCGATTTCAGCCTCTTTGGGAAGAACCTTGAACCAGGCAAAGGCTTGGTCGATTACTTCAGCTTAACCGGAAGAGACGTTGGAGATCCCTTCCCTTCCGCCCGGTTGGAGGTGAAGAAGAACAAGGTATATGACTTGACTGCTACTTACAACCAATACCATTACTGGTACAACCGGGAGGATAGCTTTTTTCTGACGGATAACCATGATTTCAGCAGCAAGTTCACCACAGAGACCGTCAACTTGTCCGTGTTCCCCAAGGACGACGTCCGATTGAACCTCGCTTACAGGCATTGGGCAAGGGATGGGGAAGCAGGGGTCCCAAGGATGGACTCTCCGTTTGCATTCCCAGAGGATTTAAAGGAAGGAATGAATGAGTATTCCATCTCAGCCGATTTTCCAGTCGGAGGCTGGAATTTCCAGGTCAAAGAAAGCTTCTGGAACTATCATAATAAAGATAAGATCGATACGTCCCCGGTTTTTGAAAATCAAAACCAGAAGATGAATACTTTTGTGAGCACGGTGAAGGCACACACCCACTTCGGAGAACGTTGGGATTTTGACGGAGCTGTTGTCTACGCCCACTCGAATGGTTGGTCGAGTATCAACACCTCCCCTGAAATTGTGATCCGGTCTGGAAACGGGGATATACAGTACGATACGTTTGTCGGAGAGCTTGGTTTGAGTTACCTGCTTACGAAGAAGCTGATCCTTCACGCCGATTATCGTTTCCATACCTATGATCAAGACGGTCGTACGAATACTGATCCCTTGCTGTCACCCAGCGGTGTGAATGCGGATACACACTATAGCTTGACGGCTCACACAGGAACCCTGCAGCTACAGTATCTGCCTACGAACAACCTCGAAATGAGGGGGGGTACCAATTTCAATACCAGGATATCAATGGGCAATTTTTTGGGTTCTTTCCCGTTTTTTCCGGGGCTGAACGTCCGGCGAATACGACGCAATGGATCAACGGGTGGGTAGGCTCCATCAACTGGAAACCTTACAAGTTCTTAAACGTTTTTGGAGAATATAAGGGGTCAAATACAAGTGATCCCTATACGTGGATTTCCCCTGAGAATACAGGTATCGCCAGGGTTAAGATTAAATATGACACTCCCCTTGAGAACTTGAGCTTTAAGGGAACTTTTTCGTGGAGGCGAAGGGTAAGTAGTGATCAGAACTATCGTGTGGATGCGAGAGATTATACCCTCACAGCAACCTATCAACCCGGTTTCCTCCAGAAACTGACTCTCGATGCATCAATGACCTACGAAAGCATCAAGGATCATAAAGATATCTTCAATGTTCCCTTCTCCATCAACCCCTTCGCCTTCACAACGTTCAATTTCGACTCTGATGCTTTGATCTACTCAGGCGGGATTAATTATGAGGGGATTTATAAGGGGTTGGGAGCAAGAGTCTATGGCAGCGTTGCTAGAACTATGAAAGAGAATTCCCAGTCTTATACCGACGGAGTTCTGAGCATCTATTACAAGAATAAGTGGTTGACACCTACTCTCGCTCTGGAAAGGACTTACTTGTTAGATCGTGTTAATCAGCATGACTCTTTTACTGCCAATCTCGTGACGTTGTCTTTAAGAAAAGAGTTCTGAGGAGAGATGGAATCAAGAAGCCTTTAAGAGTAAAGAGAGGGAGGGGCGGGATATGAAAAAATATGCGTTCTTGGCGACGGTTCTGCTCATTTGTTTCATCGGAAGTCTGGCAGCAGATGAGATAGACGTTTTTATCAAGCAACTGAAAAGCGCTAACACGACCCGAAGATTAGCCGCTGTAAAGGAATTAGGGAAGAGAAAGGATTCCCGTGCAGTGAACCCCTTGGTTTCCATTTTAAAGGGTGATAGGAAATGGGAAATACGGTTGGCAGCGGAGGATTCATTAGTCAGTATAGGTTCTCCTTCCGCTGAGCCTTTAATCCAGTTAGTAAAGTAAAACAAGGATTGCTTCGTCAGGAGAAGGTCCGTAAGGGCATTGAAGGGAATTAAGGATCCGTGCGCGGGTGAAGCTTTAATCAAAGCTTCATCGGAAGATGCGGATTGCTGTGTTAGGAAGTTTGCGGCAAAGGCACTTGGAGAAATCAACGATCCCAAGGTTACCGAGTTTCTGGATGACGCGATGAAAAAGAAGAACCTCGAAATCATATCTGCAGCCTATCGGTATTATGTTCGGAAGGGTGAACAAGGTACGGAAGATGCACTGATTGAGGCGATGCAGGACTCCTCTTATGATAAGAAATTGGTATTGGATCTCGCCCACTGCGGTAATGAGAAACTGGAAAAGGCGGCAGATGAAGTTGCCAAAAAAAGGGGATATACAGCGACTCCAGATTGGTCGGGACCCAAATGGGGAAAGATTTGATATGTACATCCCCTCCTCCTTGCACCCTTTCTTCTATTTATTGGCTTAGACTTTACAGACCTATTCAAGCAGGCCTGGATCTCCCTTTTTACCCTCCTATATCGTCGTTAATGCCTTAGTCTGAGAATACTAAAAGCATTATTTAAAAATTCATTTATGGTAACATTTCAATATGATTTTCCTGCTGTAAGTATCATACCTGACTCCCCCACGTGCATCACAACGGATAACAGGGGGGGGCCATCTATATTGTTGACGAGAATGGAAGCGGTCATGTGGATCAACAAAAAAAGGGAAGTTTTTATGGCAGATCGGGGCAATAGCCGAGTTCAGATATTTACGTTGGTGAAGTAAGGAAAAACAGGGAAGGGAGGGGAGACTTTCCATTGGATTCCCCTCCCTTATTCTCCTAATGTAGTATGACTTCAATCGGTACAGGAACCTTCGATTCTGCAATCAGAGCACCCGTTATTTTCAGCGCTCCAGCACAATTCGCGATGGCCCCAGACTGGTCCAACGCATCAATGTAATACCCTCCCAGGGACTTGAACGTAGCACTCTTCAATATTCCGGCTGTTTCCTTCCCCACGATCCGAGCCGTAAACCCCTCCGTGGAATTCGCCGCATTATCGGTTACCTGCGACTTACAAAGGAAATCCAGATCACTGCCACCGATGAAGAGGAGGGGCAAAGATCGTGAAGACCATTGAGCCGTCGCCGTATCATACTCGTAAAGATCACCCTGGAGGATTTTATTGTTAGGGTCCCATTCCCAAAGTTTTAAGTATCCCACATAGCTGCCGCTATCGCTCACGATTCCTGAACTTCCACTGCAAGATCCCGTAATGTTTGTAGTGAGCTTGAACCATTTTCCAACCCAGATCGTCATATCAGGTGCTGCTGTGCTGTCCGGGAGGGTGATTGTGACGGTAGCAGTGAGACCGGTAGAGACATTGCCCGCCGCATCTTTGGCCCAGGCATAGAGGGTTTTTGATCCGGATGTAGCAAACGGATAGATCCCCGAAGAGGATGCGCTCCATCCCGGATCTGAAGAAGCTGGAGGAGGTGTGGGTGATTCTTTGACCAGGTAGCCCACGACTCCTGTGCCCCCCGCATTATCGGTCGCAGTAATCGTGTAAGGGACATTCAATGTTGTTGAGGTCGGAGGAAGGGCGAACCCTGTGACTGTGGGAGGTGTGGTGTCACCCGCCGGTGGAAGTGTAATAGTGGTTGAAGCGCTCTTGCTGGCCGAGACATTGTTAGCGGCATCCTTTGCCCAGGCATAGAGAGTCTTCGTGCCTGCTGTGGCGAAGGTATAGTTTGAGGGTGGTGATGTGACCCATCCTGATGCGGAGGCGCTTGGGGTCGAGGCAGGCTCTGTGACCAAATATCCCGCAACCGCCACATCGTCGGTAGCGGAGAGGGACGAGATGGGAACGGTCAGTGAGCTGGAGGTGGAAGGTATGGTGAAGGAGTCGACGGTGGGAGGTATTGTATCTGGGGCGGGTGGAAGGGTGATGGTCGTCGAACCACTCGCACTTGGAGAGACAACGTTAGCCCCATCCTTTGCCCAGGCATAGAGAGTCTTTGTGCCTGCGGTTGCAAAGGTGTAGTTTGGAGGAGCAGATGCACTCCAGCCTGTTGCCGAAGCACTGGGAGGTGTAGTCGATTCAGTGACCATATAACCGGTAACTGGCACATTATCGGTAGCAGTGAAGGTGGTGATGGTAACCGTAAGGCTCGTCGAAGTTACAGGAATGCTGAAAGCTGCCACAGTGGGGACGGGTGCTATAGAAGCAACATTAAAGCCACTATTCTTAAACTTAGTGCCAGTGGCATTAAGAGTAGGAGGGGAGGTGTGGCAAAATGTGCAAGCCACACTCGTCCCGTAAGTGCTGTTATAGGTGTCCCGATAGGTCGAATTCGCTTTAGCCCTGCAGACGATCCCGAAGATGCTAAATGTTAAAACCATTGCTAACATAGTGAGACGAACTTTCTTCCTCATTTTTTCCTCCTATTCGATTTGATTTTTCCCAATACGATATTGGGAATATTGGGACATTGCTAATTCACTCCTCGATTTCGAGAGCATATTAATCTGGGCTTTTAGGTTCGGCTCCACCTGTCTGGCCCGCCAGAACATTCCCAGGCCGAGGCCGATGAACAAGATGAGAAGGGTGTAGATGACAAATTCTTCCTTTAACATCTGGACCTTCCGGGTCTTAAATCGAAGCAAGGCAATTCTAATACGGAGAGAGATTAAAATTAACTTATTCCTGATTCTAAACAAACCCTTGGTCATTTCAATTCTCCTTAATTTCTCGTCTTTGCCGAAGCAATGAAGCAATGTCCTACCAAACATTCTTAAGAAATTCCTCAATGTAAGCTGGGTTTCTACGACTGTGCATGAAGGAATGATTGTATCCTCCTGACCGGTTGTAATTTGGTGGGACCAGGTGATGAGATGGGTTAATGTTTATGGATACCTCCCTCTTCATTTGATCAAACCTCTCTCTTCTTATTACATTTCCAGCCGAATCCCTATAAATCAACTCATCCGTGTCGAGATCGTATTCGGGGAGGTCAGGGTTATTCCATCTTGTCAGGAAATATTGATAAAAGGGGATGTAAAGGCTACCGGTATTTTGGTCGTGCTTAAACACGTATTCCGGCATACTCTGGACATCCATGCCGGCGTGATAGTGTTGTATCCAGATATGGTCGCCCAGGATGGACAGTTTTAAGAGCGGGACATCCTGGTAGAGCTTGAGTCTAACATTCTTCTGAACTGCCTTCAGCCCCTTAAGAAAATCGATGCTCTTTTTTATCTGTTCTCCAAAGCTCTCCGGAGTGATACCGGGCTCGAGGATACTTTTTGCCCGTGCGCTTGCGCCTTCGCCAAACGGGTGAAGAAGCATTATTTTTGCCTCACGGCAATCCTTTATCACATGATGCAAGTCTCCTTTCGGATCCACAAAGGTCCGGAAGCCTGTTGAACCAATGACCATGATGTCCCTTGCAAATCCTTCCTTTTCTTTTAATTTCCTCGTTCTTCTCCGGGCAAGGAGTCCCCTCGCAGGGGTCACGGAGACCAAGCCAGCATCCCTTGCCATATTGGAAAGTTTCCTATCCCTCCAGCTTCTACTGATATAGTTGAAGAAGAGGACGAGCGATGTTGCCAACGCCATTTCCACGGATATCAGGAAGATCTTTTCATTCCCTATAAAGGACCAATAGACCAGAAAATTTTTGGCCAAAAAGCTTGCTGTGAGTGGGAGGGAGAGTGCAAAGGCAGCACTCAGAGCCATCACTACAACATGATAGAATACTCGCATTGATCCCTTTATCAAATCTTCGGAGATTCTCATAGTGTCTATGGTTAGCTCGTTGATCTTAAGTCCCTCGTTTTTCTATATTTCGATAGTAAACCTTATGCTCGGGAGGGTCAGGACAAGATGATCAAAGCCGTGATGAGCAGAAAGGCAATATCCCCACCCGCCGTATTTCCCTTATTGGCAATCCGATCAGCAAGGGAAGCCATCAATTGAGTCTGGGCGTCGCTGAAAGTGAACAGTCTATCCTTCGCTTTTTCAATCAATTTTTGACTTCCGATCCTGTTTTCTAAAACCGAGAGGATCTTGGACATGTCCGCTTCACGGTTGATGACAGTCTCATTGTACGGATGACCCAACTTTGTGTCGGGTGTCCCACCAAAAGAGATGGATGAATCCCAAATGAGGATGATAAACAGAAACGGTAAAAGCCGTACCGCCATTGATGTCATGAATTTTTTCGGTTCGATATTCATACACTGTGCTGATGGCAAAGTTAACGCCGCTCAAGGTGTTGCGATAATCGATCCCTCTCGTTGACCTAAACCCTTCTTACCGTAAGGACTCAGAAAGCAGCCTCATCAATTCCGTTTTGGAGAATGGCTTTTCCAAAAAGCTTACCTGGTATCTCCTTTTTTCATCTTCGAGAAGTGATTGGAAGCGGCTCAGGTCGCCACTCATATAGATTGCCCTCGCCTTTGGGTTATGCATCCGTATTATTTCCATCAATTCTAAGCCGTTTTTCATGGGCATCTGGATATCTGTAATGATCAGATCTGGTTTGAATAACAGGTAAGTCATATACCCGTCCCAACCATCCTTAGCTACTTTCACCTCATAGCCTTCATGCTGGAGCATCATTTGAAGGAGAGAAGCCAAATCTTGATTATCGTCAACAATTAATATCTTGGTATTGCCCATTCTCACTTTTAAAATAGCAAATGATGGTTCTCTATAGCAAAGGCCATGCCGAATGTGTAAGGAATTGATATTAAAATGCTTTTCTTAAGTTAGGGGTTTCTTTTGAAATAATTATGAAGGTATTTTCATACAGATATGAGCAGGGAGAGAAGAATTTATCCTACACGTCAGGCAGATTTCTTAAAATCTCCTGTCTTTAAATCATGCTTTTTCAGGAGTTCGTAGAAGTCTGCACGGTACTTTCCAGCAAGCCTTGCAGCCTTGCTCACATTGCCCCCACAGATTTGAAGGAGGCGGGTCAGATAGTCCCTTTCAAACGTATCTCTTGCTTTTTTTAGAGGCTTCAATGCTTCATCGGGTATGAGGGCGGCTTTTGTCTGGAGAGTAAATTCCTCGGTGATGATATTGTGGTTGGTCATGGCTACCGCATACTCCATTATATTTTCCAGCTCCCGCACATTCCCTGGCCATTCGTAAAGCATCAGTCTTTGCATCGCCATGGGCGTTAACCCTTTTACTTCCTTTTTCATCTGTTGACTGAATTTCTTTAGGAAATATTCCACCAATGGAGGAATGTCCTCTTTCCTTTCTCTCAGGGGAGGCAGGTAGACGGGAATGACGTGAATCCTGTAAAAGAGATCCTCACGGAAAAGGCCCTGTTTCACCTGATCTTCCAGATTTTTATTGGTCGCCACGATCACCCGGGCGTTCACCTCGATTGGTTTTTCACTGCCAATAGGATAAAACTGTTGTTCCTGGAGGACTCGTAGGAGCTTGCCCTGAGTTGAGAAACTCAGGTCCCCAATTTCGTCCAAGAAAATCGTACCTTCATGAGCCTGGGTAAATAACCCTTTCTTGCTTCGGATCGCCCCGGTAAATGCTCCCTTTTCATGGCCAAAAAGCTCACTTTCTAACAAAGTCTCCGGAAGGGCAGCACAGTTAATCGCGATAAAGGACTTATTCTTTCTCTCGCTGGCAAGATGAATGGCCTTGGCAATAAGCTCCTTCCCAGTGCCGCTTTCCCCGTGAATGAAAACCGTAGAGTCCATTTTAGCGATCCGAGATACCACCTCCAACACCCTTTGCATTTTTTCACTTCTGGCAACAATGTTTGCGAAATCGTATCTCTCTTCCAGGAGCCCTTTAAGTCTCTCGATTTCAGACGCGAGCCTGCGATTCTCTAAAGCCCTTTCGATCTGTAGAAGCAAATCCCCTGGATCAAAAGGCTTGGTGAGGTAGCTATAAGCTCCCCTTTTCATGGCCTCTACGGCACTTTCGATACTCCCATATGCGGTAAGGATGATGACCGGCATTTCGGGCAGGATGAGATGAAACTCTTCCATGAGTGATATTCCATCCTGGTGAACGAGCTGCAAGTCAACGATGGACAGGTCGAAGGTCTGCCCTTTGAGGGCTTCTAAGGCATCTTCCTCGTTCAAAACCGACGTCACCCCATAGCCTGCTGATTCAAGCCTCATTTTTACCAATTCCACGAGGTTTTTATCGTCATCCACTACAAGGATTTTTCCCAAAGACATGGCACCCCCTATTTCGCTTTCTCTCTCTTCTTCTCCTCGATCTTGATGTCTACCTCTTTTGATTTTTCGAGCATCTCGATTAATTTCTCGTTCTCCTGAAGCACGCCTATCCAGATTTTTGCCTGCTCCACCAATGGACTGTGGGGGTAACCCTTCAGCAATCTCTTGAAAAAATCGATAGATTTTCCATAATCCTTTTTTGGATTTCCAGAGTGAGCATAGATCAGCCCCATGTTGAAAAGAGCTTCGTCCCCCGGGGGCCTGTTAGCTGAAAGGGATAAAGTCTTCTGGTTTTCCCTTACGGAGCCCTCGTAATCCCCCTGAGCAAGAAGCCTCTTCCCTCGAAGGAGGTATTCATCGGTCTTTTCCTGTTCTTTTGTTCTATCTCTTTCTCTTCTCTTTTCCTCTTCACCTATTTTTTCTTGTTCTCTTGTCTTCTCTAAGACATAGCTCTCTGCTTCCACTTGTTCTTTTGTTTCTGATGGAATCGTACTAACCTCCACCCGTTCCCTCGTCTTTTCTATGGTCGCACAGCCCCAAAAAGAAAGAAAGATCAGACTGGCAATATAAAGATAAATGTGCTTCCCTGCCCTGGTTCGCTTTCTGCCCATATCTTACCGCCATGAGATGTGATGATATGTTTAACAATCGCTAAGCCCAATCCGGTTCCCTTACTTTGGTATGAGCCAGCATGGGTTGCCTGCTGGAACTTATCGAAGATAGTGGTTAAATTTTCAGCCGGGATGCCGAGACCTGTATCCGTTACCGAGACTTGCACTCCTCGGTTAATAAGCCTCGCAGAAACCCCCACCCAACCGCCATCAGGCGTAAACTTCACAGAATTTCCAACCAAATTCCGCAGAGCCTGGAGAATCCTTTCACTATCCATTTTTATCAGCGGCAAGGGTTCGTTCATTTTTGCGTCGACCGTTATTTTTTTAGCTTCAACAAGGGGTCCTATCTCCATGATCACCTTATTAACGAGAGGGGGAAGACTCGCCTGTTCAAACGTATAGGTCATCATCCCTGCCTCCATCTTCGACAGATCTAACAAGGAACTGACCAGGTCGATTAACCGGTTGCTTTCCTCGGCGATGATGTTCAAAAGTCTTTCCTGCTTCTCCGTAATCGTGCCCGCTACCCCTTCCCGCAATAGAGCTGTCCCCTCTTTTATGGATGTCAGAGGGGTGCGCAATTCATGGGACATCATCGAGAAAAAATCGGACTTTAATTTGTCCATCTCTTTTAGCTTCGCACACATCGAATTAAAAGCTCTTGCTAACTCAGATATCTCTGGGAGAGAAGGAATAGCCAAGTCGCTACTGAAAACACCCCTTGAAATTTCTTTTGTTTTCGTCCTTAACCTCTTGAGAGGTTGAGTAATGCTTCTCGTAATATAAAAGGATGTGGCAATGACTAAAACAATTGCTATGATCGAGATGGTGATGGCAAATTTGCGGGCAGAGCTTCCGGATTCCCCCAACATCTTCATCCGATCATAAATGTCTTTCCGGGAATAAGCCTCCAGGTTCTCAAGCTCTTCCAAAATTCCATCCGCAACTTTTTCTTTTTCCTGCTCATACCATTTCTTAGGATAGTGGTGATTCTTCCTGATCAGGTCAACCTCCTCATCCGTCAAGGATCGATAACGCCCGTAGTATACCTTTATCTTATCCAATGTATTCCTTTTTGGAAGAGTATCTGCCATGAGGAGGGCCTCAGCAAGATACTTATTAAATCTCTCTTTCGCCGAGAGAAACTGGTCATAAAGGGCACTATCCTTCGTAATAATATACTTCCCCTCATACCGTAGTTGGGCCAGAATCGAATCGGTAAGCTTTTTCTCGTAGTCTAAAATACGATTGTCAATGTTTAAGATATGGCGTGTACCAGCATTAAATTGGTGCAGCTTTAAGATCGCATATACACTCACTGACATCACCAGAATGAATATGACGAGGTAGCCCGTCATCAGTCGAGAAAATATCGTTAATCTCATCTTTAAAAACTTCGCTTAAATGAAGTAGGGGATCACTTCTGTGCAAAATGGATTTCGGAAACCTACCATCTGTATAAAACCAAAGTTAACATATCTGAAATCACCAAGCAATCTTGCCGGAGGGCATTCGCACTTTGGTCCATCGAATGACGATTCTTCCCATCGTATAGGGTATAGGGCGAATCCGAAAGCAACTTTTGGGTCGGTTCATGCTCCGGAAAAGCAATGGAGTTCAAAAATACAGTATTCACCCTATTTACTTCCAAGAATATTTTTAATAAGGTTTGTTAAAAGTTTGGGGTTTTGTATCTTCATTACCCAAATTCCGATTTAGAAGTTGTCATTGCGAGGGAACCGAAGCAATCTCGCCTTTTTCAATGAGATTGCCACGCCTGCGTGCCGAAACGTCTGCCTCGCTCCGGCGAAGGATAGCACTTCGGCGTGCAGGTACGCACCTTGTCCCGCTTTTAGCGGGACTCGCAATGACCGGATGGGAAAAGGGTTTCGGTTTCTAAATCGGGACTTGGGTCATTAGATTTTTCTTGACAAGTTTGCATTAAATTAATTTTGCTGGGTTCTGCAAACTTTATCTTAACATGTCGGAGGCTTAGAGGGGTAAGTACCCGGGTAAGTACCCGGGAGGAAGGAAAGGATGAAGGTTGAATCTAAAATCAAATGGATAATGGTGCTCTCCTTTTTTTGGATGGTGGCCGCTTTATTTGGAGCAAGGAACCAGGGGCGGCCGGATTTGTAGGTACCCAGACCTGCATTGATTGCCATTCAACCTGGCAGGACAACAATCCTCCGACGCAGGATATCATATCGGGTAATGTCAGCCCAGATTATGTTCCTCTCGATTTGCGTTCCACCCATGCACAACAGCCTTTTTACACAATTCCCGAGGCTTATGTCAGCTCTATTCACAACTTAACGACATTTGATATTAATCCAGATCATGTTAAATGCGAAGGATGTCACGGAAGCGGCCTCGCCCATTTTGGCGTAGGTTCCATCCCAACACCTATCCCGGACATAAAAACATGCGGGCAATGCCAGAATTTGTCTCCTTCTGCCGGCTTCCCATTGGATCTTCAGGCATTTCTATCGACGGCCCATGCAAACCACGATAACAAACCTGGAAAGTTCTTCGACCAGAGGAGTAATGGGACGCGTGGCGCAAGAACTACGTCCCTTACTCCCTCTCCGCCACAATCAACGATACCACCAGGACTTACGCTATTCAAATCAAATCAAACAGATACCGTGTCAAAAAACGAACGGATTGAAGACTGCAGTGTTTGCCATAATTATGCTTTGAATTACCCTCAGTTTATCAAAAAGATCGCTCAAGAAAATATGTCAAAAAAACCCACAGTGAGCTGCGGAGCGTGTCATGATTCTCACATCGTTGGACCCAATGGTAAGCAACCGGGAATCGTGAGCAGTACGGTGAAAGTGACAGGGATAACCGGCTCTAATGTTACAGCCGTCACCCCGGTCGAGGGTCGCAAAATTTTCTTTATTAATGTGATCCCCTTCTCCTTTGACACCTTCTGCTTTGACTCGAGCGCTCAGATCTATACAGGTGGAGTGAGTTATGAGGGCATCTACAAGGGGTTGGGAGCCAGAGTGAACGGGAGCTATGCGAAGACCATGGGAGAGAGAACCCCCAACGCTATGCTGACGCGGTCCTGAGCTTCTGGTACAAGAATAAATGGGTGACACCCATTCTGACCCTGGAGAGGACTTACCTACATGATCACGTCAATCGACATGAAAGTTTCGATGCCAATCTATTAACATTTTCCTTGAGGAAAGAGTTCTAAGAGAACTCTTTTTTCAATTCCCTTTTCCTCCTTTGTTTTCCAATGAAAAATCTTTTGGCATTTTTATCATTGATATGATAAATTTTTATACATACACTTTGGAGGGAGAGCCATGAAATGCTATATCTGTGCGAAGCAGGGAATTGATAAGGATGCGGTGGCCATCTGCATTGTCTGTGGAATGGGCCTCTGCCTGGGGCATGCCTTTAAGGAGGAGTTATTGGTGAGGGATATCATTGATTGGGGATTCGGAGAAGAACGGATCGTATACCCCCATACCCTCCCGCGATTCATCTGCGCCGAGTGTAAACTGGCTATGGAGCAGAGAAAAAAGGCGGAGAAAAGGTAAGCCGCAGGCAAAAAAGAGGTTGTTTTTTTTCGGGCGATTGACAATAATATTGCTATGAAGAAGAAAATTCTCGTCGTCGAGGATGAAGAGAGTCTAAGGCTTCTTTATGAGGAGGAGCTGAAATCGGAAGGATATGAGGTTCTGACCGCTCGGAATGGAAGGGAAGCCATCCAACAACTGGAAGAAGGAAGGCCCGATTTGATCATCCTTGACATCGTCATGCCCGTGATGGATGGAATGGAAGCTCTGGGCCGGATTGTCGGGAAAGAAAGAAAGATCCCTATCATCCTCCATACTTCTTATTCCGGATATCGCGAGGACTTTATGAGCTGGGCAGCGGATGCCTATGTGACGAAGTCGATCGATCTCGGGGAGTTGAAAGATAGGATTCGAGAACTTTTAGAAAAAGGTAAGGCCCGGTGAAGAATATCCTGGCCATGATCTTAGCTGGCGGGAGAGGGGAGAGACTTTATCCCCTTACCCGAGATCGAGCCAAGCCTGCTGTCTGTTTTGGTGCGATTTATCGTATTATCGACTTTACCCTTTCGAATTGTCTCAATTCTGATATCCGGCGTATTTATGCTCTCACCCAATATAAATCCGCCTCTCTTCATCGCCACATCCAATTAGGCTGGAACATCCTTTCAGCCCCCCTGGGAGAATTGATCGGCGTGATCCCTGCCCAGCAAAGAATTGACGAACATTGGTATCAGGGAACAGCCGATGCGATTTTCCAAAATATCTATACCCTTCAGCAGGAAAAACCTGACCTTGTTCTCATCCTTTCTGGGGACCATGTCTATAAGATGGATTACCGAAAGATGATCGCCTTTCATTTTGAAAAGAATGCCGATCTGACGGTGGCAGCGATCCGGATGGATCGAAAATTATCAAAAGAGTTTGGCGTGATGGAGGTGGACAGGGATTGGCGGATCGTCGGATTCCAAGAGAAACCTGAAGAACCCAAGACCATTCCAGGAGACACGGAAGGGATTTTGGCCTCCATGGGGATCTACGTCTTTAATACCGAGATATTGGTGAGGCGGCTGATTGAGGATGCCCGGTCTGATTCGAGCCACGATTTCGGCAAGGATATCATTCCTGCAATGATTGGGAAGAATGGGGTCTTCGCTTTCGATTTTAGGTATGGGGATCGGGGAGGAATGGGATATTGGAGGGATGTAGGGACGATCGATGCCTACTTCGAGGCGAACATGGATCTGGTCTCCGTGACCCCTCAACTGAATCTCTACGATTCGGAATGGCCCATCCTGACCTACCAATCGCCTTATCCTTCCGCAAAGACCGTCTGGGCGGAGGAGGGTAGAGTGGGAACGGCCCTCAACTCTATCATTTCGAATGGTTGCATCATCAGTGGGGGGAGTGTCAAGAGGTCGATCCTCTCACCGAAGGTGATGGTTCACAGTCACGCTGAAATTGAGGATTCCATCCTGATGGAGGGTGTCGACGTGGGAAGGAATGCGAGAATCCGGAGGACGATCATCGATAAAGAGGTGCAAATCCCCCAGGGTATGGAAATCGGCTACCAACTGGATGATGATGCGAAGCGATTCACGGTAACCGGTTCAGGGATTGTTGTGGTTCCCAGATGGATCAGACTCTAAATAGGGAACAAAGCGCTCTGCGCAGAGCGCCTGCCCGCGGCAGGCAGGCTAAGCGCTTAGCGTATTACATCGAGGATATCGGAGATGTTGATCTCCAGCATCTTCACGGAGGCAAGAATTCGGCCTGCATTTCGGTCGACCGCTGGTATCCCACCTGAGAGTTCTTTTAATTCCTGAGCAGCCTGCTTGATGGTTTTAATTCTTGTATCTATTTTTTTCATTTCTCTTCGGTTCATGAATCCCCATCCTTCCTCATCTTGATGAAAATGCCAAATGCCAAAGCTCAAATTTCAAATCAATTCCAAAGTTCAAATGTTAAACCTCTTCATTTTCAAATTGGACATTCATTTGACATTTGCCTGCCTGCGCGAAGTTCCGCCTTCCGGGACGAAGGCAGGGATTTTGACATTTGGAATTTTAAAATTCTCTATTATCCATGCTTCCTCAAATCCTTGAATCGTTTCGCCTTGACCTCGTAGCGGGGCAAGGAATGATAGGGATGAACTTCGATGTTGTAACCCAGGTTCGTTTTCAACCGAAGTTGATCCTTCAATTGGGTGAGGATCATTTCACGATTCTTTTCCTCATCTGGTAAAATTTCAATCTTGAGCGTAATATCGTCAAGATCTCCTTTTTTTGTGACCAGCGCCTCGAACTCATTGCCCAAACCCTTGACGGAACGGACCACCTCTTCAATCGCAGAAGGGGCTACGAGAACGCCTTTGATCTTGGTAATATCATCAGCCCTTCCCACCACACCTCCCTTAATGATACGGAATGTCCTTCCGCAAGGGCAGGGATCTCCTGACCATTCTGCCACATCCTTGGAGTCGAATTGAATGCAAGGCTGGGCGATTCGGTCCAGGGCGGTGATGACGATCTTTCCCTTCCGGCCTGGTCCCTCGACAATCTTCCCTGTTTCGAGATCCTCCAACTGAATGAGAAAGAGGGCCTCGTTCACATGAAGGCCACCCGGTTGGGCCGTGCATTCGAATCCCCATGCTCCAATCTCCGTTGCACCCACATGATCATAGACCTTGGCCCCCCAGGCCTCCTCCATTCTCTGCTTTGTGGATGGGATGCTGGCGCCTGGTTCGCCGGCACAGGTGATCTTTCGGATGGTCAGATCCCGTGCTGGATCGATTCCTAACTTCTTTCTGGCCGTGTCGGCCATTCCCAGTACATAGGTCGGGGTGGCCATCATGGCAGTGGCCCGAAGCTCTTGTATTTTGAGAATTCGAGCCTCTGTGTCGAGCACCCCACCCGGAATGACTTCACAGCCGATCTTCTCAGCCGCATAATGGCCCGCCCAAAAAGCAACAAATATATTGTATCCAAAGGGAAGGAATACCCTGTCCGTTTTCCGGTAGCCTTGAGCATAAAGCAGGTAAGCCCAGGCTTCCGACCACCACTCCCAGTCCTGCCAGGTGTCGGGCTGATAAACCGGTGTTCCGGTGGTCCCGCTGGTCTGTCTAAATTCGGTGACCTCTTCCAAAGGGACACAGAGGGCATCCCCATACGGGAAAGGATCCTTTCTTTGGATATCTCTCATCATCGCCTTCTCCACTTTGGGAACTTTGACGATATCTTCATAGGTTTTGATATCACCCGGTACAAGTCCTGCTCCCTGATAGAGGCTTCGGTGAAATTTCGACCTCTCATAGGCCCACTCCAAAATCTTCTTGAATTTCTTGACCTGAAGATCCCTCAATCTCTCCAATGGAAGGGCCTCAACAATAGGGTTCCAATAAGCATCTGTCCCTTTTGCGTTTGTCTTCATTTTGTCCTCCACAGTTTTTTGGAATCTGATCTCCCATGCATCATTTTTCTCATGATGCCGGGCTGAATTTTATGAAGTTAGCACAGCTTTGTCAACTCTGATTTATCACCCAAATTCCGATTTAGAAATTGTCATTGCGAGGGAACCGAAGCAATCTCGCCTTTTTCAATGAGATTGCCACGCACCTTGCAGGTGCTCGCAATGACCGGATGGGAAAAGGGTTTTGGTTTCTAAACCGGGATTTGGGTATCAGTTTAACTTTATATTGAAATTTTTTCGGATGAAAGATATGCTCCTAAGAAAGGAGGGATGAAGATGTCACAGATCATTGCCGCGCAGAATGTTCACGGGATTGTATTGGCTGCGGAAAATCGAGCTTTGCAGTTGGATGAAGAGGGGAAAGAAATTACGTTGCAAGTCAACCGCCTCATCCCCCTGACCTCTCATTGTGCCCTTTTGACAGCGGGGTCAGCCGAAGGGACGGAAATGGGGATTGCATTAAAGTCCTTTGTTCAAGGGGAGGGATTGGATGATGTTCAAGATCTCTACGGAGCAGCGACGGCCTTTCTTTCGACGGAATACGAGCGATTTATGAGAAAGAAGTGTGAGCTGCTGCCAATCGATCCGATCCATCAGGTTTCTTTTGTTCTGGCCGGAAGGACAGAGAAGGATCGAGCGATGCCATTTCGCCTCTACTTCCTCTGGACAAAAAAGAAGCTTCCCCGATTGGACGGAGACGAAATTTCATATGCCTTCTCTCTGCCGAGGAGGATGGGCTTGGAGTTTCAGTTGAATAAGATGTGTAAAGAGAATGCTCCGTTGAAGGAGATTCTAAAAAAAGTGGTGGAAGGAATGAGGCGCTTGAAAGATCAGGGAGAGGTTGATTCTTCCTTCTCCTTTGCGATGATCACCCAGGATGGATATCAATCACTCAATCCCTGAAGAAAACTCCTCACATTTCTCCCCAGGACGGCATGGTTATAGCCTCCTTCGAGAACCCCAAATCGTCTCCCTTGACATTTCTTAAGGGAGAACTCTTTTGCCCATCTCCCGATGGAGAGATAATCCTCGGTCTTGAGCAAACCTCCCCAGTCCTCTTCATGACGGTCAAATCCTGCAGAGACAGCGATGATTTCGCAGGATCCTTCTGTTTGAAGACCTCGTTGAAGATCTTTCAAGAAAGCCTCCCGATTTGTTCCTTCGGGATGGAAATAGCTCACTCCTTTGGAACCGCTGAAGGTGTTATCCGTGCCATCCCCATAATGGAGATCAAAATCGAGAATGAGGGCACTCTTGATCTTCTCCTCACTGATAAGTCTTTTGATGGCAATGGCAATATTATTGAAATAACAGAAGCCCCAGCAGGAATGGGGACTGGCATGGTGTCCCGGAGGCCGGATGAGGCCGAAAGCGGGTTGGCCGTCGAAAGCCATTTCCCCTGCCAGAATGGCCCCTCCTGCGGCAAGGCAGCCCACCTCGTAGACCATCGGGTCTCCCTTGACCGATTGAATATGCTGCCTTCCATGGACCCTCTCCAGATCCCTCTCTGAGGCAGGCTCCGGTTCAATCAACTCAAACTCTTTCTCCAGCGCCTTCACCATGGGTTCCATCCTTCCCGAAGCGGCCGCTGGATCGGAAGTGTAGACTTCGTAAAATCTTGGATGAAAGATAACCTTCATTTGTTTTCCTCCTTCAACCATGTCATTCTTGAACCTTGTGCTGAACTTGATTCAGTATTGGTTCAGAATCTCCAGACACAGAACCTTTAAATATTATCATAATCTTCTCATTATTGACAACCTTTCCAGATTGATATACAATATATACAAAATATACATTATAGGAATAGGAGGTTTTCTAATGACAACTCAGATGATTGTCAGGATAGATTCTGAAGTTAAAGAAAGATTTAATAAACTTGCCAGAGTGGAAGGTAAGACTTCAAGCCAGATGGTAAGGGAGTTGATAGAAGGCTATATCAAAGAGCGGGACATTGGCACCTATATTGACGACCTGTGGAATAGAATCGGTGGAAAATTAAGGTCCAGAGGGGTAAAGCAGAAGGATGTAAATAGGGCAATCAAAGAGGGAAGAAGAAATCGAGGATGAAGGTTGTTATCGACACCAATGTCTTTCTTTCGTCCTTTTTGGGAGGGAACCCTCGGAAGATGTTAGAGTTCTGGAAAAAGGGAAAGATAACCCTTTGCCTATCTAAAGATACCCTTGATGAGTATATCGATGTTCTACAAAGAGTTGGGTTAAAGGACGAAAATAAAATTGAGGAACTTCTCTCTCTTTTTGCCAAAGGGTTAAATATCCTCTTCACTACAAAGACACCAGATATCAGGGCAGTTAAAGATGACCCAGAAGATGACAAATTCATAGAATGTGCCGTGGCGCTAAAAGCAGAAGTTATTATCACAGGGGGTAAGGCATTAAAGACGATGGGTGAATGTATGGGGATTAAGATATTAAGTCCCCAGGAGTTCTTGAAGACCCATAGAATTCACTGAAACACTGGTGCATTGGGTGTCAGCTACCTATGTCCACGAAGATTTTAATTCACCTTTCTTTATCGAGTACTTGGCCGAACTTAAGGATAAAGGCGATAACAAGGAAACAGCAAAATACATTGCGGAAATTTATTTAAAAATGCCTGAAAAGATTACTCCAGACTTTGACAAGAAGCATATTCGCTCGATAATTGAGTTTCTCTATAATTCTGGTGCCCAAGAAAATGCCAACAAGATATGTAACATTTATGGCTTAAGAGGTTTTGAATTCTTGAGAGACATTTATGAAAAATACAATGTTTCTAACTGATGTAACCAAATGATGGAGGATTGATGTCACAAGAAATAGTGAAATCAAAATATATTGAATTGTTGATGAGTAGGGCTTCAAGGGTCTTGGAAGAGGCCAGCTGAAGAACCTGCTTGAAAAGCCAAGGAGTCTCTGAGTGAAAGCGATTCGTTATTCTGATCATGCAAGATTACAAATGGTTTTACGAGGGGCCACTGAGGAAGAGGTTACAATGACCATTAGATTTGGCAAATGGATCGCTGCAAGAATGGATAAGTTTCGATCAAGACACCAATTTGATTTCAATAGGGTGTCATTAACAAATCAAAAACTTTATAAATATAAAACGGTTGAGCCTATTTTTGCAGAGGAACCAAATGAGATTGTTGTAATAACTGTGAAAGTGTATTATTCTAATGAGGAGGCGAGACCATGAAAATCCAGTATGACGCAGAGGTAGACGCCCTTTATATTGAATTTCGTCCACTTGAGCCAGGGAGTGCCGAGAACAGGGAACTCAGTGAGGATGTTATAGCCAATTATGGTCCTGATGGTAAACTGTCCGGTTTAGAGATATTGAATGCAAGCATTGTTTTGGGCGAAAGGCTAAATAAGGTGATTGTAGAAGTAAGTCCTGTCCAACATGCCGCTGGTTAGTTTCATCATTATCTAATTCACCTAATCAAAAATTGATAACTCCCCATAATTGCAGGTAGGAGGGTCTTTAGCCCAGATAGAAATAAGGATAGTATCCCCCGAGGTTAAAGACAAGTTTAATAAACTTGCTAGTGTAATGTTACAATAACGGCTTTACAATGAGACACCTTCTCCAAGATCGAATCGACGTTTTTGGTCCAGACAAAAGGCTTTGGATTTTCGTTGTTCAGCCGAATATACTCCTCGATGGCGGCCACCAAGTCCGGCACGCTGCGGAAAACGCCTCGACGGATACGCTTGCGTGTGATCTCTCCGAACCATCTCTCCACCAAGTTCAGCCAAGACGAACTTGTCGGCGTAAAGTGAAGATGGAAGCGGGGATGCTTTTCCAACCAAGCTTTGACCTTGGGATGTTTGTGCGTTCCGTAGTTGTCGAGAATCATATGGATAGCCAGCCCCTTGGGGGTTTCTCGGTCGATCTGCCGAAGGAAATGCCGGAACTCTACGTTCCGGTGTCTCGGAAAACAGGTGCCGATGACCTTGCCTTCCAGCACGTTCAACGCCGCGAACAGACAGGTGGTTCCGTTGCGCTTGTAGTCGTGGGTCATCGTCCCGCAGCGTCCTTTTTTCATCGGCAACCCAGGCTGCGTCCTATCCAGCGCCTGCACCTGCGACTTCTCGTCCACGCACAGCACCACTGCCTTGTCAGGCGGGTTCAGGTACACCCCCACCACGTCCGTCAACTTCTCGACAAAGCGCTTGTCCTTCGAGAGCTTGAATCCTTCCACGCGGTGCGGCTGCAATCCGTGCGCGTCCCAAATCCGGGATATCGTGGCGTTGCTGACTCCCGTGGCCTTGGCCATTGTCCGCGTGGACCAGTGAGTCGCATCCTTGGGCACCGTGTGCAGGGTCGCCTCAACGATCGCCTTGACCTTTTCGGCGGGAAGGGCGCGCGAACTGAGCCCGTGGGGCGCATCTTCCGCCAGTCCATCGGAACCTCGTTCCTCGAACCGCTGTCGCCACTGCACGACCGTCGGACGACTGGTCTTCAGTGTATTGGCAATGACCCTATTGGGCAGACCCTGGGCTGCCAACAGGCAAATGCGCGCACGCAGCACAGTCCTTTGGGGGCTGGTCTTTGCCCGAGCCCAGGCTTCCAACGTCACGCGCTGCTCGTTCGTCATCTGCAATCTTTCGGCTGGCTTCCACATGAAACCAACTGTAGCACACATTTGGCATATTGTAAAGATATTATTGTAACACTACACTAGGATTGAAGGTGAGACCACAAGCCAGATGGTTGGGAGACTAAAAAAAGACTATGCAAAAGGAAGGGATATTGGGGTCTAAATTGATGATCTGTGGAAAAGAATTGGAGGGAAGTTAAAATCCGGAGGAGGTAAGTCTAAAGATTCAGGTAGGGCTATTAAAGAGATAAGAAAAAAAAGAAGATGAAAACCGATGCTTGACGGAAAGGTGGGTCAAGGAGTTAAGAGAGGGTTTCCATGGGAACAATCATAAATGCCGTCGCAATTATTATAGGTGGAGCGCTGGGATTATTATTTCGAAGGGGCTTTCCGGAGCGGGTCTCCCAAACGTCATTGCAGGTGATGGGACTTTTCAGCATCGTTGTCGGGTTGACCATGGCCATTCAGGGGAAAGACCTCATCCTGGTTCTGATCAGTCTGGTCCTCGGAGCGGTCCTTGGAGAACTGATCGATATTGAAGGTCGACTGGAGGGACTCGGAAGTTGGCTGGAAAAACGTCTCCACCTGAGGGAAAAGAGTTCTGCTGAAGGCTTCATCTATACCAGCCTCTTATTCTGCGTTGGCTCCATGGCCATTGTAGGCAGTATCACCGATGGCTTGAAAGGTGACCATTCGATCCTCGTCACCAAAGCCATGATGGACGGCATCATCTCCATCCCCTTTGCTGCAAGTATGGGAATAGGTGTTCTCGGTTCCTCCGTTCCCATCTTGTTGTATCAAGGAGGGTTGACTTTATTAGCTTGGAAGCTTCAATCTTTCTTTACCCCTTCGATGATCGGGGAGTTGACTTCGGTGGGTGGAGTGATCGTGATGGGCATCGGAATCAATATTCTCGGGCTGCAAAAGGTGAGGGTGGGCAATCTGATACCCGCTCTACCGATCATCATCGTGGTGCTCTATCTGAGAGCATGGATTTGGCCATGACAACGCGCTTCTGTTACTTCAGTTTCAGAAGTCGTTTCGCGTTACCTTCATAGATCGCCTGGCGCTCTGCCGGCTTAATATCTAAACTGTCTATAATTTCGATTGTCCAACGGATATAGGCTGAACCCTTCTCGGGGTCGAAAGGAGTATCTGAAGCGAACAAGACCCTGTCCGCCCCGAAGAATTTCAACCCACATATCGTTGCTTCCCGTGCCCCAAAGAGGGCAGTGTCCGCATAGAATAGATGGAAGTAGTCCAGAGGTCTTTTTTTCAACTTCTTCAGCAAAAGGGTATAGTCTTCATCAGAAGTTCGTGTGCCCAACTGATCCCAGCCTGGGCCAACCCGGCCCTCAAAATAGGGAATCATACCGCCCAGGTGGTGGGTAATTATTTTGAGGTCGGGATGTCTGTCAAATAGCCCTGAGAAGACCATATGGGCCATGGCCACACTGGTCTCGTAGGGCCAACCAAAAACGAACCAGATCTCATAGTGGCTTTTCGGTTCACCTTTGTAGTCCGGAAAATCAGCCCCACGGGCCGGATGCATCCAGATGGGCCGGTCCAGTTCTGCCATGAGGTCGAAGAGCGGCATGGTCTCAGGTTTGGTCAGGGGTCGGCCGAGGACGTTAGTAAATACTTGGACACCTACTGCTCCAAAGTCCTTGATGGCTCGGTTTGCCTCAGCCAGGAGCCCCTCGGGGTCGTTCATTGGCAAGGAGGCGATGAAACCAGGAAAACGATCCGGATATTTTCTGACCAATTCCGCCATCCCGTCATCCCGTCATTGGCTAACTTGGCCATGTCCCCCTCTGTGCTGATCACTACGGGTATGTGGCTGGAGAGGAGGCGAGAAGGTTCATCCTACGGGCTATTGAGATAGCGAGACAGCAACGCGGTTTGATAGAAGAGGCTTACCGTCGCACAAGGGATATCGATGCGGCTGCCTGGGAACTGGTATCCTCTTTTTATGAGAAATACCCTGACTACTTCCTTTCCCATGAGATCTTTCTCGGAGTGTATTGCCAAATGGTGCGGCACATCGTCAGTGGCACGGAAGGGGATACTTAGATCGGATGCTTCTAGGCATATAACATAATGGTTCGAAATCTTGTACCTCGCCGATTTTAAAAAAGAGTTATTTTTATCAGGTGAGATTTTGGCGGGGGATCGCTCCAAATATGAGGCAGACTCCAGGTATCCATCGTGTGGAATCCGGGGGCCGAGTTAATTACAATTGGGATCATGTTAACAGCCACACCGGCCGTGGCGAGCCCTCCCTTCTGTGCGATCTCTTCTTTTATTGTGATATCTACGCTAGGTGTTCCATCAATACGGGCATGGTCCCCTAACTCAACGCCGTCCTCTTCTGGGTCCGGGGATACGATGCCTATCAACTCAAAGTTTAATAGCTCATTTTCTTCCCGGAATCCTGCAACGATTTGTCTGAATCCGCATACCTTTCCGGGTTGAATGCTAATGAAACTACTTTCCCTTCTCCTTCGTGTGACGATGGGTTCTTTTTTCTGTTTCAGTTCATCTAAGCAAATTCCTAAGCATCGGGCCACCATGGCAGCGGTTTCCAGAAGGCCGACATGGCCGATCACACCTTTCTTGACACCATCCAGGAACTGTCGTGGGCTGAGTCCAGCACCTATATGTGTCATTTCATCAGGACCGTAGGGGGAGAAGTCCACCACCCGGCGAACAGAGACCTTTTCTATTTCCCAGCATGGTAGTGAGCACAAAACGGGGACAGCATCCATTATAAATCCAGGATTGATTCCGGCCGCTATTACGCTGACCCCCGCTTCTTTTGACTTTTTATCGATCTGTCTTGCTTTTTCTACGTTCTCGCCAAGAGGGAAAAACAACTCTTGAGCGATGGTTATTGTGTGTATTCTCCTATCTAGAACTTCCATAATTTGCGGAAGTGCTTGATCCATGAAAGCTGTGGTCGCATGAATCACAAGATCCGCCGCTGTTTGGTTTAGAGCTTTTTCTGGTGGAAATTTGATGGTGAGCCCCAGGGCTTTCCCCAAACCGACCACATCTCCTAAGTCCCGACCTATTTTCAATCTGTCATGGTCTATAGCGCCGACCAATTGAACGTTAGGCTTACTGAGAAGGAGTCTCACGATGTTCATCCCCATTGCCCCGATGCCATACTGAATCACCCTGATCTTTTCATGCTCCATGTCTATTTGATCCCTCTCACAAAAAAATCCTGATCAGATTAAGGAAGGCAAGAAACCACTGGCAATTCTCCAATGGTAAGCAATCCGGGCCTTGCATCAACTACTGCAGGGATTGAGTTGACGGCGTGGGCTGCAGTCCCTAAATCTCCGGCTTGGCAAATTCCTCCGGAAATAACTGCGCTTATGCTAGGATCTCCTTCAATTTCGATCCAGGTCCCAGGCAAAACTCCGTCCTCAGAGGGGTTAGGTGATATGATGCCAATAATCTCCAATTCGATCTTGCCCCCTTGCCCTCGTCCTACCGCAATTTGGCGGAACCCGCATACTCGTCCAGCTTGGATCTTTATCCTATCCGTCGAGCGGTCGGAGCGGCTCACCACAGCATGGCGTTCCTCCTGGAACTGATCAAGTTTCCAACCGAGTCCTCTCCCCACCAATTGAAGCGATTCGGGAAGCCCCACATGCAGGACTACCGATCCCTCCCGAAGGCCAGACTCAAACGCCTCGGCGGTCAAATTGGCCCCGATATGTTTCATCACACTTTGCCCGTATACCGAGAAATCGTTTACCCGTCGCACACGGACAAACGTTGCACAGGCGCAGATTCCCGAAAGAGTGAGTGGCAAGAGGTCCATCAGAAAACCAGGATTTATGCCGGTACCCAGGACTGTCACCCCGTACTCCTTTGCAACTCGGTCAAGCTCAGATGCGAGGTCGGGACTCTGTTCCCAGGGATAGGCGAGTTCTTCTGCTACGGAGATAACGTTTAGACCTGCCCGTACCCCGGAAAGAACCTCCGGGATAAGTTCTATCATCGTCGACACCGTGGCGTGTAACATCACTTCCGGTTTGGTTTCTTCGAGCACTGGTGCCAAAGATGAGTTTACACTGATCCCCAGATGCTCTCCAAGCCCTAAAGCGTCGCCTAGATCCACGCCGCAATACCGGCCGGATGCTGAAATAGCTCCAACGCAATCCAATTTCGCTTTCGTGAGCATTAACTTGACCATTGCCGTACCCATTGCGCCAAGCCCATATTGAACCACTTTGATTCTTTTTTCCATTGGAGCTCTCCCCTCCACTGCGGGTCTATTATCCACTTGCCTTGTTGCAGAAAATCTCACCTACCAAACCAACCACTTGTAATCATGCGCTTTTTTCCCGATGCTGTCAAGGAGAGGAGAAGGCCTTTTTGTACCGTTAGCCCCCTTCTCCAATTCCTAATACAGACGTATTAAGAAGAGAAATGCTGCCATTTTCACCTGTTGCCAAAAAGATGCTAAAAAAATGCTAAAAAAATTCTTGACAATTCGGCTTTCATTTGGTAAACAGTCAACTGTTTACTGTTGACTGTCGAGGGGGCTCAAATTGTTGTCGGGAACGGAGAAAGACTTCGCCATTCAGCACCCACCCTCATTGGTGAACCAGGTTACTAATTTTTTGACTGATTCAATCATCGAAGGCCGGTTGGTCCTGGGAGAGCGCTTAGTAGAGAGTGATCTTCAACGGCGATTCGGGATAAGTCGGGGACCAATCCGGGAATCTTTCCGCATGCTGGAGAAAGATGGCTTTGTCGTTACTATCCCGCGAAAAGGCACATATGTTCGAAAAATTACCCGGAAAGATATTGAGGAAAGCTTTCCTATCCGAGCGTATCTGGAAGGCCTTGGTGCCCGATTAGCACTTAGCCATATCCAACAGGGAGACATTGACAGAATGGAGTTAGCTCTCTCGAAAATGGCACAGGCGGCCCAGATGAACGATTTTAAAGCTTACCTCAAACACCATTCAGAATTTCACGAGGTGTTTATCCTTGCCAGTAATAATGACGCATTGAGAGAGATTCTCCAAAATCTAAGACGTCAGTTCATGTGGTTTAGGTTGTTGTACTTGTACGTTCATGAGTCCTTGGAAAATGAGCTCCGTGCGCATCGAGATATCTTGGATCTCTGCATCCGGAGAGATGTCGATGGACTCGAGTACCGAATGAGAGAACACATATCAGTTGCCATGGAGAAGTTCCTAAATTATATCGCGTCGAAAAATAGCTAAGGCATGCACGAATGAAGTGCTGTCATTTTATTTATTGTTTAGTGTAGGAATGCGGTGGAAATTGGAGTTTTGATTTTAGGAATAAGGACAGAGATTCTATGACGTTAAGAATGATATTTGGACAAGTTAAAAATATTGGCATAATTGTCAAGGATTTGCACGAAACTATCAAGCTCTTTGAAAACATTTTCGAATTGCGATATAGTATCTTCCTGCACAAAAAGGTCAAAATGGCAACATTGCTTAAAGGGTTGCTGTCATTACAAAGGATCTAATATTGCTGTCCGCCAAAGCGGGGTTGCATCGCTTTGGGATAGGAACGGATTTTTAAGATGAAAACCAACGAATTGTTAATGGATGAAAGAAACCAATATGTACCTCAAGGCCCTTTCAACGTGCATCCCATATTTGCAAAAAAGGCAAAAGGAGCCATCATCACCGATGTGAGCGGAAAAGAGTATATTGACTTTGCAGGTGGTATCGGAGTGGCCAATATCGGTCACTGTGACGAGAGGGTATTGGAGGCCATCCGGGATCAGATCCAGAATTATATTCATACCTGTTTTCACGTAGTGATGTATGAGCCCTATGTGGAATTGGCAAAGAGGCTCAGTCAAATCACTCCTGGAAGCTTTTCCAAGAAGACAATGTTTGCAAACAGCGGCGCCGAGGGGGTCGAGAATGCAATCAAGATTGCCCGGCATGCGACAGGTCGCCAGGCTACTGTTGCCTTCGAGGATGCCTTCCACGGCAGAACCCTTTTAGCCGTGAGTCTTACCAGTAAGATGAAACCCTATAAATTTGGATTTGGTCCCTATGCCCCCGAAATTTATCGTATGCCCTACGCCTACTGTTACCGATGCGCTTTCGGTTTGGAATATCCCTCTTGTGAACTTCGGTGTGCCTATTTCTTAAGGGAATTCTTTCATACTCATATTTCCCCTGAGCAGGTGGCGGCTTTAATCGTGGAGCCGGTATTGGGTGAAGGTGGATTTGTCATCCCTCCGAAGGAATATTTCAAAGTTTTACATAAGATCTGCCAGGAGAATGGAATCGTTTTCATAGCCGATGAGGTTCAAACCGGTTTCGGTCGGACGGCGAGAATGTTTGCCATGGAGCATTATGAGGTTGAGCCGGATATCATCGTCATGGCCAAATCCATGGCTGGAGGCCTCCCTCTCAGTGCCATCACAGGCAGGGCAGAGTTAATGGATCATCCTCAGGTAGGGGGTCTGGGCGGAACGTTCGCGGGGAATCCTGTGGCCTGTCGAGCTGCCCTAGTGGTGCTGGATATTTTTAAAGAAGAGGATTTATTGGTGAGGGCAGAGGAGATCGGCGGGAAAGTTTTGGAAAGATTTATGGAATTTCAGGATCATTACCACATTGTTGGTGATGTGAGGGGCTTGGGGGCAATGGTGGGGATGGAATTAGTGGTAGATCGGGGGACCAAGGAGCCAGCGACCGCCATCACGAAGCGGTTGATCAACCTCTGCCGAGAGAAAGGGCTTCTGATGATCTCGGCCGGAACCCACTCCAATGTCATTCGGCCGTTGATGCCGTTAGTCATCACAGATGGTGAGTTAGAAGAAGGCCTATCGATCGTAGGAAAAGCGCTATCTGAAATTTGTAAAGGAGAAAAATAGGACAGATTCTTGGTCTTGTGACAAGTCGCATGGAATTGAACAAATATGGCAGACGATTCACAACCATAAAAGGATTTGATGCTCTCGAATAACTGGGAGAAGCTCGTATGGCAAAGTATAAGGTTATCGTCAAGGCAAAGGATAGCAAGTGCCCCCATATCAAAGAGGGAGAAAAGTTTGTGATCGAAGGAACGATGCTGAATTTGAAAGAGACAGATTCTCTATGCACGGTTGCGTTAAGCTCAATCAATTACTCCCTATATATGATGGGGAATGTCGATGACCCCAAAAGCTTTGGGAGAGATGAGGTTTACTGTCTTCAGTGCCCTGATCCTGATACAAGGGTAATTTTTGAAATTACCCGTGAACCTTCAGAACGACAATGAAATTATTACGAATTGAACATATTGGAGTAGTGGTCAAAAATCTCGATGAAGCGATCAGACGATATGAGAATGTTCTTGGTTTAAAACTCGATGCCATTGAAAATTTAGAAAAGCATAAGATCAGGATTGGCCTATTCCCCGTTGGCGAAAGCTTGATCGAGTTAATCGAGGATCAAGATTCCCACGGAGATTATTCGAAATTTATAAAGGAAAAAGGAGAGGGGATGCACCATATTTGTTTTCAAGTCGAGGGGATTGAGAAAGTTCTTAATGAATTGAAAAGCATTGGAATCAAACTCCTTAATGAAGAATCTTCATTAGGACACCAGAATAGTAAAATTGCATTTCTCGATCCAAGTGATACCCATAATGTATTAATTGAGTTGTGCGAAAAGGCTGAAACAAAAGGAGGGAGGTGATCAGAGCCTTAAAATAGGGTAATAAGGTGGGAACAAAGAAACTTTTTAAAACATGACATTTGACGGGAGGGAGAACGATGAAAAAGAAAATCTGTATTTTGTTCTTAGTGTGTTTATTGCCAGCCTTTGTTTTTGTGTCAAGTTCTTTTGCTAGAGATATTCTGGTGGGAATCATCGATGAGCTCTCGGGTCCGGGAGCAGGGTGGGGTACACGTCACGTGAATGGATATAAGATGGCATTTGAAGAGATTAACAACGCAGGTGGTGTAAAAGGAGTAGGCAAGTTTAACCTGATCATCGAGGATACGGCTGGTGATCCGTCTCAGGCAGTAAATGCAGCGAACAAGCTGATCTATCGAGATAAAGTCGATGTCTTGATGGCATGTTGCAATAGTGGCACGACCCTCGCTGTGTTGCCCGTCCATACCAAAGCGGCGGTTCCAAACTTAAATTCTTGTTCGTCTTCTAAGCTCATTACAGAAAAGGGATCAGAATGGATATTTCGCACTCAGATCGTTTCAGCAAAGTCATTAGGAAGCATGGCGGATTTTGCTTTCGAGACCCTTGGTGCCAAGAAGGTGGTCGTATGGAATGACACCAACGAATATGGAAGAGCAGCATCTGAAGGGGCACTGGATAGGTTGAAACAGAGGGGTGTAACCCCGCTTGCTCATTTGACTCATCAGGCTAAAGACAAGAGCTTTACACCGCAGCTTTTGAAGGTAAAAGAGTTGGGCGTGGACACCGTCGTCTCAGCGATTTACTACGAAGAGTTGTCCCTCATCCTGAAGCAAGCTAAGGATTTAGGCGTAGAATTTAATGTCGTGGCTACAGATGTTTTAGCTACGCCGGTATTTTTTGAATTGGCGAAAGAGTTGGCAAACGGGATTCATATTTCAATGCTCTTTTCCCCTGATGATCCAGATCCTAAAAGCCAAGCCTTTGTGAAAAAGGTTAAGGAGAAATATGGTTTGGATGCTGGCCAATTTGAGGCAATGGGATACGATGCCGCATATATTTTAAAAGATGCGATGGAAAGAGCACAGTCCCTTGATAAAGCAAAGATTAGAGATGCGATCAGGGGTTCACAATATGAAGGTCTTTGTGGAAAAACGCAGTTTGCTCCAAATGGGGATGATGTCAAACCATTCCTCGTGTGCAAACTGTGGAATGGGAAATATATGCCTGTCAAACGTCAGAAATAGGCTAGCTGGGAATACGTGGATTTAGGTCTTTTAAATCAGGCGGGAGAACCCTCCCGCTTGACGACTCTTTCCTTACAAAGGGATACCTATGGAAGTTAATTTTAACATATTAATGGGGGGAATAACTCTTGGCGCTATTTATAGCTTACTTGCCGTAGCTTTCGTCATGGTAATGAAAGCGACAGATATCGTTCACTTTGCCCTCGGCGAATTTTTGATGATTGCCGCTGTGATTGCCCTCGTCTTGTTTGAAAAGCTCGGAATTTCACTATTGCTTTCCTCCTTGATAGCCATCCTCTTTACTGGAATGATCGGTTTTTGTACTGATCGGTTTGTTGTTCGTCCCTTAAAAGACAGCCCGATCGTGAACGTTGTCTTTGGGACGGTAGCCATATCCATTATCTTGCAGAACGCTGCATTAATATTCTGGAGAGGAGATACAGCCTCCTTTCCATCCTTCTTTGACCGAAATCCGAGAATGATTCTTGGATTAAGAATTGTACCAGAAAATTTGGCTGTTATAGCTATCGCGGGTTTGTGCGTGATCATCTTGCAACTATTTTTTACGAAGACAAGGTTAGGCATTGCCATGCGGGCTGTCATGAATGATCGCGAGACAGCGAGCATCATGGGGGTGAAAGTAAATAATTTTATTACGTTGACATTTGTCATCAGTGGTGTCTTGTCTGCCATCGCAGGATTAATGGTGGCCCCCTTAATTCATGTGACGTATGACATGGGCGTCATTCTCGTGAAGGCATTTGTCGCTGCAGTGATTGGGGGATTATACAGCATCCCGGGAGCCATTTATGGGAGCTTTTTGCTGGGGGTCATGGAAAATTTTACTACTGCATATATCTCTTCAGATTATAGGGACGTCATTGTGTATTCTCTATTAATTTTGGGGTTGCTATTTAAACCATCAGGCCTATTTAAGTGGGGTAAAGGATGACCGCACGGAAAGGTTTTCTAAAAAAGATTATTACCTCTCTTTTTGTTTTCCTCCTGATTCTCGTCCCTTTCATCATCAAGGATATTTATCTGATCCATGTTCTTAATATGATCGGCATTTTTTCATTGTTAGCAATAGGGCTTAATCTCGTTTTGGGTTATTGTGGACAATTTTCAGTCGGGCAAGCTGGTTTCTATGCGATCGGGGCCTATACCTCAGCTCTTCTTTGCACGAAAGTTCATTTTTCTTTTTGGTTAGCCCTTCCGATTGCTGGAATATTTGCAGGATTGGCTGGTCTGCTTATCGGCCCCGTTTTAAGGTTAAGAGGAATTTTCTTAGGAATGTCCACCCTTGCTTTCGGAGAAATCATAAAGATGATCGTCAATAATTGGATCTCTTTTACGAATGGGCCAAACGGGATTATGAACATTCCTTCCCCCACGATAGGGTCTTTTTCATTTTCTTCCGAGCACAGGTACTATTATATCATCCTCTTCTTTGTTTTCCTCCACTATATTGTTGCCCTTCGGATGGTAGATTCGCGATTTGGCAGGGCGATGAAAGCGATTCGTGACAATCAGGACGCAGCAGAGATCATTGGGGTATGGGTAGCTCGGTATAAGACATTGACGTTCGTTGTGGCAGCCTTTTTTGCGGGAATTGCAGGAAGTCTATATGCCCATCTCACCGCCTATATTAGCCCTGAGGTCTTCACGTTTTGGGCCTCCGTTAATGTCATTTTTATGGTTATTGTTGGTGGGATGGGTTCCCTTATCGGGTCCATTCTGGGAGCATTCGCCATCGTCTTGCTTCCAGAGTTTTTTAGGATGTTTGAACGATATCGAATGATTATTTATCCCTTTACAATCATTTTCATCCTTTTATTTTTACCTAAAGGTCTATATGGTTTGTGGTTGTGGATCCAATCTTTATTAGCTAAGGCTTTTTCATCCTCGAGGGGGAGGATTCAAACTCCCTGAACGCTATGCCATTTTTAAGTATTGAAAATATTACAATGAATTTTGGCGGATTATGTGCACTATCCTCTGTGAACATGAATATTGAAAGAGAAGAGATTCGGGCACTCATAGGACCGAATGGTTCTGGGAAGACAACCCTTTTCAATGTCTTAACTGGGGTCTACAAGCCCTCTTCAGGAAAGATCGGATTCGATGGCCAAGATATCACTGGCTTGCCATCCCATCGGATCGCAAAGACAGGGATCGCCCGAACCTTCCAAAACATTCAACTTTTTAATGAGATGACCCTACTTGAAAATATAAAAGTGGGAAGACATTGTCAGACAAGAAGTGAATTGCTCCGAGCGTTAATCAAACCACAGGGCACGAAACGAGAAGAAAGGGAGATCGAAGAGGAGGCTCTGAAAATTCTTGGTTTCTTAAATTTAATGGATAAGAAAGATGAACTCCCCAAAAATCTCCCTTATGGTCAACAGCGCCTTGTAGAATTAGGGAGGGCATTAGCCTCTAGTCCCAAGATTCTTCTGCTGGATGAGCCTTCTGCCGGAATGAATAATTCAGAGATTAACTTATTATTGGAGTATATCGAAAAAATTCATTACCAAGGATATACGATCTTTCTAATTGAGCATCGAATGAAACTGGTGATGAAAATCTCGCATTATATCACTGTCTTAAATTTTGGTGAGAAGATTGCCGAAGGGAATCCTTCGCAGATCCAGAACAATCCGAAGGTGATTGCAGCTTATTTAGGCACGGGGGCAGCATATTAATGTTGAAGATAGTAGATATAATGGCAGGATATGGTAAGAAGATGGTTCTCAATGGGGTTTCCTTGTCTGTTGAAGAGGGGCAGATTGTCACATTGATTGGGGCGAATGGAGCAGGGAAAAGCACAACCCTTAAGACCATCATGCGACTGATTTCCATTTCCAAAGGATCCGTAGAATTTGAAGGAAGAGAAATTAATTCCCTGACACCTCCTGAAGTTGTTAACTTAAAGGTCGTTATGGTTCCGGAGGGTAGAAAGATCTTTTCCACTTTAACGGTCACTGAAAATCTGATCATGGGTGCTTTTACTCGGCGGGGGAAAAGGAATAGTTTGCTTTCAGATACTGAAGAGATGTTTCGGATATTTCCTGCTCTGAAGGGAAGAGGCAAACAGTTGGGTGGGACCTTAAGCGGAGGAGAGCAGCAGATGCTTGCCATCGCAAGGGCTCTCATGGCTAAACCCAGGCTAATTCTATTAGATGAACCTTCTATGGGATTAGCGCCTCTGCTCGTCGAAATGGTTTTTAGAAAGGTTAAGGAAATCAATGAAAGAGGAGCGACCATTCTTTTGGTTGAGCAAAATGCAACCATGGCATTATCCACGGCTCACATTGGCTACATTATGGAGAGTGGCCAGATTACATTACAAGGTACATGTACAGAATTAAAGGGGAATAAAAAGGTGGTGGACACATATTTAGGGGTTACATGACAAAAGATCATTTAAGGAGAAAGGAGAGGGAATGATGGACAGAGAAATGGAGATGGTAAAAGGGGTAAAAAAGCTTGTGGATGATATCCTGCGGGTGAAACAGGGGGAGAAGGTGTTAATTGTCACAGATACAGGGATGGATCCCCGAATCCCAAAGCTTTTTTCCATTGTAACCGCTGAAAGGGGGGCAGATCCAGTCATCATGACGATGAAACCACGGGCATTTCATGGCGCGCAGCCTCCAGATCATGTGGCAGGAGCAATGAAGGCATCAGATGTTATTTTTGAAATAACTTCCGTTTTTGTAGGTCATGGGTCAGCGCGTTTTGATGCTTGTGACGCTGGAGCACGATACGTAACCCTCCCAGAATTGGATGAAAGAATGTTGATTGGTCCAGCCGGTTTGGATTGCAATTTCAATGCATTGGTTCCGATGATCGAAGGCATGGCTAATGTAGTCACCAAAGGGAAGAAGATGAAAATTAGCACTCTAAAAGGGACAAATCTCACGGCCGACATTGAAGGAAGACCGGCGAGGGGATTACACGGTCTCATTCATAACAAAGGCGACTTTGCCCCAACACCCGATGTAGAAGTAAGTGTGGCACCTAATGAAGATACTGCAAATGGTATCGTTATTGTGGATGGGTTTGTCGTTGGAGTTGGATTGATTGAAGAACCTATAAGGATAACGATAGAAAAAGGGATTGCCGTCAAGATTGAAGGTGGCAAAGAAGCTAGGGCTTTAGAAAAAATGCTTAAAGATGCAAAGGATCCAAATGCGTTTGCCCTTTGTGAGATTGGATTGGGGGTTAATCCAAAAGCGAACCTTAAATTGGCCACCACATTGGAAGCTGAGGGAACCTATGGCACATCCCACATCGCTTTAGGAGGTAAGCCCTGGCCTGAGGCGAGGCTAAGAGCTCCGCTTCATATCGATTTGGTTTTCTACGATGTTACTGCTGAAGTGGATGGCAAGGTGATCGTCAAGAATGGGGATGTGGTTGAAGAGTTCAAAAAACTATCCCTGGCTGCTTTTGAGTAATTCGTAAATTTCTTTCTTTAAGATTATGTCTGACCTGAGAATTGGGTGGGCGAAATGCCCTTCGGCTTTGAGAGAAAACAATTCGTTTATGCTCAACGGTGATTCATTGATGCGGAGGATGGGACCATGGATTTCAAAATTATTCAAATGATCAATGGAGCGAAGATACTTGTCGAGAACTGTGCAAACGTGAAACCGGGGGAATCGGTTTTAATCATCACCGATACAACGATGCCTTTTAGCATCACGGAGGCCATTACTTTGGTGGCCCAAGCGCGGGGAGCTGAACCCGAGATCATGATTATTAAACAGAGAGATTATCATAACCAAGAACCTCCCAAGCCAGCGGCAGAGGCGATGAAAGCGGCAGATGTAGTTTTTGAGGTTTCGTCAAAGGGTTTTTATCACACCGAAGCGAGGAGAGAGGCTAACAAGGCTGGAGCCCGTTACATTACTCTGTGTGAACTGACAGAGGACTTGATGATCGCAGGGGCCATGGAAGCAGACTATGTCCAGATCAAGCCAACCGTGGATGAACTGGCGAAAAGGCTCAAGCTTGGAAAGTCGCTGAAGGTGACCGCTCCAGGGGGAACAAATTTTACAGCAGATATCACTGGGAGACCGGGAAGAGCCTTGTCAGGAGTTGTGCATCATCCGGGGGAGTTCGGAGCGCCTCCTGATATTGAGGCGAGTGTTAGTCCCATTGAGGGGACCGCAAATGGGGTTTTAGTGGTGGATGCCTACGCGATTGATGTTGGATTAATTAGTGAACCTATCAAGATAACCTTTAAAGATGGGATGGCCGTAAAGTTTGAAGGAGGGGCTGAGGCGAAAAAGCTTCGGGATCGGCTTGCATCCGCAAATGATCCGCTGATTTATAATTTTGGAGAGTTTGGTATAGGTCTCAATCCAAAGTGCGGGATGTCGCCCTGTTTATTAGATACGGAGGGCAAGGCGGGAACGTCTCATGTGGCATTGGGATCAAGCCCTGTTGGTAGCGATGGGAAAGTAAGGACCACTGCTCATATCGATTTAGTGTTTTGGAGGCCAACCGTTGAAATAGACGGGGACATTGTCTTAAAGGACGGGGAAGTTGTCTTAAAATAAAAATGTCGAAACAGCTAAAATGGGAGGGATAGTATCGGACGATATTACCCCTCCCATTATTTTGGATTGAAAGATCGATGAAAAATTTTGGATATTTTGAGCCAAGAACGATTGAGGAAGCTTGCCAACTGCTCTCGAAATTTGGGAATAAGTCGAAAATACTGGCAGGCGGGACAGATTTATTAATTAAAATGAGAAGAGAAGCAATTAGCCCTAAATATTTGGTGAATATTAAGAAAATTAATGATCTTGACTACATTCTCTATGAGAATCATGTATTAAGGGTCGGTGCTCTAGTGACACACAGAAATCTGATCGATTCAACAATTATTCAGAAGAGTTTCAATATGATCAGGGAAGCTTGTCTGGCTATCGGCACCGTTCAGATTCGTAACCTCGGGACCTTGGCCGGAAATATCTGCAATGGATCCCCTTCTGCGGATACCGTCCCCGCATTGATTGGACTTGGGGGAAAAGTAAAAGTTGTCTCTTTGGAAGAAGAAAGGTCAGTTCTTGTGGAAGACTTCTTTGCCGCTCCTTTTCAAACCATTTTAGAACCCGATGAAATGGTGACGGAGATCGAAATACCCGGTCTTGCCTCGAATAAGAATTTTGTATGGGGTGGATGCTATTCATGGCTTCCCAAGATTACTACCACAGATGAAACGTTAATTAGTGTCGCCGTCTTTTTGGAAATTGATCAGGAAAGAGGACGTTTGACTCAAGTGAGAATTGCATTAGGCTCCGTCGCCCCGACCATCATGAGGGCAAGGGAAGCGGAGAAGTTCTTACTTGAAAATAAAATAGAAGCAAAAGTATTCCAAGAGTGTGGTCGAATTGCTGCAAATGAAATTGCTCCACGTTCTCGGATTGAGTATCGTCGTCACGTTGCGGGGGTCTTAGTAGAAAAAAGTCTAAATCTTGCTACAGAAAGAGCCTTAAAGGGGGGTGTCAGGACATTTTGAAAAAACCAATTAAAATAGTGGTGAATGAGAAATTATTTAAGGTTCGCGTAGACCCCTGCCGAACCTTATTGGAACTATTGAGGGAGGATCTTCACCTCACAGGGACAAAAAATGGTTGTAATGAAGGAGAATGTGGTGCTTGTACGATCCTCTTGGATGGTAAGGCTGTACATTTATGCCTTATTTTAGCCGTTGATGCTAATGGTAAAAGGATAACAACAATTGAAGGCCTTGCAAGAGAAGGAGAATTAGACCCGTTACAGGAAGCTTTCGTTGAATATGGTGCGATACAATGTGGATTTTGTACTCCAGGAATGATCCTGTCTGCTAAAGCATTGCTTGAAGAAAACCCATTGCCTTCTGAAGAGGAAGTTAGAACTGCGCTCGCAGGGAATCTATGTAGATGTACAGGATATAAGAAAATTGTAGCCGCAGTCCTTGCTGCATGTCAAAGATCGAGAGGAGAAAAGGATGTCAGCATTGTCCGTCGTAGGTAAACGCTTACCTAATATCGACTCCGTCGATAAAGTGACTGGCGAAGCTAAATTCTGTAATGACCTGGTTTTCCCAAACATGTTGTTTGGGAAAATACTTCGTAGTCCATATCCCCATGCTGAAATCGTTTCTATAGATACGACTATGGCAGTGGAACTTCCTGGGGTAGAAGCTGTAATCACAGCTCAAGATACACCGAAAATAAAATATGTCCACTTGGGCGGGGCTTATGAGGATAAGCTCCCACTGGCAGATAAAAAGGTTAGATATATTGGAGATGAGGTAGCTGCAGTTGCGGCAGAGGATGACAAAATAGCTGAAAAAGCAATAAGGCTGATCCGGGTCAAATACAAAATCCTTCCGGCAGTTTTTAATCCCGAGGAAGCTCTGAAACCAGAAGCCGCTTTAATTCATAATGATAGGCCTAATAATATTGCAGCTTCTGTCACAAGAGAATTCGGAGATGTTGAAGAAGCTTTTAAACAATCTGATTTTGTTTTTGAAGACCGATATGGAGTTCAAGCTCAAGCACACTGTTGTTTAGAGCCGAGGAGTTGTGTTGCAGTGTTCGAGCAAAAAGGGAATCTGAAAATATGGACAGCGACCCAAAGTCCCTACTTTGTTCAAAAAGAACTTGCGCATATCTTGAATATACCTTTAACAAAAGTGAGGGTTATGGAGATTCATGTTGGTGGGGGATTTGGGGCTAGATCAAAAGTATGTGAGGATGAAGCCATCTGCGCATTCCTGGCTCAGAAAACTGGTAAACCCGTAAGAATCACCTTTACAAGAGAGGAAGAGTTTACAACGACAAGAATACGGCACCCAATGGTAATTCATTTAAAAACAGGGGTAAAAAAGGATGGAACCATAATGGCTCGCCAGGCTCAAATCATTACCGATAATGGTGCTTATAATCATATGGGGCCTGCCGTGACAGGGGTAGCAGGTTCTATCGTAGCTTCCCTATACCGGGTTCCAAATGTCAAGATTGAATTGCTGACCGTATACACAAATAAACATTTCGGGGGGCCATTCCGAGGGTATGGTAACCCACAAGCTACCTTTGCTATAGAATCTCAGCTTGATTTGATTGCAAGAAAATTGGGGATAGACCCGGTGGAAATTAGGATTAAGAATGCTAACCGCTATGGGGATGTAACCCCAGTTGGATGGAAGATTACAGAAAGCTGTGGATTCAGTGAATGCCTTAAAGAAGTCGCTGAGAAGATCGATTGGAACGAAAAACAAAAGAATAAGTCTTCTGGAAGGGGGATCGGTATAGCAGGGTGTATTCATCTCAGTGGGTTTCATGTATATACTGATGGAGATTTTTCAAGTGCCTTAATTAAAATTCTTAGTGATGGGAGCGTAGAATTATCAGTTGGTTCGGCGGACATGGGCACATGGTCAAAAACGGCTTTAGCACAAATAGCTGCTGAAGAATTGGGAGTAACCCTCGACCAAATAAGGGTTGTTAGTATGGATACTGAGCTCACTCCTATGGATTTGGGGAGTTGGGGATCGAGGGTTATTTTTATAGGGGGGAATGCGGTAATAAAAGCGGCTTATGATGCGAAATGGCAACTTTTTGAAATTGCGGCTGAAAAGCTCGAAGCCAATATTGAAGACTTAGACTCGAGAGACAGCCGAATTTTTATTAAAGGAGCGCCGCAAAAATATATAGAGTTTTCAGATTGCGTTGTGGCAACATCACCCCATAAAGTAGGGAAGATGATTATCGGAAAAGGACATTATGATTCTCCAACCGAACTGGCCAATAGGGAAACCGGTATAAGTAATATCTCGGCAGCGCCAATTTTTGCAGCACATGCCGCAGAAGTAGAGGTAGATATTGAAACGGGTCGTGTAAAAGTATTAAGGATCGTGGCTGCTCATGATATTGGAAAAGCAATTAACCCAACGGCAGTAGAAGGGCAAATTGAAGGTGCTGTGGCCCAAGGTTTCGGCTATGCGTTGACGGAGCAGTATGAGTATGAAAACGGGAAGATTTTGAATCCCAATTTCCTGGGCTATAGGATTCCCCGAACAAATGATATGCCAGAAATTATCTCTATATTAGTTGAAAAAATTGATTCGAAGGGTCCCTTCGGAGCAAAGGGCGTGGGAGAACCTGCGCTTGTGCCTGTAGCTCCTGCAATTGCTAATGCCATATATGACGCGATTGGGGTAAGGATTAATAGTCTTCCAATAACTCCAGAAAAAATTCTGACTGGCCTTAAGAACAATGCTCAACGAGAAGTTGCCTGAAATTTTGGTCTCAGTAGAGAAATAATTTGGAGACCCCCAGTATTGATTACTTGATGTAGATTCAATAGATATGGCAATGGAGCACAACAATAATGCGAGATATTGATCTGTCTACAGAATTGGCAGGCGTCAAATTTAAAAATCCGATCATATCGGGCGGCTCATCATTAGCCCATAATCTCCAGGGGGTAAAGCGGCTTATTAGAGCGGGTGTGGGCGGCATTACAACTAAGACCTTCACGACAGTGAGGGAAGTTACTCTTCGGCTTAGGCCTTACCATATGCCTTTGAGGAGATTTGGAGAGGGATATGAGCAGTCTGGGAGTTTTTTAACAATGGAGTGTCCGGATCCTTTTGATTTAGACTCAAAAATAAAAGAAGAACTTCCAAGAATGGCTGACGCCTGCCGAAATGCAGATATCCCTTTTATCGTATCGTTTTTTTGCCATTTCGATAATCCTGAAGAATGGGGGGAATATGCCGCAAGATTTCGAAACGCTGGAGCAGACATGCTCGAATTGAATTTTTCGTGCCCAGAAGCTAAAGCCGCTGTAATAGAAAATCCAGAAGTTACGAAAAGGATTATTGAAATAGTATCGAATTCTGAATGTCCGGTTGGCGTAAAAATTGGCCCTGAAATAGAACCTTTAGAAAAATTGTCGCAGATGTGGTGTGATGCAGGTGCCACGTTTATCACGGCCCACAATGTGCCCAGCGGGATAATAATCGATGTAGAAAATGAAATTCCTTTCGGGTTTCCTACTATTAGTGGATATGTTCCAGGTCGGTCCTTTATTCCTATATCATTATCAAGAATAATCCGAATGAAAAAGGTTATTAATATCCCAATTATCGGGGTTGGTGGGATTTATGATTGGAGTGACGCATTGCAATATATACTATCTGGATGTCCTGTTGTTCTTATTTGTACAGCGGTTTACATTAAAGGGACAAGGATCATAAACAAAACAGTAATAGGAATTCAAGAATGGATGGAGAAAAAAGGATACAAAAGTCCAAAAGAATTCGAGGGGAAGATTCTTAGGTTCTTAGTCTCCTCTTCGGAAATAAAAGACCATACCGAAGGAGTTTTGTCTATTCCACCTGATACTCCTTATTTCCCGATCATTAGAAATGAGGACTGCACTACCTGTGGGGCCTGCTGGAATGCATGTGATGTAGAAGCTATTCGGTATGATAAAAAGACTAAGAAAGTAATTGTGGATAAAAATCTTTGTTGGAGTTGCGGGCTTTGTGTGGGTTTGTGCAAGGCCGAAGCCATCACTTTGGTTAGCAAGAAGAACGTGAAAAAGATAATTTGGGACCTTAAGGAGGGACTTCCGAGGCCATTCAGGAAACTCATCAAGCAGAAATGGAATTGAAGAGAGAAAAACAGCATTCATCCGTCCTGGGCATGAAACCCCTCTTCTCGGGACACACCAAGGATTGGCAACGCATTGACTCCTTTCAGCATTCTTCTTATCCTGATCTCAGCCCTTCTTCATTCTTCATGGAATTTTTTCACTAAAAGAGGGAATTTACCAGTAGAATTGTTCTTCTGGGTTTTTTGTTGGGGGGTGCTTCTTTATCTCCCTTTCTTCATCGCATTTGGAGTTTTCCCGTCTTTTCTCCTTCAAACTCCTCCAAAACTCTTGGGGATCATCATTCTCTCTGGGATTTTCGAAACCATTTACTTCATCTCTTTGATTGAGGCTTACCAAGTAGGGGATCTCTCCTTGGTGTATCCGATCTCTCGATCCGCCCCGCTCTTTGCCCAACTCTGGGCCATCGTCTTCATTGGGGAATTGCTTTTTTCGAAGGGGCTAATAGGAATCGGCCTCGTTATGATTGGCATTTTTGTTGTTTCATTGAAAGATTTTCGACTTAAGAGTGTTCTCCTGCAATGTGACCATTCCTCTTCCCATCCCTACCTTTTGGCTTTCACTGCTGCGATTGCCAGTTCCATCTATTATGTGATCGATAAAGTGGGAATTTAACTCACAAACCCGGCATTCTACCTTTGGTCCATTGACCTTTGGATGTGCGTCTTCACAGGCCTCTACCTGTTTCTCCGAAAAGGGAGTTGCCTTTTGAAAGTCTGGCGGGAATCGAAGAAGGAAATTTTCATCGTTACAATTCTTCAGAATTTGACTTATCTTTTGGTTCTCATAGCGTTGCAGGAGAGTAAGGTGAGCTATGTGGTGGCCTTCCGTCAGGTGGGAGTCCTCTTTGGAGTAGGAATGGGGGCTATTTTATTGAAGGAGAGCTACTGGAAGACTCGGATAACGGGTGCTCTAATTCTCACAATGGGTTTGGTCCTTATAGCATTCGCGAAGTAATCACATAGAAAATGAACCAAGACCCACGTAGGAACAGCATCCTGCTGCGACATGATCGCGGCTGGAAGCCGCTCCTACAGTTGGCTAAATATGATTTTCGTTGTCTGTGGGTGACGACCCCGTCATGAAAAATTAGTTAATAAATGAGAGGCTAGGCAGGCAGCACGAACCCAAAGTAAAGGTGAGATGAATTGCCCCTCCAAACCGGATGAATTACTTCACGAACATTATATAGACTGAAACGAGGATAAGGGAAGAGGGCAAACAATCTTCTGAGATGGTATGGATGTGTTTTGAAAGATACATATGCTCCAATTCTTGCCACGAGGAACGAGCCAATTACGAGTGCTCCCCCTCGCTGAAAGTCAACAAAACCGAAACTTCAGTCGGGTAAGTCAGCACGACCGATTCCATAAAAGACATATCCAACAACTGAGAATAGGGCTGTGATGACGATTGTGGCACTCGATGTCCCTATGGCCAACTTCAAAGGCATGTTTAAAAGGTAATACATCATTGGTATTGTGACACCCCCCCTCCGACACCAGCCAGGGCAGACACAATACCAGCGGCAAATCCAATCCCCGCAAGGCGAATCGGACTCGGTGTTGAAGACCACTCAAGTCTCTTCTGGGCCTCTGTTTTGCCCTCTGCAAACATTCTAAGAGCGACAGCGATGGTAATGACAACAAAAGCAATTCTTAGGTACCTGCCACTTAAGCCTGCAGCCAATCCTGTTGTAGCGAACCCTGTAAGTGCACTGGAAAATCCCAGCACCAAGACCGCGTGCCAATCAACGCTATTCTGTTTGCTGTGCTGATAAGCACTCGCAAGGGAGGCGAAGAAGATCACAAAAAGACTCGTGCCGATGGCGATATGGGTCAGTACAGATGGAGAGACACCAGAGTGTTTGTAGCTAAAAACCAGAATAGGCACAATCAGTCCTCCACCTCCTACCCCGAATAAACCCGCGAGGAAGCCCACCATGCATCCCAAAAAAACAAATAACAAAAAATCAACGAGCATCAAATTTATTTCTCCATGCGAACTCGATCCTCTATTTCGCCAACCCAATCAAAACCAGACCCGATGTGAGAATCAAAGCACCTGTTATCCGAGTCTTCCAGTAGCTCTCCTTCAAAAAGACAATCCCCAATCCAGCTCCAAATAGGGCGCCTACCTGACGGAAGGCTACCACATAGCTCACCTTACTCATCTGCAGTGCCATAAGAACCAAGAGAAAGGCCACATTCTGGAGGATCGTAATAATGAAAATTTCTTTCTTCGATCCCCGCCAAACCTTGATAAAGGAAACTTCTTTCCGTGTGAGAAGATAGAGACCTGTATAAACGCTCATCCAGAGATTAACGTACCAGATGTAGAATACGGGGTGGATGGTCTGCACCCCTACTTTATCGATCACGGAGTAAATGGAACTGGCAATTGCAGCGGCGAGGGCTAAGAGGTAGGGACGGGAGGTGAAGTGGTTAGATTGCGGAATCATAGTTTTAAAACGAAACTCTTTTAGTGAAACGACGAAGAGGCCAACCATCACAAGGCCGATTCCCATTACCCCCATTTTAGAAAGAACTTCTCCGATAAACGCAATGGCCCAGATTTGGGTGAAGAGTGGAGCGGAGCGAGAGATAGGATAGACAAAGGAAAGATCGCCTACCCGATAAGCCTCGATCAGAAAGATGATGTAGATCGTTTCAAAAAAACCCGAGAGGATGACGATCCACCAGAGTTTGGATGGGGTTTGAAAAAGCAAAGATGGGAAGACTCCAAAGGCAAAGAAGAAAGGCAGGTACAGGAGGACGCCCCACAAAAAAACCCAGAAATAGAATTCCATCGGCCAGTTGCCCCGCTTGGCGAAAAAATTCCATGAAGAGTGAAGGAGGGCAGAGATCAGAATGAGGAGGATACTAAGAGGTGTCAAGGTTTTCCCAATCCTTCTGGATATCGGAGAAAGTACTGGTAGAATGCGGCAATCACGATGGCGTGATCGATCTTCCCTTTTCGGATGAATTCTGGGATATCGGAGAGGGGAATGAGCACAACCTCAATTTCTTCGGTCTGATCCGGCATCGGGTCTTGGCCCTTCGTGGCATTTCGAGCTAAAAAAGTATAACAGCGATTGTTGAAGATGGCTGGATTGGGATTGACCACGCCGATCTTCACATATTCCTTTGACTGATAACCCGTCTCCTCCAATAATTCCCGAGCCGCCGCTTTTTCAGGCGTCTCTCCAGGGTCCACCAATCCTCCGGGTATCTCAAGGGTCACTTCTCTCGATCCATGTCTGTATTGCCTGACCATAACTACCTGATGATCAGGGGTAATGGGGATGATGTTGATCCAGTCCCTCGATTCGATGATGTAGAAGTCGTGTTCGATCCCCGTCCGAGGGGAGACGGCTGTATCCGTCCGTATGGAGAACACACGGAAGGATTGGTCGGGTTGAGATCGAATACATGGCCACGGTTTGATCACGGCGTCCCTCCTGATTCAATCTCTGCCTACAAGCGAGCGCAGGACGAAGGATTTCATTCTATTTGGGTCGATCCAGTTTGTCAAATCAAATTGATTTTTTCGCCCGTCTTGGGATATAAAGAAAGGCAATCCTATGAAATCCAAATTTAGGAAAATGAGAAGTGGCCAGGTTGAAAATGATAATTTCAATTGACAAAATTAAAAGTTCAAATCAATGACAAATGATAAGACGCAAATTTAGCCTTTGAATTTTGAGGTTTGGATTTCATTTGACATTTGGTCCCGCCTTGGCGGGATTGAAATTTATTTTAGAAATTCATGTCCCATCGACTTCTCATCTACCATTCTGATTCCAGGGTCTACGAAGAGATCCTTTCAAAAAGATTGCCACAGTTGAAAATCCATTCCGCCGGTCAGCCGGAGGAAGCACTGGATTTCATTGAGAAGGCCGAGATCATTCTCTCATGGCAAATCCCCGATGAACTTTTAAAACGGGCCAATCGTTTGCGCTGGTTTTCCTCAACGGCGGCAGGAAATGAAGACCTCGTGAAAAATCCTTCTCTTCCCGATACAGTCACTCTCACCAAGGCAACGGTTTATGGTGAGATGATGGCTGAATATGTCTTCGCCTATCTTCTCTATTTTGGTCGAAACGTTGCAAAGCATTTGGCAGACCAGAGGAACCGAATTTGGGACCGGAAGAGACCGGAGCGGCTGAGGGGTAAGGTGATGGGAATTTTAGGTTTGGGTTCGATCGGAAGGGAAATTGCGAAGCGGGGGAAACAGTTCGGAATGAATGTACTTGGAGCAAGACGAACGCCTGAAGCCGTGGAGAATGTCGATCAGGTTTTTGGACCCGGGGACCTGGGGAGAATGATTCCCTTCGTCGATTACCTCGTCGTTGTCCTTCCGCTCACCCCGGAGACTTATCACCTTCTGGGAAAGAGAGAGCTGGGTATGATGAAGGAGGGAGCCCTCCTCTTCAGTATTGGGAGGGGAAAGACGATCGATGAAAAAGCACTTGGAGAGGTGCTCAAAACCGGGAGGATGAGGGCGGTCCTCGATGTCTTTGAAACGGAACCCTTGCCCAGGGAGAGTGGGCTCTGGAATTTAGAGAATGTGGTGATCACTCCTCACGTTTCCGGAATCAATATTCCAGAAGAGATCTGCGAAGAATTCATTAGAAATTATGAAAGGTGGTTAAAAGGGGAACCCCGGATCGGTTTGGTGGACCGAAATAAAGGCTATTGACGAATCTATTCCTTACTTCCCTCCCCCTTGGAGACTGTGTCGCAATCATGAGGGAGGGTTGGTCCCGGCGGAACATGCAGTCAGGCTCCTCAGCTTTAGAATGCGGTCGTTTAAAGGTATGGGTTATCAGCCTTCTTAAAAAATGGATCCTTTTCATGGGTTTGGAGCCCCGAAGCTGAATAATGAAAGGTTTCCGCTCTAAAGCTTCGTCACCCGACTGCCTGTTCCGTCTTGCAACGGAAGTAGTTTCTCGTTGATTACGACACACCCTCTGATGGGGGAGGGTGGGGGTGGGGGTGAATAAAGCATTTAATCCCCCTCCCCTTTACCCTGTTAGATAAGATTGTCTATTCAGCCCTGTTATTCAGGAAATCTTCTATCTAACAGGGTGAATCCCCTCCCACCAGGGGAGGGGAAATTGTTAGGTAAGGAGGCATATATGGGTCATCTTGCAGGGAAGGAAGAGATTTTGAGACATTTGCAAAAAAGGCTTCACCAAAATCCGATTGGGCTTCCGGAACATACTTCGGTCTATGAAATTTTGTCGATTCTCTTTACGGAGAAAGAGGCCGAGGTCGGTGCTAAATTTCCTTCAGGGGTGGTGACGCTCGAGGAAATCCAAAATGTCGTGGGGATTAAAAGAGGCGAATTGGAGCGGGTCTTAAAGGGGATGATAAAGAAGGGGTTGGTCACCACATCAAAAAAAGATGGGCAGGTTCGATACCTCCTTTCGGGTCCCATGATAGGCTTCTTTGAATTTACCTTTATGCGGACCGATGAATCCCTTCCGCTTAAACGATTGGCAGAACTGATGCATGCCTATCGGAACACGCCAGAATTTGTCCAGGAATTTTTCGCACCCGGGACGACCCGGTCTCGCGCCCTCGCCTACAGTGATGTCCTCCCGCAGGTCAAAAGTGAAGTCCTTCGGTTTCAAGAGGCTTCGGAATATATCAAGATGGCGGGGCGAGGGAGTTTAGCCAAGTGCTATTGTCGCCATGAGGCATGGCATCTGGGTAAAAATTGCTCTGCGCCGATCGATGACATCTGCATGAGTCTTGGGAGTGCCTCGGATTTTTTGGTTGAGCAAGGATTTGCCAGGAGGGCCTCTGTGGAGGAGCTTTTGGATACGCTGAAAAGGGCAGAGGATTTGGGATTGGTTCACATCGGGGACAATGTTCAGGAGCAGACGACCTTTATCTGCAATTGCTGTGGATGCTGTTGCGGTTTTCTGGAGGGCATCAACCGTCACCATTTGAAACATGCTGTGACCACCACAAATTACCTTGCAAGGCTGGAACAAGAAGAATGCAATGGATGCGAAATATGTGTGGATCATTGCCAAATCAAAGCCATTCGGATGGAGGGGGACTACCCTGTTGTAGATGAGGAATTTTGCCTCGGGTGCGGTGTCTGCGCCCACTTCTGCCCGAGTGGTGCAATGAGGATGAGAGAGAGGGAGAAAAAAGTCATTCCACCAAAGACGTATAAGGAGCTAATGTTCCGTCTGATGAAAGAAAAAGGCCGTCAGTAAAGCACCTCTCTCAAAACCCTGTTTCTTCAGTCATTGGGAGCACCCAAAGGGTGCGTGCCTGCACGCCGAAGTGCGTTACGGCACGCAGGCGTGGCGGGGTGGATTTTTTCTTGACAAAAGTTAGATCTTCTGTTATCTGTCCATTCTTAATAGCCCACCACATCACTGCCAAAAGGGGGACCTTTTGGCCAAATCTGAGTAAAGCTTATGAAAGAGATAAAGATTTTCGGTAGGGGGGGCCAAGGTGCGGTCACCGCCGCCCAGATATTGGCTACAGCAGCCTTTTTGGAAGGTTATTGGGCCCAGACATTTCCCCAGTTTGGTGCCGAGAGGCGAGGTGCTCCTGTCATTGCTTATGTCCGAATGGACAATGAACCTATCGCAATCCGGAGCAAGGTCTACTTGCCCGATGTGGTCATTGTCATGGACTTTAATCTTTTTAAAATGTCGAACCCATTGAGTGATATAAAACCTAAAGGGACGGCTATCATTAATTATCCTGATAAGGGATTGGAACTTTCTTCTGACTTCCTTGACAGGGTCGGAACTCTCTTCACGGTTGATGCAACAACGATTGCCCATCAGTTATATGGGAAGACCACGATCCCGATCACGAATATCATTGTTTTGGGAGCCTATTCTGGCGCTCAGAAGGATATCTCACTTGAATCGATCTACAGAGCCCTGCCCGATTTCTTCCCGAAAGACAAATTGGAAACCAATCGAAAAGCTGCTCTTTTGGGGTTTGAAAACCTGAGAGGGAAGTCATGACCAAGTTGAAACAGATCGGACCAGATGTTCAAAAACGATATACCTATCTTGAGTTGCCCATCGGTGATACTGCAATTGGACTCCCACCTGTGAGGAGAAAGACCGGACTGTGGCGATATTTGAGGCCCGTGTTCGAATTTAAGATTCCTCCCTGTCAGGATGCATGCCCTTTAGGAAACTGGATTCAGAGATTCGTGATAGAACTGAGTCAGGGAAATCTGGATGAAGCCTGGTCGGCCCTAAAGCTTGAGAACCCATTTCCTGGGGTCTGCGGGAGAGTCTGCTATCATCCTTGCGAAACACCATGTAACCGAAAAGAGCTTGATGGAACTATCTCTATTCAGGCCATCGAACGATATTTGGCTGACCACTTTTTTGACAAGAAAATGAAGATGCCAAAATTCAGGGAGAAACAGGGCAAGAAAACAGCAGTTGTGGGCTCTGGGCCAGCGGGATTGGCCTGTGCTCACTTTTTGACCCTGTTGGGGTATGACGTCACTCTATTTGAGGCCCAAAAGGAACTAGGGGGAATTTCGCAGATTGCTATTCCAGCTTACCGATTGCCAAGGGAAGTCCTAAAAAAGGAGATCCAGGACATCCTTTCTCTCGGTATCGACGTGAGGTCAGGATGCCGAGTGGGAAAGGACATCGATTTCTCGGAATTGCTCAAAAAATATGATGCCACTTTTGTGGCGACCGGAGCTTACCGGGAGCCGCTATTAAGTGTACCAGGTGAGAAATCTAAGGGTGTTTATAGAAGCATGGATTTCCTCAGCCGGGTCTACCGGAAAAGAGCAATTGATGTGGGGAAAAAGGTTCTTGTCATAGGTGGCGGAAACGTGGCGATCGATGCGGCTTCGACCTCCGTTAGGATGGGAGCCAAGGAGGTCTCTCTTGTCTGTCTCGAAAAAAGAGATGAAATGCCTGCCTGGGACTATGAGATCGAAGATGCCCTTGAAGAAGGCGTTCGTATGATCAACGGTTTTGGGGTCAAGAGGTTTTTGCAAAAGGACGGCAAAATCACAGGGATTGAGTTCAAGCGATGCACTACTGTCTTTGATGAGAACGGTGCCTTTAATCCCCGATACGATGAAGCGGACCTGATGATCATGAAGGCGAGTACGGTCATCACAGCAATTGGCCGGGTGGCAGATCTCTCCTTTGCCGAAAAGCGGGGGATTTCCGTCAGCCGAAAAGGCGGGCTGGAGGTTGATCCAGTTACCCTTGAGACATCCATTCAAGGTGTCTTTGCAGGTGGCGATCTCATTGATCAGTCCTGGAATGTTTCTGCAGCCATTGGTTCCGCCAAGCGAGCTGCGATCGCCATGGATCATTACCTTATGGGGAGGGATCTCCGGGAGATCGCTGCCAAAGGGTCCCTCGCACTGACCATGCGAGACCACTTAGGTCTTGACGTGGATGCTGTCTCGAGTGATCACAACGTGGCTACCTTTGAGGACCTAAATTTAGCCTATGTCTTACTATTACCAAAGCACACATCCAAAAAATTGCCTCCTGCCAAACGAACTCGGAACTTTGAAGAAATCACCCTGGGAATGAGCTCTGGTGAAGCGAAGGAGGAGGCAGAGCGATGTCTGAGTTGCGGGGTTTGCCGGATGTGTGGAAACTGCTACGTGTTCTGTCCAGATTGTAGCATTCAACTTGATTCTGTGAGCGGCCGCTATGTGATTGACTATGATTACTGCAAGGGGTGTGGTGTCTGCGAAAATGAGTGCCGGACCGGGGCCATTACGATGAAAACAGAAGGAGAGGGATGACATGGAAACCCGAAAGATGCTAACCGGGAACTTTGCGGCAGCTCATGGCGCAAGGCTGGCCCGAGTGGAAGTCGTACCTGTTTTTCCGATTACCCCCCAGACCCCCATCATGGAGAAGATCGTGGAGTTCATAGAGAATGGAGCCCTGGATGCAGAATTCATCCCCGCGGAGTCGGAGCACTCGGTCATGGCCGCTGCTATAGCGGCGGAGGCCATGGGGGCTCGGACCTTTACAGCGACTTCGTCTCAGGGATTGGTCTATATGCATGAAAATCTTTTTGTTGCCTCGGGGATTCGCCTCCCGATTGTGATGGCCATCGTCAACAGATTTGTTGGTCCCCCCCAGACCATGGTGAATGATTTATCGGATTCACTTGACCAAAGGGATACGGGATGGATCCAGATCTATGCGGAGAACGCCCAGGAGGTGCACGACATGATCGTGCAGGCATACCGAATAGGAGAAGATAAAAGAGTTCTTCTTCCCGTGGCGGTCTGTTTTGAGGGGATCATCATCTCTCATTACATGGAGCCTGTAGAGGTTATGGATCAGGAAAAGGTGGACCTTTTCTTGCCTCCCTACCGGCCGGAACATGTGATCCTAGATCCAGAAAGGCCTATGTCCCTGGGGCAGATTGCGATGGACGATACGTATATCACCGAAATTAAGTACCAGCAACAGGAGGCGATGGATCGAGCAAAAGGTGTGATCCAGGAAGTGGATGAGGCTTTTGGAAAAACCTTCGGTCGAAGATATGGTGGTCTTTTCTCAACGGAAAGGATGGAAGATGCAGAAGTTGCCCTTTTGACCCTCGGCAGCCTGGCCTCAACAGCAAGGGCTGTTGTCAATCACCTCAGAAAGGAAGAAGGGATCCCGATTGGCTTGGTTAAACTTCGGTCTTTCAGACCTTTTCCCGATCAGGAGCTCAGAGAATGCCTCTCTACAATGAAAGCCATTGCTGTCTTGGAGAAGGATATATCCATCGGAGGTGGAGGGGTCGTCTATCTTGAGCTCTCCCATTGTTTTAACAGGCGGGATCATAATCCTCTTCTGATTAACTATATTCTGGGCCTCGGAGGGAGGGATGTGACCTTCGAGGATGTAAAAAGTATTGCCCTAAACTTATATGAGGAGCGGCACTTGGATATTATAAACAACCCAGTTCGCTGGTACCAGGTAAGAGGTTTATAATGAAAGATTTGAAAGATATTTTGCCAAAAGAAGATCTCTTTCATACAGGTCATCCCCTGTGTCCGGGTTGCCCGGGAGGCATGGCGCTCCGATGGATCACCAAGGTGCTCGGAAAGTACTCCATTGCCAACATCGGGGCAACTTGTTTGTGCCTTCCTACTCAGGTCTATCCTTACTCTCTCGAAGTTCCATCCCTCTATATTGCCATGGCTCCATCTCCAGCCGGGATTTCCGGGATGAGTGCTGCCATAAAGGTTTTAAAGAGGAAGGGGGTGATTCCTGCAGATCGGAAGATCAATGTATTTGCGATCTCTGGGGATGGTTCGACAGCGGATATCGGCATGGCGAGCCTTTCCGGAGCCGCAGAGAGAAATGACGATGGCCTCTATTTTTGTTATGACAACGAGGCATATATGAACACAGGGATTCAGCGCAGTAGTACGACGCCACAGTTTTCCTGGACCACCTCAACCACCAAAGGGAAGCCTCAGAGGAAAAAGGATTTACCGCGGATCATGGCGGCCCATGATATCCCTTATGTGGCCACTCTGTCCGTAGGTTACCCTGAGGATTTCGTCAAAAAGGTTGAGAAAGCAAGAGATATGGAGCCTGGCTTCAAATATTTCCAAATTCATGGCCCCTGCCCGACGGGCTGGAGATTTCCAGAAAATAAGACCGTTGAGGTTGCCCGTCTGGCCGTGGAAACGGGTTTCTGGTTTCTCTATGAAGTGGACCATGGGTCATTAAAAATCACGTATCGGCCTCCAAAGCGGAGGCCTGCGGCAGATTATGTGACGCTACAGGGCAGGTTCCAAGGGTTGACGGAAGAAGACATTCAGACACTGCAAGAATGGGTCGATCAAAGGTGGAAGGATCTTGGGTTATGAAACCCTGAGGATCCAGGACAGGACAGTAAGGTGGCATTATATTTCCGGGGGACCTCTCCCGGCGGGTGGGGATTTTAAGGAAAATTTACTTCCGCTAAAGTTTTTTTGCAATTTCTTTCAAGACCTCATTCAAAAGGGTTCCATTTCCTTGAGTAGCACATGTCATTTATCCCTGCCCGAGGGGGCGGGGATTATCAAGGTTTTGTCAGGGTTTCTTGATTCGCGAAAGGACCTCTAAAAGGACAGAGAGCGGGGAAAGGAGGTGATTTTTAGAACGCTTCCATTACTTCACCGTCTGTTGTAACGAACGAAATGATGGGGTATTTTTCACATTCCTCGCATCACCTTTGCTATGAAAGGAGACACAAACATGAGAAAGAGCATCATTTTCATCGGAATATTCTTCTTAATGATCTTTTTCGGAGCGATGTCCAGAGTAAATGCTGAGATCAAGGGAGACATTAAAATAGGGTGTGCTGCCTCTGGCAGTGGCCAACTGACGCCTTATGGAACCTCTCAATATGAAGGCATGCAGTTAGGTGTGGTCCAGATAAACCAAGCAGGAGGGGTCAAGGGAAATAAGATCGTTCTGATTCGAGAAGACGACCTTTCAACAAAGGAAGGTGCCATCAATGCCCTGAAGAAGCTCATTTATGAACAAAAGGTCTGTGCATTGGTCGGACCGATCAGCAGTACTCTTGCCTCGGCGGCATGGCCCGAAGCGGAGAAGGGAAAGTGTGTTGCCATCGGAACAACGACGACGGCCAAAGGGCAAACAGACCGATGGAAATATGCGTTTAGAACGGCCCTCCCTGAAGAGGATGTTTTGCCAGTGACCGTTGAGGCCATCAAAAAGAAGTTGGGGGTTAAAAAAGTCTCCGTCATGTACGACCGAGATGACGTTTATTCGACCTCTGCCTACCATGTGTTTATGGACGCTTTGAAAAATGCCGGAGTCGAGATTCTATCCGTAGAAAGCTATGTCAAGGCCGATGTCGATCTCACTCCTCAGTTGACCAAGATCTGGAATCTCAAGCCCGACACTCTGGTGGTTCCAGCCATGCCAGAAGCTGGTGCCCGAATCGTGATCCAATCCCGGAGGATCGGTATTCCATTTTCGGTTCGGATCATTGGGGGCAATGCTTTCAATTCAGCAAAACTGATCGAAATGTGTGGGAAGGATGCCGAAGGACTGATTGTAGGTACACCTTGGTTCAGGGGCACGGATACGCCGATCAATAAGCAATTCGTCGAGTCTTTCACAAAGATGTTTAATCATCCTCCCGACCAATTTGCAGCCCAGAGCTTTGTCGCGCTTCAAGCGATTGTGGAGGCAATCAAGATGTCCAACAGCACTGATCGAACAGAGATTCGGGATGCGATGACGAAGATTAAGAATCTTCCTACCATATTGGGACATCTGGAATTTGACGATAACAGAACGATTAAACCAACCGGCGTTGTTGTAACGGAGGTTAAAAACGGCGAATTTACAGAATTTAAGTGGAGATAACCATTCGCTTCAAGTAGAATGTTTATTGCCGCTTCCCCTGGCCGGGGAGGCGGCAATGGCAATATCCCGGTGTGGGTCATTGATTGTGGTCACTTGAGGACCCGCAACCGCAAACCATGACAATCCCCCTTCGTCCCCCTTTGCTAAAGGAGTAAGGTTTTCCTGCCTTTTTAAAAGGGGGGTTGGGAGGGATGTTAAGATGCTACTTCCTATGCGATAAGAATCATATGCTTATCCAGCAACTTGTCATCGGGATCGCTATCGGCATGATCTACGGGCTATTTGCAGTCGGCTATACCCTTGTATTTGGCGTTTTACGCATCCTTAATCTCGCCCATGCCGCCATCTTCATGATGGGTGCAATGATTGCCTTTTATCTCGTAAAGTTTCTAGCGCTCAACTTAGGTATTGCCTTGATCATCTCCATGATTGTTTGCGGCTTCGCTGGGATTCTCCTTGAGCGGATTGCATTCAGGCCCCTTAGACATCGAAAGGTCTCTCACCTCCTACCGATGATCACCTCCATCGCCGTGGCGGTCATGATCGAAGCTTTTTTCAATGGGATCACGGCTGGGGCGCACCAAAGGTTTCCTGCCAGCGCATTCCCCTCCATCACCGTCAATCTCGGGACAGTCTCCATCGATGGTGTTCACCTCGCGATATGTGTCGTGACCATTATCCTAACGGGCATATTACATTTGTTGCTCCGGAAGACAAAAATGGGAAAGGCGATCAGGGCCGTGGCAGAAGATGAACGAAGGGCAGGGCTCCTGGGGATTGATGTTGACCGTGTCATTTCTCAAACCTTTTTTCTGTCTTCAGCCATGGGTGGAGCGACGGGAATCATGATCGGCCTGAACACCTCTTCCATTTATGCCTATATGGGGACAGACATTGAACTCCAGGGTTTGGCGATTATTATCCTCGGAGGAATGGGCAGCATTCCCGGCGCGGTCATTGGAGGATTGCTCATCGGTATGGCCCAAACTTTTTCCATTTTTTACATCTCTTCTCTTTGGAAAGATGCGATCGCCTTCGCACTGTTATTTATTACTTTTATGGTGAGGCCATCGGGTATTTTTGGCCAAAAAGCAGAGCAATAGAACCTGATAGATGGAATCCCTATTCGCTTTTTACCAAACCCATAGTCATTCGATCGACAGCATTGGGATCAATATGATCCTGGCCTTGAGTATGTACCTGACCCTATCTACGGGGATGCTTTCTCTGGCCAATGGTGCCTTCATGGCATTGGGTGCCTACACTGCTGCCCTGTTGACGATGAATGCAAATTGCCCATTTCTCCTCGCCATCCTTGCGGGCGCATTGCCGCCCTTTATCATTGCCGTACTTTTGGGTTTATTACCTGTCCTCAGATTACACGGAGTCTTTCTGGCAATCGCTACAATTGGCTTTGGCGAAATCGTTAAGATTGTCCTTACCAACTGGGAATATACCGGGGGCGCGATTGGTCTTTTCGTTCCGGCCAAAACTCAACTGTGGCACACTCTCTTTTGCCTTGTCATTGTCATCTATATCGTCGTAAGGATCAAGCGTTCCAAAATTGGCCGGGCCATGGCGGCCATTGCTGAGGATGAAAAGGCAGCTGAGGCATCGGGCATCAACATCTATCGTTACAAGGTGTTCGTTTTCGTACTCGGGGCTGTTTTTGCGGGTATTGCGGGAGGATTGCACGCTCACCTGAACAATTTCATCGATCCCAGGGAGTTCGGGTTTCACCGGGTCGTCAATATGCTCGTTTCTTGCGTGATCGGCGGGATCAACAAATTTGTGGGAGTAATGATTGGGGCGGCATTCATCACTATCCTGCCAGAAATATTTCGATTTGCCAATATTTATCGGGCCTTCTTCACGGGACTGATTCTCTTGCTAGCCGTGCTCTATCCACCAGCCGAACTCGGCCCCATTATTCGGAAGATCTATCTCTCCATCTTTTTCGTCAATCGAAGAAAGGTGACGTGATCCATGGGTCTCCTCATTAAAAATGCGTGCCGATACTTCGGGGGTATTGCTGCTGTGAAAGATATATCCTTTGAAGTCCCTCATGGGGAGGTCTGCGGAATTATCGGACCGAACGGAGCTGGAAAAACGACATTGATCAATCTCGTCAGTGGTTTCGATCGCCTCTCCAAAGGAGAAATCTTTTTTGATGATGCCAAAATAAGCGACTTAAAGCCACACCAAATTGTAGGGTTGGGGATAAACCGGACCTTTCAGCACATCTGCCTTTTCAAAGGTCTCAGCGTCATTGAGAATGTTATGGTCGGGCATCACATCCGGTTAAAGAAAGGTTTTTGGGGGACCTTTTTTCAATTGCCTGCCTACCATCACGAAGAAAAATGGGTTCGAGAGGAATCCATGGACCTTCTCGGGAAAATGAATCTATCTCAAAAATGGAATCTCTTGGCCGGTACCTTGTCCTACGGTGAACAAAGGCGTCTGGAAATTTCGAGGGCCCTCGCCAGTCAACCCAAGCTTTTGCTTCTTGATGAACCTTTCGCCGGAATGAACCCCAAGGAAGCGGAGACTCAGTCGAATTACATCCTCCAACTAAACCGTGACGGGATCACGATTGTTCTGATTGAGCATACCATGGAAGTGGTGATGAAGCTATGTAAGAAGATTCATGTTCTGAATTTTGGGGAGAAGATCGCCGATGGTTCCCCGGAAAGCATACAGCAAAATCAGGATGTGATCGAAGCTTATCTGGGAAAAGGGGATGAGGAATGATTTTGGAGGTGAGAAATCTTGTTGTCCACTATGGAGGGGTTGAGGCCTTGAAGGGCGTCTCCTTGGATGTCAATGAAAGGGAAGCCGTCGCTGTGGTTGGTGCCAATGGGGCGGGAAAATCGACGATGCTCAATGCCATCAGCGGGTTTGCGCCGATTATTCGAGGGGAGATTTGCTTCAAGGGTGAATCGATCGTGGAAAAAGGTGTGGGGAGGATCTTTAGAAAAGGTATCGTCCAAATTGCTGAAGGAAGAGCGACACTCTCCACCCTGTCCGTTCTTGAAAACCTTGAACTCGGTGCTTATCATCGAAAGGACAAAGGCCAGATTAAAAAGGATATTGAAAAATTCTTTGAAATATTTTCTATCCTCGGGGAGAGGCGATATTTTCAGGCGGGAAACTTAAGTGGAGGGGAGCAGCAGATGCTGGCCTTTGCGAGGGCTCTCATGGCCCAACCCAAACTTCTCATGATGGATGAGCCCTCCATGGGGCTTGCCCCTCTGGTGGTCAAAGAGATTTTCCGAATCATCAAATCCTTGAACAGTGAGGGGACCACGATTCTCCTGGTCGAGCAGAATGCCCGGATGGCTCTCAAGACGGTCGAGAGGGTATTCGTCTTGGAAAACGGACAGATTGCTTTTCACGGTAAGTCTTCTGAACTTTTAAACTCTAAGAAGGTTGTTTCCGCCTACCTTGGAAGTACATGAGCCCCATGGATCAAGGTCTTCTCCCGCCCGCCTCCGTGAGGCTTCTAAGCCCTTCGAGTAGGTCCATCATTTCCTTAAATTGGTGCCTCCATCTCTCCGCGAGGTAGGAGATGACCTCCTCTATTTTTTCCCCTCTGTTCAACCTCGCAATTGGAGGCTTAGCCCTGTCTGCACATAAATAACTTCTTTCGAGGATCCGGATGAGCTCTTCAGCGATCTTGTCAGGGGTATAAGGAAGTTTGAGATGATACCATTTATAAATCCAATTACATGTCCCATTGATGGCATAGGTTAAAAGACGTGGATCCACGTCCTCGAAGATGCCCAGGGAGATTCCTTCCTCAATGATCTTTTGAATGATCCGGTCATATTCCTTCTTCTTTTCTCTCACCATCCGGTAATACTTTTCTGGAAGCTGGGTTTCCTCAGTGAAAAAGACAGACATGAGGGGCAGGTTCTTGATGACGATACTGATTTGGTTTCGGATAATCAGCCTCAGCTTCGCGTCAAGAGGAAGATCCATGGCTTTGATCCGATTGGTCTCTTCAAAAGCTTTTTGCAGGACCTGGTTATAGATGATAAAGAGGATCTCCTCTTTTGAATCCACATAGTGATAGATGGCAGCCTTGGTGATTCCCAATTGTTCTGCGATGTCATCGAACGTCGTGGTCCTATAACCCTGCTTGTGGAAAAGCCCCACCGCTATATCGATGATCTTCTGCTTTCTCAAGCTTCTATCCAATTCCCTGAATGCTTGTTGCTCCATCCTTACCCCGCCGAAAAAAATTGACGTATATTAATAGAGGTAACCCTTCCTTTTAGCCGTTAATTATTGCATAAGGTCTGCCAATAGGAAATCATTCTTTGTAAATATTAGTTAAAAAGAGCCAAAACAATGTGAAAATCGATGAGCTTGTGACGAAATACGCTTTTTTGACCATTGGTTGGTTCCACACTCTATTGTTCTGGGATGTTGTTGCTTCTCTTAATAAATCCCGTTGGGCATCCTCCTTCTTCCATCAAGAGAGTTATCTGACATATGACACGCCATTCCTTCCCGGGATGAGAGTTCTTCCTGTGGAAATAGTTTTGGGTTAACCCCTCGCACCGTATTTTGATTTTACTGCAGCACGGTCAATTTGACCATTGCTCATCTCTGGGAGGACCGATACAAACTCGACATACTGGGGCTTTTTATATCGTGCAATACGCTTGGCGACAAACTCCATAAGTTCCTCTGGTGAGAGTTGTGAATCTTTCTTTTTTACACAAACCGCTTTGATCCCTTCACCCCACTTTGGATCGGGCACGCCTATGATCACCACCTTTTCTACTTGAGGATGTTCCAAGATGACTTTTTCTACCTCGTATGGGTAGACATTTTCTCCCCCTGATTTGATCAAGTCCTTTTCATCTTTACGGCCTGCATACCAAAGGCAGCCTTCAGCGTCCAATAGGCCCATATCTCCGGTATGATGCCACCCTCCACGAAAAGTGTAGCTTGTTTCTTTATCGAGGTTCCAATACCCTTTAAATACATGTGGGCCTTTGATCAAGATTTCGCCCACGGATCCTTTCTCCACTTCCTGGCCCTTATCATCAGTGAGTTTCATCTTTACTAAAGGGGACGGTCTTCCGACATTACCTCCTTGTCCAACAAAAGGGGCTGTCGTTACCCAACTCGAAGTCTCTGTTTGTCCGTACACTGTCCAGAATTTAGAATTGGTTAGACGCTGCAGCCTATCCACCGTTTCAGGCCTCTCATGACCAACGACAACCCTCAGGCTTGAGATATCAGAGGATGATGTTTCCAATCGATCTAGGATATTAGCAAGCATAGGAGGAAAAGTAAACAAGATACTGGCCCTTTCTTTTTCAATCCAGCTCAAGGCCATGTCGGGATCAAAGCGAGGCAAAATAACGTTAGTACCAGCAGCATGGAAAATACTCAATGCCATGTAAACATTGGCCGCATGAAACAAGGCCAAAAGATTCAGGTATACGTCACAGTTATTCAACGCCAACTTGCATTGGGCACCCACGCTATGCGCAAATATGTTACTGTGACTCAAAACCGCCCCCCGGGGCTTGCCATCAACTGCGGCTGTATGCAAAATGATAAAATCATCATCACTGGAAACATTCTGTTCTTCATGGCTAGTCCTATCTTCGAGGGAATCAATTCCCATAAAAGCAGCATTGTTCCTCCCTAAACAAAATATTCCTTTTACAAAGGGCATTGTCTGAATAAAACCTAATATGATTTTCTCGTAGTTTTCATCAACGAATAGCAACTTAGGGCGGGTGTCCCTAAGAATATATTCCAGTTCGGTTTCAGATAGCCTGTAGTTGACAGGGACGACGACAGAACCAATTTTAGCCGCGGCAAAATAAAGAGCAAAAAATTCCAAACTGTTTCGTGCGATGACTCCCAATCGGTCATGGAAATTCAATCCTTGCTTTGTTAAACCCGCTGAGAGCCTGTCCACTAAGATCAAAAACTCTGAGTAAGTGATTCTGCGCTGGTCATCTACAAAGGCCGTCAAATTTGGGTAATGCAATGCGTTTTGGCACGCCATATCGTAAACAGTAACATCGTGAAGGCCCATTACCGTCTCCTTGTATTCATATAAGGTTCAAAAAGAATCTGTTTGGCTTTGTACAAACTTTAATATGAGTTCAATCCCCAGAGTATTCGCCATCTTTAATCACAGGGCCTTATAGTGGCCCTGGGGCTCGATAAGTCATTCTCCCCGCCTGTTTCTCGAGGTCGGCAACAGATGCCCTCAGTCCGGTTCCTTTTGCTGTAAGATGTGGCTCTACTTAAAGGATAAGATAGAACGATATGCTTTACCCTTATTCCCCAGCAACACTCTTTGGCTGGTGCCTATTTCCATTCAGCAGTGAATGTTGTAGAACTCGAACCCCACTCACTATCTACAAAGGCTGCTCCATCGAGAACCCATGAAGCCTTATCTTCGGTGATCGCTTTGCTGATACCACCGAAGACCTCGGCTCCCTTCTGCAAGTTGATGACTGCTCCCCCGAGAAGAAGATTGACGGGCCCCGTCCCCGCATTCAAGAAATAGGTCTTTCTCGTTTGAGCTTCCTTTTTCGCAGGGATGTATATGCCCTCCGAAACGGCTAAGGTCCCCAACCTGATATTTTCTATACTGACGGTCCATTCGAGCTGAGTGACATGAACGGGGATCGGGTTAGGATTGGATATGTCAAATACCATGTCTACAACGATCGCCTCTTTACCCGCAAAAATCTTAGAGAGTTCGACCAACTTCACGCTGACAGGTTGGAGATTCTTGGTTTCTTTCATTTGACCTGTCATCGTTTGACAACCTAACAATAAGAGGCTAGCTTTAACCAAAAAGATCGTGATGATAAGCACCCTACGCATAATCCTTACCTCCTGTGTCATCGCTTTTCCCTGAATCTTTTTATCCCGTCCATCTCTTCCGCAGCTTATAATGTCTCACCTATCTACAGCTTCATTGGTCCGTCGGGGACGATTCTGGTATCCCGCATGCTGGAGTTATAGACCGCAATATCGAGTGCGGTCCATGGCATTCTACCTGACCAACAAAACGTGCCTTTCTCCTTCAGAACTTACATTCTTTATGGTTTTAAAGATTTCTTCAGTTAACAGTGAAGTAACGAGCCTCTGGTGTGGACCTGCTTACTGAGATATATTGATTCTCTTAAGATCCGAAACCATCCCTGAAGCGATTGCTTTCATTTCGGGTTCAAGTTTGGAGCTTCAGACCAGTCCGTTACTGGCAACAGCTTGCCTTTCTTCCATTGAACCAATCTCACCTTGTCATGGCTATGCCTGTTCGGTGAGTAGGTGACTGGAGCCGTCCAAGCATCAAAGTCCTTCAAGCTTTCGAGTGCCTCCGCAAGGACTTCAGAAGTCAAACCCTCCCAGCCGACCTTCTTGATGGTCCGTTTGTATGCCTCAAGAATCGTCATGGTTCCGCAGATCATCTGAGGGTAACCATAGGCCATATCTTCGGCCTTGCGGTTATTTTCTTTGAAGAGCTTTATCCAGATAGCATTCGGGTCCTCGTCAAAAGTCCTATAGGAATGGACGCTAATAAAGCCTTCCGCATCTTCTCCGGCCAGACGGTTAAGAAATATATCACCAGCGGCACAGAATCCAGCATATTTCATCTTATCCTTCAGACCAAGGCGAACCAAATCTTTGCAGGTGGTTGCTACCTGAGGAGCCATCCAGCTAGACCAAAGCCAGTCGGCGCCTTCTTTATTCAGGCTCAAAAGCTGGGTGCTCACATCGACGGGAGCTGTAGGTCCAAACTGGAAGGGCTTGATGATATCCACCTTCTTCTGCATAGCGTATGCCATCGTCTGTGCGCTCTCAAAACCGCGACCAGCCGCAGTATCCCAAGTAAGCACCCCTACTTTCGGGTTCCTCTTCATCTTAGCATAGTCCCAGTTCTTGGAAACATGATCTATGAAGAAACCAAACTGATCAGGATAGGAAACCATATTACCAAAAATATACTTGCCTACAGGATGGACTACCTTTGCGCTGGCTCCCCAGCTAAACATGAGCATCTTAGATTCCTCAAACAGAGGCCTCAAGGCTTCTGCTTCACCCGTTTGGGCTATTACAACCAATAGTGGCTTGGGCTTTAACTCTTTTAAGCGACGAAATGTGGATGTGGCCCGAGCAAGCACACCACCGCTGTCTGCCCACTTGAGCTCGTATTTCGCTCCGGGAATCAAATTGTTCTTTTCCCAGTATTTCATGACGTCACGGTGGGAAGCCAAACCAGGTGTGGTGAGGCCTCCATAGGCGCCCGAATAGTCGCCCATGGCATAGATGGTGATGACTCGGTCCCCAGCTGCTTCTGTCCTTTCGTAAGTCCACAGAGCTGCAAGGATCAGTGTTGTAGCAAAGACGGCAATACAAGTTCGGCTCACACTCTTTTTTTTGTCCATTTTAAACCTCCTTCAAGATGAGTAAAAACATCGAGCAAATCTGCCCTCCACTGGTGGGATGGGATGAAGGGGAGGGGGAAATGATTTAAGTACTTTGAAATTCATAACTTTTCCACCAACACCCTCTGTCTCCCCCATCAAAGGGGGAGGCTTACATACTGCGGGTTTTAGATTACTTGAAGCGGTTTTTTAATGCATGCCGCACCTTTTGAACGCTACCAATTGATTTCATCAACCATGTTTTTTTGTTCCAAGGTAGGCGTTTATAACTAAAGGATTTTCTTGTATTTCTTGAGGTTTTCCTTCAGCTACTTTTACTCCGAAGTTCATAACGAAAACAATATTAGCTAGGTCCATAACTACACCCATGTCGTGTTCAATTAAAAGCATCGTGATACTCTCTCCATATTTATCGCGTACATCAAGTATAAACCTAGCCATATCCTCAGTTTCCTCGACATTCATTCCGGCCATGGGTTCGTCGAGAAGAAGAAGCTTGGGCTCTATCGCAAGAGCTCTTCCCAATTCAACCCTCTTCTGCAGCCCGTAGGGAAGGTTCCCCACGATCTCCTTCCGTAAGTGCTCGATCTCCAGGAGATCTATGATCTCTTCTTCAATAAACTTTCGGCTAGCGACTTCCTCTTTTTTGCCTTTTCCCCAGCGTACTCCACCCCAAAAAAATCCGGCGCTGCGATGCGAATGACGACCAACCATTATGTTATCGAGTACAGTCATGCCTTTAAACAACTCAATATTTTGAAAGGTTCTGGCAATGCCGAGGTTGGCAATCTCATGGCTCCTTAGACCTAGTAGGTTCCTATTCTCAAAAAGAATGGACCCCTTCCATGGTCTATATAATCCACAAATACAATTGAATATACTTGTTTTTCCAGCTCCATTAGGGCCAATAATGGCGTAAATTGTTCCTCTGGGGACATAAAAACTTATGCTGGATAAGACTCCAAGCCCCCCAAAGTTCAAGGATATATCTTGAATACCCAAAATTGAGCCGTCATTAAAACCATGACCGACTTCTGTCATTCTTCTTATGCCCTGCTGGATTTTCCTATTCTTTTGCCCAATCCCAAATTTGGACATGATTTGACCTGAGTCATGACTTTCCAGGTCAAATCATGCCAATTTAGACCGTATATCTCATTTATTTCGTCCTCGGTTCGCGAAAGCCGGTAAGGGGAACCCAAATCATCGGATTTTTTGCTTCCATCTTGTAGACCTTGCAGGACCTGGACGCAACGTGGTCTGTCGGCGTAAAGGTGATAGGAGGCATTAACCCACCAGTATCGTAATTTCTGAACGTCTCCAAAGCGTCTATCACCTTTTGTCTGGTCAGATTTTTCCCCGCTTTTTTAAAGGCCTCGGTGAAGACATCCGCAATCAACCACCCCCACGTATAATGCAGCGTAAACTTCAAGTCAGGATAATTTGGAAGATAGTTCCTTGTAATTTCTTTTAGCTTTTTCATCCCAGGCACGTCACTGGTATAAAAGGGCCTTACACTCGTACCCATATGACCATTTATTGCATCACCACACAATTCAACTATCTTCTGGTCTGTAGTAGGCTCAAGGCCAATGGTTTCCGGATGCCAATCCAATTTCTTAAGCTTTTTTTCTACAGTTGCTGTGGGGCAGTATTTTGTAAGTACCTGTAAACACTAAAAGTGTTCTTTGAAAATTCCATAAATGATCAAAAATGTGGTGCCACAGAATGTGCTAAATTATATTGACAGAGACGTAGATTTTAAGTATTATTGGGGTGTCCTTAATGGGAGGCCCCATGTTTGCAAGAATCAAAAAATCCGGTCAGCATCAGTACCTCCAAATCGTGGAGAACCACCGAGAAGGTTCAAAGACCGTCCAGCGTGTCATCTCTACGATCGGCCGAATGGATCAATTACAGGCCAAAGGGGATATTGAAAATGTTATCCGATCCCTCTCCCGGTTCTCCGAAAAGGTCCTTTTGATTTTGTCCGGTAAGAGTGAGATCCATGCCTTTGCGAAAAAGATCGGTCCCTCCCTGATCTTCGAGAGACTCTGGGAAGAGCTGGGGATCGGAAAGATCATCAAGGGGCTTCTGGAAGGCAGGAAGTTCGAGTTCGATGTGGAGAGAGCCATCTTTCTGACCGTCCTGCATCGGCTCTTTGCATCCGGTTCTGACCGTTCCTGCGACAAGTGGCACCAGGATTATCGGATTGACGGAGGGGAGGATTTGTCCCTGCATCATCTTTATCGGGCCATGGCGTTTCTGGGGGATGAGATCGAAGACCAGAAGGACAAGACGCCCTTTGCCCCCCGATGTACCAAGGATCTAATTGAAGAAGAGATGTTTCATGGACGTCGGGATCTGTTCACGGGTCTTGACCTCGTCTTCTTTGATACGACCTCGATCTACTTCGAGGGAGAAGGAGGAGAGAGCTTAGGTGAAAAGGGGCACAGTAAGGATCATCGTTCGGATTTGAACCAGATGGTGGTAGGTGCCGTCCTGGATGAGGATGGCAACCCCATCTGTTGCGAGATGTGGCCGGGCAACACGGCAGATGTCAAGACCTTGATTCCTGTGGTCGATCGGATCAGAAGCCGTTTCCATATTGGGCGGTTCTGCATGGTAGCGGATCGGGGGATGATCAGCGAAGAAACGATGAACGAATTGGATCAGAGGAAGATACCCTATATTCTGGGGGCACGGATGAGGAAGGTCAAAGAGATCCGAGATGAGGTTCTGTCCCGAGCGGGACGATATACGGAGGTCCATTCGGAGGGACGATCATCGAAAGATCCAGCCCCGCTCAAGGTCAAGGACGTCCGGGTGGATAACCATCGATATATCCTTTGCTTAAATGTGAAGCAAGCCAGAAAGGAAGCGTTGGATCGGCAGGTGATTGTGGATACCTTAAAGAAGCAGCTTAAAAAGAACCCCAAAGCTCTGATCGGTAACAGAGGCTATCGGAAGTATCTGAAACTGGATCGTGATCATCTCCGTCTCGATCAGGACAAGATTGATGGGGAAGAGAGATTCGACGGGAAATGGGTTCTGAGGACGAATACCTCTTTATCTCCAGAGCAGGTGGCCCTCAAGTACAAAGAACTCTGGCAAGTGGAACAGGTCTTCAGAGAGGTCAAGTCGGTTCTGGAAACACGCCCCGTCTTCCACAAGTGTGACGAGACCATCCGAGGCCATGTGTTCTGCAGCTTTCTTGCCCTTGTCCTGAGGAAAGAATTGGATCGAACGTCTTGATCAGGCGGGGCGATGTTTTGAATGGGGAGACATCAAACAAGATTTGAAATCGCTTCAAGAGATTGTCATAGAAGAACACGGCAAGTCCCTCGTTGTCAGAAGTGAATGTAAAGGGACCTGCGGTAGGGTCTTTCAATCTGTAGGGGTAGCCATCCCTCCCACGATTCGGGAAATATAATGCAATATGAATTTGTCAAAGAGCCATCTGTGGTGCCAAGAACCTTTGGGGCACCTCTATCTAATTGTAATCACAGAAAATTATTTTTCTAACTGTAGAAGATCAGTATTGAGTATATTGAATAAAACGAAAATGAAGTGTACCTAACAGGGCGCTTATGGCAAATCAGTGGGATCAGGTCTCAACAATCAACAGGCCTTTGTAAAAAGGTGAGCCCAGATCCCGAACAGAATTGCATTATAGCCAGCGTAAAGCGCTGGCTATCAAAGCGGTTGGAGCAGATAAGATCTCTTCGGGGCGTGCTCCTCACCCGCCTCGTTGTCCGGTGCCAACAGATAAAAGATCAGAACAAATGAGATTCACGGAAAAACAAGGCCAATAACCTTGCATTCATTTACAACTATTCGAAGATCCATGGTCGGGCCCCAGCTGAAGCGGACATGGAACGATACTTCCGGGTGACACCACCCACGGTTCACCAAATGGTGTTGAAACTCGAAAATAAAGGACTCATCACTCGCGTTCCTGGACAACCGGGTTCAATCACCTTGTTGCTCCAACCGGAAGAACTGCCCATGATGAAGTGAGGAAAACGGAAGGCAAAACAAATTGCTCCCATTTTTGGTCTCACATTTTTGGCATCGGAAATACAGTATTTTTATCTCCCCGGATTCAAACTTCTTACCAACGCCTGGCCCCCAAGCTTCTCCCTGTTTTCTTTGTGCTATGTTATCAGAAGTTGCCCGCATATTCATCCGCCTACGCAGGCGACGACGGCGTTGGCCGTGGAGGAATGCATAACTCTGAATAGGACCCCTCTCAGCGATGGATCTACCATGCTTCGGCGGATTTCGCTCACAGGCGGATGACCCCCTGAAGCCTTGGCGCAGGTGGGTATGGTTTTTGGGGACTACGGGCTTGCCCGTAGAGCTTCATTTTTTCCTATTTTCTTTATCATCTATTATTTTTTGAATTTCAGGAGATAAAAACCTACTATCAACGATTAATCCATTAGCCATCACCATATTAGAAAATGGATTGGTTTCTTTCATGTAAGTCGTAGAAAACTCTTTGTCCCAATAATTTAATCCGAACATATCTCGAATAACCTTCGCTTTCTGCGAAGTGGTGCTTTTTGTTGTTCCAAAATGTCTGCATATGTCTTCAGCCGTAGAATAGGGTTTGAAACTTTTATCAAAAAGAAAGTTGATGCTGCCTATTGCATAGACAATGGCTGCTGCCCAAATTTCAGGTCTTCCTGAAAGAAATGGGATGTTTCGTTTGCGCGACATCTTTTTTATAAGATTTTCACATAATTGCTTATAATCTGTGTCAAGATATGTCTCACAAAATCCTGTAGTCATTGCAATAAGCTCGTGCACCTTTTCCTCAATAAGTATTCTGTTTTTCATCATGAATGAATCCTCCCTCATTTATGGGGTTGCAGGCAATTTCCGATAACGGACTGGTGGCTTGGCTATGTCTTTTTATTCTTGCCTTTCGCGTTCTGAGCATATCGCCCCATAAGCAAACGGATTTCGTCATAGCTTACATCCTGAGGGAGCAGGGTCTTGATTGGAGCCAACCGTTCACTTCCGGCCCGGACAATCGCTTCTTCAATGAGGGCGATTCGCTCCTTTGAAAGAATCCGGTTAAGGTCGATCGACCTGCCCTCACCAATAAGCTGCACAAGATGTTCGCTAATCGTCGATGGAGAAAGGCCCCGCTTCCGGGCAATTTCCTCCAGCGTGCCTCCCTTCTCCCACAGCATCCATGTGATCTCGACGGTGCTTCCCCCCGAAGGTTTCTTCAGGACAGGCCGTATTGCCACAGATCCATCATGCTTACTCAAGGGCTCACTCAAAGGCCTTGCCTCAGGATGCCCTTTTAGATAAGCCCTGACCACTTCAAGCGTCTGATCCCCGTAAACCGACACCTTATATTCCCCGCAGCCTTTGATGGCAAGCAATTCAGGGGTTGTTTGAGGTAGTCGCTGGCTGATGGCCCTGAGTGTTCGATCATGGAAGATGACGAAGGGGGGAAGGTTGGATGCCTGAGCGAGTTTGAGACGCATCTCTTTCAGGGAGGCAAACAGGTCTTCATGACAGGGCAGGCCCAATTCTTCCGGAAATTTGTCCGGAAGTTTCTCCTTAACGATCCTTTCTTTTCTGGCAAACCCCGTTAGAAAGGACGGGGCTTTAACCCCACCCTTTCTGGAAGGAATTGCCGCCAGCCCGGAGGGCTTTCTGGCCCGGAGGGAGGATTTATTTATATCATCCCTGCCAAAAATGGCGGGGCTTTCTAACGGGGTGAACGTGTGAGTTTCGCCCTCATTGAGACAGTTAGAGCAGCTATTGCAACTTTTTCTGATGTTCCGTTCGCCGAAGTATTCAAGGATAAACCGTCTTAAACATTGGTCGGTATAGGCATAATCGATCATCTCCCGGAGTTTCTTCCGCTCAAAAAGGCTCCGACGTTCAATCTCTTGAAAACTGATATCCAGTCTGGAGACAGGAACCCGTGACAGTATTTTCAGACCCCGGCCGCGAAACGGCGGTCGATATTCCATTGATCCTGTTTGATGAAGCGTAGAGAGATGTCGTCTCAACTGCTCCGGCGCAAGATTCAGATGCCCGGCCATCGCATCCAGGTCCACAAGAAGAGTCTTATCTTTCGATCCATCGAGAACATCCTGACAATAATTGACAATCTCTTTCTGATATCTGCTTTTTCCCTCAACCTGGCGCTGAAGCTCCTCCGGCTCGATACGTAGTGTCACCCTGGCCTGATGCTCCCCTTCCGATCCGCGCTCAATGTAACCGGCCTTTTCCAGGATCTTCAAGCATGAAGAGATAGCCATCTCATTCGATTTTGTACGACCGAGACCCTCGGCCAGGGTCTTCTGGGTCATCTCAATTTCATCCGTTCCAATATCGCATAAGACCTGGTACGTCCGTTCTATCATGTCACGGGGCGGATAACTTCCGTCGATAAAGAATTCCTGGGTGAAAGTGTCGGCGTAATTGAAGAGGAGCAGGCAGGTCGCAGGCTCTCCATCACGCCCGGCTCGGCCGACTTCCTGGTAATAAGCCTCGAGGGAACCGGGGATGTCATAATGAACGACAAAACGAAGGTCCGCCTTATCGATGCCCATGCCAAAGGCGTTTGTCGCCACCACCACCGGCAGGGTTCCCTCCATAAAATGGTCCTGGACAAACTTGCGGGACTCCATCTCCATGCCGGCGTGATAACTTCCCGCTTTGTAGCCATGGGACTGTAATGCCCAGGTTACGGTTTCCACATTCTTACGTGTAGCGGCATAGATAATTCCCCTCTGTGCCTTCTTTTTGAGCAGGCCCAAAATGGCATCGATTTTATCTTCCTCACCCCCCACCATTTTGACCTGAAAACGGAGATTGGGGCGATCAAAACCCGCAACGAACGTGATCGGCTGCCTGAGGCCCAACTGGGTGATGATATCACGGCGGACATCGGGAGTGGCCGTTGCTGTCAGGGCGGCAACAGGCGGATGGCTCAGTTTTTCAACAACCCCTTTAAGACGAAGATAATCGGGACGAAAGTCGTGCCCCCATTCGGAAACGCAGTGGGCCTCATCCACAGCAAACAGTGAAACCCGACAGGATTGAATCCCCTCCATAAATCCCGGATTCCTAAACCGCTCCGGAGCAATATAAACCAGCTTATATTTTCCCTGCTGAATCTCCCTCAATCTCTGTCCTTGCTCGGAAGGGGTCAATACGCTGTTGATGAAAGTGGCAGGGATTTGATTCTGCACCAGTCCATCCACCTGGTCTTTCATCAAGGCAATCAGGGGCGAGATGACCAGCGTCACCCCGTCCAGGAGTAGCGCCGGCAACTGGTAACAGAGCGATTTGCCGCTTCCTGTGGGCATGACCACGACCACATCGTGCCTGGTCAGAAGGGTATCGATGATCTCCTCCTGCCACTTTCGAAAATTAGAGAAATGGAACTTCTCGCTCAGGACCCGGAACCGTTCATCTTTCATCGAAGCATTACCCAAACTCTCTGTCCTATTTGTTTCTTTGGGTTGGAGACTTTCACCTATTTGCAAACCAGACAGCATATAGCATATTCCCTGACCGGCCAATAGTTCGGATTTTCTTTTGGTGTAACTTCAACGTCACAAAGAGGAATATGACCTATCTTTCTCCCCTCTCGACATTTAATAATAATTCCATACAAATCTTCTTCGTCTTCAATCCCTAAAACCTTCATCGTGTGCCCCAACCTGAAAGGCTGCTTCTTGGCTATGTTGGTAAGATAGGCATCATCATCGTCCTCCATTCGTTTTACAGTAAAAGGAAACGAAAGATTCTCTTGCGGCCATTTGAACCATTTTCTTTCTTCCCATTCTGCGTATTTTTTATCAAGGGCTTCGCTGTTACGGGGTAAGTTTCCTTTAGCACTCTTTACAGGGTCCCAAGAACTGTCACAATCTTTTTTCATAAAGCTTCTTCTTTCCTCAACCACAGGCCTCATTTAAATAGAAGCGTCCCCTTTTCCTATATAAACCTGAACCAGTCAATGAAGAGGTTTTTAATTTTGCCATGAGAAGATACAAAAAATAAGAGGGAAGTCTTCATTTCGGAAAGTGTGTTAGAAAAAGTTTTGGAATAAAACGGGGACAACCCATTTATTACACGAAAGAGAAGAAAAAGGGATGTGTCCCTATTTTAAAATCTCCCGAAAGGCAGTATCGCAGGCTTCGATGGTTTGATCCAGATCCTTTTGTGTATGTGCCAGAGAAATGAACCAGGCTTCAAATTGGGAGGGCGGAAGATAGATCCCCTGGTCCATCATTTCAATAAAGAATTGGGCAAATCGCTTCGTATCGCTCATCTTTGCGGTGCGGTAATCCTTCACCGGACCCTCTGTAAAAAAGAGGGTGAATATTCCTGTAGCTCGATTGATGGCGAATGGAATCCCCCTCTCCTCAGCACATTCGGAAATCTTCTCAGTCAAATAAAGAGTCTTTTTCTCCAGATCCTGATAAGTCTTTTTTGACTTCAAAAGCTCCAAGGTTGCAATCCCAGCAGTCATGGCCAGAGGATTCCCAGAAAGCGTCCCGGCCTGATAGACCCCTCCCAGGGGGGAGACCTTCTCCATGATCGGCCTACTCCCACCATAGGCCCCCACTGGCAAACCGCCTCCGATAATCTTTCCCAGGCAAGTCATATCCGCTTTGATTTTGTATAGCTCCTGGGCACCTCCATAGGCGACTCGAAACCCAGTAATCACCTCGTCAAAGAGAAGGATGATTCCTTCCTCATCGCAGAGCTTTCTCAATCCTTCTAAAAATCCCGGTTCAGGCAGGACCAGTCCCATATTCCCGGCAATGGGTTCCACAATGATGCAGGCAATTCCATCTGGATATTGGCCGACCAAGGCCTTTACACTTTCTAAATCATTATAAGGGGCTGTTAAGGTATGTTTGGCCAAATCCTCCGGAACTCCGAGGCTATCGGGAATGCCGAAGGTCGCAGCGCCGGAGCCCGCCTTGACGAGCAAGCTGTCCCCGTGGCCATGGTAACAACCTTCGAACTTAAGGATCTTATCCCTTCCGGTGTAACCTCTCGCCACCCGGATCGCACCCATCACTGCTTCTGTCCCCGAGCTGACCATCCTCACCAACTCCATCGAGGGAAAAGCCTTCTTTACCTTGGCGGCGAGTTCGATCTCCAAAGGGGTGGACGCACCAAAACTCGTTCCTTTGGGGATGGCTTTCTTGAGTGCCGCCACAATCTTTGGGTGCGCATGGCCCACAATCATCGGGCCCCAAGACCCGACGTAGTCAATGTATTCATTCCCATCTACATCCCAAATCTTCGATCCTTTCGCACGCTCAATAAAAGTAGGTGGAATGCCAATGGCTTTAAAAGCCCTGACAGGGCTATTCACTCCTCCCGGGATCATTTCCAACGCCCTGCGGTATAGAGCCATCGATTTCTTTCTATTCATCTCCTCTCCTCCAACCCTTCCTCACCCACAACGATATTGCTCAACGTGCCGATCCCTTCGACCACGACATCCACCCTGTCGCCAATTGCCATCGGTCCGATTCCAGAAGGTGTGCCTGTTGCGATCACATCTCCTGGCAGCAGAGTCATCACCTGAGAGATAAAACTCACCAGCTGGTGAGGGTCGAAGATCAGGTTTTTCGTATTGGAATGCTGACGCCTCTCTCCATTGAGATAGGTGGATATCTCCAAATGGTGAGGATCGATGTCCGTAACAATCCAAGGGCCAATCGGTGCAAAGGTGTCAAACCCCTTTGATTTAGTCCACTGACCATCCTTTGGTTGGAGGTCCCTTGCCGTCACATCATTAAGGCAGGTATACCCAAGGATATGATCTGCCGCCTTCTCCTCGGGGACGGCCTTGGCCAATTTCCCGATGACGACCGCCAACTCGGCTTCATAGTCCACCCTCTTCGACATCCTCGGATAGACGATGGCATCTCCCGGACCAATGACGGACGTGGATGGTTTCAGAAAGAGAAGGGGCTCTTTCGGAAGGACCATCTTCACCTCCTCGGCATGGTCCCGATAGTTCAACCCCAACGCGACAATCTTCGATGGAAGGCAGGGCGAAAGCAGATGTACCTCTTCGAGTCTCTTCGCCTTTGAGGCGAGATGGAAGTGCCCAAACGGATCCCCATCCATTTCACGAATCATATCCCCCTCGATGACTCCCCATTTCACAATGTCATTCTCAATGTATCGAACAATTTTCATCTTTCCTGCTCCTCTTCATGTCGGTGCAATCATACAGTTCTATGAAAATCCAAATGCCGAATGTCAATTGAATGTCAAATCGCTAAATGTCAAAATATTTGAAATTTGAACTTCATTTGAATTTTGAATTTTGACATTTGACATTGTTCTCACTCATCTCAACCTTAACACATCCTGCATATCGTAAAGACCGTTCGGCTGGTTCACCACCCAGAGGGCTGCCCTGACCGCACCGCGTGCAAAATTATCTCGGCTGTGTGCACGATGGATGATCTCTAACCGTTCACCAATCCCTCCAAAGAGCACCGTATGTTCTCCCACAATATCTCCAGCCCGGATCACCTGCATCCCGATTTCTTCTTTTGTTCTCTCGCCCACCATCCCCTTTCTGCCATAGACCCCGACCTTACCAAAATCCCGTCCGATTGCCTTAGCAATCAACTCTCCTAATTTCGCTGCTGTGCCACTGGGCGAATCTTTTTTTAGACGGTGATGGGCTTCAAAGATTTCTATGTCATACTCCGGACCCAAAACCTGAGCAACCTCTTGAACGATCTGGAACATCACATTCATGCCCACACTCATGTTGGGAGAAAAAACACACCGAACACTTTTTGAAAGATCCTTGACTCTTTCGATCTGCTCTGGACTCAAACCAGTCGTACCAATGACAATGGCCGAACCGGTTTCTTTAGCGAATTCCAAACTCTCTATGGAGGTTTTAGGATTGGTAAAGTTGATGATGACATCCCCCCCAGCCTTCTTCAACTCTCCTTCTAATGGGATGCTCATTTTCCCCAATCCAATGACTTCTCCAATGTCTTTCCCAATGGATGGATGATCCGGTCTCTCAACGGCCTGATAGAGTTTTATCGATGGGGTTTCTTTGATGATGTGAATGACACGCCCCCCCATCTTCCCCGCTGCCCCAACGACAATGGCTTTAATCTCTTCTTTCATTGGTATGCCTCCTCCCACATCTCGGCCTCATAGATGATGTGGACATCTCCTTCCAAAAAAACCTTCCTTACCTCCCCGGCTTCGATCTCGAAGTAAACGACCAAAACTTCACCCCCTCTTGTTCGAATGGATACCGGAGATTTCACCAACCCTTTAAAGGCGGCGACCAGGGCAGAAGCCACGGCTCCTGTGCCGCAGGCCAGGGTCTCATCCTCCACTCCCCGTTCATAGGTACGTATGGACAGCTGAGGATCCTTTTCCAAACGGACAAAATCTGCATTCGTCCCAGCCGGTGCGAAACGGGAGTGGTATCGAATCTCCCTTCCCGTCTGCACGACGTCTGTCCCCTCAATGTCCTCCAGAAGGAAAACTGCATGAGGGACTCCGGTGTTGATGCTTGAGAAAAGCTGCTCCCTCCCTTTGATGCGGATGGTTTCATCGAGTTGAAGACCATAAGGTTTGGTCAGCTCCAGTTTCACCCTCTTTCCATCGACCCGAGCAGAGAGGATCCCGGCCAGGGTTTCAAAGGTCAGGGAAGGACCTGTAATTCCTTTTAAATATGCGAACCGGGCTGCACAACGGCCTCCGTTACCGCACATCTCAGCCTCACTTCCATTGGCATTGAAAAACCGCCACTTGAAATCGGCCTTCTCCGATCGTTCGATCAAGATCAGACCATCCGCGCCGACAGAGATCCTTCTTCGACAAACCTTCCCAGCAAACTCCTTCATTTGGTCGTCAGTGAAGATCGATTTCCGATGATCGATCAGGATGAAGTCATTGCCACTTCCGCTCATCTTTATAAAAGGAATCTTCAGCATTGTGCCTCCGAGATGGCTCAAGGCTAAAGCCTTGAGTTACTGGCTCCTAAGCTGTCGTAACTTAACCCTTTAGGGTTGATTTTGTCAAAAATTCCGGTATTTCTTCCCCCCGGATGAGATCCTCATAATGCTCCCTCTGACGGATCACAAACATCTGATCGTCTCGAACGAGGACCTCAGCCACCCTGGGCCTAGAGTTATAGTTGGTGGACATGGAGAAACCATAGGCGCCGGCGCTCATCACGGCAATCAGCTCACCGGGATGAAGACTCGGCATCCTCCGTCCCTTTGCCAAGAAGTCGCTTGATTCACAGACGGGGCCGACCACATCGACCACCCCCTCCTCTCGGTTTTCTTCCTTTACCGGAAGAATCTGATGATAGGAGCCATAGTAGCTGGGCCGGACCAGATCGTTCATGCCTGCATCGACAATCACAAACCGTTTCTCCTCATTCTCCTTGATGTAGAGAACCTTTGAAATTAAGATCCCCGAATTCCCGACAATGACGCGGCCTGGCTCCAGGATAAGGGTACAGCTGAATTCACGAATCTCTTCGAGGATGGTGGCCGCGTACTCCACAGGATGGGGGGGCTCTTCATCCTCATAGGTGATTCCGAGGCCACCGCCCAGATCCAGATATTGAATCTCCATCCCCTCATTTCTCAAATTTTCGACCAACCGCTTCAACTTCTTCAACGCTTCAACGATGGGCCCTACCTCCACCAGCTGCGACCCGATATGGCAATCGATTCCGACAATCCTTAAATGCGGCAATTGGGAGGCCAGACGATAGGCCATCAATGCCCTGTTGATGTCAATACCAAATTTATTCCGTTTCAATCCGGTGGAGATATAGGGATGGGTTTTAGGGTCGATGTCAGGGTTAACGCGAACGGCGATGGGAGCCCTCTTCCCTATTCGGCCTGCCACCTCATTGACCACCTGGAGCTCTTGAGAAGATTCCACGTTGAACATGAGGATGCCAACCTTTAACGCATATTCGATTTCATCCTCCCTTTTCCCCACTCCGGAGAACACAATCTTCTGCGGATCCGCCCCTCCCTTGAGGGCCCGGTAGAGTTCCCCTCCAGAAACAACATCGATTCCTCCGCCCAAGTTCACGAAGAGACGGAGGAAAGCCAAATTGGAGTTGGCCTTGGCCGAGTAACAGACCAAATGAGGAATTCCCTCGAAGGCCCTGTCAAAAACGGTGAAATGCCTTACCAACGTGTTGTAGCTATAGAGATAGAAAGGGGTCCCCACTTTTTCAGCAATCTGTTCAATGGGAATCCCCTCGCAGTGAAGTTGATGATTCTTGTATTCAAAAAAATGCATTCTTCCTCCTATTGCAGAATGCAGAATGCGGAATGCGGATTAAAAACGAAGAATCTAAATTCTCATAAATCAGTTTTAATTTTTTCATTCCGAAATCCGCATTAGTAAAGATACTTCACCCTCAATTCTTCTGAGCGAGGGCTCTCATTCCTTCGAACGGAGTTATCCACCGCTGTAACGGCGTACTCATATTCCTGCTCCAACTCGACGCTCGTATCAAGGTAGGTCTCCTTGGTCAGGGGGCTTTCGTTCAATCTCTTAAACTCTCCCTCCCCGGGTTTCCTTCGGTAGACATAGTACCCTAAGAGGTCGGGCTCTTGATTTCTTCTCCAATTCAACTCTACCCCATCTCTAAGGGGGATTGCCACCAGTCCTACAGGAGAGCTGGGGGCGATGAGGTCAGTGGGAGTGACAGGGATATCGAGAGAACCCTTCCCTTCTACATCGGTCTTCACCACCCGCCTCACTGCCCTGATCGAATAGAAATACCTTTTTTCATTCTCCACGTTCAGATCTGTATAGTGTGTTTCTGCCAAGGGGTCCCTGTTCAACGGTCTGAGAGAAAATTCCTCTCCTTCTCGTCTGCGGTGAATGTTATACCCTGTAGCACCTCCTACAGGCTCCCAGTACAGATCCACTCTTTTATCCCCCCGTTCCGCTCTCACCATCCTTGGCGGCTGAGGCGGGTAATCCCAATAGACCGTAACCGGATTCGAAGGCGCGCTGGGATATCCTCTCCGATTGACTGAAACCACCTGGTATACGTAGACCCTTCTCGCCTCCTGATCCTCAAAGAAGAGCGACATCTTCCTACCCTTCACTTGTTCCTCACTCTCCAACTTCATCTCATAGACAACCTTCGGCTTCTCTCCGCATCCTCTGCATTCCCCCGCAATAAGAACCCCTTCTGATCTTAAAATCTTAAACTCCGCCAGGTCAGTGAGGACCGAGTTGTCTGTATTCTCTTTAGGAGATGTCCATTCCAGAAGGAGACGCCCTTCCCGGGGCACGGCTACAAGGTCGACAATCCTTTTAGGAACAATCGTTTCCCAGGGCACCGGAGGTTTCTTAACACCACATCCTCCCACCAGTATCCAAAAGGCCCACAATGAAATTGTAATTTTATTTACTCTCAACTTATATGGCTCCTATTTCAAATCCCAAATTCCAAATTACAAATCCCAAACAAATTCAAGCCAAAGATATTTGAAATTTCGATGAACTTAAACTCCAGAACTGTCATGCTGAACTTGGTTCAGCATCTCACAAAGCCAAGATAAAACGAGACCCTGAAATCGTTAGATCCTGAATTCGATAGACCCTGAACTTGATTCAGGGCAAGATTCAGGACCTGGTTCAGGGTGACACGTTTTTTGAGAATTTGCCAAAAATGTTAGAGATAAATTCTCAGACTTATACATGCAAAAATCTAAACACCAATTTCAAATGACCAAAACGCTCTTGTTTGAACTTCCGAATTTTGGTCATTGGGATTTGTTTGGGATTTGGTGCTTGTCATTTGGTGCTTTATTTTTCGTGGCCCGAAGATCGCCGTCCCCACTCGAACATAGGTGGCCCCTTCTTCAATAGCGATCTCAAAATCACTCGACATCCCCATCGAGAGCTCACTCATCGGAATGCCTTTTTTTACCATCCTCTCCTTCAATTCTCGAAGCCCAATATAGTAGGGCCGACTCATTTCTGGCAAGTCGAAATAGGGCGGCATCGTCATCAGCCCCTCCAAGGAGAGACGATTAAGATTGAGAATCCTCTTAGCGAGACTCAATATGCTCTCCTCGTCCGCCCCGAATTTGGTCGTTTCTCCAGACAGATTTACCTCGATCATTGCCTTGATCACCTTTCCTGCCTGTCCAGCCCTCCGATTCAGTTCTTCGGCCAATGAAAAGCTGTCCAGGGAGTGTATCATATCGAAGAGCCGCACCGCATATTTCGCCTTATTCGACTGAAGGTGTCCGATGAAGTGCCAAGCCACGGCTCGTCCAATCTCCTCGATCTTTCTCTGTGCCTCCTGCACATAATTCTCACCAAGGATAGAAACCCCTGATTCGATAGCTTCTTTGATTCGCGGAGCGTCCACGGTCTTGGAGACAGCAACCAATTTGATCTCCCTCGGATCTCTTCCGACCCTTCGAGCCGCACCCTCAATCCTTTCCGTCACTCTCAAATAATTCTCTTTGATTGATGACATTGGTTCATTCCGAAATCCGAATTCCGCATTCCGAAATCGTAATGGCCCTCAGGCGATTAAGCATCTGAATTAACTCACACAAGGGAAGCCCCACCACATTGGTGTAAGATCCCCGAATCGATTCGATCATAAAAGATCCGATCCCCTGGATGGCATATCCTCCTGCCTTATCAAAAGGTTCCTCTGTCTGCACATACCAATCCATCTCAACGGGCGTCAGAGTCTTCACCCTCACCGCGGTTTTCACTGCCCCGGAATCCCCCGTCTCTTTCCCCATATGGCGGACAGAAAATCCAGTGATCACCCAATGCTCCTGGCCGCTGAGACGGCGCAGCATCTCCGTCGCCTCTCCCCGGTTCTTCGGTTTGCCCAAAATGGAATGATCAATATAAACGATCGTATCGGCTGCAATGACCCAGCAATCGGGATACCGTGTTCCCACATCCAAGGCTTTCGATTCCGCTAATCGAATGACATGTTCCTCTGGGGACTCCCCCCTTACAAAATTCTCCAACACCTCGCTGGGGATCACATCGAAATCAAGACCCACTTGTTTGAGCAAATCATATCGACGGGGAGACCTGGAGGCAAGGATGAGCTGATATCCCATCTTTTAAAAACTAAAGGAATCCCGCAGGTTTGTCAAGTTTGAAATGGGTCCCAAATCCCGATTTAGAAATCGAAACCCTTTTCCCATCCGGTCATTGCGAGTCCCGCTAAAAGCGGGACAAGGTGCGTACCTGCACGCCGAAGTGCTATCCTTCGCCGGAGCGAGGCAGGCGTTTCGGCACGCAGGCGTGGCAATCTCATTGAAAAAGGCGAGATTGCTTCGGTTCCCTCGCAATGACAATTTCTAAATCGGAATTTGGGTGGGTGATTCCTTCTCTTTCAAAAAGGACTGGAGGACCGATCGTTAGGATGCCCAATGGAGCTGTCAAATCTGAATTGAAAAACCAAATTGATAAAAAAGGCCTCATCCGATTTGGGAAATGTAACTTCCAGAACCCCTTTCTTCTTATCAGCTTCATGGAACCGAAACTTGCCGCGCGGAGCAGGAGTTGACTACCCAGATCAAATCTGGTAGGTTTTAAGTAGGAGAAAGGATTGAAGGAAAAGATTAAGGATAAAGAGAGTCTTCGGGGGATCCTCGAAGGCCTTAAGACAAAGGGAAAGCGGATCGTCTTCACGAACGGCTGCTTTGATCTTCTCCATATCGGCCATATCCGCTATCTGGAGAAGGCAAAATCCCTCGGAGACATACTGGTCGTTGGGGTGAACAGCGATCGTTCGGTTCAACGCTTGAAAGGCCCTGACCGGCCTATCCTTCCCGAGGAGGAGAGGGCGGAGATCCTCTCCGGCCTTGGGTGCGTGGATTATGTGACCGTTTTTGATGAACCAACCCCCCTCGACCTCATCTCCTCTTTCCAGCCACATATCCTTGTGAAGGGGGGGGACTGGACGAAGGAAACTACGGTGGGAAGGGAAGTGGTTGAAAAATTGGGTGGTGAGGTGATCATCCTCCCTTTCGTCGAAGGTTCTTCCACTTCCAACCTCATCGAAACCATTTTGGAGCGTTATGAAAAAAGAACCTGAAAAAGATCTGCTCTCTCTCCCAGAAACACTTCCCCTCCTCCCTGTCAGGGATATCGTCGTCTTTCCTTATATGGTCCTTCCGCTCTTTGTCAGTCGGGAAAAATCGATCAAGTCCTTAGAGGAAGCCCTGTCCAAAGACCGGCTCATCTTCCTCGTTGCTCAGAAGAACCTTTCTGAAGAAGATCCTTCGATCAAAGATCTCTATCGGGTAGGTACCGTCGGCCTCGTCATGAGAATGCTCAAACTTCCTGATGGAAAGATCAAGATTCTCGTCCAAGGACTTTCCAAGGCCTCTATAAAGGAGGTCGTTCAATCGACTCCCTGCCTCCTCGTGAGGGTGGAGAATATTAAAGACCCCTTTGTCACGGAGATCACCCTTGAGACGGAAGCTCTGATGAGAAATGTTAGAGAGGAATTGGAGAGGATCGTCTCCTATGGAAAATTTCTCTCCCCGGATCTCATGTTCGTTCTTGAAAGCGTCGACGATCCCGGAAGGTTGGCGGATTTGGTGGCCTCCAATCTGGACCTCACTGTGGAAAAGGCCCAGGAGATTCTCGAAATCCTCGACCCCATTGAACGGTTGAAAGTGTTGAGTGATGTCCTCGGCAAAGAGGTCCAGGTCCTCACCATGCAGGCAAAGATTCAGTCCCAGGCGAAGGAAGAGATCACTAAAACCCAGAGGGAATACTTTCTCCGAGAACAGATGAGGGCCATTCGAAGCGAATTGGGCGAGGTGGACGAGCGGGCAGAGGAATTCAAAGACCTTCGGAAGAAGATGAAGAACGCAAAGATGCCCAAAGAGGTTGAGAGGGAGGCCCGACGGGAATTGGATCGACTGGAGCAGATGCATCCGGATGCTGCAGAGGCGTCAATGGTTCGGACTTATCTCGACTGGCTGGTGGAGATGCCCTGGTCTAAATCAACCAATGATAACCTCGATCTCCGAAAAGCGAAAAAAGTTTTAGATGAGGACCACTATGATTTAGAAAAGGTGAAGGAGCGCATTTTAGAATACTTGAGCGTCCACAAATTGAAGAAGAAGATGAAAGGGCCTATTCTCTGTTTCATCGGACCCCCTGGGGTCGGGAAAACCTCCTTAGGAAGATCGATCGCCAGGGCCCTGGGAAGAAAATTTGTCAGGATTTCCTTAGGAGGGATACGTGATGAAGCCGAGATTCGAGGACATCGTCGAACCTACGTCGGTGCCCTGCCCGGGCGGATCATCCAATCGATTAAACAGGCGGGTAGCAGCAATCCGGTTTTTATGATGGATGAGGTCGATAAGATTGGCATCGATTTCCGTGGAGACCCGGCTTCCGCTCTCTTAGAGGTCCTCGATCCGGAGCAAAATAACGCCTTCAGCGACCACTATCTCAATGTCCCTTTTGACCTCTCCCAAGTCATGTTCATTACCACGGGAAATTTAACCGATCCCATTCCCTCTGCCCTGAAAGACCGGATGGAGATCATCAACCTTCCTGGATACACCGATGTGGAGAAACTGAAGATCGCCCGAACCTTTCTCCTGCCCCGGCAGATGGAAGAAAATGGGATCAGTCCGAAACTGCTTGACATCTCTGACGGGGCCATTCTCCAAATCATCTCACAATATACTCAGGAAGCCGGTCTACGAAACCTGGAAAGAGAATTGGCTTCCATCTGCAGAAAGGTGGCCAGGAAAGTGGCAGAAGGAGAGAAGGGAAAGACCAAAATTTATACCAGGAACGTCTCCCGATTCTTGGGACCTCCCTACTTTTTGCCCGATGAGGAGCAGGAGCGAAACGAGGTCGGCGTGGCCACGGGGTTGGCCTGGACAGAGACGGGTGGCGAAATTCTCCATGTGGAGGCATCGACCACTCCGGGAAAGGGCTCACTCATCCTCACCGGTCATCTGGGAGAGGTGATGAAGGAGTCAGCACAGGCTGCCCTTACTTTTGCACGGTCCAAAGGGAAGGCCTACCGGATCGCCCCGGCTGCACTCAATCATAAGGAGATACATATTCATGTCCCAGCAGGGGCTATCCCGAAGGATGGACCTTCCGCTGGAATAACAATGGCCGTCGCGCTGATCTCCGTCCTCACTGGAATCCCTGTGAAAAAAGATGTCGCCATGACCGGTGAGATCACATTAAGAGGTAGGGTTCTTCCTGTGGGAGGCCTAAAGGAAAAGGCCCTGGCTGCCCTTCGAACCAACATCAAAAATGTCATCATTCCATATCCGAACAAGAAGGAGCTCGTCGATCTTCCCCCCTACATTCGGAAGAAGGTCAACTTTCTCCCGGTAAAACACATGGATGAAGTCTTACGGATTGCCCTTTTCAATAAAAAACGAGCTTTGAGAAACCGCATAGCGCACAGCGCATAGGGTGAAAGAATTTACGCTTTGCGCTGTGCTACCTTGGAATGGTGGGTGAGGCATGGGGATGGATCTCCGAGAAATCGGTGAGTTCGGACTCATCAACCGAATCAGGAAGTGGATGGCCGCCTCTGATCCTGCTCTGATCCAAGGCATTGGGGACGACGTCGCTGTCATTGGCATAGGGAGCAAGGCCCTTCTGGTCACAACGGATATTCTTATTGAACGCATCCACTTCGATCGATCCTGGATCGACCCTTACCGTTTGGGAAAGAAAGCCCTGATCGTCAACCTCAGCGACATCGCCGCAATGGGGGGTACCCCGAAATACTTCCTCATCTCCCTCGGCCTTCCAAAAAATCTCCCCCTCTCTTTTGTCTCTTCATTTTATCGTGGCTTGAAAGAAGAAGCGAAGCGGTTTCGCGTGGATCTGATCGGAGGAGATACCTCCCTTTCTCAAAGAATTACCATCAACATCTGCCTTTTGGGAGAAGCGAAAAAGGGAAGGATTCTCTTCAGAAAAGGGGCAAGGGTTGGAAACGATCTTTTCGTCTCCGGGAGATTGGGCGATGCTGCTTTGGGACTAAAGATTCTTCAAAAACAGGGACCCATGGGAAGGCCAATGGGATTGATGAAAAAGCAGCTCTCTCCCTGCCCGAGAATAGAATTAGGCCAGGCCATTGCAGGCGATCGTTTGGCGACTGCCATGATCGATGTCAGTGATGGTCTGTTGATCGATACGACCCATCTCATAGAGGAGAGTGGTGTAGGGGCTCGGATCTGGGAAGATCGAATACCCCTCTCGAGGCTCTATCGGAAGTGGATCCACTCGTATTCGAAGGATCCTTATCAGGTTGCCCTTACCGGAGGAGAGGATTACGAACTCCTTTTCACTTCACCACCGGACAGAAGGGAACAGATTTCAACTTTGGCCCTCTCTTCAAACATACCGATTACATGGATTGGAAAGATTCTTCCGCAAAAAGAGGGATTCCGCATTATCAGGAAGGACGGCAAAGAATACTCCCCTTCCCGTATGGGTTTTGAACACTTTAAATAAAGACCATAATTTCAAATGTCAAAGCTCAAATTCCAAATTATTTTGTATATAGAAATAGAGTCATTGAGTCATTGAGTCATTAGTCATTAAGTCATTTAATGACCCAATGACTGAGTAACTTAATGACTAAACTCATATTTTGACATTCAAATAGGGAGAGCAACCACATGAAGATCTATCTGAACGAGATCAAAGAGAATGAGAATGTGGATTCCCTCTTTCTGGTCAAGGAGAAATCTTCCAGCGTCACCAAAACTGGTAATCCCTATTTAAAATTGAAACTGGGAGACCGTTCTGGGGAAATGGAAGCCAGGATTTGGACGTCCGTAGAGATTTTCGCTCAATCCTTTGAAAGGGACGATTTCGTCCATGTGAAGGGGAAGGCCGTCTCCTTCCAGGAGCATCTCCAACTCAACATCACCTATATGGAGAAAGTGGGGGAAGAGGAAATTCTCCTCTCTGACTTCTTCCCCGTAGCAGAAAAAGATATCGATGAGATGTTTCAGTCTCTCACTGAAATTAGCCAGCAGGTCAAAAACCAATACCTCAAGAAGCTTCTCCGTCTCTTCTGGGAGGACGAACCCTTCCTCGAACGGTTTAAAATGGCTCCTGCCTCCAAATGGCTCCATCATACCTATTTAGGAGGTCTCCTCGAACACACCCTTTCATTGACCCAACTGGTGCTAAAAAACGCACCCCATTACGAAGTGTTGAACATAGACCTTCTGCTCACCGCGTCGATCCTCCACGATTTGGGGAAGGTTGAAGAACTCTCCTATAAGCGGTCTTTCGATTATTCTGACGAGGGGCGTCTTCTTGGTCACATTATTCTCGGGTTAGAGAAAGTTGAGGACAAGATCAGGCAACTCCCTGAATTTCCAAAGGATCTTTCTAGCCTGTTAAAACATCTGCTCCTCAGCCATCACGGCCAGTACATTTGGGGGTCTCCGAAAAAACCGATGACCTTGGAAGCAGTGATGCTTCATTATCTCGATGATATGGACGCAAAGATGAACGGGATCAAACAATTTCTAAAGACTCAGGTTCCGGATGGGTCCAAGTGGAGTGCCTATCACCGTATGTTTGAACAAGCTTTTTATGTGCCCAACCTCTGGGAGCAGATGGAACTAAGCAATAACATTGTGAAAAATGAATCGGAGGAGTGATCATTCAATCGTTCCTCTTCTTGACAAACAGCCTCTTCATTATTATTTTACGGTTAGCAGAGGTACGGACCGTATAGGTAATATCGCTAAGTCCATTTTCTTTAAAAATCGAGGAGAAGCGCACGATGGGGCCTTTGCTTTCCGAAAGGATGAGACGAATTTTCGAGATCTTAATTGAAGATTACATCCTTACCGCTGAACCGGTGGGCTCGAGGACGATTGCAAAAAAATCGAATTTAAATCTCAGCCCCGCCACCATCCGAAATATTATGTCGGATTTGGAGGAGATGGGGTTGCTTTACCAGCCTCACACCTCAGCCGGGAGGGTTCCTACGGAAAGGGGACTCCGATTTTATGTCGATTATATCCTCGACATCCACGAACTGAGTGACCGAGAACAACAGGAGATCCGGTCCAAATATCTAAGCTCTCAAGCCGAGGCAACGGAGCTATTCCGGGAGACCTCTCGAATTCTTTCGTCGTCTTCCCACTATCTGGGCGTGGTTTGGGTGCCCCGGATGAGATCCGTTGTGCTTCAACACATGGAGTTCGTAAAGCTGAAGAGGCACATGGTCTTGGCAATTCTCGTCAACGCAACGGGGTTGGTTCATAACCGGATCATTGATGTGGAAGAAGATTTTTCTCAATCCGAACTAGATCATCTTTCTGACTACATGAATAGCCTCCTGACCGGCCTCACCCTTCAGCAGACAAGGGAGAGACTCCTGGAACAGATGAGAGTGGAAAAGAGCGTCTACGATCATCTGCTCGAACAAGCGCTCAGATTAGGAGAGAAAGCCTTTTCCTCCATCGACGAAACCGACATTTTTATTGAAGGAAGGACGAATATTCTTAATGAACCTGAGTTCAGTAATCTCTCGGGAATGGTGGATCTCTTTCGGGCCTTTGAGGAAAAAGCAACCATGGTGCGAATTTTGGATAAATGCATGGAACCCAAAGGGGTCCAAATCGCAATCGGCTCTGAGAGCCGAATCCAGGAAATGGAGACATGCAGCTTGGTCACTTCCACTTATGGCTATAAGGGAGAAGTCCTGGGTGCATTAGGGGTCATCGGGCCTCGAAGAATGAACTACTCGAGGGTCATTCCTCTGGTTGATTATACAGCGAAACTCCTCACAGAGATTCTGGAAGCACCTTAAATCCCAAACTCTCGTGTGGACAGGGTCTCCCCTTTGAGCGCTTTGTTCTGGCAACAATGAGCCCTCATCTCTTCAAGGAGAACGGGCTCCTGAACGGGGGAAATAGAGACTGGAGTAGAGGGAATGGAGAAAAAGGAGAAAAAAAGGAATCAAACCCAAAAGGGATCAGACAAGGCAGAGCAGGAATGTTCGCTTGAAGCCCTTGATGAGGAATTTCAGTTGCATTTGGAGGAAGATAAAAAAGAGAAAGAAAAGGAGATTGAAGAGCTGAAACAGAAGTTAGAGGGAAAGGAGAAAGAGGGCAAGGAGCATTACGACCGCCTGCTGAGGATGGCCGCTGACTTTGAGAATTATAAAAAGAGAGCCGTCCGAGAAAAGGAAGAATGGACGAAATTTGCAAATGAGGATTTGATCAAGGGGATCCTCCCTTTTATCGATAATCTGGAGAGGGCGGTTAACCATTCGGAGAAGACAGAAGACTTCCAGAGCTTAGTCGAAGGCATAAAGTTGACAGTTCAGCAGCTTTTGAAAACACTTAACAAATTTGGGGTTTCCTCCATTGAATCTCTTGGAAAGCCCTTCAACCCGGCCGTGCATCAGGCGATGTTGGTTGTGGAAACAGATCAACACGAGCCCAACCAAGTGGTGGAGGAATTTCAGAAAGGCTATCTCCTGAACGATCGTCTTTTAAGACCGGCAACCGTTTCCGTGTCAAAGCTTCCGGGGAAGGAGGCCCAAGCATCGGAATGATCTTTAATAACTTCTTAAGGAGGGGGAATTACAATGGCTAAAACAATTGGAATTGACTTAGGAACAACAAATTCGGTGGTTGCCATCATGGAAGGAGGGGATCCGGTTGTCATCGCAAACCCGGAAGGGAGTCGGACCACTCCTTCCGTCGTTGCATTCATCGATAAGGGTGAAAGGGTGGTTGGACAGATTGCCAAACGTCAGGCGATCACCAACTCTGAAAATACGATCTTTTCGATCAAACGGCTGATGGGGAGGAAATATAGAGATCCCGAAGTTCAAAAAGATCTGAAGATCCTTCCCTATAAGATCGTTGAAAACAAGAACGGCGATGCGTGGGTGAGGGTGAGGGATAAGGAATACAGCCCTCCTGAAATATCGGCCTTTGTTCTTCAGAAGATGAAGGAGACTGCGGAGGCTTATTTGGGTGAAAAGGTAACGGATGCAGTGATCACTGTTCCAGCTTATTTTAACGACAGTCAGCGTCAGGCCACCAAGGATGCAGGGAAGATTGCGGGTCTCAATGTCATCCGGATCATCAATGAGCCGACCGCCGCCTCCCTCGCCTATGGTTTGGATAAGAAGAAGGATGAGAAGATTGCCGTCTTCGATCTGGGTGGAGGAACCTTTGATATTTCCATCCTGGAGTTAGGCGATGGCGTCTTCGAGGTCAAATCGACCAACGGAAACACACATCTGGGTGGGGATGACTACGACCAACGGCTCATTGACTATCTGGCCGACGAGTTTTTGAAAGACCAGGGGATCGATCTGAGAAAGGATCGGATGGCCCTTCAACGGCTGAAGGAGGCTGGAGAAAAGGCAAAGATCGAACTCTCCAACATGATGGAGACGGACATCAATCTACCTTTTATTACTGCGGATGCCTCGGGGCCGAAGCACCTGAACATGAAACTGACCCGGGCCAAATTGGAGAAATTGGTGGAGGATCTCATTGAGATGGTGGATGGCCCCTGCCGTCAAGCCATCTCCGATGCCGGGCTCTCAGCGCGTGAGATCGACGAGGTAATCCTTGTCGGCGGGATGACCAGGATGCCCAAGGTTCAAGAAAAAGTGAAGCAACTCTTCGGAAAGGAACCCAACAAGAGTGTGAATCCGGACGAGGCCGTCGGCATCGGTGCGGCGATCCAAGCCGGAGTTCTGAAGGGTGAGGTGAAGGATGTGCTTCTCCTCGACGTCACCCCCCTCTCTCTCGGGATCGAAACGCTCGGTAGTGTCATGACCAAATTGATTGAACGAAACACTACCATTCCGACGAAAAAGAGCCAGATCTTCTCAACGGCATCCGATAGCCAACCTGCCGTGACGATTCATGTGCTGCAGGGGGAAAGGGAGATGGCTGCCGATAATAAAACCCTCGGCCAGTTTGAGCTGGTGGGTATTCCACCCGCTCCCAGAGGAGTCCCCCAGATCGAAGTGACCTTCGATATCGACGCCAACGGGATCGTCCATGTCTCGGCAAAAGACCTTGGAACCGGCAAAGAACAGTCGATCCGGATTACGGCCTCCAGCGGGCTTTCCGAGGAGGAGATTAAAAAGATGGTCAAGGATGCCGAGGCCCATGCGTCAGAGGATAAAAGGAGACGAGAGGTGGCCGAGGCGAGAAACCAGCTCGATAGCCTCATTTATACGACGGAGAAATCCTTAAAGGAGCACGGAGATAAGATCGATTCCGGGGAGAAACAGAATATTGAAGATGCCATAGCAAAAGCAAAGAAGGCGATGGAAACAAACGACCTCGATACCATTAAGTCCGCCCAGGAAGAACTGACCCGTTCCTCCCATAAATTGGCAGAGGCAATGTATGCAAAGGCCGCTAAGGGTGCCGGGGCGGCAGGACAAGGGGCTGAGGCAGGCGCCCAGGAAGGTCCTCGCCAAAAGGCACAGGAAGATGTGGTCGATGCTGATTTCGAGGACGTGAAAGACAAGAAATAAGTATTTATCAATCTTTTCAACGGGCGAGGGGAAAAACCTCGCCTTTTTTGTTTGAGATTGCTTCACTTTGCACCCTACACCGTGCAGTGCCCCGAACCGGGCTGGTTTAGGGCGGCCCGGGGCTTTTATTCCCATTAAATCTTTGTCAAGGATTGCTGAACCCAATGGAGTGATATTTGATTTTCTATCCATGTAGTGTTAGCATGCTAATCATTTCACCGGGTGAGAGAAAAGGTAGATGTGGGGCTTTTTTGAGAAATTAAAAAGCGGCCTTTCAAAAACCCACCAGGGTTTTGTCGAAAAGATCGACCGACTCTTCTTGGGGAAAAAGTCGATCGATCAAGATCTTTTGGACGAATTGGAGGCTCTCCTTTTCGAAGCCGATCTGGGAGTAAAGACGTCAAGCCAGTTGATCGAAGGTGTCCAGCAAGGACTCAAAAGAGGTGAACTTCAGGACCCAGATAGGGTCAAGGAATTCATAAAACAGGAGATCCTGCGGATCCTTCAAGCGGGTGAGAAACCCCTTTTCATCAACTTCTCTCAGACGAAACCTTTTGTCATCATAGTGGTGGGGGTTAACGGAGGGGGTAAGACGACCACCATCGGAAAGATTGCCCATCAATACACATCACAGGGGAAAAAAGTCCTGATCGGAGCGGCTGACACCTTCAGGGCAGCTGCAGTCGAACAGCTCGAGATCTGGGCAAAAAGGGTGGGAGCAGACCTGATCAAGCAAGTCAAGGGATCGGATCCCTCCGCCGTGGCCTTTGATTCCATTCAGGCTGCCAAGGCCAGAAACATCGATCTCGTCTTCATCGATACAGCAGGGAGACTCCACACCAAAGTCAACCTGATGGAAGAGCTGAAAAAGCTGAACCGGATTGTCGGGAGAGAGTGCCCAGGGGCACCCCACGAGGTCCTTCTTGTCCTCGATGCCACAACAGGCCAGAATGCCATCTCCCAGGCCAAGCTCTTTAACGAGGCGATTGGTGTAACGGGAATCGCTTTGACCAAATTGGACGGGACAGCCAAAGGAGGGATCATCGTTGGGATCACAGAGGAGCTTAAAATTCCAATCCGGTACATTGGGGTAGGAGAGGGAATTGATGACTTGAAGGAATTCAACGCCACTGAATTTGTTCAGGCGCTATTTTGAACCGGAACGAGGGGAATCACCCCGTCTTTTTCTCATCAACCGATTTGACCTTCAACTCTTAGCTTTTGAAATCTCTCATTGATCTGCCACGACAGGTCTTTTACCTTCACTCTCGCCTCCGGCGGGACGGGCACAAATGTAGAAGGTTCAACCCGTTTGACTTGAGAATGCGAATCCTTTAACTCCACCAATGCAAGAAATACATTATTTTTCATCCAAAAATACCCTTCCCGCCCTATTTGTTCCAGGAAGGATATTTATTATAATCTCGTGTGAATTTTTTGTTCCTTTTACTCACAGAACAGCATATTACGTCATGATATAGAGTCGCTTCATAATGAACCGATCGGTATTGGCCGGAAAAACTGGAGGCTTTGGGATCGGGATCGTTGTACCGATGCTTCTATGCATCTGTTTGGCGTCGTGCTGCATGCATGCGCCAGCACCCTATAGGCCAAGCAGATGGATGGGAACTTCTACCACGATGGAATCCATTGCAGACATCCCGGATCAATCTCTGCTTCAAGTGATCATCGTCTACGGACCGGCATGGTGCCATCACACCGCTTTGCGGCTGGTGTGCCCTGATCGACCCGTTCTGTTTTGGGACCCTGGTGGCAGCTATGGCGTCTCCGATCCAAGGGATGTAAGGAGCAAGGATTTGATACGGATCAACCCCCCTAACCTCGAAACGTATCTGCGATTTACCTGGAAGCATAGTAGCACAGAGGTGGAAGTTTTCGAATGGGACCTGTCCCCAGAGCAGGCCCGTGATTTGTACGATGTCCTGCTTCGGGGCACTGACAAAAATGACCCCGCCGGCCGGTTCACAACTACTACACTGGGGTTGTTTTGCAGCGAAGCGGTGAGCGACTTTCTGCACCGTTTTGCTGCAAAGATCATGACCGTGCCGAAATCTTTCTTCCTCCCCCACAACCTGGCAAAGGTACTCTACACCCAATCCCCGAGGCGCGTCCTTTCGTTTCGTCCAAAAAGACAAACCATGTATGTCCCCCACCGAGTCACTTCGGGCGATTCCGATTCATCACATATTTCTAAGTAACCATTCTTGAAGAAATCGAAAATCAAGTAGGAGTTAAAATACCTGATGAAGCAAGGGTTGTCCCTCTCAATTCTTACCAGAGCAGGAGATATAAGAAAGTGGATTTTAAAGGGTGCCGTTTTATTACATGAAGTTAAGGTAAAACCATCTTTTCGAGGGCCTTAACTCTGGCTTCTAAGGCGTTCAATCTCTTTTCCAGGTCTGCATAAGAGAACTTAAGCATTGAACCCAATTCGTCTTTGACCTCCATGAAACCTTCTTTAATCTTTCCGTTTAATGTAACAATCTCTTCCGCCACTTGTTTGACTTGCTGCTGGAGCCTATCCATCCCTTCTCTCAACCGCTCGATATCCACCTTGAATTCTTCTCTCAATTGAATAGCTTGGGCGGCCCCTTCCTCTTTAATTCGTCCAAGGGATAGTTCCAACGCCTTGTTTGATTGATCCAGCGCAGATTGGATTTCCAATCGAACCTTTTCCAATCCTTCATTCATCCCCTCTCGGATCGGATCGATTTCCTCTCTCAATTGGCGAAGGTTTGCCTTCAACTCCTGCCTCAATTTTTCAACATCATCCTTTGTAGCCAGGAGTAATAATTTTTGATCCAGATATCCCCTCATCTCTTTATCCATTTTGGTTTATCAACCTCCCTGATGATGAAATCCTGAATACCACAGATATCTCTGAATATCAATTCTTTTTTACCTATGACGTAAAGAAGATATGGACTAAGAATTGACTGCAATTGTGGGAAAATTCTCAAGAGGTGAGATATTTTCCCCAGAAGAGCATTCTATTGACCATTCAAGAACGGACCCATCCATTTAGAGAGTTAACTAACCAATGGAGCATACTGAAATTAAAGGGAATTTCTGACCAATGTCTGAAGGATTTTATCACAAGAGATAATAGGCACTTGGAACAGAAATTGCTTTCTATTTCCATAGAAATTGTTGTTTGCTTATGTCACAATTCAAAAAAGAACTTTTTGCCAAGAGGATTATGAAAAGCAGGTGCATATCCCTCGAATTGATAAGAACTAAAGCAATTCTTCTTATATTGTTTGGTCTCATCTTTACATTATACGCTCTGATTCCGAGGATTTCCTGGGGAGCCGATCCCACCCTCAATAGGAAGTGGATCTCTATTGCCGCAGGAAAAAGTCACAGTCTCGGTATCGAATCCGATGGGACCTTATGGGCCTGGGGAGGTAATGGCGTTGGACAATTGGGAGACAACGCAACCGTCGAAAAACATACTCCTGTTCTGATCAGCAGAGATAAGTGGGTTTCCGTTCTAGCTAAATTTGTTCACTCCTTAGCCCTGAGATCCGACGGGACCTTGTGGGCCTGGGGAGGCAACGAAGCTGGACAATTAGGAGATGGCACAACCATTGAGAGACACTCCCCGGTCCAGATTGACAAGGACAATAAGTGGACTTCAGCCGTAGCGGGATATTTTCACACCTTCGCCCTGAAATCCGACGGGACGCTATGGACCTGGGGGTTGAACGAGTACGGACAGTTAGGAGACGGTACAACCGCTGAAAGATCCACCCTTGTTCAGATCGGCCCCATTAGTTTATCTAAGAATCTTCAATAAAATCCAATAAGATCTTCATCCTCGCCATTTTTCTCTTGACAAAAAAATCCCTTGTGATAAGTTTAACAACACTTTATTTTGGTATTCATTGAAATTGATCTTATTAAATTCTACTTAACTCTTTAAATCGTCCTGGGGAGGAGGACGATTCAGGAGTTTACTTGATCTTTATGAGTCACATTGGAAAATGGTTAACCTGATATCTCTATGAAGAGAAGGCACAAAAAGTTCCAAATCGCCCTCGCTATTTCGATTCTTTTCTCCATTCTTTTGTTTCCAGCCTATCTCCATTATTGTTATTTTGTCGAAGCTGATTTTCTTTCTTCCAAACCAAGTCTTGAGAATTTCGATCAGGAGAATCTCTTAGCAGACCACCAGAACAATTCGCAAGTATTCGTACTAAATTTCTTTCACTTTAGAATCATGGGAACCAATCTTCTTGAAAGATTCCCCTGCTTCTCGTTTCAAAGGCCGGTTCTTGACCAGAAACCCTCCGTTCTTCGCTGTTGATAAGGCCCGATGACTTTTCATTCGTTAATTGTCCTTTCCCTAATCCGTCAATAGAAAAGGAGGTGAAACCGAACTACCTTATTGTGAGTAAGCCAAGACTATAAAAATCGCAAAGAAGAATTGAGAAAGGGGTGATTGCACTATGCCGATAACCAGAAGGCAATTCTTAAAGGTTTTCGCAGGAACTGGTGTAGCGGTTACAGTATCAGGGAGTCTCCTCCCTGAAATCGTCTCGGCCTTGGAGAAGGCGGCAGCCGGTAACCCACCTGTATTGTGGATCCAAGGGGGAGGCTGTACAGGCTGCTCCGTTTCTCTCCTGAACACAGCGCACCCAACCATTGCAGAGGTGCTTCTAAAAATTATTAGTTTGAAGTTCCACCAAACAGTGATGGCTGCTTCGGGGCAAAAAGCCTATGATTATTTGTGGGAAAGCGCAGACAAAAATTATGGTAAATACTTCTTGGTAGTAGAAGGAGCGATCGAAACGGCCTATGGCGGGAGATGTTGTCTCTCTGGAGAAAGGGAAGGCAAGGAGGTTGCTTTTACAGACCTCACAATGTTTTTAGGTAAAGGGGCAGCGGCTGTATTGGCATTGGGTCAATGTGGCCTTGGAGGAATCCCGGCAGCCCAACCTAATCCCACGGGCGTAAAGTCCGTAAGGGACTTCTTAAAAGATAATGAAATTAAGACCCCTGTGATCAATATTCCAGGCTGTCCTCCTCATCCTGATTGGATGGTTGGAACGATTGCCCATGCTTTGATGTTCGGGGTTCCTGAACTCGACTCTGATGGACGGCCAAAAATGTTCTATGGCACCCTTGTCCACGACAATTGCCCTTACCGTTCTTACTACGATGAAAAGAAGTTTGCTAAATTTTTTGGAGACGAAGGATGTCGTGTGGAACTGGGTTGCAAAGGACCTGAGTCCCATGCAGATTGCTGGAAGAGGGGATGGAACAACAATGTCAATTGGTGTGTCCATAACTCTCTCTGCTTAGGATGCACGGAACCGGGATGGCCGGATAATTTTTCACCTTTTTATGTTAAAACAACAGGATAATGGAGGAGGTGACATCGATGACAAAATTGACGATTTCTCCAGTAACAAGAATTGAAGGCCACCTCAAGATTGACGTGGATGTGGAAGGTGGAAAGGTTGTAGATGCTAAGTCAACAGGAACCATGTTCCGGGGTTTCGAAATCATTTTGAAGGGGAGGGACCCCCGGGATGCATCTCAAATTACTCAAAGAATTTGCGGGGTCTGCCCGACCGCCCATGGAACAGCATCGGTCCGATGCCTTGACAATGCTTTTGGGGTAAAACCCCCCACGAATGGCCGAATCATCAGGAATTTGATCTTCGGATCGGATTATCTGATGTCACATATTCTCCATTTCTACCATTTAGTTGCTCTTGACTATGTGAAGGGGCCTGATACGGAACCTTTCATCCCACGATATGAAGGAGATTACCGACTCGATCCAAAAACGAATAAGGTCGCTGTGGAACAGTATATCAAGGCATTGGACATCCGACAAAAATGCCATCAGTTGATGGCTCTCTTCGGAGGCAAAGCACCTATCGCTTATGGCTTGATTGCCGGAGGAGCTCCGGAGATCCCGACTTTAGATAAGATGGTTTCTTTCCAGTGGAGACTCAAGGAGATCAAGGAGTTCATTGACGGGACTTACCTTCCAACGGTATATCTTGTCGCCGGGGCATACAAGGATCTTTTTGGAGTAGGAGCAGGCTGTAAGAACCTCATCTCCTTTGGGGTCTTCCCATTGGACGATGAGGAAAAGAACTTCCTCCTTAAACCAGGAACCTACACTCAGGGAAAGGATCTTCCTCTTGATCAAACCCAGATTCGAGAGTATGTAAAATACTCATGGTATCAGGATAAAACCACTGGGCTTCATCCAAGCAAAGGGATGACGGAACCCGAATTTGACAAAAAGGGCGCCTACTCTTGGGTTAAGGCCCCTCGGTATCGCGACCTCCCTCATGAAGCCGGCCCTTTTGCAAGAATGTGGGTCACCAACCCTGTTTTGAGTAAACACGCAAACAAATTCCTGGGCATTGACGCGAAAAAAGAAATTCGTTTCAGGGACCTTGGAGATAAAGCCTTTTCCATTTTAGGAAGGATCGCTGCCAGGGCAGAGGAGACTAAATTGGTAGCCGATGCAATGGAGAAATGGATTCTTCAACTCAAACCCGGAGCCCCTTCTAACGTCAAAGCTGAGATTCCCAAGGAAGCCATGGGGATGGGATTGACTGAGGCTCCACGGGGTGCAGTGGGACATTGGATTTCGATCAAGGATCAAAAGATTGATAACTACCAGGTAGTTGCAGCTACGATCTGGAATGCTTCACCTAGGGACGATAAGGGTCTCTTAGGGCCCATTGAACAAGCCCTCATTGGAACACCGGTTAAGGATATCAAAAATCCATTCAACATCGTACGGGTCGTCCGCTCCTTTGATCCTTGACTGGCCTGTTCCGTGCACGTGCTGCACGCCGATACCAAGAAAGCCTATGAGTTCAAAGTGATCTAAATCACCGCTATCAGGTTCAACTTTTGAGGCTGTTGGATTGACTCCAGCAGCCTCTTTATTTTATAAAACAGAGGTACCCATGGATAAAATTTTAATCGTCGGAATCGGGAATCTGCTCTGCAGGGATGAGGGTATTGGCGTCCATGTCATTCAAGAAATGAAGAGCATGAAACTGCCTGAGCATATCGAATTGCTTGATATCGGAACCTCTACCATGGATTTAATCTCCTATTTGGAAGGAGTGAAGAAACTGATCGTGGTCGATGCCTTGAAGGCTGGAGGGAGACCAGGAACGATCTATAAATGCACGCCGGACGATCTCTTACCCGGAGAAGAAGGGCCCATTTCTCTTCATGAGGTTGGCCTGTTAGAAACCTTAAACATGTCAAGAAAGATGGGCATGGAAATCCATACCGTTATCATCGGAGTCGAACCAAAGGTTTTCGATTGGGGTATGGAGCTGAGCGAGGAGGTAAAAAATAAAATCCCAGCTATCATTGAAGCAGTTTTAAAAGAAGGTTAAAATTTATTGATGAAGCGGGTGGAGATTAAGATTACTGGCATCGTCCAGGGAATCGGTTTTAGGCCCTTTATCTATAATCTGGCCAAAACTCATCTCGTTCGAGGATGGGTTCTCAACAATGAAAAGGGAGTCTTTATCGATGCAGAGAGCGAAGACGGAAACCTTCAACGCTTCATTGAAGATATCCCGAAGCTTGCACCGCCATTAGCCCGGATTGAGTCGCTCGATGTAAGATCTCTCCAGCCCCGGGGATACACCACCTTTGAAATCAAGAAGAGCGAAGAAGCGGAAGATAAATTTGTCCTCATCTCTCCTGATGTGGCAACCTGTGATCAATGCCTTTCCGAGCTCTTTTCACCTCAAAATTTCCGATACCAATACCCTTTTATCAATTGTACCCTATGCGGCCCAAGATTCACCATCATTCAGGATATCCCTTACGATCGCCACAAAACGACCATGGCTCCTTTTACGATGTGCCCGGTCTGTCAACAAGAATATGAAAATCCAGCGGACCGGCGGTTTCACGCTCAACCCAATGCCTGCCCTGCTTGTGGCCCTTCACTTCGACTGGAAGATGGGAAGGGGGAAGGGGTTCTTGGAGATCCAATTGAAAAGGCATTAGATCTCCTCAAAAGGGGATCTATTTTGGCGATCAAAGGCTTGGGAGGGTTCCACTTAGCCTGTGATGCAAGAAATGACAATGCTGTCTCCTCTTTGAGATCTCGAAAGTTCAGAGAGGATAAGCCCTTTGCCATCATGTGCCAGGATATTGAAGAAGTGAAGCAGCACTGCGAAGTCGACGAAGAGGAGGAGAAGCTTTTATTAAGTGTTGAGAGGCCAATTGTCCTTCTGGGAAGGAAGGAAGATTCCTCAATCGCCCATGCTGTCGCTCCTTATCAGAACACCCTCGGGGTCATGCTTCCCTATTCGCCCCCTCATCACCTATTGCTGAACGGTCCCCTCAAGGCTCTGGTGATGACGAGTGGAAATGTGAGTGATGAGCCCATTGCATATAAAAACGAGGAGGCCAGCCATCGTCTCCGCGACATCGCTGACTATTTCCTCTTCCACAATCGAGAGATCCATATGCGATGTGACGATTCGGTCACAAGGATCTTTGAAAGAAAACCCTATATCCTTCGGAGGTCGAGAGGATACGTTCCTTTTCCCATTAAGCTCCCTTTTCCCGTTGAAATGATCCTGGCCTGCGGTGGCGAGCTGAAGAATACCTTTTGTCTTACCCGTGATAAGTATGCCTTCGTGAGCCACCACATCGGTGATCTTGAAAATTTAGAAACCCTCACCTCTTTTGGAGAAGGAATCCAGCACTTCAAGAAGCTCTTCTATATTGAGCCAAAGGCGGTGGCCTATGACCTTCACCCGGATTATCTCTCTACCCAGTACGCCCTTTCGATTCCAGATATTCCAAAAATTGCGGTCCAGCATCACCACGCCCACATTGTGAGTGGGATGGCTGAAAATGGTATTGAAGGGGATGTCCTCGGAGTTGCGCTGGACGGAACAGGCTTTGGATTGGATGGAACCATTTGGGGAGGAGAATTTGTAAAGGCCAATTTGAGAGATTTTGATCGCTTGGCCCATCTAACGAAAGTCCCAATGCCTGGAGGCTCGATGGCTATCAAGGAGCCCTGGCGGATGGCTATGGTTTACCTTCTTGAGGCCTTCGGAGATGAAGCAAACCACCTAAGAGTGGACTTGATCAAAAGGATTGATCTCCAAAAATGGGATATCCTGAAGAGGATGATCGAAAAGAGGATCAACACACCCTGGACCTCGAGCATGGGGCGGCTTTTTGATGCGATTGCATCCATCCTATCTGTGAGGGATGAGGTTCACTACGAGGGACAGGCAGCCGTCGAATTGGAAATGATGGCAGATCATGAGGTGAAGGAAGGATATCCCTTTCTCATCAAGAAGGATGAGAGGCCGATGGTGATCGACCCCATAGGGATTGTGAGAGGTGTGATCCGCGATTTGTCAGAAAGGATATCTCCTCCAAAAATTTCTGGAAAGTTTCACAGATCTATTGCCCAGCTGATCATTGAGACCTGTGAGGCAATCCGGTCTGAGAAAGACTTGAATCGTGTGGTCCTGAGCGGAGGGGTTTTCCAGAACATCACCCTCCTCTCTTTCGTCACAAAGGGCCTGCAAAGACTGGGCTTTGAGGTTTATCACCACCATCTCGTCCCCACCAATGATGGGGGGATCTCATTAGGACAGGCAGTCATCGCCCATATGAAGTTATTTCAATGTATACAATAATTGAGGGATCAAGGAATTTGGAATTAATTCCCCAATTCCTAAATTCACAATTCCTAAATTGAAGATCTTGAGGTGATTGTTATGTGTTTAGGTATTCCGGGAAAAGTCATAGAGATTGAAAAAAATGTGGCCAAGGTGGATGTGGGCGGTCTTTTGAGAGACATCTCGCTCGATCTCTGTCCGGAGGTTTCAGTAGGGGAGTATGTCCTGATCCACACAGGCTTTGCGATTCAAAAGGTTGATGAGGAAGAGGCAATAGAGACTTTGGACCTCCTGAGAAAAATGGCAGAGGCGATATGAAATTATCTCAAAACGAAATATAATTGAGGAATTCAGGAATTAGGGGATTTAGGGATTTAGGGATCTAATTCCTCAACTCCTAAATTCACAATTCCCAAATTTGGAACTTACGGCAGTAATCATATGAAGTTCATCGATGAGTTTCGGGATAAGGAGATTGCGAAAGGGCTGATCCAGAGGATCCAAAGAATTTCCACACGACCCATCCAATTGATGGAGGTCTGCGGGACGCACACGGTCTCCATTTTTCGATATGGGATAAGAGGTATTCTTCCGGAACATATCCGGCTCCTCTCCGGTCCGGGCTGTCCTGTCTGTGTTACCCCTAATAGCGATATCGACCTCGCCATTGCATTGTCCCGGCAAAAGGATATGGTCATCGTGACCTTCGGAGATATGATGAGGGTTCCCGGCTCCACTTCGAGCTTGCAAAAAGAGAAGGCCGAGGGAAGGGATATTCGAATCGTCTATTCCTCTCTTGAAGCATTGAAGATCGCGAAAGAATCCCTCGGGAAAAAAGTAGTCTTTCTCGCTATCGGTTTTGAAACCACATCTCCAACGATCGCAGTGGCTCTCATCCGAACCAGGGAAGAAAAGATCCGAAATCTCTTTTTTTTGAATAGTCAGAAACGCGTCCCTCCTGCTCTCCTTGCTCTCTTGCAGTCAAAACAGTTGGGGATTGATGGCTTGATTCTTCCTGGTCATGTCAGTACGATCATCGGCACAAAACCTTATCAATTCATCTCAAAAGAGTTTGGCCGACCCGCTGTCATTACCGGCTTTGAACCTCTGGACGTCCTCCATGGGATCTCGATGCTGATTGAGCAAATTGAGGCGAAACGGGCGCACGTTGAAATTCAGTATCGAAGGGTAGTTCGTGAAGAAGGTAACCCGATGGCACTGAGGAAGATTTACGAGGTGTTCGAAGAGGATGAAGGAAATTGGCGGGGGCTTGGCCTCATTCCAAATAGCGGATACCGTTTCAAAGAGTCTTACAACGAAATGGATGTGAAGAATTTTGATGTGGAAGTAGAACCTTCGAAAGAGCATCCTGAGTGCCTTTGCGGAGAAGTTCTTCAGGGGATCAAAACGCCTCTGGAATGCCGGCTGTTCAAAAAAGTTTGTCATCCTGAAAACCCAGTTGGTCCCTGCATGGTCTCCATCGAAGGAACCTGTCACACCTATTTCAAGTATCAGTAAAACCCAATCCAACCTATTCCCCTCCCCCTTCAACGGGGGAGGGGAGATTTTGGAGCGTTTATGGCTGAAGAAAAAATCCTTTTAGCACATGGAAGTGGAGGCAGGCTGACCCATGATTTGGTGAAAAACGTATTTCTGCCAAGCTTCATCAACCCGTTCCTCAAACCACTCGATGACAGCGCTAAAATAACCAACCGGCAGGGTTCGATCGGTTTTACGACAGACTCCTTTGTGGTTAATCCCATTTTCTTCCCAGGAGGAGACATTGGAAAACTGGCAGTTTGCGGGACAGTGAACGACCTCTCAATGATCGGAGCAACCCCCTCTTACCTGAGTCTCTCTCTGATCGTCGAAGAGGGATTCTCCATTGAACTGCTTAAACAGATTGTCTCATCCATCCATGAGGTGGCAAGCCAAGCAGGGGTGAACATTGTGACAGGTGATACGAAAGTAGTGGAACACGGGGCAGCAGATCAGCTCTTTATCAACACCGCAGGAATCGGATGGATCAGACCGGGAGTCAACCTCTCGGGTATCAATGCAAAAAAAGGGGATAAAATTCTTTTAAGCGGCTACCTTGGCGATCATGAGATAGCTGTCCTCTCCCAGAGAGAGGGGTTTAGATTTCAGGGTGAGTTGAGGAGCGACTGCGCTCCGTTAAACGATTTAGTTGAAATGATGCTCGAAGCCTGTCCATCCGTCCGATGTATGAGGGATCCGACCCGTGGGGGTTTGGCTACTACCCTAAACGAGATTGCAACCATGTCGAACGTTGGAATGACAATTGAAGAAGACAAAATCCCTGTCCGGGAATCGGTCAGAGGAATCTGCGAGCTGCTGGGGTTGGATCCTCTCTATCTTGCCAATGAAGGAAAACTGATCGCTATCTGTCCACCGGACGAAGCAGAGCGACTTTTGGAGGCAATGAAAAGTCATCGCCTTGGCAAAAATGCTGAAATCATCGGAAGGGTAACAGACGAAAACCCAAAAAGGGTGATCCTCCACACATTGATCGGCGGCCACCGAATCCTCGATATGTTAACAGGAGGGCAGTACCCAAGGATTTGCTAATCCCTCTCTTTCCCCCTTTAGCAAAGGGGGAGGAAGGGGGATTTGAAATCTATTTCATTACTTGAATTCTTCTGAGAGTACACTCCCGCCCCTTTTCCACCTTAATTTGGAACGAACCGCATTTGGGACAGGAGTAAGAGATAAAATGCTGGAAATGATCCTGTTGATCGGAGGCTGTTCCTCCTTTGTATCCACAGGATTCGCACTTGATGCGAGCTTTAATCGTTTTTACTTTCACCTTTGCTCCCTCGGCCACTGATCCTTTGAACAATTCATGAATCCAGAAAGTGACCTGTTCCACGTTGAGGAGAGTTAATTCACCGATCTCCAGCTGGATGGAAAGAACTCTTTTCCCATTATTGTTTTCCGCCGTATCGAGAACAGTTTTTACAATCTCAGAAGATATGGAAAACTCATGCATGGTTAGGGCTTTAACCCAAGTGCATTGATGACTTTTGGTATTCCAATTCCACGGAGCGCATTGGTCTTGATGAAGGGAACACGAGGATTGATCTTCTTTGCATCCTTTTCCAACTGGGACGGGCTTACCTTCATTGCCTGGGCGAGATCGACCTTATTGAGCACGATCACATCCGCTTCTTTAAAGATGTAAGGATGCTTCATAAGAGTATAGGGCCCTTCAGTCACGGACGTGACAACGAGTCGCTTATGGGCTCCTAAGGGAAACTCTCCTGGACAGATGAGGTTTCCCACATTTTCGATGAAGAGGAGTTTGACACCATCAAGTTTCATTTTGTTCATCGCCTGACGAATCAAATTGGCATCCAGATGACATTCCTTTCCGGTATTGACCTGAATGACACGGGCACCCTCTTCTTCAATTCTCTGTGCGTCAATGGTGGTTGTTAGGTCACCCGCAATGACTGCCACTTTCTTACCCATTCCAAGTCTCTTTAAAACCGACTTGATCAAAGAAGTCTTCCCTGAACCGATTGAACCCAGGATGTCAACGGCCAATATGTTTGAACGATCAAACCTCTTCCTGTTTTCTTTAGCCAGACTCCTGTTCTTGGACAGAAGGTCTTTCTCCAATTCAATATCGAATATCTCCGCTCCTCTCGATCTGATTATTTTCATCTCTTATCTCCTCGGATTTTACTTATCAATAAATGTCAAAAATTATAACGGAATTCATTTTGAAAAGAAAGCTTACGGTGTAGGCGTCATATACGTTTTTATATCGATGGAGCTCCACGGGCAAGCCTGTGGTTTTTGAAAACCATACCCACCTGCGCCCCTGGGCGCTGAAGCGCTTCGGCGCGCAAGCGCCGAGGCTTCGGTGGGTCATCCGCCGGTGAGCGAAATCCGCCGAAGCATAGTCGATCCATCCCTGAAAGGGTTCCTATCCGGAGGTACGTACTCCCGCCCAAGGCCGTGCTTGCACGCCGAGGTCCGTTACCGCGCGCAGGCGTGGTCTCCCGCGTAGGCGGATGACCCTGATTTCCGTGGCAAGGTTATCCTTAAGGAGAGAAAGGCTTAAATTGTAGTTATAAGTAATAATTAGAAATAAAATGTAAGCAATTGTAATAACATAGATTAGTCTAATTTTCCCCTTGACAAAAAAATCTTTTGTGGTATCTTGCACAAGGTTTTAATTTTGACTTTATTCTGCTCCAACTCAATTCAGTTTTGCTCAATAATTTTCGATGAAACAAAGGAAGGAAAAATAGGAGAAATTTTGAGAAAGGAGGTCAAAAGATATCTATGAAAATTACCCGAAGAACATTTTTAAAGATCTCCGGAGCCACAGCGGCAGGGACGGTGATGGGTGGCCTGGGATTCGACCTCTCTCCAGTAGAGGTTTACGCCCAGGAGCTCCGAATTAAAGGGGCTAAAGAAACCACTACCGTCTGTTGCTATTGTTCTGTCGGATGCGGAATTATCGTCCATACCGACGCCAAAGGCAAGGTGATCAATTCCGAGGGGGATCCTGATCACCCTATCAATGAAGGGGCCCTTTGCGCCAAAGGATCTTCTCTCTATCAGATTGCCGTCAATGATAACCGATTGAAGAAGGTTCGTTATCGCGCTCCTTACAGTAATGCTTGGAAAGAGGTCAGCTGGGAATGGGCTTTGGACAAGATCGCCGCCAACATCAAGAAGAATCGGGATGCAAGCTTCATGGAGAAGAATGCCAAAGGGCAGGTGGTCAACCGAACCAATGGTATTGCTTCGGTGGGAAGTGCAGCGATGGATAATGAGGAATGTTGGCTTTATCAGAAATTTTTGAGATCCTTAGGTATTATCTATATCGAACATCAGGCCCGTATCTGACACAGCGCCACTGTAGCGGCTCTGGGAGAGTCGTTCGGACGCGGTGCAATGACCAATCATTATATCGATTTTCGAAATTCTGATGTTATCTTGAACATGGGCGGCAATGTTGCCGAAAACCACCCTGTCTCTTTTAAATGGGTCCAGGCAGCTAAGGAAAGGGGCGCAATCTTCATCCATGTCGATCCAAGGTTTACCAGAACCTCAACCAAGGCTGATATCTTTGTACGGCTCCGTTCTGGAACAGATATCGCCTTCCTTGGCGGGATGATTAAATACATCCTGGATAATAATCTCTATGATGAATTTTATGTTAAAAATTATACGAATGCTCCCTCTATTGTTAATCCCAGGTATGATTTTGATGATGGTCTTTTTTCAGGCTATGATCCAAGCAAAAGAGCCTATGATGCTTCGACTTGGGCTTTTGAAAAGGATGAACAGGGGATTCCAAAAGGAGATATGACTCTGCAAAACCCCCGGTGTGTCTTACAGCTCATGAAAAAACATTATTCCCGTTATACGCTGGAGAAGGTTTCTCAGATCACCGGAACCTCAACAGACGACCTCGAAAAGGTTTATAAAACCTATGGCTCAACCGGGGCCCCAGACAAAGCGGGTACCGAATTATATGCTATGGGCTGGACCCAGCATACAGTGGGCGTGCAGAATATCCGTGCCATGTGTATCATCCAGTTACTTCTCGGGAATATGGGGATTGCTGGCGGCGGGGTTAATGCCCTTCGAGGAGAGTCGAATGTCCAGGGTTCAACCGACCAAGCTTTGTTGTTCCACATCATCCCTGGATATCTACCAACGCCTCGGGCTCAATGGGAAACTCTTGCGGATTATAACAAGACCACCCCGGCTTCCAAAGATCCACGGAGCCTGAACTGGTGGAAGAACCGTCCCAAGTATCTGGCCAGCCTATTAAAATCGATGTATGGGGACAAGGCCACTAAGGAGAGGGATTTCGGATATGCATGGATGCCTAAATTGGACCCTACGCAGGATGCTTCTTGGCTGAATCTCTTTGACGAGATGTATAAGGGAAGCTTCACTGGATTTTTTGCGTGGGGCATGAATCCTGCCTGTTCAGGTGCGAATGCTGGTAAAGTTCGTCAGGCCATGACCAAGTTGGATTGGTTGGTCAACGTCAATGTCTTTGACAGCGAAACGGGTTCATTCTGGATGGGACCAGGTATGGATTCTAAAAAGATCAAGACTGAGGTCTTCGTACTACCCTGTGCTGCCTCCATGGAAAAAGAAGGTAGTATTAGCAACAGCGGACGCTGGATGCAATGGCGTTATAAAGCAACAAATCCACCTGGAGAGGCCAAACCCGATGGGGATATCATGTATGAGTTGTTTAAAAAGGTTCGAGCCCTTTATGAGAAAGAAAAAGGGGCATTTCCAGACCCCATCTTAAATTTGAAGTGGGACTATGAGACCAACGGTCATTTCGATATTCACAAGGTGGCGAAAGAAATTAATGGTTATTTCCTCGAAGATATACCTGAACATCCGGTAGATAAGAAAGCATACAAAAAGGGAACTCTGGTCCCAAGCTTTGTTTACCTGCTCGATGATGGTCGGACCTCCAGTGGCAACTGGCTCTATTCGGCCAGTTATACCGAGGCTGGAAACATGGCTGCTCGGAGAAAGAAGACTGACCCAACTGGGTTAGGTTTATATCCAGAGTGGTCATGGTGTTGGCCAGTCAACCGACGAATTATCTATAACCGCGCCTCTGTTGATCTGGATGGGAATCCACGCGATCCGAAACGGCCTTTGCTGAAATGGGATGCGACGGGAAAGAAATGGATGGGTGATATTCCAGATGGACCGCAACCACCAATGGGCACCAATGGCATCTATCCATTTATTATGAAACCTGACGGGGTAGCCTCCATCTTCGGACCGGGATTAAAAGATGGGCCATTCCCCGAACATTACGAACCTCTCGAATGCCCGATTGAGAAGAACATCATGTCCAGCCAAAGGATCAATCCGGTCATCAGAATCTTTGAGGGAGGTCCGGATACATTCACCACCTGCGACCCCAAATATCCCTTTGTCTGCAGCACGTACCGGGTGACCGAGCACTGGCAAACCGGAGTCTTGACCAGATGGCTGCCCTGGCTCATTGAGGCTGAGCCTCAAATGTTTTGCGAGATGAGTCAGGAATTGGCCAAACTGAAAGAGATTAAAAATGGTGACAAGGTGATCGTGGAGACTCCCCGAGGTAAGTTATGGGCCGTGGCCATTGTCACTTGTCGCCTTAAACCCTTCAATATTGCTGGCAATACTGTTCACCAGATTGGGTTGCCATGGCATTTCGGCTGGATTCATCCCAAGGATGGTGGAGATAGTGCCAACTTGTTGACGCCTACGATCGGGGACCCCAATACCATGATTCCGGAATCGAAAGCGTTTATGGCCAATGTCAAAAAAATGGCCCAGCAACCGGCCAAGAAAACAACCAAGAGTTAAAGGAGGTGACTTAAATGGCAGATAAATCCTTTTTTATAGATACAACGAAATGCACGGCATGCCGGGGGTGTCAGATTGCCTGCAAACAGTGGAATAAGAATCCAGGAACCAAGACCTACCAACGCGGAAGTCACCAGAACCCGGTTGATCTCTCCTTTTTTACATATAAATTGGTGAGATTCAGTGAGTTAGAAGAGGGTGGAAAAACGAAATGGTATTTCTTTGCAGATCAGTGCAGACACTGTATTGAACCACCCTGCAAGGCAACGGCTGAATCCTTAGGGTCGAAAGCCATCGCCAAAGATGAAGCCACTGGTGCGGTGATTTTCAATCCGAAGGTAAAGGTGAAGGCAGCAGATTTCAAGACCATCAGAGAAGCTTGTCCTTATGATATTCCAAGAAGGGATGAGAAGGTTGGGGGGATGGCGAAATGCACGATGTGCATTGACCGAATTAAAGAGGGACTGCTGCCGGCGTGTGTAAAGTCTTGTCCAACGGGGACGATGAACTTCGGTGACAGGAATGCCATGCTTGAGATGGCAAACAAGAGGCTGAAAGAGGTGCAAGGTGTTTATAAGGATGCCATGCTGGCCAATGCCGACGATATCCGGGCCATCTATCTCCTCGTGGATGATCCTAAAAAGTATCACAAGTTTGCCGTGGCAGAAAATACGATTGGAATCACAAGAAAGATGGCTCTCAAACGCATCTTTCAACCTTTAAACGGCCTTCGCAATATGATCGGATAAAACCCTGAAAAAGGGGGGTGTGAACCCAGGGCTTGTTTCGATCGGGAGTCTCGAAACAAGCCCGTTTTTTTCAGGACTTCTCCTTCACTAACAGCAAATTTCTCCCTCTCCCTTGATGGGAGAGGTCGCTGACGCTCCATCGCTTTAGCGACGGAGCGGTTGGGGTGAGGGTGAAGGAACGGGAAGATTTTGGAAAAAGGAAGAAAACATTGAAAAAGTTAAGAGAGAGGATTCAGCAGATTAAAAAGAAGAGACCCGGCTATGGAGAGATTCTAGACTTCTACCAAAAGGTTAGAGAGGCACAAGATCAAGTAAAAGCTTCTTTAAAAATTAATCCCGTACGACTCAGGAAGGAGTGGAAGGAACTCTTGACCAAAGAAGGGTTCTCATTGATTCAGAAAGAAGATTTCCCCGTGGATGTTGAGGGATCCGTGGAACTCTTTCAGTCCATCTGTCGGATCGGAAAAGATGCAAACCCCCATATGGCAGAGCAGGTAAGAAAAATTGAACAGGCCATCGAAAATAGAAGAATAGACTTGAGGAAGCTATTAAAAAAAGGAGTCAAGGAGAAAAAGATTGAAGAGGTGGCTGCTGAATCCGGACTGGACAAGAAAGTCTTCTCATTTCTACTCCTGGGCAGCACCAAACCTTCGATTGAGGCCGCGAGGGAACAACTTGGCAATCATATCAATCCTGAAACCTGGCTGAAAGGGTATTGTCCCGTGTGCGGCTCTCTTCCCTTCCTAAGTCTACTAAGAGAAGAAGTGGGAAAACGGTATCTCCTCTGCTCTTATTGCGGATTTCAATGGCGAATCGAACGACTCATCTGTCCCTTCTGCAATAGCAAAGAACAGCAATCTCTCCAATATCTTTATGCGGAGGGAGAGGAAGCCTATCGCATCGATCTCTGCGAAAAATGTCACCAGTATATCAAAACGATTGACCTGCGAAACTTAGAAGAGTCAGATCCCTCCTTGGAGGATCTCGCCACCCTCCATCTCGATCTTTTAGCCGCACAAAAAGGCTATAAGCGGCCGATCCCCAATCCCTGGACTGTGTAAAACACACTAAATAGGATGGCTCCGCCGCCCCATTACTGAATAGAATATGCCAAGATACAAGATACTTCGCTAAACGAGTTTATTTACACCAATCCCTCGCTGCAAACAATCCTTGGAATTGGGTGGTCTTCGAGTTGTAGTCCCCGGCGATCAAGGAATTCCCGCATACTATGTTGGTGGTAAATTCGTGTTAGGTTCTTCAATAGTTCCTGGCCAGTAACCCCATTCCGACGTAAAAAGTTTAGCTCTCGGTTGATGGCTGTTGTGATTGTCCCTCGAAAGGCTTTCTCTAAGATATTGATCTGTGCCTTTAAGTCTTCATCTGTTATTGCCTCAAAGAGGACACGCATTTCCCGAAGGGTGTAACGTTGACCATGCGTTAGCGAGAGAGTGTGCTCACGTTCAGTCTGACGGTGTTTGACCTCTTCGGTAAATTGGCGCTTCACACGCATGACAGCCGAGTTATAGCCAGACGGCAACGTGCTTCCTGCCATGTCTGGTCCACACTTGATTACTCCAAGGACACGCGGAATGTCTCTTGATTTAACATCCCCTTTTTCATCCAAAAGGAACAACTGTTGGTAGCGTCCGGCCTGACAGAACACGTATAACCCCTTTGCTGATGATGGTTTAACGGTGCGAATGCCATCTCTCAGGTTAGCGATTCGCTCATACTCAGCAGGGCTTTCCTTCCTCAACTGTCTCAGAATTTCCTCTGCCTCGTTGAGATCCAGAAACTCCTCTTCTTCCTCCTCAAATAGGCTTAACTGCCCACCCTTCTTTTCATAGATGGCGTACATGGCCTCTTCATTGAGTTGTTCGGAGCGATCAAGGATGGCCGAATCTTCTCCAATGGTGTCATGGATTTCCTGGATTCGGTTTTTTAGTTTCTGCCTTAACCCCAGGTTTCGCTCGATACCGATCTCTGGGAGAAAGTTGAAACCATAGATAACATCATAATCAGACCCGATCCGATCAATGCGGCCAAAGCGTTGTATAAGCCTCACCGGATTCCAGTGCAGGTCGTAATTAATAACCTTATCACAGTCTTGGAGGTTCAAACCTTCTGCCAGAACATCCGTAGCAATAACAGTAAACAGTTCCGATTCCCCAGATTGGAATTTATATTCAGGGTTGGCCTTCGGCGCAAAACGACCCACAACACGAGCCTTGCTCTTATCGCCGCTAAAAATGACTTCGACATCTTTCAGTTTGCCCCCAGGGTTCAAGTTATCGAATAAGTAACGTGCTGTATCGGCATACTGGGTGAATATCAGCCGTTTACCATCTTTAAGGGGTTTCTCCTTCATCCACTTCTTGAGAGTCTGAAGTTTATTATCTTTGTCTGGAGTGATAGGCTTAACCAGAGTCTGAATCTTCTTGAGGAGCTGAATGTCATGGTCAATGTGCTCTTGCAGGCATTCGAGGTCGAAATCCGCTATATCGTATCGCCCCGAAATTTTACGAAGAGCATCCATTAAGTCTTGTTCTTCAGCCTGGTTTGGCTCATAAAGAATTGCCTGTGCGTCTTCTCCTGCGGGGACAAATCCCTGTGATAGAGCCTCTCGAAATCGTTCATGTACCTTTAGCAGTTTATCTATCGTTTCTTTGAATGCGAAAACACTCGACTCAAACCGCTTGAACAACAACACCCTAATCAATCCTCGGAGGTTGGCACCAGCCCGATGCAGGCTGGCATAGGGTTCCCGCCGTTGCTTTTCCTTGATGACATAGTGCCATAGACCATAACGTGCATAGGTCAGTTCGTCCACTGGTGGCTTGGCGGGTAATGCCCTTGCGGGATTTGCCTAAGTATTTGCGCAATTGTTGATAGAGACCCTGGTAGGTTTCTTCAATGCTGTACTCGATAGTATCCAACTCTCGCTTGGGAAAAAATTGGTGTCGCCCACCCACAAAAACATATGCCCTTCGCTTTCCATCCAGATATTCCCTAAACCGTGAAGGATCGACAGGTTGATGGGTCTCTGCATCGAAACCGTACCAGCGTAAGATGTGATTACGGGTCCGCCGTATGAGTAGGTTGGAAAGTAAATCCGGCAACTTCCTTTCACCATGCTCGATAAGCTTGAAATATTCCCTCAAGGACGGTGGGTTCACGGGCAGGTCAGTCTTGTCATCTTGATGAAAAAGCTTGATCTGGTGGTACACATCCCATGCACTCTTGTTGCGAGGAGTTGCAGTTAGGAAACAACACCGCCGTCCTGTGGCTAAAAAAGCCTGAACCACTTTATATCGTTGCGTATCAGGATAGCGCAAATTATGACTCTCGTCTATCAGCACAAAATCCCGGTCACGATACTTTACATCCTCAAGAAGAAACTTAGCCGTACCATCATCGTCTTCCTTTAGGTAACCCATTGAAAGGACACGAGCATTGAGTTGATAAACCTCGTTGTAGCGGTCCCACATATCCACCAGTGCAGCAGGGCATATGATGATTGGTCGCGCATGTTCGGTACGCTCGAAGTGTTTCACAATGGCGGTTCCGATATAACTTTTTCCAAGACCTACAACATCGGCGATGAATGCCCCGCCATAATCGCGAACTATCTGTATGGCCTGCCGGACAGCTACTTTCTGGAAGTCAGCCAATCGTTTGGTGATCTCGTCGTCCCAGAGGATGTCTTTGTCTTCCTCTCCTTCCAGCCGATCCTTGACCAGCGTGTAGAGAGTTTTCATATAGATGTCGTAAGGACGGACTGGGACGACAGCCCAGGACTGCTTCATCTCCTGCATCAAGGCTTCGTCGAAATCTTGAGACTCTTTCCAAAGATCCTCGAACCAACGGACCAATTCGGCGTGATTGTCGTTTCCCTGGACGACCACGTTGAGTTCGGTATTGTGGGTAACACCAGACAGTGTGAGGTTAGATGACCCTACGATAGCTATACCATTCTCGTGACGATCCACAGGCTTTCCGGTTCCGTCGTAGACTGTCCCGTAGTCGAAAATGTATGCCTTGGCGTGCATTCTCCCTTTTGTATAGACACGGACTTTGAGCCTCTTCTCTTCGATCATTCGAACAAGCGTCTTGACCAGATTTTCGTCTTCATCTGTTTGGTCCATCAGTTCAATAGAGGAGCGGATGTTTTCAGCAGTTTCACCTGACATCCGCTTGGTTTCGGTCCTCTTCGGGTAATTTTGGGCCTCAGTGGCTTCAGCCACGAGTTCCAATCGACGGTAGCCTTCGGCCATCTGCTCCAAAGTTTCTCGATTAGTGGTGTTACCTATAAGCAAACGCAATTCCTTAACCTTTGCCAGCTTTTCAGCGATGCTGGTCAGGCCAGAGAGGAAGAAGTATCCCACTGCGAACCGTGCTGCTCCGGTTGAACCGAGGATGCGATTGATGTGGTCAACCAACTTCTCATTACGGTTGTCAATGATGTCATGCGTGGGCATTCCATTCTCCTTCTTTGCCAGGTTTCCGGTTGTTGGCAAAGCGCGCTTCTCTTAATTCTATCCATTGGAAGGCTCCCAATGTAAGACTCGATCAAATTTCATATACTGATAAACGCCTTATCATACGGCCCGGTTTTCAAAGCCTTTCATTAACTTCTTGAAAGGCGTTCAGTTTGTTCTTCATCATCCTGGTAACCCCACGGATTGTGATAACTGGTGCCCGCTCACGATCAAAAGCCAATTTTCTGAAACATCTTTGGGACGCGGATCTTTAACTTTCTCGAAATAGTCTTCTTCATTTCTGACTCGTTCAACCCACAGACACGGCTGATATTCCAGCAATTCTCCATTCCCACAGTGATGTAACAATTTACAGTTTGCAAGATGGAGCCTTTTTAGGTACTTTTTTAGTAAAGGAGTAATTTTTACCAAAAGAGCCATGCCCAAATCCCCGCCTAAGATCTTTTTTAAAGACTTCAATAAACCTCGAGAAAATCTCTCTTGTGATCCAGCTAATTCTCTTACAAATTGCGGACACTCAACACGTGATGGCACCGACAACTTTTTGAAAAACAGTAATCCTGAGATGTTATCGAGGTCTGGATAGTGCTTCCTCTCTCGTTTCATCACTTGTTGCAGTTTTGCCCATTCTTCCTCAATAAGTCGGCGTGGGCGACCACCAGGTCCGGCAGCATTCGAGTGAAATTCTGTAACTTCAACAGCGATCTGCTTCTTTGCCTGAGTAAGGATGAAATCAGGCGGATTCGCGCCACGCTGAATGGACTCAACTGTTATCCGGAACGCTTCCAAAAACTTTTCGAGATAAAAGCGCTCCCTCTTTTCCTGGTTTTCGATCTTATTTGTCACCTTCCCTAATCCTCAGCACCGTTTCCCATCACTGAACGTTTTTGACGGTCCTTGGGGTCAAGGCTGATTGCCTTCTTGAGCCGTGTTTCTACCAGGTTAATAACTGCTTCATACACAGCATCCTGTTCACCCTGAGTAAGGCCCAGTGTTTCGGTGCAAAGCCCTTCAATATGTATAGAGTCAGCATGACGATCTCGTATGATGGATCTTCAGATTAACGGTAATAAAAGTCTCGTTGGCACAGCTTCTTTCAGTCCATTGCATCCATATCCTCCTTTCTTTTTTGGGTATCGACTATGGGACAGTCAGCCAATTGATAAACTCTTATGCTACCGAGCAACTCTTCCCTCGTAGATTTATCCAGTACGCGAACCTAACTTCCAAGAACAGGTCTGCATAGGATGGGCATTAGTTGCAAGGAGTTCAATCCTACCTCTTCTGATGCTTTTGGATGTCCTCTTAGAAATACTTCGCAATAGCATGTTTGATTTCTTGCAAGGTTCAGTTGAAGATTCTGTGGATCGATAACTATTAGCTGTTTGATGTCGTGACCCTCAGTTTTTAGTGCTCCTTGCCCAAGGTTTGCACGGCCATAAAGTTCACGGAAAATGATTTGTCCAGTCCAAAAAAGAGAAGCCCAGATTTCTAAATTTGAATTAGTGATAATTTCAAATAAGTTGTGATCAACGAGGACTCCATTTTGATTCAAATAAACACCAGGTCTATCATTATGAATCATTGGCCAAAGTATTTTCGCAGGAGTTCTTGTTCCCAGGTCATACCACGTTTCGTTTCTGCAGCTAGGCCTCAGCGTTGAAATCCTTGGATTCACCCCATTCAATATATTTCAATGCCTATGTGCCCTCTAATCTTTCTTTTACATATGCACACAAAAGACTTGAATTTCAATCTGTCAGGTTCAACAAAAATCGATTGCATTCTCTTGGGCTAACAATGACTGGCTTCAAAAACCTTTGTTCAATTTCCCATTGCTATCTTTGCTTCATCAAGATAGAAAAACTCATTGGCACCCGTCTTAATCCCAAATCGTCACTTCAGCAATATCACCCAAGCGCACCAGTTTACCTTTTCCTTTTTCCAAAATCGTCCAATAGATATCTGGTGCTCTAAGATATTTCCCACCCCATTTGTTGCCCCCATATTTGCTTCCCTTCAAGGTTTGCCCAAACCGTTTTTTTGTTTCCTCCGAAACATCATCAGGCCATTCCCACCCTCCTTCCAGCAAGACATTCTGACCGACTGGGGAGATGTGGTATTCGGGTGTGCTCTTACGGTCGTTAGCTGCCTCGATTTCATCGAAGATGATCGGTGATAGAATATGCTCGAAGGGCACTTTGAACATTACAAACCGCGCGGTTTTTCCCGAGGCCCAATCACGGCTATCATCAGGTGACGACAAAAGGACTATCACCGTGTTAACATCGGCCTGTGCAAAAGAGCGTTTGGCCTGGTTATCCAATATCATTTTGATGTGGCTATGTTTCAACAAAAACTCCTGTAAATCCTTTCCGTATCCAACATCGAGCCAGGAGTTTGAGGTAATAAAGCAGAACGAACCCTTTGGGTTTAGGAGAGAAAGGCCACGGAAATAAAAATAGATATACAGGTCGCTTTTTGCGTCCAGTTTGTGCGCTGCGGTATCGGTTTCCGTTCTATAGCTAAAGAAATTCGGGAAAGCCTGGTAAACGGAGCGGGCCAATTTGGTTTTATATTCCTTTTTGTTTTCGGTCGTAACGTCCTCACGGGAGAGATGAGGATCGGCAATGTTTTCCTGCCTCACATAAGGCGGATTGCCGATAACGATGTCGAAGCCTTCCTTTTCACTCTCGAAGATTTCGACAAAGGCAATATCCCAGACAAAGGGGATCTCGCGAGTCGTTCTGAGAGCAGACCGCGCCCGATCTATTTGCTCCAGGTCTTCTGTTAACGATTCTATCTGTTTTTGCCACAAAACAGAATCGAGGGCAATTTGATGAGGTTTCTCTTCGACTTTACCATCCAGTCTTAATTGGCGTTCGATAGGCCCTTCAATCTTTCTGCGGAGGGATTTGATCTCTTCTTGAACCTTATGGTGTCTTGCATCAAGGATATCCTGGAACAGACGAAGCTCTTCCCTTTTTACCTGATCGGGCGATTTGAAATGGCAATCGGGATCGTTGTCATAGAATTTCAGCTTCTCGGTTTTGAGTTTCACAATTCGGCTTTGAATTTCTTTTGGGATGTCCCGGGCTGCCCGAATATGGCCAAAATTTATCCCTCCCACCTCCTGGACAAGACTATCACCGCACCGGATCTTAAAGGTGAAATGGGGCAGGAGCGGTTCACGCCGTATGTGGAGCTCCTCGCTGGTCAAGTCGGCATCAACTACAAGAGCAAGCCACAGGCGGAGTTCAGCGACGTGGCATGCCCAGTCCATGACGTCTACGCCGTAAAGAGATTGGCCGATGATCCGCTTTTTTCTGTCGTATGGCGTTTCTTTGAGGTTGAGATGCCGATTGGCTCTCTCCTGAAGATTGTCGAGAATATGGAGCATCCCAACGAGAAATGACCCGGAACCACAGGCCTTATCCAGCACGGTCAGCTCATGCAGCCGATGATTAAGGGATGGCCATAACTTCGCATCGGAAAATGCTTTATCCGCATCTGCTTTCTCATCGGGCTCAAGGGCAAATATCAACTGATAGAGGAGGCTTCTGTTTTCATTTCCGAGATGATTGGAAAGATTATCCACAAGGGCAAGCCTGCACATCAGGTCGATTTCAGTCCGAGGGGTGTAGAAGATCCCCGCGTCGCCCCGTTCGTCCGCTTCCTCAGAAATATTAACAAGGCTTTCGTAGACCTTTCCGATCACCTCAGGATCGACCGCCACCTCCTGGTCCAGGGGACTGTCTTCCGCAATGGTGAAATTATAGCGCTCAAGAAACTTGAAGATCTGCTCAAACCGGTTATCCGTCACCAAGAAATCATGTTTCGTATCGAGTTCATTTTCAGTGAATAGGCCGCCGTTCAAGAAAGGAGCCCGGGAAAGCGTGTCTTTGATCTTCCCCGGAAAATGCCTGTGGCCCCCGTGAAACTTTCTATTAAACGCTTCAAAAAACAGGACCTTGATCCATTTATTGACGAAGGAATTTGGCGGTTGGTCCACTGCCCGGTAGCTTTCCCAGAAAGTCCTCAGAAATTCTCTGTCTTCTCCCAGCCACCCCTTCCGCTGAATAAAGTAGAGGAACATACAGCGGTTGAGGAATTGTAGCGCATAGTCATGAGCCCAGGATTTGTCTTTCGTCTGCTTGGAGAGATCCTGTTGGAGAAGGTCAAAGACAATCCTGTATTCACCGAAGAACTGTTTGGTGACTGCCTCAACATCGAAGGCCTCATCGTGGCGTTCCTGAATGGCTAAGGGGGATAGTCCAAAGAGATCGCGACCAATGGCTCCCAGGTCAAGCAACGAAAGCCTTTCAGAAGCGGTCCGAAGCCGTTCCTCTGGCCCAATGGTGATGCGCCGGAAACGACGGCGCTTTTCGGTTTCCGTTTCATATTTGATGTTAATGAAGTGCCACCTGTCCTGGGCAGAATTGGAAAAAACAAAGAGGGTATAAGGATGGTCTCGGAGAAGTCTGGAAGCAACAGGCCGTTCTTGTCCCAGCGACAATCGATCTGATGCCAGACGGGCATAGATCACATGGAATTCATTGTTCTCTCCGCCCCCTGCAAAAAGGACGGGGTCTTCAGTCAAAGCACTCGCTGCCGTGTCTGTCCACCCACGGCGAGAGAGCGGTTGGTTGATCCTCTCGTAGCTCAACTCAGACCAAAACAATTTTTTGAGTGGCTCCAAGCCTCGAAGGTTCTTAAGAAGGTCCAATACGGACTGCTGAAGTTCGATTCGAGCCATTTGCCCTAATACTCCGATTCCCATAAAAGACTGTTATAAGTAAGTTTGTTGATTTCATGAATGGAACATTCGGGGTATTTCCAAACTTTTGAGGTTGTACGTAGAGGATCGAACCGCAGATAAATTAGTGGAAGCATGACAATACTTTCACCTTAAACTATCTAAGAATCCGTTTATTTCATCCTTGATCATTCCGGCCCTTCTATCCAAAAACTCCTCATATTTCGCATAATCCAATAGATGTGGTTCGTAAGGAATTTGTTGTCTTCTAAAATAGTCTTCGCCCTTATATTTCTTAAATACTTTTGGGAAATAAATAGCTGGATCGTCATTTGTTTTTATTATGTTACCTTTCTTTGTCATGAATGCAATATTTGCAATTTCGTTGATGATCTTTTTACGTTCAGAATCCTTCTCTATTTTTTGCTTTAAAAATGAATCTAATTTTGATCTGGGAAAAATATGATCATGCTCAATTTCATTATTTTTCCCAAAATTTGTATAATTAATAATATCACCCGTCTCCAAATCTCGTGCTTTATTCTTTCGTGCCAAAACATAAATCATAAAGAAAAGTGGATTATTTATGTTCTTGCCTCTAATATCTGTAATACTGATTCTCCTGTTCTCCCCTACAAGTTGCCACGTGTTATCAATTAGTATATCCCAAGGCTGTTTATTTGATAATGCTGCCAAATCCTGGGTAAGCCTAGATTCCATAGAAGCACTGTATCTCCCCCAAATCGCCGCATTATAAAACCAATACAGAAACCCATTCTCGGCTTCATGATTTTGGCACAGATCCTCCTTTGACGCGTAATAAACAAGCGGTATTAATAACATTGGTGAAGGTAATAGTGCGGAGCTATCAACAAGGGCGTTATTTTTCAAAAAATTTATAGTTTTTTCTACTCCTTTCTTTGTTAATTCCCATGAATTTTTTAATTTTTCAGATGAAATTCGACCCATATCATTAAATTTTGCTTGATTTGAAGCAATACAGATTAAGCATCTTACAAGAAAATTTTCATCTATATAGAAATCTTTTCCAATGCATTGATCAACGAAACTTTCAAATAATTTCATCGAGCCAGGCCACGCTGAAGTAATCTGTGCAAGTGCTAAATCTGAGCTCCTTAACCTTGTCCCCGAAGAATTCACCCTGATAAATATTTCAGTAACTTCGTTATATGATTTATCTCTTATAATTTGAATCGGATACAAATATGAATCCCTCCTGCTATATAATTGATTGAGCCTTTGGTTATACTTATCAAAATTAGGGTTGTCTGCCCCTATTTTTAACTTTCTTAAAACCGAACCGACACCTTCCTTAAAAAGTTTTGTAACAGAGATCCAATTGGGCTTATTTTCAACCTTCCTGTTCTTTATCTGGAAAAATAATGCTCTTTTATTTTCTTCACCAAGATCTTGAATCTCATCAGACCATCCCTCTTCACCATCATCATAAACAATATAATATCCTCTGCTTCCAACTCTTAATATTCTTCCCGGATAAAATTCTTGATCTTTCCACTTTGCCTCAACAAAATCCCCAATCTCAAATCTCGGTGTTTCTTTGCGCTCTTTTACATCTTCTTCTGGATGATCAATATTGAAAAAAATATCAACAAATTTCTCTTTTATCTTTGTCCCTTCTTTTATACGGACATTTCTTCCGGTTAAAATACTTGCGAGGGAAGTAACCCTTTGCTGCCCATCTAAAAGCAGTAATCGTTTCCCAATAGGAAGCTGACTTGTCTTTTCGAAAGTATGTGTTTTAACCTCGGGTAGGTTTTCCGTTTCCCAAATAAGTATGGAACCTGAGGGGTAATCACGGTATATTGAATCTATCAAATCTCTCACTTGGGTAGACCTCCATACATATTTTCTCTGCATCTCAGGCAATAATAATTCCTGATTTAAAAACATATCAACCAGGGCCTGAATCTTTCTATTGGTCGGTTCCATCTATCTTCTCCTTCTCAAATTTACCAGAAAATCTTTCTGGGCAGCCTTTAAATCTTCAAGGGACGTAATTGCTGGCATATGGAACTCTTTTCACCTATTTTTAAAAAATAAAAAAGCCCATTCCCTTTTGGAGAATAGGCCTTTGAGTTTCACCTTTCATATCGAACCCCCTTGGGGATGCTTTTTCAATAGATCATCAATTAAGAGCCATAGTATCCGTTGACGTATTTCCTGTGCTGAAACTATACACATTTAACTTATTGATGTCAAAAGAATTATTAAGGAGAGAAAGAGGATCACATCTTCATTTGTCAATTAATTTTCAATCCCCCTCGTTCCGTATATCTTCTACAAGAATTCATTTCTTCTAAAGAATGATACTTCTATCGACGATCTCCCCGACGAATCCCTTCTTTTCTTTGAAATGGTAAATAGCCAATCCTTTGGATTCGGGGGGTTGGTCTTTTATATTTTGTAAACTTCTTTACGATGTCCAACAAGATGAACCGTGATGAGTTTGTTAGCAAAGTCAGCAGTATAAATAATCCTCCAATCCCTAACTACAAGCTTAAACATGCCTTGAAACTTCCCTTGAGGGCTTGGGGATTAATAAGCTCAATATTTTGTGACAACCATTCCAGCCTTTTTATAACCCTTTCAGATATAAACCTATCGAGCTTTGAAACATCTTCGAGGGCCTGGGGAGTAAAATCAACTCTATACTTCACTCAATCCCAACCTTTTCTTAACCTCCTCTAAAGGAATCCTCTCCTTCGAGGAAATTGATTCGATTAACCTTTTTTCAATCTCTTCCCTTAATTCTAATCCATAATCAGGATCGAAAAGGAATTCCTTAAATTTTTCCTCCACAACCTCCCTTAGAATATTTTTCAATTCTTCAATTGTTAAATCTGCAATTTTCAATTTATCTCCCATTTTTTTATTATAATAATATCAATTTTATCCCTCCAAAGCAATTAAAAAGGGCAAGGGGGAAGTTAATGTAAAATCCGTATTGGATTTAAAATCACTAATACTTGTTTTCAAAGGAGGAATGAGGTATAAATTTATTTAGTTATTTGGAGGTAAATGGGATGAAAGTGAAATGGTTTCTTATAGGCTTTCTTGTCCTGGGGTTTCATTGGCCGATGAATGGTACCCCCGGCCTGGCCCAAGAACCAACGAAGACGCTCACCGTGCTGTACAGCAACAATATTAATGGCGAGTTCGAACCCTGCCCAACCTGAGACCAGAGGAGTCGTCTTGGCGGTCTGGCCAGGAGGGGAACTTGGGTGAAAGAGATACGAGAGAAGGAAAAGGGGGTTCTTGTTTTTGATGCAGGGGATCTCCTTTTTAAAAAATACTTTAACCCGATTCAAGAAAATGAGTTAAAAATGGTCGCTCAGAAAGCTCAGCTTATCATCGAGAGTCTCAATCTGATGGGTTACGATGCCATGGGTGTTGGGGATGACGATTTGGCCCTTGGAAAAGAGTTCCTGCTCGAAATATCGAAGAAAGCCAATTTCCCCTTTCTCTCCTCCAACCTCTCTGATGAGGAGACGGGAAAACTCCTCTTCCGATCTTATCTCCTGAAAGAGATAAACGGCCTCAAGATAGGGATCTTTAGCCTTCTTTCCCCGGATGTTTTTACAGGCCAGGGGGATCCCCGAAAAAAAGGGTTGATCTTCCGACCTCCCGTTGAAACGGCTCAGAATATCGTCAAGGAACTTCAACCCAAAGCCGACTTCATCATCCTCCTGAGCCATCTTAGCTATCCTAAGGATGTGGAACTGGCTCAGGCGGTTACAGGAATTCATCTCATCCTCGGCAGTCATACAGGGATCTATCTTCCCTATCCGCCGCCCACCAAGAATACCATCATCGTTCAAACCCCCCCGAAAGGGATGTATGCTGGAAGGCTCGATCTTGTCCTCCATAACAACGGATCCGTCTTTTACAATACAATGACCAAACGGTCCCTGGAGAATCAACTCAACAACCTTAATAACCAATTGAACTCTACTCAAGCCTCCGAGGCTGAAAAGGCCCAGTGGAGAAAGGCGAAAGAGGACACCGAGCGGTCCCTTGCACAACTCCATGGAAAGAATGAATTTACGAATACGATCACGCCACTCAATGAACAGATAAGAGACCACCCTGAAATTCTGAAGATGGTCGAAGAATACAAATCGAAATATGTGGAAACGGGAAAACCTCTTCCCCCAAAATGATTCAGATGGCAGCCACCGACTTAATCCTTCTCCATCCTCCAAGCCTTTATGATTTCAGGAAACGTCCAGGTCTCTATGGCCCGATCAGCGATGTCGTCCCTTCCACTCCAATCTTTGAAATGTACCCCATCGGGTTTGCCAGTCTCTCCGAATATTTGGAGCGCCACGGCCTCAGAGTGAGGATTATCAATGTCGCCATGAAAATGCTGAAGGATGAGCGCTTCGACGTGGAACGACTCATCCTGAATAAGAAGCCTGCTGCCTTTGGCATCGATCTCCACTGGATGGCCCATGTCCAGGGAGCATTGGCTCTGGCAGAGATCATCAAACGGTTTCACCCACAAACCCCCGTCATCTTCGGTGGACTCTCTGCCACCTATTATCACGAAGAGATACTCCGTCAGTACCCTTTCGTCGATTTTGTGGTGAGAGGAGATTCGACGGAGAAGCCCCTGCTCCAACTGATGCAAGCGATCAAGGGAAAGGGCCATTTTAAAAACATCCCGAACCTCACCTTTAGGGATGGAAAGAATGGAATTCAAGTCAACCCTCTCACCTATGTTCCGGAGACTCTCGATGACATTGCCATCGACTACCGTCACATCATGAAGAAAGTGGTGAGGTATGCGGACCCTACAGGGTACCAGCCTTTTGTCGATTGGTACACCTATCCGGTCACCGCAGTCTTTACCTGCCGCGGGTGTATCTACCATTGTAAAACTTGCGGAGGCTCATCACAGACCTTTCGATCAATGGCCAACCGGAGAAAGCCGGCCTATCGGGATCCCAAGCTTTTGGCTCAGGATATCTTCAATATCTCCGACCACCTCCATGCCCCGGTCATGATCATCGGCGATGTCTTTCAACCCGGAGAAGAATATAGTTTCACCTTTCTTCAGGAGATGAAGAGGAGGCCGATCACCAACCATGTCGCCTTTGAATTTTTTATCCCTCCCTCCAGATCTCAACTGGAAAAGATTGCAGAGGCGGTTCCCAACTTTAATATCGAAATTTCCCCGGAGTCTCATGATGAAGAAGTTCGGAAAGCCTTTGGAAGGCCTTATAACAATGAGGCCTTAGAGGGGATGATCAAGGACGCCGTCGATCTCGGCTCCAAACGGATCGATCTCTTTTTCATGATCGGGCTTCCGAAACAAACCTATTTATCGGCCTTGGAGACCGTCGATTATTGTCGTTCCCTCTTGGAGCGATTTCGATCCTACAAGAAACTCCTTCCTTTTATTTCTCCTCTGGCCCCCTTCCTGGACCCCGGGAGTGCCGTATTCGAGGCGCCAGAAAAATATGGATACCGCCTCCTCTATCGGACGGTGGAAGAGCATCGCCAGGCATTGCTGGCCCCCAGTTGGAAATACATCCTCAATTACGAAACCGAATGGATGGATCGGGATGAGATCGTTGCAAGCACCTATGAGGCCGGGAAGAGGCTAAATCGCCTGAAGGCCGAATTTGGTCTGATTGATCGAAAGACGGCAGAATCTGTTGAATTGCGGATCGAGGGGGCGGTTCGGATGATGAAAGAGATCGACCGGATCATGTCCCTTCCGGATGCCAATGAAAGGGAGCTCCTATTGGGGTCCACCTTAAACGGACGTCACTCCCTTCGTGCCTACAGCATGTCCACGGTCTGCGAGAAAAGGGAATTGGAGTGGCCCACTCGATTCATTCGAATGAACTTCTTCAAAATTATGAAGACACTCCTGATGAGGAGGAAGCCCAATGTCTCCGTCCCTTCGCCAACAAGTTCTTCGTAAGATACCGAGTGTTGATGAAATCCTATCAAAGCCACAGATCGCCGATCTTTTAAGGACCTATCCCCGGACGGTCGTGGTCGATGCCGTGAGGAATGGACTGAAGCGACTCCGCCAACAACTTTTCGACAAGAAAGAATTCTCCGATTTGAAGGAGGAATTCTTTTCCTTCGAATACCTCTATCCTCTCTTCCAGAAGGAGATTGATCTTCAAGTCCGGCTTCGGCTCCGCCCACTCATCAATGCGACGGGAGTGGTGATCCACACCAATCTTGGGAGATCGCCTCTCCATCCCTCTGCGCTGCAACACATGATCGATATCGCTCAAACCTATTCCAATTTAGAATATGACCTCGATCTCGGTGAACGGGGAAGTCGCTACAGCCACGTGGAGGGAATCCTCTGCCGTCTCTCGGGTGCGGAATCGGCCTTGGTGGTGAATAATAATGCGGGGGCTGTTTTGCTCACTCTGAATACCATGGCCGAGGGAAGGGAGGTGATTGTTTCGAGAGGGGAATTGGTAGAAATTGGAGGGACCTTTCGGATCCCCGATGTGATGAGGCGCAGCGGGGCTACGCTCAGGGAAGTTGGGACCACCAATCGTACCCACCTGAGTGATTATCAAAACGCAATCAGTTCCCAAACGGCTCTGCTCTTGAAGGTGCATACCAGCAACTTCAGAGTGATAGGCTTCACCTCCGATGTGTCGCTCCAAGATCTCGTCCAGTTAGGAAGGCAGCATCATCTCCCTGTCTTGAACGATTTAGGAAGCGGCTGTTTTGTAGACCTCACTCAATTTGGATTGGAAAAAGAACCCACTGTTCAGGAGGCGATCAAAACCGGTGTGGATGTGGTCACCTTTAGCGGTGATAAACTCTTGGGGGGTCCTCAGGCAGGAATCATTTTGGGCAAGAAGAACTTGTTGGATCTCATTAAGATCAATCCATTGACCAGAGCCCTCCGCATTGACAAGCTGACCTTGGCTGCTCTCGAATCTACCCTTCTCCTCTACCTCGACGAAAAGAGGGCGATGGAAGAGATTCCGACCCTTCGGATGTTGGGGTTGGATACGGCCAATTTAAAGAGGAGAGGAAGGCGCCTTCTGAGAAGATTGTCGGGAAGGGTTGATAAAGGAACCCACCTCGCCCTGATGGAGGATGTCTCTCAGGTGGGAGGGGGAGCCCTTCCCCTTCAGAAACTTCCGACGATGGTCCTTGCGATCAAACCCCTCAATTTCTCCGTAAACGACCTTGAGGAAAATTTAAGAAAGGGAGACCCCCCCATCATTTCTCGAATCAGTAAAGATGGATTAATCTTGGATATGAGAACTGTCCTCGATGAAGAGATCCCTCTTTTGGCCCTTGGTCTTGAGAAGGCCTTCAAACATCTCCAGTCGCAATGACGCAAAATTACCTAAAAAATAAATTTCCAAATCCCCCCACCCCCCCCTTACTAAAGGGGGGAGAGGGGGGATTATCTTTCTCCATTCAAGTATCGGAAAAGGATCACGGAACCCGTATCGACCAATTTCTCTCAAAAACCGATCTCAAACTCTCCCGCTCTCAGGCGAAAAAACTGACCGAGGGCGGGAGCATCCTCCTCAATCAGAGACGGACCAAACCGAGCGCCCATTTGAAAGCGGGTGACATGGTTTCAGGGACCCTTCCCAAACCCGAATCCCTTCTGTTGAAGCCAGAGCCTCTTCCTCTCGCCGTCTTGTATGAGGACCCTTCGATCATCGTTATCGATAAACCGCCGGGAATGGTCGTTCATCCTGCTTACGGAAACCCTTCGGGCACTTTGGTCAATGCACTCCTTTATCATTGCAAAGACCTCGCCGGGATTAATGGTGTTTTAAGGCCAGGGATCGTGCACCGGTTAGATAAGGATACCTCCGGTGTGATGGTCGTTGCTAAGGATGACGAGGCTTACCATGAATTGACCAAGCAGTTTAAGAATCGCACCGTAGAGAAGGTCTATTTGGCCATCGCCTACGGTCAATTCGCTAAAGAAGAAGGTGTTGTCGATTCTGCCATCGGAAGACATCCAAGTGAGAGGAAACGGATGTCCACCCGAACAAAGAGGGGGAGGATCGCAATCACCCGGTGGAAGGTGGTTGAGCGGCTTAATGGTTTCACTCTCCTTGAGATATTCCCCCAGACGGGTCGTACCCATCAGATCCGTGTCCACCTCTCCTCCATGGGCCATCCTATTTTAGGAGACCCCCTGTACGGGAGAAAAGGAAGGCCTGGGACGATCCATGACCCTGTGTTGAAGGAGTACGTGAGAAGAATGAATCGTCAAGCTCTCCACGCCCAACGATTGGGAATTAGCCACCCTCGGACAGGAGAAAAAATCCAATTTGTTTCACCTCTTCCTCAGGATATGAGGGAGGTACTCGAGTGGTTACGCTCACAAAGAGCAAGTTTCTCCCTCCCCCCTGCCTGCCGCAGGCAGGCTTGACGGGAGAGGGCGTGGGTGAGGGTGAATAGAACGTGAATATCCTTAGTCGATCCTCTCTGAAAACGAAAAATCGTCTTCCTTATTTTGAAAATCCTGAGATGGCAGAAAACGAATGGGTCCGGCACGCTTTTCTCACGCGCAAAGGAGGGGGCAGCCCCTCCCCTTATGATTCACTCAATTTGAGTGATAAGAATGGCGATCGGAAAGAGATTGTCTCCCAGAATAAAAATTTAATTGCAACAGCCTTTGCCTTTGACCCAAATCGCTTAATCGTTCTCGATCAAATGCAACAAGATCAAATCCTTCTCCTCAAAGAACCAATCATGACCCTTCCCTCTCGGTTGGAATATGATGCCCTGATTACAAATTCTCCGAGCAGATTCCTTGGTATCCTGACTGCGGATTGCCTCCCGATCCTTGTGGTCGATCAAAAAAAGAGAGTGATTGGTGCGATCCATGCCGGAAGGCAAGGAACAGCCCTCCACATCACGACGAAGGTTTTGAAAAAAATGGAGGAGGAATTCTTTTGCTCGCCGGAGGATCTTCTCATCACCCTGGGTCCATCTATAGGGCCTTGCTGCTATGAGATCGATGAGAAGGTCTTTCTCCCGGAGTGGGAGTTCTTTTCTACTTCGAGCGGGAGGGGGAAGTGGAGGGTAGACCTTGCCGGGATCAATATCACAGAGATGAAAAAAGAAGGGATTCCCGAAGAACAGATCTATCGGGTCGATCTCTGCACCCGTTGTCATCATGACCTCTTCTTCTCCTACCGGAAAGAAGGAAGAACGGGAAGACAGCTCTCTTTTATTGGAATAATGGAATGATGGAATATTGGTATGGCTGACATAAATCGAATGTGTGACGGAAAATGGAAGACATTATCTTGAAAATTTATCTCCAACCCAACTCCTCAAAAAACGAAATCGTCGGTTCCTACCGAGATGGGATCAAGATAAAATTAACTGCCCCACCTTTGGAGGGAAAAGCCAATGAAGCTCTCATTCGATTTTTGGCCAAGGAATTGAGCATTTCACCATCCCGTATTGAAATGCTAAAAGGCCATCACTCCCGAGAGAAAACATTAAGGATTTCTAATTCAAACTCCTTGACTTTAAAAAGAAAACCAATTAGTCTAAAACATGGAAGTGGATAGGTTCTGGTGGGCCTCCTGGACTTCAAATCCAGTGACGGGCAGAAGATGTCCGCGGTGGGTTCGATTCCCATGCACTTCCGCCAATTTGAAGAAGAGCATGGCCATAGACCATAGGGCAAAACATAAGAATTCAAATGCGATTCACGAAGGGCTTATTTTTTGTGCATGCAGCTGATGTTTTGGAAGTGTACTCGACGGGTTGCAAGACATAACATCGTGATAGATTATTTTTAAAAGGAGAAAAAAATGTTTGGAGTAGGAATGCCGGAGTTGATTGTCATCTTGGTCATCATCCTGATCATTTTCGGTGCTGGAAAACTCCCTCAGATCGGTGAAGGGCTTGGAAAAGGGATCCGAAACTTTAAGAAAGCGACAACTAAAGAACAAGAAGAGATCGACGTCACTCCAAAAAAAACCGAAGAGATTTCTGAAAAAAAGTGAAAAATCGAAGGCCTTCTCCCTTCACTTAGAATGGGACATATTGCCTACATCGGGATCGGTTCGAATATCGGCGACAAAGTCGAGCAGTGCGAAAAAGCCATCTCTGAAATCATAAAAATCGATTGCCACAAACTCCTGGCAAAATCCTCTCTTTTTAAAACTCGGCCTATCGGTTACACCTCCCAGGAGTGGTTCGTCAACGGAGTGATAAAAATCGAAACGGATTTAGAACCTCTCGACCTCCTCCGATCCCTAAAGGCTATTGAGTTCCGACTGGGACGCTTGGAAACCTTCCGGTGGGGCCCTCGAACGATCGATCTCGATATTCTCTTCTTTGACGAAGAGGAAATCGAAATGGAGGAACTCCAGATCCCTCACCCCTGCCTCCATGAACGTCAATTCGTTCTCGCCCCCTTGGCCGAACTCGACGGAAGTCTCGTCCATCCTGTCCTGAAAAAGACAGTTGGAGAACTTTTAGGGAATCTCAAAGAGGATCAGGGAGTCGAAAAACTTTAAAACTTACCAGAGATAGATTCTTAAGAACCCCTCCAGCCCATCTGTTCGGCTGAGCTCACGACGAAGCCCTCTCTCCGTGGGGAGAGGGCAAAGGTGCGGGGCAATACTGGATTGGCCATGATTCGTTTTATTTTCTTCACCATCCTCTTTTTTATCCTCTATTATGTTCTCCTATACCTCCTCAAAGGTATCCTACCACGGAAGAAAAGGATCAACCCAGAGTCTGAGCCAGAAGAACTTGTTCAGGATCCGAATTGCCAGACGTATATTCCCAAACGATCTGCTGTAAAGAAAAAAATTGCGGGTAATGTCCTTTACTTTTGCAATCAGGAATGCTTGAAAAATTACCTCAAAAAAATTGCAGAAAGAGGTTGACAAATTAAAATATCTTGGGTATGTTAAAAATGCTTTAAAAGGATGAGGTAAAAAATCTGAAAGGGGGTGAATCTATGGAAAAAAGGATTTGGAAGTTCTTGCTGGTATTTTTTCTCCTCTCTTTTATCCTTTCCGGATGTGCCTATTTTGCCGCACGAAATGAGATTAAAGCAGCAGAGAAAGCGACTGCTGAATTGAAGGGAGCGGGAGGGGCAACACTGGCTCCTTACGAGTATTGCAGTGCCGAAAGTTTTTTAGAGATCTCCAAATTTGTATTAACGGAAAACAGCTGGAAAGTGTCGAAGGAATTTGCAGCTCGTTCAAAATCGGCTGCAGAAGCCGGTCTGGCTGAAGTGAAGAAAAAATAAGACTGGAAGATAAAAGGGGGTGAAACATGATGAGCATGAACAAGAAGTGGATGACATTGATACTCCTCATCCTGGGGGCGATGATCGTCTCAGGATGTGCTGGATTAACCATGCAACAAATGAAAGAGATTAATGAGTCTCGAGAACTTTTCAATAAAGCTACCTTAGCAGGGGCAAAGAAGTGTGCCCCCTGCCAATATGCCAAGGCTGAGGCCTACTTAGCCTTAGTGGACCATTATGTAACGATAGAGCATGGATGTTCTCCTTATTTAGACAAACAAGTGAATTCAATTAATATTGTTAAAGAGAAATCTTTAGAGGCTTTGAAACTGACGCCATGTGAAAAACCGCCGACACCGCCGACACCACCGACACCACCGACACCACCCACACCACCTGCACCGACACCACCCACTCCACCGGGACCACCCGAACCGCCCACACCGCCTACGCCACCAGGGCCACCACCGGGACCGACACCGCCTGCACCACCGGGACCACCCGCGCCTAAACCGAGTGTTTCTCCGGTGTTCGAGAACATTTATTTTGATACCAACAAGACAAATATCAACCCTGCAGCCGCAAAGGCCTTGGATCGAAATGGAATGATTCTGAAAGAGAATCCTAAAATAAAAGTAGAGATCGGGGGCCACACCGATTCGACTGGGTCGGACAAGGTGAACCAGAAGATCTCGGAGAAAAGAGCCCTGAGTGCTAAAAAATATATTCAGGATAAATTCAATATTCCGGATGGTCGGATGGCGGTAAAGGGCTATGGAAGCAAAAAGCCCATTGCCGACAATCGGACCAAAGAGGGCCGCGCCAAGAACAGGAGGGTGGAGGTCAAAGTCATTCAATAAACAACCCAGCCATCTATCCACGGTAGACTGATTTTAAGGTGGCAAGGTTTTTCCCCTTGCCACCTCGTTTTTTATCTGAGGGAGGGAAAAATCAATGAAGTTCTTTATCGATACGGCCAACCCCGGCGAGATAAAGAAGGCCTACGAGATGGGAGTGATGGATGGTGTCACCACCAACCCCTCATTGATCTCTAAGGAAAACAGAGATTTCGCATCGCTCATCAAAGAGATTTGTGAAATCATCCGAGGGCTGCCGATCAGCTTGGAAGTTTTGAGCCTCAATGCTGACGGGATGATCGAGGAAGCCCGAAAACTCTCCAAGATGGGTGAGAATATCGTGGTCAAAATTCCGATGACATCCGAGGGATTGAAGGCGATCAAGGTCTTAGTCTCGGAAGGGATTAAGACAAACACCACCCTTGTCTTCTCGCCAACTCAAGCGCTGCTGGCTGCCAAGGCCGGCACAACCTATGTAAGTCCGTTTATCGGAAGGCTGGATGATATTTCTCAGACAGGCATGGATCTGGTCGAACAGATTATGATGATTTTCGACAATTATGATTTTCAATCCCAGCTGATCGTCTCCAGCATTCGCCACCCCATTCATGTCCTGGAAGCGGCTCTCATCGGAGCGGATGTGGCGACCATCCCGTATAAGGTGATTGAACAGTTGGTCAAACATCCATTGACGGATATCGGTATTGAACGGTTTTTGGAGGATTGGAAGAAGGTTCCTAAGAAATAAAAAAGGGGCCCTTTGAACAAGGAGCCCCTTTCAATCACCCGATTCATCTTTCTTCCAATGAGATCTGTTTGCGACGGGCTTCCTCTCTCTTGGAAAGGATGACCTGGAGCACTCCATCTTTATAAGACGCTTTGATTTTTTCCTGGTCGATCCTTCTCGACAGGGTAAAAGTGCGGTGAAAGGTTCCATAAGGCCTTTCAATTTGGAGGTAATTGGTGTCGTCTGTCTCTTTGACAAACCTTCTCTCTCCTTGAATGATCAGGGTATTCTCTTCCACCTTGATATCGATCTCGCTCTGGTTGACTTCTGGCAAGTCAATTTTGAGAATCAGTTCATTCTCCCGTTCCAGGATGTCCACCCGGGGAGACCAAGTTCCTCGGGGCATTCCCTCTTCCTTCCAAACGCGGGAGAGTGTCTCATCGAAAAGTCGGGTCATCCGATCTTGCATCGCCATCAGGTCTCGAAAAGGCTCCCACTTCACATGGACCATACCCCTCACCTCCTACAAGGATTAAAAAAAATATAATCCAATTGATCAATAATGTCAACCCCGCTCTATTTGGGGATTGAGGGATTTGGGAATTGAGGGGTTGAGGAATTCAGGAATTGAGGTCCTTGGGGACCGCAGATTCCCCAATTCGCAATTTCTCAATCAAGGAGAGTTAACTTCTACAGGTATAACAGATGTCAAAAAAATCCTTTGGGAGTTTGACCTGCTCCTTAAACTTCTCCAACTGAAACCAAGGGGCAAAATAGTTCCCACAGACCTTACATTTCTTCATCTTCAAGGTTCGCTTCCACCGGATGATCGTCCGCTCATCTCCCTCCTCTTTCATCCGTATCACATCCACCGGGCAGACGACCACACAGGCCCCGCAGGCGATACAGTCCATGGCCTCTCCCCCAAAGGGAGGGAGCATCTCCTTTCGGTCTCCTCGAAAAGCAAATTGGATGGCGTGGGCGCCGACCACTTCATCACAGACCCTTCCGCAAAGACCGCAGAGGATGCAATCTTTATCCTCCTTCTTGAATCGAACCTCATGGACCCCCATCTCTCTCGCCATCTCCTGAATGAGCTTGTCTCCTGGGCACATGGCCAAGATGAGTTCCATAATCATTCGGCGGGCTCGCAATACCTTTTCCGTCTGGGTGAGCACCTCAATCCCTTCCATCACAGGATAGGTGCAAGAAGTCGTCATCCTTGACCTTCCCTTGTTCACCACCTCCACCAGGCAAAGACGACAAGCACCGTACGGCTTTACCGATTCGTTGTAGCAAAGGTGGGGAATTTCAATTCCTGCGTCGAGGGCTGCTTCTAAAACATATCCGCCTTCTCTCCCTTCAACAGGTTGGCCATCGATTACAAAGGGAATCATGAATTTTCCTCCTATTACGCCCATGCCTTAACTGAGTACGCATTGGAATTCCGTTGTGAAATCCCAAATCTCAAGCACCAAATCCCAAATAAATTCAAAACCCTAATTTCTAATGATCAAAACAAATTTTTCATTTTTTCAATCCTCAATCCGAAATCTGCAATGTTATTGAACTTCGACCGCTTCAAATTTACAGGTCTCAAAGCACATGCCGCACTTGATACATTTTTCGCTGTCGATCTGAAAAGGTTCTCCTTCCTCTTTCTTCGTCTTCCTTTTTCCAGTGATCGCCTTCTCCGGACAGACCTTGGCACATCTTCCGCACCTCGTGCACACGTCGGAGAGGATGCGATATTCGAGAAGAGCCCGGCAGACCTTAGCCGGACATCGCTTATTAAGAATATGTTCTCGATATTCATCTCGGAAGTATCGGATCGTGGACAGGACAGGATTTGGAGCGGTCATCCCCAGCCCACAGAGAGAGGCTTCTGCCGTCACCCATCCCAATTCCTCCAGGAGATCAATCTGCTCAATCGTTCCCCGTCCCTCGGTAATCTCCGTCAGGATTTCATGCATTCTCTTCGTCCCCTCCCGACAGGAGGTGCACTTCCCGCACGATTCGTCCTTAAGGAAGTTCGTAAAATATTTGGCCACATCTACCATACAGGTGGATTCATCCATGACGATCATGCCACCCGAACCCATCATGGATCCCACTTCTGTCAGTCGGTCAAAATCGACCGGCAGATCGATCAGTGATTCGGGGATACATCCGCCCGAGGGACCTCCGGTTTGGACGGCCTTAAATCTCTTTCCGCCAGGGATCCCACCTCCCATGTCATAGACGATCTCTCGAAGCCTGATCCCCATTGGGACTTCAACCAGACCCGTATTATTGACCTTGCCGACGAGAGAGAAGATCTTGGTACCTTTACTTCCCTCCGTGCCAATTTTAGTATACCAGTCGGCACCGCGGTCGATGATGACCGGCACATTCGCCCAGGTCTCCACGTTGTTCAAATTGCTCGGACAATCCCAGAGACCGCTGATGACGGTATGGATATGCTTAGCCCTGGGTTCTCCAACATTCCCTTCAAGGGAGGCCATGAGAGCAGTCGATTCTCCGCATACAAAGGCCCCTCCTCCTCGACTGATCTTCACATTGAAATCGAACCCTGATCCGAGAATGTCTTTTCCCAGGAGTCCCAATTCTCGAGCCTGCTCAATGGCGATCCCGATATTGATCACAGCCAGTGGGTATTCGTTCCGGACATAGACATATCCCTCATGGGCCCCAATGGCATAAGCACCGATGATCATCCCCTCCAATACGCTATGGGGGTTTCCCTCCAAAAGGCTCCGGTCCATGTAAGCGCCAGGGTCTCCCTCATCCGCATTACAGATCACATATCGGATATCTCCGGGTGCCTTCTTACAGGTCTCCCACTTCACCCCAGCGGGGAATCCTCCACCTCCTCGGCCTCTCAGATTAGCCTTTTTTACCTCTTTAATGATCTCATCAGGATGCATCGATGATAGGGCTTTTGCCAAGGCGCGGTATCCGCCCACTGCTAAATAATCCTCAATCCGGGTGGGGTCGATGCTTCCATTATTTCCAAAGATGATCCGCATCTGTTTCTTGTAAAAAGGAACATCCTCTTCGCGGATAATCTTCTCTCCTGTTGTGGGGTGCTCGTAAAGAAGAGAATCTAAGATCTTTCCCTCGAGAATCGTTTCCTCAAAGATCTTCAGTGCGTCTTCTGGCTTGACCCGTTGATAAAGGATCTTTTGCGGATGAAGAATGACCAAGGGCCCTCTTTCACAGAACCCATGGCAGCCCGTCACCCGAAAATCTATTCCGTTGCCTCTTGAATGATCCTGAAGAACCTTTTTAAATGCCTCGATGACCTGATGGCACCCAGAGGCATGACATCCCGTTCCACCGCAAACCGTCACGCAGGGATGATTGGGGTCCCGTTTGCTGAGGATTTCATCTCGAAACCGTTCCAGGCCTTGAGGACTACTAATCCTTCCCATTCAAACCCTCCCTTTTATCCGATTTATCTTCGCGAAATTTCTTAATGGTCTCTTCCACCTTTATAGGACTCATCTTCCCAAAGTATTGACCATCAATGGATACGACTGGTCCAGCGGCGCAGACTCCCAGGCAGTTCACGGTTTCCAGGGTAAAGTTCCGATCCGGGGTGGTCTCTCCTGAACGGATTCCCAATGCCAGGGTGAATTGATCTATAATTCTCGGTCCCCCCCGGACATGACAGGCTGTCCCCAGACAGACCAGAATTTCATGGCGACCGCGAGGTGTAAGGCTGAAGGCCCGGTAAAATGTAGCAATCCTGTAGATCTTATTTAAAGGAATATGAAGCTGTGCTCCCAAATGTTCGAGCGCTTCTTTGGAAAGATATTTCTCCTTGGCTTGGATGTCTTGAAGAATAGCAAGAATGGCCGACTCCTTCCGATCATATCGGTCGATAATACTATCGATGTCTTGATGGGTCATCTCATACTCCTTTTTTCGCCTTCTCTTTCAGTTGCTCGTATTCCTCATGTACCCGCTTCTCAATCTCCTCGATCATACTATCCGTGAGATGGCGAAATCGCCCTTGCAGTCTGATATATTCTTTGATGGGCTTCAATTTAGGGAAATCGATGCTCAAGTGGTATCGTCCCCTTTCCACTTCATAAAGAGGAAAAACACCTGTCTCCACGGCTAACCGACCCAGTTTAATTGAAAGTTCCGGTGCGGACCTCCAGCCGGTCGGACAGACGGAAAGGATGTGGACATAGGCAGGCCCCTTAATATCCGCAGCTTTCTTCACCTTCTGAACCAGGTCGATTGGATAGCTGGGGCAGGCTGTTGCTACATAAGGGATATTATGAGCCGCCGCAATGGCAGGCATGTTCTTCTTCCATGTGATCTGTCCCATTTGCACTTTTCCAGCAGGGGAGGTGGTCGTGGATGCACCAAAAGGGGTCGAGGAGGAGCGCTGGATACCCGTATTCATATAGGCCTCATTGTCGGTGCAAACATAGATGAAGTCGTGACCCCTCTCGAGGGCTCCTGAAAGGGCCTGCAGCCCAATGTCCGCCGTCCCTCCATCTCCAGCCATGGCAAGGGTGACTATCTTTTTGCAAGGAATTCTTCCCTTTCTCATCAAGACCTTTAATGCCGATTCGATGCCTGAAGCGACAGCTGCCGTATTCTCAAAGGCCACATGGAACCAGGGAACCCTCCAGGAAGTGAAGGGCAGTGGAGAAGAGACGATCTCCATGCATCCTGTTGCATTAGCAATGATTACATTCCTTCCCAATGCTTTGGCAACTAATCTCACTGCCAATGCTTCGGCACATCCCTGGCAGGCTCGATGGCCAGGTGCAAAATACTCTTTCTGGGTCAATGTCCGAACCGCAAAAACATTTAAATTTTCAGTCATCCTCTCACCCCGTAAATTTCGTATCCTTCTCTATTTCCTTCTTCAATCTCGATTTCAGCCTTGTCCACCATCTTGATGAAGTCTGAGGGAGTCACATCCCTTCCTGAAATTCCTGCAACAAAATTATATACCGATGGTCTTTGGTCCTCCCCGTAAAGGGCTGCTTTCACTTCCGATGCAACAGGGCCGCAAGCCCCAACAGAGATCGCTCGGTCGATGACCACCAACTGTTTTGCATGGGAGGTGGCCTTTTTAAAATCCTCAAAAGGAAAAGGCCGCCAAAGTCGAATCTTCACAAGCCCGACAGATCTTCCCTCCTCTCGCATCTTATCCACAGCCACAGAGGCTGTCTCACTACAGCTTCCCATGGTGACTAATAAAGTATCGGCCTCCTCAGCTTTATAGGTCTCGATGGGATGATAATACCTTCCGGTCATGTCTCCGAAGGCCTTCCAGCTCTCTAAGATCTTGGGCATTGAAGATCGGATGGCCTCCTCCTGAGCTTTCTTTGTCTCTGCAAAAATACTGGGAAGCGCAAAAGCACCCATGGTCACCGGGCGATCAGGGTGCAGGCGGTGAACGGGCTGATAAGGAGGCAAAAACTGATCGATCTTTCCCTGTTCGATCAGCTCAAAAGGTTCGATCACATGGCTCAGGATGAACCCATCCATATTGATAATGACAGGAAGGAGAACATTTTTGTCTTCGGCTAGCCGATAGGACACAAAGACATGATCATAGACTTCTTGACCATTCTCCACAAAGAATTGAATCCACCCGCAGTCCCGAATGGACATCGCATCACTGTGATCGTTCCAGATGCTCAGAGGAGCGGAAAGCGTTCGATTTGAAATGATCATGAGCATCGGAAGTCTCAACCCCGATGCAATGTAGGTGATCTCACTCATCAGGGCTAAACCCTGTGAACTCGTACAGGTGAACGTCCTCGCCCCGGTCGCCGCTGCCCCCACACAGACACTCAATGCAGAGTGCTCCGATTCCACACAAAAGAATTCTGCATCCATCTCTCCGTTAGCCACCAACTCAGCAAGGTGTTCAACGATATGTGTCTGCGGGGTGATGGGATAGGCTGAGATCACATCCACATTGGCCTGCTTGACCGCCTCGGCGGCAGCAATTGAAACCTCCATTCCAACCCTTTTCGCCATTATTTCTCCTCTTCTTCCAGCACCGTCGAGATGGCCCCGGTGGGACACTCCTTCGCGCAGATGCCACAACCCTTGCAATAAAAAAGGTCTGCGATGAAATAACCCTCTTCGTTCAGGTTATAGGCCATGTCAGGGCAGAAGATGTAGCACAATCCACAATGAATACAGAGCTCCTTGTTCAAAACAGGTTTGAGGGTCTTCCAATCCCCTGTCCGATATTGGCTGGCATTTCCAGGCTCTAAGATGACGTTTCCGACTGGCAGTTCCTTCCATGTCCATTCTGATTCAGGTTTTGTCATGCCTTTCACCTCTTTTTTGAAGTAAATATTATTCGATCAGGACGGTGTCTTGATAGGCCCGCTCAAAGGCAGAAATGTTCTTTTCGGCGATTCGACCAAACCGCTCCTTTAAGGGAGGAATGAAGGACTCTTTCTTGACCACTCCCGAAGCCTTGGTCAAAGACCCCAGCATCGTTGTATTCGTGATGGGAAGGCCAAGAACCTCTGTGGCAATCTTTACGGCATCCACTACTGCGAGCCGGTTTCCGATCCCTAATATTTCTTTCACCTTTTCAGGGGAATCTTTGCTCGTGGTGACCACAATACCATTTGGCTTCAATCCGGCAGCGACATTTACGATCTTTAAAAGAGAAGCATCAAGCACCACGACCAGATCGGGCTCATAAATATTGGCCCTGATCTTTATGGGCTGATCACTGATCCGACAGAAGGCGACCACAGGCGCCCCCCTTCGCTCCGGGCCAAAGCTCGGAAAGGCTTGGGCATATTTGCCTTCTCCAATGGCTGCCAGGGCCAATAATTCCGCCGAGGTCACTGCTCCTTGACCACCTCTTCCATGGAACCGAATCTCAATCATCTGATTCTCCTTAAAATAACAATTTTATATAAAATATTTCACATATTAGTGCAAGGTTCTTTTTCTCACAAGGTCATTACGTCCAAGCATCTAATTTTACTTACAAATTGTTTGCGTTAGCGTTAACATTTCATATTCTGAATGGAAAGAACAATTTTCCTAAATCTCTCTACGGCCTTCCAGGGCCTTTGATAATGTCATTCCATCTGAGTATTCGATTTCACCTCCCATTGGAATTCCATATGCGATTCGTGTCACTTTCACTCCAAGAGGCTTGATCAAGTCGGTGAGATAGAGGGCTGTCGCTCCCCCCTCCACAGTCGGATTGGTAGCTAAGATCACTTCCGCCACCCCTTCTCGATGAATTCGTTCCATCAATTCCCTAATTTTGATGTCGTCCGGACCAATGCCTTCTAAAGGGGAAATTGTTCCATGTAACACGTGATATCTTCCGTTGAATACCCCGGTGTTTTCAATGGCGATGAGGTCATTGGGTCCCTCAACCACGCAGAGGATCTCTCGGGGCCGGCGTTCGTCCTGACATATCCAGCAGGGATCTTCATCCGTCAAATTGAAGCAGACAGAACAGAGGTGGATCTTTTCCTTCACATCTAAGATCGCTCTTGCCAATGCCTGAGCCTCTGATGAACTGCTTCGCAGAATATAGAACGCCAGTCTGGAAGCCGTCTTCCGCCCAATTCCCGGAAGTCTTGTTAAGGCCTCAATGAGATGATCGATCGGTTTGGCATGAGGGGCCATAATTTACTTCCCAAAACATAATGTCAAATGTCAAAACTCAAATTTTGAAAAATAAGGTTAAGGCTGAGGTTTTCGCACTTCGTGCAGGTTAAGGTTTAGACTGAGGTTAAGTTTTTTCTCAACCTTAGCCTTAACCTTAACCTAAGATTTTCTTAACCTTAGCCTGGATTTTGGTATTCATTTGACATTTGGAATTTGACATTTGAAATGAAACCGTAAAGGACTAAAACAGGCCAGGGATACTGAGTCCCCCGGTGATCTTCTTCATCTCCTCGGCCATCATCTCTTGGGACTTCCGGATTGCCTCATTTACCGCCGCTGCAATCAAATCTTGAAGCATCTCGATGTCTTCCCGGTTGACAACTTCTGGATCGATCCGGACGGTCAGGACCTCCTGCTTCCCATTCATGACGATGTTCACCATTCCCCCTCCGGAACTGGCCTCCACCGTTTTCCCAGCCATTTCCTCTTGGAGTTGGGAAATTCTCGCGTGCATCTGCTGAGCCTGCTTCAGTATGTTCCCCAGACCTTTTGTCATGGACTTCTCCTATCGTGCCTTGTCACTCTTCCACAATCCTCCCGTCAAAGATACGGAGGGCTTCTTGGATGAGAGGATTCTCTTCTGCTGCCTTCTCAAATCCCCTCCTCAGCCCATTGTGGACCGTCCCCTCCGCCCCTAAAATCACCTTTCCCTTCGATCTCACCACCGGATCCAAAGCGGAGATGACCACTTTCGCCTTTCTTTGAAGATATTCATGGCAGATGGCTTCCAATTGGCTTCGATTCTCCTTCTCCAGTATTCTCTCATAGTGGAAAGAGTCTTTCTCGAAACCAATCTCGATCTTCTCATCACTCAGATGAACGAGATCCCCCAAGACGAGAAATGAACCTAACACAGGATTCCTCGCTCGGGTAAAATCCACCAACCCTTTCCATGTCTCCTCACAGATTTTTTGGAATTCTCCCCTCCCCTCTTCCTCCTTTTGAGAATCCTCTGTGTCCATGGTTTCCTCTGAAGGAAGGGATTCCATCTCCTTGACCAATCCCGCTGAGGGTTCTTCTTTTTCCAAAAACTCCCCGCTCTTTATTTCTTCCCGAACCATTTGAGATGTCTTATCTCCCCCTCTTCCTTTTTCGGGATAGCTTGAACTCATGGTTCTTCCCGAGGACGAAGGCTCCTCTTCTTTTGATCCCTTCGAGGGGGGTGCCTTTTCTAACACCTCCAACCTTTTCAGAATCTCATCGATAGGAAGAATCGGCCGAAGGGTGGCCATTCGAATTAATGTCATCTCCAGCATTGTTCGAGGAAAGGTGGATTGAGCGACTTCTTCCTCTCCTTTCAAAAGAAGGCTGAAGAGATGGTTCAATTGATCAAATTGGAATCTCTCCGCCTGTTTTTTTAATATCCCCAATTCCTCCTCTGGCAATTCCATCAACCCTTCTGGACGCTGACTCACCTTGATGAGGATCAGATTGCGAAGAGACTGAAGAAGTTCCCGGCAGAAGTGTTGGAGGTCGTATCCAAAATGATAAATATGCTCGACGATCTCCATGCATCTGCCGGCATCCCCGTTGGAAATCGCCTCGATCGTATCGGAGAGGGTTTTCTGATCGATGAGCCCAAGGACTTCGGTAATATCCTCATCCCCGATCTCCTTCCCCCCGTAAGAAATCACCTGGTCGAGGAGGCTCTGAGCGTCCCTCATGCTTCCTTCCGATTCCCGAGCAATGGAGAGGAGTCCCCTTTGACTGATTTGAACCTTTTCCTCTTCGACGATCTGCTTCAGGCTTCTGATGATCTCCCTCAATGGAATCCTCTTAAAATCGTATCGCTGGCATCGTGAAAGAATGGTGGCTGGAATTTTTTGGGGCTCGGTGGTAGCAAAGATGAAGATGATATGAGGAGGAGGTTCTTCCAACGTCTTCAATAAGGCATTGAAAGCCTCCCGGGTCAACATATGAACCTCATCGATGATGTAAATCTTATATCGATTCTTGGCAGGGGTATAGCGGACATTCTCCCTCAACTCTCGAATTTCATCGATCCCACGATTGGAGGCCCCATCGATCTCGATCACATCCATCGACGTACCGGAAGAGATCTCGTGACAGGTTGTACATTGATTGCAGGGGTTAATTTGGGGACCTCGCTCACAGTTCAGGGCTTTCGCGAGAATGCGGGCAGTGGAGGTTTTGCCTACCCCTCTGGCTCCAGTGAACAAAAAGGCGTGGGCCACCCTTTCTTGTGAAATGGCATTCTGGAGGGTTCGGGTGATGGATTGCTGCCCAATAACCTCTTCAAAGACCTGCGGCCTCCATTTTCTCGCCAGCACTAAATAAGACATCTTTCTCCGATTCGGAGTGCGGAATTCGCCTGCCTGCTGCAGGCAGGAATTGCAGAATTAAGATTCTGCTTTCGGCTTCCTACCCTCTACTTCCCACATTCTACTTTCCAAAAAATAACTTGTTGATAGTCAGGCTACCCTGCGGCACACAAAGGGGATTACTACCGCTGCTTCCTTCCGGACCTGACGGGGTTTGTAATCTTTTGTTGCGCAGGACCCAACTATCAACAAGATTAAATTTTTCGGGTCGCCGAACCGAATCCTGCTTTCGCAGAAAGGGTTCTCATCCTATATTCATGGCCTGCCAGCCGAAGCCTTGGCGGCCAACTACGCTTTTGCCAAAGCTCCGTCGGCTAAATAGGCTGGCCTGCCGTACGAAGCTTTAGCGTAGGCTATGGCCTGCCAGCCGAAGCCTTGGCGTAGGCTGGCGGAGAGAGAGGGATTCGAACCCTCGATCCCGTTATTAGCGGGATACACGATTTCCAATCGTGCCCCTTCGGCCTCTCGGGCATCTCTCCGTCTTAATTTCGGTTCAGAGTTCTCAGTTCGGGGTTCGGAGTAAATACTTTCTTTAAACTAAAAACTCCGAACTCCCAACTCCGAACTTATAACTCAATTTTCTACGTGGCGCATGCCCTGCCATACAAAGCCTTGGCGGCCAACTACGCTTTTGCCAAAACTCCGCTGGCTGAATAGGCTGGCGGAGAGGGTGGGATTTGAACCCACGTCTCCTTTCGGGAGAACCGCTTTTCGAGAGCGGCGCCTTAAGCCACTCGGCAACCTCTCCGGGATTTCGTCTCTAACAAAATACTTTTTACTGCGAACTTTCAGCTTTTAGCTTTTAGCTTTGAGCCTTGAGCTTTCAGCCCTGAGCTTTGAGCTTTGACCCTTGAGCCTTTCTACTCTTATCTCCTAACTCCGAGCTCTAAGCTCTACACTCTTAAGTCCTCCTCTCCTTAAAAAAGATCCTTAAAATTTCACTACACTCTTTTTCAAGGACCCCTCGATCTACTTCAACTTTGTGGTTGAGACCATTCTCTTGAAACAATCTAAATTTCGATTCCACTGCCCCACATTTTGGTTCAGCTGTTCCAAAGACTAATTGGGATACCCTGCCGTGAATCATTGCAGAGGCACACATCGGACAAGGCTCTGCCGTCACATACACCACCGTATCGTTCAACCGATAATTTCTTAACATCTCTCCTGCTTTCCTCAGGACAAGAATCTCCGCGTGGGCGGTAGGATCATTTAATTCAATGCACCGGTTATGATCTCTTGCAAGCACCCGATCCCCTTTGACTAAAATGGCTCCCACTGGAACTTCGCCTTTCCGGCCAGCCTCTTCTGCTTCCTCCAGAGCCATTTTCATATATCTCTCGTCAAGCTCACTATCTCTTATCATCGCTTTCCAATGTCAGATTTGTAAACGATTTTAACAAGAAATAGGGGACAGCGCAACACAAAAGGGGAAGGCAGCCCAGCCCCAACCCTCATTTTTTGAAAAAGATCCGAGCCTAAATTCTTGGCGAACTCCAATGGCTAAAAAACGAAGTGAGAAACTAAAACCCCAAAGAGAGGGAGTCATCCCGAAGGAAGGCAACCCCAAGAAACTTTGCCCCCCCTTGAAGGGTTTCCAAGGCAGGTCCATTTCATGAGAACCCTATCTTTCCTTTGGGCTCTTCGGCGATTTGAATCGTCCCAAAAGAATTTTCATATTTTGAGACATTGTCTCGAAGCGCTTCAAGAATCCGCTTCATATGCCCGGGACTGACGATGACTCTTGCCGTCACTGTCCCCGTGGGTGGCGCAACCATAATAAAATCGAGGATGAATTCCTCTTTCGTATGGGATACTATCATATTGTTTGCATATACCCCACCCTGAATTTCCTAGGGAAAACTAATCTTAATATCTTTCGTTCCTGGACCATCTGACATAACTTTTCTCCTTTTCTCAGTTTATGGTTAATTCATAAAAACTCCACAGCCCCTATCCTGATTAATTTTGATTATTTCATTGGCGCCCCCAGTTAATTCGAACCCCCGCCCTGCAAGTTTGTGGTCCTGAGCAGCTAAGTTTTTTAACCTCCCGATGTCTGGTCTGGTTTCCGGCTAATCAGCGAAAATATTGAGTCAAATCCTTTTACATTTGTCTAACAGATCTTCACCTATTTTTGGCACAATTTTAGCACAGCCGCCTTCTTATTGGAAGAATGCGAATCAACATTTGACAAACCCTCGTTTAACATATAGATTTCAACTGATCATTGAAAATCTAAGTGGAAAGGTGATAAGGGGAATAAACCTCAAATCAGGCCTAAACCGATAAAGAGCAAGCATAAGACATGGTGTAACCTTTCGGAAGTCTTTCTCGTCTTATATGGGAAACATCTTAACCAAAGGAGGACATTGGCCATGGACGAGAGGAGAAGAGCTTTAATTTGCCTGGGAGCAGCCACGGCGGCGAACTGCGTGCCCTGTTTTGAACACTATTTTGGGAAGGCAAAAGCGACGGGGCTTTCTCCCGAGGAAATTCAGGAGGCAGTGGATCTCGCCAGTCAGGTCAAGAAAGGGGCCCATCTGGCAACAAGAAATAGCATAAGTGAAATCATGGGTCGAGAAAAGGAAACTCCTCTTCCCTGCAACCAACAGGCTAATAGCTCCTGCTGCAGATAGTCTCAATAGGGTTTTGGAAATGGAATTTTGGGAAATCTATGACCAGTATTATGCCAAGGTGAGAAAGTTTATCCTTTTCCTTGTTAGAGATGCTTGGGTTGCCGATGACCTGATCCAGGAGACATTTTTAAGGATTCAGAAAAACTTGGACAGCCTGAGAGATCCCTCGAAGATGTCTTCATGGATATTTCGTATTGCATACAATCTTTGTCAAGACCATTTCCGCCGGTCGAAAATATCACAGAAGGAAGAAAGAATAGACCTGCAAGAAATGGCAACCTTTGAAGAAGATCTCATACAAAAAGAACTCGAACAGCGCCAGATGGGGCAATGTGTTCAGAACCAGATTCGCCTTCTGCCTGAATCACTACGGACGGTCCTTGTCCTTTCTGACATCATGGACTTTAGCCATCAAGAGATCGCTGATACTTTGGGAATAACGATTGAGAATGTCAAAGTGAGGCTTCACAGGGCCCGAAAAAAGTTAAAACCAATTCTCGAAGAAAAGTGCAATTTTGAGATGGACGAAAGAAATGTGTTGATCTGTGAACCTAAGAAAAGAGAAACCTGATTCTACACCCCGCTGCCTTTTCCAACTCCTCCTTCCTGAAATATCGTCGAAATGTTTTCCCTTGATCCTGCAGATTTAACCCTGTGACGGATAGAGACCCATCGAATTATAGGATGATTGACATAGGCGACATTTCTTGATAAAGAGGATAAGGAAGTTCCGCGATGAATTCTTTTGATTCCTGACAGATCTGTGATCAGACGGTATGTCTAACAAAAAGGCCCTATATATCCTCTCCAATTTGGGTGGGGTTTGGATGGTGGGAGTTGGGGGATATATAGGGCCCCGATTCTTACCAGACTAAATATTGTAATCATTCACCTTCAATTTCTGTATACAGTATACTGTATACCACTTGTCTTTCAGTTGTCAAGAAAAAAATAAAAAAAGTAAAAATTTTCAAGAGGGCTGATTTCTTCTTCAGGGCTTAGCCCGCCGTATCTTGTAATGATCTGTATTTAAGACTAATCATGCGTTTCGTGAGTTATGGAAGAATTTAGAATCCTAAGCGAAGGAGATACTCCTTTTATTAATACTTCCCCGAAATCCACACACTTTCAAAAATTCGAGAAAGGGTGTATATTTTACCTACGAATCAACAAAGCGGTTACTCTCTGGACTCAACCGAAGCGAACCGTTGTAGGCACGAAAAGGAGTATGATCGATGAAGCCAACGAACAAACTCGTGAACCCTATGTTGACTGATTTCTACCAGATAACCATGGCCTATGCTTATTGGAAAGCCGGAGTTCACGAAGAGGAGGCCGTATTTGACCTTTTCTTCCGCAAGAATCCATTTCGGGGAGAGTTCGCCATTTACGCCGGCCTCGAGGAGAAGCTCAGGCTGTTTGAGAATTTTCATTTTACGGATGATCACATTGCCTATCTCAAGGAACAGATGCCTCAATGCGAGAAAGGATTTTTCAGCTGGCTCAAGGGTGTGGACTGTTCCAGAATGAAAATTTACGCCTTCAAAGAAGGAACTATATCTTTTCCTCGCGAGCCTTTAATGCGCGTTGAGGGACCGATAGCGGTTGCCCAGTTGCTCGAAACTGCCACGCTGACGCTGACCAATTATCCAAGCCTAATGACAACAAACGCGGCTAAATATCGCTTAGCTGTGGGGTTTGATAAGGGCTTGATCGAATTCGGTTTGCGAAGGGCGCAGGGTCCGGATGGAGGGATTTCAGCTTCCCGTTACAGCTATATGGGTGGTTTTGATGGGACAAGCAATGTTCTTGCAGGCTATCTTTTCGGTATACCCATACGGGGAACCCATGCCCACTCTTATGTACAGTCTTTTACAGGCGTTGAGGATTTGAAAGATCACACCCTTGCCGGAGCAGACGGAAAAATACATGATTTCGTCAAAATGGTTTTGGAAATCCGCTCAGAATTGGGCTTTAATTACACAAATGAGGGAGAGCTTGCGTCTTTTGTCGCCTATGCCCAGGCCTTTCCCAGAGGATTTCTGGCGCTTGTGGACACCTACGATACCTTGAAATCAGGCGTTCCTAACTTTATTTGCGTGGCGCTCGGGCTTCTCAAATTAGGTTACAAGCCTATAGGGGTAAGATTGGATTCCGGGGACCTTTCCTACCTTTCGAGGGGAACGAGGAAAGTGTTCAACGATATAGGCGCCAAGACGGACTCCGATCTTTCAAAAAGTCTGATTATGGCCAGCAACGAGATTAATAAGAGTGTCCTGATTTCTCTAAAGCAGCAGGGCCATGAAATCGACGCCTTTGGTATAGGCACGCATCTTGTTACATGCGATGACCAGCCCGCAATGGGATGCATCTACAAACTGGTTGAGGTAAAGGGTATCCCTCGGATAAAACTTTCCCAGGAATTGGGAAAAATGACCATACCCGGGAAGAAAGAGGCATACCGTCTTTTCGGTGAAGACGGTTATAGCCTCTTGGATCTGATGATAAGAGTAGGAGATAAGCCGCCGGACCCTTCAAACCATGTATTATGCCATCACCCCTTTGACCATATCAAACGTGTGTATGTCACCCCTTCAAAAGTCATTCCGCTCCATCATTGCATATGGGATGGGAAAAGGGTCTTCCGAGAAGTTCAATTAAATGAGACCAGAGATTATGTCTTGGATCAGCTGCGAAGCACAAGAGAAGACTATCTGAGGGATGTCAACCCCACTCCTTACAAGGTATCGGTGAGCGAAGAGCTTTACAATTACGTTTACCATCTGTGGGCAGAGGAGTCTCCCGTGACGGAGCTGAAATAATTAAACTCTGGATCCCCTTGGGGAAAAAGGGAAGCCTTTTATTTTTGGTTCCTCAAAGAGGAACTAACTTATCTAAATATAATAACAAAATGAAGGAGGAGAATTTTATGAAAAAGATGATTTTAATAAGCATTTTAGTCTTATTTATCCCGGTCATTCTATATGGTGAGGATAAGGTTGAAGTCCCTGTTTGGACTGTGGGGGACAAGTGGACATGGAAGAGAGCGGATGGAGCAACCCTAAATAGTCAAGTTGCGGACGTAAAGGAAGACTTATATCTTTTAAAAATGGGAAGAGATCCGGATTTATACGGCTATGATAAAAAGACGATGAATGTTAAATTCTTGATAAAAGAAGGAGTTGGGCAGGTAAAATTTGAATCTGCTTGGGGAAATGTTTTGAATTTTCCAATGTTCGTTGGGAAAAAATGGAAAAATAACACCTATGATAAACCAGCACGGGACCGAGTGGAAGTTACTTATATCAATGAATTCAACGTAGAAGGAGTTGAAGACATTATTACCCCAGCAGGGACATTTAAATGCTATAAAATTCGACTCAAACAAACAAATATGAGGTCATTTAAAAATGGATGGGTTCATTACTGGTATTCACCCGAGGTAAAGATTTGGATAAAACGGGAGGCTGAAAAAACAGATTATTGGTTAAACAGTACATGGACTCTAAATGCAGAGCTCATTTCCTATACTTTAAAGTAGAATAGTAATAGGTTCATTGCTATCAAAATCATCTATTCTTTACGGATTGAATTTGTATGTCGCCGTGGCTTCACCAGGGACTGAGGGCCTTTAGGTTCGTTTTATTTGAGTTCCCTGATGCTTGCTTTCAGTAATGCTTAGCTTTCGCGAATGCTCAATTTCGAATATTAGTAGGTGAAACCGTCAACCCTGTAAGAAACCCCATCACCACCTGGGGATCCTTTTAATCTTACTCCCGCTATAAGAAATTTCTCCCGAGGTAGAAGTCATTGCTTCTCTCCTATCCAGATTAGGTAGAGGGGGCTACTGCCCTCTCCCTTAGAGTGATCTGCGGGTTGCTGCTGCACATCCTCTTCCATCTCGATACATTTCGATACATTTCATTGACACCCGTGGCCATTTTGTTTATACTTTCCCCACCCAGAAAGGAGAACTCTTAGCAAAGAAATTTTAAGAAACAGGATTTCGCCCCGGGGTGAGATTTTTGGCCGCTGCTCTGGGGGTCAGAACGGAGAGAAGAGGAGGTCAGATGCTGTATTTGATTGTTATCTTGGTCGTCGTGGTTGGGGCGATTTTCTTCGTGGTCAGCCTCTACAATGGCCTGGTTCGTGGCCGGAACGAGGTGAAGAGCGCATGGAGCTCTATTGATGTCCAGCTCAAGAGACGATATGACCTGATCCCTAATCTGGTCGAAACCGTCAAAGGCTACGCAGCCCACGAGCGGCAGACGTTGGAGGCTGTCGTAAAGGCCCGCCAGCAGGCAATCAACTTCACAGGCAGCATGGAGGACCGGGCAAGGGTCGAAAACGCCCTGACCCAAACCTTGCGCTCCCTCTTCGCCTTAGCCGAGGCCTATCCCAACCTTAAGGCCAACCAGAACTTCCTTGCCCTGCAGGAAGAATTGGCCACAACTGAGAACAAGATCGGCTTCAGCCGGCAATATTACAACGACACGGCCAAGCAGTACAAGAACCGCGTCGAGGTCTTCCCAAGTAACATGATAGCCAACATGTTCGGCTTCAAGGCCGAGCCTTTCTTTCAGTTGGAGACAGCCGGGGAGCGTGCAGCCCCTCAGGTCAAAATTTAGCAAATAACAACACTCAGTATCAGAAAGGGGTATCTATGTTTGAGACGATTCAGAACATCGGCTGGTCAATGGTTTTTTCGCTCATCGGTGGTTTGGTTGGCATGGTGCTCGTGCTGGTAGCCTCTCTCATCGTGCCAGGGTTGATTGATAGACTGACCCCGGGCATTGATGAGCATAAGGAGATTGCCCGCGGAAATACCGCAGTGGCGGAGTACTTTGGCCGAGTGACAGGGGCTGTCATTCTTGGGATGAGCATTGTCGTGGCTGCCGCTGTATTGGGTGGGGTCATTGCTGCGCTTCATTAAGCGTCTACCCGTTACCCGTTCCGGAAATTAAGCGCAGTCATGGCCGCCCTTCATCGCGAGCTATTTAAGTGTTAACTTCGGTCACAAATCAGGGAAGGTGCATATGAGAAAGGTTATCGGGTGGATCGTCGTTCTATCCTTTTGTCTCGTCCCCCATCTTTCATGGGCACGGGGTGGAGGAGGATGTTTGGTAGAAGGCACGCAGGTTCTGACTCCAAAGGGAGTTGTCGCCATCGAGGGGCTGAAGAAGGGTGATTTTGTCTGGAGTATCATAGGTGGAAAGTTTCAGAGAGCGGAAGTCCAAGCGCTGACGAAAGTAGAGGCAGGAGAGTACCTGGAGATTTCTACTACCGGGGCAAGGTTGGAGGTTACTCCTGAACACCCGATGATGGTAGCCCAGGGCGAGTACCGCCTCGCGGGTCTCGTCCAGGTGGGCGACACGGTTTACCTGGCTCATGATGGAAGGCTTGATGCAGCCAAGATCCAGTCCGTCCGTCGAATTGCGGCAAAGAGGCCAGCTTACAACCTGCTCGTCAGCCCTGGCGGGACATTCATTTCAGGAGGATTCATTGTTCACAACAAGGGTTGTTTTTTACCCGATAGCCAGATTCTAAAGGCCGATGGTACTGAATCGCCGATTAGCGCCGTCCACTCGGGGGACGAGCTTCTATCGTTTTCTTCTGAAGGACGCATGGTTCGCACAAAGGTCCGGGAGATCGTCCGTCACGAGGTGGAAGAGTACATTCTCCTCAAGACAGACCGGGCATTGCTTCGGGTGACTGCAGAACACCCCTTCTACGTTGGCAAAGGCACTTATAAGACGGTCGAAGCGCTCAAAGAGGGAGATATGGTCTTTGCCTGGGACGGCCAGTGGCTCTCTGAGCAACGGATCCTTTCATTGCAAAAGGTCCGGGAGAAAGTCCAAGTCTATAACCTCCAGACCAACCATCCTAACACCTTCTTCGCCGGCCGCATTGCGGTCCATAACAAAGGAGGCGGATGCTTCCCATCCGGAACGAGGATTGCCACGCCGAATGGCCTGGTTGCCATCGAGGCACTGGCTACAGGCGATGAGGTTCTGGCGGTCAATCGAGATGGTCAAACTGTTCGAACCACTGTAAGGACCATTTTCGTGAGTAGGAATTCCGTAATAAGAATTGAGACCAGTGGCGGCCCATTAGTTGTTACAAAAGAACACCCAGTAAACCTTTCAGGAGGAAGGTTCCGACAGGCAGGAGATCTCAGGCCTGGGGACCGGATTGTGAAGTGGAAGGATGGCCGATTGGTGGCGAAAACGATTCGAAAGATTTTCCCCGCAGAAGATGAAGGGATGGTCTTCAACCTCCAGGTCGATGAGCCCAATACGTTTGTAGCGGAAGGTATTGTCGTACACAACAAGGGCGGCGGATGCTTCCCGTCAGGAACCCCCATCCAAACGACCCGGGGTCAGATCCCTATTGAGCGGCTTTCTCCAAAGGATTCTGTGCTGGCACTGGATCCTGAAGGAAGGATCGTCCCCGCGCAAGTCGAGAAGATTTTCGAAACCCATTCCCTCATACTCAAGATCGAGACGGGACGTAGCTCACTGAGAACCACTTCGGATCATCCAGTTGGACTTCCTGATGGAAGCTTTGTTCCTGCAGGACAGCTCCAGCCAGGACAGAAGGTTCTTATGTGGAAAAATGGCGGCATACAATCCGCACCCGTTCTTAGGACCTCATTCGAAGAAAAAGAGCAACAGGTTTACAACCTCACTGTTCAATGGCCAAACACCTTTCTGGCTGCCGATTTTGTGACCCATAACAAGGGGGGAAGTTCAAGTTCCAGAAGCAGCAGTGGTGGTGGAGGTGGGGGAGAGATTTCATGGCCTGCATTTCTCCTCATCTTTGGCTCTATGTTCGCGCTTCCTATATTAATATTTATTCTCGCAGCGAGAAGTCAAAAAAATAAGAAGAGCGAAAACCTCGATTTTGTTTATGGCCGAGGAAAAATAGACCCCAAGGCACGGAAGACCCAGAAGTTGCTGGAGTTCCTCAGCAAGCAGGATCCTTCTGTGTCTCCTGGGGAATTGAGGAAGCTAACGGAGTCCACCTTCAGGAAGCTCCAGGAACGCTGGCAGGCACGAAATTATGAACCCATGAAACCCCTCATGATGCCGGATCTGTTCAATCAACACACAGCCCAGTTAAGCAGAATGATTGCGAACCACGAGGTCAACCGGATCGAGGATCTCAAGGTGGAATATATCGATCTGGTCAATGTTCGGTATACGGAAAAACCCGATCAGCGTGAAATCACGGCCCTCATCACAGCCACAGCCAAAGACTACTACGTGGACGATAAGACCGGAAGGTTCCTGCGAGGCGATAAAACGCCGGCACGTTTCCAGGAGTTCTGGACCTTCCATCGTGTTGGTGATCAATGGCTCCTGCGAGAGATCGAGCAGGCAGGCGAATCCGATGTTCTTAAGGAAGAAAACTTTGCGGAGATGTTGACTGACGACACCATTAAGGGGATTTATGGAGAAGTGGCGAAGAAAAACGGGGAAGCAGGACCCTGGTTGGAGAAGGAAACCGAGGACAAGGCAACTCACATTGATCGCATGTTGAACTTCCTCGTTCAGACCGACAAGCTCTGGGATCGAAGCCAGATGCTTGAAAGGGCACGGCAGGTCTTTATGAGTGTTTATCTCGCCAGAGAATCGGGTGATCCCAGTCAGGTGCCGGCACCAGATCTCTTCCCGGCTGTTGCAGAAAACCTGAGGAATCAAATCAAACGGTTGCAATCGGATGGAGTGAAGATAGAATACCGAAATATTTGTGTCCGAAAGGCGGAGTTGATCCTGGTGCGCAATTTTGCCGACAATACGAAGGATGAATATACCGTGCGTATCAGTGCCCACGCCCAGGTGATCATCAGCAAAGGGGAGCAGATCCAGAGCCAGCAGGAGTATGTGACACCCTTCGAGGAGTACTGGACCTTTGGCCGGCTGGACAATCAGTGGAAGCTCAAGGAGGTACTGCCACCGGGCCGCGGGAAGAAGATGATTGTCCAAGAGAATGTGGACGAGGAAAGCGGCCCGGGCCAGATGCAGTGGTATTACCGCCAGCCCCGCGCCAGTTAAAAGGTTCTTTCGCGTTTAATACGAAGCCTGTTTTCTTGCAGAATCTAACATCTTTCTTTCAAAATCTTCAAATATTCCTCTGCAATGTCATATCGAGCATTCTTTAACACCGGTAGGTAGAACCGATGACGTTGTGCCTCCTCCGAGTTGATTTGACACTCCAGGACCTCCTCCTTTCCCGTCTCTCCAATAGAACTCTCCGCTTTCATCTCCGAGAGGTAGTTGGCAACACACGAGCCTCCACCAAAAAGGATATTCTCCTGGCGACCAACCTGATTCACCAGGCCAAAGTAACAGACGTTCTCCATCGCCCTCGCCCGAGATAGCAAACGGAAAAGCTCTGGAACCCCTGCCGGGGCGGCTGTAATATTTAAGATAAACCATGCACCCAAAAGGGCATAAGCTCTCGCAATCTCGGGAAACCAGATGTCATAGCAGATCTCTATGCCTATCTTTCCAAAATCGGTCTCAAAAGCGACGAGTTTATTCCCCGGTCTAAAGAACATCTGCTCTTCATAGGTCACCCCCCTTGCACTAATATGATTGGGAAGATAGATCTTTCGATAAACACCCACTAACCCTTTCGGCCCAAAGAGGGGCGCCGAATTATAGATAGACCCCTCCCCAAGCTCTGGCATTCCCAAGACGACATAAATATTCTCTTTGGCTGCTCTCTCGACGATCTCCTTCGTCGACGGTCCCGGAATCGGCTCGGCCAAGTCAAAAAAGTCCTTTCGACACATATACCCTGTGAGCGCAAGTTCTGGAAAGGCAATGAGATTGACCTTCTCCTTCACGGCACGGTCTAAGTAAGAATGAATCTTCGTAAGATTTTGCTCTTTGTCTTTCAGCTTGGGTTCCATCTGGATCAGCCAAATCTTCATACCCATCCTCCTCTAACGATTATGTTTCAATAGGTGAAATCCCACTTCTGTCCTTTGCCAAAACCATAAAGACGGAAGAGATCGAAACAAAAACGATGGCCAAGATAAAGGAGTAGACGAACGTCTCTGTCTTATCCGCGACGTAACCTGCAAGGGCCGGGGCAACCACGCCCCCAACCCCGTAGAAGAGCGTCCAGAGGCCGATGATGGTCCCGGTTACATGCTCTTCGAAATAGTCCCTTGCGCAAGCGCCGTAAAGAGGCCATAAAGGATGGAAGAAGAAACCCAAGCCACTCACACAGGCCATGAGGCCAGCCGTACTGCCTTTCGAGAAAACCAGGCCGGAGGCCGAAAGAAAAATAGAAAGCTGACAGAGTAGAATTGTTTTCTTTCTTCCAATGTAATCTGAGAGGAGAAGCATGATAGGAGCCCCTAAAAGACCTGCAAGAGACATGAGCGTCACAAACCCTGGGGCAATGGCATGGCTGACCCCCATCTCCATCACCCCATACATCACAATAAAAGTAAATATGGCATAGAACGAAGCAGAAGTGAAGAGATAGGAAATACCAATCATCCAGAAAAGTCGAAGCCGAAAAATCTCGGAGTAGGAGGCCCTCCTTTCATTTTTTTTCTGCGACGCCGGTCCGGGCCCGTTTCCCCATGGAAGAAGTCCTAAGTCCTTCGGGTCGTTCCGTAGATAGAAGGCATTGATCAAGAACAGAATAAACATCAACCCCCCCAACAAAAACCAACAAAATCGCCAATCGAAACGAGAGGCAGATATCGGCAACAGGATCCCCATGGAAGCCATGCCCAGAGCAGCTCCCATCTGCAAAATCCCCAAAGCGAGACCTCGTCTCCTTTCCCCAAACCAACGTTGAATAAGAGAGATCATAGGAGAGTAAAGGGCTGCCGTGCCAAGACCGGCAACGGCAAAAAAGAGAACCTCGCTCCAGAAGTTGGACATGATTCCCATCAATGCGACCCACAATGCCGAGAAGATCGAGAAGGAACCGATCACCTTTCTCGTTCCTATTCGATCATTAAGGTTTCCAAAAATGGGTGAGAAGAAGAGATAGGCAAAGAAAAAAAGCTGTAGATGAGCCCGCCCTGGGTCTTGGTGAAGGAGAGGGAATTTGACCTCTGTGGGAGGAGAATCCCATATCCAAGTCTGGCACTAAAGATGATAAAAAAATTGGCAAAACAGATGGCCAGAATAACCCAGGCCCGATGAAAAATCGGTTTTCGGTGCATCGTAAGAATGGACTAACGGTTTGCTTTCCGGTACCCTAATACATCCATGGCGATAATCATCTTGTGGATATTGGCCGAACCCTCTAAGATGGGATAGAGCTTCGCATCACGAAGGTATCGCTCCACCGGATATCCCCCTGAGTAGCCATAGCTTCCAAGGATCTGGAGGGCGATGTCCGATATTCTGGAGGCCACGTCGCACGAGTACAGTTTGGCCATGGAAGTCTCGAGTGTATTCGAATGGGCCATATCCTTTTGCCATGCACATCGATAAGTGAGGAGGCGAGCCGCCTCTGTCTCAACGATCATCCGAGCGATCTGCTCTTGAATCATCTGAAACTTTCCGAATTAGACCCTTTCAAATTGGTAGGAAAATCTATCCTGTGACACCTTAAAGGGAACGACCTTCAGGTCCATTCCCACTTTAATCTCATCGATGGGGATCTTCTTGTCCATTTGACCGAAGACCCTGATGCCAACTGGAAATTTCACCACTGCGAGGGTGTAAGGGGTTTCCTTCTCAAAACCAGCAGGACCGTACATGACCGTGGTAAAGGTTTCCAGCTCTCCTATTTCTTTTATTTCGACCCACTCCATCTCACCGGGCCCGCATCTTCCGCAGTCCATTTTAGGTGGAAAAGTGATCTGCTGGCATTTCTTACATCGGGTCGTCATCATCTTTCCCTGTTCAAGATAGGTCACAAATTCTTCTGCTTTCGTTTCGGAGACGAAACTTTTCACACCAAATTTATCGAACCCCATAATTAATCCCCATGATTAATCCCTTCCCAAAATGGTTACGAAACAGTATACGCCAGGTCCCCCAAGATTATGGACGAGCCCAATTCTTGCATTGGCCACCTGTGTTTCTCCGCATTCTCCACGAAGCTGCTTCACGATGGTCCTGATCTGGCCCCCTCCCGTAGCACCAATAGGATGACCTTTACAAAGAAGGCCACCATCCAGATTTACTGGAATTTTACCTCCTAAATGGGTTTGCTTATCTTCGAGTAATCTTACTCCTTCCCCAGGTTTAGCAAAACCGAGGTCTTCGTAATTGATGATCTCTGTGATGGTAAAACAGTCATGGACCTCAGCGACATCAATATCTTCCGGACCGACCCCAGCCATCTCGTAGGCGATCTTTGCCGCTTCTCGGGCACAGGCTATGCTTGAATAAGTTTGGCGTCCAGAAAGAGTGGTTGAGCTTGAGGAGGCACCCAGGCCGTGAATCCATATGGGCTTATCCGTTATCCTTTTGGAAATATCTCGGTTAGCGAGTATGAGCACTACAGCACCATCGGCATTCGCACAGCAATCTAATACCTTCAGAGGACTCACAACCGTCTGTGAATTCATCACTTCTTCCAGGGTGACCCTTTTCCGAAATACCGCTTTATCGTTCAGGGCTCCGTAAATTGAATTCTTGACACGAACTTTTGCCAGTTGTTCTTCGGTTGTCCCATAGTCGGCCATATGGGCCCGAGCAAACATGCCGAACGCCGCAGGCATCGTCATCCCAAAGGGGGACTCCCACATCACATCTCCGCTTCTTCCCATTCTTTCCGCGGCCTCTGCAGAAGTCAATTCGGACATCTTCTGAAAACCAATCACCGAAACCACATCATGCAATCCAGCTTTGATCAGAGAGTAGGCCACTCGCAGGCCGCTTGAACTGGAGGAACAGAGACTTTCTACACAAAAAGTGGGTTTTCCTTTCAGATTGAGGTACTCCGAAACCACACCAGCAGGACTTCTCTGTTTGTCATATTCTGTTGCTGAGCAGACGACAGAAGCACCGATCTCTTCGTTCTTAAGATGGATGCCTTCTATTGCCTCCTGAAAGGCCCAAAAGCAAAGTTCACCAATGGACACACCACACCTGCGCATGAAAGGGCTTTGGCCTGCTCCAACGATGGCAACATCCTTTTCCATTCTATCCGTCCCCCAAGAATAGTTCCTCGGTCAAAATACTTCGTCGGTCAAGTTCATCAAGTCGTCCCACATCATCTCATGGTCTTTCTTCCTTCAGCCGGTCGTAGCATCCTTCTGTAAGGTCTTGCTTTTCTGTTTTTAATAATTTTTTCTGAATTCTTCCTATGGCACTCCTCGGGAAATCAGTTCGAAATTCTACGAAGCGAGGAATCTTGAATTCTGCCAATCTCCCTTTGCACCAGGCCAAAAGTTCTTGAGGAGGGACCGTCTCATCGGGTTTCAATCGGATATACGCCTTTACCTCCTCTTCTCCTGATCCTAAGCCAGAGGGCACACCCACGACTGCCGATTCCTGAACACTTGGATGGCTGTTGATCACAGATTCGATCTCCGTGGGTGAAATCAGCTCCCCCCTCCTCCGAATCACTTCCTTTTTCCTCCCGACGAAGAAGAAGTAACCCTCCTCATCTTGATACCCAATGTCGCCAGTATAAATCCATCCATCCCTTTTTGTCTCAGCCGTCCGCTCGGGATCCTTAAAATATCCGATCATAGTGGCAGGATTCCGGATGACGATCTCTCCCTGTTTTCCCCGTGGAACCTCCTTGCCTTTGTCATCAATAACCTTCACTTCATTTCTAACGCCCGAAGCAGGATGCTCCATCGGAACACCGATCCCCCCTGGTTTTCTCGGCTGTCTCCCCTCTCTGGGTCCCATGATGGCAAGCACTGCCTCTGTAAGAGAATAAATCGTTTGTATTTTTAACCGAAACCGTTTTTCAAAATCATCATAGATTTCCACGGGCACATTCCCTGCAACCATCGTTTTAACCGGGTTATCCCCATCATCTTCCCTGCGCGGCCGATTCCAGACCCAAGGGGTAACAGCTTGAACGAGGACCAGTTTGCTTGCCTGATAATGTCTTGCCTGCTCCAGGATCTGAGAAGAACTAAAACGTCTTAGCAAAATCAAACTTGCTCCCGCGGCCAAAGAGCCCATCGTTGAATAGGCCTGGGCATTTGCGTGGAAAAGAGGGTTCGGAGTCATCACCCGATCATCAGAAGTGATTCCCACAGTAAAGGCATATGCCTCGCCGGTCATGACCCAGCTTTTGTGGGAATTGAGAACGCCCTTCGGTCGATCCATCGTCCCCGACGTATAAATGCAAACAACTGGATCTTCCTCTGAAATGGCCACTTCTGGCAGATCAACCTTCTCCTCCAACAAATTCGAAAAGGGGATCGTCCCATCAGGAGGAATTCCATCTCCGCAAAAGATGACATTTTTTAGATTTGGTAATCCCTCTTTTTTTACTCTGCTCAGTATGGGATAGAAATCTTCGTGGATCACGATACCTAAAGCCTCTGAATGGTGAAGGATATATTCCACCTCCACCTCTGTGAATCCTACGTTAATGGGTACCTCTACCGCTCCTAACTTAGCAAGCCCCATCCAGGTATAAAGAAATTCAGGCGAGTTAGGGAGCATGATGGCCACCCGATCCTCTTTGGCAATTCCCATTTGCCTAAGACCATTGGCGATTCGATTGATCGTAAGATTAAAATTTTGATAAGTGATTCTCTCCTCCTCAAAATAGAGGAAGATTTTGTCAGGGCATCTTTTAGCTTGTCTTTCCAGAAGTTCCCGGATGTTCATTCCAAGTTCCCTTTTACCTCTCTCTTTCTTTCGACAAGTTCAGTGAGAACATTCTGTGTCACCGCGGGCTCAATAAAAGCGATCCAGGATTCATCCCCCCCGTCACGAGGTTGTTGATCTCTAAGAGGTACATGGATCTCCTTGAGCCTTTCCATCGCCTGATGAATATCATCAACCCTCAAGGCGATATGATGAATGCCCTCTCCCCTTTCCTCTAAAAATTGACCAATCCTCCCTTTCCCAGGCTCAATGGGTTCCAACAATTCGATTAATACTTCGCCCAATGGTATAAAGGCAACTTTTACATTGATATTCTGAAGGGTCTCTATCTTTACGGCATCCAATCCATAAAGTCTTTTATATGTATCTAAGGCCTCGGAAAGTTTTTTCACTGCAATGCCGATATGATCGATCTTCTTGATCATTTTATTTTCACCCTTTAGGTCCTCTGAATTTAATAGAATTTTGTTTCTCGATATTCACCAAAAACACGCCGGAAAACATCACAAATCTCTCCCAATGTTGCATGGTTTTTCACAGCCTGGATCAGAATTGGGATAAGATTCTCGCTGGTTGCTGCCAATCGCTCCAGTTCCTTCAATACCTCTTTTACCTTTTGGTTGTTTCTTGTTTCTCTGAGCCTTTTTAATTTTATTTTTTGCTTCCCGGCCGTGTCTTCAGGAGGTCGGAAAATCTGTACCGGCAACTCCTCTCCCTCAATAAATCCATTCACTCCCACAATGATCTTCTCTTTCTTCTCAATCCCTTTTTGTATTCGATATGAAGATTCTCCTATCTTCTCCTGAAAATAGCCCGATTCGATGGCTTTAATCGCCCCTCCTATCTCTTCGATTTCATCTAAGTATTTTTTTGCCTCCTCTTCCAACGAAGTGGTCAGCGTTTCAACAAAATAGGAACCACCCAGAGGATCGATGGTATCCGCAACACCCGTCTCATGGGCGATGATCTGCTGTGTCCTCAGGGCCAATTTCACCGAGCTTTCCGTCGGGGTGCAATACGCCTCATCCATGGAGCAGGGAAAAAGGGATTGGCACCCCCCCATCACTCCCGCCAAACATTCGATGGCGACACGAATAATATTGTTCATGGGCTGTTGTGCGGTCAGACTGCTGCCCGCCGTGAAGTTGACGAGATTAAAATTGAGCCTCGAAAGATCCTTGATATGGTATCGCTGTCCAAACAGCCGTGCCCACAGTCTTCTGAGCGCCCTGAATTTGGCGACCTCTTCAAAAAAGTTCATGTTGACAGACATGAATGCGGATAATTTAGGTAATATATCTTCAACATCGAAACCTCGCCGGTGAGCATAATCCATATATTCCAAAGCATCGGCCAAGGTGAAAGCAATCTCTTGACTGGCTGTCGCACCCGCCTCCCTGATATGATAACCACAAACCGTTAAGGGTAACCAATGGGGATGCTTTTCTGCACAGTAGGTCACCACATCCGTCGCCAATCTGACGGAGGAATCAGGTGGAAAGATATAGGTATTTCGGGCGATAAACTCCTTCAAGATATCATTTTGGACCCTCAGAAATATCTGATCGGAAGGAACCCCTTGTTTTTCGGCTAAGGCAATGAACATGGCCAGAATGATCAAGGCTGTTGCATTGGCGACGAGACTGATCTGACGCGGCTCATTTAAAGGGATCCCCTTGAAAACGATCTCTAAGTCTTCAAGCGAATCGATGGCAACCCCAACCTTGCCCACCTCTCCTTCAGCGAGGGGATGATCGGAATCAATCCCAATCTGTGTGGGAAGATCCAGAGCAACAGAGACTCCTGTCTGTCCATGATCGAGCAAAAAGCGATATCTCTTATTCGCCTCCTCCGCGTCACCGAATCCAGCATACTGCTGGAAAATCCAAAAATTGGTTCGATAGCCTAAAGGATCTTTTCCGCGGGTAAAGGGGTACTGACCCGGAAATCCCAAATCCTTGGCATAATCAAAACCCATCTCTTCCAATTCGAGAGGAGTGTAGAGACGTTCAATGGTTATATCAGATCCCGTTTGAAATACTTCCTTACGTTCCTGTTGCCGCTCTAAAACCCCCTTAACCGGCCCTTCCTTCCACTCCCCTTTTAACCTTCTTAATTCTTTCATATGATTTACCGAACGTTCCTTGGACGATAATTCTTCCCGAAATTGCGGCTTATTATTCTTTGGTCCTTCGCTTCTCTTTGATGGCCTTTACCACCTTTTCGGGAGTGATGGGAAGCTCCGGCACCCATACACCGACTGCATCGTAAATGGCATTGGCAATCGCAGCACATGTAGGGATCATGGAGGGCTCTCCCAGACCTTTAGCACCAAAGGGCCCATGTTCGTCGATGGTTTCGATCAAATAGGTGTTGACCTGACAGGTATCGAGCATGGTCGGAATCTTATAGTCTGCGAAATTTGTATTTTGCACCTTACCACCTTGGAGGACAAGATTCTCCATCAACGCATATCCCAACCCCATCGAAATCACGCCACCTTCAATCTGGCACTCCGCTCCGATTGGGTTGATTGCCTTGCCCACATCATGGGCACACCAAAAATTGATCACATCCACAAGACCCGTTTCCACATCGACTTCCACTTCGGCGGCCTGAGCAGCAAAGGCATAGGCTGAGCTGACATTGCCAAACCCTGTCTTGAGATCGGGTTGAACAGACCAAGGATCTACATTCACACCCTTCCCGACAACGGGTGTGCCCCGATTACGCCAACTCTCAGCGGCAGCCTGTTTTACAGTCACGTATTTTGTAGGTGTACCCCTGACGAAAATTTTGCCATCTCTTGCTTCGAGGTCTTGGAGAGGGGCTTCCAAAAGCCCACTGGCAACTTCAAAGAGCTGTTTCTTAGCCTCAGAGGCAGCATATCTGACAGCGTTGCCGGCTGTAAAGGTTTGCCGGGTCCCCCATGCACCACCGCACGCTGGAGTCGTATCCGTATCCCCGTTAATCACGTTCACATCTGACAAGGTCACACCAAGTTCTTCTGCCGCAATCATGGCCAAGGTGGTATTTGAACCTTGACCCAATTCTGCGGAACCTGTGAGAAGATCGACCGAGCCATCGGTATTTATTTTGATGATGGCCGATGAAAAATTGCAGTCCTTGCCCCAGAAGAATTTGACCCCTGAAGCACCGTGGATCATACAGGCCAGACCGATTCCGCGGCGATGGGAAGGCCCTATCTCCTTTTTGCCCATTTTTTTCTCTCTCCAGCGGGCATTTTCAGAGACCGTCTGAATGCATTCCGTAAGCCCACAGCTCGTGACCCGACATCCGGAAGCGGTGATGGATTCGGGTTGATTGGCATTGATCAATCTGATTTCCACCGGATCCATATTCAGGTTCTCGGCGATTTGATCCAATTGGGTTTCCATTGCATAAGTGATTTGAGGATTGCCATAACCCCGAAACGCGCCACCATAAACATTGTTGGTATAGACGAGAAATCCCTCGTACCGGATGTTGGGCACCGCATAAAGTTGGGCCAGTTTGGAGCCCGCATTTCCCATAACATACTGACCCTCATGGTTGTATGCTCCATTATCTGTGATGACCTTAATTTCCCGGGCCACCAAACGGCCGCTCTTTTTTGTCCCACTTCTGATCCAGATCTTCATAGGATATCGGATCCGAGAGCTGAGAAATTCCTCTTCCCTTGTATTAATCACCTTCACCGGCCGCTGGCTCTTCATTGACAGAACCGCTGCAATTCCGTCAATGGGGTCCATACCCATTCTAGCCCCAAAGGCCCCCCCTACAGGTGCCTGGAAAACCGAAACTTTGCTTTGCGCCAACCCCAATACCTCAGAGAGTTCTTCCCTTAGCGGGTGGGGAGTTTGGGTGGTCGACCACACGGTTAATTTTCCCGATCGATCATACTCCGCTACACATCCACGGGGTTCCATGCAGCAATGGGCGATCGCCGGACTATAAAAGGTTCCTTCACAGAGATAGTCCGATTCACGAAAACCCTGTTCCACATCTCCAAAATTTCTCACACTATGCAATGCAATATTATTCTCTTCTTGGTGTATCTTCGGAGCTCCAGGCTTCATCGCCTCTTCGGGATCGAAGACCGCAGGAAGTGGCTCGTAGTCAACTTTGATTAAGGATATCGCCTCTAAGGCCGTATCCTCGTCAATGGCTGCCACGGCAGCCACCTGATCCCCCACATACCGAACGTTCTCATCTTGAAGAAGCATGTTGTTCGCCCATGCCGGATTCATACAGAACTTTCTGCCCGGGGTATCTGCCGCTGTGATGACGGCCTTCACTCCGGCTACTCGGATGGCCCTGGAGATATCGATCTGTAAGATCTTTGCATGGGGCAAAGGGCTCCGGAGAACCTTTCCAACCAAGATGCCCGGCAACTGAAGATCAGAGACGTACCTGAGATCGCCCATCGCCTTGCTCAAAGCGTCGAGGCGAGGCACCTTCTTGCCTATAACCCGATACGTTTCTTCCATATACGCCCCTCTTACATTTCTATGTCTTCGCCACAGATTTGATCGCTTCGATAATCTTCAAATACCCTCCACAGCGGCAAAGATTACCTGCAAGGGCCGTCTTGATCTCTGTCTCGCTTGGATTTGGATTGCGGTCTAAGAGGGCTTTTGAAGAGATCAGCATACCCGGGGTACAATAACCACACTGAATGGCTCCATGTTCCACAAAAGCCTTCTGAAGGGGATGTGGATATTCGGCATCGCCGAGACCTTCTACTGTTGTCACTTGGCTTCCATTGGCATCTACAGCCAGGACGAGACAAGAGTTGACCACTCTGCCATCTAAGATGACCGTACAGGCACCACACTCCCCGGTATTGCACCCTTTTTTTGTGCCGGTCAAGAACAGATGTTCCCTGAGAAAATCGAGTAAGGTGGTAGAAGGTTTGACGAGCGCTTCGTAAGAATCTCCATTGACAGAGATCGTGATGGGCACCTTGGCCATACTGTTTCTCCCCTTAGGTATTCAATCCCGTTATCCTTCTAAGGACTTCGTTTAATGCCCTTTTAGTAAGAACGTAAACCATTTCGTGCCGGTACTCTGCGGTTCCACGAAGGTCTGAAATAGGAACTGCTTCTTCTTGAGCCACCCTTGCAGCTTGCTCGATCACTTTATTCTGCATCTTCTGCCCAACCAAAACGGCTCCGGCTCTGGGACAGGGCAAAGGAGTGGGCGCCACAGAAGCAAGGGCGATCCTCGCCCTCACGCAGGTCGTCTTCTTCTCGTCCAAAGTCAGAAGAGCGGCCACCCCGACGACAGCTATCTCCAAGGCCTTCCGCGTTCCCAGTTTTAAATAAACGCCTCCCGTCCGGGGGGGAAGGATGGGGATTTCAACCCCCGTGAGAATTTCATCCGAATTTAATCGCGTCTTCTGAGGACCCTCGAAAAAGTCTTCGATCGCTACGACTCTCTCTTCCGACGAGCTCTGTAGCTTTAACTTTGCTCCAAGGCATATCAGAGGCGGTATCGTATCCGCAGCCGGAGATCCATTGCAAATGTTGCCCCCAATCGTCCCGCGCTCACGGATCTGAAATGTCCCGATGGAAAGGGCTGCCTCGGCCAAAAGAGGATATCTTTCAAGAATGATCAAGTGCTCACATAATACATTGTGTGTAACCAGGGGACCTATAGACAACCCTTTCTCGGAAGAATAATAGATGTTGTTTAAATCCTGTATTCCTTTTAAATTGACGATACAAGACGGAGACTTAATCCCCCGCTTCATCTGAACAATGAGATCGGTTCCCCCTGCAAGCAGAGCGGATTTGGTCTCATACCGGGCTGCCAGGGCAAGGGCCTCTTCTAAGCTTCCCGGCATAATATACTGGAACTCATTCACGTCCGCCTCCAAATGCCTGTCCACATGATTGAAGTGAAAAGCGAGAAATTACCAGAAAATCGAATTCGCACTATCCTTTCTTTTCAACTCAGTGAGTCGATTAATATCGCCAAAATGGATCGCCCTCGTCGGACATGCCATCACACAAGCAGGTTCTAAACCCTTATCAACCCGATGCATGCACAATGTACATTTCCCCACAACCTTTGTCTCGGGATTTAATTGGGGAGCCCCGAAAGGACACGCTTCGATACAAGCCTTACACCCTGTACAGAGGTCCGCATTTAAAACAACGATCCCGTCGATCCTTTTATGGATCGCCCCTGTAGGACAGGACTGCTCACAGACCGGTTTGGCACAATGGAAGCACCTGATCGAAATGTAGCTCATCTTCAACTCTCCCCCGATTTCCTTGGGCCCCACTTCCATAACACGTATCCACCTCGGTCCTACTCCAAGATGATTTTCCTGTTTACAAGCAACCTCACACGCCTGGCAACCGAAACACAAATCCGTATGAATAAGTAGGGAAAGTTCGACCATGGGCTAAACCTCCGTTGCTTTATAAATCTTGCATAACAACCCTCTCATCGCACAGGTTCCACAGATCGGCTCATAGGGCGGATCACTGTAGGTCAATACATTGATATTCGATTCCCAGAGGCCGTGGTCGGGTGTGAACCTTTCCGGATACCACCAGTGTGCGACAGAATGGACAACCTTAGGATGCAGAGCTCGCGTCAGCTTCGCCTTCTGCTTGATCCTTCCTTTACCCCGTGGCGTTTCAACCCAAACCCAATCCCCATCGGTGGTACCCAGTTTCGCCGCCTCGTCCGGGTGAATTTCAATAAGGGAGTCTGGAACCAATTCTCGAAGCCAAGGGACCTGATGGCCTAAAGAATGAAAATAGGCGATGGTTCTTCCTCCAGTGATCAATATAAAGGGATATTCCTTGGCAAGTTCAGGGGTACTGGTGGGACTCTCGAAAGGTTCCACGTGATCGGGTAATGGATCATATCCAAACTCTTTAAATATGCTCGAGTAAAGTTCAACCTTTCCGGAAGGAGTTCCGAAACCATTTTTTTCATATTTTTTGTACTCCATCGGACCAAAAACATACTCTCCTGTTTTGATGTCTTTGAAGGTGAGGCCAGTCTCCTTTAATCGAAAATCCTCATAGCCCTGCCAGCCCCTTGCTTGCAACTCAGGCCAAGGAGTAAATTTCAATCTCATCCTCTTAACGATTTCATCGGTTATCTTAAGCTCATCCCAGCACTCACCCACGGGTTCAATGATCTTTCTTCGTGCCGTAATATAATTTGGATAACGGTCGATCAGCTCATCGATCTCAAAATATGTGGCAGCTGGAAGCACAAAATCGGCAAGCTCAGCGGTTGGGGTCATGAACAATTCGTAGATCACCAGCAAGTCCAGGTGCTTCAGTGCTTCACAAATCTCCCTGGTATTTGGCAGGGAGACACAGAGATTGTTTGCTGCAATCAGGGCTTTGATGGGGTAAGGTTTCTCCGTAAGCATTGCTTTCATGAGAAGTGGGGTATGGAAGAGGCCAAAAGGAGCCCTTGGTCCGGAAAGAAGTGGAAACTCTTTCGCTCCGATTCGTTTCTCCTCTATTTCATCTGATAATCGCCACTCTTTCTTTACATAGAACATCCGCCCCATGGTGCCCTTTGGTAAACAGGGGAAGAGATTTCCGCCTTTGACATCGATGTTACCCGTGATGGCAATCAGGCAAGCAATGGCTCGACTCGACTGCGTTGAGTTAAAGATCAGCTCGTTCCCAACCCGAAGATAAAGACACGCTGGTTTCGCCTTGGCATATAAACGGGCCACTTTTTTGATATCCTCTGCTCTCACCCCAGTGATCTCTGAAGCCTTCTCAGGAGGATAGCTCAGCGCTCGTCCTTTCAGCTCCTCAAAACCAGTGCACCACCTCCTCACAAATTCCTTATCATAAATCCCCTCAGTCATAATGACGTTTAATATTCCTAAGGCTAAGGCAGCATCGGTTCCTGGTCTCAGCTGTAACCATATGTGTGCTTTTGACGCGGTAGCAGTCAGTCTGGGGTCAACGACAACAATCTTTGCTCCCCGTGCTCGAGCCCTCATGATATCCCTTGCCACGACGGTATGGGTATGTACTGGGTTCCCTCCCCAAACGAGGATGCACTCACTATTCCAGGAGTCAATATTCGTATCACTCGTGATGCGTCCCCCGTACGTGACGTTCTCCGCTATGACATGAGGCCCCCAACAATAAAATGCATCGGAATAGGCCCAGTTGGGGCTTCCTATCGACTCGGTCAAAAACCTGGTAGCAGGCATACTCCTTCTTGGATTCCCCCCACAACAAGCGGCGATGGACTCCGGACCATACTTTTCCTTGATTTCCAAAAGCTTGAGGGCAATATGGTTTAATGCTTCATCCCATGATACCCTTTGCCATTTATTCTCTCCTCTTTCACCAACCCGCATCAGTGGATGCAATAAACGATCAGGGTGGTAAACAACTTGTTGATAGGCGATCCCCTTCGGACAAATCATCCCCTGGCTCCAGGGGTGCTCGGAATCGCCCTCGATCTTCGTTATCTTCCCATCCGTAACATGGGCGAGGATCCCACAACTCATATGGCAAGCCTGACAGATCGACTTAAGAATGTTTTCTTGACTTTGAATCATCTGAAATTCCTCCAGATGCCAAACAAGAGCGCCTCATAATGGCTTTCTTCACTTCTTACTTTTTAGACCCTTTAGGACTCTCTCAGGCGTTAACGGAAGATCATAAATCCGCACTCCTGCAGCGTTGTAGACGGCATTGACAATTGCCGGGGGTGTCGGAATCAGTGCAGGTTCTCCTATCCCTTTGGCACCGAAGGGACCTGTCGGCTCAGGATCTTCTACAATGATGGGGATGATCTCGGGCATATCCGAAATCGTAGGAATCGCATAGCTCTTAAAATTCTTGGTTAAGCCCGGTATGAACTCCTCCTGCAAGGCATATCCTTGTCCCATAAGAACTCCACCCTGAATTTGCCCTTCGAGGCTCAGGGGGTTGACGGCCCGGCCGACATCATGGGCAGCCGCCACTTTGAGCACCCTGACCACCCCGGTCTCCATATCGACCTCGACGACTGCTGCCTGGGCTCCAAAGGCGTAGGTTGAGTAAGGGAACCCTTGACCATTCTCATCGAGTTTGATCACTCCGGGATCGAAGAGAGCGTCATAGGCGGTCGAAATCTCCTCATTCTTGCAGACGTAATAGAGTCGTTCAAGATCGACGCGATGATCTGGAAACTGCTTTGAATAAAGGAACCCATCACCCACCTTCACATTTTCAACTTTATCCTCCAGCGTTTTGGCTGCGGCCTCAACCAAAGCTCTTTTCAACTTGCCAGTGGCCATTTTCACTGCGTTCCCGGAAAAATAGGTCTGTCGACTTGCACAGGTGACAGTGGTATTAGGGGTGACAGCTGTATCCCCGGAGATGACTTCGATCCATTTCATAGGTAACCCAAACTCGGCTGCCGCTATTTGGGTCAACGTGGTATTTGAACCTTGTCCAACGTCACACGCTCCTGTATAAATAACGATCTTACCGTTTTGATCCAGCTCCACCCTTGCCTCAGAGGGATTGGGCATCCCTGTCCACCCCATTCCAAACCATGTCCCTCCAATACCAATGCCCAAGCGCTTGGAGGACTTCTCCTCTGCTCTCTTTTCGTTCATTTTTTGGATGAACCTCTTCTCCTTCTTATAAAAACCCTCTATCGCCTTAAAACAAGCCTTGATGCCGACACTGGCCGTCAATCCCCTGCCTGTGCCGAGTTCCAATCCAGGCTCCAGGGCGTTTCGCATGCGAAAAACGAGGGGATCCATCTTTAAATTCTCTGCCAAGATATCCATATGGGCTTCGATTGCCATGGCAATCTGCGGAACCCCAAATCCCCTCATTGCCGTTCCATAAGGATTATTGGTGTAGACGAGGTTACCAATATACCGCACATTTGGAAAATGGTAGGGGCCGGTGCAGTGAACCCCAGCACGGGTGATAACAGCCCTTCCATAGGAACAATAGGCCCCTGTATCGCTGATCACGTTATAATCCACAGCCGTCAACTTTCCATTTTTGTTAGCGCCTGTTCGACACCGAATGTGATAGGGGTGTTTCTTGCCCGAAGCCAAGAAGGATTCCTCCCTCGAATAGACCCATTTCACCGGCTTCTTCAACTTGTAGGCAAGAAGAGCCAAAATCCCTTGGACGCTGATATCGATCTTGCCTCCAAAGGCACCCCCGGTCGCGGCCTGAATCACACGAATCCGGTCCGGCGCAAGACCCAAAACCACGGAGAGATCAGCTTGAAAATTGTGGGCATCCTGACCCGATGAATGAACAACAACCCGACCTTCCTCATCGATATAAGCAATCCCAGCCTCTGTATCGAGGTACGCATGCTCAACGAAAGGGGTGGTGAAGGTACCTTCTGCAATCACGTCGGATTCCTTCAAGGCCCTTTCCACATCACCTTTTATGATCTTCCTCAGGTAGAGCAGATTGCCGTCTTGATGGTCTTCATGCACTTTTGGAGAACCCTCTTCCAGACCGAAGAAGGGATCAAAAACAGGCTCCAAAACCTCATAATCGACCTTGATCTTTCTAACCGCCTCCTCAGCAACCTCCTCAGAAACAGCTGCCACAGCGGCAATCGGATCACCCACGTACCTGGCCTTGTCTCCCACTAAGATCGGCTGATCCTTGTAGGTGGGCGTCGCCCCAACAAAATTCTTTCCAGGAATATCCTTCGCCGTCACCACCCCAGCCACACCCGGCATCGCCTCAGCCTCCAAGGTATCGATCTCCTTGATCCGGGCATGAGGATGAGGACTCCTAAGGGCCTTCACTGATAGAATCCCGTCCCGGGTCAGATCAATCCCATACTTGGTTAGGCCCACAGCCTTCTCCAGACCTTCGAGGCGTCCCATCCTCGCCCCTAAAGCATCGGCAGGCTTTTCTTCAGAAAAGGTCTTCCCTTTTAATAGCTCTGCCGCTCTCTGTACCCCCTCAATGATCTTCGTATATCCCGTGCACCGGCAAAGATTCCCGGAAAGGGCCACCTTGATCTCATCCACACTGGGAGATGGATTTCTATCTAAGAACGATTTTGTCGAGATGACCATGCCAGGAATGCAGTACCCGCACTGAACCGCTCCCACCTCCACAAATGCCTTCTGAATAGGATGAGGTTTGTCCAAGCTGCCAATCCCCTCAATCGTGGTCACCTGCTTCCCATAGGCCTTTATGGCAGGGAAGATACAGGAGTTAACCACCGCACCGTCCACCATGACTGAGCAGGCTCCACAATCCCCCTTGCCACAACCCTGTTTGGTCCCTGTAAGACCTATCTTCTCCCTAATCACCTCCAGAAGCGTCTCTGATCCATCAATCCCTAACTGAATAGGCTTACCATTCAATACAAAATTAAGCTGCTCCATAAAGCTTTTCCTCCCATCATTCATCTCTTCTCAGATTCTTAACAGCCCTCCGAAGTGCATCCCGTACCAAGACACTCACCATCTCTTTCCGATACTCGCTCGAGCCCCGAAGAAGGCTGTCCCTCGGAGATGCCTCTTCAGAGGCCTTCCGAGAAACCGCAGCAATGGTCTTCTCCGTTAAAGAAGCACCTTTCATCATCTCCTCGGCTTTTCGAGCACGAAATGGCCTCGGCGCAACAGGTGCAATGGCAATCGACCCAGAAATAAATTTCTTCCCTTTCGCCGTGATCAGAACCGCCGTATTGAGAGTCGGAAGCCATTCGTCATTCCTTCCTCGCATTCGAAGATATGCCCATCCCTGATTTTTCTGAATCACGGGACAACGGACCTCAACAGCCAACTCTCGATCACTCTTCACTCTCGAAATTCCAACCCCTTCATACAGATCGGCCAACGGCAACCATTTCGAACCACTCCGGGAGACGACCCTCACCTCTGCCCCCAAAGCTAAAAGGGCCACTGCAGTATCTGCAGCGGGTTGGGCATTCATGATATTTCCCAAGACCGTCCCCTGATTTCTTACCTGTGGAGTCCCTACTTCAGCGGCGGCCTCAACCAATAAAGGAATCTTCTCCCTGAGAAGAGCGGAGGAAACAACTTGATGGTGTGTCACAGCAGCCCCAATCGTTACCCTACTCCCATTTATCTCAATCTTTTTCAGATCTTCGATGCCTGTAATATCAACGATACATTCAACTTCCATCTCCCTGTCCTTCAGCCTGGGGATGAGGTCAGTACCTCCTGCAATGATCCGAGCCTTCCCTCGGTGGAGATCCAAGGTCTCCAGGGCCTCCTCCGCTGTCTTCACCACTTGATACGTCTTCCAAAGCATACTCTCCTCCTGGAATTATTTATTATTGAAATCACGACTCTCCCAAATACCGGTCAGATTCTTTCCTTCACGTTTATTACATTAAGTTTTATCAAACTCTCCGTTTGCGCCTTAATCAATCCCCTAAACCCTTTGCTGAGATGTCCCCTCCCTTAAATTAAATCCCCAAATAACTCTCCTGAACCAGTTTGTTGTGAATAAGCTCTGTAACCGGCCCTTCAAGTACGATTCGCCCATTCTCTAAGACATACGCTCTTTGGGCTATTTTTAGGCCGAACGTTGCCTCCTGCTCCACTAACAGGATTGTAATCCCTTTTTGGCCGATCTCGCGAATCTTCTCAAAGATCTCCTTTTTTAACAAAGGAGCGAGGCCTAAGGAAGGTTCGTCCATCATCAACAATTTGGGTCGGGCCATCAAAGCCCGGCCGAGTGCCAACATCTGCTGCTTGCCCCCACTCAATGTCCCTCCCAATTGATTTAACCTCTCTTTGAGCCTTGGGAATAAAAGAAAAACATCTTGAAGATCTCTGTGGATTCCGTCCTGGTCATTGCGGAGATAGGCTCCCAGCTCAAGGTTCTCCATCACGGTCATCTTGGGGGCGACTCGACTTCTTTCCGGGCATAAGGAGATCCCTTTGCGCACAATCTTATACGCCATTAATGGATCGATTCTTTCGTCTTCGAAGAAAATCATGCCTGTGTCAGGTCTTTTCAGGCCAGAAATCATCTTCAGAAGAGTGCTCTTCCCTGCTCCATTCGACCCAATAATAGAAACGAATTCTCCTTGACCCACTGATAGATTGATATGATTCAGTGCCAACGCCTTCCCGTATAAAACCGTGGCCGAGTCGATTCTAAGCATATCTCTCCGCCATCTCTCCGAGGTAGACTTCGATGACCTTCTGATCCCTGCTGACCTCTTTCGGGGTCCCCTCCGAGATCTTCTTACCGCCATCCAAGACGATGATCCGCTTCGAAATATTCATCAAGGCCCTCATCACATGTTCAATGATAATAAGAGTAATCCCTTTGTTGTTTATCTTTCGGATCAAATCGATGAGCCCGTCTGTTTCTTCCAAGGTCAATCCCGAAACAGGCTCATCGAGCATCAATAATTCTGGTGATGTGGCCAAGGCCCTCCCGATCTCAAGCCGCTTGAGATCATCGAAGGGGAGATTTGCAGAAACATGGTTCCTCTTTCCGAAGAGGCTTACGAACTTTAATATTTCAAGAATCCTCTTTTCAGGTGGACCAGAAAACAAATCCTTCTCCGGTGGCCTCGCATAATTACAGGCAACTTTCAGATTTTCAAAAACGGTTAAATTAGAAAATTTCCGGACTTGTTGGAAGGTCCTTGCGATTCCCTTTTGGACAATCCGATGGGGCTTCAACCCTACAAGGTTCTCCCCTTCAAAGAAAATGTTCCCCTCATTCGGCTTTAAAAATCCGCTTAGAAGGTTGACCAAGGTAGTTTTCCCTGCACCATTAGGCCCCATCACCCCTAAAATATCACCCTCGGACAGCTGAAAATTTAGCCCGAATATGGCAGTTAATCCTCCAAAGTGTTTTGTTAAATTTTCAACTTTCAGGAACATGGTTTTCTCCCGGCTCCATTTTTTCGACCTCCTCCATCTTAAGCCCAAATGTAGATTCCATCCCTTTGATAATCAAATCCAAAAACCCCTTGGGTGAGAATAAGATGATAAAAATGATAAGAAGGCTAAAAATGATAAGCCGAAATTGTAAGATGAAGTAAAGATATTCCGCAATAAAGGTTAACAGGTAAGCCCCGATAACAGGACCAACCAAAGTTCTAAAACCTCCCACGATGACCATCGCGACAATTCCAAAAGTGAGGGAGATCGACAAGGTATCGGGTGTCACGATAGACTGATAGTAGCAATTAATGCTTCCGATGACCCCAGCAATAAAAGCGCTGATACAAAGAGTGACTATTTTATATTTCATCGTATTTAGTCCGCTGGCCTCTGAAAGCAACTCGTCCTCACGAATGGACCGAATGATTAAGCCCAAACGCGACCTTAAGATCATATAAATAGTAAAAACTGCAGCAATCATTAGGATGAGAAATAAATAATAGTTTGCAATCAGGCTCTTCAATAGGGGTTTGATCCCGGAGATACCTTCTTCTCCGCCTGTTATCTTTGAAAGGGCTCCTGTGGCCGCATAGAAAATCTGCGATGAGGCCAGTGTCGCAATGGCAAAATAATGCCCCTTCAGTCTAAAGCAAGGCATTCCCACAACAATGGCAGCGATGATGGCAATCACCCCCGAGATGAAGATCCCTACGAGGGGGGGGAGATGAAATAATCTAAAAGCATATCCAGAGGTGTAGGCACCTAAACCGTAGAAAATCGCATGGGCTAAATTCAATTGACCAAGATAGCCCGCGACAAGGTTCCAACTCACTGCAAGAATGGCCATCACATTTGACAGTATTAAGACATGGAGCAGATAACGGTCACGGGTTAACAATGGGACAAGAAATAGGAACACCACTAGAGAGGCCATGACAATTCCAAGACCATGTTTCTTCTTGATAAGATCATTCGAAGCCAACTTTTTATGCCTCCCTACCAAAGAGTCCCGATGGTTTGACCAATAGGACTAACACCAAAATGGTGAAAGGAATGACGTTCACCCAGCCCGATGAGATAAAGTAAGTCGTCAACAGCGAAATAACACCGAATAGAAACCCAGCATAGATCGTTCCTTTCATGCTGCCCATGCCACCCAGAACGACAATGGAAAATGAGAACAACAAGGGGGTCCAACCCATACTCGGGTAGATCAGATAAAGGGGGGCTAACAAACTGGCAGCACTCGCAGCCAGACAAGCTCCGATGGCAAAGGTGATCAAGTAGATCCGGTCGACATTGATTCCCAAAAGCATTGCAACCTCTTCATCCTGCTCGACCATTCTTGTCGCTTTACCGATCTTCGTCTTTTTAAGAAACATATTAAAGATGACCAGGACAAGAATTCCTATGCAAAACGCTCCTACCCTTTGCCAGTCTAAGATGATTCCAAAAACATCGATGGTTCCCTTGAAGTAAGGAGCTGTCGTCCGATATATAAGTCCCCAGGTGATGCGGGCAATTTCCTCAAGAAGAATGGCGAGGGCAAAAGTGATCAGCACTACATTCTTCGCCCGATTTTCGGACAGGATGAATGAGCGTTCTTTCAGCGACCAATCCAAGCGCAAAAGTGACGAGCAAAGTTAACAAAAAAGAAAGAAACGGATTCACACCTAACTTCATATAGAGGGAATAAGTGATGAAACTGCCAATCATATAAAAGGCCCCGTGGGATACATTGACAATATTCATCACTCCCCATGTCAATGACAATCCGGTTGCGACGACAGCATACAAGCCCCCTACGATCAACCCGCTAATGATCACCTGAATGACGCCCATGATGCCGGCCCCTTGCTCTGTGGCTTAGACTCTTAGATGTCCCCAAAGACATTGCCCCTCCCTTAACATTCTTAGTCCGTGTCCATTTGGACAATGCCTTTGGGGTGCTACGTTTGGCTTCCGGATTCTCTGGTAGGGAGCCAAACCATTATTTCTTTAAACTCCAGGGGGAAGGAATGTATTTCGAAGTCGCAACATTAGCGGGATAAAGGATGTTGCCCTTTTGGTTTTTCCATTCAATGATAACTCCGGTTAGATATCCTTCTCCAAACTGGGCTTGGTGCGATTTATCAAAAACGTATCTCCCCGCTACACCCTTATAATCGATCTTCTCCAAGGCACTGATGACTTTCTCCGTATCAAGTGTGCCCGCTTTCTTGATGCCCTCCATGATTACGTAGAGTCCGTCATAACTTCGAACATCCTCATATCCTCCGGGCCGATCATATCTTTCTGTATACTTTTTGTAGAAAGGTATGGTCTTTTCCGTGATCGCGACATCCCAGCAAAAGGCGGAAACACTTGCATAATCGCTTTTTTCCTTCATTTCTTCGATGACACTCTTGAAGGTCATTACTCCCGGCGCATGCACAATGGGACTTCCTGCTTTCATATCATAATACTGCTTAGCAAAAGGGATACCTCCGGCGCCTGCAAGCGTGCAGACCACTGCATCTGGCTTCAACTCCTTGATCTTAGTAATTTCTGACATAAATTCAGTAGCTCCAGGATCAGAGAGGGATTCACCCAAAAATTTAATCCCTTTCTCATCGGCAAATTTTCTCAATGCCTTCCCTAAATCCTGAGTCCACTTCGTATTCTCTGACATATAGTAGTACGATTTTGCTTTGATAATGTCCGTAAGGAATGGTGTCACAATCAAGGCAAAATGATCTGTACTCGCCGCCGCCCTAAAAATGTATTTATAAGCGTCATAATCTTTCAAAACCTTGCCGGTAATATCAGGGCTGGCAGCATCCGTAACCATAAAGATCTTCTTGGAATTGGCTGCAATATCAGATACTGGCAGTGCGATCCCGCTTCGATATACCCCCGCGAGGCACCAAACATCATCCACTTCAATTAGCTTCTTAGCTCCGGTAATTCCTCTTTCCACTTTATCTCCGTCGTCCCAAACGACTAATTCTATCTCTTTTCCCAAAACCCCTCCCTTTGCATTAATTTCATCCCTGGCCAATTCAAACGCCTTCAACATTCGGGTTCCCCCCTCAGCGACCGGTCCGGTAAGGGGAATAATAATCCCAATCTTAACTTTCTCGGCTGCGTGGGCCTGCAAAATGAATCCAAACATGATCGCTAAAGCCACACATACCAGAACTCCCACCTTCCTTGTGCACCTCATTCTCTGATCCATAATAACCTCCTTTCTCCTTTTTATTTAGATTCGGGTCTCATCTAACCCCGCGTAAGATTAGAACCCGGGAAACTTATTTAAATAATCAATCAACACCGTCCTAATCGTTTGAATGTGGGCTTTCATATATTTCTCGGCCATCTTACCATCGTTTAATTCGCATGCTCTCAAAACTCCTTCGTGATGCTCAATATAAGCCTTAAAATAGCCGGGAATGCGGATGATCAGGTAGTGGTACCGGTAAACCCTACGCTGAATCGTGCTGAGGACTTGTTTCAGGTTGCTATTTCCAGAGTTCCCGGAGAAAAAATCATGAAATAAAATATTATTATGAATCCAGCTAAGCAGGTCAGAATTTCTTGCTGCTACCTTTAATTTCCCATGCAGATCTTTTAAATATGCCACATCACTTCTTGTGGCCCGTTCTGCACTAAGGTGAGCTGCGTAGCTTTCCAGCAACCAGCGCAAGCGATAAATTTCATCAATCTCCTGAATCGAGAGCTTGGAAACAGTAATTCCTTTATTTCGCTCGAAGGTAATCAGCCCTTCGCTTTCCAATTGTCGCAGAGCTTCTCGTATGGGGCTTCGGCTGGTTTTGAATCGTTCGACCAACTTAGACTCCACCAGTCGCTCCCCAGGGAATAGCTTCCCATAAGTGATGTCGTCTCTTATGGTTTGGCAGATTTTCTCCCTTAATGATTCCTTCATGCTGTTCGTAAACTTTGGATGAGTGGCATGACCGAATTAGAAATTCGATATTGATCCCTTATTGCCAAAAAGGCTCCGAGGATCAATCCCTTCTCCTGAAGAGTCTCGGCCTTTTGCATTCCCCGATCAAGAGCTTCCTCGATCTGAGATTTTTCCAAATGGCCGATGCTCTTAGTCACCAAGAGGTCTGGAATATCCGTGGCTTCATACAACTCTTTAGCGAGAACTTTCACGACAGCCGGGATCTCGACATCCGCGGCATTGCCAACGAGGGTAGCGGCCACGTCGGCCAAAGTCGCATCCTTTGCAACAGCGACCGCAGCATTTGCAATCCCTCTCGTAAAACTCCTTCCTCCGAAGCCGCTTGTTGCTACCCCTCCTATGCCTCTTGCTGGCGTAACCGTCAGGATGTGAGTCACCGCCTTTTCGCTGAGATCCGTTTTGATCCCGACCTTTACCACCTCCTGATTCTTTAATCGGATCGCTATATCCCCACCATTATTTACAATCACTCTGGATGGCTCACCCGTATCGAAAATAAAATCGGCCACCTCGTCAGCGCCTGCCCCAGCTACTGCTATCAACGGGGTAACGGTAGGATCTTCGAATTTTCGGGAAGCGAATACCATTTTCTTGACAACCGCTGGTAATAATTCGACGGAACCTATCTCTCTGATGTTCCTTGTGATTAACTTCCGGAACCTCGCCAGCGTCTCCAGGACCTCCAAGGCTTTCCTGGCTCCCTCCTTTGCCAGAGTGGTATCAGGTGTTCTCCCTTTGGATACAAAGATACTCATCAACATCGGTCCTCGATCAACAATGACAGTACCGTCATCCATCTCCCGAATATATTCGCCCCCCGATACCTCCATTGCCCTACCGCTTCAAGATCTCTCTTAACGGTCGCACATGTTCCATAAAGCCGCCGATTTGCCTGTAATCTTCAAGCTTCATGGTAAATTCCAATGGAGCCACAACAGCAGGCACTGCGGTCCAGTAGAAAGCCCCTGGTTTGACCTCCTCCACATCCACCATGAAGTTTATGCCGCCACCAGTAAAGACAAAAGCCGGTGCCCCACCTACTGTCACTCTTGCCTTTCTATTTAAGACAGCTTCGGAGAGGCGCACGGGTCTCTTCGTAACCCCTTTTCTCGCTGTACCACCTGCACCTGCGATGAAATAAGCGGAAACCCGGGCTGGCTCACAATCATTGCGAAATGTCTCTATGGCCTCTTTGACTTCCTTTGGCAAAGGAACTTCTTTGAACGCTCTTCCCTTCGTAAACTCGTAAAACTCAACCCTATCCGCACTCGGCTCAGTGATCAAAAGAGTGTACCCAGGTTCGATCCGATCTGGATCGTAATCGAGAACGATGTCAAAACCTTTCTTCAGCGGTGTACATCCCCAGCCCTTCCCGCCGACATGGGGCAAACAGAAGCGGGCTGGGTTCACGTACTTAATTCTTATGCCACTTTTCATTATGGGTTTACCCCAAGGATCTAAGTTTGGATCGGCTGCAGGTATCCCGAAACGACCGGTATACCCTCGATCTATAACAATCCCTTCGTTTACAACGCCCCGCTCATATAATTCTTTCAAAAAGACCTTTCCCAGGGAAACTCCCACTTCACCACCACACCCATAGCGCCGCCGCTCAGACAACTCCCCGTCGATAATCGGCTTCTCTCCAACTTGGATTTCTAAGGTACTTCCGTCTTGAACTTCCAACTTCACAGGTTTTCGGTTGGCGATATCGGCCACCAGCTTGGCAGCCTTCCAGCCGTCCTTGCCGTCAGTGAAGGTATTCACATCACCCAATTCGAGAAATTTAGACCCATAATGTTCCTTAACCACCATGCCAACTTCTTTCCCTTTGGAGAAGACTTTTGAGCCCTCTTCGCCTACGTACTTTTCAGTATCAATCTTGACCTTGATACCAGCATAGAGATAGTGACATTCGGTCACAGAGGTAACGACATCAACACCCCCCACTTTGTCCAAAACGATAAAGGGAGAGGGCGGATTGGCGCAATGTGAACCTGCTCCTATTCCTGTCAAAAGTGGTTTTGAAATAACTGGTTCATAATCGGGTTTCAGATATCGGTTAACATCCTCGTACTGTGTGAGTTCGGCTCTACGCACGATTTCGCCACCTTTGTTCGTCAGCATCTGGCAATCCCCGGTCCCTCCAAGCGGTATCTCGCACCGCACAGGGCAGACCTTACACATGACAGCATCGACGACCGGACTCTGATCATGATGTAGAATGGCTTCCTGAGAACAGACAGTAGCTGCAGGACACCCCAAAGAATTAACGCAACTTTCACCAATAACTATCTCTCCGTCTTTTTCTGAAATCATTCCCAAAGCGCAAGCTTCAATACAATCACTACATTGAATGCACTTGTCTTGATCAATGTACATGGTCCTCTCCTTGATCTAATATACGTTCTCAATTTAGCCAGGGCATAAAACTCATCTGTCATGGTGCACCCGTTCGCTTATAGATTTCAGCAACCAACTGCTCCCCACTTGGATTGTAAGGTGCGGGCATAAGGATACAGAGATGCCGGTAGGGACTTTTTGGATCAATCTTCCAGGTAACGTATTCGCCTCGGCGGATCAAGTAGATATCGCCGGCCTCAACGGTTATCGTTTGCTGCGTTTGATGGAGGGGTGGCTCTGAAAAGGTCATCTCCGCCTTGCCCTTAACGATGTAATGAACCTCCTCATGCCAAAAGCACCAGGAGATCGTAACTCCAGGAGCAAAATCCTCCATGGTGATATGACCGGCCGGTTCCCGAACAAAACGTTTCATGAACAAGTCACCTTGTACGGTTTTAATTTTGTTCTTTAACAGCCCGTCTGGTCCTTCATCCTTTTCGCAAGTCTTTATGATATCTTTAATAACGATTGGCATATTTGACCTCCTTGTGAAAATATTGTTGTAAAGTACTCAACTCGTTTGCATATCTAAACTAAGAGACCAAGGCCTTCATTTTAGAGTGCCCAGCAGCATGCTGGGAAGCCACGTAGCAATCGAAGGAAATATCATTACTATTGTAAGACCAATTGCTTGCATACCTATGAAAGGCAAGCCAGCCAAGATGATTTCTTCCATAGTTACCCCTTTAGGGGCCACTGCCTTCATGTAAATAAGACTAAACCCAAAAGGCGGCGTCAAGTAACCCATCTGCATATTCATGGTGTAGAGAATGCCGAACCATAATGGGTCGAAACCAAGGGACTTCATGATCGGAGCAAAAACAGGTATTGTAATGATGATAATAGGGATAGGTTCAAGAAACATTCCTAGGATAAAGAAGATAACTTGCGTTCCAATAAGGATGTACCAGCGATTCACATTTAAACCGGTCACAATATTCTGCACCGCCTCCGGAATCCCGCAACTCGCCAAGACTGTGGCAAGCATTGTTCCTCCAAAATAACACCACAACGCTATTGCATTTAGCCTGACCGTCATTGTTAATGCAGTGCGTGCCCCTTTCCGATTAAGTTTACGCTTTATGAGAGCAATGGCAAAAGTACCCGCAGCCCCAAGAGCAGCAGCCTCTGAAGGAGTGCAAACACCAAGATAGATCGTCCCCAAAACCAAAAATATTAAGATCATTGGAATAAATACAGCGCGAAGAGACTGAAATTTTTCCTTCCATGTAGCCCTTTGCTCCTTTGGTATCGCCGGCGCAAGATTAGGGTTGAAGTGACACCTTGCTATGATATAGAGCCAAAACAATCCTGTAAGGAGGAGCCCGGGGAGAAATCCCCCCATGAATAGCTGGGTTACGGAAACACCCGAAAAAGCACCATAGAAAAGCATCGGGACGCTCGGCGGAATGAGGATGCCGAGGGGCCCACCTGCTGACACACATCCTAGGGCAATTGATTTGGCATAACCCCGCTTTAACATCGCTGGTATCGCTAAAAGCCCCATCGTAATCGTGCCCGCAGCTCCAACCCCTGCCATCGCAGCAATGATGGCGCACACGCCAATCACGCAGAGAGCTAAGCCACCCCTTAGAAAACCGAACCAGTTGGCCATCATCTCAAACAAGTCATCGGCCAAGCCCGACTCCTGCAGGAGGTACGCCATTAAATAGAACATGAGACAGGCCAATAGAACAAAGCTACCCATTCCTTCCCATGTGGCCATTGCAAGAGCCATCACTTTTGGAGGTCCCCATAGGATTAATGTGAAGATGACACCTATACTGCCCAACGCAAAACCAATAGGCATACCGATTATCAGAAGCGCGAGTATCGTTATTGTCATGAGTAACAATATGGTGAACGGACTTAAGTCCATACCTTCCTCCTCATTACCCATTTTTTCCAAGCGACTGGAAATCCCGAATAAACTTAGCAATTCCCTGCAGCAGAATCAATAAAGCACCAAGCGGTATCATCATCTTAATGGGGTATATCATAGGGTTCCATAACTGGCCGTAGGTTTCGCCTGACATCATTGAAGACCAGGCGAATTCAGTCCCTTTCCATAACATTGCCCCTGCAAAAAGAAAGAAAAAAAGAGCACTGATTAAGTCCATCACTCCTCTCACTCTTGCAGGAAAGCGCTTATAGACTACGTCCATCGTGACATGCTCTCCGTGCAGCAGCGTATAACCCCCGCCGAGAACGGAAATGATTCCGAAAATAAATTGGGCTGTTGGCATTGCCCACATGGTAGGCCGATTTACTACATACCTCAAGAAAACCTCTATCGCTATCAACAGAGTACAAGGTATGACCAGCACCCACCCTAAGAACTTGCCCACCGATTCGTTCATGACATCGCAAGCATTCAAGAAAGTCTTCATGGTTTCACCTCGGTAAAGGGAATTGTGCTGGAAGCTCGTAGTAGCTTCCAGCACTCGAATTCCTCCTATTTTAGGCGTCCAATTCCTTTAAAGTAGGCAGTCAAGAGCTTTACTGCCTCAGCTGAATCAGGGCTCAATGAAGCGGCCCATCCCCAAGATTCCTGGATGCAAACCTCGCGAAGTTTCTCGATGTCTTGTTGAGGTAGATCTACCCGCTGAACGCCCTTCCTTGATGCTGCATCTTCTCCATCCATCCCTGCATCGATGGCAACGGCCCCTTGTCTCCACCCGTACATCTCTCCCATTACATTCAGTGCAGTCTTAATATCTTCGGGAAGCTTGTTCCAAACACCCATATTAATCATGACATTCAAAGCATCAATCTTTATGGGTGGCATGGTGTAGTACTTCACCACATCAACATAATTCAGACTTTTCAGATTTTGTAAGATCGTTAAACAGCCATCGATCGTGCCGTATTGCATGGCGGAATATAAATCAGGATAGGGAACCTGCACAATGGCTACACCATACTTCTTAAAACCATACATAGCGTCCCCGGTTATCCTGAGTTTCATTCCCTGGAGATCCTTTAGGCTACGAACCGGTTTCTTTGTAGTATATAAGACATAAGGATCAGAGGGCATAACAGCGAGTAGATAAACATTGTGTTTCGCATATTCTTTTCGCAACAATTGAAGTAAACCGCGTTCATACAGAATAGTGTGTGCTTCTCTTCCGCTCCTCCAGCTAAATGTCAAACCGTTTTCTACATTGCCGATGGGTAACTTGCCGCTATAAAAGGCCCCGTTGGAGATTGCTACATCGAGTAGACCTGAGGAGACTGCATCAAGCGTTTCGGGCGTATTACACTTAGCACCCGAAGGCAGAAGAGGTGACATATCAAGCCTTCCACTGGTTAACAACTTAACTTTTTCTATAAAATCTTTCGTACTCACAGCACTCGGATGAGAAAGATCGTTTATTAGAACTTGAGTTGAAAGCTTGAAGACCTGAGATAACGAGATGGATGGTGTCATCCCTAATCCGATAGCAACCGCCATACCTATCGCTAAAATCCTCCATTCCTTTCTTTTACTTTGCATTTTTACACCTCCTATTACAATTAAACGTTAGTCAAATCTTTGACCAAATCATCAAGTCCCAACTCCACCAACTTCTTTTTGCTTGGAATTCCTGTTTCTCTGTTCCACCCCCTTTCATCGTAGTATTCATCCTTCAGTTTCTCCCACGCCTCTGTGTCGATTAACCTTCCCTTATCAGGACCATCCGGACAAGGCTCCTCAAAAAACCGCCAAGGAACCGTATCATCCTTTCGCCTGATGCCTTCCCTTACGTTAAACATATGCTCCACATTATAGATTCTCTCAGCAGCCTTCATCAATGCTTCTGGTGAGTAGTCAATCCCTGTAGCCGTTGAGAGCAAATCTGCCATATTATCCACATCGATCCCCTGAGCCAGCATCCACTCTCCATTGAACGTACACATCGGAAGTGAATCAAACAAAACAGAAAAATGCTGGTGCCAAACGGTTATCGGTGCCTTATCCTTGTATCCGTATTTGGATATCAAGGCTTTAAAATCTAAATGACCGAACCTTCTCTTGATAAGGGGTTCATTAAATACGTAAAATTCTGTTGTAGGTAATCCCCTCAAATGGTCTGCACCTCGGGTGGAGGTTGCATAGCATAAAGCCGAACCGATGAAGGCGCTGTGCATTACCAACAACATATCGAGGCCCTTGATATGAAAGAAGTACTTGTCTGCGCCCTTTCCAATCTTTTTGGCCGCCCCTATCGTGCTTTCAGCCAGGACATCTCCAAAACCCTCTCGGTATGCGGTTTTCCGAAGCAATTCAAGCACCACATCCACATTTCCCCACTCAAGCGCCAGCCCATCCGTATCTTTCTCAGTTAATAGGCCCCTTTGATAACACTCAAAAGCGCCTTGCAGCACTACGCCTGCCGAAGCAGTATCCAAACCGTACAAGTTACATAACTCGGCTGCCTTAAACATTGCCCCCCAATCCCTAATCTCTACCCCAACAAGATTTTGGAAGGTGGTCAGTTCGATCCCATCCCCAGCGATACCAGCGAAGGGACCTTCCTTCACCACATAGCGGTGCCCGCAACCACATGGACAGCCAAAACATGCCTTATGTTTCACCGTATGCACAATGAAGTTCTCAGCTCGAAGCTTTTCTTCGTAGCCCTCTTGCCTGGTCGTCTGGAGATTTTTGAAAGTCAATCTTCCATTGTCATAAAGTGAATCAGCAATTAACATCGTCCCATATTTAGAAAAGTTGACGTAGTTTCGGTGCTTCCGGATGATCCTCTTGGTCTGCTCAACCGCTTTCATGAACTCAACAGGTTTGGCAACTTTTACTCCTCCATGCCCTCTCACCGCTATGGCTTTCAGGTTCTTGGAGCCCATCACTGTTCCCATGCCACACCTGCCAGCGCTCCTTGAAAGGCCATTTATGATGCAAGCCCATTTCACCAGGTTCTCCCCTGCTGGGCCAATGCACGCAATTTGAATCCGAGAATCGCCAAGTTCCTCCCTTATCAACTTTTGTGTCTCCCAGACATCCTTTCCCCATAAATGGTTGGCATCCCTTATTTGAACTTTTTCATCTTCAATAAGAAGATATACTGGCTTACTCGCCTTGCCAGTGATAATGAGATGCTCGTGACCTGCAAATCTTAACTCTGCTCCCCAATACCCACCTGCGTGTGCTTCGCCAAAAATTCCTGTCGTCGGTGATTTGGCCGTAACAACCCATCTGCCTGAAGCTGGAGAAGCAGTCCCTGTTAAAGGCCCTACACCAAACATTAATAAAGCTTCAGGAGAAAGTGGATCTAACCCGGGAGGTGTTTCATAGTAGACTGTCCTCGTATTAATACCTCTACCTCCGATGAAATTGAGTCTCAGGTCCTCACTGATAGGCTCCCTTCTTACCGTACCATTCGACAAATTCACCCGTAGAATATCTCCCGGGTTCATTTTATCTCCTTTCCCCTCGGCTCTGAAGCACTCTCTCCACAATCTGCCCTCTCAACCCTTCCCGTTTTATCGTATTTATTTTGGCCGGCTCAGCAAAAAAAATAGCTCCGTGGGGACAGTGCTCGACACATTGGGGATTGCCACTGCAAAGGTCGCATTTTATCGCAACACCCGTGTCCGGATGTAACGCCATCGCCCCATAGGAACAAGCTTCGACACATTCTCCACATCCGCTACATCGTATTTCATCTACCGACACAATGCCCGTCACGGAATCTCTAGATATCACTTTCTCAGGACAGACGGCTAGGCACGCCGGTTTTGAACACTGCCGGCAAACTATCGGCGCGTCGACGCCAGCTTCGTCATCTTTGATAACACGTATTCTTGATCTCACCGTACTAAATATATCCTCATGAGAAAAAGAACACATGATCTCACAAGTAAGGCAACCTTTACACCTGTTTGGGTCAATAATAAGCTTTTTAGTATGCATCATCTCTTTACTTTTGATTGGACCGACATCGAATTTTTCCTGGGATTGAATCTATACAAAATTGTATTTCAGTTGTTTTGTAAAATTTGTCGAGAAAAATGTTGAATGCATAATGTGATGAAAAGAAACTAATACATATGCAGAAATTGTCTCTCCAAAATTCCTGACTGATTATGACCGATTTCAGCCCTTGTCTTCCAAAACAGCTCTTAGCACCTCATCCTTAATATGGAAACTATGTTCAGATCCGGGGAAAACGCCTTGCTCCACCTCCTCTTTGTATTGCTGCAATATTTCTAATACTCCCTCCGCCAGATTTGCATATTTTTTTACAAACTTGGGAGTAAATCGCTCAAAGAGCCCCAATACATCATAGATATTCAAGGATTGTCCATCCGTATATGGTCCGGATCCGATACCGATGACTGGTACGCTGAGCTTCTTAGAGATAATTTCGGCCACACGGTCAGGTACGCATTCCAGGCTAAGCATAAAGATTCCAGCGGATTCCAGAGCTAATGAATCTTCAATCAGCTTACGAGCGGTAGCAGCGTCAGTGCCCTGCACTTTGTATCCCCCTAATTTGGAAGCTGACTGTGGTGTGAGCCCAAGATGACCCCCAACCGGTATCCCCACGTTTACAATTGCTTTAACTGTTGGGGCATACTCCTGCCCACCCTCCAACTTAACCGCATCCACCCCCCCATGTTTCATAAGAAGGCCTGCATTGTATATGGCATCCCGTATGTCAGTCTGGTAGGACAAAAAAGGAAGGTCACCTACCACAAGGCTGGATTTTACTGCCCGCATTACCCCTTTACAATGGTAAATCATCTCTTCCATAGTGATCGACATGGTATTGGGCATTCCCATCATGACCATTCCTGCCGAATCCCCAACTAGTATGGAATCGACTCCTACTCGGTCAGCCAGCAATGCCATTGTGTAGTCATAGCAAATAATACGGACTATCTTTTTGCCCTGCTCCTTACTAATTAAAAGATCTTGAGGAGTTACTTTCTTACGCTCCATTTTTCAGCCCTCTTTCCTTTTCATAAAAACATCGTTTTTATCTTCGTGATGTATTTGAAACGAGAGGTCTATTAAGATTTATTATCTATTTAACGAACAAAGAAATTCATCTAAGTTCAACAGACCTATTCTTTTTGTTACCTATTTTCTATGAGAGGTTTCTCAGGTCTTTGACCAAATCATTAAGTCCCAACTCCATCAACTTCTTTTTGCTGGGGATTCCTGTCTCTCTGTCCCACCCCCTTTCATCGTAGTATTCATCTTTCAGTTTCTCCCACGCCTCTTTGTCGATGAGCCGTCCTTTATCAGGACCATCCGGACAAGGCTCCTCAAAATATCTCCAGGGAACCGTATCGTCCTTTCGCCTGATGCCTTCCCTAACGTTAAACATATGCTCTACATTGTAAATTCTCTCAGCAGCCTTCATTAATGTTTCGGGAGAATAGTCAAGCCCTGTGGCCGTTGAGAGTAATTCTGCCATATTATCTACATCGATCCCTTGAGCCAGCATCCACTCTCCGTTGAAAGTGCACATTGGAAGGGAGTCAAACAAAACAGAAAAATGCTGATGCCATACCGTAATCGGCGCCTTATCTTTGTAACCATATTTAGAGGTCAAGGCCTTAAAATCCAAATGACCGAACCTTCTCTTGATAAGGGGTTCGTTAAATACGTAAAATTCTGTTGTAGGTAATCCCCTCAAATGGTCTGCACCTCGGGTGGAGGTTGCATAGCATAAAGCCGAACCGATGAAGGCGCTGTGCATTACCAACAACATATCGAGGCCCTTGATATGAAAGAAGTACTTGTCTGCGCCCTTTCCAATCTTTTTGGCCGCCCCTATCGTGCTTTCAGCCAGGACATCTCCAAAACCCTCTCGGTATGCGGTTTTCCGAAGCAATTCAAGCACCACATCCACATTTCCCCACTCAAGCGCCAGCCCATCCGTATCTTTCTGACTCAATAGACCCCTTTGATAACACTCAAAAGCACCTTGCAATACCACCCCTGCTGAAGCCGTATCTAAGCCGTACAAGTTACATAACTCCGTTGCCTTAAACATTGCCCCCCAGTCTTCGATTCCCACCCCCACAAGATTCATAAAAGTGGTTAGCTCCGTGCCATCCCCAGCAATACCAGCGAAGGGACCTTCTTTCACCACATAGCGGTGGCCGCAACCACATGGACAGCCAAAACATGCCTTATGCTTCACCGTATGTACAATGAAATCCTCAGCTCGAAGCTTTTCGTTATAACCTTCTTGTCTTGTCGTCTGAATATTTTTAAAAGTTAGCCTCCCATTGTCATAGAGCGAATTTGCAATTAACATCGTTCCGTATTTCGAGAAGTTCTTGTAGTTCGGGTGCTCCCGGATGATTCTTTTCGTTTCCTGAACCGCTTTCATAAACTCAACCGGCTTAGCAACCTTAACCCCCCCATGTCCTCTCACCGCAATGGCCTTCAAGTTCTTAGAACCCATCACTGTTCCCATGCCACACCTGCCAGCGCTCTTCGTTAGACCATTGATAACGCATGCCCACTTAACTAAATTCTCACCCCCCGGGCCAATGCAAGCAACCTGAACCCGAGAATCGCCAAGCTCCTCCCTTATCAACTTTTGTGTCTCCCAGACATCCTTTCCCCATAAATGGTTGGCATCCCTTATCTGAACCCTTTCATCCTCAATAAGAAGATATACTGGCTTGCTCGCCTTGCCAGTGATAATGAGATGTTCATGACCCGCAAATCTTAACTCTGCCCCCCAATATCCGCCCGCATGTGCTTCGCCAAAAATTCCGGTCATCGGCGACTTGGCCGTAATAACCCACCTGCCCGAAGCTGGAGAGGGTGTCCCTGTTAAAGGTCCTACGCCAAAGACTAATGGAGCTTCGGGAGAAAGTGGGTCCAATCCCCGTCCAGTCTCATAATAGACTATCCTTCCATTGATGCCCCGACCCCCAATAAAATTCAACATCAGCTCTTTGCTTATAATTTCACTGCTAACCGTGCCGTTAGATAAATTTATACGCAAAATATCTCCCCGGTTCACTCTTATCTCCTTTCCCCTCGGCTCTGAAGCACTCTCTCCACAATCTGCCCTCTCAACCCTTCCCGTTTTATCGTATTTATTTTGGCCGGCTCAGCAAAAAAAATAGCTCCGTGGGGACAGTGCTCGACACATTGTGGATTGCCATTGCAAAGGTCGCATTTCATCGCAACACCCGTGTCCGGATGTAACGCCATCGCCCCAAAAGGACAAGCTTCGACACATTCTCCACATCCGCTACATCGTATTTCATCTACCGACACAATGCCCGTCACGGAATCTCTAGATATCACTTTCTCAGGACAGACGGCTAAGCACGCCGGTTTTAAACACTGCCGGCACACGATCGGCGCATCAACGCCAGCTTCATCATCCTTGATAACATGTATTCTCGATCTATCCGTGCTAAATATGTGGTCATGAAAAAAAGAACACATGATCTCACAAGTCAGACAACCTTTACACCTATTTGGATCGATCACAAGCTTCTTGATCTGCATCTTCTCTATCCTCCCAGATTAGGTATTAACATCCAATTCTTCATGGATCCTATTTTTAAAGGGATGTATCCACTCTTTTTTTTACCCTTGGGTATTGTCTGTTCTTCCTCTTATATAAAGAATTTCGCATCGCCCCTCATTTCAAAAATATCTGTTATTCTGCAATAAAGCTCTTCTCCAAGGCGGCCAAGGGGTTTGAATTGTGGTATCTTTATGTGGTCAATGGACCAAAGCTCGTCCTTAACATGAACCAAAATTACTTCTCCAACAACCAGATGACCTCCTGCGGGGGCTTCTCCGAACTCTAAGATTTGAAATAGTTTGCATTCCATATTAACAGAGGATTCGGCTATCCTTGGTGCTTTGACCAGATCGCTTCTCACAGGTGTGAGCCCAACCTCTTTGAATTCATCTACGTCACTTGGATATTCAGCAGATGATTGGTGCATCGCATCGCCCAGCGCTTCTTCGACAATATTAACAACGAAATCCTTTGAAAACTCAATGTTTCTCAAGGTATCCTTCTTCTCCCCATTCCTCTTCCACCCAATATGGATGCCGACAAGGGCTGGCTTCAAACATAAGGACGTAAAGCAGCTAAAAGGAGCAAGATTGAATACCCCATCCTCGCCAACGGTTGAAACAAAAGCAATTGGGCGTGGTACAATCGCACTCATGAACAACTCATGCGATTCTCTTTTACTCAAATTTGCAGGAATGATCTTCATTCGTTAACCTGGTAAGTTTGGTCGACAATCTTATCTATAATTTTGTCGAGAAAATGTCAAGAAAAAAATCGAAAGCGAACTTTTTCACAACTTGAGAAATAGGGTAGAACCTTCTATTTTTGTACATCACTATGCAATACCTTGTTTCGGAGCATCAATTTTTGTATCTAAATTGCTTGACAAAAAATAGATGTGTCCATTACTATGTCGAAAATCTCATAAGGGGTCGTTGCGGTACGAAAAGAAAAAGTGGGAAGAAAAAAGAAATCTGCGGTGATAACGCGAACCGATAGATCACACATTGTAATCTTTATACCAGGAGGCAGAGATGGAAGCGAAAAGATATACGAAATCGGAAGCAGCCTTGGAGGTCGGTAAGAAGTATATCCCCGGTGGGGTGATTGGGACCCGGCGGCCCGAGAATTTTGTCCCTGAGGCCTATCCTTTGTATGTGAGAAACGGGAAGGGTTCCAATTTTTCGACATCGATGGTAACGAGTACATCGACTACTTAGCGGGTTTTGGGCCGGTCATCTTGGGGCACGCCTACGAGGTGGTGGATAACGCCGCCGTGGAGCGGATCCGCAAGGGTTTCTGTTTTGATTTGTCCAAGGAAGTGCAGAACGCTCTCGCCGAGAAGGTTATCAAGATGATCCCCTGTGCCGAGAAAGTGATCTTTGTCCTCAGCGGATCCGATGCCACCACCGCAGCCATCCGCTTGGCCCGGACCTTCACGGGCAGGGATAAAATCATGAAATTTGGCTACACCGGGTGGCATGACTGGGCTGTACCCGTAGCAGTAGGAATCCCAGCCAAAGCACGGGAAGATATCATCCCCTTCGAATACAACAATATTGAATCAGTCGAGATGGTTATGGACAAGCACAAGGGGCAGATTGCAGCCGTCATCCTCACTCCTCTGGCCCACGAATACAACCATCCCCTGGAATTCCCAAAGGATAATTTTCTTCAGAAACTGAAAGACCTGACCAGGGCCAACGGAGCTTTGCTTATCTTCGATGAAATACGAACTGGATTTCGGCTCGCCAAGGGAGGAGCTCAGGAATATTTTGGGGTGACGCCCGACCTGGCCGTCTTCGGCAAGGCGATGGCTAATGGATACCCCATCGGCATGGTGGCGGGTAGAGACGATGTGATGATGGGAGCCATGAAGGCTTATATCTCCTCCACGTTCTTCTTCAATTCTTTTCCCATGGAAGCGGCAATAGCCTGCTTGATAGAGATTGAAAAGAGAGACGTGATTCCTCACATCTGGAAGCAGGGCGAAAAACTGAAGCAAGGCCTTCAAGAGATCGTTGCCAAATACGAAATTTCTGCAGAAGTTTCCGGGCCTGGCCCTATGCCTTTCCTGACTTTCGTACCTGATAATAAGAAGAAACACCTTGAACGGCGCAAGCTTTTCTACACCGAAACTACGGCTCATGGCATCTTCATCCATCCCTTCCATCACTGGTATATTTTCTATACCCACAGCGATGAAGACGGTGGCGGAAAAAGTGCGGTGAAGTCCTCGTCCAGTTGGATGTTGCAGGATAGGAAGTTCCTTCTTGTAAAGGAAAACGAGTACAAAGTTGAAGATGGTCTTGGAAGGAGGTGGGCGTAACCTTCCCCAACCGTTTAAAAAAAGGGAAAGCTCAGTCAATCTTTCTCTATTCTTGACAATTCAGAAACAATGCATTATAAGGCATTCACGAGTATCGAGAAGGAGGTAATACCGTATGGGTAAGAGCATGGTCATTGATGCGCATTGCCATTTATTTCCGTCGTTAGACGCTTTTCCTCCGCATCTCATGAACGAGTATCGCAACTACAAAAGAGAATCCTTTCGGGTGACGTACAAAGACGACAAAGCGGCGCGAAAAGCGACCGATGAGTTTATGTCTAATCTGAGCGTGAGCGGCACCATTGAGGAATGTCTAAAGACCATGGATGAAGCCGGCATCGATATATCCGTCGTCTCTGTTTGGGATTCCGCGATTTTATGTAACGAGGAACCGAAGATCCCCATATGGGAACAGAATGAATACGTTGCCGACGCACAGAAGAGGTATCCCGACAGGATCATAGGCCTTGTCGGTATCGATCCGCTGAGGAAGGGTGCTGCGGAGATAGTAGAACGGGGGATCACTCAATTAGGGCTCAAAGGCGTTAAGGTCTATTCTTCCTCATGTCCAGTAACCGACGAACGGCTCCAGCCCTTGCTCGCCAAGCTGAATGAAATTGGACTTCCCGTTCTATTCCATTCGGGCTCCGATCCACTGCCATTCCTGATCCAATATGGCAATCCTGCGGATTTGGACGCGTTGACGCTAAAATACCCGAAAATCAAGATACAGGCCGGGCATTGCTCCAGAGGCTACGAGCAACTCTTGGCCGAAATCATCCATTATAGGGAGGGGATCATTTATCAAGATCTCTCCGGGCTCCAGTTCGAGTATCAGAAAAGTCCGTGGCATTTTCTTCTCTTCCTCAGATATCTGATGGATCGAATTCCGGGTTCCGTTTTGATGGGGACGGATTGGCCGTGGCTAAGAATACCTCCGCATCCCTCTGCGAAAGAGTGGTTCGATTTCATCCGGAATCTGAAAATACCTAAGCCCGTTTTGGATTTAGGGTTAGGCATAAAAGATTTTACGCAGGAAGAGAAGGATAGGATATTGGGGCTGAATGCGATGCAGTTGTACGGCCTTTGATACGGGTGGCAGATATGGATTGAGGAAATGCGGGCAAAGTTCCAACCGGGGGAAATGAAATCGAGTCTGCAGCAGGCTTACACCAAAATCCGGGGAACTTACCGAATGCTTTGAGACAAAAATAGAAGGTGCAAAGCCAAACAAAGGAGGTAGGTTTCATGAAGAGGGAGTATAAGAGGCTTTTCGAGCCGATCAAGGTGGGCAGGTTGGAACTAAAGAACAGGTTGGCGATGGCGCCGATGAATATGGCCTTTGCTTACCCCAACGGGTATGCAAACGATCAACAGCTGGCTTGGTACGTCTCCAGGGCAAAAGGGGGGATTGGGCTTATCATAACGGAGGCACTGTTGGGAACCAAACTGGCCAGCAAATATCCTGCTTCCGGAGGATGCTCCTTTTTCTATGATGAGACCTACCTTGCAGGGTGGGCCAATATCTGCGACGCGGTTCATGCCTTGGGAACCAGGATTTTTGCCCAGCTGGCTGTAAATTACGGCAGGGCCGGGCGCGGCCGTACCGCGGACGCGGTCGGCATCGGTCCGTCCCCTTCACCTGTTCCGCTGGCGAATCCTGACATGCCTGAGGTTCTTATAAAACTCATCTCGAAGGATGTGATCACCCCAAACGATCTATACGGAATTCCAGCCGCCTCCATGATTCCCCGGCAGCTTACCATTGAGGAGATCCTGAATGAGGAGGGCGAATACGCTCTCGCAGCTCGACGTTGTGTGGTAGCGGGTTTTGACGGTTTGGAGGTCCACGCCTGCCATGGTTATTTGCCGTTTCAGTTCCTTTCACCGCGAATTAACAGGCGGACCGATTTATATGGGGGGGACCTGGAGAACCGGATGCGGTTCCTGGGCGAGCTCATGACGGTCACAAAGAAAGCGGTCTCTTTTGCCAAGGATTTTGTGGTGGGCGTAAGACTCAGCGCCGATGAACATTTTTCAGGCGGATTTACAGCGGAAGAGGCGAAAATCGTTGCAAAGCGGTGCATCGATTTGGGCGCGGACTACGTGCATGTGTCCAGTGGATCTGCTGAGGCCCGGAAGTGGTTTACACCGGACCGGGCCGGGACCATGCTGGAGGAGTCCAAAGGCTTCAAGAGCATTGCAACTGTCCCTGTCATTTGCCCGAATATCCATGATCCTGCCATGGCAGAGGAAGCAATCGAGCAGGGGAAAGCCGATATGATTTCCCTTGGAAGGGCTCTGATTGCCGACCCAGAATGGCCTAACAAGGTAAAGGAGGGCCGGTCTGAGGAAATCGTGAAATGTCGGCTCGATTTTCATTGTTTCTACCGTCTCAGATGGGCTTTGCCGGTCCGATGTATTGTGAATCCGAATGTAGGCAGGGAGCGGTTCATACCCGAATATGGTGCGCCGAAGGTCACGATTCAGCAGCTTCTGCGACCCGCCTTAAGGAAGATGGGTGAGTGAAAGTCAGTCCAGCAGGGAACAAGACCGAAGTGGAACCATCGCCTGAAGTGCAAATGGGATGCATGAAAGAAATGAGGTGAAGAATGGAGAAGGTGATCATTACAGCAGCAATAACCGGTGATGTTTTACCCATGCAGACGCGTTGGCTGCCCATAACGCCGCAGCAAATCGCTGATGAATCGGTGAGGGCAGCAGAGGCAGGGGCCGCGATGGTGCATATTCACGCCCGGGATCCAAAAAATGGAGAGCCCTCGACCGATGTCGAAGTATTTAGGGATATCCTAACCCGGATCAAAGCGAGAAGCGACGTTATCATCAATGTCACAACAGGTGGGACGTACGGGCAGACTCCCGAGGAGAGAAGGAAACTAATCCCCATCCTGAAGCCTGAGATCTGCAGTTACGATATTGGCAGCAAAGGCAGTACTTTAGGAGGCATGGCGGATAAGATCCGGGATGAAGATTACAAGTATCCCTGGGAAAAGAAGTTTCTGAACACCATTGCAAGCGGGGTATGGGCGAATCCCTATAATGACCTCATCGCGCTGGGTCAAGCCATGCAGGAAAATGGGGTAAAGCCCGAATACGAAATCTTCGATACGGGTTGGCTTCGGACGGCTCAGTATATTATTGAAAAGAAGGGGGGGTATACTACGCCTCCCTTGTATCTTCAGTTTGTTATGGGCGGCTCATGCGCTGTCCCGGCGACGACGGAGGCTTTTGTTCTCCTGAAGCATATGGCAGACGATCTTTTTGGCAAAGAGAAGTATCAATGGTCTATCATGGGGGTTGGCTATCCCGGCCAGTTTCAAATGGCCTGTCTGGGCTTGATGCATGGCGGCCATATAAGGGTGGGGCTTGAAGATAACCTGAAGATCGGTCCAGACACTCTGGCCCAGAGCAACGCCGAGCTTGTGGAGAAGGCGGTTAGGCTGGCCAGGGAATTGGACAGAGAGGTGGCTTCTCCCGATGAAGCGAGAAAAATACTGGGATTAAGAGGTAAAGATAAGGTCAATTTCTAGCCCGAGCGCAGCAGTTGATGTGACTATAATCTTGTCGAAAAAATGTCAAGGAAAAAGCAGAGGCAGATCTTTTCGCGGGCATTCTTGGGAATAGATAGGTCCTCCCATTCCAGAAGCGATCTTTCTTTTACCCTTCTGCCACCTCCTTAAGACGGGATGGTATCAAAACCGTCACCACAGCGGAGGCATATTTTCAGGATATGGTTTCGCTGTCCCCAGGAAATGAAGTCCATCCGAATAATGTTCACTCTCTTTCTGTACTTGCGCCAACAAGTCGCTCAGTCTGAAAGTCTTAAACTCATACCCCTCCATCACTACCTTTCCATCGATAATAACGGTCTCAACACTGTCGCCGTTTGCGCTCAGAACCAGATTCTCAACAAGGTTATACCTGTTGACGGGCACCCACTCAGGCCGATTGAGGTCAAAGAAGATAAGGTCTGCCTTCTTTCCCGGCTCGAGGGAACCAATCTCCTTCTCCATCCCAAGTCCTTTAGCTCCGTTCAGTGTGGCCATCTCAACAACGACCTTGGGAGGCCATAGATTACAGTCAAACTTCGCCTCTTTGTTAACCAGGAATGTGGCATTCATTACTCGTACCATGTCCTTGTGGTTACAGCAGATGGTCCCATCCGTACCAATCGCAATGTTAATACCCATTGCACGCATTGCGGGGAAATTGTTGAAAAGGGAAGCCCCGTATGCCAGCCCCATGCTGGTGAAGATGCAGTGGCACAAGGTGGTCTTCGTCTCTAAGACCGCTCTGATATCCTCACCCAACATGTGGGCAGCGTGACCAATGAGAACATTCTCTCCCAGGGCGCCATTATCGTAGAGGCGCATGATTGGAGTTTTGCCCCAGGCATCGACTACTTTCTGAACCATCGGCCGCATGACATTCGCGTGGCAGGTCATCCCGGTACCATGCTTGTCAGCCAAACCTTTGGCCATTCTGCACAATTTGTCAGAAACATTTTGCATCTGCCTCAGGCATGGCCAGATGCCAACCCGGCCGTCAGCTTTCCCGTGGTATTTCTGAATCAAGCCTTCAATTCGTTCGATATTCGCTTCTGCCGTTGCGCCATGTATCTTAATGTTCGACTCTGGCCGGATATAACCTGGCGGTCCGAAAATGTCCTCCGCTGAAACGCCGAGTATTCCCCTCATGCCAGAATCGGTGATCGCTCTGACAAATGAGCCCTCCGCCCCACCGGGGGAACCACAATCTATACAACTTGTCGTACCAGTGCTTATCGATTCGGCACACGTAATCATTGCCGATAAATAGGCACGCTCTTCGGTAAACTGACCATGCATGTAGGCTTCGCCAGCCCTCTGTATCCATGGATTACCATATCCGTAGTTACCAGGCACCAAACCTTTAAAAAGACCGTAATGGAGATGGGTGTGGCAGTCGACGAGCCCCGGCATCACTAGCTTATTTTGGGCCCGAATGACTCTTTTAGTTACCGGGTGTCTTTTCCTCAAGGCATCTGCTTCCCCAACGTCAATGATCCGGTCTCCCTCTACAGCCACTGCTCCGTTGGGGTAAATCTTCCATGCTGGATTCATGGTGAGGACGATCCCCCCGTCAATTAAGATGTCTGCCATATCTGTTTAACCTCCTTTGTCTAATTAACCAACTAACTAACCAAACTCCTCTCCATTGTCAAGACAAGAAAGTCGGGGATATTTGGCGCAAGGTCTGAAGACCCTGCCGTAGGTTTAGTCCTCTCCCCTCGCCAGAAGTGCCTGGCGCTCCAGGCCTTCCCGCCGCACATGTGCTGTGGAGGGCGAGGATTTAGCGGCGGAGGGGATTGATGGGAGAGGCAAAACCCACCTTTTGCCACAGGGAAGTTTACGCTATAATAGTCCTGCACGGATTTTTTTGCGATCGCACCAGGAGTCTCAAATATGAAGGTCTTCGTCTATGACCGCCGCGCTAAAGAATACTGCCGTATGATCCGTGAACGATTCCCTGAATTAGAAGTTGTTTCGGGGAAGCCCGGACAGGATCAGTCTCACCACATTGCCGATGCAGATATTATGATCACCTGGCAATTTCCCCTAGAGATGCTGGAGAAAGCAAGTAGGCTTCGCTGGATCCAGCTGACCAGTGCCGGTGTTGACCAACTCTTGGAGGCTCGTGATCGCCTGAAAGATGTCATCGTGACAAATACACGGGGAATGCACATCGATGCGATGGCTGACTATGCGCTGGGCGCGATGGTGATGCTACAACGGAACTTCTCGCGGTTTTTTCTCCACCAGCAAGATAGGAAATGGAGTCGCAGGATTGCCGAGCCATTGGCTGGCAAGATCCTCGGCGTTGTTGGCGTCGGAGCCATCGGCCGTGAGATTGCTCGACGAGCCCAAAGCTTTGGGATGAGCGTGATCGGAGTGAAAAGAAACCCGACCCCCTTGGAGATGGTGAGCCGACTTTTCGGCCCGGATCAACTGCACGAAATGCTCTCCCTAAGCGACTTTGTAGTTCTATTGGTTCCTGCAACTCCAGAGACATATCGAATGATTGGAGAGCCGGAACTCCGGAGAATGAAGCAGACGGGCTATCTCATCAACATTTCTCGTGGGAGTGTTGTGAATGAATCAAGTCTTATCCAAGCTTTGCAGCAGAACTGGATCGCGGGCGCGGTTCTCGATGTCTTTGAGAAGGAACCGCTCCCTGGCGAAAGTCCTCTCTGGGCTCTTGAGAACGTCATCATCACACCTCACATCGCCGGAGACTTCGAAGGATATGTGGAAAGGGTGATAGACATTTTCGGTGAGAACTTCGCTCGGTGGAAAAGTGGCGGCCCTCTCATGAATGAAGTAGACCTGGGAAAGGGGTATTGACCGCAATCTCCTTCCTGCATATAATCAAGCTGCCCAAGGGTGAGTCTCATCACCTATCAGAAGGAGGCGGTTTTCGTGAAGGGTGGACTCAACAGACGAATAACCGGCTCGGTACTCCCCGTCGCGGTGCTGGCCCTCTTGTCCGTTGCGGGGTACGGATGGGCAAAAAGCGGGCAGGAGGCGACTCAATGGATTAAGACCGAGATTTACTGTGGCAGGAACATACCGGCAGGCGGACAGGTCTCCGATTCCGAGTTCTCGGATTTCCTCAAAAAGATTGTGACCAAGGAATTCCCGAAGGGCCTCACCCTATTCAACGCGTATGGTCAGATGGAGAAAGCGAGTGGTACCATCGTGAAGCAGCCCACAGCGGTCATCGTTATAGTTCACGAGAAGACAAAATCCAACACCGTGAAAATCCAGAGAATCATTGACGCGTACCGGAGCCGGTTCGGAAACCCACAGGTCATGTCCATCTCGTCTCTCATAGAGCCACGGTTCTACCCCGATTGACACGGTACGGGGCATAGGAATAGATGCTCCCAAGGTTTTCCCTGCCTCAAAAATGGGATGTGTCCCATTTTAAGTCTCTCTTCAATCAGGTACAACCTTCCGTCCTCATAACGAATCGATGATTTGGAGAAGCATGGTCGAGTCTGCGTAAGAGTAAATAGTCAAATGAAACTGACTGTTTAAAAATATACATCTTTTTGGCTTGTCCAAAGAAGCTTCCATATTGTCCAATATATGCTTTATTTTGGATAAGCCGCTATTGGGTATTCGTTCACAAGACCTTTCAGCTACCCACGGCTCAAGAACCATCCTAATTTCGAGAGCCTCCTCCATATCTTTTCGTCCCAGTGTATTGACGCAGATGCTCTTGTTGCTTTGAATTACAATCACCTTCTCCGACTCAAGCTGCCATAACGCCTCCCTCACAGGCATCAGGCTCACGCCAAATTCTTCTGCAAACCCATGTAGGGTCATCAATTGGCCGGGTAAAATTTCCTCAGAAATAATCTTCTTTTTTAGCTGATCGTAAACCTGCTGACGGATTGTTCTTGTTGAAATTTTTTCAATCCTCATAATATTTGATCACATATTACATCAGTAGTGTCCCGACGTTTCGTTTGGAACACAATGTAACTTCTTAAAACCCAAAGGAATTTGACCTAAAATGTTTTTTATCGATTTGAACACCCCAAAAGGTCATACTTCTGCAAAATTGCAGAAGGACATGACCTGTGAATTCCGGAAAAACAATCTTTGCCCAACTCATGGACTTTCTACCCATCTACGAATTCCACCAATGTGTCCAACGATACCATGGTCATTACAAGATGAAAAGCTTTTCATGTTGGGATTAGTTTCTCTGCATGGCCTTCGCACAGCTTACGTATCGAGAAAGTCTAAGGGACATCGAGGCCTGTCTTCGCTCAGCCCAAAGGAAGCTCTACCACATGGGTATCCGAGGCAAAGTCTCACGCAATACTTTGGCCCATGCCAACCAGGTAAGGGATTGGCGGATCTATGCAGACTTTGCCAAGATTCTTATTGCCCGTGCTCAACATCTTTATGCCAACGATTCCTTTGGCATCGAATTGAATCAAACCGCTTATGCATTAGACTCCACCACGATCGATCTCTGTCTCTCGCTTTTCCCTTGGGCCAAGTTCTGAGCTCACTGAACCAAAATTACTTCTCCAACAACAGATGACCTCCACCGGGGGCTTCTCTGAACTCTAAGATTTAAAATAGTTCGCATTCCATATTAACAGGGGATTGGACTACCCCCGGTGCTCTGACCGGATCGCTTCTCACCGGTGTGAGCCCAACTTCTTTGAATTCATCGGCGTCACTCGGATATTCAGCAGATGAATAGTCCATCGTGTCGCCCAGCGCTTCGCCGACAACATTAATAAAGAAATCCTTTAAAAACTCAATGTTTCTCAAGGCATCTTTCTTCTCCCCATTCCTTCTACACCCAATATGGATGCCGACAAGGGCTGGCTTCAAACATAAAGACGTAAAGCAACTAAACGGAGCGAGATTGAATACCCCACCCTCCCCCACGGTTGAAACAAAAGCAATTGGGCGTGGAACAATCGCACTCATGAACAACTCATGCGATTCCTTCTTACTCAAATTTGCAGTAATGATCTTCATTCGTTAACCTCGCAAATTTGGTCGACAATCCAATCTATAATTTCGTCGAAAAAAATGCCAAGGAAAAAAATCGGAAGTCAACTTTTTCACAGCCTTAGAAATAGGGTGGGATTTGTTGAAAGGGCTGGTTCGGTATGGCAGATCTTCAACCCCTATCAAATGAGTTCCGTTTGTCCATGGTGATTCAATTCCAGCCTACAAGATGAGAAACTTTACCATTGTCTCGTTTTTCTTCAAAATCTCCGAGGCAAAGCGAAATTTTTCTTTAGAAAAAAAGATAAGGTGGCTGCTTCAAAATTGAAGTAGGGTGGCTCACCCTCTCAAATGATATTTCAGAAAAGTATTATGATGGGGTCCAGGGAGTTGGGGCCTTAATCTTCCCATCGGTGACAACATCAACCAAAACGGGTAGATCGGATTCCAAGGCCTCCTTTAAAACCTTGGAGATTTCTTCGGGCCTCTCGACCCGTATCCCAAGACACCCTATATCTTGGGCTATCTTGGCAAAGTTAACATCCCAAAACATATACATCTCTTCTCTCTTGCCCGGTCTGTCTCCATAGGCGCGATGGATGCCCTCCACACACTGCCTCAAACAACTATTATTGTTCACTACGGTGACTGTCTTGATGCCGCATCGAAGAGCGGTTTCAAGTTCACTCAGGTGATACCAAAATCCTCCATCTCCAGTAAGACATACGACCGGTCTATCGGGTGCCGCACATTTTGCTCCTAACGATGCAGGGAATCCCCAACCCAGGGAACCAGCGCATCGAATATAGCTCTGGCCTGAATGGGTCAAATAGACCATGGTGCCTGTCCAAATGCCAGCAAAACCTGTATCTGAGACTAAGATGGTATTGGGTGGGAGAACCTCGGTAAGCTCTTTGCAAAGCCTCTCAGGCCGTATCGGTACTGCGTCAGAATGGCGTAATGGCTCCACTTCATCTCGCCACTCCTTCACCACTCTTTGCGCCCGTTGAGCCCAGTTGCTGCCATTGGTTTTACGGTGAAGGGATTCGATTAGCCTGCGGACAGTTACCTTGGCATCTCCCATCAGTGAGACGGCATTGGGATAGCTTCTGCCCAACTCTGATGGATCGATATCGATCTGAATCACCGGGGTCCCTGGCCGCGGCACCTTCCAACCATTGGTCACCTGATCCCCCGCGTGACTCCCGATAAATAATACCAGGTCCGCTTCTGCAACCACACGATTTGCGCACCAACGAGAGTAAGAACCCACCACACCTAAACTGAGTGGATGGCCCTCAAGAATAGTTCCTTTCCCGTTCAGAGAAGCGGCCACAGGTATCGAAAGCATCTCAGCAAGTGTTGTAATCTCAGGCCCTGCTGAGGACCCCACAGCCCCTCCCCCTGCGACGATGACAGGTCTCTCTGCGTTTTCCAACATCGCAGCTGCTGCTCTCACAGACTCTGCTTGGGGTTCTGGACGATAGGCTGGATAATGTGTAAAAGGTTCCTCTACAATAACCTCCAGAACTCCCTCGGCTGTGTCGACCTCTACTCCCAAATTGCCTACCACATCGAGATGGACTGGGCCAGGGGCTCCTGAAGTGGCTTCACGGAACGCCTGCCGAAGCAGATAAGGAAGCTGTTCCAGCACATCCACGCATACGTTATATTTGGTGACTGGTTCAAACAGGGGACCATGTAGGACTTCTTGATAGGCATTTCGATAACGGGAAGCCGGGAGTGCTCGCCCCGTTATCGCTATGACAGGTGAAAGTCCCAAGTAGGGATCCTGAAGCCCAGAAGCTAAGTTGGCAGCACCCACAGATTGGGCCATGCAGATACCTGGCCTATGACTCACCCTCGCATATCCATCTGCCATGTAGGCCGCTGCTTTTTCCGAATGCGTCAATACCCGATGGATCCCCAATGCCTCCATCTCCACCAGTGCACTTCTTAGAATTGCCTTAACATAAAATACGTGGGTTACCCCATACCCCTTAAACGTCTCGGCGATGAACCGTCCACCGGTTATTCTGGAAGAATAGCTCCTGCTTTTGGTTATCTGACTCCTTTCTCCAAAATCTTTCTTCTTATTCAATTCCGTATCTTTCATCTTATGCCTCCTACCCTTCGCCGAAATCCTAACTAATCTTCTACAGTTGCTTTGAACGGGTTTTTCGTAAGCCCTTATAAACACTCATATTGTTCTTTGAAAATCTGACAAATGGGTCAAAATGTGGTGCCACAGATCAAGTTGATTTCCCTTGACACGAGCGATCATATTTGGTATTCTTGGGGTGTCCTTGAATGGAGACCCCATGTTTGCACGAATCAAGAAGTCCGGCCAGCATCAGTACCTTCAGATCGTGGAGAATCACCGAGAAGGTTCAAAGACCGTCCAGCGTGTCATCGCGACAATCGGCCGAATGGATCATTTAGAGGCTAAAGGGGATATTGAAAATGTTATCCGATCTCTCTCCCGATTCTCCGAAAAGGTCCTTTTGATTTTATCCGGGAAGAGTGAGGTTCATGCCTCCGCCCAAAAGATCGGTCCCTCCCTGATCTTCGAGAGGCTCTGGAAAGAGCTGGGGGTCGGGAAGATCATCAGGGGGCTTCTGGAGAACAGGAAGTATGAGTTCGATGTGGAGAGGGCCATCTTTCTGACCGTCCTTCATCGGCTCTTTGCATCCGGTTCTGACCGTTTGTGCGACAAGTGGCACCAGGATTACCGGATCGACGGGGTGGAGGAGTTGTCCTTGCATCATCTTTATCGGGCCATGGCGTTTCTGGGGGAGGAGATCGAGGACCAGAAGGACAAAACGCCCTTTGCCCTCCGATGTACCAAAGATGTGATTGAAGAGGGGATGTTTTATGCACGAGGGGATCTCTTTACGGGTCTTGACCTCGTCTTCTTTGATACGACCTCGATCTACTTCGAGGGAGAAGGGGGGGAGACCCTGGGAGAGAAGGGACATAGCAAGGATCATCGTCCGGATTTGAATCAGATGGTGGTGGGTGCCGTCCTGGACGATGAGGGCAAGCCCATCTGTTGCGAGATGTGGCCAGGCAACACGGCGGATGTCAAGACTTTGATTCCCGTGGTCGATCGGATCAGAAGCCGTTTTCATATTGGGCGGTTTTGCGTGGTAGCGGATCGGGGAATGATTAGTAACGAAACGATGAGAGAACTGGATCAGAGGAAGATACCCTACATCCTGGGGGCACGGATGAGGAGGGTCAAAGAGATCCGGGAAGAAGTTTTGTCCCGGGCGGGACGATACACAGAAGTCCATCCCGAGGGGCAATCCTCCAAAGATCCTTCTCCGCTCAAAGTAAAGGAAGTGCGGGTGGATAGTCATCGGTATATCCTATGCTTGAATGTGAAGCAGGCTCGTAAGGAGGCTTTGGATCGGCAGATCATTGTCGATGCTCTGAGGGAGCAGCTTAAGAAGAGCCCCAAGGCTCTGATCGGTAATAAGGGATATCGGAGGTATCTGAAACTCGATCGGGATCATCTCCGTCTTAATCAGGAGAAGATTGATGAGGAAGAGCGGTTTGACGGAAAATGGGTTCTGAAGACGAATACCTCTTTATCCCCGGAGCAAGTGGCCCTCAAGTACAAGGAACTCTGGCAAGTGGAGCAGGTCTTCAGAGAGGTCAAGTCGGTTCTGGAAACACGCCCTGTCTTCCACAAGTGTGACGAGACGATCCGGGGCCATGTGTTCTGCAGCTTTCTTGCCCTTGTTCTGAAGAAAGGATTGGATCGACGTCTTGATCAAGCGGGTCGCTGCTTTGAATGGGCAGACATCAAACAAGATTTGAAATCGCTTCAGGAGATCATCATACAAGAGCAGGGCAAGTCCCTAGCCATCAGAAGCGAATGCAAAGGGAGCTGCGGTAAGGTCTTTCAATCTGTTGGGGTGGCCATCCCTCCCACGATTCGAGAAATAGGATGCGATACGAGTTTGTCAAAGGGCCGTCTGTGGTGCCAAGAACTCTGATGGCACTTCTATCTATTCATAATTACAGAATATTATTTTTGCAGCTGTAGAAGATCAGTCAAGGGAAAAGGTAATCCCAAATTCCGATTTAGAAATTGTCATTGCGAGGGAACCGAAGCAATCTCGCCTTTTTCAATGAGATTGCCACGCCTGCGTGCCGAAACGCCTGCCTTGCTCCGGCGAAGGATAGCACTTCGGCGTGCAGGCACGCACCTTGTCCCGCTTTTAGCGGGACTCGCAATGACCGGATGGGAAAAGGGTTTCGGTTTCTAAATCGGGATTTGGGGTAATGCTTCACTCTACCGTGGGAATTTGCCGAGATCCGGCAGGGATCCCGAAGAAAATCTTATAGCGGCAACATCAGCTTGTCCCTGAATCAAAAGAATGACCCAACCGTGGAAGAACTGCGCTATGGATCGTGAATGTTATCCCTACCCTCAAAAATTTGGACCACCCGGTTTACAAGATTTTGGGAGACATTCCTGCCGGATCATCGGATTTCACCCACGCTTCAGTGAAGCATTTCGGAAAAAGTCAGCCCCACTGAAAAAGTTATTGACTCCTCTTTATAAAAATTTTATATGGAAAACTTGTATCAGGAAGTGAAATTTTAGAAGGGAGGAGTAACCATGGAAAACACAGAGATAGCAATAATAGGCGGAACAGGGCTGTTTAATGCGGACCTTCTCGAAGAGGTAAAGGAAATCAAGATGAGCACACCTTATGGAAACCCTTCTGACTCTTTTGTTCTCGGGAGTTTCGGGGGAAGGAAAATCGCGCTTCTGCCAAGGCATGGAAAAGGCCACACAATCCCTCCTCACAGAATAAACTTCCGCGCGAACATCGATGCTCTGAAACAACTCGGAGTCTCCCGAATCTTTGCACTGGCGGCAGTCGGCTCTCTAAAAGAAGACTTTAAGGCCGGAGAGGTCGTGATCCCCGACCAATTCATAGACTGGGGGAAGCAGGTGCATACTTTTTATGATGAGGGGAAATTCTACCACGTATCCATGGCAGACCCGTTCTGCCCCGAATTGAACAAGCTCCTTGTCTCCACAGCCAGAGCTCTCAAAATCCCCGTGCATGAAAAAGGTACATACCTCAGGATAGAAGGCCCCCAATTCTCCACACGATCCGCCTCGAAAATGTACAGGCAGTTCGGCGACATCATAGGGATGACTTGCATACCAGAGGCTATTCTTGCGAGGGAAAAGGAGATTTGCCTTTCCGTAATCGCTACCGTAACGGACTATGATGTTTGGGCGGAAAAGGCTGTCAATTATGATGATGTAAAGGCCGTGATGAGGCAGAACATTGCGAACACTGAAAAAATTCTGGAATCAGTTATCCCAAGACTCCTGAAGGAGCGTTCATGCATTTGTAAGAATGCGCTCAAAGGCGCTGAGGCGTGAAAGGAGCGAAAGAAAGAAGCCTAAAACTTTATCCTCCTCCAGATATCAATGACCTTGCCTACAATTTTATACTTTCCGGTAAGACCATAAGTTGGATATTCTGGGTTGTCACTGACCAAGAGTACTTCATCATCTCTCATACGATACCTCTTTAACGAATACTCGCCCCATTCATCAATGACGACAATAATATCTCCATTTCCAATATGGCTATCGGGAAAAAATATAGCGTAATCTCCATCCTTTAGATTGGGACTCATATTATTTCCTTTAACGATAAGAGCATAAGCCCCTGAAGGGATTTTAGGGAGACGGATATATTCAATGATTTCCTCAGAAACCCGATCCGGGAATCCTGTAGGAACCCGGCCGAGGACAGGAATATTTGAGACGGAAAGAGTATCTAAATCTGTGGACCCCCGAAGTATGCCCCCAGCGCCAGAAAGAAGCCATCCAGGGTCGCAATTCAGTTCTCTGGCTATACGATCAAGTATTTGTGAATTTGGAACTCTGTGATTTTTTTCATATTTGTTTAGCGTTGGATAGGTAATTCCTACTTTTTTAGCAAGTTCTCCTTGAGTAAGACCTGCCTTTTTTCTTGCTATTTTTATCCTTTCGCCTAAATAAGTATCCATTTGATTAAATATATTTGACAATAATTAATCTTTTGGATATATTAATTTCAAATTTTAGTTTTTACTCATGGCTCTGTGTTTTCTCTTACCATAATTTTTCAAATTATGGTAGCCGGAACCCTACTCAAATTCAAGAGGAGGTTGAAAAAAAATCTCAGCGGGTGGGCTAAGAAAGGAAAGCCTTTATGGAAGATAAGATCAAGGATCTTCTTGAAAAGATCAAACGGACGGCAGAGATCATCCTGGAGCATCAGAGTTCCAGAGCGTTCAAAAACAGCATTGTTACATTAGGTGCAGAGAGCATCATCGCTATGTGCAAAGAAGTGATCGGTGACCTTGAACAGGAGAAAAACCAGGGTTGAATAACAGGGGCCTCTCAGGAATCCTGTCAAGAAACCTATAGAGGCCCTGGCAAGCAAACCGCAATCCGGCCCACCCGCCGTACTATTTTTACCATATCTTTTTTGATAAACTCAAGGACAAAATCTGGGGATTCGCAGATGGAGATTTTTTCAAAGAAGGATTTTTCCGTTACTGGGGACCAAGGGGCTGAATTTGTTGTAACCTTGGAGTTGTTCCTAAGATTCGCTCTCGAATCTATTGCCTCGTTGAAGTGGTCAGTCCATCTACTTTTATTTTTTCCCTGGTACAACTCTGATTTTCCTGGGAGCTGCCATCCAGATGCTAACTAAGGCGCAAAGACTACAAGCTATTATGATGAGAAACGCAGGGACATAACTTTTCATCTGATCATAAATGAAGCCAGCGAACCACGCTCCGCATGCCCCGCCTACATTATTGATCATAAAGAGAGTTCCGAAGATGCTTCCGTATGCTTTTCCCTGAAAAAAATCTGCTGCAATTAAAGGAGGCAAGGCTGTCACAACAGCATATCCGAAGGCAAAAGATATCGCGTAGAAGTATGGAATATAGCGGTAGGTGAAACTGGTAAAGGCAATGAGAAATATTATTCCGCAAACGGAGCAGGCAATCCCCATCGTATAAGTAATCTCCCTTCCGATCCGATCCGATAATATCCCCCAAAAGATCTTAGCTCCTATACTCACGATGCCTATCATCCCAGCAATGTAAGAAGCAGCCAAAGCCGTCAAGCCTTGGTCAATGAAAAAGGCCACCTGATGGGTCAAGATGGAGTGGGTGGTTAAACTGGCTAAAAAGAAAGAACCACCAAGCAGCCAGAATTGTTTGGTAGTAGCAGCCTGTCGGACCGTCCAAGACCGTGAAGCCCATTCTTCATTGACAACCAAATGATCTTTTATGACATCATCGATGATTTCCTTTTTTGTACGACTGTTCACAATTGTCTGTGAAGGCTTCTTTAAAAATGCAATCACCATCGAAATGATAATTAAAGGGATAAAGAGCCCCATAATGCGATACGTCATCCGCCACCCCACCCGGTTGATAAGGTGTTGGATTAATGGAACGCATATAAAAATTCCAATGCCTATTCCAGAGGATATGATCCCCATGGGTAATCCTCTCTTCTCCCTAAACCGTTGCTGTATGATTGTCGTATTGGGTACCCATCCGACGAGCCCAACTCCCGCGGCTGTGACGACACCAAAAAAAATGTAAAATTGCCACCAGGAATGGATCAAACTATTCAGGACAAATCCAACTCCCAAGGTCAATGATCCCACCAGGAAAACGACTCTGGGCCCAAATCGGTCAACCATGTTTCCTGCGAATGCGCTGATGATGCCATGGAGAATCACAAAAAGTGAGAAGGCTCCTGCGGCCATAGAACGGCTCCAGTTAAACTCTTTTAGGAGAGAGACAAAAAAAACAGAAAAGGAATACCATGTCGCCCCATAAGCCAGGGCAAGAGTAATAAAACTGATGCCAACGGTCATCCAACCTGAGCTAATGCGGCCTTGATCTTCCATTGGATAGCTATCTGCTTTTGGAAAAATAAATGTCAGCGATAAAAAATCTTGTCCAAATAGAGTGAAACTCCTGGCCAGTAGGTGATGATAAGTAGGCCAATGATCATAGTAATGATAAAGGGAAAAACTCCTCTCACCACTCTCTCAAATGGCTCTTTGCATGCTCCGCTCATAACATAGAGGTTCAGTCCTACGGGTGGAGTGATCAAGGCTAATTCGATGTTGACGATGAGGATGATAGCAAAATGGATGGGATCGATTCCTAAAAGGAGCAGAACCGGATAAAAGATGGGAACAGTCACGTAAATAATGGTTACGGTCTCGATGAGACATCCCATAATGAGGTATATGATATTCACCCCCAGCAAGAAGAGGTACGGAGGAAGCTTCATCCCAACCACTATCCCTGCAAACTTCTGAGGAATCTGAGCAAAAGTCAGGACCCGGCCAAGCAGGATAGCTCCACAGATAATGAGGAAGATCATAGCCGTGGCCTGGGCCGTCTCCTTGAGAGCGTTCCGAAACTTTTCCCAATTCAATTCCCTGTAGACGAAAGCGCTGATCACATAAGCATAAATACAAGAGGTTGCTGCTGCTTCAGTAGGTGTGAAGATTCCAGTGTAGATTCCCCCCAGAATAAAAATAGGCATCCCTAATGCAGGCAAGGCCGTCTTAAAGGCCTCCCAGCGTTCCGACCAAGTCTTACGCACATGTCCACCGTATCCCCTACGTACAGAAATGGTCACAGCCGTGGCGATTAAAATTCCCCCTAAGATAATGCCAGGAAGAAACCCCGCTAAAAAGACACGTGGTATGGATTGTTCAGTGATTGAAGCATACATAATCATGGGAATGCTTGGAGGAATAAGAATGCCGAGCGTCCCAGAAGCACAGGCTAAGCCCATTGCGAATTCTTTGTCGTATCCAAGCTTTTCCATCGAAGGAACCATGACCGATCCGACTGCAATGGCCGTGGCTGGACTCGAACCCGAGATAGAGGCAAAAAACATACAAGACAGTACGGTCACGATGCCAAGTCCCCCTGGGAAATGGCCGATTATACTGTCGAAGAAGTTCACCAGGTGACGTGATGGGCCTCCAGCTGTCATCAGGATGCCGCAAAGAAGAAAGAAAGGAATGGCCAACATCTCGAAGCTGTCGATACTGGCGAACATCACCTGTGGGATAGTGTTTAAGGGAACTCCCATGTAAGCCAAAGCCATGAAGCTGGCTCCAGCAGCCATGGAAATGAAAATGGGACTTCCGGCTAACAAAAGAAGGATGATGATCAATATCCCGACGGTCAGCATTATAGCTCTCCTCTATATGTAGGCGCAGTCGAATCTTCAGGTTTGCCAGACCTAAAAAGGAGAAAGGTCAATTGTTCAAAATAGAAAAAAGCCAAAAGTCCCATTCCGATGGGGAAGATGAGAAGAATGAGATACATGGGGGCCTCCAGACTCGACGTGCTGACGACCCCAACCTTTTCCAAAAAGGCTACATACCTCACGCCGGTGTAGGTCAGAAAGAGAGAGATGAACAGTCCCGCCACAATGGCGATAAAGTCTACAATCCGCCGCCACTGTGGCGATAGCCGGGTTATCAGCAGATCGATATTGATGTGGAGACCCCGTTTCAGGCTTGGGCCGGCGATGAAGAAGACTCCGTAGATAACGGAATAAATGATGATTTCGTTAGCCCAGGAATGGGTGAATCCAAAAATGTACCGACACACAACCTCTGTGACAGCCAGAAGCGTGGAGATTCCGATCAAAACACCCCCCAGGGCGCTCAGCACCTTCTCAATGAAATCGCTGAATCGGTGGAGATATGTCATTCCAGTCTCCTTCTTTTTATTGAGAAGCAAGCTTCAAAGCCAGTTCAAAGTATTCTTTCCCGACTTCCTTCTCCAATGTCTTGTAAAGGGGCTTGATCTTCTCGATGAATTTCTTCAACTCCTCGCCCTTCGACTGATCATAGATGGTCATTCCACTTTGTCTATAAACGGTTAAGGCTTTTGCAGACTGTTCCTCGTCTAACTTATGGGCAAAGGCAGCCGTCTCAGGAATCACCTGGGTATCCATAATCTTCTTGACCTCCGGCTCAAGGCTATTCCATCGGTTCAGGTTTCCCAGGGCGAAGGCTTGCCATTGATAGGGGTAAATCGTCCCATATTTGACGATCTCATGCCATTTCGTCCCCAGGGATGTGTCCATGGCAGAGTAGACCGCGTCCACCATTCCCTGCTGCAGCGCGGTCGTAAGTTCAGCGGCCCCCATCTGTATGCCCGAAGCTCCCAGCAGTTTAACGGCCTCCTCGTAAACAATCCCTACAGGAGTTCTGACCTTCAGCCCAACCCAATCCTCAACTTTGATGACCGGTTTCCGGCTGTACAGGAGGCCACTCCCGGGGTGCATATGGAATAACACCTTCATCCCCCTCTTCTCAAGCATCTTGTAAATCTTTAATCCGCCTTCCGGGTTGGACTCAAATTTCATCAAGGCTTCCACCGTCGGAAATAGGCCGGGTGGATCGTAGATCTTGATGCTGGGGGAGTACCTCGTAACCATGCCGGAGGGGGTGAGGGTGATGTCCACGGATCCCATGATTAAGGCATCGAGTTCCTCTTTGGCGCCATATAATTGCGCGGCGGGATAAATTTCGATCTTAATTCCGCCCTGACTATACTTTTGAGCCAACTCTGCCATCTTCTGGGCGACGATATTTCGCGTATGAGTGATCGGGTAACCATGAGCCAACTTGAGGGTCGTCACCTTTTGAGCCAGACCTTCTCGATTAAATACCAAGACCAGTACAATAATCAAAATACCAATCCCAAAAAAATTAATCTTTTTCATAAAAAACCTCCTTTCTGTGTTTATAGTTAGGCATAGCGTTGAGAAGATTTCCAAACAATGCTCTCCTTATTATGATTTTCGAAAATCCTCACCCGAAAGTCTATTCAAACCAATCTCCCGTACCTAAAGCCTTTAAATTCCATCAACAAGAATTAACGTATGGCAAACGCCGAATCTCCAAAATGGCCCCCTAAGTTCAATCAACGGATCACCCAAGAGCGCTATTTGGCCCAGATCAAATTTAAGAATGCTGGCACTCATCGATCCAGAAAAATGAGCGAAGAAAGATTTCAATAGCTATACGGCCAAATGCGGAAGTAGGTTTTTATTTTCCGCCACCGGCCATAAAATCCATCTGGTTCAAAGATCAGAAAAAGAAGAATGAATAGCCCGAATATCAATCCTTTGCTGTAAACAAAAATGGAGACGAAATAGGGATAATCTTCTCCCAATTTGGAAGTAATATACCTTAATATCTCTGGTATGATAGTCATGAATGTAGCACCATAAATAGAGCCTAATACAGTGCCCATGCCCCCCACAATAATCATGGCAATATATTGGATTGAGAGCTCCATATAAAAGCCTTCCGGAGATATAAAACCACTATAATGAGCCAGCAAGCTTCCTGCCACACCGGCGTAAAAAGCACTGAGGCTGAAGGCCAACAACTTATATCTAAATAAGCTCACACCCATTACCTCGGCGGCTATGTAGCTGTCCCGAATAGCCACAAAGGCGCGCCCCACACGGGACCGGGTCAAGTTGGACACTCCAGTGATAGCCAAGGCCACCACAAGCAAGACGAAATAATACATCTTAACATCTGTATTGAAGGCCCAATGGCCAAACCTTATTGGGGGAACTTCTAATCCAGCGGTGCCAGCCGTGAGGCTGGTCCAGCGGAGAAAAACATGCTGGGCAATAAATTGAAAGCCCATTGTCGTAATGGCGAGGTAGAGTCCTTTCAGACGTAGAGAAGGTATACCCACAATCAGTCCGCTCAGGGCCGCTATAGCTCCAGCACAGAAGAAAACAAGATAATAAGGCATCCCAAGCCGGGTAGTCAAAATGACAGAGGCATAAGCTCCTATTCCAACAAAAGCAGCATGTCCGATGGAAATCAGACCAGTCATCCCCGTCAAGACATTGAGACCTAAAACGACGATGACCGCGATCCCCGCATTGATCAAAATGCTAAGGATATAGTTAAACCCTAACAAAGGTAAAGCGATCAAACCCATCACAAATAGAGTGAACCAGAATTTGACGAAAAAGGTTTGAAAACGTTTGATACTGCTTCGGTACGTTGTATGATAAAGTCCGCTGGGCATATCTTTTTCCTCTCTGCTTTAACTTTTTAAACGCGCTCTATCTCTGGCTTCCCAAAGAGGCCATGGGGTTTGATCATTAAAATACCAATCAAAACCACGAAAGCAGTGATCTCTTTGATCCCTCCGCCCAGGGCTTTATCCAAATAGCCTCCAGACAATGCTTCAACCACTCCCATGACGATTCCACCAACGATTGCTCCGCCAATGCTGTCGAGTCCACCTAGGATAATTGCTGGGAAGACAACAAGTCCTACGTGACCCATATGGATATTCACAGTAGTCAGGTTCCCTAATAAAACACCGCTAATGGCCCCCACTGCGGAAGCAATTCCCCAGGAGATGGAAAAAACCTTCTTTACGCTTACACCCATCAGTAAAGCGACATCCTGATCCGAGGCCGCTGTTCTCATCCCCAGCCCCACTCGGGTCTTGTTGAAGAACAACAAGAGTACGATCACCAGTAACCAGGCAGAAATAATAATCCAGATCTGGGCTGGAAGGAGAAATACATTCTTCATGATGGTAACACGGCTTTGAGAAAATATAGTGGGATTGACATAATCGGTAGGCCCACAAACGATTCCCATCAAATTGCGCAATACCTCAGACAGTCCAATCGTAATCATGACGACTGCAAAAATGGGCTCGCCGATCATCCTTCTCAGAATCAGAAACTCGGTGAAAATCCCTAAGAGAGCGACAGCAGGAGCTGTAATCAATATGGCCAGCCAGAAAGGTATTTTAAATGTTGTAAGGAGGTAAAATGAGATGAAGGCTCCTACCATCACAAATTCACCCTGGGCAAAATTCAGAACATCACTTGCCTTATAGATGATTACGAAACCTAATCCAATCAGTGCATAAATACTACCTATTGCAATACTATTCACCATTATTTGCAGAAAAAAATCCATAGATGCCCTTTTTTTCTTAGTTCATACTTTGCGTCCTTTGTGATATAATTCTGCAATGGTATCCTTATAAAGTTCGTACATCTTTTTTCGTCGAAGTTTAAACGTGGCAGTGAGTTCGTTGTCGTCATGATCCAGTTCCTTGCGCAACAATAGGAATTTCTTAATCTGTTCCCCTCTTGCCAGTTCTTCATTTACCTTCTCTACCACTCCTGCGATTAAATCATAGACCTCGGGTTTGGCGGATAGATCATGGAAAGTGGTATAGGGAATGTGATGTTCTTGGGCCCATTTCCCCACATTTTCCGTATCGATCTGGATTAAGGCTGCCAGATAAGGGTAACCTTCGCCCCCTGTCATCATCGCTTCCTTGATGTAAGGACTAAATTTGAGCTTGTTTTCAATCATCTGTGGACCAATACTTCCCTCTCCGGGCGTTACCAGCAGGTCCTTCTTCCGGTCCGTAATCCGAAGGTAGCCATCTTCATCTAATCCTCCTACGTCTCCGGTCAGAAGCCAGCCGTCCACGACAGCCTCTTTAAATGCTTGCTCGTCCTTATAGTACCCAACAAAGAGCTGGGGCCCCCGCACCATGATCTCACCATCTTCCGCAATCTTCGCCTCCACCCCGGGCAATGCCTTGCCAACCGTACCGATGCGGATATCATCCCTGGGATTGATGAAGGTGATCCCAGACATCTCTGTCTGTCCATAAAACTCACCAGTATCAAGACCCAATTGATGAAAAAAATGAAGGACATCTGCCCCGACGGCGGCTGCCCCGCTCGTGATTATCCTGGTTCTCAAAAGCCCCATTTGATCAAGCATCTTTCGGAAAACCAGCAATCTTCCAAGCCGGAACAACAAATTCAAATGCCAGGGTACATGCTTCTTGGCCATCTTTAGACCAGACACCTTCTCACCCACTGACATGAATAGGTTATAGATGAGGCGTTTGGTCCAGGTGCTTTCCTTCATTTTAATGATGATACCGGACTGCAACTTCTCCCAGATTCGAGGCAAGCCAAAGAAGACGGTAGGTGAAATTTCGTACAGGGCATCCACAACGGTTTCAACATTTTCAGAAAAGTTGACTGTTGCGCCCACCTTGATGGGGATATAGACCGATGAGATTCTTTCACCCGCATGGCTCAAGGGCACGTAAGAAACAAGGTTGTCGCTTTCATAAAACTTAATAGCTCCGGTAAAGGCATCAACAGCCGCGACCATGTTTCCATGTGTCAGCATTGCTCCTTTTGATGGCCCGGTGGTTCCCGAGGTGTAGATCTGTACTGCCACGTCATCGGCCCTGATGTTTTTTATCAATTCCTCGTAGAGTGCAGGATGATCTTTCTCATATTCACGGCCCATCTTTTCTACCAGATGGAAATCGATGATATTCCCATCGGAATAGTGGCCCAGTCCTCTCATTTGAATAACGATTATCTTTTCGAGATGAGGAAGCTTTTCTCTAACCTCTAACACCTTGTCGATTTGTTCCTGATCACCACAAATAGAGAATTTAGCATCGGAATGTTCGTGGACATGCAAAACTTCCTTCGGCGGGTTGGCAGGATAGACCCCCACTGTAATGGCACCCGCAGTCTGAATAGCAACGTCAGCATATAGCCACTCCGGACAGTTCTCTGCCAAAACACAAACCCGATCTCTCCGCTCCAAACCAAGAGCCAAAAGTCCCAAGCATAAATACTTAGCATGTTCGGCATACTCATTCCAGGAGATTTCTCGCCAGATGCCAAGATGCTTTTTCCGCAGAGCGGCCCGATCCCCGAGACGTTTCACTTGAGCATGAAATCTTGCTATAAGGGTATCATCTCCCATAGGCACATTTACTATCCATTCTTGACCGGTCTCATTTACGAAGTGACTTCCTCACCCAAATAGGCTCTGATCACATTGGGGTCTTTCTGGACGTCCTTGGGTGAGCCTTCAGCAATCTTATGGCCGAAATCCAAAACCGTAACAGTGTCTGAAATATCCATGACAACATTCATATCGTGTTCCACCAATAGGACGGTCTTTCCCCACTCCTCACGAATATCGATGATGAAACGAGCAAGATCTTCAGTCTCCTCAACGTTCATTCCTGCGCAAGGTTCATCCAGCAACAAAATTTTTGGGTCCATAGCTAAGGCCCGTCCTAATTCAACTCTTTTTTGGATCCCATAAGGAATAGTGCTGACCAGGTGATTTCGCCAGCGTTCGATCTCTAAGAGACCGATAACCCTTTCTACCTGCTCTCGATGTTGAATCTCCTCCCGTAAAGTCCGTCCTATCCATAATAGACCACTGAAAACTCCCGATTGAAGTTGGGTATGTCTTCCCAATAACAGATTCTCCAGTACTGACATGTGCTTGAAAAGCTCAATGTTTTGAAATGTTCTGGCAAGACCCATCTCGGCCCGTTGGTGTGGTTTGGCGTGACCGATGTCCTCACCCTTCATCAGGATGTGCCCTTTCTGAGGTTTGTATATTCCGCTAATGACATTGAAGATAGACGTTTTCCCAGACCCATTAGGACCGATCAATGCGTGGAGAGTATTTTCCTCAACGCTAAAGGAAACTTCCGACAAGGCCATCACTCCACCAAATGAGAGAGAAACATTTCTTACCTCAAGGAGCATAACGAATCCTCAGGCTAACCAGCGTTTCCGGCGTTTGTAATGCTTGACCGTCTTGAAACTTTTCTTCCTCTGATCCCTTGACAAGCCAAGATAGGATTCCTGGACATCCCTATTCCCCCTTAGTTTTTCACTTGGTCCGTCCAAGACAACCCTGCCATTCTCCATGATATATCCATAGCCGGAAAGGTTCAAAGCGATATTCGCATTTTGTTCAACTAATAAAAGGGTAGTTTCTTCCTCCCTGTTTATTCTTTCGAGGATCTCGAAGATGGCCCGGCTCAGTAAGGGGGCCAGGCCTAAAGAGGGTTCATCTAGCATCATCAACTTGGGATGGGCCATCAGAGCCCTCCCGATAGCCAGCATCTGCTGCTCACCCCCTGACAGATATCCTGCCAGCTCCTTTTGACGTTTGGCAAGGGTTGGGAAATACCCTAAAACCTTATCAAAGTCTTGGCTTACCCGGTTATCTCTTCGCAGGTAAGCCCCTACTAACAGGTTGTCTTCGGTGGTCATGTCCTGCAGAACCCGCCTTCCTTCTGGAATTTGCGTAATTCCTAAGCGCACAATCGCTGCCGGGTCCTTTCCCTCAATGCTCTGCCCGAGAAACTCTATGGTACCCTCTTCAATTTTCCCGCGTTGAGATTTTAAGAGCCCTGAAATTGATTTGAGCACTGTCGTTTTACCCGCCCCGTTAGCTCCGAGTAAAGCGACAATTTTCCCTTTTTCTACTCTTAAAGAAAGCCCTTTTAATACGAGGATATACTCATTATAGGTCACCCTGATGTTATTTACGTTAAGCATTGTAATCTTATCCGAAGTTAAGGATGAACCTTAATCTCCTTGAATCATCTTGTAGATCCACTTGAAACGCGGATGGAGAGGTTATTTCCCTCTTACCTTTTCTATCTGCGCTTTGGTTTTGGGCTCTCGTAACCCTGTCAGAGCGGTATAATCACCTTTGTTTTCTTTGCCTTCGACGAGCTCATAGACACGGGCCGAACCCCCCGAGGAACGGCGACCCGGACCGTAGATAACCGGACCGATAAGACCTCCAACATCTCCTACAAAGTTGTTTAATGTTTCAAGGGCGTCGACGAATTTTTCCCTGGTCAGCTCCATGCCGGCACGTCTGAGCCCTTCAGCCATGACCACCCCTTTGACCCATCCATATATGAAATAGATAGTTTTCTGCTCTGGTTTCAGATTCGGGTAGATCTTTGCGACAAGGGCCCGCATCTTCACGCCCCCGGGAGCGTCGGTGTCCCAAGGCTCACGGACGGAAGGCGCTAGAAGTCCAAGGGCTGCCTTGCCTCCGATTCGATAAGTATTAAAAGGTTCCATGCCGGACGACCCAGTCACAAATTTAGGGGCGAAATTTAACTTATCGCATTCTCGAATGAACTGGCCCACTTGGGAAGAATTCATTAAACCAAAAACGAGATTGCACTCAGCCTTTTTGAGATTAAGAGCTTGGCTGCTCAAATCGATGCCACCTCGCTTGACGGTCTCTTTACTCACCACCTTGTCCAACATACCCCACTTTTCTAATTGATCTTGAACCCCAGTGAGAAGGGAATTCCCCATCTCATCCTCATTGTAGCAGATACCTAATCGGAGGTCTTTCTTGCTTTTGAGACCCTTATCCTCCATTAGATAATCCACCATAACACGGCACTCATCTTCATAACTTGTCATCAGGCTAAAGATGTAACGCGTGGGTGGCTTAAAGAATTTTTCAGACTGACTGGTTGGAAAGAAAGGAATCTTTTCTTCTTGAACCTTGCTATAAAGGGCCAGCATCGTCGACGTTCCGATGCCAGCAAGGGCAAAAATCTTGTCTTGTTCGATCAGCTTTTTCCAAGCCGTTATCGTCTTGGGAATCTCATAGCCGGTATCCTCAGTAATCACCTTAATCTTTCTACCGTGAATCCCGCCTGATTCATTGACGTATTGCCAATAACCTCGCAAACCCGTGGAGTCCATCGACGTTGCAGAGGCAACAGGACCACTTAATATGGCCATGTCACCAATCAGAATCTGATTATCGGTTACCCCCTTTTCCGCAAAGGCAGGCCACACTGATGAAAGAACCAGAATCAAACTCGAAACAACAATACTGAGTCCTTCCAATCCTCTTTTTCCTTTCATAATTAACCTCCTTTCATTTGTCATTTTGAAAATTGATTTCATCACTATCCATTATCTCGGCAAAATGCCTGATCTGAAAGCATCATCCTCCTTTAGCCTTTTTCTGAATCTCCAAATCCCTGAGCACATGCCTCCGGACTTTTCCCGTCACTGTCCTGGGAAAGTCTTCTAAAAATTCTATCTCCCTTGGATATTCATATGCAGCCAGGTTCTTCTTAACCATGATCTGAATCTCATCTCGAATCACTTCGGACGGGGCGATCCCTTTCTTAAGCATAATAAAGGCTTTTACGATGTTTCCCCGAATCGGATCTGGACTGCCCACGACAGCCACATCCTGGACCGCAGGGTGAGCAAAGATACACTTCTCGACTTCCGCTGGACCGATGCGATAACCCGAGCTCTTGATGACATCGTCTTTCCTGCTCTGATACCAGAGATAACCATCCTCATCCTTGATGGCCATATCGCCAGTAAGCATCCACTCACCGACAAATTTTTCCTTCGTGGCCTTGCAATTCTGCCAATATTCCAGGAACATACCCGGATCGTTGCGATTGATTACCACTTCTCCCAACTGACCTGGAGGCAGAATTTGGCCGCCTTCGTTGGCAATTTCCACTCGGTGACCTGGATAGGCCTTTCCCATTGAGCCTGGTTTCATGGGTAGTATGGCAGGACAGTTTCCTACGGGGAAACCTATCTCCGTCATCCCATACCCTTCGCTTACACTATGAAATGTCTTTTTCCCCCATTCCAAGACATCTAACGGGAGCGATTCTCCGCCGGTGTGAACGGAACGTATGGAGATTTTATATCGACCGGATACGTTGGGCACCCCGCTCATCATTTTGAGGGTTGTGGGCGAAAGGAAGGCATTTCGGACCTTGTATTTTTCAATGAGAGTAAAGGCTCTTTCAGGATCAAAGCGTTTTCGTTCGGCGGCCAAAACAGGAATGCCATAAGTCCAGGGAGGAAATAGGCTATCAAGAAGCCCTGCGATCCAAGCCCAATCTGCAGGAGTCCAAAAGAGATCATCCTCGTGAGGAAAGAAATTGTGTGCCATCTCAAACCCCGGCAGTCGTCCAGGTATGCACCGGTGAGCGTGGAGAGTCCCCTTTGGGAGGCCTGTAGTTCCAGACGTGTAAACCAAAAATGCTGGGTCGTCGGCAGAAGTCACGGCAATCTGATGATCCTCCGAACCCTCGTTTAAAAGAGAATCAAATTGCCTGGCACCCTTTTGTTTATCTCCAACCACGATCAAATGTTCGATGGTCTCCAGTTGATTTTGCATGTCAAGGATCTTTTCGCTATCTTCTTTAGCAAAGACCAGTGCTTTGGCCTGGCAGTCGTTCATACGATATGAAATGGCTTCAGGTCCAAACATGGGGGTCATGGGGACGGATATTCCGCCCAATTTCAGTATTGCAAGATGAGTAAGGGCAGTCTCTGGTCTCTGTGGAAGAAAAATACCTACCCTATCACCACGTTGGATACCAAGACCGACTAAGGCATGAGCAAGGCGGTTGGATAATTTTTTAAGACGCAAAAAAGTGTAATGGGTCTCTTTCCCGTCTTCACTTTCGTAATAAAGCGCGATCTTTTTTGGATCAGGAGAATGCTTGTCACAGACGTTATATGCCACATTGTAGGATTGTGGAATCTTCCAAGAAAAAGATTCGTAGATTTTCTCAAAATGTTGATAGGCTTGCAGATCCCTATCGATCATCGCTATTCCTCTCTTTCCCTCAAAAGAATTTCTGGAATAAATCAGGTTGAAGAGGCTTAATGCTCTTTTTCGTCTGGATAATGGTACCAACCACGACCCGTTCTCCGTCCCAAATAGCCTGATCTCACCAGATTGATCAGCGCCTGAGGTGGTAAAAACCTTTCTCCGTAGGTCTCGTGAAGCGATGTCACAACTTGAAAAGAAAGGTCCAAGTGCCCAAAATCCATCAATTCAAAAGGCCCCATCGGATGATTGAAGGCCAATTTCATTGCTTTGTCTATGTCTTCCACGGTTGCGATCCCTTCTTCCAGTATTTTGAAGCACTCCATGCGGAAAGCCCAAAGGGCCCGGGTGGTCACAAACCCTTTTGTGTCTTTCCGACAAACGATCGTCTCTTTTCCAAACCGCTTACAGAGATCTAAAGTCTTCTGAAGAGTCTCCTCTGAAGTATCAAGCCCCATGACCACCTCGACCAATCGCATGATCGGAGGAGGATTGAACCAGTGGGTACCAATCACATGATCTCGCCGCCGGGTCACGGAGGCGAGATCGGTGATGCTGAATTGCGAGGTATTGGACATCAGGATCGTATGAGACGGGCACACCCCATCCAACCTTGCGAATAAACTCTTCTTAAGATCCAATTTCTCGTCCACGGCTTCAATCACAGCATCGGCATCCTTGGCATCGGTGATGTCGAGAGTACCTTTAATCCTTTGGCGAATCTCTCTTGCCTGTTCTTCTTTGACATCTCCTTTTTTTACAATTCTTTGAAGGCTCTTCTCAATGCTGCGGTAGGCCTGATCGATCATTTCTGGTTTGACATCTATCATGGTTACATCATGGCCTGTCACTGCCGCCACTTGTGCAATACCACTCCCCATTAACCCTGCTCCTATGACATAGATCTTTTGATTTCCCATTGTTCGCCTCCTTCAACTGCTAATCTGACACCTACTGCACCTATCGCCCCTTATACTGAGGGATTCTCTTTTCAAGAAAGGCCTTTGCTCCTTCGTCTTTGTCTTCAGTACCGAAAAGATAAGAAAAACAGTCTGCTTCCACCTGAAGACCCTCCATAAATGGGAGGCGCATCCCCAAGTTGATGGCCTTTTTCGCCATCTTAATCGCCACAGGCCCTTTCTTCAAAATTTCCGCGGCCATTTCCCGAGCCCCTTCTAAAGCCTTCCCTTCAGGAACGATTTTCTCCACGAGACCTATTTCCATGGCTTCCTTTGAAGATAGAATCCGGCCTGTGAAGATCATCTCCTTGGCCTTTCCTGATCCGATCAGTCTCGGAAGTCTCTGGGTTCCTCCTGCACCAGGCATGATGGCTAAGTTCACTTCTGGCTGGCCGAAAGTCGCTCCCTCAGATGCCACCCGGATATCACAGCAGAGAGCAATTTCACATCCCCCTCCCCAACAACGCCCCTCAATTGCTGCAATCACTGGAGTGGGAAAATTCTCAATCTTCAAAAGCATCATCTGACTCTTGAGGACCATTAGTCGGGAACTAGTCGGATTGAGGCCCGGAAAGGCTTTAATATCCCCTCCGGCTGCAAAAACTTTATCCCCTCCTGTTAGAATCACGGCCCGAATTTCCTCTCTTGCCATCATCTCGTCAAAGACCATCTCCAATCTTTCCTTGAATTCTTGGGTTAAGGCATTAACAGGAGGATTATTGAGCCTGACCAGAGCTATTCCATTCTCATCGATTTGATAGCCCACCATCCTTTCCATTGTTACCCCTTCCTATTACCCTCTTGAAATGAGGATTGCTATCGCCTTTGTAATGTAACAAAACTCCCCATCCTGATTATTCGCCTCGAAAACACGTCCCACGCGGGCTTTTTTGAAGATCCAAGAATTTCTTCTAAACCGTTCCCTTATGACCGACCATTCTCCTCCCTCAACCAATTACCCATCGGGCAATACTGTCTTTCAGATTATTCTTTCCCCCAAAAATATCCACCAACCAAGCATCCCGATAAAAATGCTCAATCTCCGTCTCCGTCATATATCCATAACCACCGAATATCTGAAGCACACCGTCCACCACATCCACTACCAAGTCCCCCGAACAATCCCTCACCATCGCACATAAGCTCGAATCCATCCTCCCCTCATCCACCAACCACGCCGCCTTATAAAGAAACAAACGCACCATCTCAATCCGCGTCACCATCTCTGCCAACCGATGCCGAATGACCTGAAACTGGATTAACTTCCGCCCAAACTGCTCCCTCTGCTTCCCATAGTCCAAACCTCTATCAAAAGCCCCCTGAGCCATCCCCAAACCCTGCGCACTTAACTCAAGATGACTCTCACTAAGAAATGACTCCAAAATCGATAAACCCTTTCCATCTTGACCAATCAAATGATCCGCAGGAACAGAAACGTCCTTAAACCGTAATTCCCCTGTCGATATCATTCTCATCCCCATTTTATCCTGAGGAACAAACTCGAGGCCGTCTCTATCCCTCTCCACAAGAATCATCGACTCCTTCCCATCAACCTGACAAAGAAGCAAGTAATAACCCGCTATCCCTCCATTCAAAACAAAACGCTTCACCCCATGGATGGAAAAATTGTCGCCTTTCCTCATTCCCTCCGTAACCCCCTCGCCCTCTGGCTCCTCAAAGGCAAAGGTCGAAAGCATCTCCCCCCTCACCACAGGCCCCAAATAAACCTTCTTCTGTTCCTCAGAACCATGCCTCCACAAAATCTCTGACCCAAAATCAGCGAAGCTCAAAGCACTCCCAACCCTCGAATCCTTCCGGCAAAACTCTTCTGTAACCAGAATATTTTCAACGACTCCCAATCCCTGCCCGCCATACTCCTCCGGGATATGAATCCCTATAAACCCCAAACGGCACGCCTTCTTCCATATCTCGCTTGGGTATTCCAATCTAAGTTCAAGTTCGGTGGCAAGATCATTATCAAATTCTCCCTGGGCAAACTCCCGGGCTGCCTTCTTCACATCCCTCTGCTCTTCTCTCAGTTCAAAATCCATCCTTCACCCTTTCCAATTCTTTTACTCAAACACACAACTCATTGAAGATCACCAAGTGCTGAATTTCCGAAGTTCCTTCAGGGATTCTGAATAATCGAGAATCCCTAAGATACCGTTGCATCGGATTTTTGGCCATGTAGGCTTCCTCCCCTTGCAATCGCAACCCCTCACAGGCCATCTTATAGACTGTTTCTGTGCAAAAAAGTTTCACGACAGAAGCATCTTTCATGCTTGCCTCACCACGGTCGTATAACCATGCTCCATGATAGGTCATTGTCTTCATTACATCCAAGTTCATGGCCATCTCCGCAACGGTGAATCGGACAGATTGACTCTTGGCAACCGGCCACCCACGTTGCTTTGCTTTCTTCACGTAGTTCACAGAATGGTCAAAGATGGATCGAGCCAATCCAACGCTTCGAGCACCTGTAGAAATTCTACCAGATCGAAGAGTATCCTCGATTTGATCAAACCCTCCACCCTCTTGATTCCCGATCATCTGCTCTTTAGGAACCCAGCAGTCGTCAAAAGAAAGCTCTCCTGTCTCTGTAGATCGGTTCCCAAGTTTCGTCAATTTCTTGGCGACAGAAAATCCTGGATTCTCCCGGTCCACGATGAAAAGGTTAATCCCTCTCCCTTTTTTCGCTGGATCCGTGTAAGCCGCAAGTACCACAAAGTCACAGATGGGTCCGTTCGTAATAAATGTCTTCATTCCATTAATGACATAACCGTTCCCCTTCTCCACAGCCGTCGCTCGAAGGCTTGCCGCATCAGACCCTGCATCCGGCTCTGTCAGCGCAAAAGCTCCGATCTTTTCGCCTCTTACAGCAGGGATGAGATATCTCCGTTTCTGACCCTCACTACCAAAGCGCAAGATGGGATCTGTGGCCAATCCCCCCTGAACAGTGAAGCCCCCTGTTATCCCCGCGCTCCCCTTCGTAAGTTCCTCAATGGCGATACATTCCATGACCTTGTCGCCACCCCTGCCTCCGTAGGTCTTGGGAACTCTGATACATAAGAAACCCTGGCTTCCCATCCTCGGGAAGAGTTCTATAGGAAATTTCTCCTTCTCCTCAGCCTCGTCAACCAAAGGGAGAAGCTCCCTTCTAATAAAGGATTGGATATCTCTCCTAAAGATCTCATGTTCCTCTTTGAAATAAGGATCCATAAAAGCTTCTCGCTCCTATTCTTCCAGCCTGATCACCACAGCACAGCTTACCCCACCCCCACCACAGATTCCTGCAATCCCAAGTTCCTTGCCACGCCTTTTTAGCGCATAATACAGAGTAGTGATGATCCGGACACCACTGCATCCTGTTGGATGACCAAGAGCGATCGCCCCTCCATGGATGTTGACCCGGTAACGATCCCATTTGAGAACCCTTTCATTCGCAAGAACCTGGGCAGCAAAGGCCTCGTTCACCTCTATAAGATCCATGTCCTTCAGGGTCATTCCTGCCTTTTCCAATGCTCTTGGCATAGAAAGGGTCGGCCCTTCCCCCATGAAAGCATTGTCTACGGCTGCCGAAGCACCAGAAACGATTGAAAATAAGGGTTTGAAGCCCATCTCCTTTACCACTCTTCTCGAAGTGAGGACGATGGAACTCGCTCCATCTGTCATCCCACATGAATTACCAGCTGTAACGGAACCGCCTTCTTTAAAAGAAGGTCTGAGCTGACCCATTTTTTCCAAGGAAGTATCCCTACGAATCGATTCATCCCTCGAAAAGACAAAGGGAGGAGAACCCCGGTAGGCTGGTACCTGAATGGGTGTGATCTCTTCATCGTAGGCACCTACGTCCTGGGCTTTTGCAGCCTTCTGATGGCTTTCCAGGGCGAATTGATCCATCTCTTCCCTTGATATTCCATACTTTGCCACAAGGTTCTCTGCCGTCACCCCCATGCCGTAATTGCATACGGGATCGATGGAATCACCCCACCCATCCTGTATGACGCGATCGCCCATCCTCCAGCCTTCCCATCGAACGTCCTTCAGGAAGTAAGGAATCGTACTCATGCTCTCCATCCCTCCAACCAGGATCAATTGGGAATCTCCAGTACGAATCATTTGAGAGGCGATAATCGTCCCTTTCATCGATGAAGGGCAGGCATTATTAATTGTGATCGCGTGGACATGGATAGGAACTCCAGCCCGAACAGCAGCCGTTCTTGTTGGATTCGGACCATTTCCAGCCTGACGCGTATGGCCACCAATCACTTCGTCCAATTGCGCTGGATCGATTGCCGCTCTTCGGATTGCCTCTCTTAAAGCCACAGCTCCGATATCGTAGACTTTCATATTCCTTAAGCTTCCTCCGAAGCTTCCCATCGGCGTCCTCACCGCGCTAAGGACGACGACATCCTCATCCTTTCCCATAAAAAACCTCCCCTCCCTCATCGTTTGAAATCGCCACCCCGCCTTCTTTTAGGATCCCGCATCACGAGAGGGTAGAATCGCCGTGGCCGCGGCCTCGCAGGAGTTTTCCCCGTCTTGATTCACAGCCAGAAGCTCACAGTCCACAAAACAACGGTCTCCCTCTTTGTACTTCTTCATGACTTTTCCTGTGATCGTAAGAAGATCGCCAACAGGGTTGTGCCGAACGATCTTCGCATTAAGTTTATAAAGCCATCCATCATCCCCCACCCAGTTCGTCATCAAATGACTCATCCAAGAAACTCGCTCCGGGCCATAGTCATAGGCTCCAGGAGTTCCCACGGCCTTGGCTAATTCATCCTCCCAGTGGACCCTTTCGGGAATGTCAGGAATATTGTAAGCATTGGGGATTCCGACACCAGGATGGTCCTTATAGAGTTTAAAAGCGAGCTTATGGGCCCGAATGTAGAGTCCTCCCCAACCCTGGACAAAGGCGATGAATCCCGTCACCGTCATGGGACCTTTCATGATGGGAGATAATTCGTCTCCTATATTGACATCTTCCCAGTATCGATGTTCACCACCTCTCACCTTCTCATCAGCATACATCTGCATTGTGTGTTTTATTTCTTTATCAGAGTAAACTTTCCTTTCCTTGCCTTTTTTATATTTCTGCCCTCTTTCACGTGCTGTTTGCCTTTCTGTCCGGAAACACCATGAATCGGATTCTGCAATTTTTTCACCATTTTGGTTGAAAAAATCGCCATGATAAATCTGCTGGATGGCCCTGCCAGCAAATTGGGTTTGATGTTCCACGAGCTCTTTCAAATAGACCTCGGTTTGAATTTTATCCCCAAGCCGTGTCGGCAGATACCAGGTCCAATCCGTGCCGGCAAACATCGCATGAATACCCGGAAGCCCTCCCACATAACCGCTGATCACTCGGTTTGTAGCGTATAGGAAACAAGGGGGGGCAATGATAGTGCCAAACCGGGTCTTTCGTGCGTATTCTAAGTCTATCCACAAAGGATTGTCATCCCCGATGCCGTAAGCATAATGACGGATGGCATCTCGGTTAGCTTCTTCTACCCAAGGCTCCACAGTCCTAGTGATTTTTACTCCGATCCTCTTGCGAAGCTCTCCTAATGAGTCTTCTGTGATAACCGGGAAATGCTCTCTTATCTTTGACAAGTCTAACTCTCTCGCACTCATACTTCACTCCTCTGTGAGAATTTCAGTAAATGACCTTTTCCTCTCTCAGTTTTTGGACATCTTCTGAGGATAGCCCCAATAGGGTTTCGTAGACATACCTGTCATGTTCACCCAATAATGGGGCTGACTTTCGAATAGTTCCGGGCGTTTTGTCCAGTTTCCAAGGGATGTTGAAGAGTATCTCCTTTCCCAAAAGCGGATGGATCACCTCTTGATGTATGTTTCGGTGTTGGTAATGCTCATCCGCGTACTGTTCCTCCATAGACAAAACAGGGACGGCGGCAATGCCACGACTCTGTAAGGTTTTGACAATGTCTTCTCTACTTAATTGAGATGTCCATGCCGCTAATCGTTTGTCCAGTTCCTCCCTTCGCCTGAACCGACCACTTTGATTCTGAAGATCTGCATCTTTTCCCCAATCCGGATTTCCCATTGCATCAATCAATTCCTCCCAACTTTCATTTGAGTCGATGCTGAGGGCTATCCAACGATCGTCTCCTTCGCAAGGATAGATTCCGTGTGGGCATTGGTTTTTGCTAAAATTGCCACACGATTGCAAGATTCTTCCGCTCATCTGAAATTCAAGCATAGCCTCCCCGAGCAATGCACAGGAGGCTTCAAACTGAGACATATCGATATAGAGACCTTCACCTGTCTTCTCCCGGCCATAGAGTGCTACCATAAGGCCAAAAAGGCCGTGTGTGCCTGCATTGGGGTCACTCAGGCCAAATGTCATCATCCCAAGCGGAGGCTCTCCTTCATAACCCACGAGGGATTCAAGACCTGACAAACTTGAAATCACTGGAGCATACCCGAGCATATCAGAAATAGGCCCCTCTTGGCCTGCCGTCGACAAAGAAAGTACAATAAGGGCAGGGTTCAAATCTTTCAAGCTTTTATAGTCAAGCCCCAATGTATCCAAAGTCCCGGGCGTGAAGTTTTCAATAATAATATCAGCCTTTTTTACAAGAGCTTTAAACAGCTCTCCGCCTTTCGGGTGTTTCAGGTTGAGTCTGATGCTAAGTTTGTTCCGGTTGAGATTGTGATAATACGGCCCGAGTTCAATCGATTTTCCTTCCACTTTCTTACCATCGATAATAGGGCTTCCTCTTAAGCGCGTATTATCCAGCCGCTCGCTATGTTCAACTTTTATCACCTCTGCTCCCATGTCCGCCAACATATAGCCAACCATAGGTCCGGACCAAACCCAAGTGAGATCAATAACGCGCAATCCTTCCAGCGGCAATGGTTTCATTAAGGGTCACCTTAGATGACTTTTCCTTCTCGAAGTTTTGCGACATCCTCCTGACCAAACCCTAACTCGCCCACAAGAATAGACTCATTATGCTCTCCAAGGCGAGGAGCCGGTCGCAGAGGTTGAATCTTTACTTTTGAAAATCGAAATGGAAGCCTGGGAAGTCCTAACTTCCCAATTCCGGGCATCTCAATAGAATCAAAAAACTCCCTTTCCCTCAAGTGAGGGTCCATTAAGGATTCGTGGGGACACCTCACGGGAGCCAAGGGAAACCCAAATTTTCGTGCCATTTGAAACAGTTCATTTTTTGTGTAGCCCTTTAAAATAGGGATCAAGAGAGCGTCCACCTCGTCGGGATATTCACGCCCCATTTTGAACTGGTCTTGGTACCGTGTGTTATTCGCCCAATCCGGCCGCCCGATGGCATCAAGAAAACGGTTCCAGTCTCTGGGAGTGCGTGCGATTAAACAGACAAATCCATCTTTGCAAGGAAAGAGACCATAAGGATAGGGGCCTCCGGAACCCCACGCACGTCTCCCGTCTCGCTGCCACTTAAGTCCGTAGAAGAGGTAGAGAATGGCATTGGTACCCACGTAAGTAGCCATCACATCCGATATGGAGACATCTACAAACTGTCCATACCCAAATTTCTTCCGTGCTATGAGCGCAATCATAATCGCTGCAGCTCCATTAATCCCACCCTGGAAATCACATTGGTTAAGGGGAATTTGAAGAGGTTCCCTCCCAGGGCTTCCAATGGCCCAGCTTGCTCCACTCAAGGCAGAACAATGAAGGTTAAATCCTCTGTAATTTCTGTACGGTCCCTCCCAACCGAACGGTGTAATGGCACAGTAAATCAACCCGGGATGGGTCTTTGCCAGAGAGGAGTAATCCAATTGCCATGGTTCCATAACATTTGGGAGGGCGTTTGTAATGAAAATATCGGCCCCATCCAAGAGTTTCCCGAAGATCTTACGTCCCTCCGGATTCTTAAGATTCAGGGTGACAGACTGTTTTCCGGTATTAAGAAAGATGAAAAGACCACTTTTCTCAAGATGGGGCACATCGCCGGGGAAGGAGCCGTAAGAGCGGGCCATGTCCCCTCTGTCAGGTGGCTCCACTTTAATTACCTTTGCCCCTAAATCGGCAAAAAGCCGGGAACAGTAAGGAGCCGAAACAAATTCACCATATTCGATGACGCGTAGATCGGAAAGCATCATAATTTCTTCAGCTTGTTCTGAATCTCTCTCTCCCGAAGGACATGCCTCTGGATCTTTCCCGTTACCGTCCTGGGAAAGTCTTCTAAAAATTCTATCTCCCTTGGATATTCATATGCAGCCAGGTTCTTCTTAACCATGGCCTGAACCTCATCTCGAATCACTTCGGACGGGGCGATCTCTTTCTTAAGCATAATAAAGGCCTTTACGATACTACCCCGAACTGGATCTGGACTGGCTGTCACCGCTACATCCTGTACTGAGGGATGTCTAAAGATGCATTTCTCGATCTCTTCGGGACCAATACGATAGCCTGCACTGGTAATGACATCGTCTTTTCTGCCTCTAAACCAAAAATAGCCCTCCTCGTCCTTGATAGCCAAATCACTGGAAAGCATCCAGTCACCAACAAATTTTGCCTCTGTGGCCTCGCGATCCCCCCAGTAACCAAGAAACATACCCGGGTCACTTCGATGTATCGCCACTTCACCCAACTGCCCTGGAGGAAGAACCTGCCCCGCCTCGTCAACGAGTTCAACCGGGTGGCCCGGATAAGCCTTACCCATAGAACCTGGCTTAATGGGGAGGATGACAGGACAATTCCCAACCACAAAACCCATTTCTGTCATCCCGTACATCTCACATAGACTCTGAAACGTCTCCTTCCCCCAATCCAGAACATCTAAGGGAAGTGATTCTCCACCGCTGTGGACGGATCTCATCGAAATTTTGTATCGGCTGGATGCGTTGGTTACACTGCTCATGATCTTTAGAGCAAGGGGAGGAAGGAAGGCGTTTCGTACCCTATATCTCTCAATCAAGGCGAAGGCCCTCTCGGGATCAAATCGTCTTCTTTCGGCAGCCAGCACAGGTATGCCGTAGGCCCAGGGAGCAATGAGACTATCGAGAAGTCCACCGATCCAAGCCCAATCGGCAGGAGTCCAGAAGAGATCGCCCTCTTGGGGTAAGAAATTGTGCGCCATCTCGAGCCCCGTCAGTCTCCCGGGGATACACCGATGCGCATGAAGGGCCCCCTTTGGGAGACCTGTCGTTCCAGACGTATAAACCAGAAATGCCGGATCATCCGCAGAGGTCGCAGCGATCTTGAAATCTTCTGAACCCTCGTTTAAAAGAGAATCAAATTCCCTCGCACCCTTTTGTTGACCTCCTACCACGATCAAATGTTCAATGGTCTTCAATTGGTTTTGTGTGTCGAGGATTTTTTCATTATCTTCTATAGCGAAGACCAGTATTTTGGCCTGGCAGTCATTCATACGATGTGAGATGGCTTCAGGTCCAAACATCGGAGTCATTGGCACGGATATTCCGCCGATTTTCAGTGTTGCAAGATGAACAAGGGCAGCTTCCGGCCTCTGGGGAAGAAAAATGCCTACTCTGTCTCCGCGCCGGAGGCCGAGCCCAATCAGAACGTTAGCCAGGCGGTCGGAGGCTTGTTTAAGCTGCGAAAATGTGTAATGGATCTGTTTTCCATCTTCACTTTCATAATAAAGTGCTACCTTCCCTGGATCGGAAGAATGCTTGTCACAAATGTCATAGGCAACATTATAGTACTGAGGAATCTTCCAAGAAAATCTTTTGTAAATCTTATCAAAATCCCGATAAGCCTGAAGCTCTTGCTCGATCATCCTGTTGTACCCTTTCAAAAGCAGAAGTTTAATCGGTAGTCGAACAGCTAAAGAATGAATGACGAATGATGGACTAGTGACCTTGCCATTTCGGCTTTCTTTTCCCGAAGAATGCAGCTATTCCTTCAGAGGCATCCGTTGTCAAGCTACTCAGATTCACAATCTCCGCAAAGTGATTCATTAATCTCGCATAGTCCGCATCGTATTGAGCATGAACAGCTTCCTTCCAAATCTTAATAGCTACAGGGCTATTCCCGGCGATCTTTTTTGCCAAATCGAGGGTCAAATCCATCAGCTTTTCTTTGGACACGACTTTATTGACAAGGCCGATCCTATATCCCTCGTAGGCATCCAAAGTCTCCCCAGTAAGAAGCATTTCGGTAGCCTTCTTACGGCCTATCGAGCGAAAAAGAGGAGCGGTCACTGTTCCCGGTGCTAGACCAATTTTCACCTCGGGTATTCCAAAAACGGCATCCTCACTGGCGACCACGAGATCACACGAGGCTGCTAAACCGCAGCCACCAGCCAGGGCATATCCATGCACGGCAGCGATCACTGGTTTAGAAATCTCACTTATTTTTACCATCAGTCGAGCCATCCTCTGGTAGGCGAAACGCCGTCCAATGACATCCTCCTTCTCGACTTTCCTTGCGTCCGCAAGGTCGCGACCTGTACAAAAAGACGATCCATTTCCAGTGATCACAATAACCCGGATCTCACTCTCTTGCTCCAGCTCGCCAAGGGCGGTCAACAGTTCTTCAACCATTTGTCTGTTCAACGCATTCTTCACCTCCGGGCGATTCAGCTTGATCACCCCAACATTCTCGTCCCGTTGAATGCTAATTGTTTCAAAAGCCATCTTGAATCCAAAAAGGGTCACAGCATTGTTTTAGAAGAGTAGTGTCTGATGATTTTCATCAAATTTTGCCAAAATGATTTAAGCAGGGGATATCCCGCTGTGTTTTACGAAGATCCTTGGAACCTTCTTCAAGTCAACCCGCCTCATCCAGAGGGTAATTCTCGAGGATGTTCTTCGCCCCGTCATTGATGTGATTTTTGATGCACTCAGCGGCTCGCTTTCCATCCCTACTCTTGAGACTAAGATAGATTTCCCTGTGGCTGCTCATCGCGTAGTTGAGAGATTTCTTGAAATAGAGAGTGGCAAAAAAGAACCACAATGATTGTCGCCCTGCATTCTTGATCATCTCTTCAAGTCTCTTGTTGCGGGCCCCTTTAACAATCTCCCTATGAAAATCAAAGTTCAGCTTTCCATAGGCCTTTATATCCCCACTTTGAGCCGCTTGCTCCATTCTTTCTGTCACTTTTTCAATCGATTGCAACTCTTTCTCTGAAAGTTTCGTGGCTGCGAGTTCGGCAGCGAGGCCCTCGAGAGCTGCACGGATAGGGAAAAGTTCAAGGATATCTTCTTTGGTAATTTTCCGAACAAAGACACCCTTCGCACGAAACCTGACTGCAAACCCTTCTCCTTCCAGGAGCCGAAAAGCTTCACGCAGCGGTGAACGGCTTACACCAAGCTTTTTGATAAGCGCCAGTTCATTGAGCTGTTCCCCGGGTTTGATAGAAAGATTTACAATGCAATCTCTGAGGTAATCGCGAATATCATCAACCAGCGCGGGCTTTTCTCTGAATTGTTTCATCGAGATCTCTTGCTATTGTATATTGTATATTGTCTGCTTGTATACAATATCAAAAAAATCTTGTCAAGCATTTTAATGGCGATCTTTCTCTTCAATACTCCTTGCCGAATTTTTTCAAAGAAGGATTTTTCCGTTACTGGGGACCAAGGGGATGAATTTGTTGTAACCTTTTCGAGACAACGGAAATGTGGGATTACCCTTCAGGATGTGAATTTGAGAAAGCAGAGCGCAATACGCAGTAGGAGAAAATCGGAACGGTGGACACCGATATGGACACTACCGAAAAAAGGGCTACGGCCTCGATGCCGTAACCCATTGGTATGATTGGCGCGCCCAGGGCGACTCGAACGCCCGACCTGCGGATTCGTAGTCCGACGCTCTATCCATCTGAGCTATGGGCGCTTCATTTAAAAAGATACGACTTCTTCGACTTTTCGTCAAGACCGATTTTCCCCCCCCCGATTTTTCCCCCCCCCGATTTCTCCTGTTGATCCCAAGTTCGCATTGACGATTTATCTTTCTCGTGTTAATGTCATCTCGCGCCGAAAAAGGCAAATTTTTTTCAGTATTCTGAGAAGGGAGAAAGAGATGAGATTGACCAGCATGACTCTGCCGTACCGCTGTCGGATTTTTCTGGTATTCATGGGAGTCGCCCTAATCCCTCTTTTCGCCCTCGCCCCGGAGTGTGAAAGCTCCGCGAAAGTGGGCAGATTCCACAATATCATTCCGAAACTCATGAAGAAATGGAATATCCCCGGCGGTACCTTGGCCGTTATGAAAGACGGGCGCCTTGTCCTGGTCGAGGGATACGGTCTTGCGGACAGGGAGGCGAGGGCCCGCGCCAAACCCGAAACCCTCTTCCGCATCGCAAGCTCTTCCAAGCCCTTCACCGCCGTAGGCATCCTCAAACTGGTCCAAGAGGGGAAAATCCACCTGGAGGATAAAGCCTTCGCCATTCTCAACGACCTCTCCCCTTTCCCCGGGGCCACTCCTGACTCTCGCCTGGCGGACATCACCGTACGCGACCTCCTGAGGCACAGCGGCGGGTGGGATTCCACTATTGCCGGCGATCCCCAGTTCATGAGTCTTGAAATCGCCAGCGATACGGGCCTGCCGTCTCCCGGTGACACCAGGACCATCATCCGGTACTGGATGGGCAAGTCCATCCTCCAGTACGATCCCGGAACCAATTACGTCTACTCGAACTTCGGCTACAACATCCTCGGCCGCATCATCGAAAAGGTCACGGGACAAACCTACGAGGACTATATAAACTCGGTGATCCTCATCCCCCTGGGAATCCGCCGGATGCAGATCGGCAAGACCCTCCGGGAACAGAGGGCCGAGGGAGAGGCGGCTTATTATGGACAGCCTGGGGACGCACTCGTTGATTCCGTCTACCCTGCCATGGGTAAGGTTCAGATGGCCTACGGTTCGTGGTGCCACCCGGACCTCGACGCCCACGGGGGCTGGATCGCGTCGGCCGTCGACCTGGTGCGCTTCCTCCGGGGGGTTGAGGGTTCCGGGGGTATAACGCCTGTCCTGTCGGGAGCGATGATCCAGCAGATGACGGCCTTTCAGAATCTCTATGATCCCCATCTTCATAAAAATCAGAACCCGGGTGCATACTACGGCCTCGGATGGAATGTCCTGAACCCGGGGACAGGCCAGGAGGAGTGGAACCATGCGGGCGCTCTCGAGCAATGCTGTGGCTCCTGGATCGTCCACCGGGCCGACGGGATTTCCTATGCCGTCATCTTCAACTCGCTTCCCGGGGACTTCAGCGGGTTCTTAACGCAGGTGAAATCCGTCATCGACTCCGAAATTGCCTCGGTTAGACACTGGCCTGAATGGGATTTGTTTCCGAAGTACCCGTAGGGAGAAGGAAGGTCAGGATGAGTTTTGGTCCTGGGCACTACATTTCTCCTTCTATCAAGGAGAAAGCTTCCTTGACAGGACCAACTTTTTATAGATGATACCGCTTCTGTTTATCTTCGCTAATTCACAATTCAAGATGACACCGTAGCCTTACGTGGATGTCGTGAGAGGTTATGGAGCGAAGGATCTCACGGACAGAAGGATCGCAGATTACATCTGGAAGCTCGACAACACCGGCCTCACGATCTCCAGGATGTCTTCCAAGAGATACGGCAAGGAGAGGGTAGTAAGGTTAGGCGTACCGATAAACATAATAACACGGATACTGGAAAGGTTGGAAAATGGTTGACTGTGTAACATTTATTTATGGAGAAGGAAAACGATCTTCTGGGGCTACGCTATGCACCTTGCCCCATGCCCTATGCGATCTTCTAAGTATGGTAGAGAGGCTGCGGTCTACTAGATTCTTTTGGGAAAGAAAAAAGAACGCACCGACCGGGCGTTCAAACTGGCAGAGGTTGGCAAACCTAAATCGAATTGGGAGTTACAAGGGTGGGCTGGCGTCCTGGGTACCGATTGGAAGAGTCTCGTCATTTTCAATCGAGTAAAGGTAGACATAGTTACGTAAGATATGCCGCTCAACAGATTGGAGGAAAGCCTGGCCGCTGCTTTCGAGACGTTTAAAGAAATTTGTGCGACAGAATCCCATCAGCCTTTTTCCGGCTCTTGAGAGGTCCGCGATTACTTTAGCCTCAGCAGCGGTTGGGGGTTCATGTGGACGCTCCTTGATATAGTTTCCCAATCCATACCTAGGGAGAGTGAGATGGTTGATACTGTCAACGATTGGATCAGAGTAAAGGAGAGCATACTGGTCGTTGGGATCTTTGCCGTTGATTTTGAATTTAACCGCCCTGGGATCACGAGTGGGAAAGTAAGAGCGCGTGCCGTCCGGAAATGTTAGGTACTTTCGGCCATTCTTTGGATCCGTCTCTGCATAATTATCCTGGATGAAACTCCGGGTGCGACGGACGAGATAGAGCCGCATTAGCTCACGCCAGTCATCGGCATATATACTTTTTTCAAAAGCAGCCAGAGAACGAATGGCGCACTGGTGGCGTCGAATGAACTCAGTCTCTCCGAGCTCTCTCAGAAGATTTTCGGGGCGGATGCCAACATCCACGTCTTCTGGAACAAATAGGCGAAGCTGGTTTGAAAGGTCTATATACGTTTTATTGTAGGGAGTTGCCGTCAATAGAACAACCTTACTTTCGTTCTCGCGGATATATTCCTGGATGGCCCGATACCGTTTCCCTTCCCGGTTCCGGAGGTTGTGGCTCTCGTCAATCAGAACGATTCGATAGCGGCGAAGCTTTGGCAACTCGGAAATGACCCGACTTAATGACAGGACTTTCCCTCGTAGGCGGTATTGCATTCGATAATCTTCCCACATAGAGACAAGGTTCTTCGGACAGATAACCAGGGTTTCTAAGTCGTAGTCATCCTCGAATATGCGGGCGACCGCTGTGGCCATCAGCGTCTTCCCCAATCCGACAACATCACCGATGAGAATACCCCCGCGCTTGTTCAGGTGGTGAGCCGCAATTTTGACAGCGGCCATTTGAAATTCAAAGAGTTTATTGGCGAAGTCGTTCGGTACCCGGAATTCCGTAAGTCCGGTCCGGGCTTCTTGAGAAAGGTGGTAGGCGATTTTAAGGTAAATGTAGTAGGGTGGGATTATGGTTTCCCTCGCCCAACTTTCCTCGATGATCTCAATGAGTTCTTTTGAGATATCGAGACACCACCGATCGTTCCAGCGGTCTTCAAACCACAGGGATAGTTTGTTGCATGCATCCTGATCCACGACGTTGATATTCAGCTCACCTTGTTCTGAAAGGCCGGCAAAGGTGAGATTACTGCTGCCAAGGTAACCGACCGTTGGGCTTATAGGGTCGGGACGGAAAAGCAGATAGAGCTTGGCATGCAAAGGATTCCTGACGAATAGCTTCACGATGACTTTCTTAGACCGAATCTGTTCGGCCAGGCGGCGAAGTCCGATTTCGTCCTGATTCGTTGGGGCACCAAACATAAGCTGCTGACGAAAATCTTCTGCCAGATTCTTCTTTAAGCGGGTGGCGGTTTGATTGTCTATACCTGGATCTGTTTTCAAAAGACTGAGGGCCGAATGGAGGTGTTCCTGGGGGAGCCGTTGCATCCCAACGAGCAGACGGCAGCAGTGGTCAGGTCCGCCTGACCATTTTTCAATAAACTCGTCAATGGTTTTCCATCCACGGAGGTTGAAGTACCCAACACAAAAGTCAGATCGGGTTGATAAGGCAAGTGTCTCTCGAAGTGCCGGGAGAAGAGATTGGTCTATATTATCGAAGATACGGGGCATTGGTTACCCTCCAAAGGCATTATTTAAACTTCTATCCCCGTCAAGTGAAAAAAATGAAGGTCAGGAGATGGACCTCTCAATCACGTTGCATGAAAAGGCTACGGGTAGAATTCCGATCCTGGTCTTGAAATCTTTTTCTGTTTCAATCACCCCCAAAAGTTGACCTAACTATACCAAAAATTAAATATTATAGCAATTTTCTGAGGAAACAGTAACCAGTAATCAGAAAAAAGTAGACGGAAATCATACCCTTTTGAAGGAAAAGATCGCCGTCGTGGAGAGAGCGGATGGGGTCAAGGACGGCAAAAGGAGTTGAGGATTGGTTCCGTCAATTTTTGATTCAAATAATCTGGAGGAACTACTTGTTATCATTCCACAATCTCCTACTTCACCTAAGAATAAAGAAGGAGCCCCTCAGGGCTCTCCAGTCTCCTCTCCGGCAAAATTTCCAGAGAAACGGACTCTCGTCTTCTCGTTTACCCCGTTAGAAAGCCCTGGCATTCATGTCGGGGATGTTACAAATAGAAAGCATCGGCTCCTTGTAAAGGCGGGGTCAAAGCCCCACCTTTCTAACGGGGTAAACCTTCTCCAGAATAAATCTCTCACCGCTGAGACGCCGAGGACGCAGAGGAGTATTTTTTTATTTGGCGGGGAAATACCGCCAAATAAAAAGCCCTCTCTTCTGAAGTTCACCTTAGAAAGTCTTTTATGATGTCCTTGATGTCTCCCAGACGGCGACCTCTGAGATGTAGTGGGCTGAGGCGACTCACGTGTGATGATTTCCTTTTTGTGCCATTGGTAGAATCCCACCGGGCTTGCAATATATCGCATATCGATATATAATAAATTGGATGATTAAGAGTTTTCGTGATAAAGACACCCAAGCCCTGTTCGAGGGCCACTGCCCTCGCCGCTGGCGGGCCATCCGTAGAGTGGCTGAGCGCAAGTTGATTCAGTTGAATGCTGCGGCGACTCTTGATTTTCTTCGTGTGCCACCGGGCAATCGCCTGGAGACGCTGAAGGGGGACCGTGCAGGCCAGTTCAGCATCCGCATTAACGAACAATGGCGGGTGTGCTTCACCTGGGCAGCCGGAGATGTTTTTGATGTTGAGATCGTAGATTACCACTGAGGAGGCATTATTATGGTTAAGAATGGTATGCGCCCTATTCATCCGGGCGAGATTTTGCGTGAGGAATACATGGTGCCGATGGGGCTCTCAGCCAACGCTTTGGCGCACGCCTTGGGCGTGACGCCCGCCCGCATCAATGATATTGTGCGCGAGCGGCGCGGGATCACGGCCGATACGGCGTTACGGCTGGCGCGGTACTTCGGCACAGATGCTCAATCGTGGATCAACTTGCAAGCCGCATACGATCTGCGCGTGGCCGAGTCGGCTGCAGGTCGGTCCATAGAGCGCGCTGTGAAGCCTCGTCGGGAAGCGAAACATTCCGCTGTAACTCATGTGCCGGTCTCTTAGAAAAAACCTCCGCTTAATACTCACTTTCAACTCGTTGCAAAGACGGGGGAAATTTTGGGGTCAATGGTCATCGGTGGGTCAATGGTCATCGGGGTCACATCTTCAGATGTCATTAAATTTAAGCTGAGGTGTCATCCCTAAAAAAGTTGGCCATTTCTTAATGCGCCTGCCTGCGGTAGGCAGGGAAATCGGATTGCGGAATGAGGAATTCAAAACTAAAAACACCAGGGCGCATAGGGGCCAGTAGATATTAGACAGCAATCAAGGTTGATTTTAAGAAAATATTCTTATATATTGAGATTATCAGAATAAGGAGGATTTTTATGGAAAATATGGCTACCGCCCCTAAATTGGTCCGAGTCAGGTCAAGGGGGCAACTCACCATCCCGCAGGATATGAGAGAGGCCTTAAGTCTTGATGAGAGCACAGGTCTAAACATCTTTCGGGTTGGCAAGGTATTGATTCTATCTCCCAAACGCTTGCAACGGGCCTCATTGGCTAAGGAAGTAGAACGAGAAATGAAACGTCAAGGATTGACCTTGAAAGATCTCATTTCAGATCTACGGGTTCAAAGGAAGAAATACCTTGCAGAAGCCTACCCAGAAGATTAAGGTTTTTATCGACACCAACGTCCTTATTGCTGGAGTCAATTCGGTTACCGGAGCATCGGCAACCATTCTGGACTTATGTGAGGCACGAGTTCTCCAGATGGTGATTAGTCGGCAAGTTTTAACTGAAGCCGACAGAAATTTTGCAGAAAAGTTTCCCCAATTGGTTGGCCGTTTCCGTCAGTTCATGCACCTTTTAGCCCCTCTCATGGTTGAGGACCCAACACCGGAGTCTATGGAAAAGGCGGCCACTATCGTTGATCGTAAGGATGCGCCCATACTGGCTGCGGCACAGAATGCCGATGTAGATTTTCTAATTACGTTAGATAAGAGGCACTTTCTCAATCCAAAAACGAGACAGAAAGTTACGTTGAAGGTGGTAAGCCCAATAGAATTCCTACAATCCTTTGAGAAATTATTTCTTGAAGAATAACCTGAAGGCAGTGCCGTCCATAAAAAAATTGGCCATTTCAATAAGATGAAGAGATGAGGGGATAGGGGGATGGGGAGACGAAAGAATTTTGAAATGCGGATCGAACTGTGGAATTAAACTGATTATTGGGTCATTAGGTCACTTCGAACTCGGTGTGCGATTTCAGAGCCATGGTAATTTATCTTGACCCAGGGCAGGAGATTTCGGTTGACTTCTGGCACTGGGTAACGTTAGTTTGGAGCAAATGAAAAAGGAGGGAAAATGGCCTCTGATGAATTGAAGATTGTTCTGGAGGACGTAAAAGAAAAGTTCGATACGGTGATCGAGGGATACAATCTCTTAAGTGGGAAAATAGACAGGCTTGCTAAACAGAATGAAGCGGGACACCAACAGCTCCAGACCGAGATCATGGGTCTTAAAAGGGATTTGAACGAACACCGATCCAACACAGAGCTCCATGGCGGACGGTAGAGGAAGAAGGCTTCGTGAAGTAGCAGACAATGCCCATTTTTGCAACTCATCAGAAGGGCAACAATTCAGACACCAGACTTCAGACTTTAGACCATAGACTTTTTGACCAAGGTTGATGGAGATTAGCTGGCTTTCTTAAGAACTCGAAGTTCCTTTCGCACTGCCTCTCTGACAATTTCCTGAATGGAACGCTTATCCTGCTTGATATAATTACGAAGAGCCTGGTTCATCGCTGTCTGATATCCTTGGCCTTCGCGCTCAGCCTCATCTCTGAACCATTCCAGTATATCCGTATCAATAAAGATCGTGATTCTGGTCTTGCCTTTGTGAGAGATCACCGGTCCCCTCTTTCCTTTGCTGAAGTCGTATTCCCCCAGCATGTCATTCTTTTTGCTCATAAATCCTCCGCTCCTTTGGAGTTGCCCTCCGCGCTGAAATCAATCTAATCTCTTCCTCGCCCGAATAAGCATAAACAGCCACCAATACCCTGCCTAAAATATCTGCACCGATCGTTACAAAGCGTTGTTCACCATGGCGTGTATCTTCAATTGTCACTGCCATGGGATCATCAAGTACGGTGGCAGCATGGGAAAATTCGACCCCATGATTCCGGATGTTCGCCGCAGCCTTCTTAGTCTTAGTATCCCAAACGACTCTCATTTTATTATATGTATTTTATATGTATTTGTCAATAAGATCCGTCTCTCTTTAAATCCCCCCTCGCCCCCCTTCCTGCCTCCCGCAGGCAGGTGCTAAAGTGGGGTATCAAACCTGCTTCACCCCCACCTTTATTCTCGCCCGTCAAGGGGGAGGGAATGGAGGGGGCACGTTTCAGGTCCTTATCATCACCTTTCTTAGGATCATACCCTTACTAATACCGTTATTTAAGGGTACTACTCTTTCTCTGGCTCCCTTCTTTTGCCTTACTTAGGCATTAGAATTGGGCGGAAAATTTTACCCGCCTTCGCAGAAAGCCACAGACTTTAGTCCGTGGATCAATGAGAAAAGGGTATCGGGTCGAAGTCCCGTGTTAACGGGACAAAAGCGGATGTGCTTCGGCGGGTGTTCGCCCAAGCTGGAGCCGGTGCCGCGGACTTCAGTCCGCGGGGTGGCTCCACATTATCGAACATGTGCCGGCCCGGGTGTGCCAGGAGACTGGAGAACAATTCTTTTCGCCTGAGACGGTAGAACGCCTTCAGGCTTTGATCAAAGGAGGGAGGAAGCCCTCGAGAGTGATCGAGACCCCCGTTTTCGAATACGCATGAACGATCTCTAAGAATCCAATGGACCGTGACAATGAAATTGCCTCACTTCACCGTTTACTTCTTTTTCGCAGGACGTGGCGGAGGTGATGGGAGAATTTTCACCTGGTAACCGACATTGTGCCCCCTTCGCAAAAAGTATTTTACTTCGACCCGCTCACCCTCTGCAGGTAAACGGGCGGGATCGTAGGTAGTCCGCCTTCCCACAGCAAAGGTCATGGTCTCTCCCTTGTCGTTCTTTACGCTGAGGGTCCCCCGGTAAATCGTGACCACCTTTCCTGAAAAATCAAAATACTTCTGGGCTGAAGCTACTTCTAATCCAACAATAAGTAGCATTACAAAAACCAAAGAAAGAATCATCCCACTTTTAAAAAATCTTCTCATAACCCCCCCTCCTTTGTTTTAAGACCAGTTAAGACTTCTTGGTTCAGAGTTTGCCAAACCCAATTCCAGCCAAACGCAGAAAGAGTTCTCACCCTATATTCACGGCCTGCCATACGAAGCTTTAGCGTAGTATGGCGGAGAGAGAGGGATTCGAACCCTCGATCCCGTTATAAGCGGGATACTCGCTTAGCAGGCGAGCCCCTTCGGCCTCTCGGGCATCTCTCCACGCCTGTCTGCCTGATCTTTGGAATAACTTCAGTCTACTCAAACAACTCTCTGATCGGCTCTCGCCGAGAGAGAGGCCAACTACGCTTCTTATTAAGCTTCGTCGGCTAAAGCCAACTACGCTCTGTCGAGCTACGTCGGCCAAGTAGATGGCCTGCCATACGAAGCTTTAGCGTAGTTTGGCGGAGGGAGTAGGATTCGAACCCACGTCCCGGTTCACGGGAAGCGGTTTTCAAGACCGCCGCCTTAAGCCACTCGGCCATCCCTCCGTGATTCTTATTGTCGCCTTAGTTCTACCTATGAGTTCCTACACCCAACCCTCTCTCCTTCAAAGCTTTGAAGGAGGGAGTAGGATGTGCTCACTCGCTTCGCCCTGTACATCATGCGGTGCAGGGCTTCGCTCCTTCCGCCTCCCTGCGGTCGCCGAACCCACGTCCCGGTTCACGGTAATCCCGCTTCAGGCGGGACGCCTTAAGCCATTCGGTTCACCAGCCGAAGCTTCAGCGTAGGATGGCCATCCCTCCGCGATTTTGCCAAAGGAAAAATACTTTTAACCTTTGACTTTTAACCTTATTACCCTCAGCCTAAACCTGAACCTCAACCTTTTGCTTTTGCAGCGATCCTTTCCACCCCATACAGATAAGGTCGTAATACTTCCGGGATCATCACACTTCCATCGGCTTGTTGATAATTCTCCAATATGGCCACCAATGTCCTTCCAACAGCCAATCCAGAACCATTGAGGGTATGGACATATTCTGTCTTCGACTTTCCAGAAACCCGGTATCGAATTTTCGCTCTTCTCGCCTGAAAGTCCTCAAAGTTGCTGCAGGAGGAGATCTCTTTGAATGTCTCCTGACCGGGGAGCCAGACCTCTATATCATAAGTCTTCGAAGCCGAAAAGCCTAAATCCCCCGTGCAAAGGTTGACCACACGGTAGGGGAGTTTTAACCTTTTCAAAACCTCTTCGGCATTAGAGAGAAGTTTCTCCAGCTCATCATAAGAATTCTCAGGTTTTGTGAACTTCACCAGCTCCACCTTGTTGAACTGATGTTGCCGAATCAAGCCCCGGGTATCCTTTCCATAAGACCCAGCCTCCTTCCTAAAACAGGGAGTATAGGCGGTATAGTAAAGGGGGAGGACTTCTTCCTCAAGCACTTCATCCTGATGGATATTGGTCACAGGCACTTCGGCTGTCGGAATAAGAAAGTAATCGGTTCCTTCCACCTTGAAAAGTTCCTCCTCAAATTTTGGAAGCTGTCCTGTGCCGGTCATCGTTGTCCGATTGACCATAAAGGGCGGGAGCACCTCCCGATATCCATGTTCTCGGGTATGGAGATCGAGCATGAAATTGATCAGCGCTCTTTCCAGCTTCGCCCCGAGATCCCAATAAAGAGTGAATCGTGCTCCGGCAATCTTGGCTCCAGTTTTAAAATCGAGGATCCCTAATGCCTCACCTAAATCCCAATGGGGTTTCGGCTCAAAATTGAATTTTGGGATATCCCCCCACCGTCTCACCTCTGCGTTTTCTGAAGGATCTTTTCCCTTTGGGACAGAAACATGGGGAAGATTGGGAATGGTGAGGAGAAATTCCTGCAATCCCTTTTCTTTCTCCTCAACGATCCCGTCGAGCTTCTTTATCTCCTGGGACACCTTTTTCATTTCCGAGATTAATTCCGAGGCATCCTGACCTTCCCTCTTCCTCTTGCTGACTTCATCCGAAACTTTTTTTTGAAGGGCTCTCAGCTTTTCCCATTCCTGAATCGCTCTTCTCCGTTCGCCATCGATGGAGATGAATTGTTCCAAACCGATGGCTTCTCCTCTTAAGGCCAGCTTCTCCTGAACCTCATCAATATGTTCCCGAATATATTTGGCTTCGAGCATAGGACCTTCCAGCTTATGGAATGTTGGAAAAGATGGAATATTGGAATAATGGTATAAAGAAACAAAAAAATCAATTCCGCTACTTAAGCAATCATTTCCAAACCAACATTCCGGTATTCCAACCTTCCAATATTCCAGAATTTACAGAATATCACCAATTTCCTTGTGAAGTCAATCCTTTCCCGCCTTCCTGACCAGGTTAAGATTAGGAGAGACGGGTTGCTCCAGTGAGAGGTGGCCAGCGATGGTCTCTCCCGCTTCTCCCTGAATGAGAATTTGAACCCGTTTGATCTGGGGAAAATTGAAGGCGAGGGAATTGACAATCGAGTAGAGGGTCATGATCTCTGCTGAACTTCCTCCAGGATGATCCTTTGAGAGGGCCTTGTTGAAATTAACCTTTGCCAGCCCTCTCTCATCAAGTTGAAGGGATAATAACCTTGTCCGGGGAGGAAGGGTACGGATGAGTTTCCCTCTTGGGCCCTTGATCAGCTCCGTGATAGTCTCCTCTGCTTCTTCCCGAGCCTCCCGTCTTTTCAAGATCTCTCTCTTCTCACCCATCAGATACTCCGTCTCGGGATCTGAAAAGTAGAGCGTCACGACCTTCTTCTCTTCAACCCTCCCCTTTTTCTCGGCCATTGGTATAAAGGTATCGAAAATCTCCCGGTGGAAAAGAAAGAATACTAACAAACCGATCCCGATCAGGATCAGGGGAAAAAGTATCTTGATTTTCCCGCCCTTTTTAGGGTTTCTTTTCCTGCGTTTCCCTTTCATGGAGAACCCAACTATGGATTTGACTTTCCTTCTGCCATCTTTCCAACAATTGGCAATGAATATCGTTTTCCCTGAAGGGCTTTAATCATTAAGACCAGCCAAAGGATGAGGCTAAAAATCCATATTAAAAGACCGATGATCGGGATCCATCCAAAAATGACCAAGATGACAAAGATTCCAAGAAAGGTGATGGTGGACTGCTTCGCGTGGAACTTGATATAGTCGCTTTTCTTCTCAACGATTAAGAAGACAATGCCTGTGATGAACCCTAAGAGATAACAAAGCAAACCCGCCACATTTTCGTCCAATCCTGTGCTCGATCTTTTTTCTTCTTCCATATTGAATCCTCCTCAGAAGGGGCTCAAGGATTCGAGAGGGTCACGGGTTCAATCCCGCCAAAGGCGGGACTTGAATCCTGGAACCCTTGAACCCAGCTTTACCGTTGATTTTCTTTTTTAAAAATTGGCCCGTATAGGAGGCTCGGTTTTGGATCAACGCCTCCGGCGTACCGCATCCGACCACCTCTCCCCCTCTCTCGCCTCCCTCTGGCCCCAAGTCGATGATATAATCGGCCGATTTGATCACTTCCATATTATGCTCGATCACAATGACCGTGTTCCCCTTGTCGGTGAGCCGGTTGAGAACATCGAGTAGCTTCTGAATATCGGCAAAATGGAGACCTGTCGTCGGCTCATCCAAGATATAGACCGTCCTTCCCGTCTCCCTTTTGCTCAACTCCCTGGCCAGCTTGATCCGTTGAGCCTCTCCTCCCGAGAGCGTTGTCGCAGGTTGGCCCAACTGGAGGTATCCCAGACCGACGTCGCAAAGGGTCTGGAGCTTCTGGCGGATCGCTGGAATCGCAGAAAAAAAGTCAAAAGCCTCTTCGCCCGTCATCTCCAACACATCCGAGATCGTCTTCCCCTTGTACCGAATCTCAAGCGTCTCCCGGTTGTAGCGGCTCCCATGGCACTGCTCACAGGTCACATAGACATCGGGTAGAAAGTGCATCTCGACCCTCAAGACTCCATCCCCGCGGCACGACTCGCATCGTCCTCCTGAGACGTTAAAACTGAACCGCCCCGGCAGAAATCCCCTCATCCTCGATTCGGGAAGTTGGGCAAAAAGGTCCCGAATGGGCTGAAACAAACCTGTATAAGTGGCCGGGTTGGAACGAGGCGTCCTCCCGATCGGCATCTGATCCACATGGACAACCTTATCCACGTGTTCCAGCCCTTCTATTTTTCGAACGGGAACACAACGCTGAGAGGCATGATAAAGTTGTTGGGATAAAAGGCAATAAAGGGTATCGATGATCAATGTCGATTTCCCTGACCCTGAAACGCCGGTGACGCAGGTCAATACGCCTAACGGAATCTTCACATCGATATTCTTCAAATTATTGGCTGTGGCACCCCGGATCACTAGGGACCTCTCTCCGACTGGCCTTCTCTGCTTCGGGAGCGGGATGAAATTTTTCCCGGAAAGATATTGTCCCGTTAACGAATGGTCTGCTTTCATCAGCGCCTCCGGAGATCCGCTGAAGACCACCTCCCCTCCCTTCTCCCCGGGGCCGGGTCCCATATCGATGATGTGATCGGCGGATCGAATCGTCTCTTCATCGTGCTCCACAACGATGACGGTATTCCCCAAATCCCTCAACCGTTTTAATACCTCCAAGAGCCGAAGGTGGTCCCTTTGATGCAATCCGATGCTCGGTTCGTCCAATATGTAGAGGACGCCCACCAAGCTTGACCCGATCTGGGTGGCCAGACGAATACGCTGGGATTCACCGCCGGAGAGGGTGGCAGCCGTCCGATCCAGGGTGAGGTAATCCAAACCGACCTCCACCATAAACATCAGCCGCTCCTCAATCTCTTTCAAAACCCCTTGAGCGATTTTTTGAGATCGTGAAGGCAATTCCAGATTTTTCAGGAATTCTAATGCTTCCTTGACATAGAGATGGGTGACCTCTGCAATGGATCTTCCACCTACCTTGATCGACAAAACCTCCTTCTTCAACCGAGTTCCCCCACATTCAGGACAGGGAGCCATGTTCATAAACCCCTCTAACTCCTCCTCTTCCTCCCCATCCTTTTGCCATCTCCTCTCCATTTCTCGAATCACCCCTTCAAACTCCTGCCGAAAGAGATGTGACCTTCCCTTCCCTTTTACCATGAAAGAGATCTTCTCTCCTTCCGATCCGTAGAGAAGAAGGTGCTGAACCGACTTTGGCAATCGGGAAAAGGGAGTGTCCAGATCGAAATGGTAATGCTCGGCCAAGCCGTCCAGAATGGGTCGTAGAAAGGATTCTCCTTTCATTTTCCATGGAAGGATCGCACCCTCCTTGATGGAAAGGGATGGATTGGGAACAATGAGGTTGGGATCAAAGTAGCGCTTCGTTCCTAATCCACTGCAGGTGGGACAAGCACCCTGCGGATTGTTAAAGGAGAACATCCGGGGTGTGATTTCTGGAAAGCTGAACCCGCAATCAATACAGGAGAACTTCTGGCTGAAGACCATAGGCTGGAATCCCAGTCTCTCTACCTTGACGATCCCTTCCGAGAGATGGGAAGCGATCTCTAAGGAATCGAGGATTCTCTTCCCTGCTTCCTCTCTCACCGCCAACCGATCCACCATGACATCGATCTCATGCCGCTTGTTCTTATCCAGCCGGATCTCGTCGCTGAGATCCCTGACCTGACCATCAATCCTAACCCTCACAAATCCATCCCTTCGGAGCTCCTCCAACTCCTTCCGATATTCTCCCTTCTTCCCTCTCACGATGGGGGAGAAGATGGTCAGGGGTGACCCCTTTGGAAGCCGAAGGAGCGTCTCCGCGATCTGCTGAAGGGTCTGTGAGGAGATCGGAGAACCACAGTGGGGACAGAAAGGCTCCCCGATCCTGGCGAAGAGAAGCCGAAGGTAATCGTAGATCTCTGTCACTGTCCCTATCGTGGAACGGGGGTTTCGTGACATGCTCCTCTGATCGATCGCGATGGCCGGAGAGAGTCCTTCGATTGATTCCACATTGGCTCTCTCCATCTGTTCCAGAAACTGCCGGGCATAGGCAGAAAGCGATTCGACATATCGTCGCTGCCCCTCCGCATACAGTGTGTCGAAGGCGAGGGTCGACTTGCCGGAGCCGCTCAGACCCGTGATCACCACCAATCGATCCCGCGGGATTTCCACATCGATATTTTTTAAATTATGGACCCGAGCTCCCCGGATGACGATCTTTTCCATCTCTAAAAAGGTAACAGAAAACCGCACGGGTGTAAACCCGCTGGATAAACAAATGATCCAAATGACAGCGCATGCCCCCAATATTTCTTTAATTCGCTGTCATTCGCGTTATTCGTTTTGTTCTCTGATTCGAGTTATTCGATCCCAAAAAAACACTTGACAAATCAAAAAGGATCGTTATAATTTCTACAAGTTTAGTTTATTAAACTAATTTCTTTCTATACTGTACCCTTTGAATTTATGAAGATCGGTGAACGGATCCGGAATTTAAGACCAATGAGCAACCCGGCCAAAGAAAAGATGATCGATCGGGAAAGGGATCCGGTGGTGATGGATCATGGCTAAAGTATTGATCATCGGAGCAGGTGGTGTGGGTACGGTGGTTGCTCATAAAGTCACAAAAGTCCCACACGTGTTTACGGATATCATGCTGGCAAGCCGTACAAAATCAAAGTGCGATGTCATCGCTGCAGCAGTGGGCGCCGATAAAATTAAGACCGCTCAGGTGGATGCTGATAATGCTCGACAACTCGTTGAATTATTTAAAACCTTTAAACCAGACATTGTCATCAACGTCGCGCTGCCTTATCAAGATTTGACCATCATGGATGCTTGCCTCGAGGCGAGGGTGAATTATTTAGATACCGCAAATTATGAACCACCCGATGTCGCTAAATTCGAATATAAATGGCAATGGGCGTACCATGACAGATTTAAAAATGCAGGACTCACAGCCATCTTAGGTTCTGGTTTTGATCCGGGAGTGACCGGCGTTTTCACCGCCTATGCTTCCAAACATCATTTTGATGAGATTCATTATCTTGATATCGTTGACTGCAATGCAGGCGACCATGGAAAACCCTTTGCAACCAATTTTAATCCAGAAATCAATATTCGTGAAGTGACCCAAAGGGGTAAATACTGGGAAAATGGAGAATGGATTGAAACGGAACCCCACGAAATTCATAGACCGTTAAATTATCCAAATATCGGACCCTGCGAATCTTATCTTATTTACCACGAAGAATTAGAATCATTAGTTAAACATTTTCCTACTCTGAAACGGGCTCGATTTTGGATGACTTTTAGACAAGAATATTTAACCCATTTGCGTGTGATTCAAAATATTGGGATGGCAAGCATTAAACCTATCCTGTATGAGGGTAAAGAAATTGTGCCGATTCAATTCCTCAAAGCGGTATTGCCCAATCCGAGCGAACTCGGTCAACATTATTCAGGTGAAACTTCCATTGGCTGCCGGGTCAGAGGTATGAAGAATCATCAGGAGAAAACATATTATATCTATAATAATTGTAAGCACCAGGATGCCTATAAGGAAACGGGTGCACAAGCTGTGAGTTATACCACTGGAGTGCCTGCGATGATTGGCGCTATGATGTTTATTATGGGTAAATGGAAAGGGGCCGGTGTATTTAACACTGAACAATTTGACCCGGATCCATTCATGGAGCAATTGAATATCCATGGACTTCCTTGGCACGAATTGCACGATATAGATTTGGAATTATAAGGGCCGTCGTCAAGCACCAAAGGAGAAGCACCAATTTCCAAGCACCAAATCCCAAACAATATCCAAACTCCAATTTCGAATGACCGAAAAGAAAATAATTTAAATTTTGGTCATTGGAATTACGTAGAAAATAACTCGATGTTCCCCCTCTCCCCTGGTGGGAGAGGGCGGGGGTGAGGGGGAACATACCACGTCCACCCCCACCTCGATCCTCCCCCAACAAGGGGGAGGATAATACTTGGTAATTTTCATGGCTCGTGGGTGGCGAACCTCTCATGTAAAATTTATTTGTGATTTGGAAATTTGAATTTGGAGCTTATTTGGAATTTGTGATTTGGGATTTGGAGTTTTTGGTCCACTATGCCGATTGACTTTAACAAAATCGAAACGCCGTGTTATGTGATTGATGAGCTTTTATTGCGTAATAACCTCGAATTAATAAAACAGGTCAAAGAGGCTGCCGCGGTTGATATTCTCGTTTCTTTTAAAGCTTTCTCGAATTGGGGTGTATTTCCGATCTTTAGAGAATACGGTTTCGGTGCCTCAGCAAGCTCACTCAATGAAGCGCGATTGGCCTTTGAGGAACTCGGAGTAAAAGCGCATACCTATTCGCCTGCTTATGAAGAGAAAACTATCGCGGACATTTTAAAATATAGCAGTCATATTTCCTTCAATTCCATAAATCAATTTCAAAAGTATTTTAAGATTGCCAGTCAAAATGATGTTTCGATTGGCTTGCGTGTTAATCCTGAGTTTTCAGATTCTCCATATGACATATATAATCCTTGTAAACCCGGTTCTCGATTTGGCATGACCGCTGAACAACTTGGCGATGCCTTACCACAGGGGGTTGAAGGTCTTCATTTTCATACATTATTTGAGGCCGATTCCTTTGCATTGGAAAAAGTGTTGGCTGTTTTTTTAACCAAGTTTGGTAAGTTTTTACCAAGGCTAAAATGGGTGAACATGGGCGGTGGTCATCTTATAACAAAAAAGAATTATGATATGAAGCATTTGATTAGACTCTTAATTGACTTTAAAAATAAATACGGTGTCGAAATTATATTAGAACCCGGCAGCGCCTTTACTTACCAGACGGGTTACTTAGTTTCCACGATATTAGATATCGTTGAAAATGAAGCTATAAAAACGGCGATTCTCGATGTTTCATTTACCTGCCATATGCCCGATTGTCTTGAAATGCCATATAAGCCTGTCATTTGGGGCGCTACCGATGAACAGTCAGGAAAACCAACGTACAGAATGGGAGGTATCAGTTGTTTGGCGGGCGACTTTATGGGGAACTGGTCATTTGCTAAAGAATTAAAACCCGGTGATAAAATCATATTTGACGACATGATTCATTACACGACAGTAAAAACAACCATGTTCAATGGCGTCAGCCATCCCTGCATTGGAATATGGAATGAAAAGTCAGGATTTAGATTAATTAAAGAATTTACTTATCAGGACTACAAAAATAGATTGTCTTGATCATCTGCTCGTTCATCTCATTCCCAAAGGTACTTCGAAAAAAGCGAAGGATTCGGTTCATTCGGTGTCATTCGATTGGTTCAGGCTCAACATCCACATAGTCTACGGCTTTTATGCCACAGAAGCGAGCGTACCGTGGGTGTCCGTCACAGAGGTCGGACTTAAAATTCTTTCGACCAAACATTCAAGACAAGATGATGATTCCTTGTTTTTCGGCTGACTGATTCAGTCTGGTATCATGACTTGAGAATTGGATATCTGAGTTGGTTTTATTTTTCAGATGGATGGTTGAGGAGTGGGGTCACATAGTGGGTCACATAGGGTCACATCTTCATTTGTCACGAAATTTATTTCAAGGGATTATCAATAAAAAAGCTGGCCCAATCTATTAGCATGGAGCATGGCACATAGCGAAACGGGGGCAGGCATGACTAATTTCTTATTTTCTTTCGCTTCTGGTTTTCTCCTGTAATGTGTTTTAATTCGCTCCGCTCCAGGATGGAATGCCATTCGAATAGCCTAAGAAGAAGATTTATCACCTTATTTTCCAGCTGGCCACGAGAGAACCACCTCAAAACGCATCCATTCAAACCTTGCTCTTTTTCCCGGTACGAGATCACCCAGCTTATAATCGAGAATTCTCAATTCACCGCGGCCGAAATGTTTGATCTTCTCAATCTCCTCTGGCTTGGGGGGATAATGGATCGTTCTTCCCGCTTCAGGAGAAAAAATGAATTCTCTGATCAAGCCGGGGGCATTCACATTCTTTTCACCGGGCTCATTGGGGCCTGAATTATCCGCATTCCGAAAATGCCACCCCTCGATCTCACGCGGGTTGGGAACAAAATGGAAAGGCGGTGTCAAGCGTGAGAGGTCTTCAGATCCTCGTTCGTCTCTTAGAGTGATCAACCATCCACAGGGATCGGGTATCAGCCGAAAATAGAAACCGGGGCCAAAGGGCTTCTCGAAGGTTTCGCCCATCTTCACCTCACCCATTATTTTTGCATAAATTCTCTTCGCCCCTTTTTCTTCGGCTTGGGCGGAGATGGCATCCCAGTTGAAAAGGAGAATCAAAAAGAGTGTAAACCATAACCAGATTTTAAAAGAGACAAGCCACCGCCTCATCGCTACCACATGTGCCCCCTCGTCAAAAATCAGTCTGCAACCCTAAAGCTATCCCAGAAGGCGTGAAATGACTTCTCTGCCTGCTCAAACGCCCTTTTTGTTTCCAGTAGCTCTGCCTCGGTGATCGCCTTCTTGTTCAATTTCTCTTTGGCTAATTGGTAACGAAGTTCTTTGATCAAATAATCTTGCTTTCGTAAAGCCCCTTCAATACACCCCGGCATGTTCTTAAAACCCAAATGCTGGGTCTCCCAATCGGTATTTCCAATCTCCTTCAACTTTTTTCCAGATATTTTCCCCTTTGCTTCGTCAGTCAATGTACGAAAACTCTCTAAAGAAGCTTCAATCTTTCTCAGGCTGGATAGAGCTATATCCAGTGAAAACCTTTGTTCATACGTGTATTCAACGGGCTCATCAGGATGGATAGGCTGGAGCTTCAGTTCCCCATATGCGACTCCAACGAAGCTTATCACAAAGACTACTGCCAGCAATCGCTTTCTGCATTTCATCGCATCTCTCCTTCTTTTACCAACCGGGGCAAGGGCAGATTCTCTCTCTGCTTTCCTCTGCGCCCTATGGTCCGCAAGGTTCAGGAAGCACTGTCCCATCCATATAAACTCTAAGGCCATACTCGCCACCCATCTTTGGCGTTGACCACATCCATTGAATGCCCCAGTAGTGACCTTTCTTTTTTGTGCCGTCATCATAATTCAATCGAACCGAATGGATGTACTGCGAAGAAATATCAACCTTATTCTCGTTGACATCGCGCTCGCCGATGTAAAGAGCTTCACAGATTGACAGAGTAGGCTTGAAAGAGATGATGGGATGAGACTTGTACTGGCCATTCTGCTGAATCGCTGTAGGTCTCAGTAATTCAAAAACATTCGAACTGACTTCCTTAATCCATGTCTTTGCCTGGTATTGCTGCCCATCGAATTCATAGCGGGTCAACGATCCGCTTACGGCGCTTGAATGTGAATAGTTAAGGATATCGTTAAACCCATGATGCTTGGCCTTAAGAACTTCAAACCCTCCGCGTTGGATGAAAAGTAAACCAACGAGCCTAAATTTTTGACCCTCTATATTTTCAAAACAGTAGTATTGACAACCGCCGTTGCCGCACAGGACACCAACGAGGTGTTCTGGCCTACCATCGTCATTGAGGTCGGTCTCAAATTCATCATTGATATTCTCCGACGCAATGGAGTAAACGAAATCACGGAGGTCCTTTCTGTCGATGCTTGCTTTGTCGAACACCTTTGTCGGCTCGTCAGCGTATAGAGGCAGAACAGGAACGAGAATTGACAAAAGAAGAGCCAAATATTGTATCAATATACCTTTGCAATCCATCAGAATCACCGTAGAGCCGATAGAATGGCCCCTTTCTTTTGACTTGGGTCGACTTAGAATCTAATAAAAATGCATTAAATCATTATACGTAGTGTAGCCCTTGCCTTCGCCCCGCAAGGCGAGGCTGCGCACAGGCAGGCTTCATGGGCGTAAATAGCAGGGCACGAGGCCCTACACTACAAAACATTTATTACGCTTGTATTAATAGCAAATCTTGTGCCAAAGGAGTATAAATTCCATAACCTATTGGAACTCAACAATGTCAGGAAATTCACGGCCAAAGGGCTCCCGGCTACAACCGTGCAATCCTTTCCCACTTTTATTATTTTTAGATTGCAAAATCAACCCCAGCCTTGGTTATACCACGATTACTAGAAACTATGTCAAATTGAAGCGAACATTCACGCTGCATAATCTGATTAATTAAAGGTTTTAGGGTTTCTCCGGAAATCTTAAAAAAATGCTTGACAAATTCGAACGGGCAGTTATAATTGTTTTCGTGTTTAGTTTATTAAACTAATTTCTTTCTATACTGTCGTACACATTATTAAACTAATTTCTTCGTATACTGTACCCCCGGTTTTATGAAGATTGGAGAACGCATTCGGAATTTGAGACAGTTGAGCAACTTGACCCAGGAGGAACTGGCGGAGCGGGCCAATCTGACTAAGGGGTTCATCTCCCAGATCGAACGGGATCTGACCTCCATCTCCCTGGACAGCTTGATCCAGATCCTGGAGGCGATGGATGAGAATATTTCCGACTTCTTCCGGGAGGCCTCTGAAGAGAAGATCGTCTATCGGGAGAAGGACCGGGTGGCCATTGAGAAAGAGAAGATCGAGAAGTTTGAGCTTCTGGTCCCGGGTTCGACGAATCGGCGGTTGGAACCCATCCTCCTGACCCTCCGGAAAGGGGAGTCGACGCCGAAAGAAAAGCCCCACGAAGGGGAGGAGTTCGGTTTTGTCCTCCGTGGAAGGGTCAACCTTCGTTTTGGAAGAGAGATTCTGAAGCTGAAAAAGGGGGAATGCTTTTACCTGTCAGCAGAGAAGGAGCATTGGCTCCATAACAGCGGCTCGAAGGAGGCGGCGATACTGTGGATGAGTTCACCCCCATCTTTCTAACAGGCTGCTGAAAAACGCCCATCTGCGGCGTTGCCCTCATCCTTCATCGTTGCGGCGTACACCCAATGTACGTCTCACTCCTCAGGATCTCGGGCGCCCCCGCAGGCGGGATTTTGCAGTGCTCAACTTGCATCTGGGTATTTTTGAGCAGCCTTGGAAAAATGACTTTTCCCAGGAAACTTCTAATTTGCGGAGATCGATGGTTTAAGGAAGGAAATGTACCACAAAGCCCATATGCCTTTACCCAGACGAGAGATGATGGAGAAGCGCCGTGATCTTTAAGACCCCGACCCAATACTTTCTGGTCTCTGGAGCTTCGGACGGCTACACACCTCTGAATGCCTTTGACGCAGCCCTCCTCCAGGCGGGCATTGGGAACACGAACATCGTCAAGATGTCGAGCATCGTTCCGCCCCATTGTCAACGGATTTCCCCGATCGCGCTTCCTCCGGGTTCGATTGTTCTCGCTGCTTACGCCTCCATCACCAGCGATGTACCCGGAGAGATCATCTCGGCCGGCGTTGCCATCGCTCTTCCAGAGGATGAAAATCAGAACGGGTTGATCATGGAATATTCGGCCAAAGGAGAGCAGCGCAAGATCGAGGAAATCGTTCGGAATATGGCCGTGGAGGGAATGAAGCTTCGCGGATGGAAGATCAAAGATCTGACGTCGATCGCCGTAGAATATAAGGTGAAGAAAACTGGGGCGGCCCTGGCCGCTGTCGTCCTTTGGGGCTAATCTAACAGTTATGAATGATGAGTTAAGAATGATGAGTTTTGAATGACACTGGGAATCTTTTCATTGAAAATTTAATACTCTGAAATCTAAATTCTAAACTCTACACTCTAAATTCCAATTAATGAAGCTTCCTTTTATTGAACAGAATTTCCTCTCAGCGAAGGCCTCCTTTGAGGAAAGCAGGATTGTTATTCTTGGGTGTCCCTATGATGGATCTGCCTCTTTCCGTCCAGGTGCTCGCTTCGGACCCTCTGCAATCCGGAGGGCCTCATGGGGGATTGAAACCTTCAGCCCATATTTCGAACGAGACCTTAGCCAGTTAAAGGTTCATGACATGGGAGACCTGGAGTTACCTCTGGGAGAGAAGAAGATGTCTCTCGATTTGATCCGGAAGGCCCTCCGAAAGATTCTTTCTGAAAAAAAATTCCCTGTCCTCCTTGGGGGCGACCATCTGATCACCCTTCCGGTTGTGGAACAGGCCCTTCGGGTCCACCCCCATCTCCACCTCCTCCATATCGATGCCCATGCGGATCTGAGGGAAGATTACCTGGGCGAAGCTCTTTGCCATAGCACGGTGATGAGAAGAGTTGTCGACCGTTTGGGGGAAGGCAGATTGTTTCACGTCGGGATCCGATCCGGAACGGAGGATGAATTCAGATCGGCAAGGAAGATGAAATCGATCCTATCCCCAGATCCAGGTTCTCTGAGGCGGGTGGTGAAACGGCTCCGAAACCAACCCATCTATGTCACGGTTGATCTCGATGTGATCGATCCAGGGCTTATCCCGGGTGTTGGGACGCCGGAACCCGGTGGTTTTACTTTCCAAGAATTCGTCTCCCTTCTTAGAGAGCTCCAAACCCTTCATGTCATTGGATTCGACCTGGTAGAGCTGACCCCGGATTATGATCCGACCCAAATCTCCTCCGTTACGGCATCGGTCATCTTAAGAGAGATGATCCTTGCCTTCTGTTCTAAAACTGGTCCTTAAAAACTCCTTCTTTGCTTTTGCCTCACCCGTTTATGGTTTCCGATTATTTCCAACCCCCGCCTTTTAAAGCCAACCGACCTGCCGACCTTATTTTTTCCATAAATCCGTTGATCACCTTAAAGAATACCTCTCTATCATGAACAATAGTAAGGCGTCGCATCCTTTTTTCTAACCATCCATCTAAAGAATCGAATATACCTTCTTCGGAGAGTATTTTTCTTTCCTTCCATATTCCGAGAACATGCATCCCATAATCCAGTTCCTTGTCGCGCGCTATATCAAGATCGACCCACTGCCCATCAAGAAGAACCTGCAGGATAATATGATCGCGCCCATCGGGGAGCGAGAGAAGGTTATCCAGTATCCTATCCCTCTCCCCCGATGAAAGATCAGGGCATTCCCCTCCCTCCAACTGCCGCTTTACAAAGTCGGAGAGCCCTTCTTCTCCAAGTATTTTTATCACTTTGAAACGAACAGCTATGCCCACGGCGCGATGCAAGTCGGCCGCTAAAAGTGCCTTTCCAGCACACATACCTTGCCTTTTTCTCAAGACCTCAACGGACACCACATTCCACTCATCCAAGCCGTAATGAATTTGATCACGAACAAAATTGGTGATGCGTTCAGACATCTCTCGGTGGGACTGAGCTCCTTTAATCAACTCCTCTGCCTTCTTTTCTACAAATGGACCCATTCCTTACTCGCGGCTTAGTCGATTCATATGGATAAGCTAATCTCCCGGGACGACTTCGCTAACTGCGCAACCCTAATTCCCTGGCGAGAGAGCGTTTCGACGTGATTTTCCGACAGGCTTGCGGCGGTGCCCTGAAAATGCCGAAGGGTGATCATAGGGAAACTTCAGCGTGAGCCCAGTCAAACGCTTATCAAACCATCGAACGAACAGGGGCAAGATTGGGACTAAAAGGTGAATAGATCAATTCCACCACCCACCATCAATACTTGCCCTGTGATGTACTTGGCTTCTTCGGAGGTCAGAAAGGCGATTGCTTCAGCAACATCCATGGGCTCTCCCGGAAATCCCATGGCTGTCCTTTTGTTGATCCGCTCCCTCATCTTTTCGGGGACGACATAGTAAGCATCAGTCTTAACAACACCTGGCGCCACCACATTGCAAGTAATACCCACCCGAGCTCCTTCTATGGCCACTGTTTTAGCCAATCCGATCACCCCCGCCTTACAGGAAGAGTAACCACATTGCCCGAATCCTCCCAAGATACCCGCCACCGATGAGATATTGATAATTCTCCCCCATTTCCTCTCAGCCATTGAATCGAAGACCTGTTTGATGCAATAGAACACTCCGGAGAGATTGATACTGATCTCCCTGTCCCAATTCTTCTTATCCATTTTGCTGATCGTTGCCACATTGGTAGTGAGAGCGGCATTGTTCACCAGGATATCGATTGGACCCAACTCAGATACAACTCGGGCGAACCCCTCCTCCACTTGTGAATAATCAGAAACGTCTATCTTCAGGGCGATCGATCTTCGGCCCAATGCCTTAATTTCTTCAGAGGTAGCTTTTGCCTGGTCCAAAAGAATATCTGGAATGGCTACGTCCACACCTTTTTTCGCTAAGGTTAGTGCCGTTTCACGCCCCAGCCCTCTTGCAGAACCCGTAATTAAGGCGACCTTACCTTCGAGTGACATCTTCGACTCTCCTCTCTTTTGATTTGGATTTCAGAAGGCCATGCCCCCCCTTGACTTTCATGCTCGACCCTCGAAATGAGGAGAGCAGTAAAAGGGCATAGCATGCTACACCCTCACAGAATTGTCGAAAAAAGAGTTTGAACAGCGACTTTTTCAGAGACCTCTATTTGCTCTTGCCGATCAGATAGCTCGCAATCGTATTCTTCTGGATTTCCCGTGTCCCCTCATAGATTTCAGTGATCCTGGCATCTCGATAGAATCGTTCCACCTCATATTCCGTGATGTAACCATATCCTCCATGAATTTGGATCGCTTCGTCTGCGATCTCCACCGCTGTCCTTGCTGAAAACATCTTAGCCATGGAGGTGAGTTTGGGATCGATTCGACCTTGATCGAAGTTCCATGCGGCCTTATAGGTCAGCAGCCGGGCCACTTCAATCTTCGTTGCCATATCAGCCAGTTTATGTTGCGTCACTTGGAAGTCGATCAGCTTCTGCCCAAACTGTGTCCTTTTCTTTGCATAGTCCAATGCACGATCGAAGGCCCCTTGTGCCATTCCTAAAGCTTGAGAGGCTACCATCACACGGGTTTCGTCGAAGAACTCCAGGACCTGGTGGAACCCTCGGTTGAGTTGTCCAACGAGATTCTCTTTGGGAACCCTCACATTATTGAACGAGAGCTCATTAGTTGGACACATCCACATCCCCATCTTATCGCCCACATCGCTGATGTCTATTCCTTCGCGCTTCAACTCCACAAGAATGGTCGATTGCCCACGGTAGGTCGGTTTGACATTGGGATCACTCTGACAGAGGACGAGTGCGAATTGAGCGGTCGTTCCATTGGAGATGAAGGTCTTTGTCCCATTGATGATAAACCCATCATCGTCCAGGATGGCCGTCGTGTACATCTGTGTGATATCACTCCCATGGTCTGGTTCTGTGAAGGCACCCGCAGAGATGGCTTCACCTTTAGCCAGCGGTATCAGATACTTCTTCTTCTGCTCTTCCGTACCATGGCGTAAAATGATTTCCGAGCAAAAATTACAAATGCTCAGGGCAACCCCAATACTGGAGTCCTGGCGGCAAAATTCCTCCACGACCAACCCATTCTCAACGATCCCATAACCCTGCCCACCGTAGGCTTCTGGATAATGCATCCCGATAAATCCAAGTTGACAGGCCTTCTTGAGGATCTCGAAAGGATAGGAATGATTCCTTGCCAATTCCATGGCGAGCTCTTTATCGAACTCTCCTTTTGCAAATTCGTAAGCCGCCCGCTTGATCTCCTTCTGCTCATCCGAAAGCTCAAAATCCATGATCTGCCTCCTTCATCTCGGTTCATCAGCAAATTTTATGATTAAACCATGTGCCAGTTATGTTTTCAGCAGATGGCACTCCCTCATCCCTGAAGTCTCCCTTCTCAATGCCCCTCGCCGTTAGCCCCCCTGTGACCCTGCTGATCTGGTTAAATCGTTCTCTGAAATTCATCTGTTCATCTGGGAAGACAATCGCTACTTTATCTCTGAATAGCCTGGCGTTTCTCTTGAAGGCGTCGTAGACGGTGAAGCGATGAACGCTCATTACCCACTTCGCCAGCCACGTTTCTTCCTCTTATAATGTTTCACATCCCGGTAGCTTTTCCTTTGTCCCACTCCCGGAAGTCCCAAATAAAACTCCTTGATATCCTCGCTGTCCTTTAATTGCTCGGCACGACGATCCATGGCGATGCTTCCATTTTCCATAACATAGTTAAAAATTCGATGAATTTGATTTGGAACCAAAAGTCGGAGTGAGGATAATCATACAATGCTAAATTGATAATATCTTTATGCCCCTTACTGACGGTGAAATCCATTTTGCTCTACCGATTATGACATTCTCCTCAAATTCTTATGAAATGGTTAGTGCCTCCTGAGCGATGAGAGCAGCCCCTAGGGCACCAACAATTTGGCATTCTTTAGGCACAAGCATTTCCGTACCAATGAGACGTTGGAGGGATGTCTTCACTCCGATATTCTTGGCTACGCCTCCGGTAAATACCACATCCTTCGTATAACCCAAGCCCTTTCCTAAAATATATACCCTTGAGGCTATGGAATTGTGTATTCCCGCAATCAGATCATTTCTTTCGTTTCCATCCGCTCGAAGAGAAACGATCTCCGTTTCAGCAAATACTGTACAAGTACTGCTTATTGAACAGGGGCGCTTGCTGGTCAGAGAGATCTCGCCCATCTTCTCCAACTCAGTTTCCAAGACATTGGCCATCACTTCCAAGAATCGACCAGTCCCTGCGGCACATTTATCGTTCATGGCGAAATTAACAACAGTCCCCCCTTCGTCAAGGCTGATCACCTTGCTATCCTGCCCTCCGATGTCGACAATCGTTCGTGCAGAGGGGATTAAGGATTTCGCCCCCTTACCATGGCAAATTATCTCTGTTACAGCTTTATTCGCAAAGGGTACGCTATGACGTCCCCACCCTGTGGAAACCACATAATCAAATTCGGTCTTCGACAGCTTCCCTTTCCCCAGCGCCTCTTTGACGGCTTTGTCCGCTATGATCTTTACGCTATAGCCGGTCGGAAGAATAGAGCACGCGACCAGACGGTTATCTTCAAGAATGACTGCCTTGGCGGTTGCAGCGCCTACATCCACACCGCATACTAACATTTTGATACACCCTACAAAATAATTAAAATTAACGAATATGGTGTATCATCTCTCCCAGTCAACATATCCAAAAGAAAGAGTTCTTCACCATTTTTTCATTGATCACGCTACTTTTAAATCGGTTGGCTCTTCTAAGCGTTATAGGCTTGCAATCAACTTTTTGCCGCCTTTCTCGCCCTCAATATGTCTGCAAACGTTTCTACCCTCGTTCTCAGGGACGAGGGGCTATAATACCTACTGTCATAAATATCCACCTCTAAGGAGAGGACGGGTATTCCCGTCTCGTCCTCCACTACTTTCTTGAGGAGGTGAGAAGTACTGGCGATCGGACGGCAATTGAACAGGTAATTCCAGACGAACCCGTCGACCTTCGAATCTTGGGTGACCTCGGACCATCTCTTGGCAATGGCATAGTTGCTATGGTAGAAGCCAACCCTCATCTCAATTTCAGCTCTCTGCTCACCCAAGGTCGGTTGGTCGCTCTCCCACGACTTCACTCGAAGGGGTGCCATTAAGGTCATGGCGACGACGGCGAGACCTGCATCTTCCATCATATGGATCAGGCCAGGATCGGTGAAACCCGGAAACCCGACCAATACCCTTGGTGCCCCTTTTGGTACAACCCCATAACCTTTTTCTACCCTTTTTTGTATCTCCTGAATCAGGATCTCAACAGCCTTTCGTCCTTCAACCCTGGCCCAGCGCGTGTCAGCAGTACCCAAAAACCTTGCAAGGCTCACCGTCGCCATGCTGATGGGGAGGGGGTCAGCATTCATCGCCTGGGAGAGCTGGCCCATGGCTTTCATATAATCCGCATTGCGAAAAAGTCCTTGTTTGAATTTCTCCGCGTCTACTTTCACTCCCATGTGTTTCTCGACTTCGCCAAAAAGTCTGTTGATCTGCGCACCCAAGTACTTTATCCTCATGGGGTCGTAATCAGGGAATTCACCCCACTTTGAATCCATCGATCCGTCGACCGCTACAGAAGGATAGCCATATCTTTCGCAAAGAAGCTCGTCTGTCTTGGACCCCATATCACAGAAGTAACTCGAGAGAGAAACCATATCGGGAATGGGAATGATTCCCTTTGCCAGGGCCCCCACTCTGACGGCCTGTAAGGTGCACAATGAATGTCCTGCCGGCAAACCATTCTGCTCCCCCGCCTCAAGGATCGGATTTAACTTATTGAAGATTTGCCCCAAGGTATGACACAGCACCACATCCGGGCAACCGCTGTACACATCCTCGGAGGATTCTGCGACTGCCATCCCTATTCCGCCAATGCTGGGAAAGCCAAAGTAGAAGACCTTCTTTCCCTCATCCTTTGCCAAAACCAAATCCGTAAGCCCTTTCAGCCATATCCCGAGGATTTTCCTCACACCCAAAAGTTCCACATCATGATTCCTTCTGACGAAATCCTCCGCAGCCTTCGTATCCTCAGACCCCAACTCCAGCTTTTTCAAGGTTTGTTCGATTCTCGGTCTTTGTTTTTCCAACTCCTCTTGCTCGTATCCACACAGCGTGTATAGACGATCATAAAAATCGGCCATCTTCCTACCTCCTTAAAGTTTCGATAAAGGTTTCGATCCGTGTCCTCATCTGTCCCGCCTCAGATGGATCATAATCCGATTCCAGTAAGAGCATCGATAAACCCGTCTCTTTCTTCAGGATGTTGGGAAAGTAATAGGATTCCAATTTATAGGAGTCACGATACATCAGATGGTACCAGATCACTCCATCCACCTTGAAATCCTTCGCCAACTTGACAAGGAAATCGAGCCTCTCTCTTCCAGGTCTGAACCACCCAGGACAAACCCTTTTCATGAAGTAGCAATCAGCCAAGGCCTCCATAGGATGCCCGTTCAGCACCACATTTTCCCAGTAGGGCTTCATCCCTTCGGCGAATTCCTCAATCACGACGCTTGCACCCGCCTCATCCAGCAAATCGAGAACCTTGCTATCTCCCTGAGCGAGGGTCGACCCCGTCAATAAAATCTTCGGGCCTTGGATAGGGGCAGGCGATCTCTTTTTCAGCTCCTCACAGACCGACTCAAGGGTCTCAACCATGAACTGCTTATCCGCTACAAAGGAAGCGTGGTTCAACATCACGAAGTCTTTGCTGCGAATGACACCGGGGTTAGACTTTCGAATCAGACTGATCTCTTTCAGAAGCGCCCTTTCCTTGTTGCATAGCTCCGTGGTCTCCCTCAACTTTGCTTCAGTAATCTCAACGCCGGTCAATTCTTCAAGTCTTTTTTTCAGCTTGGTTAATCCATGAAGGTAATACTCCAAAGCATATTTTTCTTTCTGATGGGGGACGCCAAAGGGGAAGATGTCCAATTTTGTATGGATGCACAAAACATCTGTCAGGGCCCGGATATTATTATCCGTATTGGGCATGACAAGAAGGTCTACTATTTTGTAATAAGGGTCTTCTCCTGACATTGCCATTCCGATCTGGGCTCGGGCAAATGTGTCAATCCAGCGGCAGATATAGGCGCCTGCCATCTCAACCATCGCATGGTCACCGCTCCGAATCAAGCCCACTGGTATCGCCCCACAGGCGAGCACCAGTTCCTCCGGCATATAACCCCCTGCACTATAACCAACGATCTTTCGGCCCTGGTCTTTCATTCTCCTCAAATCAACCAGCCTCCCCTTGAGATGGGAGGATATCTTTTCCATCTCATTCATGACGCAACTCCTTTCCCATGCTGTCTGCGTATCATCTTGTCGTTTTCGACCCAACCAGCGCTTCCGTTTTTTGTAGTAACTCACATCTCCGTAGCTTTTCCTTAAATCGCAATCCAGCTTCCTTCCCTGATGCCATTCATCGCCAAACCCCCTGCTACCCCATTGAGGCGACCGGGCAACTCGCCGAAGGTCATCTGTTGATCTGGGGAGACAAGGCCTACTTTATCTCCGAATAGCCTGGCGTTTCTCTTGAATACGTCGTAGATGGTGAGGCGATCAACACTCATCATCGATTTCCTTTCAAGAGCAGGGCGGAGATTCGTGGCGAGCCCGATGGGTTCCAAGCTCGCCATTTTCAAGTTACTTAAACTTGGCAGGTCTTATATCCGGGCATTCACGGAAATCAGTAAGGGGTAGTATTTTACCTCCTTTAACTTGCATCACCCTTGACTTCGTCGGCGACATCCTATCCTTGGTGAAAGTAAGGGGCATACAGCCAAGAGGAGAGTAGTTCTTTACCTTGAACATCTGCTCTTTTATCGCTAAGCTGTCAAGCTTACCCCAGCCAACGGCATCCACCGCCTTTGACATGACGTCTTGTAATAGCACTGTGTAGAGCCACCCAAACAGATAGGTGACCGTTCTGTCCTTAACGGGACTTCTGCCTTTCATGTTAAAGTAGTTCGTGATCGTCTTTATGCCTGGCTGCTCAATTTCATCCCAACCATACCAAGGCATTAGGCCATAAGCGCCTTCGGTCTCTGCCGGTGCGATGTATACGGTCGACCAACAATAGCCAACTCCACCTCCGCAATACCTCACGTCATTCCAACCTAACTCTTTAATTGCCTTTAGAACGGGCACTGGACCCGATCCAGCGGTGTTGCTAAAAATCCAGTCAGCGCCCCTACTACGACATCTGGTAACGTGGGGAGTAAGATCTACATCTCTGGGTGTGTAGAGCTCCGTGCCAACGATTTCAATTCCTTTTGACTTTGCGTACTCGTAACATTCTGGATAGAGGACTGCCTTGCCGTAAGTGGTGTCCCAAGTAACAAAGGCTAATTTGGGAGGCCTCGGCTCCTTCCATGTCTCCTTCAGCCAGTCACAAAATAAGCCAAACTGGTCGGAATAGAGGGGATACCACCCAAAGGTGTTTGCCCTTGGGTAGATTGCTTCAGCAGAGGCTACGTTAATGCCCATCATTTTATCCTCTACATAACGGTCATGTAGAGCCTCGCCAACCGATGAGATGATGGTGAAGGTGACAAGAGGTCTCGGTTTCATCTCCTTTATATGCATATACTGGGAGACAGCCAGATCGATTTTTCCTCCACAATCAAAAACAACTGGCTCCAGTGGTACCCCTTTTATGCCCCCATGTTCGTTTACATATTGACAGACATCGACAAAGGCATTGTGTGCCGGACCCACGATGGCAGCATAAGGACCGGTCATATCTGCGATGCAGGCTATTCGCAATAATGACGGCTTCTTCTGTGCCCTTGCGATTTTTGGAAGAGTCCCTGTAGCACTAATGGCTGCGCCCGTTCCCGCACAAATCTTCAAGAATTTTCTTCTGGTAATTGTCATAACCCGTTCCCTCCTTTCTTCTATAATTTTTCATCATCTTTTGCTCACCTCTTCTCCATCCATCACCTCACCTCATATCCACCACCTCCCTCAGTAAGAAAAGGGCCAAATTCGGTAGGCGGCCTCAAAAATTTCCCACCTGTGGGCCGGTCCCCTTGGCTCAAAAACGATAAGAAGAAGGACAACCATTCCAAAGACAATAGGGGTTAAGGCAGCGCTGATCTGACCGGCTGTGGCGGGCAATAATTTGACTACAACCCCTGACAATATGGATGAGACCTCACCCAGAATTCGTACGAAAACAGTTCCCATCTCTGCACCTGTGGTGTAGCCCATACCGCCGACGATGATCATACCCAGAAACCAGATAGAATGGTGATGCTCGAAATGGGTGGGGAATACAGCCCACATCTATGTCACAGACCTCGCCATTTTCAAGTTACTTAAACTTGGCAGGTCTTACATCAGGGCATTCACGGAAATCAGTGAGGGGCAGATATTTGCCTCCCTTAGCTTGCATCATTCTCGCCTTCGTCGGCGACATTCTATCCTTGGTAAAGTTAACAGGCATACAGCCTAATGGGGAGTAGTCCTTCAGCTTTAACATCTGCTCTTTTATTGCTAAGCTGTTGAGCTTGCCCCAACCCACAGCATCTACGGCCTTGGATACCACATCTTTTATTAATACCGTGGAGAACCACGAAACGAGATAGGTGATCGTTCTGTCCTTCACGGGGTTTCTGCCTTTCACCTTAAAGTATTCCGTGATCGTCTTTATGCCTGGCTGCTCTGGCTCATCCCAGCCATAGCAGGACAGTACGCCGTAAGTCCCATCGAACTCTTCCGGTACGATGTACATAGTGGACCACTCGTAGGGGGTTCCACTCCCACAAAACTTCACGTCCTTCCATCCTATGTCTTTGATCGCCTTTAAAACGGGGACCGGACCTACTGCACTGGTATTGTTGACAATCCAATCAGCTCCTTTGTTCCGGCATCTGGTAACGTGGACCGTTAGGTCAATATCCTTAGGCGTGTATAGCTCAGTAGCAACAATTTCAATCCCCTTTGACTTAGCATACTCGTAACATTCTGGATATAGGATTGCCCTGCCGTAGGTCGTGTCCCATGTGACAATAGCCACTTTCGGTGGCCTTGGGTCTTTCCAGGTTTCTTTCAGCCAATCGCAGAATAAACCATACGTGTCAGAGTAAATAGGCCACAGACCGAACGTGTTCGCCTTTGGATAAAGTGACTCAGCAGAAGCCACGCTAAGGCACGTGATCTTATCCTCTACAAAACGGTCATGGAGCGCCTCACTCACCGCAGAGATCCAAGAAAGGGTGACGATAGGCCTCGGTTTCATGTCCCGTATATGCATGTACTGGGAGACGGCTAAATCTACTTTGCCCCCACAGTCAAACACAACTGGCTCCAGTGGTACCCCCTTGATGCCGCCGTGTTCATTCACATATTGACAGGCATCGACATAGGCATTGTGTGCGGTGCCACTGACGGCCGCATAGGGGCCGGTCATGTCTGAAATAACGGCTATTCGCAATAAGGACGGCCTTTTCTGTGCCCTTACGATTTTTGGAAGAGTCCCTGTAGCGCCAATGGCTGCGCCAGTGCCCGCACATATCTTCAAGAAACTTCTTCTGGTAATGCCCATAATTTGTTCCCTCCTTTCTTTCACCATATTTTTCCCCTCCCCTCTGCTTCATCACCTCATCTCATATCATATCCACCACCTCCCTCAGTAAGAGAAGGGCCAAATTCGGTAGGTGGCCTTAAAAATTTCCCACCTGTGGGCCAGTCCCCTTGGCTCAAAAACGATAAAAAGAAGGACAACCAGTCCAAAGACAATAGGAGTTAAGGCAGCGCTGACCTGACCGGCTATCGCCGGTAATATCTCTGCGACAATGGGCGATAATGTTGCCGAGAACTCATCCAGAATTCTGACGAAAGAGGCTCCCATCACGGCACCGGTCGTATAACCCATACCGCCAACGATGATCATGCCAAGAAACCAGATCGAGTGATGAAGTTCGAAATGGGTGTAGGCGACCACTCGCATCCAGTGAGCCCAGAGACTGCCAGAAATTCCTGCAAAGACAGCGGAGATAAAAAAAGCAAATAGCTTATAGCGGAAAACATTGATACCCATGACTTCAGCCGCGAGGTCATTGTCCCTGATCGCGACAAAGGCTCTCCCCATTCTCGTGCGGGCAAGATTCTTAGCAAAAAAAGTCATCAGACAAGCGATCGGGATAATGATATAGAACATATCCGCTTGCGTATTGAGTGCGATGCCACCCACCGTAGGCGCAGGAACCCTGAAGCTCTGGCTGCCGCCGGTAATGTCGGGTCTGACGTTCACAATCACCCAAGGGATGATAAACTGAGCAGCTAAGGTAGCCATGGCTAAGTAGAAGCCTTTCACTCTGAGGGAGGGGGCACCAAAGATGAGCCCAACGATTCCAGCAGCGAGCCCCGCCACGGGCAAGGCCACCCAGAAAGGAAATTTGAGATAGACCGTCAATAGGGCAGAAGTGTAGGCCCCGACCATCATAAAAGCGGCGTGTCCAATGGAAATCTGCCCACAGTAGCCGGTCAGGATGTTGAGACCATGAACGAGGATGACTGTGATGCCTATTAAATTCATGATCGACAGAATACGTCCGCTGGCGATCAAAGGCAACGCCAGAAGAGCAACAAGTCCAAGAACGAGTATCATCCAATGGGGCCGGGTGCGGACGATGGCCATATCCTGACGATAATTTACATTATAATATCCGCAAGGCAAGCTCATTTTAAATCCTCTCAATCCTTTTTAGACCCCATAGTCCTTCGGGTCTGATTAACAGAACGATGAGCAAAATAATATAAGGTGTGACCTGCGCATAGATCGGATCAATAAATCCTGCTGTAAGACTCTCGGTTAACCCCACCACTAAACCACCCACAAGAACTCCGGGAATCGAATCGAGTCCACCGAGGAGGACGGCGGGAAAGACCTTAAAAGCGATCGCAGATGTCTCTGTGACACCCAGGGCAAGCCGATCGGCTAAGACGACCCCACTGATGCAGCACAAAATGCCAGCGATACCCCATGTCAATGCAAAAACGCTCGTTACGCGGACTCCCGTCGATTGGGCCAATTCGTGATCTTCTGCCGTTCCCCTCATTGCCAAGCCCGTGGCAGTCCGTTGGAAAAAGAGGGCAAAGACACAGAAGGCAATGATGGCTATGATAAACGCTCCTAAAAGGCCCCCAGAGATTGCAACGTGTCCGAAAATAAGTGCCTTCCTGGGAAAAATAGGGGTTGGAAAGGATGTCACATAAGCACTCCATACAAGGATGACGAGGCCATGCAATAGGACAGAGAGGGACAAACAAGCCATCATCGCTCCAATAAGGGGTTGGCCGATCAAAGGCCGCATGGCCAATCTTTCTATGAATAAACCGACCACGTAAGATAAAGGCAAAGCTGCCACAAAGCCCGCCCAAGACGGAAGCCCTAACCATTTCATCAGAGACCAACAGAAGAAAGCTCCGACCACCATCATCTGCCCCGTGGCAAAATTGAAAACTTTCGTCGATTTGTAAATGATGACGATACCCAGGGCAATGAGGGCATAAATACCACCTACCAAAATACCCGTGACGACGTATTGCACGAAGCTACCCCCTCCTGTTCTTCATCCGAGCCACCGCTTGATCTTCTGACACAACCACGATCTTGTCTCGGTAAAGCCCAGCATCTCTCTTGAATATATCACAGACGGTGAAGCCATGAACGCTCATAATCGATTCCCTTTCGGTAACAGTATGGGGAGTGACGCCAAGCCCGTTCACTCCCAATGCTCGCCATTTCTAAGTCACTTAAACTTGGCAGGTCTTATATCAGGGCATTCCCGGAAATCGGTGAGGGGCAGCATTTTGCCTGCCTTAATTTGCGCAACCCTTGCCTTCGTCGGTGACATCCTGTCCTTGGTAAAGGTAATGGGCATACAGCCCAGCGGAGAGTAGTTCTTCACCTTGAACATCTGCTCTTTTATCGCTAAACTGTTGAGCTTATTCCATCCTACAGCATCCACAGTCTTCGTTATTACATCTTGGAATAACAAAGTGTAGTACCATGCCATCAGATAAACGACCGTTCTATCCTTTACGGCGCTCCTGCCTTTCATCTTAAAGTAATCGGTGATCGTCTTTATGCCTGGCTGCTCTGGCTCATCCCACCCATACCAAGGCATCAGGCCATAGGCCCCCTCGAACTCCTCCGGTGCTATATATAATGTTGCCCAGCAGTAGCCGACTCCGCCTCCACAGTATTTCACGTCCTTCCAGCCTATTTCCTTGATCGCCTTTAAAATCGGAACCGGACCTGATCCAACGGTATTGCTGAAAACCCAGTCAACACCCTTATCCCTGGCTCTGGTAAGGTGGGGCGTAAGGTCTATGTCCTTAGGCGTATACATCTCCGTGGCAACAATTTCAATCCCCTTGGCCTTGGCATATTCATAACATTCTGGATAGAGGACTGCCTTGCCGTAGGTAGTGTCCCACGTGACAAAGGCCAATTTGGGCGGCCTTGGCTCTTTCCAGGTTTCTTTCAGCCAGTCGCAAAATAAGCCAAACATGTCAGAGTAGAGAGGATACCACCCAAAAGTGTTCGCCTTTGGGTAAATCGCTTCAGCGGAGGCCGTATTAATGCCCACCGTCTTATCCTCCACATAACGGTCATGGAGGGCCTCACCCACTGAAGATATAAAGGTAAAAGTAACAAGAGGTTTCGGTTTCATCTCCCGTATATGCATGTACTGGGAGACGGCTAAATCTATTTTGCCTCCACAGTCAAAAACAATTGCCTCCAATGGTACCCCTTTGATGCCACCATGCTCATTAACATATTGACAGGCATCAACAAAGCCATTGTGTGCAGGACCAGCGGTGGCAGCATAGGGACCAGTCGCGTCCGTAATAACGGCTATTCGCAATAAGGCTGGCCTTTGCTGCGCCGAAAGGATCCTTGGAAGAGTCCCTGAAACAAGCGTTGCCGCGCCAGTTCCTGCACACATCTTCAATAAGTGTCTTCTTGTAATTGGCATAATATTATCCCTCCTTCTATTGGCTCGCCTTCCATCCATCAGCTCAGATCCTGTTCGTTACCTCCTCAATAAGAAAAGTGCCAGATTCGATAGGTTGCCTTAAAAATCTCCCACCGAGGGTTATTTCCCTCGTCTCAAAAACAATCCTTCATCCGAGCCACCGCTTTCTTCGCTTGTAATGCTTCACATCCCTAAAGCTTTTTTTCTCGCCAATCTCACTCAGGCCCAAGTAAAACTCCTTCACGTCCTCATTTTCTTTCAGCTTATCTGAGGAGCCATCCAAGACCACTCTACCATTCTCCATGACATAGCCATATTCAGCCAAGGAAAGCCCAGCTCGCACATTCTGTTCCACGAGGAGCACGGAAACCCTTTCCTCACGGTTGATCCGTTTTACAATCTGGAAGATTTCTTCCACCAATAAAGGCGCCAACCCGAGTGAAGGTTCATCGAGTAAGATCAACTTCGGGCGAGACATCAAGGCTCGGCCGATTACCAACATTTGTTGCTCACCGCCGGATAGAAAACCACTCGTCTTCTGGCGGAGATCCTTGAGCCGAGGAAAATAATCATAGATGATATCCAATAATGTCTTCATCTTCGATCGATCTCGCTGGCCTTGAGCACCGATTCTAAGATTTTCTTCAACCGTGAGATGTTCGAACAGCCGCCGCCCTTCTATCACTTGAACAACACCTAACCTGAAAATATCCTCAGCTCTCATTTTCTCGATTCTCACGCCGTCAAATTCAATCCAGCCTTTGGTCACTTTCCCGAGCTGCGTATGAAGCAGGCCAGAGACGGCTTTCAGTGTAGTGCTCTTCCCCGCACCGTTCGCTCCTACTAACGTCACCATAGACCCGTCCGGCACTTCCAAAGAAACTCCTTTTAAGACCAGAATGACATCACTGTAGATCACTTCAATGTTGACGAGTCGAAGCATGATCTTCCCTCTCACACGGAATTCACTTTCATCACCGTCTTAATAACCCCTGTCCTTCCATCTCGGTAGACGACAGGAGCCTCAATCGCATACTCTCCTTGGTCACTATAAAGCGCTTCGACCAAACCTTTATACCTCTCTTCCATGAAGGATCTTCTTAGCTTCCGAGTCCGAGTTAATTCAGCTTCGTCAGGGTCAAATTCTTTGTAGAGGTTAACAAATCTCTTTACCTGCTGGGCCTCCGGGAGTGTCCGATTCACAGCCTTGATCTCTTTCTTGATCAACTCACAAATTTGGTCTTTCTGGGATAGATCAATAATGGTGGTATAGGGGAGGTTGTGACTTTCTGCCCATCGGCCGCAGACTTCAAAATCTATGGCGATGATTGCAGCCACGCAGGGTCTTTCCTTTCCTCCCATAGCCATGCAGTCTTTGATATAGGGGCTGAACTTAAGTTTCCCCTCGATATACTGGGGTGGAAACTTCACGCCACTCGAAAGCTCCACCAGATCTTTTACTCTATCCCAATAGATCAACCTCCCTTGCCCGTCAAAGTTACCAGCATCTCCAGTATGAAACCAACCCCCTGCACAAGCCCTCTCTGTTTCTTCCGGATTCTTATAGTAACCTAAGAAAAGTCCTTCCCCCCGAATTAATATCTCGTTGTTATCCCCTATCTTGATTTCAGCACCAGGGGCCACATGGCCTATCGAATCCAGATCGAATCCTTCGGGATGCCCGGTAACCGGAAGCAATTCGCTGAGTCCAAATTCTTGAACAAGTGGAACCCCGATAGCACGGAAAAAGCGGAAGCAATCTGGACTTAAGGGACCCCCTCCGGTAATACCAAAACGAAGCTTTGATAAACCCAATCTATCACGAAGGCATCTGAAAACAACAAAATCCGCTATCTTGTAAAGAAGCCTCCATAAAATAGGCGTCTTCGTCCCTTCAATCTGGAAATTGATTGCCTTATAACCAATGGGCAGACAAAGATGATAGAAAAACCTCTGGATCAGGCCTGCATCGAGCATTTTAGCCCGGACTGTGGATGCCATGCTTTCCCACATTCTGGGGTTAAAAAGCAGAAATCTTGGACCAATCTCTTTAATGTTTTCGGTCACCGTTTCTGGTTCTTCTGGAAAATTGACTACTGCAGCAACTTTTAACCCGGCGACCATGCCCAGGCACTGTTCACCGATCCAAGCAGGGGAAAGATATGAGAGGTAATCGTCATTGCTATACCAAGGATACAATTTCAACTGGTTCTGGGAACAAAGGATGGCTGTTTTGTGACTATGTACAGCACCCTTCGGTAATCCAGTCGTCCCCGAAGTATAAGTGATAAAAGCAATATCATCTGGTTGAACCGTATGAATCATTTCCTCAAAAACACCAGGATGGGTTTCCTCGTACTTTCTGCCTAATTTTTCCACTTTATCCCAAGACAGGATGAGGGACTCTTCATACTTCCACAAACCTTTGGATTCCCAGTAAATGACTTTCACCAGTTGCGGGAGGCCATTCTTCAATTTCAATATTTTATCCACTTGCTCCTGGTCTTTGGCGATGACGAACTTTGCTTCACAGTGTTTTAGAATATGCTCCACCTCAGAGAGAATCGAATCAACGAAAAGGCCGACGGCTACACCTCCCACAGCTTGAGCGGCCCACTCACCCCAAAACCATTGAGGGTCATTATCCCCGACGATGGCTACTTTATCTCCTTTACTAAATCCCAGGCTAACAAGTCCTAAGCAGAAGTATTTGACGTGCTCATAGCAATGCTTCCAGCTATATTCATTCCAAATGCCGAATTCTTTTTTCCGCATGGCAATTTTGTTGTCACCATGCTTCTTATAATTCTCAATCAGGAGTTTGGGTATCGTATCGGCAACGGTCATCTTCCCACCCCCGTACCCAAGTAAGCAGCGATCACCCTTGCGTTGGTTTTGATTTCTTCAGGGTTCCCCTCCGCTATCTTATTTCCAAATTCTAAGACGATCAGTCGGTCACATATATCCATCACCACACCCATATCGTGTTCCACTAAAATAATGGGGATCTTCAAAAATTCAAAAATGTCTATGATGAATCGAGCGATATCTTCCTTTTCATCGACACTCATCCCTGCCATGGGTTCGTCAAGGAGGAGAATTTTTGGTTCCAAGGCCAAAGCCCTGCCCAAGTCAACTCTTTTCCGTTGCCCGTAGGGGAGAGAACCGACGATCTTCTTCCTTATTCCCTCTATCTCCAAGAAGTCAATAATCTCCTCCACCCGTCTGCGATGTTCTATCTCTTCCCGCCGAGCCCAGCCAAAGAAGACGGCATCAGTGAACATGTTTTGCTTCATGAGGACGTGCCGAGCTGCCATCAGATTGTCAAGCACATTGAGGCCGTGATAAAGGGCAATGTTCTGAAACGTTCTTGCAATTCCAATTTGAGCAATTTTATGTGGCGGCATTTTGGTGATTTCCTGGCCTTGCCAAAAAATGTGACCTTTCTGCGGACGATAAAATCCACTGATGCAATTAATGAGGCACGTCTTCCCTGCACCATTAGGTCCGATGATGCCTAAGATCTGTGGCTCTTTCAACTCCAAACTTACCCCGCATAAGGCTCCGACGCCTCCAAAGGAAAGGTCAATCTTTTCAACCATCAGGCCTTCTTTCACAGTGGCTTAACCCTCCATCACAACTCCAAATACGCTATTTTTACCCGTTCCAAACAATCAGAGGTCCTTTCCCCAGATCGTTACGCCGATCACACAGTTGGCCGGGAATCCTCCCAGATTGTGTGAAAGACCGAGACGAGGATCTTTGAGTTGCCGAACCCCACACTTCCCCTGAAGCTGCTTATAGATCTCGTAGGCCATCCGAATCCCGGAGGCCCCAATGGGGTGGCCAAAACTCTTCAGCCCTCCATCGCTATTGCAGGGTAGTTTCCCATCCAGGTTGTAGAAGCCTGAATCCACATCCTCTTTCGCCCTCCCCCGGGAAGAAATCAAGAGATCCTCATAAATCACTAATTCTGTGATGGAGAAACAGTCGTGAACCTCGATCAGACTGAGTTCTTCTCGTGGGTTTTTTATCCCCGCCTCTTTATAGGCTCTCGTTGCAGCACGAACCGTCGTCTCCACATGGGTCCCATCCCACTTGTGATATCGATATTCTTCCTCCGGACTCACAGCGATTTGAAGAGCCTTGACATAAATCGGATCAGGACGGAATTCCTTTGCTCGGTCCGCTCGAACGATGATGGCAGCCGCGGCCCCATCCGTCACCCCACAACAATCAAAGAGTCCAAGAGGCCAGGCCACCATGGGGGCATTCATGATGGCCTCCACACTGACTTCCCTCTGAAGATGAGCCCGTGGATTGCGGGCCCCGTTGTAATGGCTCTTCGCCGATATCTTGGCGATGGTCCTCTTTCCTTCCTCCGGACTCAAACCATAGCGATCAAAGTATTTTGTCGCCATCATGGCAAACATCCCTGGAGCTGTCATGTTTGGATAGATCTGCCGATTGTAAATTCCTCGAAGCTGACTAAAATCTGGCAATCCACCATAACCAATGTCTTTCAGCTTCTCCACGCCCACGGCCAGGGCAACATCGCAAGCCCCAGAGGCCACCGCATAAGAAGCGGCCCGAAGGGCTTCCGTGCCGCTCGCACAGAAGTTCTCTGTCCGGGTCACGGGCAGGAAGGGCAATTTCAAAGCGCCAGCCAAAGGGATGGCACTCTTCCCTACGTTGTTTTCAGCAAAGCAACTGGAAAACCAAGCTGCATCAATATCCTTCTTCTCTATGCCGGCATCGCTGATCGCTTCTCCAAAGGCCTCAACGATTAATGACTCCGAGCTCCTGTCCCACAGCTCTCCAAATTTCGTACAGCCCATCCCGATGATCGCTACTTTGTTTCTGATCCCCTCTGCCATTGTTATTCTCCTTTCTCCCTCAAAGGCATGGCCTTCCAAAAGTACCCATAGAGACTTCGCGCTTGATCCTGATATTTTCTCCGGAAAGTCATCTGAACAGGCTGGCCAACTTTTAATGATTCAAGGCGGCAATCGGTAATGTCAAACCAGTATCTCCCTCCCCCCTCAAAGTCGACAATCCCATAGAGAGCCGGCGGATCTTCTGAGAAGGTGAGGTTGTCCGCCGTATAGGTGAAGAGTTGGCCTCTTTTGTCAGAGAAGGGGTAATCTTCCATCTGGTCAACAGCCCCGCAGTCCGGGTTGATGCAGATCCTCTCCTGGGGAAATTGGGGAGTCCCGCAGGCCTTACATCTCGAACCCACCAGCCTCAGGATCGCTTTCTGCTCCCTCCACTGAAGAGATAGACTCGTCGGGGCAATCTCTTCCCCCCGGATCCCCTCTTCCTTGGGTAATATACCCCTAAAGGAAAGGTACTTTTCATAGGTTTTTAGCTCCTCTTTCTCTCCCAGAGAACTTGTTACCTTGGCCCTGTTTTTGACCCCCTTGATCTTATCTGTCACCTGAAAGAGGATGGCATCACTCCCACTCCCATAACTGGCAACCACGATCTTATCGCCCGGCTTCGCCGCTTCTAATGCGCCGATCAGCATCATCAAAGGATGAGCACAACCGGTGTTGCCGACCTCTTCGACGAGCGATACCTGAGCCTTATCCGGGGTCAGGCCTAAGGTCTTCCCAACCTCTGCATGGTCCTTTGCGGAGAGGGGAGGATAAACGACCTTGGCAATATCTTGAATCCGTAGTCGACATTTCGTTAGAAGGCCATTGATCGCCTCTGGAATCATCCTCCCGTAACCCGCCTCCCTGATCCACCTCTCCTCCCAGCCCCGACTGAATTTGTTCCCATCGATTCGACGCTGGTCTGGAAAGTCATAGGAGAGAGAGTAATGATCTTCCATCGTAGCGATGACCCCATCCATTCCGACCACGACGGCAGCCGACCCATCCCCGTAGAGTTCCTCCTGGGTTCCGCCAGGTTTCCCAAGCCTGCAGTCAGCCCCACAGACCAGCGTCGTTTGGGAACCAGCCTCGTTGAAGGCCGAAATCAGCGCGGATGTCCCTGCCCTCGGTGATCCGGAAAAGTCTGCAGTCCGGGTGTTCGAAGTGAGATTCAAGGCCTCATTGGCAATGGCGGCATTCCCCCTCTCTTTGTAGGGGAAGGAGGTCGATGCAAGATAGAGGGCATTGATCTTGGTCCGGTCTATATCTGAAAAAGCATTCCTCCCGGCAGCGACCGCCATGGTTAGGCTGTCCTCATCGTAGTTGGCGACAGCCATCTCCCCTCTCGCCACACCTTTGATCCCGGGATTGAACCATCCCATCCCTTGATAGATTGTCTCTCTTTTCAAGCGGTAACGGGGGATATAAACACCATAGGCAATAATTCCAACCATCTCTGAAGTTCCTCCTTTCTCGACTTTTGTTTAAACTGGTGCGGGGTATTCACCGGGTTTCCTTCCATCTCTTGGAAAAGGCACCCCGGCTCAAGACTTGGTAAAAGATTTCAGCAATCTCTGAATTAGACAGTCTCCCATCCTTTGAATACCATTTGTAGACCCAATTACACATTCCGAGGATGGACCAGACAATGATTTTAGGATCAAGACCCGGTCGAATCACTTTATGGGTGATCGCCTCATCAATCAACTTATCCCACAGGGAGGTATAGTCCTTAAATTTTTTCTTTATCTTTTTCTCCAAACTACCCGGAAGCCAGTCTGTCTTTTCATGTAACATCACCGCGTATTCAGCGATGTATTGATCAAAAGATGAAAGGTGATGCTGGATACCCAGGCGAATCTTTTCGTCAATGGGAATAGACATCCTCTCGACTTCCCGAAGGCCTGCGAGTCCAAACTCCATCAAATCATTCATGATGGTATAAAGAAGCTCATGCTTACTCCTTAAATGATGATACAGGGCGGACTTGGAGATACCCACCTGGTCGGCGATATCTTTCATGGAGGTCTTCTCATAACCTTTTCGGCTAAAGAGTTCAGCAGAAACAAGAAGGATCTGTGCTTTTCTACCGGCGGATGGCTTCATGGTTTCCTATGGGTGACCGACTGGCCGGTCGACTGCAAAATATTTTATATTGGCTCCTGTCATATCCTCCATGTCTTTTTCGAGTGCTGACAATTCAGCGAAAGAGTGGGGCAAAAACAAGAAGCATCCTTTTTCTTCTGGCCGGCGCTGAATCGACGGATACCCGACCGACTGGGCGGTCACCTGATGCGAAAATATTTTATTTTGATTTTTTTGTCAAGCTTTTTTTTTGAGATTTTTCGAATTTCCCCCAAATTTCTCACCTTCTCCCCATCCACCATCTTCTTTTCTTAAACAGGGCCTCATATTCCTCGTCACTCTTCATGGTATGGATGTAGAGATTCCTTTTAACAGTCGCGGTCCTCCCATCCTGATATTTGATCACTGTTTCGACCGGGAGGTTTTCCTGATCTCCGTAAAGGGCATCGATTTCCTTTTTGTATTTCTCACTGATAAACCCACGCCTGACCTTTCTGGTTCGGGTTAACTCCTCGTCATCGGCATCCAGTTCTTTATATAAGAGAGTAAACTTGCGGATTTGCATCTCTTTTGGCAGCGTCTTGTTAACCCTGTATACCTCTTTCTCGATTAACTGATATACCTCTTTTTTGGAAGAAAGATCGGAATAGGTGGTATAAGGGATTCCATGCTCTTCAGCCCATTTTCCTGTATGCTTAAAATCAATGGATAAAATGGCACCAATAAAAGGTTTTTGATGGCCGATGACGACTGCCTCCACAATGTAAGGACAAAACTTCAGTTTGTTTTCAATAAACAGGGGAGAGAACTTTGTCCCTTTGGCTAGTTGCATAAGATCCTTGACTCGATCGATGCAAACCAGATGGCCATCCTTTGTGAAGTATCCCGCATCACCCGAGTGCAACCACCCGTCTTTCAAGGTTTCAACCGTTGCCTCGGGATTTTTCCAATACCCCTGAAAGAGAGCCGGGCTCCTCGATAGGATCTCTCCTTCTTCGGATATCTTGATCTCCGTTTCTGGAATCGGTAACCCCACGGTATCATATTTGACATCTCCCGCACGGTGAATGGTTGAGATTCCTGAAATTTCGGTCTGGCCGTATATCTGTTTCAACTCGATGCCAAGCGCATGAAAAAACCTGAACACATCGGGTCCCAACAAAGCCCCTCCTGTCGTGGCGCTTCTGATTCTCGAAAACCCCAGGCGATCCTTCAGCGCCCGAAAGACAGCGATATAGACCAGGGTATATATTACCTTCCAGTACCATGGCGCTTTAATCTTTTCGAATTTGAAGTCAGCCCACTGATACCCAATGGGTAAAGATAAGTTGTATATCCACCTCTTGAAAAAGGACGCATCTCGAATTTTGACCATGATGGAACGGGACAACCCCTCCCAGATTCTAGGAGGGGAAAAAATAACGTGGGGGCCTATTTCATAAAGATCCTCCATTGCCGTCTCGGGTTGCTCCGGAAAGTTCACTGTAAACCCGATATATAGAGCCGTTGAAACAGCAATCATCTGTTCCCCAACCCATGGCAAAGGGAGAAATGACACAAACTCATCCTTTTCATATTTTGGATCAACTTGACTCAGATTTTTGGACATGGTGACCATGTTTTTGTGGGTCAAGATCGATCCTTTTGGGAATCCTGTTGTACCCGAGGTATAAGCGAAGAAGGCAATATCTTCCTCCTTTAGATTTTCAACCCTGGCCTCAAAATATTGTGGGTTAGAACGGTCTCTCTCCTTTCCCAGAGCTTCGACTTCAGAAAAACTGATGAGAAGGGGGTCATCGTAGCTTCTCATTCCCTTCGGATCAGCATAAACTAATTTGACCACCTTGGGAATTTTTTCTTTCAATGCTAAGATCTTATCACACTGCTCCTGATCCTCGGCCACTACGATGGTCGCCTCTGACTGATTGATCACATAGGCAACCTCCGTAAGAATCGAGTCTTGATAGATCCCGAGAGGAATTCCCCCAACCGATTGGGCGGCCAGTTCGGCCCACACCCACTCCGGACGGTTATCTCCAATAATGGCCAGTTTGTCTCCTTTCTGAAACCCCAAACACTCGAGCCCCAGACTAAAGTTTTTTACATGCTCATAATAGTCTTCCCACGAATATTCTTGCCAGATTCCAAATTCCTTCTCCCGCAGGGCGATCTTTTTCGCACCGAACCTTTCCTTGTTCCGCAGTAACATGCTGGGTAAAGTAACCGGTCCCATCACCCTATCCTCTCCGTCACGCCCCCAGTCTTGAATAGGTGAGCTCCTCCTCCCCAAGATAGGCGTTGATCACTTGAGGGTTCTTCCTCACTTCCATGGGAGGCCCTTCGGCGATTTTTTCCCCAAAGTTGAGGACACAGACCCTGTCGGAAATATCCATGACTACACCCATGTCATGTTCAATTAAGACGATCGTCGTCCCCCACTCTTCATTGACATCGAGGATAAAACGGGCCATATCCTCGGTCTCTTCAAGGTTCATCCCGGCCATCGGTTCGTCGAGCAACATTAATTTGGGCCTCATGGCAAGAGCCCTCCCCAGTTCGACCCTTTTTTGCAGACCATACGGAAGTGTCCCTACCACCTTTTTCCGGATCGCTTCGATCTCAAGGAGATCGATAATCTTCTCCTCCACCTCCTTGCGCAGTCGCATCTCTTCCCCATGGGCTCTGCCAATATAGGCCAATGCTGTGAAAACTCCCGTCTTGAGGCGCACATGGGCGCCAAGCTTGATATTATCTAAGACCGTCAGTCCTTTAAATAGTTCGACCCCCTGAAATGTCCTGGCGATGCCTAACTCAGCAATCTGATGGGACGGCAGCTTCGTTAGTTCCTGCCCTTCAAAAGAGATCTTTCCTTCATCGGCCTTATAAAATCGGTTAATGCAATTCAATAAACAGGTCTTTCCTGCACCGTTAGGCCCGATAATAGAGAAAATCTGGCCTTTCTTAATCTGCGTGCTGACCAAACTGAGAGCCTGCACTTTCCCGAAGGAGAGACTGACATTTTCGATGATAAGTTGAGCGTCTTGTTGATTATTCATGGATCAATCCCTACCTCGACAGTTGTCACCCCTCCCTTGGGAGGAGTGACAACTCATTCATCCAAATCGCCTTACTTCTCAACTTTGATCCAGTCCGAGAAAGATTCAAATGTCCCTTTCTCTGGGTTCGCAACAGACAATTTAAATTCATAAGAGCCCCTGTGATCTGTGGACGTAAAGGTGATCGGTCTCGAAATCCCGTCTGTCCCAAAATTTCTGAATGTCTCCAGAGCATTCTTGAGACTCTCTCCCGTCAGATTATCGCCAGCTCTTTTAATCGCCTCTTCAATGATCATCCCATAGAGCCAGGCATAGACGTATTGTAATTCGATCACCTTTCTCTCCGGATAATACTTCTTGTTATAGTCCCAAATCTTCTTAATCCCCGGGACATCCGTTTCATGGCCATAGCAACAGGGTGCGGCGACAATCAAACCTTTTCCAGCCTCACCGAGAAGCTTGAGCAAAGAGTAATCTCCCAGGAAAGAAAATCCCATGAAGGTGGTCTCCAGTCCTACTTTCTTGGCATCTTTAATAAAAACGGATGCTGGCTTGGGTGTCAAAACAACAACCGTATAGTCCGGTTTAGCCTTCTTCAAGGTCAATGCCTGGGAAACGGCCTCCGTTGCTGTTTGGCCGATGATCTGCTCATCGACAAGCTCCACCCCCATTTTTTCTGCGTAGTTTCGTTCCTTAAGATATCTAATTGGGGCGCGGCCGTACTCCGCATCGGAGTAAACATAGGCAACCCGAATCTTCCTTCCCTTTTCAATGGGGCGATCCTTCGCATACTGGAGCATGCCCATGATCTGATGCTCATAACTGATCATGTGGGCAAAATTGTAAGGGGTGTACGGCTCGGTCTGGTCGAGGGCAAACGCCGAGAGCTGGGGGATCTTATCTTTATTGACCAGCGGGATGCGCGCCTTGTTATCCCCTGTCCCCCACCCAATCAGGGCAATCACATTGTGCTCAGTGGCTAACCTTTTATAGGCAACCATTGCCTGGGGAAGCTTGTATGCATAATCGATCGGAAAGTACTCAATCAGTCTTCCTTTGATCCCGCCCTCTTTATTAATCTTGTCTAAATAGTCGGCTATCCCCTGGGCCCAAGGTACCCCAATATCGTTGGTCGGGCCTGTCAGATCCACAATGCCACCAATTTTGATTGTTTCTTTAGCATACGTAATAGTGCCACCCAATAAAAACAAAGTGAAAGCCAACATCAAGAAAATACTTACTACCCATCGATTCTGCCTTTCCATGTTATTCCTCCTTTCTTGTGTAAGTTTCCTTCTCCTCGCCTCTCCTCCATAGTCCATCATAGAATTTTTTTATCACCTCCTTATCTGGAGAACAGCGAAAAAAGCCGGTCTCCAGGGATTTCACCTATAGGAAAATGGCCACAGTTTCCAATAATCTCTGACTCGCCTCCATATTTCAAAAAGACCGTCTGGTTCAAATACTAAGAAAAGGATAATCGTCACGCCGAAAACTAATCCTTTAATAGCAGAAATTAAGGCCGTGATTTCCCCGAAGGTACTTTTTAACAAGATCCCAACAGTGGTTAACAGTTCAGGGACTATGATCATAAAAACGACACCAAACACGGTACCGAGAATACTTCCCAGACCGCCAACGATGATCATGGCCAGATAGTCAATCGATAGGACGATGGTAAAATGCTCAGGAGTGATCACATTTGTATAATGGCCCCATAAACTCCCGGCAACCCCGGCATAAAAAGAGCTGATTCCAAAGGCGAGAAGCTTGTACTTGAAAATGTCTACCCCGATCAGTTCTGCAGAGATATCCCTGTCGCGGATAGCGATAAACGCCCTTCCCACTCTAGTTCTGAAAAGATTTCTTCCGGATACAACCGCCACCAGAGCAAATCCAAGAAGAAGGTAATAGAATTTTTTATCATTATCGAAAACAAACCCAAATAAGGTTGGGGAAGGGACGGATATCCCGGTGATCCCGTTGGTTAAACGTTCCCAGTGGACAATGGCGTAATCGATGATAAACTGGGCAGCCAAAGTGGCAATGGCCAGGTAGAGGCCTTTAATCCTAAGGGAGGGGATGCCAAAGATCATCCCGATGAAGGCTGCAAAAAACCCCGCAATCGGCAAGGCGATCCAGAAGGGAAACCCCAGCTTTGTGGTGAGGATGGCCGAAGTATAGGCCCCAACGGCCACAAACGCCCCATGGCCGATAGAGATCTGGCCGGTAAATCCTGTGAGAATATTGAGACCGATTGCCCCAACAATAAAAATAGAGATCATGTTACACACATAGAGGACGTAATTACTGACAAAGAACGGCAACAAAAGAAGAAAGAATCCAAAGGCAACTAACCATGACTTGACCCAGATCGTTTTAAAGATGTGCTCATCTGTCTTATAGACGGTATGAAACAATCCACAAGGCATTCTCTATAATCCTCTCTTTTAGAGATTCTCCCTACAATCTCTCGATCCGTATCTTTCCAAAAAGACCGTAAGGTTTGATCATCAAAATGATGACCAGAAAGACGAAGGGTGCCACGTCTTTGACCCCACCACCAAAGACGGGATCGAGGTATCCTCCGGCAAGATTTTCCAGGATGCCAATAGAAAAACCCCCTATGATGGCTCCAAGGATGCTATCCAGACCACCCAGGATAACACAGGGAAAGACCTTAAGGCCCATGGCGGCCAGGGCGTTGTTGATTCCGTTAATATTTCCCAATATGATCCCCCCAATGGAGGAGACAATGGCAGAGATGGCCCAGGATAAGGCAAAGATCTTTTTAATATTGATCCCCAATGTCTGCGCAATCTGTTGATCGAAGGCCGTCACGCGCATGGCTAAGCCCGCTGAACTGAATTTGAAAAAGAGGGCAAACAGGACCACGCAGATCAGAGCAAAGAGCAAGCTGTAGAGATGAACTTCTGCGATGAAGAGACCGAGAAAGCGGATCGGCTCCTCAGAAAATATACGAGGAAAAACCTTGGTTTCCGTACCCCAGACGATTTGAATTAAGCTCCGAAGTACGGCGGAGAGTGCGATCGTCACCATGATGATGGAAATGATCGGTTCTCCAATCATCGGTCTGAGGATGGCCCGCTCCAACAAGACGGCGAGGATGAAGGAAAAAGCCAGGGTCAATAAGAAGGCCCATATAAAGGGGATCCGAAACCCTACAACAAGGGCTAAACAGACGTAGGCTCCGAACATCAACAATTCACCCTGGGCGAAATTAAGGATACTCGTCGACTTATAGATCAGTACAAAACCCAGGGCAACCAGGGAATAGACACTTCCCAATACAAGCCCGGTCAGAAGCAATTGAGCCAGAAAAGAGATGTTCTCAGCCATTGACGATTTCCTCACCCAAACCGGTCATTTCAAGTCAACCACCTTTTTCTCCTCTTATAATGTTTGACGTCCCGATAGCTCTTCGTCTTACCGACCTCGCTCAAACCAAGGTAAAATTCTTTGACGTCCTCATTCTCTATTAATTTTTCTACGGTGTCGTCGAGAACGATTCGTCCGTTCTCCATCACATACCCATGGTATGCCACGGAAAGAGCCAGCCTTGCATTCTGTTCCACGAGGAGAATGGAAACACCCTGGTCACTGTTAATCTTCTGAATGATCCGAAAGATTTCCGAGACCAGCAGCGGGCTGAGTCCCATGGAGGGTTCATCGAGTAACAAGAGCTTTGGCCGAGACATGAGTGCTCTACCGAGGACCAGCATCTGCTGCTCCCCTCCACTAACATAACCCGCCATCACCTTTCGCCGCTCTATGAGCCGGGGGAAATAGGTGTAGACCATCTCCAGATCTTCCTTCCTCTTCTTTCTTTCTCGCTGAGTATGTGCCCCGGCCAAAAGGTTCTCTTCAACGGTCATATCTTCAACGACCCTGCGGCCTTCCATCACCTGGAAGATCCCCATTCGGACGATCTCTTCTGGATATTTTTTGTCAATTCGCTCTCCATAAAATTCAATGGAACCGTCGGTGACTTCCCCATCTTCTGATTTTAGGATGCCGGAGATCGCCTTTAGGGTCGTCGTCTTTCCGGCTCCGTTATTTCCGAGAATCGTGATGATTTTACCCCCCTCAACCGTCAGAGACATCCCCTTGAGAACAAGGATGACATCCTTGTACACCACCTCAATGTTGTTAACGTTTAATATGGAAGCCATAAAAGTTGTCTCCCCCCCGTTGAGGCAATGCAGCTATTTCATTGAACGGAAAAACACTGCCATTTTGAACTTTCAAATCCCCCCACTCCCCCTTTCTAAGGGGGGCAGAGGGGGTTAAACTTCATGAAGATCCCTCGGAGTAAGGGTAAGAAGCTCGGCTCCCTCGGAGGTCATTAAAAGAGTATCTTCCAATTTGACGACCTCTTCAGGTCCATTCGTCATCTCCATTTCGAGAGCGAAGATCGTTCCCTCCTCAATCGTCTCTGTGCTACTCTGGCCGAGCATGGGCGGCTCGTTTAACTCCAGACCCACACCATGGCCGATGAAAGGGACCTTTTTGCGATCCCTCCCCAGCCGCATGAAGAAAGGTTCAAGATGGAGTTCATCAGCAAAACTGACTGCTTTCTCATAGGCATCAGCGCATCGTATTCCCGGTCTTAAAGCCTTAATCATCCGGTCAGCAATCTCTTTTACTCCCTGATAGAGAACTTTGCAGGCTTCTGGCGCTTTTCCAACGACATAAGTCCGACTCTGATCGCAGTGATAACCATGATAGTGGGTGGGGAGATCGACGACAATCATTTCTCTCTTTCTTATTTTTTTTAGCGACGCGCCCAAGGGAACAGAGGGACTCAGACCTACCCCGCTGACCGATTGAACTTTGCCTGCAATCTTTGATAGATTCTCACCCGAGGCAAGGACACCTTGACCCATGAAGAAGTCAAACTGGCGGATGAAATAGAAGCCTTCATGTCCAGCTTTCCGGAAGGCGAGTTCTATCTCTGAGGAGAGCTCCAATTCCGTCATCCCTTCTCGAAGAACCTCAAGGACGCTTTTGTGTCCCTGATGGACGACGCGACACGACTCTTTCGTATATTCCACTTCTTTTTCATCTTTAATCTTTCTCTGATCGAGGATCATTTTCGATATATCGATGATCACAAATTGTGGGAGGAGGCTGGAAAGTCGAAGATACAGATTGGTTGGTATGATATCGAGCTCCATCCCGAGACGACCGCTTTCGATCCCCCATTTCTTCAGCCTATCTTTTATATCTTCGTAACCCTTCCCAGGACCTACCTGAACAGGGTTGAGCCAGGTTTCTTCCATGGCGGAGTCGACTCCACTGGTGACGATGAGATGGTAATCCTTTTGCGTCACGAGAAGAATGGATGGCTGTGTGGTTCCTGTATAGTAGAAGACAGACCTGGAGTAGTTGAGTAGGAGGGTATCGATTTCATCCTTCATCATTCCTTCCTGAAGCTCATTGATCCTCTTCAGGGGGCTGAAAGGTTGAATTCCCATGCCGAGACCAACTTTAAATTTTTAACGAGTTCCCCACCCTTAGGGTTAGAAATTCACTGATTAAACTAATCAGGATGTTTCGAAAGGAGTGATCAATATTTATAATATTATAGTTAAAACACTTATCAAAAGTATTTTTTCTTGTCAAGTGTAAAGAGTATATGTTATGAGTAATTTCGCTTTCTTGCGTAAAGGTGAGGCTATTCCCTTTTCAGCTTAGATATGAATTGGATGATCTCTTTTAACGATGATCCTGGTCCAAATATTCCTGCAATCCCCGATTCTTTGAGCTTTGGAATATCGTCGGGAGGAACGGTCCCTCCAAAAACCACAGGAGTCTCTCTCATTCCCTTTTCTTTAAGTATCTTGACCACCTCAGGGGCCAAGATCATATGATTCCCGGAAAGACTGCTGAGCCCGATGATATCCACATCTTCCTGGATGGCCGTCTCTACGATCTCTCTCGGCATCTGGTTACCGATATAGATCACCTCCATTCCAGCGTCGCGAAGGGCATGGGCGACCACAATACTTCCTCTCCAATGAGCATCCAATCCGAGGCGCGCCAGCAAAACCTTGATTCCTTTTTTCACGATTCACTACTCCATCCAAAACCACAACGACCAATTAGCGGGGTGCTCAAAAGAAAAATCTTTCAGAAAAGGGGTGGATTCCACGTTCCATAATATCTTTTCAATACCTTTGTGACCTCACCCTCCGTCACGTGGGCCTTCACCCCTTCCACCACCACCTCCATCAGGTTTCCATCCTTCTCACAACAGCGAAGGAGAGCATCCAGGGCCTTCTGTACCTTTTCTGAACTCCGCTCCTTCTTAATCCTCTCCAGCTTCGCCCGCTGCACCTCAAGGGTTTCTGGAACCTTGAAGAGCTCAATGGGAAGTTTCTCGTCTTCAATCTTGTAACAATTTACCCCCACGATCGGCACCTCTCCCGACTCGATCGCCTTCTGATATTCATAGGCTGCACTCGATATCTCCTTGTGTACCCACCCTTTCTCCACGCTCTTCACGATGCCGCCCATGGCCTCAATTTCGTTCAAAAGGGCGCCGATCTTCTCTTCTAACTGGTTGGTCAAAGACTCAACAAAATAGGAACCCCCAAGGGGATCAATCGTATGGGTCGCCCTCGTCTCCAACTGCAAGACCTGCTGCGTCCTTAGCGCCGTCAGGGAGGAGAGCTCGGTGGGTGTACAAAGCGCCTCATCATAGGCATCGATGTGAACCGACTGGGCACCTCCCAACACCGCCGAGAGGGCATGATAGGCCGCACGCGAGATGTTGTTCAAGGGCTGCTGAGCTGTCAAGGCAACACCGGCCGTCTGGACATGAAATCTCAATGCTAAAGAACGAGGATCCTTCGCCCCAAAACGCTCCCTCATCACCCGATACCAGGTCCTTCTCGCCGCTCGATATTTCGCAATCTCCTCAAAAAAATCGCTGTGGCCGGAGAAGAAAAAGCTCAGCCTCGGGGCAAATCGATCCACATCCAAACCTCGCCTCATCAACTCCTCAGAACAGGCAATCGCATTGGCAATGACAAAAGCCACCTCCTGGATCGCCGTACACCCAGCCTCACGATAGTTGTACCCTGCAAAGCTGACAGGGTTCCAATGCGGAACATATTTCGTGCAATACTCAATGGCATCACAGCTCAATTTAAACGAAACCTTCGGAGGTAAGACCTCAGGAGCAATCGCCACCGTTGTCTCCATCAAAAAATCGTTCTGACTCGTCCCCCTCAGCTCATCGAAAGGGATATGCTGAGCCTGGGCGTTGGCAAAGTACATCGACTGGACACTGATGTTTCCAATAGGCTGACATGTCACCAAAGAACTGCTCACCCGATCAATCGGGATGCCTTCAAATAAGATACGCATGTCTTCTACGGTATCAATGGCAACCCCACCCCGACCTACATCTGCATACGCCTCGGGATCGGTAGAATCATACCCCCTCAATGTAGGATAATCAAAAACGCCGTTGATGCCCATGGCCCCTTGCTTCAGGAGAAATTTATACCTCTTGTTCGTCTCCTCTGGAGGGCCAAATCCTGCAAGTTGCCGATGCGTCCACGTTCGACCCCGGTACATCGTCGGGTGAACACCACGGATGAAGGGCCCCTCTCCAGGAAAACCAAGATCCTGGAGATAGTCCATATCGGCAATGTGTTCAGGAGTATAGATAGGTTGGATAGGGATACCAGAAAGGGTCTCAAAGACTCCCTGCCGCTCCTTCTCCTTCGCGTAAACTTCCCTTTGCCACTTCTCTTCCTTTTGCCTTATCTTCTCAACTGAATCGGTATTGAATAAACGTCTTTTCGATCTCATTTAAAAATTTCCCCAATTGAAAATTTATTTTTGAAGAATACAAAATCATTCGCAAAAAGGCAACAACTTTTTCAAAAAATAGAAATAGGCAGAAATCTTAAACCACTTCATTTTGGTTTTGTAAGATTCTGCAAAGGGATCAGGTTTTCCATTCATTCCGAGTTTCCAGAACCCCTTGAAGATAATTGACAATATCGCGGGTGTCGGTTCCAGGAGTAAAGATTTCCCCAACTCCCATCGATTTCAAACGTTTCCGATCTTTTGGAGGAATCGTCCCACCCCCGAACACTAATACATCGGAGAGCTCTTTTTCTTGCAGCAGGGCCATGATTTTTGAGAAGATGGTATTGTGCGCCCCGGAGAGGATGCTCAAACCGATGCCATCCACTCCCTCTTGTAAGGCAGTGCCCACAATCTGCTCCGGTGTCTGGTGGAGTCCACTGTAGATGACCTCCATGCCCGCATCCCGGAGGGCCCTGGCTACCACTTTGATCCCCCGGTCATGGCCATCAAGACCGGGTTTAGCCAACAATATTCTGATTTTTCTCGTCTCTCTCATGAACCCTGACTCCGATGGCAGTTTTCAAAAGATGGCCTCTTCCCGATATTCTCCAAACACCCCACGCATCACCCCGATAATCTCTCCCAGTGTCAAACCATCTTTCACAACCTCGATTAAAAGAGGCATGAATTCTCCCTCTCCTTGCGCGACCTCACGAATCTGTTCAATTCGGGCTGAAACCCGCTTTGGGTCTCGTCGGCTTTTGAAGGCCTTCAACTCAGCAATCTTCCTGGCCTCAAAGGTAGGATCAGGCTCTCTTAGCTCACTCGGTTCTTCTCCATCTTCTATATATTCGTTGAGCCCAACAATGATCCTTCTCTTATTTTCAATGTCCTTTTGGTACCGGTAGGCGGAGTCCGCAATTTCCCTCTGGAAAAAGCCTTTTTCGATTCCTTTTAGAACACCGCCCAGTTGTTCGATCTTCTCAAAATACCGATAGGCTTCCTCTTCCATCTTATTTGTTAAGGACTCCAGATAATAGGAGCCCCCAAGAGGATCGATGGTGTTAATCACTCCACTTTCATGGGCAATGATCTGCTGAGTCCTCAAAGCCAGTTTCTCGGACCTCGCAGAAGGAATCGCATGGGCTTCATCAAAGGCATTGGTGTGAAGGGACTGAGTTCCGGCCAGTACAGCGGATAAGGCCTGAAGGGTTGTTCGGATAATATTGTTCTCCGGTTGCTGGGCCGTCAAGGAAGAGCCTGCGGTCTGAGTGTGAAGTCGAAATAGCCACGACCGCTCATCCTTGGCACGATATTTCTCCTTCATCGCCCTCGCCCATATCCGACGAGCGGCCCGGTACTTAGCAATGTTCTCAAAAAAATCGTTATGGGCCTTGAAAAAGAAGGAAAGCCTGGGAGCAAACTGATCGACGTCCACGCCCGCCTCGATGGTCTCTTCCACATAAGTGAACGCGTTGGCCAAAGTGAAGGCCAGTTCCTGAGTGGGATTCGCTCCAGCCGAGGCTAAGTGATAGCCGCTGATGCTGATGGGATTGAACCGGGGCATATGACGGCAGCAGTATTTGATGGTATCAACTGTCAAACGCATGGACGGTCTCGGAGGGAAGTAGTAAGACTTCTGAGCCTGATACTCTTTCAGGATATCATTTTGCAACGTCCCTGCGAGCTTGTCGGCGGAAATTCCTCTCTCTTCGGCGACAGCAACAAAGAAGGCTAAGATAACACATGACTGGGCATTACACACCCAGTTGATACTGACTTGATCCAGGTCAATTCCATCCATAAGCTGGTGCACATCAGCGATGGAGTCAATGGCCACGCCGCCACTACTGCCCACCTCCCCCTCACAGAGAGGGTCATTGGAGTCGCGGCCCATGATCGTAGGCATATCCAAGCAGATGCTCACGCCCGTGGCGCCCAGGGCAAGCAGGTTTCTTATTCGCATATTGGCTTCAGCCGATGAGCCCAAAGAGCCCAGTTGCCTAATGGTCCATAGCCGGCCCCGATACATTGTCTTATGGATCCCACGGGTGAAAGGAAATTCGCCAGGTCTTCCCAACTCTCTCTCAGCATCGAGGCGGGCAATATTTTCGGGACCGTAAACAGGATCGATCACAAAACCTGAGATATTCCTGAACCCGTTCTGGTCGGTCTGACGATCGAGAGGCGGAATGACCCGATTCAGATGTGTTTCTTCATCCCCTCCTTTTGGGTTTCGTCTTCGCGATTCTTTTCTAATCACCATTCCATCACCTCTTCTTCAGAAAAGTTTCCAGGATCTCCTCGATCACCGTATAAGGGTCAGACTTTCCGTCAAGAATGCTCCGGATGTAACGCCTCTTCTTCCCTGTCCCCTTGAGGCCCTTGAAGATGACCCGTTCCAGCTCATCTCTAAAGATGAGACCCAGTTCTTGTTCCACCCGCTGGAAAGCTGCCCGTTCCATCGCATCACTGTTGTGAAGATACTCCTGGTGCGCAAGGATCTCCTTCACCAGATCGTCGATCCCCTCTCCACTGATGGCCACGGTCGAAACCACCCTCGGCCTCCATTCTCCCTCCTGGATGGGTTTTAATAAGAGAGTGGCCTCAATGCTCCGAAGGACTTGGATGGCCCCGTCGAGGTCTGACTTGTTCAACACGAAGATATCTCCTATCTCCATGATCCCTGCCTTCAACGCCTGAATCTCGTCTCCCATACCAGGTGTGATCACAAGGAGGCAGGTCTGAACCAATCGAATCACATCAATCTCGTCCTGCCCTGCACCCAGGGTCTCCACCATGATCACCTCAAACCCCATGGCCTCCATCACACGCATAGCGTCTGTAGTGGCCCGAGCAACACCCCCCAGATAACCCCGCGAGGCCATGCTCCGAATAAATACCCCATCATCCCTGGTATGACTTTGAAAACGAATGCGGTCACCCAGGAAAGCCCCACCAGAGAAAGGGCTGCTCGGATCGACTGCGATCACCCCCACCCTCTTGCCCTTCTGTCGAAAGCGCTCAATGAGATGATTGACGAGACTGGACTTCCCCGAACCACTGGCCCCGGTCAACCCGAGGGTGATGGCGCGACCTGTCCGGGGGAAGAGGAGCTTCATGACCTCCCTGCCCCACTCGTCCCCATCTTCCAACCGCGTGATCAGGCGCCCTGATGCTCGCCGATCCCCGGAGAAGATCTTCTCCACAGCCTCTGGAATACTCTCTTTTGAAAGGGACATGACGGCCTAAGACTCTCCCTCTTCATCTCCTGACATGCGACTTGATGTATTCTATGATGGGTTGTGTGAGGGAACCCGCCACGAAGATCTCATTAAGCCCCATCCCCTTCAGCGTCGGGATGTCCTCAGGGGGAATGACCCCACCTCCGATGAAAAGCACATCATCAAGACCATTTTTCTTCATCTCATCGATAATCTTCGGAGTAAAAACAAGGTGTTCTCCTGAAAGGTAGCTGACACCGATCACGTCGGCGTCCTCGTCGATCGCTGCCCGGATGATATCTCCCGGCATCTGATACATCCCGAGGTAGACGACTTCCATCCCTGCCTCCTTCAGAAGTGACGAAATCACCTTTGCCCCCCGGTCGTGTCCATCGAGCCCCACCTTAGAGACCACCACCTTGATCTTTCTCTGTTCCATCATGGTTACCTCAACTCTGCCTTACCTCAAAATTGGCACACACCGTCCCCTCATCCCTCAAACCCTCCCCTCCCTAAAAGGGAGACTCAAGGATCTCCATCGGATCATAGGAATACCCCATCGCCATCCGCACCGTCCCCAATAACTCCCCTGTCGTCGCAAAGGCCTTCGTGGCTTCGATCATGGCAGGAAGCACGTTCCGCTTCTCCTCCGCATCGTCCCGAAGCCGTCTGATGCTCTCCTTTAAACGACCCCCATCCCGGGTCCGCCTCAACTCCCGCGTCTCCTCTATCTGCCTCCCCGCAGACTCCGATGGAATCCGCTGCACCCCCAACGGGGTCTCCGTCTCCGGCTCGGTAGTAAAGATGTTCACCCCCACCATCAACCGCTCCCCCCCATCTATCTCCTTCTGCCGCTGAAGCGCCTCCTTCTCAAACTCCCGATCCAACCACTCCGTCCGTATCGCCTCCTCCATCCCCCCCACCTCCTCCACCTGCTTCATCACCTTGAGCGCCTCCTCCTCCATCTTATCTGTCAACTCCTCCACATAGTAGGACCCACCCAAAGGATCCGCCACGTTGCACACCCCCGTCTCATAAGCCAATATCTGCTGCGTCCGAAGTGCCTGTAAATGCCCACTCTCTGTCGGTAAACAAATCGGCTCATCGTAAGAACAACAATGCAGTGACTGCACCCCACCAAGCACTGCAGCAAGGGCCTCGTAGGAAATACGAACAATGTTGTTGAGGGGCTGTTGGGGAACAAGAGAACAACCCGCCGTGTGGACGGCAAAACGAAACTGCATCGACCGCGGGTCTTTCGCCCCGTATCTCTCCTTCATCAAACGGGCCCAAAGCCTACGCGCAGCACGTATCTTCGCCACCTCCTCAAAAAGGTCAATATGACACGAAACATAGAAGGTAAATCGAGGACCAAACTCATCTATCGATAGACCCCGCCGAATCAACTCATCTATGTAGATCATCGCAATCCCCATACCAAAGGCTACCTCCTGAGGCGCTGTCACCCCCTGCTCCCTCAAATCATACATGTTCACCGTGGTGTAATACCACTTCGGCATCTCTCGTGTACAATATTCCATCACATCACAACCCAACCGAATCGAAAGATCCAGAGGACAGGCAGGCCGAAACCCACAATACCGAAAATGGATCGGATCATTCTGCACCGAACCCCGAAGCCCCCGAATATCATACCCCCGACCCTCGGCCACCGCCACATATTGCGCCATCGTCGCCGCCGCCGAAGGCGAAGCCGTAATCAACGACCAACTCACCTTGTCCAAAGGAATCCCCTCCGTCAGCACCTCCATGTCCCGAATATGCGAAATGTTCACCCCCGTCAATCCTACCTCATTTATCGCCCAAGGATGATCCGCATCCAAACCCATCTCATACGTAATGTCTGCAATCGTGTTCAACCCCGACCCCCCATGATCCGCCAATACCTTCACTCGCTCATGCGTATCCGCCGGTGAACCCATCCCAATCACCTCCCGCCGAGTCCAATACCGACCCCGAAACATGTCCCCATGAATCCCACGGGTAAACGGATACTGCCCCGCATCGGCCACCCTCTCCCCATAATCCCTGCCCACCCGATCCCCCGGAGTATAGATCTCCTTCACATCATACCCCGACCAGGTCCTCGCACTCCGCGGCTTCCCATAATAAGCCTTCAAATAATTGTCCCAATTCGAATACGCCTCATCTCCGTAACCGCATCCTCTCATCGCTTCCCCTCCTTTATAACCTGTATGTCAATTTTTTATTTGGCTTGATTCTCAGCACGGTTTATGTTACCAATTAGTAAGATTCTTTAACTTTTCGGTTAATCATTAATAATACAAGAGCCGATCCGTTGTCAAGTCTTTTCTTCCAGAGCTAAACATACAGAACCAAATAGCCAGAGGAGAAAATGAGAAGACATCCTGATTTTAAAACGTTGGATAAGAGCGTACGGAGACAAAAGATCATCGATACGGCCGCAGATCTTTTCCAAAAAAAGGGTTACAGCTCCACCACCCTTGATGATGTGGCCAAAGAATTGGGTGTGAGCAAGGCTGCCCTTTACCATTATGTCTCCAGTAAGGATGAACTTCTTTCCATTATCTATGCCCATACCGTCAAAAATATCTTCATGGGGACAACTGAGATATTGGGTATGGACCTGCCCCCCGAAGAAAAGATGAGGCTCTTTGTCCGCAATCATATAAAAAATATCATCATCAAGAGCCTTCCCATGTTCTTTGTCTTTTTCAGCGAGGAAAACCAGCTCACAGAAAAGGACTACCAGAAGATTCGCAAAGAAAAAAGGAAATATAACCGCATCCTCGAAGAAATCATCGAGAAAGGTGTTTCAAAAGGGGTCTTCAAGAAAGTGGACGCTCGGTTGCAATCCTACGCGATACTAGGGATGTGCAACTGGATCTATAAATGGTACAAAGAAGGTCAAACTAAGTACACCTCAGATCAGATTTCCGATCATTTCATCAACTTTTTGGAAACGGGCTACCTTAGAAATAGGCTATCGGAACAGGACAGAGACTCGAGGATATCCAAAACAATGGATAGAAAAATGAAATCCGGGGCCAAAAAGCAAACCCTTCATAAATTAAAGCGCCAATGTACGGACTTAATAAAGCTCATTCATGAGGTTGAAAAAACCATTTAAAATGGAATAATCCCGCGTCGTTCATAGGTAGGGTTTTTAAAAAAATCTGTCTCTTTCAATAAAACTATTCTTTTGATTGAGTTGAAATCCTCCTTTCTTCGGGAGGCTTAAAATATTTTCCGTCATACCACCGCGGATCATCGGTCTCTTCACGGACCCATCGATAGGGAAGCTCGATGACCGTACCTGGTTTCTCTATGGTTTTCACAGCTCTCAAGGCCTCCCTGATGATCTGCATCTGGCCGACCCTGTCTCCTGGCTTCCCCAAGGTAAAGCCAAAAGGATACTCCACGGCCACCGCCCTCGGAACAAGAAGCCGTTCAAGCACATAAGACATCAGGCTAACTTGAATCGTACTGATTCCGGCATCTTCGATTAAGCGCTGGATCACCCCTACAGAGTGATTGCAAAGAGGTCAGGCAGGAGTCATAAAAACCAGATCTACCTTTTCTATGCGAAGGCGAATAGCAACTTCGACTCCAAATCGTAAGATAATGTCGTGGGTGTTTGGGATATTCCCTTGAAATGAATAATGATTTTCGGACAGTGAGCCAATTTCACCGTTGCTTTCCAGTTCACCGAATCGATCAAGAGGAAACAGGACATTGATATCTTTTCGAGCACCGGTCTTATTATAGTGTCGATGTGCAATTTTTAATTTCTCTCTGGGGACATTTCGCGGGATGATGCGATATGTCGGATCACCCCACCCAGGGTCCTGTTTCTCCCTTTCCATATCGTAAGGCCTCTGCTCTCCTTCGATATATAGTCCTCCTGTTGTCACCAAGGCTACTTTGCAATCCTTTAATTCCTTATTTACAGGTGTAAACGGGCAAGTCTCATAATGAAGATATGGGAAATTTTTCATCACGATCTCAACGTAAGGGGGAGTGAACCTAAAGCTATCCATTAAGTGCATTACCTCCTCTAAATCGATTTTGATACCTTTTGCTGGTATTAGATTCCCTTCTTGAAATAGATCACCTCTATTTTTTGAACCAATAGCCGATTTCATCTTTCTTAAAAAATCGGACTGGATCATCAATCTTGATCGGTGCCTCATCCATCTTTTTAATTCTGGCTGTAACCCTTATACCTTCCTCTAATTCGACAATCGCAATGTCATAAGGAACTTGGTCCTTGAATGATTCAGGGGCCGCATAAATTGTGGTAAAGGTATAAATCCTTCCCGTCCCTGATGCTGTGAATTCTTTAAGGGATTCATGACCACATTTTGTACAAAGATATTTGGGGAGGATATGGAAGGTTCCACAAACTTCACAATGAAGAATGATCATTCGATTTTCACCTGACATTTTTGCCTTAATCCTTCCTTTTTAGAATATTGACTGTGCATACCTGCCCTGTGGCTCCGAGATTATGGGTGAGACCTATCTCAGCGTTTCTAACCTGATTCTCATGCTCTCCGCGCAACTGTTTAACCACTTCAAAAACTTGACCCAACCCTGTTGCACCAATAGGATGCCCCTTCGAGATTAAACCGCCGCTGGGATTAATAGGGATTTTTCCTCCAATATGTGTCAATCCTTCTTCAACGGCAAAGCCTCCTTTGCCTTTAGTGAAAAAACCCAGATCCTCACTATCCACAATCTCAGCAATCGTGAAACAGTCATGAAGTTCGGCCAAATCAACGTCTTGGGGAGATAGGTGGGAAAGTTCATAGGCCTTTCGAGCCGCTGAAACACTGGCTATGAGGGTTGTGGGGTCGTCCATTTCATAAGTTGTACTATATCCAGTTGTCTGAACAGAGGCTAAGATATCGATTGGTTCCCTATGAAACTGGCGGGCGATCTCTGAAGGACAGAGAACCGCTGCTGCCGCACCATCGCTGATAGGGCAACAATCGTACAGCTTCAGTGGATCTGCAACCATTCGCGAAGCCATTACCTCTTCAAGAGTGGTCTTATTTCGAAATCGAGCTCGTGGATTTACCATGCCATTGGTATGGTTCTTTACAGAAACCAAGCCGAAATGTTCGATTTTGGTCCTATATTGGTACATATGGCGCCTGGCAATTAACGCAAAAAACCCGGGAAAGGTCAAACCCGTTCGACCTTCTGTCTCTTTGTCAAGGGCCGAAGCGATACCTTCCGTATTTTTTCCTGTTGTGGCAGAACTCATCTTTTCAACTCCGGCCACGAGAACAAAGTTTGCCAATCCAGAGGCGACAAGAAGGTAACCGTGGCGAAAGGCAATCCCACCGGAACAGCAGGCTCCCTCAACCTTGGTGCAGGGTATGTCCTTGGATAACCCAAGACTGTTCGCCACAAGAGGTGCTATGGTCTCCTGGCCAAGCAGAATTCCTGAGATGAAATTTCCTAAGTAGAAGGCCTCGATGACATTTTTCTCAACCCCTGCGTCCTTGATGGCCGCACTGCAGGCAAGTGTGGCGATCTCCTTCAAAGACTTTCTCTCTAAGATTCCAAACGGCGTTGTCCCAATCCCGATAATAGAAACCCCTCTCATGCTGACCCCTTTTCTGAACGAATTTGTCCAATTTCGCCTAAATAATATCCCTTTGGCGTAACTTCATTTTAATATTTTCAATGGGAGGGTTCTTAAAAACTATTGCAACTAACTCTAAACACTTTGTTTTTTAATTTTCAAAAGACTCCTAAATCATTGTTTCTCTAAAAGGCTTTCATCTCCGAACGTAATCTTTTTTATAGGGTGTTGGAAATGAGGGGGCTGCATCCAACTGGAGACCTGCGTAACTGATTGGATATCGAATTCCTTTCTTATGTAGTGCCTCCAAGCCGTTCACGGCCTTCTCCATCATTTCTGCAGGAAGGGCCATGACAAGCTCGTCATCCTGAGCATTGCCGTACCGACGCTCTCCGTAACAGGGAATGGTTAAAGAAGGCTTCTTTCGCTGGTAACACCTCGCAATCACATCGGAACACGAGGATTCTCCTACGCAGTAAAATTCCATCACTTCATAATCCTCAAACTGAAGTCCGTTGATGAGGAGTATCATTTGGGCAGGATTCGAATAAACCAGAATGATATCTGGGTCGAAGATATTATCCCTCAGAGGGGCCATTAATACCGCCTCATGTTCTCCTACCGGAAGCCGTGGGATCGCCTCTTCACACTTCTTGGCATCTTCTCTTGTCTTTGTCCAAAAGAAATTGCGCATCGTCCCATCCTTGATGTTTTCTGGAACCTCCGCAAGTCCAATGATAGAAGCGCACATAAGTAAAACGAGATCGTCGAGATCACACCCCACCGTCCAGCCAAAGGTTCTTACGACGGTGAAAAGTTGGCATAAGGTGACTTTATGTTTCATTCGCCGAAGTTGAGGAATGTCAGAAAGAGTTTCTCTGCTCTCGAGAAGCTTAAAGGCCACAGGAAAAGATTTGAGGCGCAATAAACATTCCATCCCTTGAGCCAGCTTTTCCCAATTACGACTCGTCTCCATGTTCTATCTCCTTTAATTAAAATATAAAGATCATTAATTTGAAATTTGAAATAAATCCGAACAGTTATATTTTTTACTTCTGATTAGCCAATTTAAGTAAGCAAGATCGGCTTTGGGTCACCAAATCATTGGCTCCCAGAAAGTCGATCAACCCAATTCTTCTACCTATGTTACTTCCTTAATCTTGTTACCTACCTTACAATAACCCCCGAGAAAATTAGCAATCTATTAAATGTAAGTTATTTTATGCTTGATGGTCTCGTAAAAAGTCAATTGGTTACATTTTTTCAAAGATGTGATGAGAAGTTACTTTTTTTTATTGTAATCATAAAAGAATTGTGGTAGATAGTTGTATCAATACAACAAATAATAGGGGGGCCTCATGAATAACTGAACCTCTACCCATTTAGAGCCGCTGATTTATCCCTCTCAGCTGCAAATCTTATCACTTCTCCACTCGAATTTTGTCTTGTCATCTTCTTGCTGAAGAAAAGTGCCTACTTATTAAATCTCCTCGGGACTTACTAAGCTTAAGCTGCCTTAGCATCCCGACGGAAAACCTCTTCCTTATAAGCAGTACACAAGGAACAAGAAGGACCCTTGCACACCATTGTTTTCTTGCTTTGAGTTCTCTTTTCCTTTCGAGTGCTTTCCGTGGCTATGTATTTTGAGAAATAAGCACATTTTGCCGTGCCGTCTTTATATACCAAAATAGACACCCAATCCTTCACCACATCACAAAACCGCGTAGTAAATAATACTTGCCACTTCATTTTCTTATGCTTTACCTTTCATATGAAAACGGCCACAATTTGAAATAAGTAAATAAATCAGTCCATATCTTAGTCAATCCCTGGGGTTCAAAAATTAGAAATATCATTATTAAGAGGCCAAAGAAAAGCTCCCGGCTTCCGCTTACTAGAGACCCCAATTCCAAGAACGGGAAAATAGCAGGCAAACCTGACACTGCAGATTCCAAAACTATTGGTATTATAATTACAAAAAAGGAGCCTATAATAACACCGAATAGGGAACCCATACCTCCAATAAGAATCATAGCTAAATAATCTATTGAGAGTTCCAAAGTATAATACTCTGAAGGCACTAAAGTCAGCATGTGTACCAGAAGGGCTCCTGCAATCCCTGCGTAAAAGGAACTCATGACAAATGAAAGTAACTTATACCTTGGCAATGATATACCCATAAGGTCAGCTGCAATATCTCTATCCCTGATTGCCTGGAAAGCCCTGCCTGTTTTAGTCAATTTTAAGTTGGCAGCCGCCCAAAAAAGGACTACAGCAATAATGAAGATCAGATAGTAATAACGTTTGTAATCGCGCAAAGATATTCCGAAAAGGGAAGGAACCCCCAGAACTATGCCAGCCGAACCACAAACCGTGTCCCAGTTCCATAGGACCCAGTATAATATATATTGAGCGGCAAGCGTAGCTAAAGCCAAGTAGAAACCTTTAAGCCTTACGGCCGACAGTCCAATAGCAGCCCCAACAAAAGCAGTAACAATACCAGCACTCGGAATAGTAACCCATAATGGGGCACCCAATTTGTTGACCAAATTAGCAGCAGTTACCCCTCCAATCATAAGAAGAATGCCATGAGCGAGAGAAATAAGCCCTGTCATCCCCAACAGTATGCTCATCCCAATTCCTCCAATGAGAGCAATGCCCCATAAACACATAATATACACAAAATAGCTATTAAGAACCTGCGGCAAAACGAGGAAAAAAATGAGCAAACCGATCAAAGCCCCAGTTCTAAAGCGATTCTGAAGCATTACGTATATCTCATCATCATGGTAGCTTGTGTAATACTGCCCAGCCGATAAACGTGCCATTTTCTCCCCCTAAAGCCTCTCAATTACCTCCACGCCCCAAAGACCGTAAGGGCGCACAAGAATTAGTATAACAAGCACAACCATAGGCATAATAAAAGATATAGGCCATCCTGTAAAAGAATCCAAGTACGCAGCACTGAAGGAAGTTACTAAACCGATAACCATTCCGCCGATCACAGCGCCTTTTATACTTTCTAGTCCGCCCAATACCACCGCAGCAAAAACAACCACTAATAAATCTTTAAGTCCGAGGCTTAGTAACCCCAAGTTTGCCAGTACTATGCCCGCGAAAGCCGCTGTTACACCGGCCAAGCCCCAAGCTAAAACAAGCATCCTCGGGATATTTATCCCTATTGAGTAAGCCCCCATTTCATCGTTTGAAACTGCTCTCATCGCAACGCCTGCGATTGCTTTCCTTAAAAATATGGCCAAGCCACCTAAAATTATTATGAGGAGGGACAGGCCAAATAAGTAAATCGGAGTTATCGAAAAGGGGCCTAAAACTATGGGACTAAGAGGTACAATAGGAGACATAACCCTATTCTCGCTTGTCCATATGATACGCACCACCCCCCGCATTACCATTGCAAGACCTATCGTCACCATGATCGTGTTAAATATTGTCGACCTACCAATAAGTTGCCTTAAAATAATTCGTTCAACTATAAAGGAGAAAGCCACCATGGAAATAATTGTTAAGAGTATCGCAATTGGTGCAGGTATCCCTCCAATTTGATCCAAAAATAGAAAAGTCAAATATGCGCCTAGCATTATCATTTCCCCATAAGCGAAGTTTAGTACTTTTGTAGAGGAATAGATTATAACAAAGCCAACGGAGGCCAACGCATATACCCCCCCCAACATTATGCCAATTATTAATGCATCCATTTTTTTATCCTAAAAAATGTTTATATGAAAATGCATCTAAATATCCGTTATCATGCATGATTACAAGTTCGCATTTTCATCCTTCGTTGTACCTATCCCAGGCATGGGGGTTTGTACGCTCTGGAGAAGATTAGACATAGCGTAAATCATTCTTCTTCACCAAAAAGTTCATCGAGAGTTTTTTTGTTTCTTGCCATTACATTCTCCCGACGAAGCTTGGAAGTATATGTAATATCCCCTAATTCCGGATCTAACTCCTTTTTCAACAGGGCAAATTTCCTTGGCCTCATATCCTCTGGTATTAACTTGTTTATCTTATTGAATTCTCCTTCGATTAATTTATAAACTTCGGTATGACCAGCGAGGTCGCTAAATGTGGTATAGGGAATGTTCCTTGCCTCAGCCCAATTGCCCACGGATTCCATGTCAATTTGAATCAACATTCCTATAAAGTCTTTTGCCTGCCCTACTGCAACTGCCTCCCTAATATAAGGGCTAAACTTCATTTTTGTTTCCAAATATTGGGGTGAAAAAACAAGCCCATCACGGGTTTTTTGCATCATTGCTATTCTATCAATTATCCAGAGATGGTTTTCCTCCCCCACATAACCGTAATCACCTGTGTGCAACCACCCATCTACTAAAATCTCACGAGTTTTCTCCTCGTTCCTAAAGTAGCCTTTAAAGACGCTGTCTCCTCTTATTAGCACCTCACCATCATCCGTTATCGCCACCTCTATCGAGGGCAAAGGTATTCCCACCGTTTCAGCCTTTACGTCACCATCTCTATGCACCACTGCTATGCCGCTTGACTCAGATTGCCCATAAATTTGTTTAACATTTACCCCCAATGTCCGAAAAAATAAAATCACTTCCGGCCCTATAGCTGAGCCACCAGTATAAGCATAACGTAGTTTATTAATCCCAAAATAGTCCGTTACTTTATTCAATACAATAGCACGTGCTAGCCACAGAATAAATTTTCCCATCAATGAAATATGCCCTGTATCTGATAGCTTAGTCTGAATTTTATAGGCACGAGCGAGAAGATCTCTATACACCACGCGCTTTAGGAGGTCTGTATCATTAATCCCTATTTCAATCCATGTTTGAATTCCTTCCCATGTTCTGGGAGGGGCAAAAATAACCGTAGGAGCAACTTCCCTGATGTTCTCCCATATTGTCTCAGGATCTTCGGGAAGGTGAACAGTAAATCCTGCTACAAGTGCCCAGCTTATAGACATCATCCTTTCCCCAACCCAGCCAGTGGTTAAATTCGACACATATCGCTCGCCAGGTTTAGCGGTATCTATTCCATTTAAATATGTAGCCATGCTAACAAAACTTTTACTAGTCAGGATGGCCAACTTAGGGAGTCCGGTAGTACCTGAAGTAGTTGATAAAATACAGGGTTCGTCAGGGTTTAATCTTTCCAGGAGCGAATTTACTCGGTCTGGATTTTTCCTCAACTCTTCTCTGCCCAATTCCAATAGCTCGTCAAAACTCATAAAGAAACGATCATGATAGTGAGCTACCTCTTTAAATTCCGCAACTACAACGCGCTCCAATTCTGGCAATCTTTCTCTAAGGGCTAAAATTCTATCGGCTCGTTCCTGATCTTCAGCTAAAATGATCCTTGAATGGGCAATATTGAGATAGTGATAAATCATTTCAATATCTTCAATATCGGGGAAAATTGCAAAGGATAGAGCGCCCATTAGCATGCTTCCCAATTCCCAATAAAGCCATTCGGGGCGGTTTGTGGAAATACAAGTACTCACCTCTCCTCTCTTCACCCCTAACTTCTCGAGTGCTAGGGCTACCTGTGCCATTTTCTCAGCATATTGACTCCAAGTTATTTCCTTCCAGATTCCATACCTCTTCCACCGCAGAGCGACATCATTTGGCCTCTTAAGCACATGTTCAAATAGGAGACTCGGTAATACCTCTGGCTTTGGATTCACCATCGCTTATCCTTTTCCGAAATAGGTTCGTTGAACTTCAGGATCATCCAAGACTGCCTGTGGTTCGCCAACAGCTATTAACTTCCCAAAGTTCATTACACCAACCCGATCTGATACGTCAACTACAGCCTTTATGTCATGTTCAATCATGAGAACGGTCACGTCCCGAAATTCTCTAACAATAAGGACGTACCGCATTATATCTTCTCTTTCCTGCAAAGTCATACCTTCGGTTGGTTCGTCTACAAGAAGAAGTTTTGGATTTGATGCCAAAGCCCGGGCAAGATCCACCCTTTTTTGGATCCCCCACGGCAAAGCACCGACAGGGGCCTTCCGGTAAGGTTCTAAACACAAAAGGTCTATAATTCGTTCCTCAATATCCGCTCTAAATTTTTCTTCTACACGTCGAGCAAAACCAAAATAAATTAATTGTCCTAAAAGGTTACCCCGTATATGTTGATGCAGTCCTACTTTAATGTTATCTATTACAGACATGCTCCTAAAAAGTTCAGCATGCTGAAATGTTCTTCCTATTCCTCGCTTCATATTCTCAGCCGGTTTTAAAGAGGTTATTTCTTCGTTATTGAAGGAGATCTTGCCTGAATCAGCAGGGATAAACCCATTAATGCAATTTAATAAAGTTGTCTTACCTGCCCCATTTGGCCCTATTAGAGAAAAAAATTCCCCCTTTTTTACATGAAAGCTCACGTCATCCACAGCTTGCAGCCCACCAAAACTGCGCCTTACGTGCTCCAGGTTCAGGATTCCATACCCACCAGCTTCGTTCATATTAATTCTCCAACATGCCTATATAGAAGACCACCTCTTTTTCCTGCGGTAGAACTTTATATCCTTCATCTTTTTTACTTCGGAGCCTACAATTCCCAAATAAAATTCCCGGACATTTGGATGGTTTCTTATCTCCTCTGGCTTGCCTTCTACAACTATTCGCCCCTTTTCCATGACGGATACATAATCAGCTACATTGAGAGCAGCTTCGGCAAACTGCTCTACCAGTAAGATTGTCATTCCCTTTTGGTTTAGCTCTTTAAGCACTTCCAAAATCAAAGAAACTAGTAAAGGTGCTAATCCCAGGGAAGGCTCATCCAAAATAAGAAAATTTGGTTTTGCCATCAATGCTCTACCTATGGCCAACATCTGTAACTCACCACCAGAGAAATAACCAGACCTTACCGTAGCCCTCTTTTTTAACTGAGGAAAATACTCATATACAGTTTCTAAATCCTCCTTTATCGTTGGGCTCTTTCTCCTGGTATAGGTAGCACTGAGAAGATTTTCCTCTGCCGTTAATTCAGTAAATATTCTCCTTCCTTCAGGGACAAGCACTATTCCCCTCTTTACTATCTCCATTGGAGACAGATGATCCAGTCGCTCCTCATGCCCGTCCTGGGTATAGGTTATGGCCCCCTTCGTAACACCTCCTCGTTCTAGGGGCAAAAGTCCTGCTACTCCTTTTAGCAAGGAGCTCTTCCCTGAACCGTTTGTGCCTAAGATGACCTCAAAACTTCCCTTAGGCACCTTTAAAGATACACCCTTAACAGCTAAAATATAGCGCATATAGCGAATTTCCACATTATTCAATCTTAGCATTGCAACTTTACCCCACAGCAAAAACCTTCTCATCCCCCTTAAGAGAGAATAAACCCTCCCTTAAGGGGGAATCCCAATATATCTTCACTTTTTTACATAAATCCAATCACCCACAGGCAGATACTTCCCACCTTTAATCTGATAAAAGTGCCCTGCAGGCCAACCTTTGTGATCACTCATATCAATAGCCGGCAAATCTTCACCCATTACATGCCCTTTAAGACCTTCCATCTCCTCTTTAAACTGGATCCGAAAAGTTGCCAAATCTTCAGGTGTCTTGCCACCATTCCTCTTTATCACCTTATCCAAAGCTGCGTAGAAAAGCTTAGCCTGCATCCATGCCTGAACATATTGAGCATCCCACCACCACTTATCTGCTTCGGGATGGGTCTTGGCATACTCAGCTATTTCCCTGTTGACACCACAATCCATTCCGCGGATCGGAAATACTCCCGATGCAATATTTCCCTCTGCCGCTTCTCCTAACTTCAGAGGTATGGTGGGATGCATACACCATAGCGTTGTTCCCACAATCTTACTTGCAGGAATCCCTACCTTTATCCCATCTCTTAAAGTGGGAATATAGGTATCCGGTGTATTTGGAGTAATTATAAAATCTGGGTTCAGTTTCTTACATCTGTCCATTTGAGAGGTAACGTCAGTCGCCTTGATAGGTTCTACCACTGTCTCTAACCAGGTTAATCCAATTTTTTCGGCAACGCCCTCGTTCTTAATGATTTTTTCAGTTGTCTTCCAAGCCTCTATATCATCCCTGAGAAATACAAAGTTCCTTGCCCCTTGCCTTTTTATATACTGAAGGCCTGATATAATTTGATCCGTGTAAGTGGTAGCGAAGATGAAGGTATAAGGGTATTCTTTAGGCATAGCACATGTCGATGAACAGGTATGGCCAAAGTAAGCAATCTTCTCCCTCATAGCCGACTCCCTGAGGGCCGTTGTACCAGGCGTGCTCCAACCATATATTGCTACGGCTCCCCACATTCGGAATTCATTAAAGGCGCGAGTTTCCTCAGTTATGCTCTCCTTGCCATCCATCATCTTCACATCAATTTTATATCCCTGAACTCCGCCCTTTCCATTGATGTAATCAATAAAATCCAGATAGCCATGTGAGCTAGCAATTCCAGTTGCAGCTGTCGATCCTGTCAAATCACGGACCAAACCTATCTTGATTGGTGCCTTCTCAGCAGATTCACAAGGTAAAACCAAACTCAATATCACAGCCATCCCAACTAATCCTACAATCCAATTAACCCTTTTCATTATTTTCCTCCTTTCCTAATCAACCTTGCCAATTTAGGCATTTCGCTGTACAAACAATTCCTTTCTTACATCATCTCTCACCTCCTCCCAGTAATAAAAGGTTTCCTTCTTTCCCTCACAGACGGTACGTCCAACTCCTACAATAGCCACTTTTTGTATCAATTTTTTGGCATACACTATGTTACGCATCGTGCCATTCCTCCTTCTCGGTTACGGCAGGCTAACATGCACCTTATACCTCTGTCCAGTTTTTGGGGAGTATTATATCAACAACCTAAAAGACGAGCAATAAGCATTCGCTGAACTTCGCTGGTGCCTTCCCCAATTTCATTGATCTTAACTTCCCGCCACCATCTTGAAACAGGGTACTCGTTTGTGAAACCATAACCACCGTGTATTTGAACAGCCGAATTAGCAGCACGATTGGCTGCTTCTGAGGCAAAAAGTTTGGCCATATAGCACTCCTTCCTGAAATCCTCTCCTTGGTCTGCCAGCCAGGCTGCCTTCAGATACATTAATCGTGCAAGTTCAATTTCAGTCGCCATGTCTGCAAGCTTAAAAGAGACTCCCTGAAACTTACAGATAGGTTGACCAAATTGGACACGAACCTTTGCATAAGATAGGGCCTCATCCAAACAGGCTTGTGCAAGACCCACAGACATAGCAGCCACCGATATCCGTCCAGTGGCCAAAACTTGAAGGTGATGGGCAAAACCGCGACCCGGTTCACCGAGCAAGTTTTCCTTTGGGACTCTGCAATCCTCAAGGGCAACTGGGTGAGTATCCGAGGCACGCCAACCTAATTTTGAATACTTAGATTCAATGATGAAGCCTGGTGTCTTCACAGGAATGATGATGCTATTGATGACATCCCTATCTGTCTCCGGGCTTCTGATCTTTACAGTAGTGATCATGACAGACGCATTCTTTAACCCTACATTGGTAATAAATTGCTTTCGGCCATTAATAACCCATTCATCCCCATCTAAAAAAGCCCTTGTTATGCTGGCTGATGCGTCCGAACCTGAATCCGGTTCTGTAAGACCAAAAACACCGATTTCCTTACCTTGTGCCATGGGGATCAGCCAACGTTGCTTTTGCTCTTGGGTACCAAAAGTATATAGGAGGTTTGCAACAACTGTTGTGGTCACATCCAGAAGGGTTCCCAGGGAAATATCGCCCCAGGATATCTCTTCAATACAGAGCATCATCGACACCCAGTCGCCCCCCACTCCCCCATATTTTTCAGGAAAAGGAATACCCATGAATCCTAATTCCCCCATTTTTTGGGCGATGTCATAGGGAAATTCTGCCTTCTCATCCATTTCAAAGGCCCTTGGCCTGATGACCTTTTCGGCAAATTTCCGAGCCATTTCACGATACATTCTCTGTTCTTCTGCTAAATTAAAGTCCACAAAATCCTCCTCTAAACATTTTGACTTTATTGATCATCACATAGAGTGATGATCTTCCTCTTCGGATGAAAAATGTTGAATCAGATTATTCCTTTTTTACGCAATCCATCAATTTCATCCTTGGAGTATCCTAATCCTGTCAACACTTTATTGGTGTGCTGACCTAAAGCGGGTGGAGGTATTTGAACACTGATCTTACTTTCTGAAAATTTTATTGGAAAGTTTGCTTGAGGCAGGCTTTTGCCCCTGAAATCTAAAGAGATAAATAGGTCTCTTGCCATTGAATGAGAGTCCTTGAATGTCTCATCTGGCCATAGCACAGGGCCATAACAGATATCTTGATTCTCAAATATTTCGAGCCATTCAGACAAATTCTTCTTTTCTATTATTTCTTTTATCTCCTTTCTTACCTCATCCCCCATTGGACCAGTCTCATATTGTTTGTCGCTTAAATCTTCCCTGAATATAGCCCGACAAAAGTTCTGCCAAAATTTTTCTTCAATGAGAC